>NZ_DASUIN010000001.1:0-161709 GCF_036273115.1 Aquabacterium sp.
CGAAGCCGCCCACCACCAGGCGCTTGAGGTACAGCTCGGGCGCGATGCGCAGGAACATCTCCTGGTCCAGCGCGTTGTGGTGGGTGACGAAAGGCTTGGCGTTGGCACCGCCGGGAATCGGGTGCAGCATCGGCGTTTCCACTTCCAGGAAGCCGTGCTCGACCATGAAGTTGCGGATCGAGGCCACGCCCTTGCTGCGGGCGATGAAGCGCTTCTTGGCTTCCTCGTCCATCATCAGGTCGACATAGCGCTGGCGGTACTTCTGTTCCTGGTCGGTCATGCCGTGGAACTTGTCGGGCAGGGGGCGCAGGGCCTTGGTCAGCAGGCGGATCATGTTGACCTTGATCGACAGCTCGCCGGTCTTGGTCTTGAACAGGGTGCCTTCGGCGCCCAGGATGTCGCCCAGGTCCCAGTGCTTGAAGTCGGCCAGGGTGTCGGCGCCCACGTTGTCCAGGGTCACATAGACCTGGATGCGGCCTGTGGCATCTTGCAGGGTGCCGAAGCAGGCCTTGCCCATGACGCGCTTGAGCATCAGGCGGCCACCGACGCTGACCTTGACGGCTTGTGCTTCCAGGGCTTCGGCTTCGGTGCCGTCGTGTTGCGCATGCAGGGCTGCAGCGCGGTCAGCCGGCTTGAAATCGTTGGGGAAGGCCACGCCACGAGCACGGATGCCGTTGAGTTTCTCGCGGCGCTCTTCGATCAGTTTGTTGGTGTCCACCAGGGCTTCCGCAGGGGTGGCTTGGGCGTGGTCTGTCGCAGAGGGCTTTTGAGGCGTGGTCATGACGGCGTCTAGAGTGAAATCGGCCAAACCCTAGATTGTACGAGAGGGGGAAAAAAAAGCCGACCCCGCTGCCGGGATCGGCCAAGATCTCACCAATGTGAGGGTTTCTACTGGAGTTGAAACCAAAACCTGTCGTAATCAGTGCGCTTTAAGGCCAATGTCAGGGGCTTAATGCGATGCGTCAATCATGAGCAGGATCTTCCTATAAGAAAAGCAGACATTTGTCGAAATGTAAAAAGAATGTCGCTATTTCGTCCCTTTTCAGCCACACGTGGGCCTGGGCGACAATCCCACCATGTCTTTGGAAGAATCTCGCACGTCTCAACCGCTTGTCGAGCCGCGTTGGCGCCAGCTATGGCGTGCCGTACCACGGGCTGCGCTGGGCAACCTGCTGGCCAAGCTGTGCATGGTGGGTTTGGGTTTGGTCATCACCGTGCTGGTCGCGCGGCAGGGGCCCTCCGTGCAGGGGGCGTTCGCGCTGTTTGTGGCCGTTGAATCGGGTTTGCTGACGCTGTTTTCCGGTTTCGGCTTGTGGCTGGCTCGGCAGTTGTCCCTGCGTCAAGGGGGGCAATATGGGGCCGTGCGGCCCATGTTGACCGGCGTGCTGCGCGCCGCGGTGGGCTTGGGTCTGGTGGCCTCTTTGGTCCTGGTGGGGGTGTCGTGGTGGTCTACTCGCCTGCCCTATTCTTTGCTTTGGTTGTTGGCGTTGGCCGCACCGTTTCTGTTGTTGGTACCGACCGCGACCGGCTTATGGCTGGGGCAGGGGCGGATGTGGCCCATCAATGTCGCGCAGGTCGCGGCGCCGGCCAGTGTCTTGATGGGGTTGTCCGTGGTGTGGTGGCTGACCCAAGGGCAGACACGGCAGACCCCCGTGGTGCTGCTGGTGCTGACAGCCTGGGTCAGTGGCAAATCGCTGGTGGCCGTGCTGACCGCCCTGTTTGGTCTTCACGATGCCGCCCGGCATGATGCAGCCTTGCCTCAGCCTGCGGCTCGAGAGGCCGAGGCTCAGGATGCGGAGCCCCTGTCGACACCCGCCACGCCTGTCTGGTGGTCAGCCTGGCCTTTTGTGCTCACCATCGGCGTCACCAATGTGATCAGCCTGCTCAACTACCGAGTCTCCTTGTTCCTGGTCGAGCGCTTCCACGGGCTGGCGGCGGCAGGAACGTATTCGGTGGCGGTGACCGTGGCTGAGTTGCTGTGGCTGTTGTCCTCATCGGTCACCGTGTCGGCTTATGCGCGCATCGGTCATCCAGATTTGCGCGTGGCCTCGGCCATGACTGTGCAGGCGGTTCGCATCAATGTCCTGGCCACGCTGTTGGCCGCCCCTATTTTGCTAGGCGGGGCCTGGTGGGCTCTGCCTTGGGTGATGGGGGCTGCGTACGAGGCATCGCTGTGGCCGCTGGCGGCACTGCTACCCGGTGTGGCGGCTTATGCGGCAGCATCGAGCTTGTCGGCGTTCTACACCAACCACCTTGGCAAGCCCCATTTGTCGGGGGCCATTGCAGGCCTGTCGATGCTGACCAGCCTGCTGGTCGGGCTGGCGTTGGTGCCGCGCTGGGGGCCTACTGGGGCGGCGCTGGCGTCCAGCAGCGGGTACTTCCTTGCCATTTCGGGCGCGTACGCCGTTTTCCTGCGGCATGCCGGTTTGCCTCTGCGGGCCTTGTGGACACCGTCATTGACGCGCGATCAGAGACAATAGTGACCATGTCCATCCTCCTCCAACGACTCAAGCACCCCGTGGTGCGGCTGTTGTCGGTGTTCACCGGGCCGCGCATTGTTTACGGCTGGCAGAACACCGGCGGGGCGTATTGCCCCCACACCCGCGTGAGTACCCACACCTGCTTCGAGGGGCGGGAGGGGCTGACACTGGGTGATCATGTGTTCATCGGCCACTTCAATCGCATTGATGGGTCCAACGGCCTGGTGATTGAAGAAGGCTGCCAGATCACCAATTACGCGTCCATCCTGACCCATTCCAGCCATCGCTCGGTGCGTGCGATGGGGCGCCGCTACGTACACGAAGCCAAGCCGCACGGGTATGTGCGTCGGGCCACTCGCATCGGGGCTTACAGCTTCGTGGGGCCGCATAGCGTGATTGCGCCGGGCGCTCAGATCGGTAAAGGTGTGATCGTGCAGGGCTACAGTTTCGTGTCGGGTGATGTGCCTGATTTCGCGATCGTGGGCACCAAAGTGCCAGGCAAGCGGGCCGAGATCATGGGCGATACCCGTGAGCTGGACCGCGCTTTGTTGCAACGGCATCCGGAGTTGCATGCCATCTACGCCCAGTGGGCCGGTAAAGACAACCTCAAGCGCGCCTTGAATGGCACCGCTTCTGCCAGAGACGAGGACGCGATTCAGCCATGAGCAGTCAAGCGGTGCGAATTCTCTTCTTTGCTGATGCGTCCAGCGTGCACACGCGCCGCTGGGTCGCGGCCGTGGCCGAGCGTGGCGGACGCGCGGTGGTCATCACCCGCGAGCCGGGCGAGGTACCCGGAGCCGAGGAAGTCATTGCCATCGAGCCGGGCAAGGACAAGCTGGGCTGGTTCAAAGCCTTGCCCAAGGTGCGTGCAGTGGCGCGTGAGGTGGCGCAGCGGTTTGAGCCGACGCTCGTGCATGGTCACTATGTGACGTCGTATGGCCTGTGGGCCGCTGCGTGTGGCTTGAACGTGCCTAAAGTGCTGACGGCCTGGGGCTCTGACATTCTGGTCACGCCGCGTGAAAGCCGTCTGATGCGCTTGATTGTGAACTGGTCGTTGCACCATGCCGATCTGATCACGGCCGATTCGATGGACATGCTCGATGCCATCGCACGGTACCACCCCAGTGCCCCATGTCATCAGATTTTGTGGGGGGCTGATACCGACAAGTTCGTGCCGGCCGAACCCTCGCCGGGCTTTGATGTGGTCAGTCTGCGCACTTGGGAGCCGAACTACAACATCGATGTCATCGTGGAGGCATTTGCCGCCTTTGCCAGGCAGCGCCCGCAGTCCCAGGCGCGCCTGCATCTGTTGGGGGGCGGTGTCTTGAAAGAGGCGTTGCAGGCGCAAGCCGCGCAATTGGGGGTGGCCGATCGCGTCGAGTTCCATGGCCGGGTTGGCGATGTGGCGATGGTCAACGCCATCCAGCGCAGTCGGGTGTCGGTATCGATCCCGACCAGCGATGCGACTTCCGTGTCGGTGCTCGAGTCGATGGCCTGCGGTTTGCCCATCATTGCCTCTGACTTGCCTGCCAACCGCCAATGGCTCGACCAGCGTGGCGGGTTCATCGTGCCGGTTCGTGATGTGAGTGCGGTCACCCAAGCCTTGCTGACCGTCTGTGACGCGCCAGCACAAGCCCGTGAAATGGGCGCCTTCAACCATCAGCGCATCGAGCGCGAGGCCTCGCGTCGAGGCCAGATGGATGCCATGTGGCGCCTCTATCAGAAGTTGCTGTTGCCGCGCAACGTGAAAGTGCGAGAAAAAGCCCGTGCTTGAACTCAAGACTCATGGCATTCAGGCTCAGACCATATCGGTCATCGTGCCATGCCGCAACGAACGTGACCACATCGACGTGTTTTGCGCCAGCGTGCTGGAGCAACGCATTCCCGAAGGATGGGATCTGGAAGTGCTCATTGCCGATGGCCGCAGTGACGATGGCACACGCGAGCGTCTGTCGCATTGGGTGCAGCAAGACCCGCGCTTTGCTCTGATCGACAACCCAGGGCGCATCGTGTCGACCGGGCTGAACCGCTGCATTGAGCGGGCGCGTGGCAGTTTCATCGTGCGCCTGGATGTGCACACCGTGTACGCGCATGACTACATTGAGCAGTGTCTCAAGGCTTGGCAGCGAACGGGCGCAGACAACGTGGGCGGCCCCTGGCGCGCCATGGGCAAACCGGGGCAGAAGGTGCAGCAAGCCATTGCGGCGGCGTTTCAGTCGAAGTGGGTGTCAGGCGGTGCCTTGTCGCGCGACTTGAACTACGAAGGCGAGGCCGATACGGTGTACCTCGGAGCCTGGCCGCGTCAGACCTTCGAACGCTTTGGTGGCTTCGATGAAAACCTGGTTCGCAATCAGGACGACGAACACAATCTGCGTATTCACAAGGGCGGCGGGCGCATCTGGCAATCGGCTTTGATTCGTTCAACCTACCAACCCCGCGCGAGTGTGGGCGATGTGTTCCGCCAGTACCGCCAGTACGGCTACTGGAAGCCTTTCGTCATGAAAAAACACGGCCAGGCGGCCGCCTTGCGGCATCTGGTGCCAGGGCTGTTCGTGGCCTCCTTGATCGGGCTGTTGGTGCTGATGCTGGGCTTCGGTGGCCTGACCCTGATCGCGTCGTCGGCGTCCACCTTGAAATGGGTGTCAGCCTGGGGCACCTTGGTGTGCTCCTTGGGTTTGATGGCCTTGTGCCTGACCTATGGCCTGGCGGTTTTGCTGGTCAGCCTGTCGATTTCGCGTGAGTTGGGCGGGCGCTTGCTGGGGCAGTTGCCAGATGTGATCGCGGCCTATCACTTTGGTTATGGCCTGGGCTCGATCCGAGGCTGGCTCGATGTCTGGGGGCGCGGGCGCCCCAATCCCACTTTTGGCCGACTGACGCGTGGCGATGCCCGTAACCGTACCTGACACGATTCCAAGAACATGAGTCAAAACAATTTTTTGCCCTTCGCGCTGCCGGAAATCGGCGAGGAAGAGATCGCTGAGGTCGTGGACACCTTGCGTTCCGGTTGGGTCACCACCGGCCCCAAGGCACGGCGTTTCGAGCAGGAGTTCGTGTCCTTTCTGGGCGACGACAGCCTGCAAGCCATCGCGGTGAACTCGGCCACGGCGGGGTTGCATCTGGCACTGGAAGCCCTGGGCATTGGGCCAGGCGACGAGGTCATCACGACCACCCACACCTTCACCGCCACCGCGGAGGTGGTGCGCTATCTGGGCGCGGACGTGAAGCTGGTTGACATCGATCCGGCCACGCTCAACATCGACCCCGCCGCCATCGAAGCCGCCATCACGCCGCGCACCAAGGCCATCATGCCCGTGCACTACGCGGGCTTGTCGGTGGACATGGACGCCATTGCCGCCATCGCCGCCAAGCATGGCTTGAAGGTGGTGGAAGACGCGGCCCATGCCCTGCCCACGACCTGGAAGGGGCAAACCATTGGCACGCTGCGCAGTGATGCCGTGGTGTTCAGCTTCTACGCCAACAAGACCATGACCACCGGCGAAGGCGGGATGCTGGTGACCCGTGATGCGGACCTGGCTGCGCGCGCCAAGGTCATGCGCTTGCACGGCATCAACCGCGATGCGTTTGACCGCTTCACCGCCAAGGTGCCGAGTTGGTATTACGAGATCGTGGCGCCTGGCTTCAAGTACAACCTCACCGACATTGCTGCGGCGCTGGGCTTGCATCAGCTCAAGCGCTTGCAAGGCTTTCAGGTGCGTCGCGAGCAGATCGCCGCGCGCTACGACGAGGCCTTGGCTGACTTGCCCCTGATCTTGCCCCCCCGCCCGCAGCATGCGGGTGATCTGCATTCCTGGCATCTGTATGTGGTGCGCTTGAAGGATGAGGCGCAGATCAACCGTGATCAGCTGATCGACAGCCTGTTTGCAGACGGCATTGGCGTGAGCGTGCACTACATTCCGCTGCACCTGCACCCCTACTGGAAAGACCGCTACGACCTCAAGCCTGAGCAGTTCCCGCACAGCCAGAAGGCCTACGAGCGCATGGTGACTTTGCCGCTGTACACCCGGATGACCGATGCCGACGTGGAGCGTGTCATTGCCTCGGTGCGCAAGGCTTTGGCCTGAGCCGGCTGGGGTTGAAAGAAGTCATGGGCAAGCGGCTGTTCGATTGGGTGATGTCGACCTTGGGGTTGCTGGTGCTGGCGCCTCTGTTGCTGCTGATGGCCTTGGCCATCAAGCTCGATTCACCGGGGCCTGTGTTTTTCCGTCAGGAAAGGGTGGGTCGCTTTGGCCGGCCGTTTCACATTCACAAGTTCCGGACCATGCGGCATGACCCAAGCGGTAAGGGCTTGCAGATCACTGTCGGGGCAGACAAGCGCATCACCCGTGTGGGCGCGTTTCTGCGCCGCACCAAGCTCGACGAGTTGCCGCAGTTGATCGACGTGTGGGTGGGCTCGATGAGTTTGGTCGGCCCCCGCCCCGAGGTGCCCCGGTATGTGGCGCACTATCCTGCTGACATGAGGGACAAGGTCTTGTCGGTACGCCCAGGCATCACCGACATTGCCTCGATTGAATACCGTGATGAAAGTGCGGTGTTGGCGCGAGCTGCCGACCCTGAGCGAGCCTACATAGAAGAGGTGATGCCCCACAAACTGGCCCTTGCGGCGAGCTATGTCGATCAGGCCTCGGTCTGGCTGGACATCAAGCTGATCTTTCGCACGATTGGTGCCATCCTGAGAGGGTGAAATCCGACCCAGAGGAGGGGGGCGCAAGCCGGTGTCGCCGGTTTATCCGGAGGAATCCGGTCACCGGTCAGCACTCGACGATGTTCACCGCCAGGCCGCCTCGGGCGGTTTCCTTGTATTGGTCTTTCATGTCGGCGCCAGTTTGTCGCATGGTCTCGATGACTTTGTCGAGGCTGACGCGGTGTGAGCCATCGCCATGCAGGGCCAGTCGCGCGGCGTTGATTGCCTTGACCGCGGCGATGGCATTGCGTTCGATGCAGGGAATCTGAACCAGGCCGCCCACCGGGTCGCAGGTCATGCCCAGGTGGTGTTCCATGCCGATCTCGGCCGCGTTTTCGATCTGTTCCGGGCTGCCGCCCATGACCGCGCACAGCCCGGCTGCGGCCATGGAGCAGGCCACACCCACTTCACCCTGGCAGCCCACCTCGGCGCCCGAGATGGATGCGTTTTCCTTGTAGAGCAGGCCAATGGCTGCGGCGGTGAGGAAGAAGTCTTCGATGCCACGCTCGTTGGCGCCGGGCACGAAGCGGTGGTAGTAGTGCAGCACCGCGGGAATGATGCCGGCAGCGCCATTGGTTGGGGCGGTGACGACGCGACCACCGGCCGCGTTTTCCTCATTCACCGCCAGGGCGAACAGATTGACCCAGTCCATCACGTGCAGGGGGTCGGCCGGTGCGTTGGGGCTTTGCAATTTCTGGAACAAGGCCGGGGCGCGACGCTGCACATGAAAGCCGCCAGGCAACTCACCCTGGGTATGGCAACCGCGATCCACGCAAGCCTGCATGGTGTGCCAGAGTTGGCGTAAGCCGGCCTGGGTTTCGGCTTCACTGCGCCAGTGCAATTCGTTGCGCCGCATGATGTCGGCCACGCTGCAGTGGTGTAGACGGGTCAAGGCCAGTAGTTCGGCGGCGCTATGGAAGGGGTAGGGCAAGACGGTGGCGTCGGGCGCGACCACGGGGTGGCGGCTGCCATCTTCGGCCACTTCTTCGCTGACCACAAACCCGCCGCCGACGGAAAAGTAGCTGCGAGAACTGAGCTCCTGGCCGTGCCCGTCCAGCGCAAAAAAGCGCAAGCCATTGGGATGGAACGGCAACGATTTCAGGGGCAGAAAGCGCAGATCGGTGGCCGGGTCAAACGGCAAGTGGGTCTGCCCCAGCAGGGGAAGGACACGGTGCTCGCGCACACAGGCCATCCACGAGGGAATCGAGTCAATGGGGACGGTGTCTGGGGCGTGCCCCATCAACCCCAGGATCACGGCCTTGTCGGTACCGTGCCCACGCCCGGTGGCGCCGAGCGAACCATACAACTCGCAGCGCAGTTGTCGTACCAGGGGCAGGATCCCCTGGGACTCGAGGCGGAGCGCGAAGAGTTTGGCCGCCCGCATGGGGCCGACCGTGTGAGAGCTGGAGGGGCCAATGCCGATTTTGAACAAGTCAAAGACGGACACGGCCATGATCAGCTCTCCGTGCGCAAACGGTCGATCAGTTTGGCCGCCTCGCACAGTGCGCCATGCTCACTCAGGCCCATGTCGGCTAGCTCGCCTTCCGCAATCGCATCGCACAGGCGTTCGAGTTGGAGCAAGATGGCGGCTACGGTGGCGTCGTCGGCGGTCAGGCGTGGCTGCCACTCGCGCAAGGCGGCAATGTGACGCTTGCGGCTGTCGGCGCGAGCCTGTTTGATTTCCGGGTGGTCATAGGCCAGTTGGCGCAGGTGGCGACGGAAGATCAGGAACGAGCGCTGCCCTTCGGCCAGGGCTTCGGCAATTTGCAGGCTGGTGGCTTGGCGTGCCATCAACTCACCCAGGATGGCGGTCTCGGCATCTTCCCAGACCTGGTAGACCTGCACGAAGATGTCGATCTTGTCCTTGTACCAACGGTAGAAGGTTTGCGGGGCAAAGCCTGCACGACGCGCAATGCGGTTGGTGTCCGTGCCGGCAAAGCCGTGCTCGATGAACTCGGTTGCGGCCGCGCGCAAGAGCAGGGTTCGCGTGTCTTCGCCTGCCGCCGCGGGCGCATCAGCCCGGCGACTCATGCGGCGAGGGCGCGGCTGGGAAAGTGTGTCTTCAGCCATGAAAACAGGTCGTGATAGACCAGATGCTGGTCGGGTTCATGGAACAGATCGTGGGCCAGATCCTGATACCGGCATGCATGAACGTGCGCATCGGGGGCCAATTCAACAAAACGGTCGCACGCGCGTGACTGAACCAGGCGGTCGGCCTCAGAGTACAGCAACAGGGTTGGGTGTGTCCATCCGGATGCACGCGTCATCACGGCCTGGCCGTTGTCGAGGATGAACTGAGTCAACCGTGGGGTGATGCGCTGGTGGATGAGAGGGTCGGACTCGATGGCGGCGACCACTTTGGGGTCGGAGCTGCACCAGTCGGCCTTGAGCCCAACCGGTACGGACAGATCCGGAATCAGGCGCCCAAAAGCCGACAGCAGCGCCTTCTGGGTCATGCTCATGCTGGGTTCCAGCGCAGGGGCGCAGAGAACGACACCGTCAATCGGGCGAGCCCAGGCGGCGGGATCGGTGGGGGGCACCCAGGCCGAGGCCATGCGCGCAGCGATCAGTCCGCCCATGCTGGCGCCCACGAGAATGCGTGGCAACTCGGGGTAGGTGCGCTGCGCGGCGTCAAGCACAGCAGCGAGGTCGTGCATGAAGTCGTCGTCTTGTGTCAGCGCCCCACGGTCTCCACCCGAATGGCCATGCCCTCGGTGGTCGTAGGTCAGGACAGCCCACCCGGTTTCATTGAGCTTTTGAGCGACGTCGGCGTAGCGGCCGGCATGTTCGCACAGGCCATGCAGCAGCACGACCAAGCCCTGAGGGCGGTCAATCGGGTAGTGGTAGGTTCTCAGCTGCAGCCCGTCGCGGGCGGCCAGGTGAGGTGGAATCTCGGCTCGGACCATGGTTCGCAGTATGCCGTGAGCCGAGCGTAGTCACGATCATTGGTGTGCGCCTGTGCATGAATGTGGGGGTAACTCGGGACATGGGATTCCCGAGTATCCCCAGCGATCTCAGTGCGACGTGCCCTCTGATCGGGTGATCTTGTTGTAGACGTTGTACTTGCCGACGGGCTTGCTCATGGGCAGTCGCTTGACCTCGGCCAGGGTGTTGGCGTCGTACACGATCAAGGCGCCGTCCATTTCCCACAGGCTGGCCAGCGCGTATTTGCCGTCGCGCGTGAATTCGATGTGGGCCAGCGTTTTGCCTGGTTCGCCTTCGATGGTGCGGGCTGGTTGCAAGGTGGCCTTGTCGATCAGCATGAGCTTGTTTTTCGCGGGGCTCATCATGGCGTCGACCCAGGCGTAGCGGCTGGCCTCGTGGCTGCGCATGAAAAAGCCGGGGCCCAGGGTGGGGATCTGGGTGATGGTTTTCCAAGTCTGCATGTCGATCACGCTGATGACGCCATCCTTCAGGTTGGGCGAAGCCAGCACGGTGGTTTTGCTGCCATCCGGACGTGTCCAGGGCCAGGTGATGCCCGAACCCAGATGCGGCATGCCTGGCAGGTCGATGTGGGCCACGGCTCGGCGGGCATCCAGGCTGATGACCTGGCTGTCGGCCTGGGTTTCACCGGGGCGAGGGCGGGCCGAGCCGATGGCGTAGCGGTAGCCCTGGTCGAAGAAGAAGTCGTCCAGCGGGGCACTCAAGGGGGTGCGGCGTACGCCCAGATAACCCGGCTCGGCAATGGACTCGCCCATCCGGTAGTCATGCACATAGCCGTTGTGAATGGGTTCAGCCTTGGGGTTGTAGGAGATTTCCCATAGCTCGGGGATGTCTTTCAGCGCCACGACAAAGCTCTGGCGCGGGGCGGCGTCATACACAGCCGACACGCGTGACGACTGGGTGCCGTCCAGCGTTTGCGCCGGGTAGAGCTTGAGCAATTGCAGGTTGCTGTCAAACAGCACCACGCTGTGCGGCAGGTAGTTCGCGGCCATCACATAGCGGCCGTCAGCCGACACGGCCACGTTGCGCATGTTGATGCCGGCACGGACCTCGGCCACCACCTTGAGGTTGTAGAGGTCGTACTTGGTGATCCAGCCGTCGCGCGAGCCAAAGTAAACGTACCGGCCGTCTGGCGAGAACTTCGGGCCGCCGTGTAGTGCAAAGCGCGAGGCAAAGCGGTGGATGACCGTGAGCCGATCCCCGTCAATCAGTGACACATGGTGGTCGCCGCCTTCGACCACGACAAACAGGTTCAGCGGGTCGGCTTTCCAGACGGGCTTGCCTGGCCATTTGGCCCAGCCGGCGGTTTCGATGCGAGAGGCCTCAATGTCGGCCTTGGCCCACTGAGGACGGGGCTCTTGAGGCGAATAGATCCATTTGGCCAGCGCGTTGATGTCGTCGGGCTGCAGCTTGTCGCCAAAGGCAGGCATCTGGGTCGCCGCGCGGCCTTGGGTGATGACGGCAATGGCGTCTTTCTGCTTCAGGCGTTCCAGGCTTTCCGGCATGAGTGCCGGGCCCATGCCGCCCAGTCGCTCGGCGCCATGGCAAGCGGCGCAATGTTTGGCGAACAACTCGTGCGGGGCGGTTCCGGCGGCGGGTGCCGAGGTCGCCACGGCTGGCGCTACAGGTTGCGCGTGGGCCATGTCCCATCCGATCCAGGTCATGCCCATGGCCAAGGCAATCTGGGTGATCCATCTCCACATCATCATGTCACTCCGGTTTGTGCGCGCTGGTCTGGATCAATGAGGGGTGTAGGCAAAGGGGGTGACCTTGACGCGCTCGGCCGCCACATCCACCCCGATTTCCTCGTCGGTCAGGTAGCAGCCCGGGTCTTCGGCCCAGAAGTTGCCGGTGACCTGATGGGCTCGCACGCGGGTGTTGCCGTTGCAGATGGCCAGGTGTTTGCACTGGCCGCAGCGGCCTTGCACGGGGCGCGGGTGTTGCTTGAGGCCGGCCATCAGGGCATCGGCGGTGTCGGCCCAGATCTCGCCAAAGGGGCGTTGGCGCACATCGCCCAGGGTGTGGTGCCACCACATGGTGTCGGGGTGGACCAGGCCGAGGTTGTCGATGTTGGCCACGTTCACGCCCGAGGAGTTGCCGCCCCAGGCCACCAGCGCGCGTTGCACATCGTCGGCCCAGCGGGGCAGATGGCGTTGCACCCATTGCAGCAGGTAGATGCCATCGGCATCGTTATTGCCGGTCACGAACTCGTGGTCACGGCCGGCCTGGGCTGCCACCCAGGCGGTGTCGAACAGCAAGTCGAGGGCCTGGCGGGTGGCTTCGAAGTAGGCGTCTTTGGCGCGATTGAGGTTGCCGCGGCCAGCATAGTTCAGGTGCGAGAAGTAGAACTTGCTGATGTCTTCGCGTTCCATCAGTTCCAGCAAGGGGGTCAGTTGGTCGCCGTTCATGGCGGTCATGGTGTAGCGCAAGCCGACCTTCACTCCTCGCTCACGTAGCAGGTGAATGGCTTGCAGCGAGCGGTCGAACGCCCCTTCCAGGCGTCGGAATTTGTCATGCACGGCGCCAATGCCGTCGAGGCTGATGCCGACATAGTTGAAGCCGGTGGCGGCGATGCGATCGGCGCAGGTGGCGTCAATCAGGGTGCCGTTGGTGGACAAGCCGGTGTAGAACTTCATCGCGCGGGCGTGCTGGGCCAGCTCGAAGATGTCTTTGCGCATCAGCGGTTCGCCGCCCGACAGGATCAGTGCAGGCACCCCGGCTTCCTTGAGTTCGCCCATCACCTTCAGGGCTTCGGCCGTGCTCAGCTCGCCCGCATAGTCGGTGTCAGCCGACAAGGCATAGCAGTGCTTGCAGGTGAGGTTGCAGCGGCGGATCAGGTTCCAGATCACCACCGGCCCCTTGGGGGTGCGCTGGGGGCGATGGGGGTAGGTACCAGTGCGTTCGGCCTGGGCCAGGGCATTCATGAATTCGGAAATGCGGAACATGGCTTACTCCTGTGCAGAGCCGGGTTTGCGCAGGCGCAGTCCGGTCTTCTTGAGAATCTGGGTGCTGTAAAGGATGTCGCGTTGGCGCAAGGCGCTGCCCAACACCGCAGCGATTTGTTGTGCCTGCTGCTCGACTTCCTCGCGTGTGTGCCCATGCACCATGGCAAACAGGTTGTACGGCCAGACCGGCAACCGACGCGGGCGGCGGTAGCAATGCGACACGAAGGGCAGTTGCCCCACGCGTTCGCCCAGTTCATCGACCAGGGCGTCGTCCACATCCCAGACCGACATGCCGTTGGCGGTGTAGCCCAGACGGTAGTGGTTGGGTACCGCACCAATGCGGCGAATCAGGCCGCGATCGAGCATGGCTTGCAAGGTGTGGATGACCTCGGCTTCGCTCAAACCGAGTTCGGCAGCCACCTGCTGGTAAGGGTGTGGGGTGAGGGGCAGACCGGCCTGGGTGGCGGCGATCAAGTGGCGCTCCAGATCGCTCAGGCCGGCTGGGGCCTCCGTGTGAGAGCGTGTGGAGGCGGCAGAGGGGGGCTTGGCAGTGTTCATGCGGGCAGACGCAGTTCAACGAAGAACTCGCGCTCCTTGGGAAAGGCCCAGACGGTCAGGCCGGCCAGGACCTCGATGCGCTCGCACACAGCCTGGGCTTCTTGCGGGCTTTCGGCGGCGACCACGAACCACATGTTCAAGGCGTGCTCGCGCCGGTAGTTGTGGGCCACTTCGGTCTGGGCGTTGACGATCTGGGTGACTTCGTCATAGCGCTCATCCGGCGCAGCCAGTGCTGCCAGCACAAACTGACCGCCTGCTGCTTCGATCTGAAACAAGGGGCCAAAGCGGGTCAGCCAGCCTTCGTGCAGCAGGCGGTCCAGTCGGGCCAGAACCTCTTGCTCGCTCAAGCCCAGGTCACTGGCGACTTGGGCATAGGGTGCACTGCACAGTGGAAAGCCGCCATGCAGGTGGTTGATGAGGCGACGATCGGTGTCGTCCAGGCTGGAGTGTGTCATGCCGCGACCGCCAGGGTTGAGGTCTGGCTGGGGCGGAAGTAGCGTCCGCCGGTTTGCTTGTAGCGCTGTGTGCTGAACAGCACCGCATGGTCGTAAGGTAGCAGGCCCGCGTATTGCCGCGCGTGCTCAATGTGGGCACGGGTTTCGGCCTCGGTGCGGCCGTGCACCATGCAATACAGGTTGTAGGGCCAGCCTCCGTCGCGCTGGCGGGCGTAGCACAGGGTGATGCCAGGCTGCTTGGCCAGAGCCTGGCCGCGCTCAATGAGCGATTCGTCAGGCACATTGAACACGGTCATGGCGTTGGCGGTCACGCCCAATTCATGGTGGCGCACCACGGCACCGAAACGGCGCAGCACGCCGGAGTCCAGCCAACTTTCGATGGTGTGCAGCACGTCGGTTTCACTGCGCCCCGATTGTTGCGCCCACAGGGCATACGGTTGGTCGACCAGCGGCAAGCCCGCTTCGATGGCCGCCGCCAAGGCGTGGTCGCGGCTTTCGATCGGTTGGCATCGGCGTTGCTGGACGGCCTGGCAGTGCCCGGTCTTCAGATCGAATCCCAGGTCGATTCGGAAGGCGCGGCGCATGGGCAGACGCAGGGCTCGCAACCCGGTGAGAGTCTCGATCTGGCTCACACAGGTGTCACGGTCGGCCTGGCTGGGGGCGGTCACCACGAACCACAGGTTCCAGTGGTGCTGGCGTGCGTAGTTGTGGTTCACATAGTCAAAGGCGTTGACTTGTTCGGCCACCCTGTCGAGTTGCTCGGGGGGTACGGCGAGGGCGCACAGCATGGCTGAGCCGCCTGCACCCACTCCGAAAATGCCGCCAATGCGGCTCAGGGCACCGGACTGCTGCAACTCGGCATAACGCGCTTGTACCTCCGTGGCTGCGCAGCCCAATGACGAGGCGATGACCTCAAAGGGGCGAGCGCACAGCGGGAAGTCACGTTGCCAGTCGTTGAGCAGCGCCATGTCGAGGGTGGCCAGCGGCCCGATGGATGCATTCATGGTCAGAACCCGATACGTCCAGCACGGTGGGTCAGAAAGATGCCGCTGGGTGCATCGATTGACAGGGTTTGCAGCGTGTCAAAGCTGCTGGGGTCGATCACGCTGACGAGGTTGGCGTCGCGCGAGGAAATCCAGACTTGATCAGCCCGGGGGCTGAATTCCATGTGCAATACGGCCTTGCCCGGTTCGAGTGTGCGAATCACTTGCCGGCTGGCGGTGTCGATGACCTGTACCCGGCTGTAGTCAGGTACCGCAAAATTGACCCAGACCTGCCGGCCATCCGGTCGGGCCATCACGAACACGGGCTGGCCGAGAACGGGGATGCGGGCGATTTCCTGCCAGGTGTCGGTGTCGACCACCAGCACTTCGTGGCGGCCAATGGCTGGCAGGTAGGCGTGGCGACCCGCGACGGCCCAGCCACGCAGGTGCGGCATCTTGTAGACAGGCAGGGGCTCTTGTCCGCGACCATAGCCAGACAGGATCTTGCGGGCCTTGGGTTGCGGTGACCACAGGTCGATCAAGGCCAGGCCGTCTTCGCCAAACAGGCCGGCAATGTAGTGGCGGCCTTCGGGTGAAATCAGCGCGTCGTAGGGCTGGTGTCCCACCTGGGTGATTTTCTGAATGCGGGGTGGCTGGCCCGCGCCGGGTACATCGGCGATCCAGACCTCATCGGCATCGAACAGCGAGAACACGAATCGCTGGCCCTGGCCCACATTGGGGGCATCGACCAGTCCGACCACGCGCGACAGCTTGCCTGGGGCGTACTCGGCCGGAATGTCCGCCACCAGTTCCAGCGTGCGGGCGTCGAACACTTTGACGCCGCCCGGGGTGTAGTTCTGCGCGGCCACATAACGACCGTCTTGTGACATGGCTCCGCCAATGCTGTTGCCGGCTTGCATGATCCGGGCTTCGAGCTTGCGGGTCAGGATATTGACCTTGCTCAGTGCGCCATCACGGCCGAACACGAAGGCGTAGCGTTCGTCGCGCGAGAAGACCACCGATGCGTGAGACAGGTCGCCCAAGCCGGCGACTTCACCCAGGATGGTCATGTGGCTGCTGTTGATGATGGCGACCTTGCCGGTGGCGCGTTCGATGATCACGCCCAAGTCACCGGTGCCCACCGGTTCGGAGGCGCTCGGCTGCATGGCGCAGCCAGACAGGGTAGAAAGGGAGATCAGGGCGCTCAGGCCCAGGGCATTCAGCCAGCGAGACAGCAGAGGCGATCGACTTGGATTTCGTGAGGAAATCTGGGCGGTCATGTTGGTGCTTGCTCCCGGTGGTCTGGTGTCATTCGTTGGGAAAGCCGGCACGCAGTTGCTCGGCGATCCAGCGGGCATCGGCTTCGGAGATCATGGTCTTCCAGCCTGGCATCGGGGTGCCCGGACGCCCGTGGTAAATCGTGGCCACCAAACTGTCGAGCGGCATGCTCGCCAGTGCAGTGGGGGTGAGGGGCGGCCCCAGCCCGCCTGTCAGCTGCATGCCGTGACACGAACCGCAATCTTGTCGAACCATGCGCACCAGGTGGCGGGAGTGATCTGACAAGCTGGCGGCCGTGCTTGGCTGTGGGGCCGTGCTGCAGGCACTGCCCAGCACCAGGCTGGACAGCGCGCACAGCTTGATCAAGCTGTTTTGCAAGATCAGGACTTCAGGATCGAATCGACAGCGCCCTTGAGGTCGTCGTCGTTGATCTTGTCAGAACCATGAGGGGGCATGGGGATGGGGCCCCACACGCCCGAGCCACCCTTGCGAACCTTTTCGGTCAGCTTGGCTGGGGCGGACTTGTCACCCTTGTACTTGGCCGCGATGTCCTTGAAGGCGGGGCCCACCAGCTTCTTGTCCTTGGCATGGCAGGCCATGCAGCCGGCCTTGTTCATGGCTTCTTCAGGGGTGGCCGCCAGGCTGCTGGTGGCCACCAAGGCCAGACCGATGGCAGACAGGGCAATGCTCAGTTTTTTCATGAAGGACTCCTGCTTAGTAAACGTCGTGCTGGGTGTTGTTCACGTTGAAGTGACCAGTCGGGGTGATCAGACGGGGATCCTTGATCACGGCCTTCAGCTTGAGGGTCTTGTCGTCCACCACGACGATGGCCGATTGCTTGTCCTTTGCAGACCAGACAGCCAGCCAGACCTCATCGCCCGCCTTGTTGTACTCAGGCTGAACCACGCGCATGGCGCCGCCATCGGTGATGCCCGCCCACTTGGCGATGGGCAGCACGGTGAACCCCTTGGCCAGGTTCTTGATGTCGTACACCGCGACCGATTGGGACACGTTGGGATCAGGATTCAGAGGGTTGTCCACATACAAGTGCTGAGAGTTCGGATGGCTCTTGATGAACAGCGAACCGCCGCCTTGGCTCTTGATGTTTTCGACGACCTTCCAGGCGTACTGCTTGTGGCCCTTCGGATCGGTACCGATCAGCGCAATGCTGTCGTCACCCAAGTGACCCGTCGACCAGACAGGGCCGTACTTGGGGTGAACGAAGTTCGCGCCACGGCCTGGGTGAGGGATCTTGCCGACATCGATCAGGGCTGACAGCTTGCCTTCCTTCAGGTCCACGGCGGCAATCTTGTTCGATTGGTTTGCAGCGACCATGAAGTAGCGCTTGGTCGAATCCAGACCGCCATCGTGCAGGAAGCGCGCGGTGCCGATTTCCGTGGTCTTGAGGGCGTTGATGTCAGAGTAGTCCACCAGCAAAGTCTTGCCGGTTTCTTTCACGTTCACCACGAACTCAGGCTTGAAGTGCGAGGCCACGATCGAAGCCACGCGAGGCTCGGGGTGGTATTCCTGCTTGTCGACGGTCATGCCACGGGTGCCCACAATCTTCAGGGGCTCCAGCGTGTCACCCTTCATGATGGTGTACTGGGGTGGCCAGTAGCTGCCGGCAATCGCCAGCTTGTCTTCATAGCCCTTGTACTTCGAGGTGTCCACCGAACGGGCTTCCAGGCCCACGCGGATTTCAGCCACGTTGTCAGGCTTTTCCATCCACAAGTCGATCATGTTGATCTTGGCGTCGCGGCCAATCACGAACAGATAGCGACCCGATGCCGACATGCGCGAGATGTGCACCGCATAGCCGGTCTTGACGATGTTGATGATCTTCTTGGTGTCGCCATCGATCAGCGCCACTTCGCCGGTATCACGCAGCGTGGTGGAGAAAATGTTGGCGATGTTGTAGTTGTTCATCTTCTTCGTCGGACGCTTCTCCGGCGGGATGATGACCTTCCAAGTGTTCTTCATTTCGGCCATGCCGAATTCGGGCGGTGTGGGAGGGTCTTGCTGGATGTAGCGGGCCATCAGGTCGACGTCTGCTTCAGACATTTCGCCCGAGGTCATCCAGTTGGGCATGCCGGCAGGCGAACCGTAAGCGATGAAGACTTTGAGGTAGTCGGTGCCCTTGGCCAGGGTGATGTCGGGTGTCAGGGGCTTGCCGGTGGCACCCTTACGCAGCACGCCGTGGCAACCCGCGCAGCGTTCAAAGTAGATCTTGCGGGCTTTGTCGAACTCGGCCTGAGTCATTGCCGGGGCCTTGGGGTTCGAGCTTTGGTACATGGGCTCGTTGGCCAGGGGCGAGGTGCCTGCCTGATAGTTCATTTCAGGCTGGGTCACGCCCTTGTCAGCGGCGTGAGCCAAGCCTCCCAAGGCGGCGAATGCGGCCAGCGCGAGGGTGGTGGCCTGTCGTACTACGGTTGTCTTCATGCCTGGTTCTCCTTATTGCAGCGCAAACCTGCGTGAGCAGGGGTTGTGGGGAGGTTGCTGCTTTCCCTCTGTGCCGATCCATCGTGCGCGGGCAAACCCGCAGGCTCCTTAAAGCAGATCAAGAGCCCCGGGTGGATCGAGACAACATGAGCCACGTCAAACCGTGTGTGGCTTTCGCCTCACGCAGCCATCATTTGGTACTGCGACAAACGTTCGGTGTCTTGAATGCGGATCTGACGCTTGTCGACCTCGATGAGGCCGGCCTCGATCAGTTCATGCAACACACGAGAAAAGTATTCGGGCGTCAGTGACAGGCGTGAAGCCAGCGTGGCCTTGCTGACGGGCAGGGTGACAGTGCGCTGTTGGGTGGACTCACCGTAGGCGCAGGGCAGCGATGGCGTTTCACCGTGCAGGAGGTAGCCAATGACACGCTGTGTGCCGGAACGCAAGGAGTAGGACTCGACGTCGTGGATCAAGCCGTGCAGCTTGCGGGAAATGCCGGCCAGCATGCGCAAGGCGAAGCGGTGATCGGCTTCGATCTCGCGCATGATGGCGATGCGCTTGACCGTCAACAGAGACGTTTCGGTCAGGGCCTGGGCGTTGACGATGTAGGGGCGGCCCGTGAACATCAGGGCTTCCGCAAAGGTTTGCCCGGGGCTGATCAACTCGATCACCTTTTCCTGACCATTGGGGGCCAGCGCAAACAGTTTGACCTGTCCGCTGATGACCGCGTGCAGTTCGTCACAAGGGTCACCCACCCGAAACAGCATCTCGCCACGAGACGCTCGACGAACAATGCAGCCTTCCGCGACTCGCTCGAGTTCAGCAGGTTGCATGTCGGAAAACAAGGGCAATTCGCGCAGATAGGGCGCGATGGCAAACGAGTATTGATGATTCATGTCAGGACTCCAGGACCGCAGCGTGTTGCTGCGTCAGGTGACGGGGGACTGCATGCGATTCTGAAAATACCCGAATTGGTGCATTTGATGCATGTCAATTCCGACCATCTGACTCGGCTTTCATAGTTCTTCAGAACGATGGGGGAAGTCCTCGGTTTCGGGTCTGACCTCGTCACTTTGGGGTGGCCAGTTGCGCGTAAACCGTACTGAGTCGCGACACCAGGTCGGCTGGGTTGTGCACCACAGCGAAGCCGCGTTGCCCGAATAAATTGGGGAGATAGTCGTGCGCCTCCTGGTCGATCGTGACGCAGTAGGGCACCAGACCGGCAGCTTTGGCTTCCAGCACAGCCTGTCGGGTGTCTTCCAGGCCATGTCGGCCTTCGTAGACGTCCAGATCATTGGGTTTGCCGTCGGTCAGCAACAGCAGCAGACGCTGTCTTTCTGGTCGGTCTTCCAGGCCTTTGATGGCATAGCGAATGGCGGCTCCCATGCGGGTGTAATAGCCCGGCCGGATGGCCCCGACTCGCGCCTGAATGGCCGCGTTCCAAGGTTCGTTGAAGCGCTTGAGCAGGTGCATGCGCACGTTGTGGCGGCGTACCGAGCTGAAGCCCAGCATGGCGAAAGGGTCTCCCAGTGCGGTGAGGGCTTCGCCAAAGACATACAGTGATTCTCGGATCACATCGATGATGCGTTGGTCGTTGCTGGCCCAAGCATCGGTGGACAAGGACAGGTCGGCCAGCAACAGGCACGACAGGCTGCGCTCGACGGCCTGCCGGCGGGCATAGACGGGGGCTTCACCATCGTGCCGTGGGCTGGCCAGGGCCTCGGTTTGCCACTGTACCCAGGCGTCGAGGTCGAGTTCCTCGCCCTGGGTCTGGGCGTGCAGGTGCCGCGGCAGCGCGCGCAATATCTCCAGCTTCTTGCGAATGCGACGGGCGGTGCGGCGCAAATGTTCGGGCGGGATATAGGGGGCAGGGGTGCGCGCTTCCAGCAGTTGGGCTGCGCAATGGTCGGGCACCAGGCTCTGGGCTTTCCAATGCCATTCCGGTAGGCGCACGCCAGGGCCCAGAGGTAAATCGTCCTGGGCCGCTCCGGGCAGGTCGAGGTCGAACTTGACACGCGCGGCGCTGGTTTCGCCATCGGGCGCAATGGCCAGGCTGTTCATGTCGTCGGCGGCTGCCATGGCGTTGCCATCGTCGTCGTCATCGGTCTGGCGGTTGACCTTGACGTACTCGCTCCACGACATGATCGATTCGGCTCGGAAGAACATCATCATGCCGCTTCGGTCGGTCGCGTTTTCGGTATGGTGCGCGCGCCGGCGCTTGCGGTCCTCCTGGCTGGCTTGGGCCCGAGGCTCACCCGTCGGCTCCGCGGGGGTGCGTGTGACACCGGATGCCGCCTGCGTTTGGGGCGAAGGGCTGAGCCAGAGCCAGACGGGGGCGACGTCTCGCGGCGCGAGCTGAAGCCCTTGCCAAAGCGGGGGGCTGGCTAGCGGGGGCGCCAAAGCGTGGTGGGTATCGAGCAAGCGTGTGCCGTGCAAGGCCGTTTGCACCAGCGACTCGGCCTGTGCGGCGGGGCCTTTGAGTTGCTCGGTGGCGGGCCGCTGATTCAATAGGTGCGCCAACAAGGCTTGATACCGAGCTTGCATGCCCGGGAAGGCTTGCAGGGCGCATTGTGTGGCCCAGAGGTTGTCGTCAATCCAGCGGCCCGTATCCACATGGCAGGCGGCCAGCGTGGCCAGCCACAGGTAAAGGTCTCGGTTGAGCGTGCGCTCTGGGAAAACGGCGATGGATGGAGGCAAGGCCAGGCTGTCGGCATCGAGCATGGGCAGATGCTCGTGCGTGGCGCTGCCGGCCATCTTTTGCAGCCAGTTGCGTGCCCCGCCGCGCTCTTGCGCGGTGGATTCCCTCAAACGTACGGTGGCGCCGCCACCGGCCGCCCGAAACAGCAACTCGATGGGACGCTTCACCTCGGCGAGATGAACCCGCGCCTGCTCATGCTCCGCGCTGGCCGCGCGGGTGATGAATTGGTGCCAGAGGCGGCCAACCAGCTCTTCCATCAATGGCTCCGTGTAGCGGGTTGGCCCGCAGGGGAGGACGGGCTTGGGGCCGCGGGCGTGGCCATGGCCGAACGGCGTTGACGAATGGTTTCGGCTACCGCGGCCGCGTCCACCTTCCAGGTAAGCAGGGCGGGTTGCTGATGGACCGCTTGCGAGTCGTCGCATGCCTCCAGGCAGCGACCACATTGCACGCAAGAAAACATCATGCGCTTGATGTCGCGCGGGTGCAGTCGCATGGGGCAGGCGTTATCGCAGGCGCTGCCATGGGGGATGTGGCAGGTGCGGCAATCGCGTGCGCGCTCGCGTTCAAAGGCCACCACCATGCCCTTGGGGTTGGCCATCCAGGCCAAGCTTTGAAACAGGCCAACGGCACAGCCAAAACGGCAGAACAGGTGGCGTGCGAACAGGAACTCCAGGCTGAACACCAGGGTGCCCGCACCCAGGAAGCGCGCCTGATTCGGGGTGAGACTGGCATGCAGCAGGTTGTGCCAGATTTCAGCCGGAGGCAGCAAATACGTCAGCAGGGTGATGGCCCACAAGCCTGCAAACAGCACCGACCCGAAGCCGTAGACAGGCCACCACCAAGCCGATTGCTTGATGGCTTGGCCATTGGGGCGCGTGGAGGGCAGGGGGTGTTTGTCCCACAGGCTGAACTTGCCGCAGGCGCGGCGTAGCACGCCGTTGAGCATTTCGACAATGGAAAAGTGGGGGCACAGCCAGCCGCAATACAGGCGGCCATATTTCCAGGCAACCGTCAGCCCCCCCACCACGAACAGCACGATGGGCAGCAAGCCCTTGAAGAACAACTGCGCCGCGGTCTCGGCCGGAGTGGCCTTGCCTTGCATCAGGGCGTCGATGCCCAAATGCCACTTCATGCCCAGCACATACAGCTGGGTCTGGTTCAAATCAAAGCGGAAAAGATCCAGCGCAGGGGCGAGCAGGAACAGGGTGAAGAACCCGATCTGCCACAGCCTGCGCCGGGTCTGTCTAGGTAGGCCAGATGGCATGAACTACCTCATCAAGCGCGGTGGCCGTTTCATGGTCGTCGGTCAGGGCATCGACGATGGCGGCTCGGCAGGCCTGGCGCGGTGTGAAACCGGCGCGAATCAGCTTGCCGGCGTAGATCAGCAAGCGCGTGCTCACGCTTTCTTCCAGGTCATGGTGGCTCAGCCGGCGCAGCGAATGCGCTAGCTTGACCAGGCTTTGCGCGGTGGATGACTCGACCTGCGCTTCGCGAGCCACCACTTGCTGTTCAACCTCGGCCGCAGGGTAATCAAACGTCAAGGCCACAAAGCGTTGGCGTGTGCTGGGCTTGAGGCTCTTGAGCAGGTTCTGATAGCCGGGGTTGTAGCTCACCACCAGCATGAACGACGAGGGTGCGTGCAACACCTCACCGGTTCGCTCAATGGGCAGAATGCGGCGGTCATCAGCCAGGGGGTGCAAGACCACGGTGGTGTCCTTGCGGGCTTCCACCACCTCGTCGAGGTAGCAGATGCCGCCTGCGCGAACCGCACGGCTCAGCGGTCCATCGACCCAGACCGTGTCGCCTTGACCGATCAAATGCCGGCCCACCAGGTCGGCAGCACTGAGGTCGTCGTGGCACGACACCGTGAACAAAGGCCGCCCAAGGCGGGCGGCCATGTGTTCTACGAATCGTGTCTTGCCGCAGCCCGTGGGGCCCTTGATGAGCAGGGGCAGCTGATGGGACCAGGCGCGCTCGAATAACTCGCACTCCTGGCCCTGTGCCTGGTAATACGGGGCACTGTCAGACATGATGATCTCGCATCAGGCACGTTGTGCGGGCGCGGTCTTGCGGCCAGCACCACCCCCAGCCTGGCTCAGTTCTGTCACCGGCTCGCCGCCGATGAAGAAGCTGGCCAGATAGGTCAGCAGACCCAGCAGGAACACCACGCCACCCGACAAACGCAGCCAGTAGAAGAAGTTCAACTGGTCTTGCGTGGCCATGAAGCCCATGGGGGTGCTGGACAAGCGTTGCAGCCAGACTTGCAAGATGCCTGCGCCGGTCAGGGCCAGCACCATCACGCCCATGCCGATGGTCATGATCCAGAAGGACCACATTTCAGCGGCTTGCGCTTCCTTGCTGTTGGCCAGACGGCCGCGCAAGGTGGGCATGGCGTACGAGATCATGGTGATCACCACCAGCACATAGGCACCGTAGAAGGCCAGGTGACCGTGGGCTGCCGTGATTTGCGTACCGTGGGTGTAGTAGTTCACCGCGCTCAGGGTGTGGATGAAGCCCCACAGACCTGCGCCCAGGAAACCCATCACCGAAGTGCCCACCGCCCACAAGACCGCAGCCTGGTTGGGGTGTTCACGGCGGCGACGCTGCACCATGTTGAAGGCAAACACCGTCATCATGAAGAAGGGAATGGGTTCCATGGCCGAGAAGATCGAGCCAATCCACTGCCAGTAACCGGGCAAGCCGATGAAGTAGAAGTGGTGGCCGGTACCCAGGATGCCGGTCATCAGCGCGAAGGCGATGATCACGTACAGCCACTTGTCGATCACTTCACGGTCTACCCCGGTGGTCTTGATCAGCACGAAGGCCAGCAAAGCACCCAGGATCAGTTCCCACACGCCTTCCACCCAAAGGTGAACCACGAACCACCAGTACAGCTTGTCGCGCACCAGGTTATGGGGGTTGATGAAACTGAACAGGAAGAACAGCGCCAAGCCCCACAAGCCCATGAGCAGCACCAGCGAGATGCTGGTCTTGCGGCCCTTGAGCAGGGTCATGGTGATGTTGTAGAGGAAGCCCAAGGCCACCACCACAATGCCGAGCTTCGTTGGCAGCGGTTGTTCCAGGAACTCGCGGCCCATGGTTTCAAGCAGCTCGTTGCCGGTCAACTCCGCCAGCTTGGCGTAGGGCACCAGCAGATAGCCAGCAATGGTCAAGGCCCCTGCGACCAGGAAGATCCAGAACAGGGCGATGGCCAGCTTCGGGCTATGCAGCTCCGTTTCCGCTTCTTCCGGGACCAGGTAATAGGCCGAGCCCATGAAGCCCATCAGCAGCCACACGATCAACAGGTTCGTGTGAACCATGCGAGCCTGGTTGAAGGGGATGTAGGGGAATGCAAAGTCCCCGATCACGTATTGCAGCCCCAGAGCCAGACCAAAGACGATCTGACCTACAAACAGGGCGATGGCGCCAATGAAATAGAGCTTGGCGACCGATTGCGATTGGTATTTCAAAGTCTTCATGATCTTCGCCTCAGCCTTCGATATTGGGTGGCCAGTTCTCGGTGTTGATCTCACCGGTCCACTTCAGGAACTCGACCAGATCGTCGAGTTGCTTGTCGTTCAGATCGAACTGGGGCATCTGGCGGCGGCCAGGTGCGTGTGTGGGCTGAGCCTTGATCCAGGCTTTGATGAACTCGGGGCCGCGACGCTTGTAGACGTTGCCCAGTTCAGGTGCGAAGTAAGCCCCTTCGCCCAGCAGGGTGTGGCAACCAATACAGTTGCGTGTTTCCCAGATTTTTTTACCCGCCACAACGGCGGGCGTGATGGCTTGCGCGTTCGACCGCTTGGGGATTTGCTGCTCGCTGTGAAAGACGATGGCGGCAAACAGGAAGGCGAAAAATGCCGACCCCCCGTAGAACATATTGCGGGCCATCTGTTTGGTGAACCCACCTCCGGCACCCTGGCTCATGGAAACCTCCTGGACACTCAATCCCTAATGCCCACCGCCGAGGTCAACCGACCACGGCTTCCAAATGGGCTGCCCGAGTGTCCGAGTGAACTGCTAGGGCATCCTTAAAGCACATCAAGAAACGAAGGGCCGCCGGGTGCGCTTTGATGTGAGTCAACTGAATGATTTGTCGTCGATATACTGCCGCTGCACTTCTCTCTTATTTGCAACGGAGTTTTCTATGCGTTCCATCTGGCTGGCTGTTCTGGGTCTGGCTGTGTCGGCATCAGCAAGCGCTGACCAAGTCGATTTCTCTCTGAACAACGATGCTTTTGCGGCTCGCTACACCTCGGCGCGCATGGGCAATGGCGCCAGCGTGGACGCGGACTGGTTCCACCATGTTGACCGTGGCAATGTGATCGGTCTGGGTTTGAAGATCGATCAATCACGCGGCTCCAGCACGGTTTCTCTCGGTGGCAAGGCGGTTTTCATCTCGAATGACTGGAAGGACGCTTCGGCCTTGGCGCTGGGCGGCTCTTTCAGCATTGGCATGGCAGGTGACCCGCGCGTGCGTTTTGGCGGTCACGCCTGGGTGGCCCCGGCTGTGACCAGCTTTGGCGATGCCGATGGGTTCATGGACATTGGCCTGCGCGTGGGGTATCGCGTGCTGGATCGCGGCGAGGTCTACCTGGCTTACCGCTATGTGGACGTGAGCTACGAGCGCCACCCTGACCTGAAGGTGCAGGACGGCCTGATGCTGGGCATGGAGTTGTCGTTCTGATTTTCAAGCTGAGCCCAGCATGATTCGGCACACCAAGTTGATTCTGTGGCGCTTGCTCGCCATCCTGGGCTTGATTCTGGCGGTGATCGGTGCGGTCCTGCCTGTCATGCCCACCGTGCCATTTCTACTCTTGTCGGCCTGGGCGGCCGGCAATGGCTGGCCACGGCTGGAGGCCTGGCTGCTGGACCACGCCACCTGGGGGCCGCACATCCGCCACTGGCGTCAGCACGGCGCGGTGTCGCGCAAGGCCAAGGTGCTGGCCTGCTCCATGATGGCGTGCAGCGCCGTGATGATCTGGTTCCTGCCCGTGCCGCTGTGGTTGCGGTGGGGCGTGGATGGCACCTTGCTTGTGGTGGGGGCTTGGTTGGTGTCGCGCCCGGAGCCGCGCGGCTAGAGCGCGGTCAGAAAAAGTCGACGCTCGAGTCCAGCGTGGTGATGGGCCGCCCCTCGTGCGTGGCGTGCTCTTCCGCCGTGGTGTAGGTGCGTTTCAAGCGGGCCAGCCAGTTTTCCGGCAGCATGTCGTCAGACGTGTCGCCGCGCTGTAGCGCCTCTTCCATGCGTTGCATGTCCTGGGTGATGTGCTGCAGGATCTGACTGAGGCGGTCTTCATTTTGCAGCGCCAGAAAAATCTGGTCGACGTTGGCTTGCACCTGTTGTCGGACATTCGCGAGCGCTTGCGACGACGAGGCCAGATCCAGCAGCCCGTTGAACACGTGGCGCACCGTTTCTTCCAGTTCATCGTGGTTGCGGGGGGAGCCCCCAGCAGCCTGGTGGGTGTGTTTGCGCAGTTTGTCGACCTCGCCAACCAGGGCATTGAGCCGTGCGCTGACTTCTTCCCCCGCCTCTCGCGAGTTCAGGGCGGCTTTGACGAGTTCGTCGGCTACCGACATGAAAGAACCCAGCAAGTCCATCGTGGTCGAGGAGGCTTGCACGCGCACAAATTCAATTTGCTGCCGCCAGATGGGCAAAACCTGGATCAGGGCGCTGTGTTGAACGAGGGCGGGAGCGGTCGCAGAGGAGGGCGTCATGTGGCGGCAGGGTCAGGCAATGAAGCGGTCATGCGGTCCCGGCACGAATGAGCCGGACGAGATTGAATCAGGATGCCTGATTCTGATTCGACTTGATCCAAGCCAGACAGAGGTGTTTTGCCGTCATCTTTGCCCGACCTGTCGAGCTGTCGCGAATCGCGTGCATCAGGGGCTTGCATTTTTTTCGGCCCTGCCGATAGAATCATTAGCACTCGACGGTGGTGAGTGCTAATAACTGATCACCGAAGCGATTCAAATGTGAGCGTGTGCTCACTTCTTTTCTCTTCAACCGATGTCTTTTTGATAGACAGGAGTAACGATGAAACTGCGTCCTCTGCACGATCGCGTGATCGTCAAGCGTTTGGAAAATGAAACCAAGACTGCCCTGGGCATCATCATCCCCGACAACGCTGCAGAAAAGCCCGACCAAGGTGAAGTGTTGGCTGTTGGTCCTGGCAAGCGCAACGACAAGGGCGACTTCGTGGCCCTGAACGTTCAAGTGGGTGACCGCGTCCTGTTCGGCAAGTACTCTGGCCAGACCGTGAAGGTCGACGGCGAAGAGCTGCTGGTGATGCGCGAAGAAGACCTGTTCGCTGTGGTGGCCAAGTAATCGGCTGATCCCCAGACTCCCCCATTCAAGTACTGATTTCGGAGAATTCAAATGGCAGCAAAAGACGTCATCTTCGGTGGTGAAGCCCGTGCTCGCATGGTCGAGGGTGTGAACATCCTGGCCAACGCTGTGAAAGTGACCCTGGGCCCCAAGGGCCGTAACGTGGTTCTGGAGCGCTCGTTCGGCGCCCCCACCGTGACCAAGGACGGTGTGTCCGTGGCCAAGGAAATCGAACTCAAAGACAAGCTCATGAACATGGGCGCCCAGATGGTCAAGGAAGTCGCTTCCAAGACCTCTGACAACGCTGGCGACGGCACCACCACCGCCACCGTGCTGGCTCAAGCCATCGTGCGCGAAGGCATGAAGTACGTGGCCGCTGGCATGAACCCCATGGACCTGAAGCGCGGTATCGACAAGGCTGTGGCAGCCCTGATCACTGAGCTGAAGAAGCAATCCAAGCCCACCACCACTTCCAAGGAAATCGCTCAAGTTGGCACCATCTCTGCTAACTCCGATTCCGACGTCGGCGAAATCATCGCCAACGCCATGGATAAGGTCGGCAAGGAAGGCGTCATCACCGTTGAAGACGGCAAGAGCCTGAACAACGAGCTGGACGTTGTCGAAGGCATGCAGTTCGACCGCGGTTACCTGTCGCCTTACTTCATCAACAACCCAGAGAAGCAAGCTGCTCTGTTGGACAACCCCTTCGTGTTGCTGTACGACAAGAAGATCTCCAACATCCGTGACCTGCTGCCTACCCTGGAGCAAGTCGCCAAGGCGGGTCGTCCTCTGCTGATCATCGCTGAAGAAGTCGACGGCGAAGCCCTGGCTACTTTGGTTGTGAACACCATCCGCGGCATCCTGAAGGTGGTGGCTGTGAAGGCTCCAGGCTTCGGCGACCGTCGCAAGGCCATGCTGGAAGACATCGCCATCCTGACTGGCGGCAAGGTCATTGCTGAAGAAGTCGGCATGTCTCTGGACAAGGTCACCCTGGCTGACCTGGGTCAAGCCAAGCGCGTTGAAGTGGGCAAGGAAAACACCACCATCATCGACGGCGCCGGCGCTGCTGCTGACATCGAAGCCCGCGTGAAGCAAATCCGCGTGCAGATCGAAGAAGCCACCAGCGACTACGATCGCGAAAAGATGCAAGAGCGCGTGGCCAAGCTGGCCGGCGGTGTTGCCGTGATCAAGGTGGGTGCTGCCACCGAAGTCGAAATGAAGGAAAAGAAGGCCCGCGTGGAAGACGCCCTGCACGCGACCCGCGCTGCTGTGGAAGAAGGCGTGGTGCCTGGTGGTGGCGTGGCTCTGCTGCGCGCCAAGCAAGCTGCTGGCGCCATCAAGGGCGACAACGCTGACCAAGACGCTGGCATCAAGCTGGTGTTGAAGGCCATCGAAGCCCCTCTGCGCGAAATCGTGGCCAACGCCGGTGGCGAACCCTCCGTGGTCGTCAACGCCGTGTTGAACGGTTCGGGCAACTACGGCTTCAACGCTGCCAACGACACCTACGGCGACATGATCGAAATGGGCATCCTGGACCCCACCAAGGTGACTCGCACTGCTCTGCAGAACGCCGCTTCCGTGGCTGCTCTGATGCTGACCACCGAGTGCATGATCTCGGAATCGCCTAAGGACGACGCGCCTGCCGGCGGTATGCCTGACATGGGCGGCATGGGTGGTATGGGCGGTATGGGCATGTAATGCCTGTCAGAAAGCGGCGAAAGCCGCTTTCACCCAGCGACCCCAAGCGCTGACAAAAAAGCCTCCCGCTGGGAGGCTTTTTTTATGGGCCGACGGATCAGCCATTCAAGTTTGGAACCGAGTCAGGCCTTTGCCCGCAGTTCGCGCTCATGAGCTTCGGTGTCTTCTTTGACATGTCGCGCCACGAATCGGCCAATGTAGCCCAGCATCACAAACATGAATGCGATGACGGCGGCACTCATCAGGCCATAGTCGGTCGTCAGAAAGTCTTTCCAGGCTTGCATGAGGGATCTCCTTTGTTCATCTCGGCCTCTATCTGACGCCTGTTTGGACTTGCGTGTCATGATCCAGATCAATTCCCGGCGGTGGTGCATGGCTGAGCTGTGTGCAAGTTTGAGCGGGCACAATGTCTGAATGAATTTGCCGTTCCGAATCTCGCTACATGCGCCGGGGAAAGCGGCCCGTCTGGCCACGCTTTGCGCCTGCTTGGGGCTCGTTTTGTTGTGGCTGTCGGCGACACCGGCTGTTGCGGCGGCCAGCGTGGAGCGCAGTTCGGAGGTGGTGCGGCCTCGCATTGGCCTGGTGCTGTCTGGCGGCGGGGCTCGCGGGCTGGCGCATGTGGGGGTGCTGAAAGTACTTGAGCGCGAGCGCATCCCAGTGGATGTGATTGCCGGTACCTCCATGGGGGCGATCGTCGGGGGTCTGTACGCCAGTGGTTTGTCTGCCGCCGAAATCGAAACCGAGGTCCTCAAGCTCGACTGGAACAATGTGTTTGCCACTCGGGTCGATCGGCGCGAGTTGTCACAGCGGCGCAAGGAGCAAGATTTCGAAGTCTCCCCCCTGCTGGAGGTCGGCATAGGCAGCGATGGCATCAAGGCGCCGCTGGGCTCGGTGTCGAGTCGAGGCCTTGAAGCCCATCTCAGGCGCTTGACGCTGTCTGCTCGGCAGGTGAAGGATTTCGATCAACTGCCCACCCCATTCCGAGCGGTGGCCACCGACATGGAGTCGGGGCAGGCCGTGATCATGCGTGATGGCGACCTGGCCACCGCCTTGCGATCGAGCATGTCGGTGCCCGGCGTGTTTTCTCCGCTCGAAGTCAATGGCCGCATCCTGGGCGATGGGGGGCTGGTCAACAACACCCCCGTCGATGTGGCCAGAGCCATGGGGGCACAGAGGCTCATCGTCGTCAACATTGGCACCCCTTTGAGCAAGCGGGAAACGCTCAATACCCTCACCGGGGTGACCAGTCAGATGATCAACATCCTGACCGAACAGAACGTGCAGCAGAGCCTGCGCACGCTCAAGTCAGACGACATCCTGATCGCGCCGGAACTCGAAGGCATGACCTCGGCCGATTTCGAGCGGGCCAGAGAGTTTCTGATGCGTGGCGAGTTGCAGGCGGAGGCCATGGTGCTGCGCATGCAAGATCTGCGCGTCAGCGAAGCCGAATACGCCGCCTGGCGGGCACAGCGCAAGCAGCGCGAGGCCAGCCCGGCTCCCTTGGCGTTCGTGAGGTTCGAGGGCAGCAAATTGACCCAGCCCGAGGTGCGCTCGGATGTGTTGTCCAGCCAGCCTGGACAGTTGTTCGATCTGGCCAAGGCGGAGCACGATGTGACCGTGCTGGCGGCCACGGGCGACTATCAGCGAGCTGACTATCGCCTGGTGCGCGGGCCGCGGGGCGAAGGCCTGGTGTTCGAGCTGGAAGACAAACCCTGGGGGCCGGACTATCTTCAAATGGGCCTCGATTTCAGTGCCGATAACCGTGGTCGCAGTGCCTTTAACCTCAAGCTGGTGCACAACCGCCACTGGCTGGATTCGCATGGCAGTGAATGGCGCAATTTCCTGCGCCTGGGCTCGTCGCCGGCCTTGGGCAGCGAGTGGTACCGCCCCATGGACTGGCGCTTGCCCGATGGCATGAGCGGCTTTGTGGCGGTGTCGGGTTTGGCGCAGCGGCGCACGGTGTCTTACTTCACCGATCCGAACGAGCCCCTGTCCGCCAACATCGATCGCAACAGCGCCGGCGTGGCGCTGGAAGCTGGCCTCAACTGGCGTGAGTTGGGTGAGTGGCGCTTGGGTTGGGTGGCCGACGATTGGCGTGATGAGCCCACCTTGATGGCGGCCAGCTATGCCCTGACCAAGGGCGTGCAGCGCTGGCGTGAGCAGGGGTGGCGGATTCGTGCTGTGTTCGACCAGCTCGACCATGCCTATTTCCCCATGCATGGCTGGCGGGTTGAGGGGCGCTGGTTCCAGGGGCATCACTCATGGCGCGACCATGCGCCCTCCGAGCAGCAAGAAGGGGGCACCCGCTACCTTGACTTGCAGGGGCAGTTTGCCCATTCGTGGGGCACCCACACGCTGCAAGGCTATGGTCGCCTGGGCGTATCCGAAGGGGTTCAGCCGAGTGTGCCGCGTTGGGGCCTGGGTGGGTTCCAGCAGCTGTCAGGCTATGCACCGTTCCAGATCAGTGGCTCGCAGGTTGCCTTGGTTCGCCTGGGCTACCAGGTCCGTGTCAGTGACCTTGCCTTGACGCGGGGCTTGTTTGTCGGCGGCAGCGTCGAGCTGGGAAATGCCTGGGATCGGCCGCAAGACATCTGGCGAGGCGCCAAACGCAAAGGCTTCAGCGTGTACCTTGGCGCCGATACGGCTTTTGGGCCGGTCTACACCGCCGTGGTGACCAGCCCCGGTGTGGGGTCGACCGTGATGTTGTTCGTCGGTCGACCTTGATGGCGGAGCGTCAGACCCGGCTGAGGGCTTGGCCCACCGTCGAGCGCAAGTACTCGACCACATGCGGGCCGATCTTGTTCAGGGGCAGCACCTCCTGTACTGCGCCGGCTGCGATCGCTTCGCGTGGCATACCGAACACCACACAGCTGGCTTCGTCCTGGGCCACACAGTAGGCGCCGGCATCGCGCATTTCGCGCATGGCTTTGGCGCCGTCAGCTCCCATGCCGGTCAGCATGATGCCAATCGCATTCGGGCCCACCACGCGGGCGGCCGATTTGAACAGCACTTCCACGCTGGGTTTGTGGCGGTTGACCGGGTCGCCGTCTTGCACGCGGGCGATGTAGTTGGCGCCCGATCGCTCCACGCTCAAGTGCATGCCGCCAGGAGCGATGTAGGCATGGCCGGGCAGAATGCGCTCTCCGTCCTGCGCTTCTTTCACACTGATCTTGCACAGACTGTCGAGTCGGGCTGCATAGTTTTTGGTGAAGCCGGGGGGCATGTGCTGGGTGATGACCACGCCGGGGAAATCGGCGGGCAGGGTGGTCAGCACATCCTTGGTCGCTTCGGTGCCGCCAGTTGAGGCGCCGATGAACAGAATTTTTTCTGTCGACAGCCGGCCCATGGGGCTGCCGCCAGAGGGCTTCACAGCAGGTGCCGCAGGCGCGGTGGCCCCGCCTGTGTTGGCTGGAGCAGCCACATGCAGGCGGCTGATGCGGGCCTTCGATGCCACGCGAATCTTGTCGGTGATGTCTTCCGAAAGCTGACGCAAGCCATCAGCCACGCCGATCTTGGGCTTGGCCACAAAATCAATGGCGCCCAACTCCAGCGCTTTCAGCGTCACATCGGCCCCCCGTTCGGTCAGGGTCGACACCATGACCACCGGCATTGGGCGCAGGCGCATCAACTTCGACAGGAAGTCGATGCCGTCCATGCGGGGCATTTCGACGTCGAGGGTGATGACGTCGGGGTTCAGGTTGCGAATCATCTCGCGGGCCACGAACGGGTCCGAGGCCGCGCCAATGCATTCCATATCAGGCTGGCGGTTGATGATTTCACTCAGCATGCTGCGTACCAGCGCCGAGTCGTCCACCACGATCACGCGAATCTTGGCCATGGTGTGTCTCCTTTATCAGAACAGATCAATCGAACCACCGCCAGTCGAAACCGGGACCACCTTCTGGGCGGCCAGGCGTTCCTGCTGCACGATCTGTTCCGGGTTGGTGGGAGCCAGGCGCTTGACCATGGCTTTGCCGCTATGGGGGAAGAAGCACACCTTGCGTGGGTAGATTTCCAGCACGTCTTTCGAGACCACGGGGATGCGTTCTGTCTTGAGGTACTCCATCACAAAGGCGGTGTTGCGCTCACCCACGTTGATGGTGTTCATGCCGCTGATCACGGCGCCGCCGCCAAATACCTTGGCTTCCAGCGTCAGGCGCGACGCGCCCATCTTCAGCATTTCGTTGATCAGCAGTTCCATCGCGTAGGAACCGTAGCGGCCTGAATCGCTGGCGCCGCCACCGTTGTCGGGCAGCATGAAGTGGTTCATGCCACCGATCTTGGCTTGCCGATCCCACAGGCAGGTGGCAATGCATGACCCCAATGTGGTCATGATCAGTACGTCCTCGTTGAACACGAAGTACTCACCGGGCAGCACCTTCACGGCCTCTGCCTGGAAGTGTGCGTCGAAGAAGAAGAACGAGGCCTCGCCGGGCTTGGGCACCCGAGCCTTGAGCCGATCCAGTCGGTCGCGTCGCTGATTCAGGCCTCCGGCGGCCAGGCCGCTCGTTGACCCGGCGAGCGATCCTCCGGCCAAACCGGCACCTGGACGACCGGCGCTGATGGAAGATGAACTGATCATGTCTTGCCCTTGTCTCCTGGGTCAAACACGGTCATAGACCGTCTTGCCGCGTAACTGGAAAAGATCTTTGGACTCGGTGAAGTTCTCTGAGTGACCCACGAACAGCATGCCGTGCGGCTTCATCACGCTGTGGATGCGTTCCAGCACTTTTCGCTGGGTGGGCGCATCGAAATAGATCATGACGTTGCGGCAAAACACGATGTCGAATGGCTCGCCGAGTTGCCAGCTCGCCTGCATCAGATTGAAGGGGCGGAACTCGACCATGCGGGCCAGTTCCGGCTTGACCCGGATGGCCCCGGCATTGGCGCCCTTGCCACGCAAGAAGAACTGGCGCAATCGTGTTTCGCTCAGCCCTCGGGTGCCGGCGTCGTACACCCCGCGGGAGGCCGTCGTCAGCACGTTGGTGTCGATGTCACTGGCCAGAATCTTGACCGGGGCATGCAGGCCCAGTGATTCGGCCACCGTGATGGCCAGGGAATAAGGCTCTTCGCCTGTGGATGAGGCACAGCACCAGATGCGAGTGGGTTGCGCACCACGCTTCTTGAGGTGTTCGGCCAAGGTGTGGAAATGGTGCTCTTCTCGGAAGAAGGCGGTCAGGTTGGTGGTCAGGCAATTCGTGAATTCCTGCCATTCCTGGCTCGCTTGGGGGCCGGCATTGTTTTCCAGCCACTGCAGATACGAGTCAAAAGACTGGTGGCCTGTTTCGCGCAAACGGCGCGACAGGCGGCTGTAGACCATGGCGTGCTTGCCATCGTTCAGGCTGATGCCCGCCTTGGCATAGATGAGCTTGCGCACGCGCTCGAAGTCGCGGTCGGAGAACGAAAACTCACGATCGATGACCTGGGTTGTGGAATCCGGCATGGAAATAGCCATTTCAACTCACAATGCGAAAGCCAAAACACGGCGACGGAACCGGCGCCCACAGAGGTTATCGGTCAAGCTTTGGCGGGCTTGAATCTGTCAGAAGGACGGGATGCGTTTCGCAGCATGCCTGCATCGACTGGGGCCGCGTGGGGAGATTTCAGGTGGGAAAGCCTCGCAAATCGAGCCTTCGAATCTGACCGTCCTGCTAGACTTGGTCATGAATCAGGTCAGTCCTGTGGAGACCACCATCGCCTCCATGAACACTCTTTCTACCGCCCCGCCGGACACCGAGCTCGCCAGTGCCTTGCGTCTTGACGTCGCGCTCAACCTGTTGAGTCAGGCTGGTTGGCAGGCGCCGGTTTCCGTCACGCCCGGCACCGTGGCTTGGCTCCAGGCCATCGTTGATGGTTTGTGCGACGTTTCCAGCCGCGATGCTTTGACCGGGTTGGCCAACCGTCGTCAGTTCGAAGCTGCCATCAACCGCGAAGTTGACCGGGTGGCGCGTAATGGCGAGCCGGCTTTGTTGCTGGTGCTCGACATTGATCACTTCAAGAAGGTCAACGACACCCATGGTCACGCCGCGGGCGACGAGGTCATCAAAGCGGTTGCACTGGCTTTACAAGAGTGTGTGCGCCCCATGGATACCGTGGCGCGCATTGGCGGCGAAGAATTCGCCATCATCTTGCCCAACTGTCCTCCGGCATTTGGGCAAACGGTGGCGGAACGGATCCGCAAAAAAATCGAAGGCAAGCCCGTCGCCATCATTGGTGGCGAGGCCCTGCAGGTCACGGCCAGCATTGGCGGTGCCTTTGCGCCACAGTGGGTGCGGTCATCCGCCGTGCTGTGGTCTGAGCGTGCCGACCAGCAGCTTTACAAGGCCAAGGCCCAGGGCCGAAACCAGACTTGTCTGGAAATGCCGCCGCTCACCGTGGTGAGCGCCGAAGAGAAGGGCTTGCTGTTTGCCAGCCTGACTCAGTCTGAATCCAACACCACGGAATGATGGTCTCCATGTCCTCATCTGCAAACACTCCACAATCCAGCGCGGCTAACGGCACCTCGCGTCTGGCGCGCACGGTCGCGATCACCAGTGGCAAGGGCGGTGTCGGCAAGACCTTCGTCAGCGCCAACCTCGCTGCGGCACTCACCCGCCAGGGGCTGAAGGTGCTGGTGCTCGACGCCGACCTCGGCTTGGCCAATCTCGATGTGGTGCTCAATCTCTATCCCAAGATCACGCTGCACGACGTCTTCACCGGCAAATCTGAGCTGGAAGAGGCCATCCTGCCTGCCCCGGGCGGCTTTTCTGTGCTGCTGGCCGGATCGGGCCTGGTCGAGTATTCGCGTCTGACCCCTGAAGTGCGCGATCAGTTGCACCAGATCATCGAGGCCGTGAAACCGCGTTTTGACGTGCTGCTGATTGACACCGGTGCCGGCATCTCCGATGTGGTGCTGTATGCCGTGTCCTTGGCGCATGAAGTCATCGTGGTGGCCACCCCAGAGCCCACTTCCATGACCGACGCCTACGCCACCATCAAGGTGTTGTCTTCACAGCAATCTCGCGATCAGCTCAATCTGGTGGTCAACCAGGTGGGGCGCACGGGCGATGGCCGCGCCATCTGCAACCAGTTGCAGCAAGTGGTCGAGCGTTTCGTGCAGTCGCCGGCTGGGCAATCGCCCAAGCTGAATTTCCTGGGCGATGTGCCTCTGGATTCCAGCGTGCGCGAAGCGGTGCAAAAGCGCCAGTTGCTGCTGGAACTGCATCCCGGCAGCCCAGCGTCGCAAGGCATTGTTCAGGTGGCCACCCGTTTGTTGTCGCGTCAGCCTGCTTGATCGAGTCTTGTAGTCCGTTTCATGTCTCAATACGAATCCGCTTACGAGTGGCTGGGCGGCGATGCCAAGGTGCGCGCCCTGGTCGATCGCTTCTACGACCTGATGGATTTGGAGCCGCAGTACCAGGCCTTGCGTGCTGCTCATGGGCCTGAGCTTGATTCGGCTCGCGACAAGCTGTACTGGTTCCTCAGTGGTTGGTTGGGCGGCCCCAATCTCTACATTGAAAAGTTCGGCCATCCGCGCTTGCGGGCCCGGCACCTGCCGTTTTCCATCGGCATTGCCGAGCGAGACCAATGGGTGGCATGCATGGCCCAAGCCATGAACGAGCTGGCGGTTGACCCTGAACTGGCCAACCGGCTGAATCAGTCATTCATGCAAACCGCCGACTGGATGCGCAACCGCGGCGTGGACATGGCCTGATCGCGACCACGCAAGCGGTGGCTTCAGCCCGGCAGCAGGTTCCCCTTGGTGGGAGCCAGCAGAAGAACCAGCGCACCGGCGCCGCCTTCGTCTCCGCGTGCTTGCACAAAAGCCAGCACGCGGTCACTCTGCACCAGCCAGCGCTTGACCTTGTCTTTCAGTACAGGTTGCCGCCCTGGTGAGCCCAGGCCCTTGCCGTGTACCACGCGCACGCAACGCCAGCCTTTGATCTGGGCTTCGCGCAAGAACTGGCCCAGGCTTTCTCGGGCCTCGTCGGTGCGCATGCCGTGCAAGTCGAGTTGCTGCTGAATGGCCCATACGCCGCGGCGCAGCTTGCGCACCACGTCCACGCCGATGCCATCACGGCGCCACGCCAGCGATTCATCGGTTTCCAGCAGGCTTTCCACGTCGAATTCGTCTGACAAGGATTCCGTCAGCACTTGCTTTTCATCTTGCTCGCGGCTGGTCGGAATGGGGGCGGGTTTGGGCGGGGTGTGATGTTTGCGGCCTTTGTCGGGCAAGGCATGCACCGGGCCGACCGCATGTTGGAAGACAGCGCGGTCGGCCTCGGCCTTTCGGCGTGCGGCATCGCGCTTGGCCTGTTCGGCGCGTTCCTGCTCTGCGCGGGCGGCCGCCTCTTTGGCGGCGCTTTTCAGCGCACGCTTGAGGTCACCGAAGTCGCGCAGAGGGGTGTGAGCGGAGGGCTTGGTGGCGTTTTTCACACCGCCAAGCCTACAACAATCCGCGCTCGGCAAATGACAGGCAGGCGCTGCGACCCACCACAATGTGGTCCAGCACCCTCACATCGACCAGTTGCAGGCTGCTTTTCAGGGTTTGGGTGAGCAGCTCGTCCGCTCGTGACGGCTCCAGCACGCCGGAGGGGTGGTTGTGCGTCAGGATCACGGCGCCGGCGTTGTGTGCCAGGGCTTGCTTGACCACTTCGCGTGGGTACACGCTGGTCTGCGTCAAGGTGCCGCGAAACAGTTCTTCGAAAGCGATCAGGCGGTGTTGTGCGTCCAGGTACAGCACACCGAAGACCTCGTGGGGACGGTGCCCCAATTGCATCTGCAGAAAATCCTTCACCCCCTGCGGGTTGCCGAACACTGGCTGGCTTTGCAACCCGTGCTGCAGGCTGCGGCGGGCCAACTCCATTACGGCCACCAGTTCGGCGCATTTGGCCGGCCCCAGACCCTTGATGCGGCCCAGCATTCGGGCATCGGCCTGCAGCAAACCCGGCAGCCCCCCCAGATCGACCAGGACTTTTTCCGCCAGTTGCAATACGCTCAAGCCCTTCATGCCCGTGCGCAGCAGCAGGGCCAGCAGCTCGGCATCGGCCAAGGCGGTGGGCCCCAGCGTTTGCAGCTTCTCGCGGGGGCGCAGGGCAGTGGGAATATCTTTCATAGGGGTATGACGCAAGCGGCCTGGGCAAAACTAAAATTGTCGTTTTGCTCAGCTCACCAATCCATCCTTCTCAAGGGTGGACCGCATCATGACCACAGCCGTCCCCACCGTTGTCTCTGGCTCGTTTCTGACCCTGCACTACCGCCTCACCGGGCCCGATGGCGCAGACGTGGTCAACACCTTCCACGACAAGCCAGCCACCCTCACCATCGGTTCGGGCGAGCTGTCGCCGGCGCTGGAAGCCCGTTTGATGGGCCTGGAAGAGGGCACCCGCACGGTCATGGAATTGCCCGCGGGCGAGGCCTTTGGCCCCCACAATCCGGAAATGGTCCAGAAAGTGGCCATGACCCTGATGCGCGAACTGGGTGACCCCGATGAAACCTGGCGCGTGGGCGATGTGGTGCGTTTCCCCACGCCCGACAACAAAAGCTCGTTTGCCGGCGTGGTGCGCGAGCTGGGGGGCAACGACTGGATCCTGTTCGACTTCAACCACCCCTTGGCGGGCCAGCCGGTGACGTTTGAAGTGCAACTCATCGGGGTGCTGTGACATGACCCAGGTTCAAGACGTCCTGCTGGCCGAGCCACGCGGCTTTTGTGCCGGGGTCGATCGCGCCATTGAAATCGTCGAGCGGGCGCTGGAGCAGTTTGGCGCCCCCATCTACGTGCGCCACGAAATCGTGCACAACACCTATGTGGTCAATGACCTCAAGGCCAAAGGTGCCATCTTCATCGAAGACCTGGCTGAAGTGCCGGCTGGCGCCACCTTGATTTTCAGCGCCCACGGCGTCAGCCAGGCAGTGCGCCACGAGGCCGATGCACGCGGTTTTCAAGTGTTCGACGCCACCTGCCCCTTGGTCACCAAGGTGCACATCGAAGTGGCCAAGCTGCGCCGCGAGGGCTACGAGTTCCTCATGATCGGCCACAAGGGCCACCCCGAGGTCGAGGGCACCATGGGTCAGCTGTCCGAAGGCATCTACCTGGTTGAAGACATCGACGACGTCGCCAAGGTGCAGGTGGCCAACCCCGACAAGCTGGCTGTCGTGACCCAGACCACGCTGTCGGTCGATGATGCTGCGGGCATTCTGGCGGCCATCAAGGCGCGCTTCCCCAACATTCGCGAGCCCAAACAGCAAGACATTTGCTACGCCACCCAGAACCGCCAAGATGCCATCAAGATCATGGCGCCCCAGGTGGACGTGGTCATCGTGGTGGGCAGCCCCACCAGCTCCAACAGCAACCGCCTGCGTGAACTGGCCGAGCGCCTCGGCACCCCGGCCTACATGGTCGATTGCCCAGACGACCTGCAGGCCACCTGGTTCAATGGGCGCCCCCGTGTCGGCTTGACTGCCGGTGCCTCGGCGCCCGACGTGCTGGTGCAACAAGTCATCGCCCGTTTGCGCGCCTTGGGCGCCATCTCCGTGCGTCGCATGCAAGGCGTGGAAGAATCGGTGCGATTCCCTCTGCCCAAGGGCCTGGGTGGCACCGGTCTCGACCGGCCGCTGCCGAATCAGCGTTCTGCATCCTAAATTTTCAAACCCGTAGACAACATGCTCGACATCGCCCTGCTGCGCAAAGACCTCGACAGCGTCCTGGCCCGTCTGGCCAAGCGCAAGAACCCCCAGCCTTTCCTGGACGAGGCCCGTTTCCGCGAACTGGAAGCCGAGCGCAAAACCATTCAGACCCGCACCGAAGACCTGCAAGCGCAGCGCAACAGCCTGTCCAAGCAGATCGGCATGCTCAAGGGCAAGGCCGCCAAGGGTGAAGACACCGCAGCCGAGGTCGAATCGGTCATGGCGCAGGTCGCTGGCATTGGCGACGAACTCAAGGCCAGCGCCGACCGCCTGGAGATCATCCAGGCCGACATGGCTGCCATGCTGATGTCGGTACCCAATCTGCCGCACGACAGCGTGCCCGTGGGCAGTGACGAAACCGGCAACGTCGAAGTGCGCCGTTGGGGCACGCCCGGCACCTATGACTTCGAGGTCAAAGACCACGTTGATCTGGGCGAAAAAATCGGCCTCGATTTCGAAACCGGCGCCAAGCTGTCGGGTTCGCGCTTCACCTTCATGAAGGGCCAGATCGCCCGCCTGCACCGTGCTTTGGCGCAGTTCATGCTCGATGTGCAAACCCAAGAGCACGGCTACACCGAGTGCTACACCCCTTATCTGGTGCAAGCCAAGGCCTTGCAGGGCACCGGCCAGCTGCCCAAGTTCGAACAAGACCTGTTCCACGTCACCTCGGGCGACGCGGAATCGTCGGGCAGCAAGTGGTATCTCATTCCCACCTCCGAAGTCACCCTGACCAACACCGTGGCCGACACCATCGTGCCGCTGGAGCAGTTGCCCATCAAGTTGACCGGCCACACGCCTTGCTTCCGCTCGGAAGCCGGTAGTGCAGGGCGCGACACCCGCGGCATGATCCGCCAGCACCAGTTCGACAAGGTGGAAATGGTGCAAATCACCACACCCGAGCAAAGCTACGAGGCGCTGGAGCAAATGGTTGGTCACGCCGAAGCCATCCTGCAAAAGCTGGAGTTGCCTTACCGCGTCATGGCCTTGTGCACCGGCGACATGGGCTTTGGTGCCACCAAAACCTACGACCTGGAGGTGTGGCTGCCCGCACAGAACGCTTACCGCGAAATCAGCTCGTGCTCGAACTGCGAAGCCTTCCAGGCGCGTCGCATGCAGGCCCGCTTCAAGAACGCGCAAGGCAAGAACGAACTCGTTCACACCCTGAACGGTTCGGGCTTGGCTGTGGGGCGTGCGTTGGTGGCGGTGTTGGAAAACCACCAACAGGCCGATGGCAGTATCCGCGTTCCAGCTGCACTGCGCCCCTACCTGGGTGGACAAGAGTTCCTCAAGCCCTGATTTCTCTGCTATAGTCCAAGGCTTCGCACCGTCAACCACGGTTGCAACCAGTTTAGGAGAGGTGGCAGAGTGGTTGAATGTACCTGACTCGAAATCAGGCGTACGTGTTTAAGCGTACCGAGGGTTCGAATCCCTCCCTCTCCGCCAACTACGAAAACCCCGCCGCAAGGTGGGGTTTTTTGTTTTTGGGTGCACTCTTGGGTGTGGCTCTGCACGCATCAGCGTTTGCCCGTAGAATCAACTCACGATGTTTGGTCGATTGTTCGCGCTCTGGTCCTTGGTTTCCTTGCTGTTGGCAAGCGGGCCTGCTTTTGCTGGGCTGACCTCGACCGCGTTGTACTCCACCGAGTCGACCCTGATTGCCAGCCTGGGCAGCGAGTCGACCGCGCCCTCGACACCCGCAGAGAGCGGCAACGAGGCGCCAGAGTCCATCACGTCCTCCTCATCTTCGTCCGCCGAAGTCGAGTCATCCACACCCGACCCGATGGACTGGCCTGAGGGCATCGAGTTGTTGCCGAACGCGCCGTCCTTGGTGGTTCTGTCTCAATCGGCCCAGCCCAACGTGTGGCTGGGGTTGCCGGATCCCTGCCTCGGCTCTTTGCAGCGTCCGCCCTGTTCGCTGAGCTGAACTCGCTGGCGCGCTAGGCCTGCCTCCGGCTGCCTGGCCGGTTTTCCCGAGTACGCCAGTCTCTCTTCTTTCTCTGTCCTTCCCTTCATGCATTGGCTTTGGCCGTGCATCTACTTCTCAATGGGGTGACCTCATGAACACGCATCTATCTTCGCTGTCCACCACCTACGGTGTGGACGTCATTCAGCAGCGCAATCGCGTGCTGCGCAACACCTACTGGCTGCTCGCGCTGTCCATGGTGCCCACCGTGCTGGGTGCCTGGGTGGGGTTGGCCACCGGCCTCAACAGCATGATGAGCGGCATGGTCGGCCTGGTCGTGTTCCTGGCCGGTTCTTTTGGCTTCATGTATGCCATTGAAAAAACCAAGCACTCCTCGGCGGGTGTGGCGGTGCTGCTGGCCTTCACCTTCTTCATGGGGGTGATGTTGTCGCGTCTGGTGGGCATGGTGCTGGGCCTGGCCAACGGCACAAGCCTGATCATGACCGCCTTTGCCGGCACCGGTGTGGTGTTCCTGGCCATGGCCTCGCTGTCGTCGGTCATCAAGCGCGATCTCAGCAGCATGGGCAAGTTCCTCTTCATCGGCATGATCATGCTGCTGGTGGCGGGCATTGCCAATGTCTTCATCCAATCCAGCGCCCTGATGATCACGCTGTCGGTGCTGGCCATCGGCATCTTCTCCGCCTTCATCCTGCATGACCTCAAGCGCGTGCAAGACGGCGAAGAAACCAACTACATCAGTGCCACCCTTGGTGTTTACCTGAGCCTCTACAACGTCTTCCAGTCCTTGTTGTCCTTGCTGGGCATCTTCGGCGGTCGTGACGAATAAGGCCGGTGTGCTCACTCATTGATTTCAAAAGGAAACCCAAATGAAATTCTTCTCCGTTCTGGCCATGGTGTTTGCGCTGCTGTTGTCCGGCGTGGCCACGGATGCCGACGCTGCTCGCCGAATTGGCGGCGGCAAGACCTCCGGCATGCAGCGCAACAACGTCACTCAGCCCCACCAGGCCGCGCCCCAAGCGCCAGCGGGGCAGTCCGCACAAAAGAACCAGGCTGATGCGCCTGCGGCGGGTACCCCCGCTCAGGCTGCGGCTCCGGCCAAGCGTTCCTGGATGGGGCCCATCGCGGGTCTGGCTGCTGGCCTGGGCCTGGCGGCCTTGGCCTCTCACTTCGGCTTCGGTGAGGAGTTGGCCAACATGATGATGATGGCCTTGTTGGTCATGGTGGTGCTGGGTGTCATCGGCTTCATCATGCGCAAGCGCATGGCTGCACAGCAACCGGCACTGGCAGGTGCGGGAGTCAACGGGGCAGGCGCTCAGTTCGCCGGCCTGGAGCAGGCTCAGCAGCGCACTCCCGTGGCTTCGGGTGGCGCTGGCGGTATCTCGGCCGGTCAGGCTCAGGCAGCACGCGTGCCCGCGGGGTTTGACGTGGCCGCCCTGGAGCGTCAGGCCAAGGTCCAGTTCATCCGCTTGCAGGCGGCCAACGATGCGGGCAACCTCGACGACATCCGCGAGTTCACCACGCCGGAAATGTTTGCCGAGGTGAAGATGTCTCTTTCCGAGCGAGGTGGCGTGGCTCAGCAAACCGACGTGCTGCGTGTGGACGCTCAGGTCCTGGACGTGACCGATGAGCCTGCTCGCTATGTGGCCAGCGTGCGCTTCACGGGCCAGATCAAGGATCTGCAATCCCAGGAAGTCGAGTCGTTTGACGAGGTCTGGCACCTCATCCAGTTCCACAACATCGGCGTGTGGCAACTGGCCGGTATCCAGCAGAGCTGATACACACTTCTTTACGCCCTGCCAACAGCGCGTTTACGCAGGGTCGACATGATGGGCTCCATCGAACAGGAGAACCCACATGTCGACCTCAACCCTTCGTTCCATTTTGATGGCCGCGCTGGTCTCTGCCAGCCTGGCTCATGCCGCCCCTGCGCCGCAGTCGAGCGCTGCTCAGCCAAATGGCGCTGGCGAAGCCTGCCCGCACATGGGGTCAGGGCCGCGTGGTGCGGTGGATTCCGCCCCCATGCCTGGCTTCATGCCGATGCATGGGCCGGGCCTGGAGAAACTGCTGAGCCGCATTGATGCCTCTGCCTCGCAGAAGGAGCAGATTGCGCGCATTCAGGCGCAGGCGCGCCCCGAATTCGACAAACTTCACGCCGAAGGGCAGGCCTTGCGCGAGCAGGCTGCCAAGCTCTGGACGGCGCCTACTTTGGATGAGCGCGCCATCGAGCAGTCAAGCCAGAAAATGGCGGTGCACCACGAACAAGTCAGCCAGCGCATGACCCGTTTCATGCTCGACGTGGCCAAGGTTCTGACCCCGGAGCAGCGGGCCAAGGTGGCCGAGCAGATGCATTCGCGTCGCGAACACATGCGGCATCGTTTTGGCGGTGAACGCCCCCAGAAGTGATCAGGCAAAGGGCGCACAATGCAGGACATGAGCGAGCACCTTCTTCTCATTGACGACGACATGCGACTGTCGGCCATGGTGGGCGATTATTTGCGCAGCCATGGCTACCAGATCTCCAGTGCACCGAGTTTGGCGGCGGGCCGCGAGATGCTGGCCAGGCAGGCGTTTGATGCGCTCATTCTCGATTTGATGCTGCCAGACGGGGATGGCCTGGACTTGTGTCGTGAGTTGCGGGCTTCGCCTCGCACGAGAACCTTGCCCGTCCTCATGCTCAGCGCACGCGGCGAGCCGACCGATCGCATCGTTGGCCTCGAAATTGGCGCTGACGATTACCTCCCCAAGCCCTTTGAGCCACGCGAGTTGCTGGCGCGAGTGCGTGCCTTGCTGCGGCGGTCCAGTGCCGTTGCGGATGATGGCGATGTCTGGCGTTTTGGGCGTCTTGAAATCGACAACGGTTTGCGCCAGGTGCGTCTCGACGGTCAGCCTTGCGATCTGACGTCCTACCAGTTCGATCTGCTGTGTGTGCTGGCCCAGCATCCGGGGCGGGTGCTCAGCCGCGACCAGATCATGGATTTGCTCAAGGGGCACCCGCTGGAAGCGTTCGATCGGTCGATCGATGTCCACATCTCGCGCATTCGCGCGGCGATTGAAACCGATCCGAAAGAGCCTCGACGCATTCTGACGGTCCGTGGGGTGGGCTACGTGTTCGCCAAAAAGCAAGACGCGGACGGCGCTGTGGCATGAAGACCCTGGCCCTGCGCATCTATCTGGCAGTCGTCACGGTTTTGCTGGTGTTCGCTCTGGTGTCGGGTTGGTTGGCCCAGCGCCACATGGATCGTGAGCGCAGCCAGTTGCAGTCGCAGGCCGTCTGGAACGAGCGTGCGGCAGCCTGGGCCGAGTTGCTTGAAAACAGTTTGCCGCCGGCCAGTGCGCCCGAGTCGGCGCAAGCTGAGGCCTTGCTTGAGTGGGCGCAGCGCTTGCGCATGCCGATGGCACTGGATGGGGTCAAAGGCAAGCGCCTGGCCACATCGCCAGACCTCGAAGAACGGCTCCAGCAATTCCCCGAGTCGCGTAGTTGGTTGCAGCAGACCGTGCTGTCAGATGGTCGCACCCTATGGGTCATGCGCCCAGGGTTCTTGCGGCAGCGTCATCGCCTGATGCCTGATGGCATGGGGCCTCCCTTTCCTTTCCCCCCGGCAGATTCTCACCCCGACCGAGTCGGTCCCCGACCTCCCAATGATGAGCCGTTTGGCCCTATTGATTGGTTGGTGCCCCCCTGGCTGGCACGCGGTGCTTCTGCCTTGCTGCTGTCGCTCGTTTTGTTGTTCGTGGCCGTGGCAGCCGGCGCTTGGCCCGTGGTTTCTCGTTTGACGCGGCGCTTGCGTGCCTTGCGCAACGGCGTGGAGGTCTTTGGCGCCGGTCAGCTCCAGCATCGCGTGGCGGTGGAAGGGCGTGACGAGGTTGCCGCCCTGGCGCGCAGTTTCAACGATGCGGCACAACGCATTGAGGACCTGGTGACGTCCAACCGCAGCTTGCTGGCCAATGCCAGTCACGAACTGCGTTCACCTCTGGCTCGATTGAAAATGGCCGTGTCCATGATGGCCGAGGCCTCCCCTGAGCAGGCAGCGCGTTTGCGCAAGGAAGTGCATCAGGACATTGCCGAGCTCGATGCCTTGGTGGAAGAGGTGCTGCTGGCCAGTCGTCTCGATGCCAAGGCTGATCTGTCGATTCAACCGGTCGATCTGCTGGGCATGGCCGCCGAAGAGGCCGCCCGGGTTGGCGCAGAACTGGTCGCCTTGCCCGCCCCCGACGCAATCGCTGTGTACGAAGGCGATGAACGCCTGCTGCGGCGCGCTGTGCGAAACCTGCTGGAAAACGCCCGCCGTTATGGTGGCACTGGGTCCGGTATCACTCTCACGCTGGAGGACGACCACAAGCAGGTTCGGCTGCGCGTGAGTGACCGGGGGCCGGGTGTCCCCTTGGATCAGCGTGAACGGATTTTTGAGCCCTTCTACCGCATGCCGGGCCATGCCGAACATGCCGGTGGGGTGGGGCTGGGTCTGAGTCTGGTCAGGCAGATTGCTCGCCGCCACGGCGGCGATGTCAGTTGCGACGCACCACCCGAAGGCGGTGGTCGCTTCACCATCACTTTGCCACGTTGAGGCCGCGGCCAATGGCGTCGTAGTCCAGACCTGCTGCCGCGACCAGACGAGGGTCGTACAGGTTACGGCCATCAATGATGGTCGGGGTCTTCAGGGTGGCCTTGATGCGATCGAAGTCAGGGCTGCGGAATTCCTTCCACTCCGTCACGATCACCAGGGCGTCAGCACCCTCCAGGGCGGCATTGGGCGAATCGGCATACTTCAAGCGGGGTTCGTCACCGAAGATGCGCTGTGTCTCGGTCATGGCCACCGGGTCATAGGCCGTTACTGTGGCACCGCGCTTGAACAGCTCGGCCAAGACCACGCGGCTCGTTGCTTCGCGCATGTCGTCAGTGTTGGGCTTGAATGCCAGGCCCCACAGCGCAAAGTGCTTGCCTTGAAGGTCTTCACCGAAGCGCTTGACGATCTTGTCGACCAGCACCAGCTTCTGACGGTCGTTGGCGGCTTCTACCGCCTTGAGCACCTTCAGTTCCTGGCCTTCGTCCGAAGCGGTCTTGATCAGGGCCTTCACGTCTTTGGGGAAGCAGCTGCCGCCGTAGCCACACCCAGCGTACAGGAAGTGGGTGCCAATTCGAGGGTCAGAGCCAATGCCCACACGCACCTGCTCGATGTCGGCGCCCATCTTCTCGGCCAGCAAGGCCAACTCATTCATGAAGCTGATGCGGGTGGCCAGCATGGCGTTGGCGGCGTACTTGGTCAGCTCGGCGCTGCGCACATCCATCACCACCAGGCGCTCGTGATTGCGTTGGAATGGGGCATACAGGGCGCGCATCAACAAAATGGCCTGCTCGTCGTCCGCGCCCACCACGATGCGGTCGGGGCGCATGAAGTCGTCCACCGCCGCGCCTTCTTTCAGAAACTCGGGGTTCGACACCACGGCGAACTTGGCATCGCTGCCGCGCTTGGCCAGTTCGTCAGCCACAGCTTCGCGAACCTTGTCGGCCGTGCCCACTGGCACGGTGCTCTTGTCAACGACCACCTTGTAGTCGGTCATCAGGCGGCCGATGTTGCGCGCCGCGGCCAGCACGTATTGCAGGTCAGCCGAACCATCTTCATCGGGTGGGGTGCCCACGGCAATGAACTGAATGGTGCCGTGTGCCACAGCCTTGGCCACGTCGGTGGTAAACGACAGGCGGCCTGCTTTCACATTGCGGGCCACCACCAGATCGAGGCCGGGTTCGTGAATGGGGATGCCGCCTTCTTCCAGGATGCGGATCTTGTTGGGGTCCACGTCCAGGCACAAGACATCGTTACCCATCTCGGCGAGACAGGCGCCGGTTACCAGGCCCACATAGCCGGTCCCTACCACTGATACTTTCATTGAAGCCCCAGGAAAAATAGACAGAAATTGATCGAGATTTTGACAGAAGGGGAGCCAGGCTCACCCAGTTGTCTCAGGCGCGTGCGTCACCCCAGCGCAAGCTGGTGCTTTCGTCGCCCTGGTAGGTGGTCTGGCCGCTCTTGTTGACGCAGTAAACCGGTGAGGCCACCACATCTTCAAATGTGGCCCCTTCACTGATGCGTGTGTATTCGAACAGCACACTGCGACGCACCGTGCACCCCTGGCGCAAGCGGCTGCCGTGACCGATCCAGGCCGGCCCTTCGATGGTCACGCCCGGTTCGATGCAGGTGCTGGATCCAATGTAGACCGGGCCCTTGATATTGACCGTATCCCAGTCGATTCGCGTATTCAATCCTACCCAAACCCCGGGGCGAACCTCGCGTCCGGGCATGTCCATTTGTGCGATTTCCCCGCGCAACACGCGTTGGCATACGGCCCAGTAGTCGCTCACCCGGCCAATGTCGATCCAGTTGAAGTGGCGGGTCTGCGCGTAGAACGGCAACTTGCGCTCGGCCAGCATGGGAAACAACTCGCTGCCAATGTCAAACACCTTGCCGGGAGGCACCAGGTCCAACACTTCGGGTTCGAAGATGTAGATCCCGGTGCTGGCAAAATTCGAGCGAGCTTCCTGAGGCGAAGGCTTTTCCTGGAAAGAGGTGACTTTGCCTTCCTTGTCGGCCACCACGATGCCGTAGTTTTGTACCTGATCAGGAGGAACCGGCAAGGTCACCACGCTGGCCATGGCGCCTTTGGTTTTGTGCTCGAACAGGGCGGCCTTGATGTCGAGGTCAATGATCGCGTCGCCGCACAACACGATGGTGGTTTCGTCAAAGAAGCCGCTGAAGTCCTGAATGCGGCGCATGCCGCCGGCCGAACCCAGAGGTTTGGGCACGATCTCGCCATGCTCGCGCGCGCCCTCATAGGCATACCCGATGTTCACCCCCCAGCGGTGGCCGTCGCCAAAGTAGTTCTCGATCTTCCAATGGTTGAACGCCACGTTGACCATGATGTCCTTGACGCCATAGCGAGCCAGGTGCTCGATGATGTACTCCATCACGGGCTTACCCAGAATCGGCACCATGGGCTTGGGAGTTTGTTTGGTCAGCGGGCGGACACGGGTGCCTTGTCCCGCCGCCAGAATCATTGCCTTGGCCATTTTTCGAGGTGTGAAATGTGTTCGCTCAGACTTTGCATCATGCAACAGTCGTCCCGATTTGCGGGGCTGAATCTAGGTGTTTCCACCTAAATGGTGGGGCTGCGTGGCCCCTTTGTGACGTTGTCACGGGCCGAATTTCTGGGCGCCATCTTCTGTTAGCCTTGGCCGGTCCAATTTTTCTCATTTGCTCGGGGTTTTTTATGGTTCTCATCACCGGTGGCGCTGGTTTCATCGGCGGCAATTTCGTGCACCACTGGATGGAGCGGCGTGCGCAACTGGGCTTGGCTCATGAGCCCGTGGTGGTCTACGACAAGCTCACCTACGCGGGCAACCCCGCCACCATTGGCGAGCACCTGAAATCGGGCGCAGCCACATTGGTGCAGGCCGATATTGCCGATCGAGACGCCGTTCGTGCGGCCCTGCAGAAGTACAAGCCCCGTGCCATCGTGCACTTCGCTGCTGAGAGTCACGTCGACCGTTCCATTCATGGTCCCGGCGAATTCATTCACACCAATATGGTCGGCACTTTCAGCTTGCTGGAAGAGGCTCGTGCTTATTGGATGAGCCTGCCCGAAGGTGAGCGTGCTGCTTTCCGCTTCCTGCATGTGTCCACCGATGAAGTCTACGGGTCATTGTCCGACACCGATCCGGCCTTCTCTGAAACCACGCCGTACGCGCCCAACAGCCCCTATTCGGCGAGCAAGGCGGGCAGTGATCACCTGGTGCGGGCCTATCACCACACCTATGGCTTCCCTACGCTGACCACCAACTGCAGCAACAACTACGGCCCCTATCATTTCCCGGAAAAGCTCATTCCGCTGATGATCCTCAATGCCCTCGATGGCAAGGCCTTGCCTGTGTATGGCGATGGGCTCAACATCCGCGACTGGCTGTTCGTGCGTGATCACTGCGAAGCCATTTGCCAGGTGCTGGAAAAGGGGCGTCTGGGTGAAACCTACAACGTCGGCGGCAAGAACGAGATTCGCAACATTGACGTGGTGACCACCATCTGTCGCAAACTCGATGCCCTGCGTCCCAAGGCATCGGGTCGCTATGAAGACCAGATCACCTATGTCGCCGACCGTCCGGGGCATGACCGTCGTTACGCCATCGATCCCACCAAGATCGAGCGCGAAATTGGTTGGAAGCCCGCCGAATCGTTTGAAACCGGCATCGACAAGACCGTTCGCTGGTTCCTTGACAACACCGAGTGGATCGACACTGTGCGCTCAGGCGCCTACCGTGACTGGATTCAGACCAACTACCAAGGCCGTCAGGGCTGACCCGTTGCTTCATGAAGATCGTCTTATTGGGCAAAAACGGGCAGGTGGGCTGGGAGCTTCAGCGCGCCCTGGCGCCTTTGGGTCGAGTGTTTGCGTTTGATTCGGCCCAGGCAGATTTCACCCAACCCGACCAGGTTATTGAGCAGGTTCGTCGCATTCAGCCAGATGTGGTCGTGAATGCCGCGGCCTACACAGCCGTCGACAAAGCGGAAAGCGACGTCGAACGTGCTCGCCAGGTCAATGCCTCCACACCGGGGGCCTTGGCTCGGTGGGCAGCCGAGCAGGGTGCCCTGCTGGTGCACTACAGCACCGACTACGTTTTCGATGGCAGCGGCGCTGAGGCTCGACGGGAAGACAGCGCCACGGCGCCTCTGAACGTTTACGGGCAAACCAAGCTGGAAGGCGAGCAGGCCATCGTGGCCAGCGGGTGCCGGCACCTCATCTTTCGAACCAGTTGGGTCTATGCCGCCAAGGGGGGCAACTTCGCCCGCACCATGCTGCGTCTGGCGGCTGAGCGCGACCAGCTCAAAGTGATCGCCGACCAGATCGGGGCGCCCACTGGGGCAGATCTGATTGCCGACGTCACCGCTCACGCCATCCGGCAGGTGCAGCGTCAGCCAGAATTGGCGGGGCTGTACCACCTCGTGGCGGCTGGATGCACCAGTTGGTGGCAATACGCCTGTTTTGTCATCGAGTGGGCGCGACAGCATGGCGTGGCCATTCGTGTCGAACCCGACGCCGTGGCGGCCATTCCTACCAGCGAGTACCCCACGCCCGCGCGTCGCCCTCTCAACTCACAACTCTGCACCGACAAATTGCAGACAGCATTCGGCCTCGTCATGCCCGACTGGAAGCAAGGCGTGGAGCGCATGCTGACCGAAATTCACCAGCCCACACTTTCACGGAGCTGAGCCATCATGAATCAACGCAAAGGCATCATCCTGGCCGGAGGGTCTGGCACCCGCCTGCATCCCGCCACCCTGGCCATCAGCAAACAACTGCTGCCGGTGTACGACAAACCCATGGTGTACTACCCGCTCAGTACCCTGATGCTGGCGGGCATTCGCGACATCTTGCTCATCAGCACCCCACAAGACACGCCCCGTTTTCAGGCATTGCTGGGCGATGGCAGCCAGTGGGGTATCAACCTGAGCTACTGCGTGCAGCCCAGCCCTGATGGCCTGGCTCAGGCCTTCATTCTGGGGCGCGACTTCATCGGCAACGACCCCAGTGCCTTGGTGCTGGGCGACAACATCTTTTATGGGCACGCGTTCCAGGATCTGCTGACCAGCGCCACCGAGCGCACCACCGGTGCCAGCGTGTTTGCCTATCACGTGCACGACCCCGAACGCTATGGCGTGGTCGAGTTCGATGGCCAGCAGCGCGCCCTGAGCATTGAAGAAAAGCCCAAACAGCCGCTGAGTAACTATGCGGTCACCGGCCTGTACTTCTACGACAACCAGGTGTGCGACATCGCTGCCAGCATCAAGCCCAGCCCACGAGGCGAGCTTGAAATCACCGATGTGAATGCCGTCTACCTGAAACAGGAACAACTCAATGTCGAGATCATGGGCCGGGGTTATGCCTGGCTCGACACCGGCACCCACGACAGCTTGCTTGAAGCCGGGCAGTTCATTGCCACGCTCGAGCGTCGGCAAGGCTTGAAGGTCGCGTGCCTGGAAGAGGTGGCCTACCGCTGGGGGTGGATCACGGCCGAACAGGTCGAGCGCCTGGCGCAACCCATGCTGAAGAATGGCTATGGGCAGTATCTGCTCAAGGTCATCAACGACAAGATTTACTGATTTTCAAACCCTATGAAACTGATTCCCACGCGCATCCCCGATGTGGTGATCATCGAACCGGCCGTTTTCGGTGATGACCGCGGCTGGTTCATGGAAAGCTTCAACCAGGCCCGTTTCGAGCAAGAGCTCACCCGCTTGGGTTTGCCTCTACCGCGCCCCTTTGTGCAAGACAACCATTCCTGCAGCAAGGCAGGCGTGCTGCGTGGTCTGCACTACCAACTGCCGCCCCATCCTCAAGGCAAGCTGGTGCGTGTGGTGCGGGGTGCCGCGTTCGATGTGGCGGTCGACATTCGCAAGAATTCGCCCACCTTTGGTCAATGGGTGGGGGTTGAGCTCACGGCTTCCAATCACCGCCAGCTCTGGATCCCGGAGGGCTTTGCCCACGGCTTCCTCACGCTGCAAGACGATACCCACTTCCTCTACAAGACCACCGATGTTTACGCGCGCGACTGCGAGCGCAGCATCCTCTGGTCCGATCCGGCCATTGGGGTTGACTGGCCTCTGGCCGGGTTGACGCCTCAATTGGCGGCCAAGGACCAGGAAGCCAAGCTCCTGAAGGACGCGGATGTCTTTTGATGCTCGGCGCTTTCTGAGCAAATGGGGCACCTATGCTCTGTTTGCGGTGTTTGCGGCATGGTGCCTGCATGCCTTTCAGCATGATCTGGCGCAAATTGACCTCAGCACCCTGCAGCATGCCGGCCCCACCATCGCTGTGGTCGGTGGTTTGTCTCTGTTCAACTATTTTTTGCGTGTGGTGCGTTGGCGCATCTACCTGGCCAAGCTGGGGCATCGGCTGCCATGGGGTTTCACGGCTTTGACGTTCATGTCTGGGTTCGCTTTCACCTTGTCGCCCGGCAAGCTGGGTGAAATGGTGCGCGCCCGCTACTACCTGCCGCGTGGCATCAGTGCCAGCAGTCTCACAGGCGCCTTCTTTGTTGAGCGCTTGCTCGATTTGTTGGCCATGATCATCCTGGCATCCGTGGTGTTGGCTGAATTGCAAGCCTATCGCTACTTTTTCTGGGTGGCCGTGGCGCTGGTGGGGGGCTTGCTGGTCATGCTGGCAGTGGTCCCTTGGCAGCGTGTGCGTGTGCCTGTCGGGCAAGGCGCCATCAACATGCTCGCGCATGCGCGGCAGTTTCTGGCTCCTGGCGTGCTCGTCAGTGGGCTGTTGATCGGGTTGGTGGCCTGGCTGGCTGAAGCCGTGGGTCTGAAACTGCTGGCTGATCTCGATCCCACTGTGTCCATTCAGTTGGGGTCTGCCATTGGCATCTATGCCTTGGCCATCATTGTCGGCGCCCTGTCGTTTTTGCCTGGTGGCTTGGGCAGTACCGAGGCAGTCATGACTGCGTTGCTGGTGGCGCATGGCATGTCCGTGCCGCAGGCCATTTTGACCACCCTGATTTGTCGTTTGCTGACCTTGTGGTTGGCCGTGGTGATCGGTTGGTTGTGCGTCTGGCGCTTGCGTCATCACGCAACCGGTTTGCCAGTGTGAGGTTCCATGTCTGACAAGACCCCTGTTTGCGTCGATCTCGACGGATCGCTCATCCACAGCGATCTGTTGCTCGAATCGTTTTTGCTGCTGATCAAGCGCAACCCCTTCTATTTGCTTCTGATCCCCTTCTGGCTCTTGCGCGGTAAGGCGGTTCTCAAGGCTGAAATTGCTTCCCGTGTGCAACTCAACGGGGCGGCTTTGCCCTATACGCAGGCTTTTGTGGCCTGGTTGTGCGAGCAAAAGCAGCAAGGGCGGCCCTTGTGGCTGTGCACCGCGTCCGACCACCGCCTGGCGCAAGCCGTGGCCGACCACCTCCAGATTTTCGACGGCGTGCTGGCCAGCGATGGCCAGACCAATCTGTCGGGCAGCAACAAGGCCAAAGCCTTGGTGGATCGCTTTGGCGAGAAGGGCTTTGACTACTGCGGCAACCATCGGGTTGACCTCAAAGTCTGGTGCCATGCGAGGCAGGCCGTGGTGGTGAACGCATCAGCCGCGCTGGCCAAGCAGGCGCAGTCGGTGGCCCAATTGGGGCCGGTGTTCGAGGCCCCAGTCGCGGGCTTCCGTGCGGTGACGAAGGCCTTGCGTGTGCATCAGTGGGCCAAGAACGCACTGATCTTCGTGCCCTTGGCAACGGCCCACCGCTTGAACGATGGTGGTGCACTGATCCACAGCCTGATGGCCTTTGTGGCGTTCAGTTTGTGCGCATCGTCGGTGTACCTGCTCAACGACATGCTCGACCTCGAGTCCGATCGCCAGCACCACAGCAAGTGCCGTCGCCCCTTCGCGGCCGGCCAACTCAGCTTGTTGTTTGGCTTGGTCATGGCGCCGGGTTTACTGGCTGCCGCCATCTTGTTGTCCACCCTCTTGCCCTGGCAGTTCCTGGGCGTGCTGGCGGCGTACTACGTGGTCACGCTGGCTTACAGCTTCAGCCTCAAGCGCCTGGTCATGATTGACGTGCTGGTGCTGGCCGGGCTGTACACCGTGCGCATCGTGGCTGGTGCTGCGGCAGCCTCGATTGCGCTGTCGTTCTGGTTGTTGATGTTCTCCATCTTTGTGTTCCTCAGCCTGGCCATCGTCAAGCGATATGCTGAGTTGTATGTCATGCGCGAGAAGGGCAAGCTCACGGCCTCCGGGCGTGGTTACCAGGTGGCTGACCTCAGCATCTTGCAAAACCTGGGCACGGCATCGGGCTACATCAGCATCCTGGTGTTGGCTTTGTATGTGAATTCGCCAGACATCGCCGTCATGTACCGGCACCCCAAGCTGGTCTGGGCACTGGTGCCCGTCATGCTTTACTGGATCAGCCGCATCTGGATGGAAACTCACCGCGGCAACATGCATGACGACCCCCTGGTCTATGCCATGAAAGACCGCATCAGCCTGCTCACCGGGGCGGCCGCAGTGGCCGTCATGTGGTTGGCCATGTGAGCCCAACGAGCATGAGCGCCAGCAATCGGTCCATCACATCCTGGGGGCGGGTCCAATGGCCCGAGCATCAGGTTCAAGCACTGGTTGATCGCCATCGAGCCTGGGGCGATGTGGTCGGGGCCCAGGCTTTGAAGCAGCACACCTGGCTGCCCTATGGCAATGGCCGCAGCTATGGCGACAGCAACCTCAACCCAGGGCAAGGTTTGCTGCAAACGCGGCAGCTCGATCGTTTCATCGCTTTCGATCCATCCACCGGGCTGCTGCGTTGCGAGGCTGGCGTTCTGTTGTCTGACATCTTGCGCCTGGTGGTGCCGCAAGGCTGGTTCCTGCCGGTCACGCCTGGCACGCAGTTCGTCACGGTGGGGGGCGCCATTGCCAACGATGTGCATGGCAAGAATCACCACGTGGCCGGCTCGTTTGGTAACCATGTCACCTGTTTTGAGCTGACTCGCTCGGATGGCTCGCGCCGTGTCTGCTCTCCCCAGGAGAACGCCGACTGGTATGCCGCCACCATTGGCGGCTTGGGCCTCACCGGCCTGATCACCTGGGCCGAGATTCAGTTGCGGCGCATTGCCAACCCCTTGATGGACTCGGAGACCATTCGATTTCACAGCGTCGACGAGTTCTTTGAAATCAGCCAGGCTTCCGAGAAGGACTACGAGTACACCGTCTCGTGGATCGACTGTGCTTTCACGGGTCGCAGGTTAGGGCGCGGCCTGTTCAATCGCGCCAACCACGCGCCCGCTGTGTGTCAGCCGCAATGGCTGGAGTCTGATGTGCCGGCTGGTGTGATGGAGCACGCCCGCCGGGTGCCTTTCACCCCGCCGTTGTCGCTCATCAATCAGGTTTCGCTCAAGGCCTTCAACACCCTGTACTTCCATCGTCAACTTGGCGATGCACAGCGTGGCCTGCAGCACTACCGCCCCTTCTTCTACCCGCTCGATGCTCTGCTCGAGTGGAACCGCATTTATGGTCCGCGTGGCTTCTACCAGTACCAGTGCGCCATTCCGCCTGAGCGGGCCTTGGCCGCCACGCGTGAACTGCTCGAAGTCATCGCCGCCAGTGGCATGGGTTCGTTCCTTGCCGTGCTCAAGCAGTTCGGTGCGGTGCCTTCGCGTGGTCTGTTGTCTTTCCCCATGGAGGGCACCACTCTGGCCTTGGACTTCCCTAACCAAGGGCCCAAGCTGCACCGTCTGTTTGGCAGGCTCGACGAGATCGTGCATCGTCATGGTGGGCGACTGTACGCCGCCAAAGATGGTCGCATGACCGCAGCCCTGTTCCAGGCCGGCTACCCGACGTGGCGCCAGTTCCTGCCTTATATCGACCCGCGCCTCAGCTCAGGCTTCGCACGTCGGGTCATGGAGATTGCATGAGAAAAATTCTGATCGTGGGCGCCAACTCGGCCATCGCCCAGGCCTGTGCTCGCCGTTGGGTTCAGCGCGGCGATGCGGTGTTCCTGGCCGCTCGTGGTGCCGCACCGCTGCAGTCGCAGGTTGATGACCTGAAAGTGCGCGGGGCTCGCACCATTGGCTCGCGTGTGTTCGATGCCAACCAACTGGCTGACCATGCGGCCTTGTTTGACGAAGCCACCCGCGCCCTGGGTGGGCTCGACACCATCCTGATCGCCCATGGCACCTTGACCGATCAGGCCAAGGCGCAAGCCGATGTCGATTACGCCTTGGCTGAAATCGCCACCAATGGCACGTCGGTGGTGTCGCTCATGACGCTGGCCGCCGAACGCTTCGAGCGCCAAGGCAAGGGTGCCATTGCGGTCATCTCGTCCGTGGCGGGCGACCGTGGTCGCCAAAGCAACTACGTGTATGGCAGCGCCAAGGCTCTGGTGTCGGCCTTTGCTTCGGGCTTGCGCCAGCGTCTGGCCAAGAAGGGCGTGTCGGTCACCACCATCAAGCCTGGCTTTGTCGACACGCCCATGACCGCCGCCTTCAAAAAGGGCGCCTTGTGGGCGCAACCTGATCAGGTTGCCAAAGACATTGTGGGGGCCGTCGATAAGGGGCGCACGGTGGTTTACAGCCCCGGCTTCTGGCGCTTCATCATGCTCATCATCAAGCACATTCCAGAAGGCATCTTCATCAAGTTGACACTGTGATGACAGTCATCGCGTGTCCCCTTGAATCGGGCGTTTTGAGGGGATTCGCTTGAGCCATTCGGCTCAGACTACGTTTTGTCATACTCGATCCCTAGACTGGTCGGCGTACTGCAAAACGCGAGTCCCGTATGACCTTCCAGCTCATTTTCTCCATCGTTCGGGCACGATGGATCGTGGCAACCAGTGTGTTCGCCACGGTGTTTGCGGCAGCGGTGGCCTTCACCCTGCTCATGCCCAAGAGCTATACCGCCAACGCCTCCATCATTCTGGACATCAAGGGCCAGGATCCGATCGCTGGCATGGTGTCGCCTGCCTTGGCTGCGCCCTCGTACCTGATGACCCAGGTCGATGTCGTGACCAGCAATCGCGTGGCGCTCAAGGTCGTGCGCGACCTCAAGCTCAACGAAATGCCCGACCTGCGCAAGAAGTGGCAAAACGCCACCCAAAGCACAGGCGACTTCGAAGCCTGGTTGGCCACCTTGCTCAAGAGCAATCTGGAAGCCCGTCCTTCGCGCGGCTCCAACGTCATCTACCTCTCGTACCAGGCGGCTGACCCCAACTTCGCTGCCGTGGTGGCCAATGGCTTTGTGAAGGCCTATCTGGACACCACGCTCGAACTGCGCACCGCGCCCGCCAAGCAGTACAACGACTTTTTCGATGCCAACGCGCGCGCCTTGCGCGCTGAGTTGGAGCGGGCTCAATCGCGTCTGTCAGATTTCCAGCGCAATCAGGGGCTGGTGGTGACCGATGAGCGTCTGGATGTGGAAACGGCTCGCCTCAACGAACTGTCGTCTCAGTACGTGATGACGCAAGCCGCCGTGGCGGACTCGGGCAGCCGTCAGAACGCAGCCAATGCACAGGGCGACAAATCTCCCGATGTGCTCAACAACCCCATCGTGGCGGGCCTGAAGTCTGACATCAATCGACAGGAAGCGGCCCTGGAGCAGTTGACTACGCGCCTGGGCGACCAGCACCCGTCGGTGATCGAGGCCCGCAGTGGCGTGGCGGAACTTCGCCGCCGGCTGGATGCCGAGGTGCGTCGTGTCACCAGCAGCGTGGGGGTGGGCAACAGCGTCAACATCAACCGCTCGGCCCAGATCAAAATGGCTCTGGATGAGCAGCGTCTCAAAGTGCTCAAGTTGAAAGCCGTCCGCGACGAAGCCACCCTGCTGCAGCGCGACGTCGACAACGCCCAGCGTGCTTACGACGCCGTGGTGGCCCGCATGAGCACCACCAGCCTGGAAAGCCAGGTCAACCAGGCCAACATCAGTGCACTGGAAATGGCCAAGGCCCCTTCAACCTATTCCAGCCCGCGGCTGTTGACCAACTTCGCGCTGGGCTTCCTGGTGGGCTTGATTCTGGCCGTCGCGGTGGTTCTGATTCTGGAGCGACTCGATCGGCGCTTGCGTGGCAGTGAAGACATGGACGCCTTGCTTCAGTTGCCTCTCATCGGTTCTGTACCGGCTTTCCGCAAGCTGGCCAAAGGGGCAGAGGTCGGTCGCCGCCTGTCCTTCACCCGCTCCCCTCTGCGTGCGCTGACTCACAAAACCGCCTCATGATGCACAACGCCTCTACTACCGCCGGTAGCGTCACACAGCCTGATGGCGCGCTTGGGCACATTCTGCAAAGAACCAAGGGCCTCACGGCCGAGCAGGTCCAGTCTGCGCTTGACTATCAGCAGCAGCACGGTGTTCGCTTTGGCGAGGCCGCTGTGGCGCTCGGATTTGCCGTGCCAGATGACGTGGTCTGGGCCCTGTCGCAGCAGTTTCGCTATCCCTACACCCCGCGATCTGATGCGAAACTTCACGCCGAACTCGTTGTGGCGCATTCGCCCTTTGAAGACGAGGTGGAATCGTTTCGTGACCTGCGTTCGCAGCTGTTGATGGGCGTGTTCAGCGAAACCGGTGTTCGCCAGGCCTTGGCGATTGTCAGCTCCGATGAAGGCGACGGCAAAACCTTCGTCGCAGCCAACCTGGCTGTGGCTTTTAGCCAGCTGCCGGGTCGCACCTTGATCATTGACGCGAACTTGCGTGAGCCCCGCTTGCACGAGGTCTTCGGTGTCGATCAGAACGTCGGCCTGACCGGGGTGCTGTCGGGGCGTGCGCAGCCCAATGTCATCAAGCCTGTTGAGCATCTGCCGAATCTGTACATGATGCCCGCCGGTGTGTTGGCGCCCAACCCCGCCGAGCTGTTGCAGGGGCCAGCTTTCAGTCTGTGCCTGAAAGAGCTGCTCAGCCGTTTTGATTACGTGCTGGTGGACACGCCTGCCGCATCCACCGGGTCTGATGCCCGTGTCGTGTCTGTTCACTGTGGTGCGGCCTTGTTGGTCGGTCGTCGCGACAAGAGCCGTGTTCCGCGTATGCAGTCGCTTGTCAAATTGCTGAACAAAAGCAAGGTCAAGATGGCTGGCGTCCTGATGAACGAGTTCTGAGCACCATGGCCATTCCTGCCAACGATGCACTGGCGCCTGGCGCCCAAAGCCGAAGCTGGCTGCCTTTGCCGCTGGACGTGGTCATTCTTTTTGCAGGCCTGTTGGGTCTGTATGGCATGACCGTCTACCGTCTCTTGCAAGATGATTCCGGTGGTTTGTGGAGCCAGGGCGAGCACAGCCATGGCCCCATCATGTTGAGCCTGGCGCTGTGGTTGCTGGTGAACCGTTGGCGCGAGCAAGCGGCGGCGGGTGAGCTGCCTCTGAAAGGGCAGGGCTGGGCCTGGCCCGTGATGGCTCTGGGTATGGCTCTGTTTGCCTCCGGGCGGGCACTGGGCATCATCTATTTCGAGGTGGGGTCTTTCATTCCCATGCTGGCCTCGGTGGTGCTGCTCATTGGCGGCACCCCTTTGCTCATGAGGCTGAAGTTTCCGGTGTTTTTCGCCATCTTCATGGTGCCTTTGCCCGGCTTCCTGCTCGACCCCATCAGCCACTTCATCAAGCTGCGCATTTCGATTGTCGTGAGCGAGTTGCTGTGGGCCTTCAACTACCCCATCAGCCACACGGGAGTGGTCATCAACATCGGGCCTTATCAGTTGCTGGTGGCCGATGCCTGCGCCGGCATGCGCACCCTGTTCATGCTGGAAGCCATGGGCATCTTCTACCTCAACGTTTTCCGCCACAGTTCCTGGGTGCGCAATGTGGGCCTGGCATTGTTGATCGTGCCCATCTCCTTTGTGGCCAACATGATCCGGGTGCTCTTTCTCACGCTCATCACCTTTCACTTCGGGGATGAGGCAGGCCAGGGCTTCCTGCACGGCTTTGCTGGCATCGTGCTGTTTACCAGCGCCATGTTCCTCATGATGGGCATCGACACCCTGCTGAGGGTCGCTTCTCGCCGATTCGAATCCCGCGCAGGCAAGGAGGCCCAAGCATGAGCCAGTCGGCCTTTTTCAAGCCCTTGCGTCTGAAGGCGTTGACGGTGGCGGTGGCCATCGGGTGCATGGCCCTGGCCTTGGGGGCAGGCGAGTTCTTCCGGCCCCGGTCCTACTGGGCCGATGAAATCGGCAACCCCCAATACGAGCACCTCCTGCCTGCGCAGTTTGGCGACTGGGTGACCCTGCCCAATGCCTCGGCGGCGGTGGTCAACCCCGTTCAGGCCGAAATGCTGGATCGCATCTACAGTCAGACCGTTGCGCGGGCCTATGTGAACCGCAAGACGGGACGCGCCATGATGCTGTCTCTGGCTTATGGCCGCGACCAGTCGACCGACACGCAATTGCACACGCCTGACATGTGCTACCCCTCTCAGGGCTTCCGTGTCATGGATCGCAACAAGCACCAACTCGTCACCCCCTGGGGCAGCTTGCCTTCGGTGCAGTTGCGTACCGCCATGGGTCAGCGCATCGAGCCGCTGACCTACCTGGTGCGCACCGGCGATGTCGTCACCGATGGTTCTCTGCCGAGAAACCTGGCCCGTCTGGGTCTGGCCGTTCGTGGGTTCAAGATGGATGGGTTGCTCATCCGCGTCTCTGAAATCACGAACAGCGACGACGCCTTTGAACAGCAGGAAATCTTCCTGAATGAGCTGTTCGGGGCCTTGTCGCCGAAAGACCGCGCCAAGTTCATTGGTCGGCCCATGCAAGGCCAGGCTGGCTGAGGCTAGGGCATGAATCCGATGTTCGCACGCATTGTGGCGGCCATGGGGGCAGGGGCCCTTGGGCAGGCCATCAGCATCGTGATTCAGGTGGCCTCCTTGCCGCTGTACCTGCTGCACTGGGATGCCAATCGCTACGGCACGTGGTTGATGCTGTCTGCCGTGCCGGCATACTTGCTCATGGCGGATGTCGGTATGGTGGCCACCGCCGGCAACCGCATGACCATGGAAATGGCCCGAGGCCGTCCGGATCATGCCAATCGCATCTTTCACAGTGCCACGGTGTTCATGATGGCCGTCTGTGGTGTGGCGGGCGCACTGGCAACCGTGATCCTGTTGAGCGGATGGATGCCCTTGCCGGTCGACCAGACACTGGCTCTTTGGTTGCTCATGCTCAGCGTGCTGGCCGCCTTGTTCACGGGTTTGAGCGAAGCCGCCTTCAAAGCCACTGGGCGCTACGCTTTTGGCACATCGCTTGGGCACTTGATTCGGCTGGCCGAATGGCTTGGGGGCTTGATCGGCCTGCTGCTGGTTGGCAGTTTCCCGGCCGTGGCCTTGGGTGGCTTGGTTGCTCGCCTGGGTGGCTTGGCGCTCATCATGAGTTGGGCTACGCGCCAGCAAACCGGCCTGAGTTGGGGCGCCGCTCAAGCTCGTCGGTCTGACGTGCTTGACATGGTTCGCCCGGCCATGTCCTTCATGGTGTTTCCGCTTTCCAATGCGCTCACCTTCCAGGGTGCCACCTTGCTGGTCGGGCACGTGTTTGGTCCGGCCCTGGTCACCGTGTTCAATGCGCACCGAACCCTGGCGCGTGTCGCCGTGCAGGTCACCAGCGTGTTCTCCAACGCCATCTGGGCCGAGTTTTCGCGCCTGTATGGCACGGGCCATCGGGACGCTCTGGCGTCTCTGTATGGACGTTCCTTGCGCAGTGGCATCGTAGTGTGTACGGGCTTCAGCGCTGTGCTTTACCTTGTGGCCCCGTGGCTCATCCAGAGCTGGACTCATGGTCGCATTTCGATTCAGCCTGCGCTACTGGCCTGCCTACTGGTCTACGCCGCCGTGGCGGGCATCTGGAACGTGCCGCGCGTCTTGTTGATGGCCTGCAATCAGCACATGGGTCTGGCGCCTTGGTTTCTGGCCTTGTCCAGCGCCATGCTGGTGCTGGCGTATGGGCTGGCACACGCGGTGGGGCTCTCCGGCGTGGCTCTGGCCATGCTCGTGGCCGAGGGGATCATTGCTGCGATCTGCCTGCAACAAGCCTGTGAGCTGATGCGCAACCCAGCCTGGCAAGAGGCGAGTCAGTCATGAAAGTGGCATTGTCTACCCTGGGCAAGTTCCACAGCTTTGACCTGGCTCGTGAGCTGCACGCGGCTGGCATGCTGCAAGCCATTTTCACCAGCTATCCCAAGTTCAAGCTGCACGACGAACGCATTCCAGCGGACCGGCTGATGAGTTTCCCCTGGATTCATGTGCCTTACATGGCCTTGAACAAATGGGGCGTGGCTGGGCCACTCTCGAACCGCGTCATGGAATACCTGGGCAAACGCGCGCTCGATCGCTATGTGGCCAGCCGTCTGCCCGATTGCGACGTGTTTGTCGGGCTGTCCGGCTCCGGGCTGGAGAGTGGGCGACGGGCCCGCCGACTGGGCGCTCGGTACGTGTGCGATCGGGGTTCGGCCCACATTCGGGTACAAAACGACTTGTTGTTGGCAGAGCACGACCGCTGGGGCATGCCGTTCGAGGGCATTGACCCACGTGTGATGGATCTGGAGTGCGCCGAGTACGAGGAGGCCGACTGCATCACCGTGCCCTCGCAGTTTGCCTTGCGCACTTTTCTGGAGCGAGGCATTCCATTTCAGAAGCTGCGGCTTTTGCCCTACGGCACCCACCTTCAACGCTTCCATCAAGTGGGAACTCCCAACCCCATGCGGTTCGATGTGCTCTTCGTGGGAGACATGAGCTTGCAAAAGGGCGTGCCTTACCTGCTCCAGGCCTTTCAGCGACTAGAACATCCTCACAAGCGCCTGCATTTTGTGGGTACACGGTCATCTGCCCTCATGGACCACATGAAGCGGCACCAGCTTTGGTCTGACGACATCCGTGTCTGGGGACATGTGCCTCAATCAGAGCTCAAACGCATCATGAGCATCAGCCACGTGCTGGTCTTGCCCAGCATCCAGGAGGGTTTTGGCATGGTCATGGCACAGGCATTGGCTTGTGGCTGCCCGGTCATCGCCAGCCGCTCCAGCGGCGCGCCCGATTTGTACGAGCATGGCCGCGAAGGCTACATCACCGCCGAGCGCGATGTGGACGCCATCGCCAGCCACCTGCAAATGCTGGCAGACCAGCCTCAGGTGCGCATGGCGATGAGCTTGAGGGCACGCACCCGCGTCGTGCAAATCGGCGGTTGGCGCCAGTACGGCGAGCGCGCCCAGCAGATTTACCGAGAACTTTTGGCATGAAGTCCCTGAACATTCTTTACCTCGGTGTGCGCAGCGGAACCTGTCTGGATCGGGCTCGCGCGTTGCAGCGGCTGGGGCATCAGGTCACCCAATTTGATCCTCGCCACATGTTGCCTCGCACCGGGTGGACCGACCGGGTTACCTGGCACCTCGGGGGGCAGTACTTCGGCCCCTGGTTGGCACGTGCGCTGAATCAGACCTTGAAGGGGCAAACCTACGACCTGTGTCTGGTCGACAGCGGCGAGTGGATGACTCCTGCCGTGGTCAGGCTGCTCAAGCGCTATGCCACCAAGGTGATCAGCTACTGCATTGACGACCCAACCGGTCCGCGTGACTGGCGCCGGTTCACGGCCTATCGCCGTGCGTTGCCCTTCTATGACCTGGTGGTGGTCATGCGCGAGCGCAATGTGCAAGAGGTACGCAATCTGGGGGCGAAGAACGTGCTGCGTGTGTTCATGTCGGCTGACGAAGTCAGCCATGCGCCACGTGTCATCACCCCGCAAGATCAGGCCCAGTGGCAGGCCCAGGTGCTGTTCCTGGGAACCTGGATGCCGGAGCGTGGCCCCTTCATGCTCGAACTGATTCGGCGTGGGGTGCCGCTCACCATCCAGGGATCGCACTGGGCCAAGGCCCCCGAGTGGGCCGAACTCCAACCCTACTGGCGGGGCGATGCCCTCGCGGGCGATGACTACGCCAGGGCCATCCAGTGCGCGCAGATCAACCTGGGCATGTTGTCCAAAGGCAATCGCGACTTGCACACCACGCGCAGCATGGAAGTGCCCGCACTCGGTGGCTTCCTGTGCGCCGAGCGAACCAGTGAACATGAATCGCTCTATCAAGATGGCGTGGAAGCAGTGTTCTGGAAGGACGCGGCCGAGTGTGCGCAACTCTGCACCCATTGGCTGTCGAACGAGTCGGGCCGAAAAGCGCTTTCTCAAGCTGGTCGCATCCGGCTGCAGCGAAACGGGCATCTCAATGAGAACGTCATGCAGCACATCCTGTCCAAGGCCTATTCATGAGTCACGACCCGTTGACCCTGCGAACCGATCTCTCCATTTGGGTTCAGTCGCTCACCTTGCTGGTGGCCGGCGCCTGGTTGCTGATCGCACCATCACATGACGCCTATCTGCTGGCCCTGGGCTGTTTTACTGCTGTCGGTGTGATTGGGCTATTGCATTGCATTTTGCGTGCTCGATCCATCACCATCTGGGACTTGATGCTGGTCTCACTGGGCCTGGGTTATGGCTTGGGCACCTTGAACACCGAACTCAACTGGATCCATTCCACGCTCGACTACTGGGCCTTGACCGCAGCATCTCCTGCTCACGTCATGCGCGTCAGTGGCTGGCTTCTGTTGTTGGGTGCGCTCATCAGTGCCGCATCGGGTCTCGATCGCCGTCCCATTTTGATGGGCGCACAGGTCGCAGACAGTCAACTCAAACTGGCTGCCTCACTGGTTGCCATCACGGCAGCAGCCGCTGCAATTTTGGTGGCCATGGGGACCATTGGTTACCACGCTGACGTCACTGATGGCGGCGTCAGTGTCTCGCCCATGGCGGCCATTGTCATCAGTGCGATTTGCCCTGCGGCTGCCTTGGGGTGTTTCATCTTGCCTCGTGTGAAGGGCAGCATGCGATGGGTCCTGTGGATTGCCTTGTTCGCACTGCTTCTGATTCAGCTCTACCAGGGCCGACGGGTGTTCATCTACACCCTGGTCATTTGCCTGATGTTGCTGTTCGACGCGTGGTCGCCCAAGAAACTGCTGACCTGGCGAACGTTCTTTTCGCTGGCCTTGGCATTCGCGTGCATCGTAGGCGCATCCAAAGTGTTTTATGCGCTTCGCATGGCTGTTTGGGAGTTGGGGTCAGCCAAAGATACTGTGGCCCTGTTCATCAAGGGAAAAGAAATCTTGTTCGATCAGCAGCGGTCTGGTCTGGACGAGGCTGTCAGCGACAACCAGGACAGTCGCACCTTCATCGTAGGCTACCCGGCTGCGTTGCTACAGGCGCTCGACCAATACGACCCGCTCTATGGTGACCTCATCAAGTTCGACGCCGCACTCAGTGTGCCGACTGTGCTGTGGCCGGGTAAACACAAAGTCATCGCCATCGGGTTTGAAGAAGCCTTGGCGAATCCCCACTTTGGTTTGCCCATCATTGACGAGGCCAACAGCATTGTTACTGCTGGCCTGTCCGACTTCGGTGTGGCGGGGATGTTCATCTACCCAGTTGTGCTGCTGCTGATCTACCGGCTTGTTCTTGATCGGGTGCGCACTCTGGGAGGCTTGCCGTATCTCGTGGTGGCGGTCATCTTCATCAATACGCTGTTCAACGTGGAAGCTGCCACGGCTGACTACTTCAACGCGATTCGCAGTGTGTTGATCCTTGGTGCCATGTGCATCCCCTGCATCTTTGTCTGGCAGGTCATCGTCAAGCCCTTTCAGCCCCAACCTGTATGAACCTCGTCTTCTTCTGCCATCCCCCCTTCATGCGGTCGCAGAGCATGCCGCGCTTTGCCCGCATGGTGGGTGAATCCATGCGCGAGCTGGGGCACCGGGTGGACTACTGGGCCCCGCGAGATCGTTGCCACGCGCGCTTTCAGGGCACCCGCCTGGAAAAATGGGCCGGATACCTCGATCAGTATGTGCTGTTTCCCATGGAGGTGAGGCGTCGCCTCAAGCACACCAGCCCGGACACCTTGTTTGTTTTTTGTGATCAGGCCTTGGGGCCTTGGGTGCCATTGGTCAAGCATAGACCTCATGTGGTCCATGCCCACGACCTGCTGGCCTTGCGGTCTGCTCTGGGCTTCATCCCTCAAAACCCCACCTCATGGAGTGGCCGCCTCTATCAGCGCTACATCCGTTGGGGTTTCAGCCAGGCACGGCACTTCATTGCCGTATCAACTCGGACCGAGCGCGAGCTGCGTTCGTTCGGTGGGGCCCAGCCAGACACCTCCACCGTCGTGTTCAATGGTTTGAACTATCCCTACCAGCCTATGGACCTGTCTGCGGCCTTAGCGGTTTTGCAGCAAGCGGGGTTTGATGTAGGGGATCAGGCCCCCATCCTGCACGTGGGCGGCGACCAGTGGTACAAGAATACCGCTGGCGTCATCCGCTTGTACGCGCACTATGCGCGTCAGCAGGTGGCTCCGGCACCCTTGTGGATGGTCAGCCCCCAGCCCAGCCGACCCGATGTGCTGGCTGCCTTGCAAACCGTGCCGCCGCAAGGCCAGGTGCGTTTCTGCCAGGGCATCGACAACCGCACCTTGCAGGCCGCCTATTCGCTGGCTGGGGCCTTGTTGTTCCCCAGTCTGGCCGAAGGGTTCGGCTGGCCCATTGTGGAAGCCCAGGCTTGCGGGTGCCCCGTCATCACCACCGCCGATGCACCCATGAACGAAATCGGTGGGCCCGAAGCCACCTACCTGCCGCTGTTGAAGCCCACCGACGACATCGATCGATGGGCTGCCCACGGCGCCACGGTGTTGGCCAAGCTGGTGGAATTGGAGAGCGAGCCTGGTGTGGTTGAAGCCCGTCGCCGCCGCATCGAGTGGGCTCAGCGCTTTGATGCCCAAGGCGCCATTCGCGACTACGAGCGCGTTTACCGCGCGGTGTGCTCCAGCTCTTCCACCTTCAGCACGATCATGTATTCGTAAATGGCCCGCAGCACAGCGTAAACGAAGCCGGCGCGGCCATCCAGAAAGCCGCGCTTGCCCACATACAAGCCCAGGAACATCACCAGGGGGCGCAATGGCAGTTGGTAGTACAGACCCTTCTGGTGCACGCGGCGCTCATTGGCATCCTTGCTGAACAAGGCCTTGCGCCATTCGTAGCGCGGCTGGGCCTGGCGGGTGTCCAGAATGTGCTTGGCCTCATAGGTGCTGTAGCCATTGTGTTTGGCAAACCAGTGGCTCATGCCCTTGCTGAACGGAAAGTGGTTGAAGTGTGCGTTCAACTCCAGCGTGTCGCCATGCACCACCGTGATGGGGTTGATGATGCGCTCGAAATGAATGGCATCAGGGCGCACCAGCCGAATGTTGAACGGCGAGGGCGTCACATGCCGAATCCAGGTGCCCATGAAATGGTCGCGGCGGTGAATGCGGTAAGCCGCCGCGGGGCTGTGCTCGGTACAGTGCTCGCGCATCGCGGCCAGCAGCTCCGGCGTGGTGCGCTCGTCGGCATCCAGCATCAACACCCAAGGGTGTTTGAAGCCAATGTGGCGCAGCCCCCAGTTTTTATGGGCTGACTCGTCTCCGCCAAATGGCGCCGTGCTGTTGGGGTAGGTGCGTTGGGTCACCTGCGCGCCATGTTGCTCGGCAATGGCCAGGGTTCGATCGGTGCTGCCTGAATCGTACACATGCACGTCGTCGCACCAGCTCACGCTTTGCAGGCAGCCGGGCAGGTCGTGTTCCTCGTTCTTGGTCAGAATCAGAACCGACACCGGAATGGTTGCGTCACTCACGAATTGCTCTCGTCTTGATGGGAACCGCCGGGTTCCCGGCAAACACACGCCACGCGCCGCTCTCAGGCGTACGGGTCATCACTGCACGGGCGCCCACCACGCAGCCTTCGGGTACGGACACCCCAGGCCCAATGAAGGCCTCGGTGCACACCCAGGCCTTGCGACCGATGTGAATGGGGCGCGCCATCAGCTGAAAGTCGGGGCTGTTGTAGTCGTGCGTGCCGGCACACAGGTGCGCGCCTTGCGAGATCACGGCCTCGTCTTCCACCGTAATGGGCGCCATGTTGTAGAAGTGAACGCCTTCACCTATGCCCACATGGTGGCCCACGGTCAATTGCCATGGTGCCCAAACCCGGCAGCTGGCGTGCACGTGAAAGTGCTGGCCCAGGCGCGCGCCAAATAGCCTGAGCAGGGCGGCACGCCAGGCGTGCATGGGTCTGGGTGTCGGACGGAACAGGCACAGCCACGCCACGCCCCATACCGCGCGCATCAATCGGTTGCCCATCGAGAACGATGGCCCCGTTCGCGAATCCACTCCCTGCAAGATCACCGGCGCACTCCTTTCGGCGCACATCGTGGGGCTTGGGGGTAACACCACCAAGTCCCTGGGCATGATCCGAACGGACTACGCCTTGCGGCCTCGGGCCCACATGGGTCGAACGGACTATGCGCTGGGACTTTCTGGCGTTACAGGGCCCCTGAATCATCCCTTCCGTCGAGGAGCGGTGATGAAAATTCTGATCTACAGCGCCAACTATGCGCCCGAGCCCACAGGCATCGGTAAGTACTCTGGGGAAATGGCTGAGTGGTTGGCAGCTAAAGGGCATGACGTGCGCGTTGTGGCCGCACCGCCTTACTATCCTCAATGGCAGGTTGACCCCAACTATGCGGGCTACGGCTATCAGCGGGAAACCCTCAACGGCGTAGACGTGTGGCGTGCCCCGCTGTGGGTGCCCAAGCAGCCCGGCGGGCTCAAGCGCGTGCTGCACCTGCTCAGCTTTGCCGTCACGTCGGCTCCGGTCATGTTGCGGCAGGTGTTCTGGTCGCCTGATGTGGTTTTGACCGTGGCCCCCGCCATGGCATGTGCCCCCATGGGATGGCTCACTGCCCGTCTGAGTGGCGCCACCGCGTGGCTGCATGTGCAAGACTTTGAAGTCGATGTGGCCTTCCAGATGAACCTGCTCAAGGGCCGCCGCATTCAGCAGTTTGCGCTGTGGTGCGAGCGTCGCCTCATGCGCGCGTTTGACAAGGTTTCCACCATCTCCGGCAAGATGGTCGAGAAACTGCATGCCAAAGGCATCGATGCCCAGGCCATCGAGCTCTTCCCCAACTGGGTGGACGTCAATGCGGTGCGCCCGCTGGATGGGCCCAGCGACTATCGTGCCCAGCTTGGGCTGCGAGCCGATTGCAAGGTGGTGCTGTTTTCCGGCACCTGGGGCGCCAAGCAAGACCTGCTGCTCATTCCCGAAGTGGCGCGCCAACTGCAACACCGGCCAGACATTGCCTTCGTGATCTGTGGTGATGGGGTCATGCGTCCGCAGCTTGAAGCTGCCTCCAAGGGCCTGCCCAATGTGCACCTCTTGCCCCTGCAGCCCAAAGAGCGGCTGGGACAGTTGCTCGGCATGGCTGATGTGCATTTGCTGACGCAAAGCGCTGATGCGGAAGACCTGGTGCTGCCCTCCAAGCTCACGGGCATGCTCTCCAGTGGTCGCCCCATCGTGGCCACCTGTCGTGCCAACACCGAAATCGGCCACGTGGTGGCGCAGTGTGGCCGTGTGGTTGAACCCGGCCAGGCCAATACCTTGGCCCAGGCTGTGCTGGAGTTGGTCGATCAGCCTCAGGCTCGTGCCGAACTGGGCCTGCGTGCCCGCGCCTATGCGGAGCACAGTCTGGCCAAAGACCCCATTTTGTTACGCTGGTCGCTCAAAGCGGCCCCGCAAGGCAGCAGCTTGCCAGTGGCTGCCAAGGGCGAAACACTTTGATCGCCAGTCAGGCTAGAAAAAGTCGATCCAGGTCTGACGAAGCGGGGAAGCGATCCAAGCCCGGAAATGCTCTGATCAGCTGATCAGAGCTGGCACCCATCCACCTGCCCAATGCTGCGCCATAAGCCTGGGTGGCAATCGCGGGAAGCAGCACGCCGTTCGACAACATGTCCGGTGAATCGGCATATTCATTGTCATACCGACCCTTTGCGCCATAAACGGGGAAGCGTCCCAGGATTTCGCCCCCATTGACGGCGCCGCCCATCACGAAATGGTGTCCCCCCCAGCCGTGGTCGGTGCCATCGCCATTGCTCACAAAGGTGCGCCCAAAGTCTGATGCGGTAAAAGTCGTCACGCTGTTTCCCACACCCATGCCGTTTAGCGTCTGGTCAAAGTAAACCAAAGCTTCGTCCAATTGCCGAAGCAGCTTGGCGTGACGGGTGTTCTGTCTGTCATGGGTGTCAAACCCGTACAAGCTCACGTAAAAAAACTGCCGTGACATCCCCAGCGTCTGCCTGGCCCCGATCACTCGGGCCACGATTTGAAGCTGCTGGGCCAGCGGGTTGCCGGTTGCCGCTCCCAGTTCATAGGGAGCCTCCTGGGCAGGCGGTAAGGCATTGCTCAGAAGCGCCTCGGCTTTAGATGCGCGCTGGTTGATCTCGCACAGATCAGCCTCCATCGCGTGTGGTGTGCGATGGGTGTTCAGAATGGTCTGAAGAATGGCTGCGACCTGATTCGAGCCATACACATGGGGCCTGCCATTTCCATCAATTTGAAAACCCATTCTTAGGCTGCCCTGTTCAGCAACCTGATAGGGGCGAATGCGACTGCCTTCCAGCCATGCTGTCGAACTGATGCACGAAACCGCTGAAAACAGTGCGTTCTGATTGCCCTCAGACAACTTGTCGGCCAGCAGGCCGCCCCACCCGGTCTGAGTTCCTTCGGGGCCGTGCGTCAACCAAGTGCTTTGCTGGTCGTTGTGCGAAAAAAGCTTGGCCGGCTTCTCCACCGCACCTTGAACATATTGCGCCTTCGTGGTCGGCTGAATCAGTGGCCCGACATTCGGCACAATCGCCAGCCGTTTGGCCTCATTGAATAGCTTGGCCAAGCCTGGAAGCGAAGGGTGCAGCGCGAATTCACGTCCCTCATGTGGGGTTTGGGGGCTGATCTCGTGCAGCTTGTCGCGCGGCAGTGCAATGGACTCCGGTTGTTGATTTCGCGTGGCCTGGTAGCGCGCCCAAGATGCCGAATCAGTCGCCAGCACGGTGTTGTAAGCGTCGTTGCCTCCGTGCAAGAACACGCACACCAATGCCTTGTACGGAGCGGAGCCTGTCGGGGCAGCCCAAGCTTGCAGGCTCGATAGGCTCGCCCAAACGCCCATGGGCATGGTGCTGCATTGGCTTAGAAAGCCGCGCCGTGTCGTTGCGTACACAGTTTTCTCGCGCATGGGCGTTTTACCTTTGAACCAGGAACTCTGGCGAAGCCACAGTCAGCAGCAGTGCTGTGTGCACCCTGTGTCGTCGGTTCTTCAGCTGCTCTGGTTGGTGAATCGAACTCACAGCATCCGTGATCAGCCGCTTCAGCTCTGCGTTCATCAGTCCTCCCATCAACCTCTTGTCCACCTCATTGACCAAGTCGGATGGGGTGCTCGCCAGGGTGAGCAGCGGATGATCGTCGTTCAAATTGAAGGCCAGCTGAATGTCAGGGGGGCCTGACTGGCGATCAAACCCTTGCCATCCAGTACCGAACTCGATGAACCCCCGCATGAAGTTCACGTAGCCGGCTGCACTCACGTCACTGACGAGCTGCATTTCCGGGTTCAGAAGGCCGCCCTTGGCCATGCGCGAGCCGGCTGCCACATACCCTGGTCGAAAGAAATTGAATACCGTAGGACTGCGCAGTGGCGACTGCCCCAGGCCAAAGCCAGGGTCGTGGGTGGGGCGCATCAGAAATGCCCCGGTGGCTGATTGTGCATCGAACGCCCGCATCAAGGCGCTCAGCCTCAACACCGGTTCCTTGAGCTTGCCGGCGTATGTTGAATCAGAAGAGGTGGCGGGTGCCACTCGCGCCTCATCGTCTAACAAAATGGCCCGAATCACTGCCCCCAGGTCACCCTGACTCTTTGTAAACACCGAGGCAACCCGTTGAACATAGCTCGGGCTTGGGTTGGCGGTCACAAACCGTTGAATCAGCTGCTTGCTGATGAATGGCGCCACATTGGGGTGCGATGCGATGGCATCCAAAGCAAGCTGTACATCGCCCATCGGGTCTGCAAGCCAGGTGCTGGCAATCTTCACACCCAGGAAGCGCTTCTCAGCTGTCGAGTGAAACTGAGGGTAGGGCGCCATGGGCATGACCCACTTGTCAGCGTACGAAGCGCCGGTTGCAGAGTTCACCCCTTGCAGAAAACAACCGCCATTGCGAGGCATGGGGCAATCCCAACTGAAGCCGGTCCACACCTTCGCCAGCCCGATTACATCGTCAGCTTGATACGTTTCGATCGGCTTACCTTGTGCATTCAGCTTTGGCGAACCATCCAGATTCAGTTCAAACAACCCTATAGAAAACAGCTGCATCAGCTCGCGGGCAAAGTTCTCGTCTGGAATGCGACCCGTTGCCAAGTCTTCTTTTTCATTGTGCAGATGAGACAGGAAGCAGCCCATGGTGGGGTGCAGCGCCACACGCTCAAGCAGGAAGCGATAGCGATCGAACGCCATTTCGTTGAGCATGTCGAAGAAATTCGCCACGCCACGAGCGGCTTGCAGGTCTCCGCAACTGTCAGCCAAAGACACCACGAAAATTTCAGACAGAGCGAAGGCCATACGCTGCCGTAATTGATCACGGCCTGTGATGGCATGTTTCCAGAAACTTGCAGTGACCTCATCGGTGCTCGACTGGTCGTTTTGCTTACGCAAAATCGCGTTGCGTTGATCCCAGTAGGCCTGGTGTGACGGCAATTCGCGTGGCATGGCGAACTGCTCATCCAGCCACCCTGCGTAGCCCAGGGCTTGAACCCTCGCTACATCAGCAGGGGTGGGGCCAAAAGTGGCCTGCGTCAGAAAGCGTGCGGCATCTGACTCGCTGATGGTTGCACCCCATGCCGTCGGCGCAGGTGCAACCATCAACGCGATGGCCGTCCATGCGGCCATCGCCCAGCGCTTCAGGCCTGCATCAGGCCCGCGCATCACCCCACCGCAAGGTGGTGCCTTCTTCGCCCTGGTAGGTGGTGTGGCCATGGCGGTCCACCACATACTGCGGCGAGGCAATCACCTCCCACAAGGTGCTGTTCGTGTCCATGCGTGTGTAGTCGAACAGCACGCTGCGCACCAGCTTGCTGTCTTTGCGCATCACGCAGCCGTTGCCCAGCCAGGCCGGGCCTTCAATCACGGCTCCTGCATCAATCTGGCAGCCCGAGCCAATGTAGACCGGTCCCTTGATCTGCACGTTGTCCCAGTCCACACGCGTGTTCAGGCCCACCCACACATTCGGGCGCACTTCCTTGCCGGGCATGCGCATGTCGGAAATTTCGCCAGCCAGCACGCGCTGCAGCACAGTCCAATAGTCTGTGACCTTGCCGATGTCGATCCAGTGGAAAGGGCGGCTTTGTGCGTAGAAAGGCAGCTTCTGCTCCACCAGCATCGGGAACAACTGGCTGCCTATGTCGAACTCCTTGCCTGGGGGAACCATCTCCAGCACTTCGGGTTCAAACAGATAGATGCCCGTGCTGGCCAGATTCGAGCGGGCCTCTTCGGGCTTTGGCTTTTCCTGGAACGACTCAATCAGGCCATCTTCTTTCGCCACCACAATGCCGTAGTTCTTGACTTGGTCGCGAGGCACTTCCAGTGTGATCACGCTGGCAATCGCCTTCTTGGCTTTGTGCTCTGCCACCGCGGCGGTGATGTCCAGATCAATCAGCGCATCACCGCAAATCACCAGCGTGGTTTCGTCAAAGAAACCGCTGAAGTCTTGAATGCGTCGCATGCCACCAGCAGACCCCATCGGCCGCGGTGTGATCTCACCGTGTTCGCGCACGCCCTCAAACGAGTAGCCAATCTCCACGCCCCAACGGTGGCCATCGCCAAAGTAGTTCTCGATCTTCCAGTGGTGATAAGCCACGTTGATCATGATCTCCTTGACGCCGTGCCGGGCCAAGTGTTCGATGATGTACTCCAGTACCGGCTTGCCCAGAATGGGGATCATCGGCTTGGGCATGCCCTTGGTCAGGGGGCGGATGCGGGTTCCCTGGCCCGCGGCAAGAATCAGCGCTTTGGTCATTTGTTGGCTTACAGCTAGGTCTGGCAATTAGGACACAGGCATGTTGCAGCTAGATGTCAAACAGGCTTATTGGTTCCCGGTGTGAGGGATGGCTTGTGTCGTAAGGAGCAACTGTACAGGTGTATCCGACTGGATCATTTAATGATTCCAGAGGGGCTTAAGTTCGTCTGAGCAGGCTGGAGAAAAAACGTTTCCACAGATCTTTTTTTCGCTCGGTGAACTGCGCGATGACAAAAACCAAAAATACAGTAGCTGAGAAGGAAGTGTAAGCCCACATGTCTGGCTGTTCTTTTAATGGGTTAATGGCGAGGAACATGAGCAGTATGGGCTGGTGAATAAGGTATAGCGTGAATGTGGCTCCGGCAAGCCATTGAATTGGCTTTTTGTATTTTGTTATAGCTGTCTCCAGCTTCCTTAACCTTGTTGTGATCTGCTGGAATGCAACTAGGTTTAGACAAAACACAATTCCTACAATGTGAAAGTAGGCGACGCTGCTGATGACGGTGAGGCTCAAATCTTCATGTCGAAACATGGATTGACTCATAGGTGCCATTTGATGCCTCACTCCTAAATAGATTATCGGTGTGGCAAGGAATAGTGCGACAACCGACCAGGTCGGTAGCGTAGAGAGCGGAGGTGTGGGGGAGGTCATCCGCCGATAGCAGTAGACACCCATAAGCCAAAGGGGGAAATAGGCGCAAATTTTGGGGCCGGCTATGATCGCTGCGATAAAAGATAGGGTTACTCGACTTGATTTTGGGCCTGGGCCAAAGTGGTACAGACCAAAAATTATGTAGTACCAAACCTCGAAACCGAGAGACCAGTAGGGCTCTCCGCTTCCAACCTGAATGTGGCTAGTCCATAGCTCGTTTGTGAATGTTATTAGTCGTAGAATTTCGTCGACGGACCACGTAAGGTTCAGGTAGTCTGTTTTAAAACCAGCAAGAGTGTTGGGTAACAATCCCAAATAAGGTCGGTTGTCTGCGCTATACCCTATGTAGTCGGCTGCGATGGTAATGGCAATTGCAGGAAGCGCAACGGAGTACATTCTCGCCAAGCGAGAAACGAGGTAGTCCATCCCATTTCGTTCTTTTTTTTCTGTGACAAACGCGATCACAAACCCTGATAGGACAAAAAAAACAGACACAGCTGTGGTGCCGTGACCCGCCAATAGTTTGAAGTGTCCGCCAGTGAAAGTATAGGCGTGACCTAACGCAACCAGCATCGCTGCTAGCAGGCGTACGACATCAAGATAGAGCGATAAAGAAGCGGTCACAGCAGAGGAGGTGGCTCGTTGGAGCTGCATGTTATGCGGAGGGCACACGATGCTAGGTGCAGGGCACCATTCTCAACATCCCTGATTCCGGGGAAACCCTGTCCTCCGGTCTCGAAAAATCTCTTAACTCGATACACTCGAAAGCTCCACCCAGCTCGCCCACTTTTCCGGATATGGTTTTTATGACCCAAGCCTTGCGTATAGCTGTCAATGGGCGCTTTTTGTGTCGTCCAGTCACAGGAGTCGAGCGCTTCGCAACCGAAATCCTGCTGGCGCTTGATCGACTCATTTCGCAAGGCAAGGTTCAACTGCCTCCCATCGAGGTGCTCCTGCCGCCTGGTGTTGAGCCCAAGGTCCGGTTTGACAATATGCCTTTTCGCACGGTGGGTCGCAGGCAAGGGCACCTTTGGGAACAGTTGGACCTTCCGCATGCATGCTCTGGTGCCTTGCTGCTCAACTTGTGCAACACGGGCCCTATCTTGTTGCGCAATCAAGCCACGGTGGTGCACGACGCTGCAGTCTTCGCTGTGCCTCAGGCTTACAGCTTGGGTTTCAAGGTGGCGTATCGATTGCTGCACACCTGTCTTGCATTGAGGGCGAAGCATTTTTGGACCGTGTCGGAGTTTTCGCGCAAGGAACTGGTGCGCTTTCTACCGCTGGGGGGCAAGTCGGTTGTGGTGTTGCCCGAGGGTGGTGAGCATGTGCAGCGAGTCCAGGCCGACGAATCGATCCTGGATCGCTGTGCTCTGCGTACCAGGCCTTATGTCCTGTCTGTCAGCAGTGCTCAACCGGCCAAAAACTTCGGGTTGTTGGTTCGTGCGCTGGAGGGGCGTGGCGATCCTGGTTTTGATGTGGTCGTTGCCGGTGGCACGAATCCCGCCGTGTTTTCTGGCCAGCACACCGCTTTGCCAAGCTATGTCAAACATGTTGGCTATGTGAGCGATCAGGAGTTGGCAGCGCTCTACAAGCATGCGTCTTGCTTTGTTTTTCCTTCGCTGTATGAAGGGTTCGGTATTCCTCCGCTGGAGGCTATGGCCATGGGGTGCCCTGTGGTTGCATCGACTGCCGCATCGATTCCTGAAGTTTGTGCAGATGCCGCCAACTACTTTGATCCACATGATCCGGAGGCCCTGTATGTTGCGTTGATGGCAGTAATGACTGACCCACATTTGAGGGATCGGTTGCGAGCCAACGCCATACGACAGGGACAATACTGGACCTGGACACGAGCCGCGGCCAGTCTCGCGAGTGCATTGAATGAAGCGATCAGCGGCCCACACATCTAACCCGTAACTGATGACTGCTAATCAAACGACCCAAATCGCTTCGACCACTCGTCCGCGTCGAGTGGCTCTTGTGCACGACTGGTTGGTCGTTTACGCCGGTGCCGAGAAAGTGCTTGAGCAAATGCTCGAGATCTGGCCCGAAGCTGATGTGTTTGCGCTGGTTGACTTCGTGCCAGAAAAGGACCGAGCGTTTTTGAAAGGCAAGAAGGTCACCACCACCTTCATCCAAAAGCTGCCTTTTGCGCGCACCAAATACCGTGCCTACTTGCCGTTCATGCCCTTGGCCATTGAGCAGCTCGACCTGTCCGGGTATGACTTGGTTGTGTCCTCCAGCCACGCTGTAGCGAAGGGGGTGCTCACATCGCCTTCACAGGTTCATGTCAGCTATGTGCATTCGCCCATTCGCTACGCCTGGGACCTGCAGCATCAATACCTGCGCGAGTCTGGCTTGACCAAGGGCTTGAAGTCTTGTTTGGCTCGAGCTTTGCTGCACTACATTCGCCTGTGGGATTTACGCACGGCCAACGGCGTAGACGTGATGGTGGCCAACTCCAAGTTTGTGGGCAAGCGCATTCGCAAGGTGTATGGGCGCGATTCGGAGGTGGTTTACCCCCCCGTGGACACGGCCCATTTCACCCTTCGCGCAGACAAGGAAGAGTTCTACCTTACGGCCTCTCGCATGGTGCCTTACAAGATGATTCCAGCCATTGTGGAGGCGTTTGCGCTCATGCCCGACAAGAAGCTGGTTGTCATTGGCGATGGTCCTGAAATGGCGCGCATTCGTGCGGTAGCTGGATCTAACGTACAGATCTTGGGGCACCAGCCCTTTGCTACTCTGAAAGACCATATGCAAAGGGCCAAGGCCTTTGTATTTGCCGCCGAAGAAGACTTTGGCATTACCCCGGTTGAGGCGCAAGCCTGCGGTACCCCCGTCATTGCCTACGGCAAGGGCGGTGCATTGGAAACAGTGCGTGGGCTTGGCGTGGCAGACAGCCAGCCAACAGGCGCGTTCTTTTACGAGCAAACCCCCGAAGCCATCGCCCGGGCTGTTCGCCAGTTCGACGAGCAGGCCCGAGCCATCACTGCTGCAGACTGCCGCGCCAATGCGGAGAAATTCTCCATCGAGAATTTCAAGCGCAATTTGTCGGAACTGGTCGCTCGTACCTTGGCCACCCATAACTGAGATCTGAAGGCATCCCCATGAAAATTCTGGTGACCGGAGCGGCTGGCTTCATCGGAATGCACACCACGCTGGCCTTGTTGGCACGCGGCGACCAGGTGGTCGGCATCGACAACATGAATGACTACTACGATCCGCAATTGAAGCGCGATCGTTTGGCCCACATTGCTCAGCAGCACCCGCAGGCGCCTTTCAAATTCATTGAAATGGATGTGGCCGACACATCGGCGCTGCTGCATTTGTTTGAAACCGAACGGTTTGATCGAGTCATTCATCTGGCTGCGCAAGCCGGTGTGCGCTATTCGCTGCAAAACCCACATGCCTATGCCCAGTCGAACTTGGTGGGCTTTGTGAACATTCTGGAAGGGTGTCGCCACCATGGTGTGCAGCACTTGGTTTATGCCAGCAGCTCAAGCGTGTATGGTGGCAACACCAAGATGCCGTTTTCGGAAGACGACTCGGTAGACCACCCTGTGAGCCTTTACGCTGCAACCAAGAAGGCCAACGAATTGATGGCGCACACCTACAGCCACTTGTACGGTTTGCCCACCACCGGGCTGCGCTTCTTCACGGTCTATGGGCCATGGGGGCGCCCAGACATGGCCCCCATGCTGTTCACCAAAGCCATCATGGCTGACCAGCCGATCAAGGTGTTCAACCACGGCAAGATGAAACGCGATTTCACCTACATCGACGACATTGTTGCCGGAGTCGTGGCCACCATGGACCGCGTGCCCGAGCCAGATGACGGGTTTGACCGCAATGCACCCACCCCTGCCAGTTCCTGGGCCCCCTACCGCGTGTTCAACATTGGCAACAGCGAGCCAGTGGAGTTGCTGGCCTTCATTGGTGCGCTAGAAGGTGCGATTGGGAGGGCAGCGACCAAAGATTTCCAGCCCATGCAGCCTGGGGACGTGGTGGCAACCTATGCGGATACCACCAAGTTGGAGTCATGGACCCAGCTAGTACCGAAGGTGTCGGTTGAGGATGGTGTGAATCGGTTTGTTCAGTGGTACCACGCCTATTTCTCGCACAAATCGGCGAGTTATTGAACTTCGATTTGCGTGGTGAATGCCGAATAGAGGCCCAACGCAAGCAAGCATAGAAAGCCGGGGCCAGCCCACAGGAGCAAGGTCAAGGCCCAGGCTATCAGCCAGGCCGTGAACATCCACGTGAACTTACTCCAGTTGCGTTGCCATGCGGATGGAGCCCACGGGGCAACCACTAAGAGCGGTGGCAAAGCCAATTGCATCAAAAGTGATCTCATGCGGCCCGCCGATGTACGCGAATCAAGTGATCGGAGAGCCTGATCGAGAACGCCATGATGATCATTGTCGGAACCGAATGGCCTGATGTGGGGAAAACTGCGCTACCGGCTACGTATAGATTCTCGACGCCGTGAACTTTGAGATTGGCATCGACCACGCCATCCGAGGCGTCTTTGCTCATCCGTGCCGTACCGATGTGGTGATTGTTGCCCTTGACCATGCTGTTGATGACATCCGGAACCAACGGTGGAGCAACCACTGTACCCAACTTGAGGCGCGTGAGTTCCTTGATCAGAATCTCTTGCCCTTTGGCATATGTTTTGTAGTCCAGGTCACTGAAGGACCAGTTCAATACGACTTTGCGACAACCAAGCACGTCACGTTCATTGCTCAGAGTGATGCGTGAGTCTCGGTTAGGTGCCTGCTCTATACGATGATCTAAGTTGAACGCAGATCCGGTGATTGGAACGCGCGCCCATTTCGACAAGGCATAGTTGTAGAGCCCAGGAATATCCCCAACGACCTGGCCCAGTGCCTTGAGGGCTTTCATGTCGGCGGGTTTCCAGAAAGCTGCTTTCAGTTGACGTGCGGCATCCTGGGTTTGCTCAAACTCCGCGACAGGAAGGAAGCGACAGTAATAGTCAAGAATGCCTTCTCGTTTAATGCACGACTCGGTTAACCCAAGGTTAGCGTTTCGCATGAGTGTGTGAATGGTTCCTCCGTCATAAAGGCGCAAGAACCGCTCGTTAGGGAAGAACCGCCCCGATATCAATTTCGGGTGTTCCATGAAGTACCGTCCCACGTGATCGTGCTCATTGCCGATGCCAGTAGGGACGATGTCATTCGAGTCCAGCAGTAGGCGAGCATTCTCAATGGCATGAGCAGCCAAGACAAAAGTGGTCGCCTCGACGGAGAATGACTGTCCACCCAATGATTTGACGCTCAACGACGTCACTCGCTTGCCATCCTTGTTAAGGTTTATGCGAGTGACATTAGCGTGAAGAAGAACCTGAACATTTGGCAGACCTGCCAAATGGTCTCGCCAAATCTGTCCTTGGCGAGGTTTTCGCGTCAGTTGAAAGACCTGGGTGTAGATGTCTTTTGAGCTTCGGTCCGGCAGTTGTTGTGGGTCAATGCCATCCTTCAGCGCTTCATGTGCCGCGGAAAAAGAATCTGTGTCGAACCCAAGGTCTTGTGCGGCGCGATCAATGTATGGCTTGATCTCGCCCTCCTGTATCGGCCAAGCGGGTACGCCGAGCTCAGGTCGGCCAGAGTATGTGTTGTGTGTGTACGGATGGCAGTATCCCGCCCAGTGGTTGGTTGTGCCGCCAAAGTAGCGAAGTCGGCAAGCGGCGAGGTCGTAGTACTTCACCCCATGCTGCTCAGCTTTGTATAGCGACTGAGTTTCGCCCTCAAGGGTCAAGCCACCGGATTCGAGGAGCAGGACTTGCACGTTGTGCTTGCCCAAGTACCGTGCCAAGGTAATCCCTGCAGCCCCTGCGCCCACAATGCAAATATCTGCGCGCGCCGCTGTTGGTTGCCCGGCGGTACGCAAGTCAACAAAGGTACTCACGCTGTGTCATCCCTCTGGCGCCGAGCTTCGGAGACTAAATAGCCGACCTGCGTTGATGAGAAAGACAATCCGTGAATTTCGTGAACGCGACCAGCAGCCAGGTCTTCCCTGTGCAATAGCTTCAACGACAAAGATAGGTCCGGCTGCTGAGGGGCGGTCAATTTGGCTAATCCATTTTTGAAGTGAGCCAGCGCGGAGGCACAGACCTCTGATGGCAGCGCAGACTCTACCTTTTGTGCCAAGTCACTCAAACATGAGTTCCCGAAAATCGAGGCTACCTCCGGCTCTGTCTCGTAGGAGATATATCCGCAGGCTGCGAGGGCCAATGAGGCTTTAAGAGCAACACGACGCTCCCTGGTCACTGAAAGGGGCTTGGGCCAAGACATGTCAGTCCTTGGATTTGAAATATGCAACCAATGCCTGAACTTCTTCAGGTGACCACCCTTGTACGGCCATTTTGGTACCTGGGACCGTAGCTTGAGGGTTGGTCAGAAACTGGGCAAGGCGTTCTGCGCTCCAGCTCCCTTGGTGGGCGCGCATGGCTGGAGAGTATTCATACTGCACAACGCTGGCAACAGATCGGCCTAGCAGTGCAACCAAATGAGGGCCGATGAAGTTGGCCTTTTGGTCAAGATAGTGGCAGGCTGTGCAGGCTTCTGCCGCTTGCCTGCCACGTTCCACCAAAGAGGCATTTGCCTGGTCGGTGAGTGCCACATGGTCGTTGTAGTGGTGCAAACCGACATTAACGAGCACGTAAGTAACAAGTAGCGCTGATGTTCCGTAAGCAAGCTTTACCGTACGCGCCATGTTAAAAAATCAGAATTTGGAGCATTCCAAGGCGGCTCCTGTAACCTTCGGCTTGGTCTGAAGAGAGCAAATGGCCGAAGTGACAGCCTTTAGATCGCCAGTCAGATTCGCCGAACAGTTGGCCTTAGGAAACGTGTCGTTGGAGAAGTACCCGCCGATGGGCAATTTGCCAATGGACGACAAGCGGTTGTTGCTGATCGCGACGTCTTCAATGGAGCCTGCTGGGCTAAACCGTCCGACGCGAATGCCATCACCAAGGGTGCCTGTTACGGTGTTGTTGTCGATTTGGATGCTCTTGATTTGAATCGCTGGCTTCAGTGTTGGGTCAGCCGGGTCGGTATCGGGTGAGGTGTTATAGATCTCGATGCCACCTTGCCCAGTTGTACCTTTGCTCAAGTTGCTTGCCAACTTTGTGAAGTTCGCTCCCGTTGGAACATATGCCGGCGTGGTTGTTTGTACCGCATTGACGCGGTTACCGGAAATCAAAACATTTTCAACACCAGTCGTGTTGTAGTTGTTCTCGCGCGCGACAAGAATGCCAGCGCCATAAGTGGCGTTGTCTACCTGGTTGTTTTGAATCGTTACTGATTCGCCGCCAACAACCGCAATCCCACGCCCCCAGTACTGGCCGTTAACGGTGTTGTCTTTGATCAAAACATTCCGCACGCGGGCGCTAGTCAAGTAGTCGGAAATCCAGGTGCTGTCAGCTACAGCGCTTGCGCGCCAGGTGGAGGGCATGTAGGTGACGATGGCGATCATGTCATCACCCGTTTCGGTCACCGTGTTGCCAATGATCCTGCCGTCCCTTGAGCGGCCGGTGACATGAATGCCATCGGCTAGGCTTCTGGAAACCAAATTGTTGGCAACCGTAAAGAATCTGGAGGCATAAATGAAAATGCCGGCAGACGAAGCGGAATTGCTTCTATCTGTATTGGGTTGAGTAGTCGCAGGTACAACCTTGTTGTCTTGAAAAACTACTCCGCTGATATATCCGCTGGCAGCCTCTCTTCCATCTGAGACCAAGCGAGCAGAACCAATCTCGGTGCGGCGATAGTCGGTGGTTGCATGGAATGTGAATCCGTACACGCGATCTCTGTCAGCGCGAACAGTTAACGACTGATCTGCTGGCGTAGTTGCGTTGAGCGTCGCGCCATAGCCCCAAAGCGTTACATCAGGGACACGCAGGTTCAGAGACCGTACATGGTCATATCGTCCTGGGGGGAAATAAACCCACTGGCCGGGCTTTACCGCGCTGAGCGCTTGTTGGATAGCGTAGGAGTCATCGATGTCGTCGTTGGGAACTGCGCCAAACGATTTCACATTGATGGCATCGACCGGAACGGATGCGGGGACCGCCGGCGCGGTGTCGCACGATGCTGGGGCAGCTGCAGGGCCACCTTGCTCTGCTTGACCCGCTACTGGCTTGGCCAGAGCCGCGGCAAGCTGTTCCTGTACGAAGGGACCTGTGCTCGAACCAGACGGCGGCACCACGACGTTAGCAGTCGGCGACAACGGATCGCCTGAAGCTCCACCGCCACAGCCGGGTAGTAGAAACGCTGCGGTCGCACAAACGGCGGTAAAGAGGCTAGTGGGCATTCCGGGGCGGGCGTTCATGGTGAGACTCTGCGTTCTTCAATTTACTTAGGCCTCACTATGAACACAGGGGCACGTTTCGGCACGTTAATAAATCACTTTGTGTGTTTTGCTAACGCCTTGATACAAATGATGCAAATCAAGTGGGGCGTGAGAAGTTACCACAAAACCAGAGAACTTCAAAGATGCGCCTTCTTATGCTCTGCAAGTTAGTAATTTAGGACAGCATTCGCTTGAGGGATATCTTTTGTGGTGGGCTGAATACCCAGCCAAGCCCCATTTTCCTCAATAGATCTGCAGCTAAAAGAGAGCCGAATACTCCAACTGGTATTCCAATCAGAAGAATAATATAAATGTTGGTTATTCCGAATATTTTGTGTAGGGCGATTCTCGCCGGGGCAATCAGAAGCAAGTGGATGAGATAGATATCCATTGAGCGCTCTCCAAGAGTGGAGAGCCAGCCAAGTTTCTTGGCCGGAAGCGAGTAGCAAAACAAAAAGAATGCAATCAATACAGTAATAGCAATCGGTGTGGCATTGGGGGTGACAGACCTAAAGCTGTAAGTTCTTTCGTTGAAGGTGATGTGAAAGACGTAAAGTGTCGCCAGTATCCCCGCGAGGGAGATGACAGTAATTCCAGCGTGGCTTATTTGCTCCTTTCTAAGGAAGGGGGCAATAAATACGCCAATGGCGAAATATATAAAGCTCATCTGAAACTCAGACAAGGCAAAGGGCAGATTAACCGGCTTCCAAAGTATCAGGAGTGCAACGCCGATGGCAGGGAGGATAAGTCTGGCTGTTCTAGGGGATGTAAGGAAAATGAGTAGTTCAGTCAAAAGGAACGCCTCAAATAACGCATAAAGGAACCAGAAGATGCTTCTTGGGGCCCAGGGAAAACTCAGTAGCGCGTAGGGGCTGGTTGAGCCATTTGTATAGCCAGACCCAATTACCTCAAATGCGCCAATTATTAGCGACCAGATGATGTAGGGGTAAAAGATGCCATCAAATTTTCCTCCAACTTCCTTCAGTCCATGTCTCCGCTCCATTGTTCCGCTGTACAGCGCTCCGGAGACAAAGAAAAATGCGGGCATCGACCAGATGGTGCTACTACTGCTGAGTGCGTAAAACCAATTCTGTGGGACGTCCTTTAATAGGCCTGCCCCGTCAATTCCTCGCCAAAGGTGGGCAAAGACAACGATAATAATGCCTATGCCTTTGGCGTAGTCAAAAGATAAGTTTCTCTGGCTCATTTTGTATTTGATGTTTTAGTGTGGCGCGGCTGAAGTCGCCGTGTCCTTGATTTGCTGGTTGCTGACTCGGATTCTCTTCACGGTTCGGGAGACAAGAACGAATGTCAAAAACTCTGTCAGAACGACAGAGGCCGCCGCGCCGATTACGCTAAATTCGTTGACCATCAGAGGGGCTTGTATGCAATGGAAGGCCACGCTTGTCGCATAAATCCATTTTAGTCTCTTGTGCTCGCCCCAGGCCAGTATTTTGAGCTGAACGGAAATCATGGTAAGTCCAGCAAATATCGGGCTGATTGTCAGCACTTTCAGTACGGACGCGGACTCGACGAAGCTACGCCCGTAAATGAGTGGGACTAACCAATCGCCCAAGACGACAGCGCCGACCCAACACATCGAGGTGAACGTTATGACAAATGCGTATATATACTTTAATGATGGATTCGAGCCAGCGCAAACCCGAGGATATATGGCCTGAACAGCGGGGCTGGTCATTGCGCCAACCGCCTTCACCAGCTTTTCGGATGCAGAGTACAGGCCTAGAGCGGCTTCCCCTCCTACAAAGCGAATAATGATGCCGTTTGCGTAGATGTAGATGGAACTCAATATCGTTGAAGTGTATATATGAATCCCATCAGTGAATGCATACCTAATGTGGCTGAGTTTGGGTTTTGTGTATTTGAATGGCCTGCTGACTGCAATCCAGGCAAGGCATAGCAGTCCGGTAACAAACTGAGGTCCGAACTGAAGCCACGCTGCGAGTTCCAAATCCGATGGGGTTTTTACATAGATTGCCAACGGAATTAAAGAGAGGAATCGCGGTACGGCGGTGATGGCAGCAAAAATGTGATTTTTTTCCAACCCATGGAATAGCCATGCGGGTGTCATAACACTACCAATGACTGACACGAACGAAATCAATATCAGGGTGCGCGTGCTTGCTAGAGAAGGGGTCAAGCTAAGTGCGGTATATACGATGGCGCAAGCTGTAAATGCAAGTACCATGCGCACCACAGATGTGTTGATAACGATTTCAGAAAGGTTTTCTCGATTGCTGTTGGCTTGTGAGATGCGACGGGTGGCGGTGAGGTTGAACCCAAAGTCCGTGGTGAGTATGAGGTACTGAAGGATAAGTTGTGAAAATGCGAGTGTGCCGAAGGCTTCGGGGCCTAGTGCTCTTCCCAAATAGGGGAGTGCGAGCAAGGGAACCAGGATATTGGTTCCCTGAATGATATAAAGGTGGAGGGCGTTTCTACGTGTGCTCACGGCGTGTGATCGCTTCTGTTCTGTAGAAAAGTTTATAGCGTTCGCAGCACTTGTTCCAGCCAAATTCTCTCAGTGCGAAAGCGCGTGACTCTAATCCAGTAGAGTCCTCATTTAGGGCGCATGCTTGAGCCACAGTATCTGGAAGCGATTCATCGCTGCTTAGTAATAGGACACACTTGGTCTGATTTGCAGCCCATTCGATGAAAGGGGTTGGTCTGGCAATAATAATTGGCGCCTTGCCAATCGCCTCGAAGAACATGCCGCTAACTAGACTTGATTCTGGGTTGTGTGGCAGTAATAACGCGTCGGTTTCGTCTAGCGCTTGTCTCAGATCTGCATCGCTCAAAAATCGGGCGTCGATGGTGACCGAGTCCTCTAGATCGAACTGTTTAACTAGATTTTTGAGTGTATTTAAATAGCCTTCTGAGCACTGGCCCGAAATTTTCAGATGATGTCCCTTTGGCCAGTTTGAAATAATCCTATCAATCCCCTTGTAGGGGCGAATCGCCCCAATGATTCCAAAGTGCAAGGGTCCACTACGATCTTGCCTGTCTTGGCATTGTTCGGATATGGGTGTCTTTGAATCCCAATAGAGCGGGTGTGGCAGATAATGCGCCCTGTAGAACTTGGCGAGCGGGGGGGAGTGAGTGGCGCGCTTGGTACAGATTGAACCAAACGCACTAATCAGCATTTTCGAGATTGTTCTGTTTATCCCTGTTGTGTCGTGTACGGCGTGATTGTGTATGAAATATACTGATTCACCGCGGCTCAATTTGGTAATAAGAAAATAAGTTGCCCAAATCAAAAAGCCTATAAGGCTGAATCTCGGGTTATTTTTCCCATGTGAGAAGCATCGGTTCTCAATCCAGTGAAATATGAGAGTGGAGTCGCGTGAAAGCAGGGTAGGTAGGTAGGGTGAAAAAATCGTCCTGAGTGTCAAAGGCCTTACCTGGTATCCGCATTCAATGAGGATTCTCTTTTGGATCTCGATGTATGAATTTGAAGGGTTGCTGAAGGGGGAGATAAAAGCAGTCTTCATTTTTTTGCGAGGCGGACAGTTGTGGCTGTTAGTTTCGACAACGCTGCCTTCTTGTTGATTTGCTTTCTCTTCAGTCCAAGAACCCAAAGCGCTAGTAATCCCCCGAGTACGGAGGTGAATGACCGTGAAGATCCTAGATATGGATACCTATAGATCTCAAGCATCATGATAAAGAATAGGGGATAGAAAATAACCCCGCGCGCACCGCCGCCTAGGAATGATCGATATAAGACGCCAGCCAGAAAGCCCATGATGGCGTAGTAATAGAATGCGCCAGCAATACCCATGTCGAAGACCGTTGTGTATAGGCCTGATGGATTGTTGAACTCTGGGTCAGCATAGAGGTTTAGAAATTCGTCTAGCGTTGAGTGGCTTGTTCCTGTGTAATAGCGAAATATTGGGCCAATCAGGGCGGGTGCTTTGTGTGCAAATTGTAGTGTGTGCTCGAATTTGTATGTTGGCCAATCATACAGTTCTAGTAATCCTGCGCCGTTGTTCAGGGATGTGTAATAGTACGAACCAAGTCGTCCTACAGCAAAACTCCAGAAGCTTGTCTTGTTGTTGTATACGTCTGATTGCCAGGAGCGAAAATATTCTGCGCCTCCAAAATAGGCGATAAGAGCAGGAATGCCAACAATGGGGCCTAGCTTTAAGAGCGTTTTGATTGCTGTGTTTGTGCTGCGTCGGTGCATTTCGATCAGAAAAGGCAGGAAGCTGGCGACGAATAATTCGATTAGAGCCAGGCGTTCTGCCCACACGTACACTCTAAATATTGTGAATAAAAACAATATGACTGAGAGTGCCTTCAGGCTGAATGGTACTTTTTTAGGTTCGGTTGCAAGCAGGTAACTAATTACGGCAAAGTAAACTGGTAAAAAATTAACTAGCGATGTGACGCCAGCGACGGCGCTGAGGTCGTTTCGGCTAAATTTTTTGCCTCCGGTTATCACCCCTACTAAGGCTGAGGGAGAAAAGATGATGTCTTTAAACCAGAAGGTATATGCGAAAAGGACAATCAAGCCGTAGGCCCAAACGAACGGTGTCCAGTTGCGCTCAGAAATTTTTCCGTGATCTGAGAGCTGAACTTGTTCTCCTACCTTCGATCCTATTGCCATAACAGCGATCAATGCGGCACCCAATGCGAGGTGCCAGCTCTGTAAGAAAACCATCCCCTTAACTCGAATGCTCTCAGTGCCGATGGAACCAACGAAAATGATCGCAAAGTAAACCGGCAGGAGGAAGCCTATCGCGAGGCCGCTCGGCGATAGCCACCAAGGGGCGCTTGGCGTGAAGCTGGATTTCTTTTGAATGTGGATCATTTACTGTCCGCGACTTGCTGGATTGCAGACAAATCGTGCGATCGGGAGCCCGACGCTGCGAGGGGCAACCAAAATAAAAAGAGCCCACAAAAGAAGGCCTAATTTCATGGTGGCAGTGCTTGGTCGCCTGATGATGGATTTGGCTAGCCGGGGTAATAATCTGGATCCGTTCGCAAATCCCTCTAAATAGCTATTTGTATTGAAGAGGCCTCTGGCGTAATCTTGCTTTTCAATCGAAAACTCGAAGATATCTGTAGGAAGGTCGACTTGATTTGGAAGACGGCTGGTGATCCAAGCCTGAAATCGAGCGTATCTTCGCTTGAGTCGCTCTGATTCGTTGGTACGCTTTGCTGCGTTACCCAGCACGAAGCTTTGCTGATCCTCTTTGCGGTGCACTCGATATTCACCAAGCGGGGCATCATTGCCAGCCGTTGCGGCTTCGCCAAGCAGGCTGCAGCCGTAAATTGCAAAGAAGTCTGCGCCGTGCTTGTCTTGATCGTCTAGGGGCAACGGGGCAAGTTTTCTTAAAACAGAAACCCTATATGCGTTTCCGCTGCCAGGCGCAGACTGGTAAAGGCATTGCTGCCTCAGCATGATTTGAGATACCGGACCGCTTGCGAGATGTGTTGGAATAGTTCCCCCGGTTGGGGTTCCAGTCGAGTCTATCAACCGGAGGCGAAAGTGAACCTTGGCAGCGGCCAAATTGGATTTGAATGCGGCAACTACTTCTGTGGCAGCGTTGGGTAGCAGTCGGTCGTCTGAGTCGAGAAAGAAAACAAACTCACCCTTGATGATGTTCAAGGCTGCGTTGTAAGCAGAGATCTGCCCTTCGTTTTCCTTAAGGATGATCTCTGCGCGGTCGCGATAAGACTCGATCACGTCCCGTGAGCCGTCGGTTGATCCGTCATCAACGATGATGAGCTCGATCCGTGGGTAATTTTGAGCCAGAGCTGATTCAATGGCTTTGGCGATATAGCCTTCATAGTTGTAGTTGCATACAACTATTGAAACCAGCGGGACGGATTCAGCCATACGGGGTTCAGCAGTCGTTCAGAATAACGCCAGCGACATCGACCTTGGCAATTTTCAAGGTTGCCAACAGTCTCGAGATGTCTCGTTCAGCGCTTTTATCTTTTCTAGCAATAACCAGACCAGAGCCGCATCGGGCGGCAATGGCGCAGTTGTCCGCGCCAACTTCGGATGCGGGGGTATCCACAATCACGTAGTCAAACTTCTTGCTCAGTTCAACCAACAACTGGGAAAAAGACTGGCGTTCGATCAACTCCAATGGATTGGGAGGAGGATTGCCCGCAGGCAGTAGGTAAAGGTTGGGAATGTCTTGCGCGGGCATGTAGACATTTGGCGCAGATCTTCCGACAAGCGTGTCTGCCAAGCCGCCTTCTGACTTAGGCAAGCCAAATATGCTAGCTAGTCTCGGATTGCGCAAGTCTGCGTCAATCAAGACAGTATTGCGACCGAGTTGGGCGAACGAAATGGCCAGGTTAGCAGCATAAAAACTTTTGCCATCACCTCGATTTGGGCTTAGCACGGCAAATGGTTTGTGTGGCTGATTTTCTGGGAACTGAGACATCAGCAACTGACTGCGCAACTCTCGAAACATTTCCGCCTCTGGCGAAAATGGGTGGCGCGCCACAATCAGCTCCTCGCTCAGATTGGTTGATTTGGAGTGGATGTACGGATATTCATATTGCTGGGCGAGGGCCCAGACTACATCGTCGCCACTGATATAGCCTAGTGCAACTGCGGCTTCACCAAAGCGAGAGCCGTTGGCTTTCTGATACTGAAGGACCGCTTCTACCTGATCGGACGTCAAGCTATTAGCTTGGCTGATGATGTCGCCAATAGGGCGGCTCTTGTTTGGGGTAGTCGAATTCACTCTTGCTCCTGTTCTGAACTAAATGCCTTGCTTACTTGCTCTTCAGCAGAGGGGGCAATAGTTTCGATGCGAGGGACTTCTTATTGTTTTGTCCAAGCTGTGGGTTGGATGCGTTGAAACTTTGTGTCGTGGGGTTGAAGTTGATCTTTCCGATGTTCGCAAGAACTGGGAGTTCAAACATCAACGCGGCATCCTCTTCGCTACGCACTTTCCGATTGGTCGACTCAAGGCGAATAGCCAGCAAGATCCCGGCAAGAATGCCCAAGGCGGTTCCAACGCCTGTATTCAACAAAATTTTGGGTGAAGTAGGTTCAGCTGGCTCGTCAGCGCTGTTCAACAGGCTGACGTTGGTTTGCGTGGTCTGGCTTTCAAGTGACACCTGGTTCAAGCGAGCGAGAATTCCGTCGTACGCCTTCTGGGCACTTTCCACGTCCTGATTCAGTGCTGCGGCTTCATCGCGAATTTGCTTCATTGACAATACTTTTTGTCGCTGAGCTTCATAGCCTGCGATGACCTCTGCCTCGCGGCTGCGATTGACCTGGTTGGCCACGCCAACGCTGCCCAGGATGCGGCGAGTTTCGGATTCAAGTTTCACCGCCAGATCTGCAATCTGGGCCTTCTGTTGCTGCACGGTTGGATGAGCGTCGCCATATCGCGACTGCAGATCCTTGAGTTGTGCCTCTTGGCGAACAAGGTCGGCCTTGATGCCATTAACGACTGGGTTATTCAGGACGTCCTGCAGCTTGTCGCCCTGGGCCAAACGGCTTTGCTGCTGGCGGCTGTTTGTGTCTGCACTCAATGCACGCAGGGCAACGACTTGCTGACTCAGTTCAGCCAGTCGAGCCATTTCGACGTCAAAGCGCTCGTCGGAGCTGATCAGACCCTTGTCCTTAAGGTAGGTTGATAGAGCCGAACGTGCTGCGTCAAGCTGCCCTTTTGCGCGTCGCAGTTGCTCATCAAAGTAATTCGAGTACTGTTTGGCTGGAGCATTGCGCAGTTCCACGGCGGTTTCCATGTAGGCCTGAGCGAATGCATTTGCCACTGCAGCCGAAAACTTCGGGTCTGGCGAAATGTAGGTGATGTCGATCACATTCGATTCTTTGGCAGGCTTGATGTCGGTATTGGTTTGCAGCCAGTTACCGATCCATCCGACAAAGCTGCCACGCCCGTCTGTTGCCGATTGCCACTTGTCCTTAAGGATCGGGCTCTCTGTCAGTTTCAAGTTGTTGACAACTTTCTTGGCAACTCGGTCACTGCGAAGAATATCGATCTGGGTTAGCAAATATCCCTGGCCGCCCAGCCCCGGAACCAGTCCGTTGATCGGGTCGGTTGCCTTGTTGTCAATAACGACCGTGGCGACAGCGGAGTATTTTTTGGGGAGTACCAAACTCACGCCGGCGCTGAGCGCGAGGAACGCACCAGCGGTTGCGAATATGACGAGGCGGCGAGCCTTCAGAACGGTTGTCAATTGGGTAAGGGTCATTGGCGCTCCAAAATCTGTGAGCAAAGGTTTATCTGGCGATCAAGTTCCGGCCGGCGGCTGGGGTCGCGGCAACCAGATCAGCAAGAAATTGTTCTTGTTTACGGAAGGCTGCATCGTAATCGCCTCCAGTCGGGACGCGTTGAGAGGCGCGAACCAAAATACCGTCGGTCATTTTTCCAGCAAGGCCTTCTTTCAAAATAGTAAGGCGAGTGACCCAAGCCGAATCGCTGTAGGTTGCCCCGATTCTGATCCAGTAGCTAACAAGTTCAACCGTGCCGGGGCCACTCGCAGCAATCATCCGTTTTCCCGTGATCAAACTGGTTCGTTCGGGTACCGCGGGAAATGAAGCGGGCTTCAGGTCCAAGACCTTCAGGCCTTGGGCGGGGTAGCACAATTCAGGGCGATGTATTTTTACTTCTTGTCGTTGTCTTGCACCATAGGCAAGCGTCAACATAATCCGAGTGCCATCCTTGAAAGCATATGTTCTCGACAAAATGTCGTCATAGGGCTGGTCCAAATTGGTTTGACCTGGAGTCAGGGTTTGGTCAACCTGAATGGTGCTGCTAGGAATGTATGTCCACCCCGCAAATTCTTTGGGGACGACAGAATCAAGGGCTGGGGCAGGAGAATCGGCGTGGAGTCTCGGGGCCAATGCCACGGCCAAAAGGGCGCCGACCAGTAACGCAGCCACTGTCAGGATCGTTATCCGGCGTGTTTGAAGCTTTTGTTCAGCCATGGTTGCCTATATTTGGTCGAGGTGTGCTGTTGATGCCTTAGCCGCTCTGGCGTGGCAGGACACATGCACAGTCACACTGGACTCCCATTTTTGTTCGTCGAGGGCTTGAAAAATAGGCCGAGAATGCTGTCAACGCCAACTGTCAGCGCAGTAGCGACCATGAATAGAAGAATACCTGCGAAGCCGTGCACGAAGCCTTGGCCGGCTTCGTCGCCAAAATAGTAGGTCACCAGCACCAGCACGCACACGCGCGTGACGTTGGAGACAAAGGAAATGGGCAGAATCAGCGAGGCCAGCAAAATGTTGCGAGCCTTGCTGGCGTGCTGGGCCACGCTCATGTAGAACACGCCAATGGCTTCCAGCGCGAAGATGGAGTTCAGGCCAGCGCAGGCGTCGGCCACAAGCAACCGGTAGGGCCCGATGGTCAAAACAACCCCTGATCGACCGATCGGGTAGCCCAGGTGAAACAGCAGGGCTTCTGACACATAGGACACGGCTGCTTTGAGTGGCGCGGTGATCTGGTCAACCACCGAGCCCGGAATGGGGATGATGAAGATGATGAAGAAGATGGGGAAGGCCATCAGCCGCCAGGCAGCCCAGCCTTTGTAGAGCAGGGCAATGGCCGAAATGACGAACATTTGCGACCCCACGTCCAGAAAGCTGACGTCTTGCGAGCGGCCCACCACGTACATCAGCAAGCCCAACACCATGGACACGCTACCGGCCAGGGTGGCTGGCGATGAGGCCAGGGCCTGAAAGCGGGGCAGCCGCTGCCAGATCAGCCACATGGTGAGCGCCAGCATGACCGGGCCGTGGCCTTGACCCACGACCTTCCACAGCGTTGCGTTCAGCTGCAGATAGGTGGGGGTGTACATGGCCGCCAGGCCCAGGCCCACGGCAATGAGCTCGGCATGGCTTGGCGCGTTGGGTGCAGCCGGTTGTGTTGATGCTGGCGAAGCCAGGGTGCCTGATGTCATGTGTGGGGCGTCAGGTGCGGTTCTTCAGAAAATCTTGGTAAGCAAGACGAATGCCGTCTTCCAGAGATGTTTTGGCCGTCCAGCCCAAACTGCTGAGGCGGGACACGTCCATCAGCTTGCGGGGTGTGCCGTCTGGTTTGCTGGCGTCGAAACTGAGGTCGCCTTGGAAACCCACGACTTTAACGATGGTTTCGGCCAATTGGCGAATGGTGATGTCTTGCCCTGTGCCAATGTTGACCAAGGGGCCGCTGTAGCCGGTTTCCATGAGGTACACGCAGGCGTCGGCCAGATCGTCTGCATAAAGAAACTCGCGCATGGGGGTGCCAGAGCCCCAGACGGTGAGGCTCGCTTGCCCTTGTTGCTTGGCTTCGTGGGCCTTGCGGATCAGGGCTGGCAGCACGTGGCTGTTGTTGAGGTCGTAGTTGTCGTTCGGCCCGTACAGGTTGGTGGGCATGACACTGATGTACTGACGGCCGTATTGGTCGTTGTAGGCCTCGCACAGCTTGATGCCGGCAATTTTGGCAATGGCGTAGGGCTCGTTGGTGGGTTCGAGCGGGCCGGTGAGCAGGTAGTCTTCCTTCAGCGGCTGGGGGGCCAGCTTGGGGTAGATACAGCTGGAACCCAGAAACATGAGGCGTTGCACGCCGGCGGTGTGGGCCGAGTGAATGAGGTTGGCCTCGATGATGAGGTTTTGGTAGATGAAGTCGGCCCGGAAGACGTTGTTGGCCTGAATGCCGCCGACTTTGGCCGCAGCAATGAAGAGGTAGTCAGGGCGCTCGGCGTGCATGAAGTCGTGCACGGCCTGCTGGTTGAGCAGATCCAGTTCCTGGCGGCTGCGGGTGATGACCTGGGTGTAGCCCAGGGCTTGCAGCTTGCGCACCAGGGCTGAGCCCACCATGCCGCGATGGCCCGCCACGAAGATTTTTGCGTTTTTGTCCATGTTGGGCTGAATGCGGAAAATCGGAGGTTGGGTGCTTGGCGTGGTGGAGGGTGCGCCGCAGGAAAGGTTCCCTCCCGCTTCCCCCTGGGATGGGGTGGGCTTCGGCCAAGTGTATCGGCTTTGCGATGGCAGAAGGGGGGAAGCGCGGTGCCTCCCCCCTTACTAAGGTTTCCCCTGATCAGGGGTGTTTACTCGTGGTGATCGTAGGCTTGGAAGCCTGCGAGCTTGACCAGGCTGTCGCGCTTGGCGGCGGTGTAGTCGCTCAGCACCATTTCCTTGACCAATTCGGACAAGGTGATCTTGGGCGTCCAGCCGAGTTTTTCTCGTGCTTTGGTGGGGTCGCCCAGCAGGGTTTCGACTTCGGTGGGGCGGTAGTAGCGAGGGTCGACCTTGACGATCACGTCGCCCACTTTGCATTTGGCGAGCATTTCGCGTTCGCCCTTGGCGTTGACGATGGGCGCCACGGCGGTGACGCGACCCACTTCGGCTTCGCCTTCCCCTTCAAATGCCAGGCTGATACCCAGTTCCTTGGCCGCAAATTCGACAAACTGGCGCACGCTGTATTGCACGCCGGTGGCGATGACGAAGTCTTCGGCATGGTCTTGCTGCAGCATGAGCCATTGCATTTCGACGTAGTCTTTGGCGTGGCCCCAGTCGCGCAGGGCACTCATGTTGCCCAGGTAGAGGCAGTCTTGCAGGCCCAGGGCAATGCGGCTGATGGCGCGGGTGATCTTGCGGGTGACAAAGGTTTCGCCGCGCACCGGGCTTTCGTGGTTGAACAGCACGCCGTTACAGGCGTAGATGCCATAGGCCTCACGGTAGTTCACCGTGATCCAGTAGGCATACATTTTGGCCACAGCGTAGGGGCTACGTGGGTAGAAGGGAGTGGTTTCCTTCTGGGGAATTTCCTGAACCAGGCCGTACAGCTCGGAGGTGGAGGCTTGGTAGAACTTGGTCTTTTTCTCCAGACCCAGAATGCGGATGGCTTCGAGCAGGCGCAGGGCACCAATGCCGTCGGCGTTGGCGGTGTATTCGGGCTCTTCGAAGCTCACGGCCACGTGCGATTGAGCGGCGAGGTTGTAGATTTCGTCGGGTTGCACTTTCTGAACGATGCGCACCAGGCTGGTCGAATCGGTCAGGTCGCCGTAGTGCAGCACGAAGTTGCGGTTGTCGACGTGCGGATCTTGGTAGAGGTGGTCAATGCGGTCTGTGTTGAACAGGCTGGAGCGGCGCTTGATGCCATGCACCTCGTAGCCTTTGTTCAACAGAAATTCAGCTAGATAAGACCCGTCCTGACCTGTGACGCCGGTAATCAGGGCGACTTTTTTGCTCATTGACTTGCTCCTGAGGCAGTTGATCCCGACTTCTGTCGAGCTAATCGTCAAGGTATAGCAGATTTATTTGAAAGTTCGTTGTGGTTGGGGGTGATCAGTTGTATGGACGGCACCAACCTGGCAGGTGTGGGTGCTAGAGTGAAATGCGGGTGAGGCCTGATTCCTGTGGCCTGTGGTGGTGTGATGCATGAGTTCTGATCAGGCCGGGGGCTCGGCCAAGTCGGCTTCGCTTTGGGCGATGGCCGGCAGCCTGGGAACGCGCGGGATGTCGTTCCTGTTTTTCATGTTGATTGCGCGCGCGCTGTCGCCTGCCGAGTTGGGCGTGATGGCCATGGCGTTGGCCGTGAGTGTGTTTGCCGATGCGCTGATCGATTTTGGTCTGTCGTCGCAGGTGATGCGGCATCAGGACGCTGACGATCAGCCCTTTTTCAGTGGCGTGCTGTGGCTGCAGATGCTGTTGGCCACGCTCAGCGGTTTGACCATTGTGGCCGTGTCGGGCTTGGCCGCTCAGGGGTATGACGAGCCGCGCCTGCAATGGGCCTTGTGGGGGGTAGTGGCGGCGAGCTGGTTGAATGCGGCCGGCTTGGTGCCGCATGCTTTGCTGTCGCGCCAGTTGCAGCACAAGTCGATTGCCCTGCGCAATACCTTGGCCACTTTGGTGGGGGGCTGCATTGGGGTGGGCATGGCCCATGCCGGCCAGGGGGTGTTGGCCCTGGTGGTGATGCATGTGGCCAATGCGCTGACCGGCTTGGTGACGGTGTGGTGGGCGGCCGGCTGGCGCCCGTTGGGCTGGGGCTTGTGGCGTGTGTGCCTGGAGGCGGTTCGGCCGGTGTGGGGGCAGGCCCGGCATCAGTTGGGCACGCAGTTGCTGGAAGCCATCATGGTTCGGCTCGACCAAGTGCTGATTGGCGCGGTGTTTGGCGCCGCCACCTTGGGGGTGTATGCCCTGGCGGTGCGCATTTTCGATGTGCTGTTCCAGGTGACCTGCGGACCGATTGCCTCGGTGTTGCTGCCCTACATGGCGAGGGTGGCCAGCGATGCGCGGCAGTTTCGCGAGCGTTTTCTGTCTGTGCTGGGCAGCGTGGCGCTTTTGGCCCCCCCCATTTACGTTTGCGCGGCGCTGTATGCCGGGGTTGGCGTTAACCTCGTGTTTGGCGAGAAATGGGCCCCAGCCGTTCCTTATTTGCAATGGGCTTTGGGAATGGGGGCGGTGCAGGCGGTGGGGTTTGTTCATCCGCCGGCCTTCATGGCCTTGGGTAAGCCCAATTTGAATTTGTCTGTGGCGCTGATCTCTTCGGCGCTGTGGGCGTTGGGGTTGCTGTTTGTGCCCCAGTTGGCGCCTATTTTTGCGATGGTGTTGTGGGTGGGCCGGTCAGCCGTGGGTTTGGCCATGCAGTTGCTGTTCACTCGCCGCTTGATGGGCATACGTGTGGCCGACTACTGGCTGGCAGTGCGGTGGCCTGTGTTCACCACGACGCTGGTGGCGGCGCTGGCCTGGCTGTCTGACTTTGGGCGGGCTCTGGGCATGGGCGCTTGGCTGGGTTTCGTGCTGATGGTGGGCGTCAGCATGGCGCTTTTTGTGTTGCAGGCCTGGCTGCTGTCGGCCGAGTTTCGTGGGTTTGTTTCGGGTGCGCTGGCGCGTAGGCAGCGCACCTCCTGAATCGAGTAGAGAGATAAGAAAGATGGCGAGGCTCGGGGCGAGCGGATCGTGGTTGCCTGGTGTGGCGGCTTTGTTGCTGGGGGTGGGCTGCGCCTTGACCTCGGCTGGGGCTTTTGCGCAGCGCGATCTGTCTTTGGGTGTTTTTTACTTCCCCGGGTGGCGCGACGATGCCCCAGGCGCCCCCGCAGCCAAACCGTGGCAACGGATCAAAGACTTTCCGGAACGCAAGCCTTTGCTGGGTTGGTATGACGAGGGCAATGACGATGTCATGCGCCTTCAGCTCGAATGGATGATTCAGTACGGGCTGCAGTTTGTGGTGTTTGACTGGTACTGGGCCAACGACGGTCGAGTCATGCTGGATCATGCTTTGGCGGCCTATTTTCGAGCCCCCCAAAGAACCAGGCTGCCGTTTGCCCTGCTTTGGGCAAACCATGGCGATGTGCCATCCAGCCAGAGTAATTTTGACCAGATGGTGGACTGGTGGGTGAAGTACTACGCTGCGCGCAGTGAGTTCTTGCGCGTGGATGGCAAGCCCGTGGTGTTCATTTATTCATCGCAGGATCTGGCTGCGCGCGCCAGGGCGTTTGGCACCACAGCCCAACAGTTGTTGTCGGGCGCACAGAAGCGGGCCCGTGATGCGGGCTTGCCAGGGTTCTATTTTGTGGCTGGGGTAACGGGCGATACGCCCGATTTGCTGCGAGAGGCTCGTGCGATGGGCTACAGCGCTGTATCTGCCTATAACTTGCATGCGCCTGCTGGGCAGCAGGGCAAGCTGGCCCACAGTTTCAAAGAGCTGGATGCGGCCTACCAGACGCACTGGCGTCAATATGCGGCCAGCAGCTCAGTGCCCACCATCTTGCCGTTGACGGCAGGCTGGGATAAGCGGCCATGGGGTGGCACTTACGATTCTCGCCATGACCAGTGCATGCCCACGCTGAATGAGTTTCGCGACCACCTGGCTGCAGGGCGCAAGGCTTTGGAGGCCGTGAAGCAGCCTGGCACCAAGCTCGGCGTGTTGTGCTGCTGGAATGAGTTTGGCGAGGGTTCGTATATCGAGCCGACTCAGGTCGAAGGCAAGGCGCGCCTGGAGCGTTTGCTGGAGGTGTTCGGCAAATGAAGGTGCATTTCGTGTTGCCCACCGAGGGCACGGTGCCCGTAGGCGGCTACAAGGTGGTGTACGAGTACGCCAATGGTTTGGTGGCACGTGGCCATGAGGTCACGATCACGCACCCGTTTTGTTTGCTCCCCAGCCAGGTGCGAGAGATGAAACGCTTGCGCCCATGGCTTACGTTCGCCAAGCGATGGGCTTTGCGGCGCTTCACGCCTGAGGCGTGGTTCAAGCTGGACCCGGCTGTGAAGTTGCGGTTCGTGCCTTGGTTGCATCGGTGGTTCATGCCAGCGGCTGACGTGGTGGTGGCGACGGCATGGGAAACCGCGGAATGGGTGGCCACGTACGAACCCAGGCAGGGGCGCCGCTTTTACCTGATCCAACACTTTGAAGACTGGTCAGGGGACCGCGATCAGGTGCTGCGTACCTGGCGTTTGCCGATGCACAAGATCGTGATTTCTCGCTGGCTGGAGGCCATGGTGGCCGAGCAGGGGGAAACCTCCAGCTACATCACCAACGGCCTGGACTTCAAGGCATTTGGGATGGATGTACCCCCCCAGGATCGCGACCCCCACTCTGTGGCGATGCTCTACCACCAGGCGGCGTGGAAGGGCAGTCGTTATGGGCTGGAGGCCTTGAAGCAGGTGCAGGCCCAGTGTCCTGATTTGAAGGCAACCCTGTTCGGGGTATGTGCCCCACCAGCTGATTTGCCGCCGTGGGTGACTTACCACCAGCTGCCTTCGCAGCACTTGCTGCGCGAAATCTACAACCGGGCCGCCATTTTTCTGGCGCCCAGCTTGACGGAAGGCTGGGGCTTGCCGCCTGCCGAGGCCATGATCTGCGGTGCTGCGGTGGTGCTGACCGATGTGGACGGGCACCGTGAGTTTGCCCAGGCGAATGTGAATGCTTGGATGTGCCCGGCCGCGGACGCCTCGGCCCTGGCGCAAGGTGTGCTGACCTTGATGTCAGACCCGGTGCAGCGCTTGCGTCTGGCGCAGGCGGGGCGTGAGTCGATTCAGCGGTTCACGTGGTCGAGCGCATGCGAGGCCATGGAAGAGACATTGAATAAAAAATGAAAACGAAAATGAAACAGGGAGTTCTTCATGGCGATATTCGCACCGGCCGCCCCAGGCATGAGGGCATGGCCACGGACTGAGTATGGGCGCCCTCGCGTGGTGGTGGCGAGGGTCATCAAACAGTTGATGGGGTTAGGCGCCTGGCTCACCGTGGGCTTGCTTTTTTCGTTGGTGGCACTGCCCAGTTATGCGGAAATCAAGCCAGGGGGATTGCCCAATGTGTCGCCAGCGCGGTGGGCACGCTTTGTTCTGATTGGCTTGACGTTGCTGCTGGTGTTCGTCAAACCGTTTCGTGCGCCGTTGACCGAACTGGCTGGGCCTGAAACGCGCCGACTGTGGCGCACCGTGGCGTTTTTCTTCGTTTGGTATTTCTGCTTGAATCTGTATCTGAACTATTCAAGCGGCTATTTCATCAACGAAATCAAGAACAACATCTTCCCGTCGTGGTTGGCGTTCGCGTTTGCGGCCATCTACATTCGCCGCGAGCAGGACTACTTGCTGTTGTTGCGCGCGCTGGTGGTGGCCATGCTGGTCGTGGTGTGTGTGGCCCCAATCGAGTTTGTGTTGAAGCGGAATGTGTTTGAGGGCTTCATTTCGTCGGAAGGATGGAGCCAGGTCGGTCTGGTGGACCAGACGCGCGATGGTGTTTACCGAGTCAAGGTGACCTTCGAGCATCCGCTGACGTGTGCGCAGTTCCTGATTACGGTGGGGGCAGCGTTTGTGGCCAAGGGCATGTTCAGCCAGACTGGCACGCAGTGGCGTTGGGTGTTGCTGGGCTTGTTGTCGTTCAGCGGCGTGGTCTTGACCTACACCCGGTCTGGGATGTTGATGGCCTCGATTGTGTTGGGCGCCATTTTGATTTTGAAGTTTCTGACCTGGACTGCGACTTTTCGAAATCGCTTGACCGCCGCCGTACTGCGGGTGCAGTTGCTGTGGCTGCTGTTTGTGGCCATTGGCCTCGGGCTGTGGGTTTACGAACTGGTCAGCGGGCGCACGGCTGAAGAGTCGATGAGTTCGCAAGCGCGGATCAGCATGCTGACGCGTGGCATACCGGCCATTCTGGACAGCCTGATCGTGGGGCGAGGCACCGGTGAGGGCGCCAAGATTGCCGGTTTCAAGGGCTACTTCGGTGTTTACTTCATTGACAACATTTACCTGGCCTATGCACTGGACTATGGCTTGCTGTATTGCCTGGTCTTTGTGTTCATTTTGGGGTTTGCCATTTGGCGCTTGTGCCCAACCTACGATGAGTTGCGCGCGCCGCAGGCCAACACAGGTATTCGGATTGGCGCGGCCCTGGCCTTGGCTGCATCGGCCTGCATGTTGACGATGCATGCCACTTCGGCGCTCAATGAATTCATTTTTGGTTTGATCGGGGCGACCTTGTGTTTGCGTGGGCGGCGGTTCGCGAAGCCCCGTAGGTGGCGGCGGGGGCCATGATGTGCTGTGGGATGTTTGAATGATGAGTGGCCGAGCAGTTCAGTTCACAGCCCTGGATGCCTTGCGCGGGGTGGCTGCTATGGGGGTGGCCTTGTTCCACTTTTTCCCGGGTTGGGCCGGGTATTTGGCCGTCGACTTCTTCTTCGTGTTGAGCGGCTTCATTCTTTCGCATGGCTATTTGTATGGGCCCCGCCAATTGAGTTTGAGGGAGTTTCTGGTGCACCGATTGGCGCGCTTGTACCCCTTGCATATTTATGCCCTGGGCGTGTTTGTGGCCGTGGCCTATTGGCTCCATGGCCGGTGGCCCAGTTACCCAGACGGCACCGTGTTCACCTTGGTTCAGCATCTTCTGCTGTTGAACAACGTGGGCTTGAATTCAGAAGGTCTGACCTATAACGAACCCAGTTGGTCGATTTCGGTGGAGTTCGTGGTCAACCTGCTATTTTTTGGCTTTGTGAGCGCAAGAACTTCGCCGCTGCTTCTGGCTGCCGTGGCCTTGGTCGGGTTCGCTTTGATGGGAGCCTTGACCGGACACCTCGATGTGCATTACCAGAACTATTTCGATTACCTGAACGCCGGGCTGGTGCGCTGCGTGTCGTCGTTTTCTCTGGGCATCTTGACCTATCGTTTGTACAGGTGGTGGCAAAGCCAGACGCGGGCTTCGTCCGCAGCGAGTTGGGTGGAGTGGGCCCTCGTGGCGATGGTGGCCGTGGTGTTGTTTGCCAGACCGCACAAGACCAGTGCCCTGGATTTTGTGGCGCCTTTCCTGTTCATGGCGGTGGTGTTTGTGTTTGCGCTGGAGCAGGGGTGGTTGTCAAACCATGTGCGGCGCCTGGCTCATCTAGGAAAGATTTCATACTCGATCTACCTGAACCAGTTTGTGGTGCTGATGGTGTTTCGCAGTTTCTGGCCCGATGGGGGCGGACGCTTGATGCTGCTGGGCTTTCTGGGGGTGTTGCTGGTCTATTCCTATGCGACCTTCTATTGGGTTGAGCAGCCGGCACGTCTTTATTTGCGAAGGAAGTTCGAACGCAACCGTTCTGGTGCGTGGAATAACACCTGAAACAGGCCCCCGAGTAGCGGGGGGTGGCCGGGTTATTACTAGGCGAATTGCCGTCTGCCCAGAGGAACTTCGCTGAGCTTCTTGCCACAATCACTGGCCCCCTTTCATCTATCCCAGTTGTCGTCTTTTATGAGTCAGTCGTCGGTTTCCTTGCCAGTTGCACCCTCCGGTGAGGTGAGGTGGCCGTTTGCTCAGTTGCTCATCCTGGCGGTAGGTTTGCTGGCGCTGTTTATTCCCACCTACGTGTCGTTGGCGGGAACGGCCTGGATGAAGGACGACAACGGCCATGCCCCCATCATCATCGCCTTGTCGTTCTGGTTGCTGTGGAACGACCGCCAGAAGTTGTTTGCCGGGGAGGCGCAGCCCGCGATGGTGTCGGGTTGGCTGGTGTTGATGGTCGCGCTGGCCATGTATGTGTTGGGGCGTTCTCAGGGGCTCGACACCCTCGAGGCCTTGTCGCACGTGTTCCTGCTGGCTGCAGGCATGCTGATGCTGCGAGGCTGGACACTGGTTCGAATGGCCTGGTTCTCTTTGTTCTTCATGCTGTTCATGGTGCCGCTGCCAGGGGTGCTGGTGCAAGCCATCACGATGCCACTGAAGGTGGCGGTTTCGGTGGTGGCCGAAGCGGTGTTGCATCTGGCGCATTACCCAATCGGTCGCTCCGGTGTGACCCTGACAGTCGGCCCCTACCAGTTGTTGGTGGCTGATGCTTGCTCCGGCTTGAACTCGCTGTTCACACTGGAGTCGCTCGGCTTGTTTTACATGAAGCTGATGAACTACCAGTCGCGCGCACGAAACACCCTGCTGGCGGTGGCAATTGTGCCGATCTCGTTCATTTCGAATGTGGTGCGCGTGGTGGTGTTGGTGCTGGTGACCTATCACATGGGCGACGAAGCTGGCCAAGGTTTCCTGCATGGCTTCGCCGGCATGCTTTTGTTTGCCGTGGCTTTGGTTTTGACCTACATGACGGATCGCCTGTTGGCCTCCCGCTTTGATAAGTCTGAAGGGCTGAAGAGGGTGTGATGGCGATGAAGAAAGGCATGGTCGGTCTGGTGTTGGCAAGCGCTTGCATGTTGGGCGCTGCCTATTTGTCCGAGGCGCTCAGACCCACGCAGAGCTTGGCCGACGTGCGCCCAGCCATCGTGCTTGAGCAATTGGTGCCCATGGAGTTCGGTGGCTGGAAGGCCGAGCCTTCTTTGACCCCGCTTCTGCCCGATCCTTCCGTGCAGCGCGTGATCGAGTCTGCGTATTCCCAAACCCTGGCTCGGGGCTATGTGAACGACAAGGGCCAGGTTGTGATGCTGACCATTGCCTATGGCAAAGATCAGAACTCGGAGTCGACTGCGGCGCATCGGCCTGAGTTTTGCTACACCGGCCAGGGGTTCACGGTTCACGAGTTGGGCGTTCACCAGGCGCAACTGGCCGGCCATGCGCTGACGATGCGGCAGTTGGTGGGAACGCGTGACAACTACACCGAACAGATCTCCTACTGGGTCACGCTGGATGATCAGGCCACTTTGCCTGGTCTGGGCCGCAAGATCGCACAACTGCGTTACGGCCTGCAGGGGCAAATCGCAGACGGCATGCTGGTGCGGGTGTCGACGGCCAGCCGAGATCCGAAACTGTCAGAGCAGTTGCATGACGCATTCATCCGGGATCTGGAACAGCAGATGCCGCCGGGGTTCCGCCCACGTTTTTTCGGGTCGTGATCGCACGGTTCGGTACACAGGTTTTTAAGGTTTTGGCATGTCGTTAAACCAGATCTACGCAATTCTGAAAGCCCGCTGGCTGGTCTTGCTGTCGGTGTTTCTGTCGGTGGTGGCGATCGCTGCGTTGGTGTCTTTCTTGATGCCGAAGAAGTACACCTCGTCGGCCCAGGTGCTGATTGATGTGAAGTCGCCCGACCCGATGATTGGCATGGTTTTGCCAGCCATGATGACGCCCAGCTACATGGCCACCCAGGTGGACCTGATCTCGAGCGAGCGCGTGGCCATTCAGGTCATTCGCCGCTTGAAGATGAACGAAAGTGGCGCCATGCAAAAGCAGTGGCGCGAAGCAACCGATGGGGTGGGCTCGTTCGAGTCCTGGCTGGCCGGTATCCTGGCCAAGAACCTGACCGTCAAGCCGGCCCGTGAGTCGAACGTCATCACCATCAGTTATGAGTCGACCGACCCGCAGTTTGCGGCCGCCTTGGCCAACGGGTATGCCGAGAGCTTCATTGACACCACCGCCGGGCTGCGAACCGATCCGGCGCGCAGCTTCAATGCCATTTTCGATGGCCTGGCCGCTCGCTTGCGTGAGCGACTGGAGGAGGCTCAGACCCGTTTGGCCGAGTTCCAGAAAGAGCGAGGGCTGGTCGCGACCGATGAGCGGCTGGACATTGAAAATGCGCGTTTGCTCGATTTGTCGCAGCAGGTGACCTTGCTGGAAGGGGTGCAATCGGAATCGGGTAACCGTGAAATCCAGGCCAAGCGTGCCGCCGGCAGTTCCGCTGATGTGCTGGCCAACCAGGTGGTTGGGGCGCTGACGGCTGACCTGGCTCGATTGGAAGCCAAGGCGGAAGAACTGGAGTCACGCTTTGGTGATGCCCACCCCCAGGTGATCGAGACGCGCGCCAACATCAAGGTCTTGCGCAAGCGCATTGCCGAAGAAACCAACAAGGTGACCAGCAGCGTGGGCTTCAGCAACACGGTCAACGAAGCCCGCCTGGCCAAGGCGCGCGCCAATCTGGAAGCCCAGCGAGCCAAGGTGATTCAGATGCGCGCCAATCGCGATGCGGCATCGGTGCTGGTGCGCGATGTGGAAAACCTCCAGAAGGCCTACGACACGGCTCAGAACCGTGCGGTGCAGGCCAGCATGGAAAGCCAGACCACCCAGACCAATGTCTCGATTGTTCAAGTGGCTTCGCCTTCGCCCAACCCATCGTCGCCCAAGGTTTTGTTGAACATGGCCTTGGGCATTGTGGGGGGCTTGATCTTGGCGCTGACTGCGGTCTTGCTGGTTGAACTCAATGACCGGCGTGTTCGCACCGCCGATGATGTGCTGATGGAGCTGAACCTGCCGCTGGTGGGGGTGTTGCTCAAGTCTGAAGATGCCCCTTCTGGCCTGTTGCGCCGCAAGATTCGTCCCTGGCTTCTTCGATCGCCTCCCACTGCCGTTGGCGGTGCGGGTGGGTCAACGTTGTAAAGAGTGACTATGGACACAGAAATCATGCCGAGTTCTTTCGCAGGGCAGTACCCCGGCGAAACGGGTCTGGAAAAGCCGATTGGGGACATCATTCGCGAGGCGAATAACCTGTCGGCTGAGCAGGTCGAGAACATCCTGGCTTACCAGCGCGAGAACAACGTCAAATTCGGCGAAGCCGCCGTGGCGTTGGGTTTGGCCAATCAAGATGAAGTGCTGTGGGCCTTGGCTCAGCAATTCCACTATCCCTATGCCAATCAGGCTGTTTACGGCTTGAGCGATGAGTTGGTGGTGGCGAACAAGCCCTTCTCGGATCAGTCCGAGATCTTTCGGGGCATTCGCACGCATCTGTGCAGTTCGGTTTTTCACAACCGCGACAAGCGGGTGGCCTTGGCCGTGACCAGCACGGAACCCGGAGACGGCAAAACCTTCTTTGCGGCCAATCTGGCGGTGGCGCTGAGCCAGTTGGGTGGGCGTACTTTGCTGATCGATGCCGACATGCGTTCGCCACGTTTGCACGAGGTGTTCGGGGTGGAAAACCGCAGCGGCTTGAGCGGTGTTTTGTCGCGCCGCTCCGGCACCAATGTGTTTCGTCGGGTCAATGGGTTGCCCAGCTTGTATGTGCTGCCGGTGGGCATCGTGCCGCCCAACCCTCTGGAATTGTTGCAAGGCCAGACCTTTGATTTGTTGATCAAGGTGGTGACTGGGAAATTCGATTACGTGGTGGTCGACACGCCCTCGGCTTCGAAAGGCGTGGATGCTCGTGTGATCGCGGCCAGCTGTGGCTCGGCTTTGGCGATTGCCCGCAAGGACAGGACTCGCACCGAGCGGCTGCGCGATTTGCTGGAGCCTCTCAGCCGTGGTGGCATCAACATGGCGGGTGTCGTCATGAACGAGTACTGATCGACTTGCAGAGAGGACGCTCCGTCATGCGGCGATGGTTTCAGCTCGTGATCGCCACTTGGTTTGGCGGTCTTGTTCTGCTGGCCAGCCAGGCCTGTGCCCAGGCGCCCACGAATGTCGGGGTGTATTACTTTCCCGGTTGGCGCAATGACACGCCTTACGCGCCATCCAACAGGCCTTGGGAGCGCATCCAGCCGTTCAAGGAAAGAGAGCCTCTGCTCGGTTGGTATGACGAAGGGGCAGACGATGTCATGCGCCAGCACATTGACTGGATGCTGTCCGCTGGGCTGAAGTATGTGGTGTTTGACTGGTACTGGGACATCGACAACAAGGTGTATCTGGACCATGCGCTCGCGGCCTATTTCCGTAGCCCGAAGCGTGAGCGTTTGCCGTTTTCGATCATGTGGGCCAACCACGGCAAGGCCCCGAACAACCGAGCGAACTGGGATCGCATGGTCGATTTCTGGGTGCGGTTCTATGCCCCCAGGCCGGAGATGCTGCGCATTGATGGCAAGCCGGTGATCTTCATTTTCCTGGCACGCGAACTGGAAGCCAGTGCGCGCAAGTTCGGGGCTTCAGCCAGTGAGTTGCTGGCTTCGGCGCAAGCCAAAGCGCGTGAAGCCGGACTGCCTGGTTTTTACTTCGTGGCGGGCGCGGCCAGCGAGGAAACGACGGTCGTCAGGGACGCCTTGAAGACGGGCTATGACGCCGTGACGATGTACAACATGCATCGCCCGCCGTTTGTGCAGAAGGAGTCTTACTCGTATGCCGAACTGGACGACGCCTATCGGGCGCATTGGCGCACCTATGAAGCTGTCAGTCCGGTGCCGGTGTTTTTTCCGATGACATCGGGATGGGACAAGCGCCCTTGGGGTGGGAGCTCCGACCCTCGGCACGATGGGTCCATGTCGGTGCCTTCCGAGTTCGAGCTTCATTTGCGTGCGGGGAAGAAAGCCATCGAGGCAGGGCGACTGCGCGAGGGGCAGGCCGCGCGCTGGGGTTTGATCTGTTGCTGGAACGAGTTCGGCGAGGGGTCCTTCATTGAGCCCACGCGTGCCTTGGGCACCGTCATGATCGACAAGGTGAAGTCGGTTTTTGGTGCAGCCAAGCCTGTGAGTCCGAAGGAGTAACGGGGATGGCCGCGAAGCACTTGCAGGTCTGGCCTCGGCAGAGGACAGGGCAAATGTCGGTCGCCACGCAGGCGGTTCTTGATCAGTTGCTGCGTTTGTCGTTTCTGGCGTTCTGTCTGTTTGTCTTCTTTCTGGTGGCCTTTCCGGCCTATGGCGAGTTGAAGATTGGCGGGTCACCCAATTTGGCGCCGTCGCGTTTGCTGCGACTGGCCATGCTGGGCTTGATGATGCTGATCTTGATGATCAAGCCATTCCGCCACAGCTTGACACGCCAGGAAGACAGGGGCGCGCGCATTCTGTTCTGGTTGGTGGCCGCGTTCTTTTTGTGGATCTTGCCCCTGGTGCTGTTCAACGCCGCGTCCCTAGGCTACACGCTGACCAAGTTGAAAAATGAAATCATCCCCGTGTGGGTGACTTTCTGGCTGACTGCCGCGCTCGTGCGCAGCCGCAGTCAGCTCAACTGGTTGATCAACATCCTGGCACTGTCGACCCTGGTGCTGCTGTGCGTGATGGGGCTGGAGGTGGTGTTGCGCCGCAATGTGTTCGATGGCTTGCTGCAGGTCGAGAACGTGTCGACCCAACTGGCGTTTCTGGAAGATTTGCGTGATGGCTTCTATCGAGCCAAGGGGACCTTCCAGCATCCCTTGGTGCTGGCCCATTTCCTGGTGTCGTTCGGGCTGATGTTCCTGGCCAAAGGGCTGTTTCATCCTCAGCCCAGAGCCATTGGCGGACTCAAATGGTCCTTGTTGGGAGGGATCTGTTTGGGATGCGTTTACTTCACCAATACGCGCTCGGGGCTGGCAATCGGGGTGGTGTTTGGTGTCGTGCTGTTGAGCTTGCGCTATCTGGTCTGGCTCAGAGGCTTTGCCAGCCAGGTGATGGCAACGGTGCTGCGTTTGCAACTCATGTGGCTTCCCGTTTTGGCGGCGGGCGGCATGTATGTGTTGGCCGATTTGATGGCGGGTCGCTCGGAGGCCGAGCGCTCCAGCAGTTCATCGCGTCTGCAGACCATCGTCAATGCGTTTGGCAACATTGGCGAAAGCCCCTTGATCGGATTCGGTGTGGGTTTGGGGGACACGAAAGGCGGCGTGTCATACGCCGGCGGCCGCATGTACACCGTCGACAATTTGTTCCTCTTGCAGACCTTGGACAACGGCATTCCGGCTGCCTTGTTGCTCCTGGCCTGTTTCCTCTATTGCGCATGGCGCGTCACGCCGCGTTGGAAGGATTGGTGTTCCAGTGAGGATGTGGGTTTGCGGGTGGGCATTCTGTTCGTGATGCTGACTACCTCGGCCATGTATTTCATTTATGCGTTGCCCGACTTGTTCGAGCTGTGCTTTGTGCTGATTGGCGCGACCTTGTGTTTGCCCGGCCGTCGAAGGCCTGCTGGGGCCTGAATCCTTCATGAGTGCGATCAAGCGTTTGCGGGTGGGCGTCGACTTTCACGAGTGGGACGGCATTTTTCAGGGGTCGAGAAGTCATGTTCTCGGGCTCTACCGCGAGGCCATTCGCCTGTCGCCTGATGTGGACTTCGTGTTTTTTCTCGATCAGGTTGATTCCCTGCGTGATGCCTATCCGGAGTTCCGTCTGGCCAACGTCAGCTTGGTGCACATGCCTACGGCTCATGGTTTGGTTCGCCTCGGCTTGTGGCTACCTTGGTTGTGCTGGCGGCATAGCTTGGATGTGTTGCACACCCAATATCGGGTGCCGTTCGTTCGGCCGGTCGTGACCGTGACGACGATCCATGATGTGCTGTTTGAGACCTATCCGCAGTTCTTCTCGCCGGGGTTCGTGAAAGAGGCCAAGCTGACGTTTCGGCTGGCTGCACGCAAGGCGGCGAAGATCTTCACCGTGAGCCGATTTTCGAAAGCCGAGATTTGTTCGCACTACCAGATCGATCCGGCCAAGGTGCATGTGACCTACAACGGGGTGGATCGCTCGCGGTTCTTTCCGGGGCAGGCGGGCGAGGAACAGGTGCGCGGCTTGGGGCTGGAACCTGGTGGCTACATGTTGGTGGTAGGCCGTTTGGAGCCGCGAAAGAACCACCTTCAGTTGATCGATGCCTGGGTGAGCATGGGAGCGTCCGCGCCGCCGCTGGTGATCGTGGGGCAGGAAGATCGTGGTTTTCCGGAAGTCAAGCGGGCCATCGAGCACGCGGCCAAAGTGAACCAGTTGCTGATGTTTCAGAATCTGGGCGACGACGCCTTGCCTGCCGTGATGCGGCATGCCAAGTTGTTTGTTTACCCAGCATTTGCCGAGGGGTTCGGCATGCCGGTGGCCGAGGCCATGGCCAGCGGCGTTCCCGTCATCACGGCCAATACGACCTCGTTGGCTGAAGTCGCGGGGGAGGGGGCCGTGCTGTTCGATCCGACCCAGCCCGGAGATCTGCGGCGGGCCTTGCAGCAAACGCTCGCCATGTCGGCGCCTGCACGCCAGGCGTTGGTTGAGCGCGCCTTGGCCCAAGCCGCCACGTTCGATTGGCAACAGTCTGCACGGGTGTTGATGCGTGAGTTGCGTGCCGTGGTGCGTCAGAGGCCCAAGCCATGAAGATTGCCTACTTTTCCTGTCAGATGCCTTACCCGGCCACGCATGGTGGTCTGGTCGATGACTGGGCGCGCTTGAACGCCATGAAGGCTGCGGGGGCTGATCTGGCGCTGGTGACCTGGTACGCCGAAAAGGGACAGGGCTTGCCGCAGGCGCATGTGCAGGCCTTGCACACGGTGGCTTCGGTGGTGCACACCTTGCCCATTCAGGGCACCTGGTCGGATCGGTACAAGCGCCTGGTGCGGCTGGCTCGCTGGCCCTCTCATGTTTCTTCTCGGGTGCCCTCGAAGCACGCTTTGCGGGCGCTTTGGGCCAGCCTGGATGCGTTCAAGCCCGAGGCCATCTGGCTGGATGCGATCTATCCGATCTGGTTGGCGCGAGCCGCTGCCCGGCGTTATGGCGTGCCCTTGTTCTACCGCAGCCACAACATTGAGCATCGCTACATGCGGGGGCAGGTCAGCCGGGCCACATCGCTGCGTGATCGACTGGCGTGGAGCATGAACCTGCCGCATTTGCGACGGGTCGAGTTCGATGCCTGGAGGCAGGCCGAGGTCGTGTTCGACATCTCGATGGACGACCTGGCTTGGTGGCGCGAGCAGGGTTTTGCGCAAGGCGTGTGGTTGCCCCCCTTGGTGAACCCGGAGAAGGCGAGCCAGTTGCGTGCAGCATGGGGGCCGCCCCCTGCGTTCGACGTGGCGTATCTGGGGAACCTGCGTACACCCAACAACGTGGAGGGGGTGCTGTGGTTCTTGCGGGAGGTGTGGCCCCTGGTTCGCCAGCAACAGCCTGGCGCGCGGATGTTGCTGGCCGGCAGTGCCCCAGCCTTGGCCATTGAGGATGCGGTGAAGGCATCGCCAGGCGTGGTGTTGCGCCCGAACCCGCCAGATGTGGTGCCGGTGTTGCGGGATGCGCGCGTGCTGGTGAACCCGATCTTTGGTGGCAGTGGGGTGAACGTGAAGTCGGTGGAAATGCTGTTTGCGCCGGCACGCCTGGTGTCATCGCCTCAAGGCGTTGCCGGCTTGCCTGAAGCCGTGAGCCGTTGCTTTGCGGTGGCGATCGATGCCAAGGCCTTCGCCCAAGCGGTGTGGCAGGCGCTTCAAGATGGCGCCTTGCGGGGCACTGAGCTGGCTCAACGTGAGGCCGCCCGTGCGCAGTTTGACTTCGAGCGAGTGGGTGATGTCTTGCGCTTGATGGCGGACCGTTGCGCCAAAGCGGCGGCAGGCGCCTCAGGCCGAGGGCAGTAAAAAACGCCAGCCTGTCAAGGCATGCAGGTAGATGCGTGCGGCGTCCCAGTCTCGTCGTTTGAGGTAGGCGGCTGTTTCCCACCACATGCGCTGGCGTACCGAGCTGTAGCAGTGAGGCACCCGCTTGCGCGTGAATCGCAGTCGGTTGACGCACATGTAACTGAGCGATTTGTTGGAGGGCCGTTGGCGATGGCTGGAACCAATGGAACCGCCTTCTTTGTGCCAGACAAAACTCAAAGGCGCCCACCCCAGGGTGAAGCGGCCTTGCGCTCGGATGGCCCAGTCGATTTCCTCGAAATACAGGAAATAGCTTTCGTCCATCAGGCCGATGGCTTCCAGAAACGCTCGCGACACCATCATCGATGCGCCTGAAACATGGGCCAGTTGGCTGGTGACGAGCGACGCCGGCATTTGACGGTCGAATGGCTGGCCGTAGCCGATGGGCTGCCCGACCGCTTGGCTCAGATCGAAGCGAGATCCTCCGAGGCATTGAACCACCTCGGGCGTGTCGAAATAAAACAGGGTGGAGCCACACATGCCGATGCGTGGGTCTGCCTGCATGGTCCGGATCAACTCGGGGGCAGAGTTGGGATCGACCACGGTGTCGTTGTTGAGCAGCCAGATGAAATCAAACCCGTGGCGTAGCGCATAACGCATGCCCACGTTATTGCCGCCGGCAAAGCCAAGGTTGCCGCCGGTGTCAACCAGGACGAGCTGTGGGTCGTGCCCCGTGCCACCTTGTTCGGCTTGTGCGCGAGTCAGTTGGACAAAGCCGGTGGTTCCCAGTTGCACGGTGGCCCAGCGGGCCAGGTGCTGCAAAGAACCGTCGGTCGAGGCGTTGTCGCAAACCAATACCCTTGCGCCCTCAGGTAGATGAGGCAGCAGAGATTCAAGACAGGCGACGGTGTCGCGCCAGCCGTTCCAGTTGACCAGAACGACCGCCAGGCGAGAAGACATGCAGGAGATTATCGGGCTTTGCGCGGGGTTCGAGCCTGTTCGACAATCAGTTCGCGGACGGTGTCTCGGGCATCCCGGTGCAGTGCAGGCCTGGCTTTCGTCTTGGGCTTGAGAAAGCGTTCCAGCAGATTTTCGTACTCGCCCAACACGATGGGCCAGGTCAACGCTTGCTGGAAGCGCTGTTTGCTGGCTTGGCGCATGCTCGACAGCGCCTTGTCGTCGGACAGCAGTCGGCTGAAGCAGTCAGACAGCGAGGCGGTGGAGTTGAAGTACTCGGCACCGTTGCCTGCCACCCACTTGTTGAAACGGTTGTCGTGGGCGATGACCGCATTGCCGGCGCCCAGCGCCTCGACGAGCGAAGGATTGGTGCCGCCTACCTGGTGACCATGGACGTACATCGCGCTGTGAAAGCGCAGAGCCTGAACGACGGGCGCATCGTAGATGGCGCCCAGGAACACCACTTCATTGCTGGCCGCGCGCTTGACCGCTGAATGGTAGGGGTTGTCTTCGTTGTACGCACCCAGAACGGCCAGCTTGTAACCGCGAGGCTTGACCGAGAACGCCTGCACGATTTCGAGCAGAGAGTTTTCCGGTTCGGGGCGGGCGATCACAGTCAGGTAGCGGCCAGGCTCCAGGCCCAGTTTGCGCACAGGTTCTTCAGACGCTTCCGCTACCGGAATGGCGCCATAAGGAATCATGGTGATCTTGTCGCCGGACACGCGTGTCACCAGATGGTCCTTGATGGCCGGATGGTCGGCCACCAGGTGGTTGCCCAGCCAGCAGCCGAACCAGTCGTTCATCCAGAACCAGAGCTTGGCGGGCTTGCTCCATTTGGCGCGAATCCACTCGATGCCGTCCATGTTGATGATGTTGGTCACTCCCTTGACGCGCAACACGGTGTTGAAGATGGCTGTGTTGTAGCCCAGGGTCAGGCACAGGTCGTTGTGCTGGGCTGCATCCAGGATGGAGAGCCAGTCAAACCACATGGTGGAAAGGGAGTTGTCGCCAGGGACCGAAATACGGATGCGCTCGATGCCTTGCCACGTGTCGCGGACGGTGGGCGCGCGACCTTCTTCCTGGCAGTACACGATGACTCGCCACCCACGATCGCGAAGGTACAGCGCCAAATGCTCGGCAAATGTCTCGAATCCTCCGTGAGCCGCTGGGATACCCCGGGTGCCGAGAATGCGCAGTGTTTTCATTTGGAAAGCGGATGTGTCACGCTCTTGCTTCGCTATTTCGGGGCCGAGGCCTTTGAGATTGCGGGCGACTGAGCGATAAGCATCCACATTGTTGATACGCCGAAGATGCCGAATAGTGACCACATCATGACCCGCGCGCCGAGGGGTTTCAATCGAGAAAGCCCCCGCAATAATCCACGACAGCCCCCCCGATATCGAGGGGGTGTTGGGGCATAAATTGCACGAAAAACCTGGGAATTCGGCCAGGAATAGACCCCCAAAAAGAAAACGAGCACCGGGGGTGCCGGTGCTCGCGTGAGGGGGGGGACGGGTTTACTTCAGACCCGACAGACCCTTGTTGAGCGCGTTGGCATCGAGGCCGCCAGAGGCTGCTTCAGCGGGTGCTGCTGTCGAGGCAGCTGCAGCCGGGGCCGAGGCTGGAGCCGCGCCAGAGGCAGGTTTCTCGGCAAACTTGCCGATGTACTCGATCTTGGCCGCGGCGCGCAGGTTCTTCATTTCCTTTTGCGCAAATTCGCGACGGCGTTCGGCGGTCAGGTATTGCTCGATGGCAGGCTTGGCCTGTTCGAAGGTCACGGGCTGTTGCTTGGACTGAACGACCAACAAAGCCTTGAAGCCGTCGTCGCCGGTGATGAACATGGCCTTGCCGTCAGGCACGTCCTTGAGCTTGTCGAGGATCATCATGGGCAGCCCTTCGGCAGCCTGGGTGACCTGGTTGGCGCCGACCTTGAAACCGCTGTTCTTGATCAGTTCAACGAAGGCCTGAGGGCTGGGGGCGGCGTCGAGCTTCTCGATCAGGGCCTTGGAGGCATCACGGGGCGCGGCCACGGTGAATTCTTGCAGCGCGTAGACCTTGCGCTGAGAGAACAGGGCGGGCTTGGAGTCGAAGTACTTGCGGACGTCTTCAGGAGAAGGGGTGCCCACGGCGGCAGCCGCGGCCTTTTCCAGGTAGGTGCGGGCCAGCAGGCTGCGACGGATGGCATCCAGCTGTTGCACCACGGTGGGGTCACGATCCAGCTTCTGTTCTTCGGCTTTCGCCACAGCCAGTTGTTGGTCGATCAGACCTTCGAGCGCCTGGCTGCGGGCGGCATCGACCTGTTCGGGCTTGAGGCCATTCTGGCGCTCGAGCAGCAGGTTGATCTGGTGAACGGTGATTTCTTCACCGTTGACACGAGCAGCGGCCTGGCTGGCCTTGCCTTCAGACTTGCCTTTGTCGCCACAGCCCGCAACCAGGGCGGCGGCAACGACGATGGGCAGCATGGCCATCAGGCGAACAGATTGATGGCGAGTGATTGCTTGCAGGCGGGTTTGCATATTGGTCTACGAAAGGTTGGATCGTGATTTTTCGATTCCGGGGAATTTCCCGAAGTTCCCTGACTGTCAGTTATTGACGCTTGAATTGGGGGGCAAGGTGTTTGATCCCGATCAGAACCAGTCCCCCACTTGCCAATCCAGCCAGGACGCCACTGAAATGTGCCCAAGGGGCCACCTTTATAGCCGACGCGGATGACAGAATCAAAACGGCCCCCCAGGGGTTTTCCATGACGACCTTGGTGATCAGGCCGAGCAGCAAGGCCCAGCCAGGCCAGCGGGCGGGCGGTGTGGGCGGGCTGATGATTTGTTGCAGAGCCACGATGGCGGCCCCGGCGTGCAGAACGCCGGACAGGCCGATGTAGCTGGTGAGTTCCGGACGCCAGAGCATGCCGATGTGCGTGAGGGGCCAGGCCAGCAGCCAAGCCAGTGTCGCGGGCGGGCCCACCCGAGCGGCCCACCCCATGCCGGCAACGAGCGCGACGCCGGCGAGATTGCGCCACAAATGGGGTTCACTGCCATGCAACCAGGCTGTCGCCCACCAACTGGGTAGCGATTGTCGCCAACCTTGGTGTGGGTGCAAGATGAATGCTTGCAGGCTGGGTGGCCACAGAGAAGGGTGGTCCAGATCGATGATAGGAAGGGCCGCAGCCGGCAAGGCCAGGAGCAGACACAGGGTCAGCCAACCGAGCCGCCCCGTGTGGGCGCTCATGCGGGCGACTGGCCGGGCGGCGCGCCAAACACCGACTGCCAAAGCGTGATCACGGCTTCTCGATGTGGGGCCATTTGCTCGAACGCATGGCCTTGCAGTTGTGTGGGGGCTTCATCCAGGCGCGCCCGGTGTTGCACCTGACGCAGCGCACGATAGGCCTTGCCGGCGGCTTGGCCAACGCCGGCGGGTAGCAAGCCAGCGGCCTCGGCTCGACCCAGCAACGCGATGTTGCCCAGGTTGTCCATCAGCTCCGGGTGCTGGTGGCTGTGCGCCAGAATCAGGTACTGCAATACGAACTCGACGTCGATCATGCCGCCGGGGCTGTGCTTGATGTCGAATTGATCGGCCGGGCAGGGATGGGCCTGACGCATGCGCTCACGCATGGCCACGACCTCGTCCCGCAAGGCCGCGGGGTCGCGCTGTGACGACAGCACGGCGCGGCGAACGGTCTCGAACTGGCTGGCCAGGGCCGGTTCGCCGGCGCACCAGCGTGCACGGGTCAGCGCCTGATGCTCCCAGGTCCAGGCGGTGTTGCTGCCGCGTTGGCGCTGGTAGTCGTCAAAGGCATGGAAGGATGTGACCAGCAGGCCAGAGTTGCCATTGGGGCGCAAGGCGGTGTCGATGTCGAACAGCTCGCCCGCGGCAGTGCGCAGTGTCAACCAGTTCACCAGCTTGCGCGCGAAGACCAGGTAGGCGTCGATGGCCGTGGGGGTGTCGGGGCCAGCATTCGGTGTGGGCTCGTCGAGCGTGTCATCGTAAACAAAGACGACATCGAGGTCGCTGCCGTAGCCCAGTTCTTTGCCGCCGAGCTTGCCGTAGGCAATGATGGCGAAGTGCGGGTCGTGGCCCACGGCCCAGGCGCCTTGTTTGCCGGGGCGCTGCTGCAGGTGCAGCCAGGCCCAGCGCAGGGCGACCTCGAGGGTGACGTCGGCCAGTGCGGAGAGGTCGTCGGCCACTTGCTCGACGGTCAACTGGCCTTCCACGTCGCGCACCAGGGTGCGGAAGATTTCGCCGTGGTGGGCGCGACGCAGGGTGTCGAGCAAGGCTTCCTCGCTGGCTTGGCCGGCCTTTTCCCAGGCGCGGTGTCGCTCTTCCAGGTCTTGTCGGTAAGCCTGCGGGTCAAAGCGGCCGTCCATGAGGCGGGGATCGGCCAGTTCGTCGATCACGCCGGGGTGGCGCATCAGGTAGCGCATGGGCCATTTGGCCAGCCCCAGCAGGCGTAGCAGGCGGTTGAGCACTTCGGGGCGCTCGGCCAGCAGAGACAAGTAGCTGTCGCGGCGCAGCAGGGGGGTGAGCCACTCGATGAAGTGCAAGACGGCGTCGGCGCCCAGGCTTTCGCCGGTGGACTCGTCGGGTGTCAGAGCCTTTTGTGCTGCGCGGCCAATGAGCTTGGCCAGGCGCAGTTTGGCCGGATCGCTGAGCATGGTCACCCGGGCCTGGCTGGTGAATTCGCGCAGGCGGGTGGCGATGGGCTCGGGGAACTTGGCGATGTACTCTTCGCTGTCCACCGGCAGGGGGGGGCCGCCGCAGTTCTTGCAGCCTTCGCCCGAGTTGTTGCTGCGACCGTCGTGCAAGAGCGAGTCGAATTCGGTGGCCACCAGTTCGCGAATGCTGCACAGCGCTTCGAGCATCTGGCAGGTGGGGCTTTGGCAGTCACTGCGTTCGGGGTGGCCCGTCAGGCCCAGGCTCGTGGCAATCCAGAGCAGGTCGCGGTCTTCCGTGGGCAGCAGATGGGTTTGCTGGTCGTCGAGGTACTGAATGCGGTGCTCGATGCGGCGCAGCACCACATAGGCCAAGCCCAGTTGGTCGGCCGTTTGTTGTGGAATCAGGCCGCGCGCGGCCAGTCGTTGCAGCGCCTTGAGGGTCGAGCGCGTCCGAATTTCAGGAAATTGGCCGCCGCGTACTACTTGCAGCAATTGCACGGTGAATTCGATTTCCCGAATGCCGCCGCGCGACAGTTTGACGTCGTTGGCGCGCTCGGGGCGGCCTGCGGCACGGCGGTTGGCCTCGTCGCGGATCTTGCGGTGCAGTTGGCGCAGGCCTTCGAACACGCCGTAGTCAAGATAACGCCGGAACACGAAGGGCATGACGATGTCACGCAGTGCCAGGGAGCGTTTGGCGTGCTCGCCGCCGGTCATGGCGCGCACGGGCGCCACGATGCGGCTTTTCAGCCAGGCGAAGCGTTCCCACTCGCGACCTTGTACGAGGAAGTATTCCTCCAGCATGGCCAGGCTGACCACGGAGGGGCCAGAATTGCCGTTCGGGCGCAGGGCCAGATCGACGCGGAAGACAAAGCCGTCTTCGGTGGTGTCGCCGATCAGGGTGTAGACCTTCTTGACGACGTGTGAGAAGTACTCGTGAACGGTGATCTGGCCCGACTTGCCGCCGCGGCCATCGTCCACGCCGGTGGTCAGACCGTCGTCTTCATAGACGTAGATCAGGTCGATGTCGGACGACACGTTGAGTTCGCGCCCGCCCAGCTTGCCCATGCCGACCACCCACAGGTCAACGCGTTGGCCTAGCTCGTTCAAGGGTGCGCCGAAGCGAGCGTCGCACTCGGCTTCCGCTGCGGCCAAGGCGCGGTCGAGGGTGACCTCGGCCAGTTCGGTCATCGCGCCGGTGATGTCGGCCAGTGAGGCGCCGGCTTCCACGTCCAGGGTGGCCAATCGTTCGAGCACCAGTTGACGCGTCACGCGCAGCGCGGAGCCCAGTTCCCGGCCTTTATCTTGTAACGAATCGATAGCCGCGGCGATTTCTGCCGTTCTGGGGACCCGGTCTGGCGGCAAAATGGCGGCCTCGATGTCTGAGGCATAGCGCCGTCGGATGCGTTGCACATAACGGGAATGGTCAGCCGAGGCTGAGGTCCGCACCGCATCTGAAGGGAAATCGATCATGTAACTCGCGGGTCTGTTAAAGGGCTGTGCTGGCTTGATCGTGACGTGACTCCGTCGCCACTGTCAGGATGCTACGGCATTCAGAAAGTGTCTGGGCTACGGACTTCGACCGATCCACAAAGTACACACGGTTGCGTTGAGTTGATACAGGCAGTGATTCCCAGTTGGTTGAGCCAGGCGTGCAAGCGCTGGTGGCGGCCTGTGGCGTGGGCCTTGGGCAGCCTGTTCTTGCTGGCTTCGGTGGCATGGGGCATCTTGCTGTACCAAATTCTGCCAAGAATCGACGAGTGGCGAGATGCCTTGGCACAACAAGCCACGCGGGCGCTAGGGGTGCCCGTCCAAATTGGTCGCGTGGCGGGCCGGCCGGAGGGCCTGTGGCCTGTGTTGAGCCTGTCGGAAGTGCGCTTGCTGGATGAGCGCGGGCAGGTGGCCTTGCGCTTGCCGGAGGTGTCGGTTCGCATTTCGCCTTCATCATTTCTGCCGCAGGCCCTGTGGCAACAAGAGTGGCGGCTGGACCGCCTGATCGTTGTGGCGCCCGAACTGGACGTGCGCCGCGACCGTGAAGGTGTGCTGCATGTGGCGGGGCTGCGTGTGGATGTGTCGGGGAAAGCCGCGAAGGGGGCGAGTGACACCGCCGCCGACTGGCTGTTGTCGCAACACCTGATTCGCATTGACCGTGGGCAGATTCGCTGGACCGACGAGTTGCGGGGCGCACCGACCATCGGTTTGCAAGACGTCAACCTGGCTTTAAGCAATCGACCGGGCTTCGGGCGACGCTGGCATGAACTGAAGCTGGAGGCGACCCCGCCGGCTGAGTTTGGCCGTCGTGGCCTGATTCAGGTGTCGATGACCCAACCTTTGTGGCAGGTGGGCGAAGTGCTGATTCCGGAAGGGGCTTCCGTGCCCTGGTGGCGGCGCCTCGTGGGGGCTGCCCCGCGGCCCAGCCAGTGGCAAAGCTGGTCGGGGACGGTGCGCCTGGATCTGCCTTGGGTGGACGTGCAACAGCTGCGTCGACATCTGACTTTGCCGATCGAGGTGAACGGCGGGCGTGGACGAGTGGGCCTGGATCTGGCGCTTTACCAGGGCAAATGGCAGGGATTGAGTCTGGACGCCGATGTGCAGGACGTCAGCGTGCGTTTGGCGCGCGAGCTCGCGCCGCTGTCTTTCCGTCAGGTGGCGGGCCGGGTGTCGATGACGCACGAACCGGAGGTGACTGTGCTGCAGTACCAGAACCTGCGCTTTGTCACGGCCGAGGGCGTGGTCTGGCCCAGCAGTTCGGCCAGCTTGCAGTGGCGCCATGCCAAATGGGATGGCGTGACCTTGAATGACCAGGTCTGGCAGTTGACCAAGGGCGGGGTGTTCGAGGCCGAGCGGCTGGATCTGGCCTTGCTGGCCCAGTTGGCCGACCGTTTGCCCTTGTCCCGCCGGGTGCGCCAGGCTTTGAATGACCTGGCCCCCCAAGGTATTGGCGATGATCTGCGTTGGCAGTGGGAGGGGCCGCTTGATGCGCCAACCACCTATCGCACCAAAGGGCGTTTCTCGGGGCTGACGTGGTCAGGGTCGCGCGAAGCGGGGTGGCCGGGCTTGTCGCAAGCCAACGTTCGCTTTCAGGCCGACGAGTCAGGCGGGCGCGCCGACCTGGAAGTCGAGCGTGGCTGGATCGAGTTTCCCGACGTGTTTGAAGAGCCACGCATTCCCCTGACCTCATTGAATTCGGTCGTGCGCTGGGACATTCGCCGCTCCCGTGTGGCGGGGCAAGCGCCCGACATTGACCTGTATGTGAAGCAGGCCCAGTTCGCCAACCCCGACGCCCAAGGCGAGCTCGAAGGCCATTGGCAAACCGGGGGGCGCGCTGATGCACCGCAGGTCGCCCGGCTCCCGGGGCGCCTGGAACTGCAAGGCAAGCTCAGTCGTGGCCAGGCCAATCGGGTTTGGCGCTATTTGCCCTCGGTGTTGCCTGCCAGTGCGCGCTACTACGTGCGCGACGCCCTCAAGAGCGGGCAAGGCGAAAAGGTGCGCTTCCAGGTCGAAGGCGACTTGAATCAGTTCCCCTTCAAGGATGATGTGGGGGGCAAGTTCCGTGTCTATGTGCCGGTCAAGCAACTCACCTTGGACTATGTGCCCGAGGTTCGCCAGGCTGGCCAGCCTTATTGGCCGGCTTTCTCTCAGCTCGACGGGGAACTGGTTTTCGAGGGGCAACGCCTGCGCATTGAGCGTGCGCAAGCCCGTCTGGGTGAGGTGGGAACCGGTGGCTTCGTGTTGCACAACGTGTCTGGGCTGATTGACGACCTGGGGGCCGACAACCCGCATCTCGTCATCAAGGGGCAGGGCGAGGGGCCGCTCGATGATGTGTTGAAGTATTTGTCGACCTCGCCCGTAGGGCAGTGGACCGGCAACATGATGTCGGTGGCCCATGGCTCGGGACAAAGTGCGCTGCAGTTGGCTTTGGACATTCCGCTGGATCAGGTCGAACACACCACCCTCAAGGGGCGCGTCACCATGAAGGCGTCTGATCAGGCCGCGTTGCGTCTGACGCCCGCTTTGCCGCTGTTTGACGCCTTGGTGGGCGAGATTGGTTTCACCGAGTCGGCCTTGACGGTGAAGGCGCAGACCCGAGTCTGGGGGCAGGATGTGGGGGTGGAAGGGCAGCGCGATGCCTCTGGCACGACCCAGTTCCTGGCGCGCGGGGTGATGACGGCTGAAGGCCTGCAGCGTGCCCAAGACTGGCCCCTGCTGGCACAACTGGGCAAACATTTGACCGGGCAGTCGCCGTTTACCGTTTCGGTGTCGATTCCGAAAGTGGCCACCCCCGAGGCGCCCGCAGGCTTGCCGATCGTCGAGGTGCAGTCGAGCCTGCAGGGCTTTGCATCGAGTTTGCCTGCGCCTTTGAACAAGGCGGCCAGCAGCGTCTGGCCCTTGAAGGTGACCTATCGGCTTGACGACGCCCAAGGCCACAACGACGCACTCGTGGTCGATGTGGCCAATCCGCAGGCGCCTGGTATGAGCGAGGGAGCGCCTTGGTTGAAGGTGGACCTCCGGCGCGACGTTACGGGCGCGGAGGCCAAGGTGCGGCGGGGTCTGATCAGCCTGATGCAGTTGTCGGCGGGGGCCGCGCAGGCCGTGCCCGTGTTGCCGGCCAAAGGCGTGTCGCTCCAGGTGGTGGTGCCGGCCCTGGATCTGGATGCCTGGCAAGCGGTGGGTAAGTCCTTCCAGTTGGGTGGAGAGGGCGCTTCCGCGGAGTCGTCCTCTGGCTATGTGCCCGATACCATTTCGGTCACCACCGGCACGCTGGCATATCAGCAGCGCACCCTGCGCGATGTGTCGGCCACGGTGGCCCATCCTGCGGCCGGGGTTTGGCGCGCTCAATTGGATGCACGTCAGATCAGCGGTCAGATCGAGTGGTTGCCCGATACGGCCAATGGCGGCAACGCGACCCAGTCGGGTAGCAGACTGGTGGCACGTTTGACCCGTTTGTCGATTCCTGCGGCCGAGGCGCAGGCTCTGCAAGAGCAGGCGACCGAACGCATGTTGTCGACCGACAAGGCGGGGCAGGACGTACCAGCCCTGGACATCGTCGTGGACCAATTCGATTGGCGTGGGGTGTCGCTGGGGCGCCTGGAGGTGGAAGCGGTCAACCACATGGTGTCAGGCGCGGCCGGCGCGGTGGTGCCGGAGTGGCGTTTGACCCGATTCAAACTCGGGGCGCCCGAGGCGCAACTCAATGCCACTGGAGCGTGGTCTGCTGTGCCCGGGACCCGCATGCGTCCGCGTTCCAGCTTTGACTTCACGCTGGACGTGAACAACCTGGGTGACACCCTGACCCGGTTGGGCTTGCCTCGCACGGTCCGTGGGGGCAAGGGCAAGGTTTCGGGGCGCGTGAGCTGGCAAGGCTCGCCACTGGAGCCCGATGTCGAGACCCTGTCGGGGGACCTGAATGTGGTGGTCAATGAAGGCCAGTTCTTGAAGGTGGACCCGGGTATGGCCAAGTTGCTGGGGGTGCTGAGCTTGCAGTCGCTGCCCCGACGTCTGACGCTTGATTTCCGAGATGTGTTCCAGCAAGGCTTCGCCTTTGACGCCATCGACGGTCAGGTCCGAATTCAGCAAGGGGTGGCGGAAACGCGCAACCTGCGCATGCGGGGCGTGCAGGCGGTGGTTCTGATGGAAGGCCAGGCAGATCTGGTCAAGGAAACGCAGAATCTGCATGTGTACGTGGTGCCCGATGTCAATGCGGTAGGGGCCTCGTTGGCTTACGCCGCCATCAATCCGGTGGTGGGCCTGGGGACATTCCTGGCGCAGGTACTATTGCGCAAATCGGTGTCTGAAGCCAGTACGCAGGAGTTTCTCGTGACCGGACCGTGGGCGGACCCCCAGGTCGAGAAACTGAGTGCCCGCACGGCGGTGCCTCTGGCAGCTTCGGCGCCCTCGGCGCCTGCCCTGCCCCCAGCAGCAGCCGCCTCGCGACTCAAGGAAGGACAGTGACATGTGGATGGCCCGGCGTAGCGTGATGTTGACTCTGGCCCTGGCTGCGGCCCTGGGTTTGCAGGCGTGTTCGCCCTCACCTCAGGCGAGCTTGCCAGACCTGGGCTACACGCGCCTTGATGGCTCGCAACACAAGCTGACCGATCTCAAAGGCAAGGTCACCCTGATCAACTTCTGGGCCACCAGTTGCACCACATGCGTCAAGGAAATGCCAGACCTGGTTGCCACGCACCAACTGCTGGCGCCCAAAGGCCTGGAAACCCTGGCGATCGCGATGGAGTACGACCCGCCGGCTTATGTGATGCAGTTCGTGCAGTCGCGTCAGTTGCCTTTCCAGGTGGCCATGGACCATACCGGGGAATTGGCGAAAGCATTTGGTCCCGTCCAGCTCACGCCCACCACGTTTGTGGTCAACAAGAAGGGGCAGGTGGTCAAGCAGTACATCGGTCAACCCGATTTCAAAGCCCTGCAGGCGTTGTTGAGCGACTTGCTGGCCGAGCCCGCCTGAGACGCCAATCCGTTTGACGGCCATGCCAGCGCTTCGCAGTCTCGTCTTGGGTGTGAGTCTGGTCGCGCTCAGCCAGGTGGCGTGTTCGCCAGCCCTGGATTGGCGCGAGGTCAGGCCGGCAGAGGCCGATGGCCTGATCGCCTGGTTTCCTTGCAAGCCGCAAATGGCCGAAAGGCCCATGAGTTGGCCCGGTGTGGAGGCCGTGACCGTGCGCGTCTTGAGCTGTCGTGCGGATGGTTTGATCTGGTCATTGGCCTACGCTCGCATGGTGGATGCCCCGCTGGTGCCCCGGACCTTGACGGGGTGGGCGACCGCCTGGCGCGCCCGCAAGGGGTATGACAGCGTAGCGATTGCGCCTTTGCACGGCCGTGGGATGGTGGTTCCCGAGGCGGGCCATGCTTGGGCACTCACGGCACGTGCTTCCCAGACGTCGCCCCGGTTTGGCCGGGCGTGGCATTTTTCCCACGGATTAACCGTGTTTCAGGCGTCGGTATGGGGTGACCGGCTGCAGGAATCCCTCACAAAAGGTGAAGATGTGACCGCGACGTTCACGAATGGGCTCCATTTCCCGAGTTGAGCGACCGATAATCCAACATCTATGCCCGGCCTCTTCATCATTGCGCATGCTCCGCTGGCTTCCGCCTTGAAGCTGGCCGCGCAGCATTGCTTTCCCGAAGCGGCGCAAAGCTTGCAAGCGCTCGATGTGCAGCCGAATTTGCCGGCCGACGAGATCGAGGCCCAGGCGCGACTGCTGCTGGCCCAGGCGCTGGCCTCAGACGCCCGAGGCGAAGCCCTGATCCTGGCCGACGTGTTTGGCGCGACACCCTGCAACACGGTGCAGCGCCTGGCTGACGGGGTGCACGTGAAGGTCATCACCGGGGCCAACGTGCCCATGCTGTGGCGAGCCTTGAATTACGCCAATGAGCCCCTTGAATCCTTGATTACCCGAGCGGTCGCTGGCGGGTCTCAGGGGGTCATGCAAATCGCGACCAGCCGTCCTCAAAATCAGGTTATTCAGACGACTCATGATCAAGACCACCGTCACCATCAGCAATAAGCTGGGTTTGCACGCCAGGGCTTCTGCCAAATTAACCAAACTGGCTAGTAGTTTCCCTTGTGAGATATTCCTGACAAGGAATGACCGACGGGTTAATGCGAAAAGTATTATGGGCGTGATGATGCTGGCGGCGGGACTGGGTAGTACCGTTGAACTCGAGTGCGATGGGAATCGCGAAGAGGAAGCCAGCAAGGCGATTGAAGCCCTGATTAATGACAAATTCGGCGAGGGCGAGTAAACCCTGATATTGCTGGCGTCAGTTAAAGCGTGAATTGACGGGTGGAACCGGTACTATGACCGTGAACTCGTGGTGACCCGGCGACACTCGCTGACACAAATCCATACAAAACAGGGCACAGTATCGACACCTGTTTCGCTTTTTCGATACGGCTTTTTCAAGGAGTCATGATGCAACGTATGAGCCAGTCATTTTCAATTCGCCACGCAGCCGTGAAGACCTCGGTTTTCGCTCTGTCGCTGGTTGCCTCTGCGGCGTCGATGGCCGCTGAAAATGGTCTGCAGCGTTATTCCGCCGGCGTGGGCGGCAGTGACATGACCTCTCCTGTTGTGCCTGGTTGGTACTGGCAGACGGCCATGGTGTCTTACAAGGCCGACGACAAGCCTGACTCTGCTGGTCGGTCGGTCAACGAACAGTTCAATGGCGCCGTGACCTTCAATGCGGCGACCACCGCATTCCTGAACCGCCTGACCTTCGTGAGCACCGAGCGCGTGCTGGGTGGCAACCTCGGTTTCACCGCCATGCTGCCAATTGGCCAGCGCAAGGCCGACGTCAAGTTCAACGGCACCAAGTTGGCCAGCCGCTCGGGTCAGTTTACCGGCATTGGCGATCTGGAGTTCGGCCCACTGGTTCACTGGGAAATTGGCGATCACCAGGCTGCCAACTTCGTGCCCACCTTGATTCTGCCCACCGGTGAATACGACGCCAGCCGTGTCACCAACCTGGGTTACGGCAACTTCTTCACCTTCCGCCCCTCGTTCCAGTACGCTTTCATTGGCGATGGCTGGGATGTGGGTGGTCGCGCCGTGTTGTCCTTCAACACCCGTAACAAGGCGACGGGCTACTACTCCGGCAACATGTTCAATGTCGACTGGCAGGCCATGAAGTTTGTGACGGAAGACGTCCGCGTCGGCCTGCAAGGCTACTTCGTCCGCCAGATCAACAAGGACACCTGTAAGGCAGCAGATGCGCAAGACGTGTCCTGCGGCGCAGCGCTGACTGTGAGCAACAAGACCAGCGTGAACGCAGTCGGTCCTGCTGTGGCATGGCTGAAGAACGGTGGCGAGTTCCTGCTGGAAGGCAAGTTCCTGAAGGAATTCGACGCCAAGAACCGCACCGAAGGCAAGGTGTTCTGGCTGACTCTGTCCAAGCCGCTGTAATTTCGGTAGTAGTTCCTTATTGCGGTGGACGAAGGCAGCAAGTTCTTGCGGCCTTCGTCGAAGTACCCGTCGGTCTATTGGAGCATTTTTCTCATGTCTGATACCTTGGATCCGCGTTCAGAAGTCAATGGTCTGCGTCGCAAATTGCTGTTGGGTGCTGCAGCGGCGACCACTTTGGGCCCTTGGGTGACATCAGCCCATGCGGGTGTCGAACTCGAGGGCGTTACCGTGGCTGATACCGCCATGGTGGGTGGCAAGAAGCTGGTGCTCAATGGCGCGGCAGTTCGCAAGCGCGGCTATTTCAAGGCTGACGTGACGGCTTTGTACATGCCCGAAAAGCGCACCAACCCAGATGCGATCTTCAAGTTGGACGGTCCTCGGCGTATTCAGTTGAATATCCTTCGCGAATTCACCTCGGGCACCATCTCGCGCATCTTCGTGGCGGATTTCAAGCAGTCGGCCACCGATGAAGAGTTCAAGAAGCTGATTACCGTGGTGGGCCAGATTGGCCAGGCCTACGGCAATATCAAGAGCGTGAACCGTGGCGACGTGGTGAATCTGGACTGGGTGCCCGGTACCGGTTGGACCGCTGCGATCAATAACAAGCCGGTCATGATCGAGGCAGGTGTACCGCTGGTGATCAAAGATGAATTGGCTTATCAGATCTATATGCGCATGTATCTGGGCCCCAGTGCCCCCGACGAATTGCGCAACGGCTTGCTGGGCTTGACCAAGCTGCATAGCAAAGACGATTGATCTGACGGCGAGTCACTACGCGTCAGCTGTCAGAGCTGGTAGTGAGATTCCAATACAGGCGGCAGGGGTGAGTCAATCAGCCCTGCCGTTAGTCTTAGTGCGTCTGCTGTTGCGTGTGACATCAAGCCTTGCGGGCTGTGGTTTAACGCTTCTTCCACCCAGGCGCGCAGCAAGACCGGGCGAACGATCCACGACATTTCCTGAACGCCAGCCAGGGCGTGAGCCAGTGCGTCTGCGTCGGGTGGGGTGGTCAGTTGCCTTTGCTCGGTGGGGGCAGCACAGCGCAACATGACGGCGGCAAACCAGGCTCGGCCAGCGGCCGTGGGGCCGTCACGGGTTTCGGGCTCTGGAATGAAGCGGGCCAAATAGGACGTGAGCGCGGCAACGTCGCGTAATTCTCCAGGCTCGAGGGCGTTGAGCTCGCGCCCACTGCCACCTGACAAAGGGCGTGGGTAAGGATGGGCTTTGGGTCCGACCCCCATTCGGTGGCGCAACGCCATCCACCACAGGCGATCTTGCGGGCTGACTCGGCCATCGACGCGTAGCAGATCACGCGCCGTTTCCGCCAGGGTGCGCTTTTCGTCCAAGGGGCGGTTGGCAATCAGGCTGGTCAGGCGCTCGAATTCGGGAACACGGCGTTGCGGCAGCAGGGCCAGCACATCTTCCAGAATCTGCGGCGCATGGCTGAGGCCTTGGCCCAATTGCATCCACAGCGTCCGTTCTTTGCTGTTGTGGGGGTCAAGCATCAGGGCCAGGACGGCCAGCCGTTGTTCTGTGGGTCCGGTGAGTCGGTGAAGTCGGGCGCAAGCATCCTGATCTTGGGCCAGACGGGCCTGGCGCTCCTGTTCGGCTCGTTGCGCAATGGCGGCCGCTGAGTCAGCGCGCGGTGCTGCATGCAGCGCCGCGGTGAACGGTGAGGCCACAGATGTGGTCATCGCACGTCGGCGTGGTTCGACCACTTCGACTCTCAACAGAGGCGCAGGCAGTGGGGGCAATACGGCCCCACAAATGCGTCGGATGCGGTCTTGCAGTCGGGGGTGGGTGGCCAGCCACGAAGCGTAGGCTCCGTCGTACATCAGCAAGGCAGCAATCATTTCAGCGTGGGGGCTGCGCATGCGGCCTGTCAACACCTCCTGGTCATGCCAGATCTTGCGCAGCACATTGCCCAGCCCTTCACGAGAACGGGTGAACTGGATGGCGTTGGCGTCGGCCAGGTACTCGCGTTGGCGGGAAACCGCTGCTTGCAACAGGCGTCCTGCAAACCAGCCCAGCCAACCCAGTGTGGCAAAGACCAGGCCAATCAGCCAGAGTTCAGCGCGGACGCGGCCTCGCTCGTCGCGGGCCATCAGGGTCTGACCGTATCCATGAATCAAGGACAGGCCCCAGACCAGGGCGAGCATGCGCATGCACAGGGGCAGGTCTTCTTCCTTGATGTGACCAAACTCGTGGGCCACCAGGCCCTGCAGTTCGGCGCGGTTGAGTCGTTCCAGCGCGCCTCGGGTCACGCACAGCACCATGTCCTGAGCATCCCAGCCGGCTACGAAGGCGTTGATGGCGTCTTCCTTGGTCAGCACATACACACGGGGCAAGGGCTGGCCGCTCGACAGGGCCATTTCATCGACCACGTTGATGAGCCGGCGCTCGAGGGCATCGTCGGGGTCGGTGATTTCGCGTCCGCCCATCCAGTGGGCGATGCGGGGGCCTCCGCCTTCACGCAGACGTTGGGTTTCAACCCAGGCGCCGCCCAATACGAACAGCACGACCACTGCCGTATTCGTTTCGAAAAACAGGGCGGGGTAGCCCTGCGACAGGGGCATGATGAGTTTGTAGACCAGAGCCAGAAGCAGGTTGATTGCACCGGTCAGCGCGATCAGCAGCAAGGCAAACCAGGCGAACAGGCGCAGGGTCTGCGAGTGCGCTCGTTCCTGGTGCTGCCGGAATTTCATGGTCAATGGGGGCGGAAGTCAGGCGCGAGCGGGCTGGTTCAGAAGTTGACCTTGACGGGCGCGCGTTCGGCCTCTGTCTGGGTGGCCTGTAGCATGGCGGCGGTCTTGAAGCCGAACAGGCTGGCCACGATGTTGGCAGGGAACTGGTGTGCCGCGTTGTTGTAGTCCAGGGTCACGTCGTTGAACAGCTGGCGCGAGAAGGCCACCTTGTTTTCCGTGTGGGTGAGCTCTTCGCTCAGGTCGCGCATGGTCTGATCGGCCTTCAGTTCGGGGTAGGCCTCGACCACGGCTTTGAATTGCGCCATGGCATTGGCCAGCACGCCTTCGGCCATGCTCAGGCTTTGAATGGGGCCGGCCTGGTTGGGGCGGCTTTTGACCAGATTGGCTGCGGCAATGACCTGAGCGCGCGCTGCGGTCACGCGCTCCAGGGTGTCGCGTTCGTGTTCCAGAAATTTGCGTGCCACCTCGACCAAGTTGGGGATGAGGTCGTGACGGCGCTTGAGTTGCACGTCGATCTGCGCAAAAGCGTTGCTGATTTCATTGCGCAACCGGATCAGGCGGTTGTAGGCGCCCACGGCCCAGAACACCACAAAGGCCAGCACGGACAGGGCAATGATTTGCGAAGCGGGCATGCGAACTCCTTGAATAGTTTGTTGGGGTCTTGTGAGTGTGGGGCGCCATTGTCAGGCCAGGGACGCTATCGGCTGGGCAAGTTGTCTGATTTCCACTGAAAGTAGCCCTCCGCTCGCAATTGGCATGCCGGGCACTGGCCGCAGCCATAGCCCCAGGGGTGGCGCTGTTGGCGGTCGCCCAGGTAGCAGGTGTGCGTGTGTTCGATGATCAACTCATTGAGTGCATTGCCACCGATGTCGTCAGTCAGGGCCCAGGTTTGAGCCTTGGTCAGCCACATCAGGGGGGTCTCGACCGTCATTGGGGTGTCCAGGCCCAGGCTCATGGCCACCTGGAGGGCCTTGAGTGTGTTGTCGCGGCAGTCTGGGTATCCCGAGTAGTCGGTTTCGCACATGCCTCCCACCAGCACACTCAGCCCACGTCGGTAGGCCACCGAGGCGGCAAAGTTCAGAAACAGCAGGTTGCGACCTGGCACGAAGGTGTTGGGCAGCCCATTGGCTTGCATTTCGATGGCGCGCGACTCGGTCAGCGCCGTATCGGAAATCTGGCCCAGCAGTTTCAAGTCCAGCAGGTGATCGGGGCCCAGTTTGGCCGCCCACTCCGGCCGTAATTGGGCCAAGGCCTGGCGTATGGGCTCACGTCCATCCAGCTCAATTCGGTGACGTTGGCCGTAGTCGAAGCCGATGGTCTCAACCCGGGCGTAGCGCTCCAGCGCCCAAGCCAGACAGGCCGTGGAGTCTTGCCCACCAGAAAACACCACCAGAGCGGCGCGGGGATCGGTTGACATGGATGCCTTGGAGGACCGGTAAGACATGGTGAGGCTGCAACAAAGGGGGCGTCGAATCGACAAAAAATGACCTGAATAACCTGACTGTGCCCCTGCATTTGATCACGGGGTGGCTATGCGGTCGAAGCTAAGCGACAATAGAGGGTTTTCGAGAGCCCGACCTGCATTGTGCAGGTTCTTCAGGAACCGTTATGGCTGCTTTCAACCAAGAGACCGTCACCCACGTTCACCACTGGAACGACACGCTGTTCAGCTTCAAGACCACACGTGACCCCGCCTTGCGATTCGCCAGTGGCCACTTCGTGATGATCGGCCTCGAAGTCGACGGCAAGCCTCTGATGCGCGCCTACTCGATTGCCAGCGCCAATTACGAAGAACACCTCGAGTTCCTCAGCATCAAGGTGCCCAATGGCCCGCTCACCTCCCGCCTGCAGCACTTGAAGGTGGGCGACAAGATTCTGGTGAGCCGCAAGGCTGTGGGTACTTTGGTTGTAGATGACCTCAAGCCCGCCATGAACCTGTACCTGTTCGGTACCGGCACCGGCTTGGCGCCGTTCATGAGCATCATTCAAGACCCCTACACCTACGAGAAGTTCGAGAAGGTGGTGCTGGTGCACGGTGTGCGCACCGTCAGCGAGCTGGCCTATCACGACTTCATCACGCAAGAGCTGCCCGACCACGAACTGCTGGGCGAGCTCATTCGCGAGAAGCTGGTGTACTACCCGCTGGTGACCCGTGAAGAGTTCCGCAACCAGGGCCGCCTGACCGACCTGATCGAAAACGGCAAGATGGCCGCCGATCTGGGCATGGCCCCGCTGAACCCGCACACCGACCGCGCCATGATGTGCGGCAGCCCCTCCATGCTGACCGACCTGTGCAAGATCCTGGACGCCCGTGGCTTCCAGGTCTCGCCATCGCAAGGCGTGCCCGGCGACTATGTGATCGAGCGCGCATTCGTCGAGAAGTAATTTCTCCCCCTGTCACCTGGCGGCCTTGGGCTGCACAGGTTTCAAGAAGCCCCGGCCGTGTGACCCACTCCGGGGTTTTCGTTTTGGGCGCCACGAATCGAGCGATGCGCAGGCTTGATGGTCATGGCCTGGCGCACGGCCACCGCACGGGGGTGATCCCAGTACTTGTCGAAGAAGTAGTGCATCACGGTGTTGACCACGGGCTCGACAAAGGTCACCACGCCAGCAATGGTCACACTGCCCGTCAATGCATAGGTGACGGTGAACGATGTGGCCACATGCATGAGGCCGAAGGTTGCGGTTTTTGCCATGGTGGTCTCCTGGTGTGTGTCTGTGGATGCGATGAAGTGATTGTGCTGATCCAAGGTTGATTGGTCCAGTCAATCGAATAAATTGCGCTGATAGCATTTGCCCTTGCGGTGCCTTGCTGGTACCTTGCGCTTTTCTTCTTCTCGCCATCTGAAATGGGCTGATGGCGTGCGATTCAGAAATTCGACCAGGATGTGTGTATGAATCTGACTTCTTCTCGACGCCAAACCGGGCGTGTGCAGTGGTTGGCCTCGTGGGCGACCCCAATGGCTGCGTTGGTGGCCTATCTGGCTTTCTGGCCCACCGGCGTCGAGCCCGTGGCTTGGGATGCGCCGAAGGATGCTGGTTATGTGGGCGCTCACTCACCCAATGAACGATTGGCCGCGCTGCAGCAGGCGGCGTTGCCGGCGGGGCAGGAGGGCCCCGAGCACATCGTGGCTTACCAGGGGGCTCTGTATACAGGCTTGGCGCACGGTGAGGTGCTGAAATTCAGCCCAGACGGGCAGAACCAGTCGGTGGTGCTGAATACCGGTGGGCGACCGCTTGGCATCGACTTTGATGCACAGGGGCGCATGCTGGTGGCGGATGCTTTCAAGGGCCTGTTGCGTATCACGGGCCAGGGCGAGCAAGCCAAGGTCGAGACGCTGTTGACCCAGGTTGACCACCCGGAGGCGCAAGACCCTGTGCGCTATGCCGATGCCGTGAAAGTGGCCCCCGATGGCACCTTGTGGCTGACCGATGCCTCGCGCCGCTTCGGTGCGAAGGAATTGGGCAGCACCTTCGAAGCCAGCGTGCTCGACATCCTCGAGCACAGCTGCACCGGTCGCCTGATCGCGGTGGATCCGCAGTCCTTGAAGAGCCGTGTGGCTTTGACGGGCTTGTGCTTTCCCAATGGCGTGGCCGTCACCCCCGATGGTCGTACGCTGTTCCTGTCGGAAACAGGCAGCTACCGCATTCTCAAGCTCGACCTCGCGCGTTTGAGCGGTTTGGGGGCGACACCGGCGGTGGATCAGGCTTTGGCGCAAGGCGCAGCCATGGTGTTGGTGGATAACCTGCCGGGTTACCCCGACAACCTCATGCGCAGCGACAGCGGCCGTTTGTGGGTGGGGCTGACCAAACCTCGCAGCCCTTTGGTGGACAAGATGGCGGCATGGCCCGCCCTGCGTCAGGTGGTGTTGCGTTTGCCTCGCGCCTTGTGGCCTGTGCCCAAAGCGTATGGCCACGTGATCGCGTTTGACGAGCAGGGCCGGGTGGTGGATGACCTGCAAGATCCGAAGGGCGCTTATCCGGAAACCACCTCAGCCACCGAGGCAGACGGCAAGCTGTTCATTCAAAGCTTGCACGCGCGCAGCCTGGCCTGGTTGCCCTACTCAGGGAAGTAAATCAGGGCACACCATCAGGGAAGTAGGCGCCAGGCATCCCAGGCGGTCTTGAGGATCAGGGCGCCGACCACGCACAGAAACACCCCGCGCACAAAGCGCGTGCCATGTTTCAAAGCCAGGTGCGTGCCGATGGTGCTGCCAGCCACATTGGCCACGGCCATGGGCAATGACAGGGCCCAGGCCACATGGCCGTGGGGAATGAACCAGGCCAGCGAGGCCAGGTTGGTGGCGAAGTTCAGCCGCTTGGCCGCTGCGCTGGCGTGCAGGAAGTCCCACCCCAGGCCGCGCACCAGCGCAAACACGAAAAAGCTGCCGGTGCCTGGGCCAAATACGCCGTCGTAAAAGCCCACGGTGCCGCCCAGTGCGGTGGCCAGCACGGCCTCCTGGCGGGGCGTCCAATGGGGTGCATGGGTGTGCCCCATGTCTTTGCGCCACAGGGTGTAGACCCACACGGCGGCCAGCACCATGGGCAGGGCCACACGGAAACGCTGGGCAGGCACCTGGGTGGCCAGCCAGGCACCCACAACGCCCCCCAACATGGCAGCGGCCATGGCGCCCCACAAGCGGGCCGAGGGCAGTTTGACACGCTTGGCATACTGCCAGGCCGCCCAGCCCGTGCCCCAGATTGAGGCCGCTTTGTTGGTGCCCAGCAAGGTGGCGGGCAGGGCCTGGGGGAACAGGCCGAACAGCGACGGCACCATGATCAGGCCGCCGCCGCCCACGATGGCGTCAACCAGGCCGGCCAAAGTCGAAGCCGCCAACATCAGGCTGATGTTGACGGCGTTGAGGTCGAGGCTCAAAACAATCGGGGCTGAATTCAGGTGCGGATTTCGCCCTGGCCCAGCACCACGAACTTCATCGAGGTCAGTCCTTCCAGACCGACGGGGCCACGGGCGTGGAACTTGTCGGTGCTGATGCCGATTTCAGCACCCAGGCCGTACTCAAACCCATCAGCGAAGCGGGTGGAGGCATTGATCATCACGCTGGCCGAATCGACCTCGCGAATGAAGCGCATGGCGTTGGGGTGGTTGGTGCTCAGGATCGAATCGGTGTGGTGCGAGCCGTAGCGGTTGATGTGCGCAATGGCCTCGTCGAGCGAGTCCACCACTTTCACGGCAATCACGGGGGCGAGGTATTCCTCGTACCAGTCTTGCTCGGTGGCGTCGACCACGTTCGCGCCGGGCACGTCGGCCAGAATGGCTTTGGCTCGGGCGTCTGCCCGCATTTCCACGCCCTTGTCGGCAAAGACCTTGCCAATGCGGGGCAGGAAGGCAGCGGCTTGCTTCGCATGCACCAGCAGCGACTCGGTCGCATTGCAGGGGCTGTACTTTTGCGTTTTCGCGTTGTCGGTCACCTTCACGGCCAGGTCCAGGTCGACTTCGCTGTCGACATAGGTGTGGCAGTTGCCATCGAGGTGCTTGATGACCGGCACGCGGGCTTCGGCGCTGATGCGCTCGATCAGGCCCTTGCCTCCGCGGGGAATGATCACGTCGACATATTGCGGCATGGTGATGAGCTGGCCCACAGCGGCACGGTCGGTGGTCTGCACCAGCTGCACGGCATTGGCAGGCAGCCCGGCTTCGATCAGCGCGGCTTGTACCAGTTTCCACAAGGCCAGATTCGAGTGAATGGCTTCTGACCCGCCGCGCAGCACGCAGGCGTTGCCACTCTTGATGGCCAGCGACGCGGCTTCGATGGTGACGTTGGGGCGCGACTCGTAGATCATGCCGAACACGCCGATGGGCACCCGCATCTGGCCGACGCTGATGCCAGTGGGGCGGCGGCGCACATTGGTGATCTCGCCAATCGGGTCGGGCAGGGCGGCGACTTGTTCGCAGCTTTCTGCCATGGTGGCGATGACCTTGTCGGTCAGGCGCAGGCGATCGACCATGGGCGCCGACAGGCCGTTCTTTTCTGCGGCAATGACGTCGGCTTCGTTGCGCGCTTTCAATTCACCGGCGTGTTGGCGAATCTGGCGAGCCAGGGCCAGCAGGGCGTTGTTTTTCGCGGCCGTCGAGGCGGCGGCCATCACGGTGGCGGCCACGCGGGCAGCTTGCCCGACGGCAGTCATGTACTGGTCAACCGGCAGCTTGGCGGCGTCGGGGGATGCAATCGAGGTGTTCATGAGGCAAGATTGTCTCAAACACTGAGCCACCATGCAGCATCAGGTCATCCACATTCATCCTTCGGCCCCTCCGAAACCGCCAGAAGGCGCCCCCTGCAATGGTTGCGGGGTGTGCTGCCTGGCGGAACCGTGCCCTCTGGGCGTGGTGGTCAGCCGACGCTGGAGCGGGGCGTGCCGGGCATTGGTTTGGTCGCAGGAGGCGGGGCGCTACCACTGTGGCGTGCTGGCTCAGGCGTATGTGGGGGCTCGGCCTCGGGTGGATGGCCGAAAGGCGCCTTTATGGCGCCGCCTGTGGTGGCGTTGGGTGCACCGCATGATTGCAGCCGGTGTGGGGTGTGATGCGGCCTACGAAGCAGAAGCGGGCTAGGCGGCCCTGCGGGCTGAGTTTCTGGTTTGTTTGCGCCCGTTAAGACCCGTTTATGCCTTGATCGCAGCAGTGCCGCATTTCATAGCATGGAGCCATCCTTGAAGGAGGCTGCCATGCGCAAGAAGAAACTGCTTCAGAACACCCTGTTTGCTGCCATCGTGGCGTGCGCTGCGTACATGCTGCACTCGCAAACCGACGCCGAAGTGGCTGCCTTGTCGCAGTCCGTGGCTCAGGCTCAGGCCTGGTAAGGCGCCAGCCACCGCCCCTCAGCGCCAGCCGAACATCATCGAGCGGGCAATCAATCGCTTGAGAGGGGATAGGGCTCCCACCGCACCCAGGCCCAGGCCACGCACCGTGGCCAAGATGGGGGCCGGGTAGGTGAAGCTGCGGGCCAGGAAGTCGGTGGTGGCCAGCAGGGCCACCCGATCGGGCTGGCGGCGGCGCTCAAAGCGCCTCAGTGCACGTTGAATCCACAAGGCCTTGTCGCTGGCCGATTGGCACTGGGCCGGGCGCGCATCGCGCAAGGCGCTCAGCAGTTCATGCACGTCACGCATGCCCAGGTTGAAGCCTTGGCCCGCTACCGGGTGCAGGGTTTGGGCGGCATTGCCAATGCGCACAATGGCCCCATCGCTGACCAGGCGGCGATGGGCATTGAGCCCCAGAGGGAAACATTTCAAAGGCGACACAGCTGTGATGGGGCCCACGCGTGGGTGGAACAAGCTGTTGAGCACGGTCAGGCGTTGGGCGTCGTTCAATTCCTTGACGGGGTCGTCGCCCTGTTGAACACACCACACCAGGGCAGCGCGGGGGCCAGTGACGCCGTCCGCACTCACAGATCCAGCCGGCAGCGGCAGCAAGGCCGCTGGGCCTGATGGGGTGAAGCGTTCGTAAGCCACGCCGACAGGGGTGTCGGCGCTGAGCATGACGGTGCCCACCCAGGCCACTTGTTCGTAATCGCGACTCACGCCGTCGGGCCAGGTCAGCTTGGGTTGGTCGGCAAACACGCCACCTTCAGCCACCACGGCCAGGTCAAAGGACTCGGCGATGTCGGCGTCGATTTCTACGCCTTGCTCGGTGGGCTTGAGGCCTTTGACCGGGGTGCCAAAGCGCAAGCTGAGTTGCTGAGGGCGTTGAGCGCAGGCCGACTGCCAGGCTTGTTGCAACGGGGCAACGAGGGTGCCGTAGCTGAGCACTGCGCCGAGTTGGGGGACGCCCTGTTCGGTCGCGGTGATGCGGACCTCGGGTTGATCTTGTCCGGGCCACAACACGGTGGGCTGTTGTTGCGAGACATGGACCTCGCGAATGGCGGCGGTGGCGCCCCCCGCCTGGATGGTGTCCCACACGCCCATGCGCTGCAATTCCTGCACGGTGCCCAGCGACAAGGCCAGGGTCCGTGGGTCGCCGCTGACATCCTTGTCGGCCGGTCGCGCATCGAACACCGTGATGCGGGCATCAGGCAGAGCGCGTGCCGCTTGCAGTGCCAGACTCAGCCCAGCCGGGCCGGCTCCGACGATGGCCAGGGACACAGTGGGGGAAAAATCCAGTTGAGTGCTTGCGGAGGTCATGATGCAATGCAAAAAAAGCCGGCTTGATGCGGTGGCGTGCAGTCTATTTTCGCGCCGAAACCGAATGAAAAAAGTGGCGCTTTCTATAATCCGGCTTCCAGCCTCTCTGACTTGATCCCAGCGTGTCTTCCACTTCTACCCCTGCTGCAAGCTACCGCACCCTTGTTGCCTCGGACATGGCCGAGGTCGATCAGGTGATTCATCGCCGTCTGGCGTCGGAAGTGGTGCTGGTCAATCAGATCTCGCATTACATCGTCAACGCAGGGGGCAAGCGCGTTCGCCCCATGTTGCTGTTGTTGATTGCGCGTGCCTTGGGGTGCGACAGCCCTCAGCGCCATGAATTGGCCGCCGTGGTGGAGTTCATTCACACCGCCACCTTGTTGCACGACGATGTGGTGGACGAGTCCGACCTGCGTCGTGGGCGCAAAACGGCCAACGCCATGTTCGGCAATGCTGCCAGCGTGCTGGTGGGTGACTTCCTTTACTCGCGCGCCTTCCAGATGATGGTGTCGACCAACCGCCTGCGTGTGATGGAAGTGCTGGCCGATGCCACCAATGTGATCGCCGAAGGCGAGGTCTTGCAGTTGATGAACATGCACGACCCCGATATTTCTGTCGACGATTACCTCAAGGTCATTGAATACAAGACCGCCAAGCTGTTTGAAGCCAGCGCGCGCCTGGGCGCGGTGCTGATGGACGCATCGGCGGAAGTGGAAGAGGCGTGTGCTTCATATGGCCGTACCTTGGGCACGGCTTTCCAGCTGATCGATGACCTGCTGGACTACGAAGGCAGCACCGCCGAGCTGGGCAAGAACATTGGCGATGACTTGCGCGAAGGCAAGCCCACGTTGCCCTTGCTGGTGGCTATGCAACGCGGCACGCCCGAGCAAAGCCAACTGATTCGCGAGGCCATCATTCACGGTGAGGTCGAGCGCATGCCGCAAATCGTCGAGGTGGTGAAAGCCACCGGCGCACTGCAGGCCACGCGTGAGGCCGCGCAGGCGCAAGCCGAGTTGGCCAAGCAGTGTCTCAACGCCTTGCCGCCCTCCGAATTCCGGGACGCATTGCTACAATTGGCATTCGATTCGATCAATCGATCCTCGTGATCGCATCAACAGGCCTCGGGGTGTAGCTTAGCCTGGTAGAGCGCTACGTTCGGGACGTAGAGGCCGGAGGTTCGAATCCTCTCACCCCGACCAACTTCATTTTGCAAAGGGCTCTTCGTCTGGTACGAAGAGCCCTTTTGCTTTACTGTTGCTGCAGGCCTGTGCAGTCGCCCCTGTTTCCGCCATTCCGCTGGCCACACTGACGCCTTTTGGACAGTCCCGTAACCACTGGCATTGTGGTGCTCTTTTTCGTGAAAGTTTTCCTATTGGCAATCGGTAAGGTCTCGTTACACTGCCCAGCAGATCGAAGCCTTTTTTCATCTTCCGCAAAATCCATAGGAGAACTGACTTGACCATCCTGCGCACTCTGAAGCTGGCCGCCCTGGGCGTTGCCACCATGTTGTCGACTCAAGTGGTGCGGGCCGAAGGCCTGGAGCTCAGCAGCCCCGATATCAAAGTCAATGAGCCCATTCCAGCCGCTCAGGTCTTCAATGGTTTTGGCTGCACGGGTCAGAACATTTCGCCCGCACTGAACTGGAAAAACGCCCCGGCCGGTACCAAGAGCTTTGCTGTGATGGTGCACGACCCCGATGCGCCCACCGGTGGTGCCGGTTTCTGGCACTGGGTGGTGCTGAACCTGCCCGCGTCAACCACGGGTCTGCCGCGTGGCGCAGGCACGGTTGATGGCAAGGGCCTGCCTGCCGGTGCCAAGCAAATCACCACCGACTACGGCAACCCGGGTTGGGGTGGTCCTTGCCCACCCCAAGGCAGCGAACCTCACATGTATTACTTCACCGTGTACGCCTTGAAGGTGGACAAGCTGGACCTGCCGGCCAACGCCACCGCCTCGTTGGCCGGCTTCATGATCAACGCCAATGCCATCGACAAGGCTGTGATCACCGCGTTCTACAGCCGTTGATGGCCGGATGATCGGCCAGCAGGACTAGTCCTGTTGGTCAGGCTTGTGCTGTGTCAATGCCATGGGGGAAGAGGGTTTTGAGAATCGTTTCTCATGAACCCTCGTCCCCCCATCCAGATTCAGCCGGTTGCGCCGGCACCTCGCCCAGCCAAGGGCCCCGTCGTCTTGCCGCCTGATGCCCGCATCTGGCGGGCTCAGCGATTGTTGTGGGCCCCTCATCGGCTGGGCTTTTTTGCGGCCGCCTGTGTCATGGCCGCCGCGGCCCTTTGGTGGGCCTTCGAACTGTTGTGGCGGGTGTTGCCCATGCCGGCGCTGCATCATGCATCGATTGCCACGTTTTCGCATGCCCTGGTCATGAGTCTGGGCTTCCTGCCGCTGTTTTTCGTGGGCTTTCTGTTCACGGCCGGCCCCAAGTGGTTGCACATGCCAGAGGTGCCTGCACCCATCTTGGTCAAGCCTGTGGTGGCGTGTGTGCTGGGGTGGCTGGGCTTGCTCGTGGGAACGCACCTCGGTCAGCCTTTGGCTGCGGCCGGTGTGGCCTTGGCTGCAACGGGTTGGTCGGTGTTGAGTGGGCGATTTGCCTGGCTGGTGCACCGCAGCCTGGTGGCAGACCGTTTGCATGCGACCCTCATTGCTGTGTCGTGCGGTTTGGGCGCGGTGCTGATGTGGGTGGCGGCGCTGAGTTTGCTGTTTGACCAGATCGAGTGGGTACGGATGTGTGCCTACCTGGGCTTGTGGTGGTTTGTGGTGCCGGTGTACACCGCCGTGGCGCATCGCATGATCCCCTTCTTCACGGCGGCAGCGGTGCCTGTGCTCGATGGCTGGCGGCCCTACTGGCTGCTGTGGTCATTGCTGACGCTGGCCTGGTGGCATGGGGCCTGCGTGGTTCTGGACACCTTTGGCTGGTCGCAAAACGATGCAACGCTGCTGACCAGGGCCGCGGTATCGGCGGTGGCCGGTACCGGCGTGCTGGCGCTGGCGGTGCGATGGGGGTTGGTGCAGAGTCTCAAGATTCGGTTGCTGGCCATGTTGCACGTGGGCTTTGTGTGGTTGGGCGTGGCGTATGGGCTGGACGCGGTGTCGGCCTGCTTGCAAGTGGCGGGGCATGTGGGCCTCGGTCTGGCACCCTTGCATGCCTTGAGCATGGGGTTTCTGGGCAGCATCTTGCTGGCCATGGCCACCCGCGTCAGTTGTGGTCACAGCGGTCGCACGCTGACCGCCGATGATCTGGCTTGGGCCTTGTATGGTGTGTTGCAGTTGGCGGTGCTGGCGCGTATGGCCGCGGCGGTGTGGCCGCAGTACGGCGCAGGCATTCTCGTGGTGGCGGCCACACTGTGGGTGGTGGCCACGGGCGGCTGGGCATGGCGGTATGGCCGCTGGTATGGCTTGCCTCGGGTGGATGGCAAAGCGGGCTGATCAACGCAGCACAATGCGCAGGCCGGTGGTTCTCAGTTCGGCCAGCAGTGCCTCTGGTACCTGCTGTCTGACACGCCCCAGTTTCTGATGGGTGTCAGGGCTGGGTTGAAAGCCTTGTATCACCCATTCCTTTGCGCCCAGTTCCCGCAGGGTTTGCGCCAGTTGGCGCATCTGGGTATCGTCATGCAGATGCGGGTGATAAGTGGTGCGCAGCTCGTGGGCGATGCCTGATTGAATCATCTGAACCAGGCTGCGCCAGGCGGGGACACCGCTGCCGGGGACATCGGTCACGGCGGCGTACTGGGCCACATGGGCTTTCACATCGAAGCCCACCCAGTCGGTCAGCGGCAGCACCGCTGCCAGCCGGTCTGGGTACATGCCTGCGGTGTGCAGGCCCACTTTCAAACCCAGTTGCCGAACGGCCTGCATGACCTCAGGCAAGGCCCGGTCGAGGGTGGCTTCGCCTCCGCTGAACACGACACCATCGAGCAAGCCCTGGCGTTGTGCCAGTCTGTCGAGCAGCTTGGGCCACGACCATTGCCCCGTGTCGTCGCGAGACTGCAATTCGGGGTTGTGGCAGTAGTGGCAGCGCCAAGGGCAGCCCTGCACAAAGACCACCGAGGCCAGATGGTCTGGCCAGTCGGTGGTACTCAAAGGCACGAAGCCGCCCACTTGCAGCATGCTGCGCTCAGGCGGTTTCGCGCGCTTCAGGGCAAGCCGCCTTCTGGCTGCCTGTGCTGTCTTCGCGGAAGTACAGGCGCTCGGCAAACTCGCCTTTCTTGCCCGTGTTGAACGACGACACGGGGCGGTGGTAGCCCATCACGCGGGTCCAGATCTCGCAGCGTTGGCGTTCGCTATCGTGCAGCACGGGATGGACGGGGGCAGTGGTACGCAGGGGCATGGCAACTCCTTGTTGGCTTGGGTGGATGGGGAATCAGTGCGAGCCGCAGCACGAGCTGGGCCCGTTGGCGAGCTGTTTGCGGGCCAGGGCTTCTTCATCGCAACGCGGGCAGAACTCATGCTCGCCAGCGATGTAGCCGTGCTTGGGGCAGATCGAAAACGTCGGGGTGATGGTGATGTAAGGCAGGCGGAAGCGGCTCAGGGCGCGACGCACCAACTCCTTGCAGGCCTTGGCAGACGACACGCGTTCACCCAGGTAAAGGTGCAGCACTGTGCCGCCGGTGTATTTCGATTGCAGGGCTTCCTGGCGTTGCAGGGCTTCGAAGGGATCATCGCAAAAGCCCACGGGCAGTTGCGACGAGTTGGTGTAGTAGGGCATGTCGGCCGGGCCAGCCTGCAAGATGTCGGCAAAGCGCTTGCGGTCTTCCTTGGCAAAGCGGTAGGTGGTGCCTTCAGCGGGCGTGGCCTCAAGGTTGTAGAGGTGGCCGGTCTCTTCCTGAATCTCGACTATGCGAGCGCGAATGTGGTCCAGGAAGCGCAGGGCAAAGGCCTCGCCCCAGGGGGTGGTGATGTCTTCCAGATCGTCGGTGAAGTTGCGGATCATCTCGTTGATCCCGTTCACGCCGAGCGTAGAGAAATGGTTGCGCAAGGTACCCAAGTAGCGCTTGGTATAGGGGAACAGACCGTTGTCCATGTGCTGCTGGATGACCTTGCGCTTGATCTCCAGGCTGTTCTTGCCCAGCTCGATCAACTCGTCTGCACGGGCCAGCAAGGCTGCTTCATCGCCTTGGTACAGGTAACCCAAGCGGGCGCAGTTCAGGGTCACCACGCCCAATGAGCCCGTTTGCTCTGCCGACCCGAACAAGCCGTTGCCGCGCTTGAGCAACTCGCGTAGGTCCAACTGCAGGCGGCAGCACATCGATCGGATCATGTTGGGCTGCAAGTCCGAGTTCAAGAAGTTCTGGAAGTAGGGCAAGCCGTACTTGGCCGTCATCTCGAACAGGCGCTCGGTGTTGGGGTGCTCCCAGGCGAAGTCCTTGGTGATGTTGTAGGTGGGAATGGGAAAGGTGAAGGCACGGCCTTTGGCGTCGCCGTCCATCATCACGTCGATGTAGGCGCGGTTGATCATGTCCATTTCCACTTGCAGGTCGCCGTAGGCAAACGGCATTTCCTGGCCGGCAATCACGGGCACCTGTTCCTTCAAGTCGTCGGGGCAGACCCAGTCAAACGTCAGGTTGGTGAAAGGCGTTTGTGTGCCCCAGCGGGAAGGCACGTTCAGGTTGTAGACCAGCTCCTGAATGCATTGGCGCACCTGTTCATAGGCCAGCCCATCTTTGCGGATGTAAGGTGCCAGATAGGTGTCGAACGAACTGAAAGCCTGCGCGCCGGCCCATTCGTTTTGCAGCGTGCCCAGAAAGTTGACGATCTGCCCCACCGCGCTCGAAAGATGCTTGGGCGGCCCAGCTTCCACCTTGCCGGGTACACCATTGATGCCTTCGTGCAGCAAGGTGCGCAGTGACCAACCCGCGCAGTAGCCCGACAGCATGTCGAGGTCGTGGATGTGGATGTCGGCCTCGCGGTGGGCATGGCCAATTTCGGTGGGGTAGACATGGGTCAGCCAGTAGTTGGCAATGACCTTGCCCGACACGTTCAAGATCAAGCCGCCCAGCGAGTAGCCCTGGTTCGCGTTGGCGTTGACCCGCCAATCTTGCTGCGACAGGTATTCGTTCACCGACCGTTCTACGTCTACGGCGCAAGCCTTGTCTTGTCGCAGCGCCGAGCGGCGTTCGCGGTACACGATGTAGGCACGCGCCGTGTCGAAGTGACCCGCGTCGATCAGCGTGCGCTCGACTTGATCTTGCACCTGCTCCACCGTGGGCACCCGGCGTTGCAGCCGAGCCAGAACGGCCTGCGCCAGAGTGAGGGCGCGCGCGTCATCGAACTCGCCAGTGGCCTGGCCTGCGCAGGCAATGGCGTGGGTGATTTTGTCGAGGGTGAAACTGGCTGTGGCGCCGTTGCGCTTGATCACGGCCACCGGGTCGGTGCTGATGGGCATGGCTCGTCTCCTACTAGATATAGTGTTTTTCTTGCTTGAAAACACCATAGGTAGTGTTTGAGATCGAAATATCCCTACGGTTGATCCCCGTCAAAGTCCCAGTGATTCAATCGGGTTTCCACTCAACGCAGTTGAACGCGGCGTTCCCGTTCTTGTTCCAGAACAAGCGTGATGTCGTTTTCGGGCACACCCAGTGTGTGCAGCGCATAGCCCGACAACTGCAGCCCGGCCTCCAGCGTTTCGGGCACCACGGCCGTGGCGCCCACTTCGCGCAGTTCGCGCGCGTGCTGCTCGTCGCGTGAACGGGCGTAGATGGGCAACTCGGGGTAGGCCTGGCGCGCAGCGGTCACGGCATGCATGGCCGCAGAAGGCTGGTCCATGGTGATCAGCAGCGCGGCGGCGTGCTCGGTGTGCAGCTTGCGCAGCAGTTCGGAACGGGCCGCGTTGCCATAGAACACAGGCAAGCCCTGTGCGCGCAAGCGTGCGGCCACATGGGCATCGTGCTCAATGGCCACATAAGGCACGCCTTGTTGTTCGAGCACCTTGGCCAGCAGTTGGCCCACGCGGCCAAAGCCGGCAATGACCACGTGCCCGGCCAGCCCTTCGGGCAGGGCCTCGTCTCGTGTGGGGTGCGGCTGGGTGTCATCCAGGCGCTGGCCAATGACGTGGCCCAGGCGAGCCACCAACGGGGTCACCATCAAGCTCAGGCTGACCACCAGCAGCATGAACTGCGCGACCTCGGGTGGAATCAAATGCGCGGCTGCTGCATAGCCGACCACAATGAATGCGAACTCACCGCCTTGAGCCAGCAGCAAGCCACCTTCGATCGATTGGCCCCAGGTTCGTCCACCGACGCGGAAAATGCCGGTCACCACGGCGGCCTTGATGGTCAGCAGCCCCATCACCGACAGCAAGATCCACACATGGTTGCGGGCCACCTCTCGCAGGTCAATGCCCATGCCCACCGACATGAAGAACACCCCCATCAGCAAGCCCTTGAAGGGCTCGACGGTGACTTCCACCTCATGCCGATAGGGCGTTTCGGACAGCAGCAAGCCAGCCAGAAAAGCACCCAGTGCCATCGACAGCCCCGCGCGCGACGTGATCTCGGCTGTGCCCAGCGCGACCAGAAGCGTCAGGGCCATGAACACCTCGGGCTGGCGGCGGTGCGCAAACACACGAAACAGTGGGCTCACCACCCGCTTGCCCAGCAGGTAAATCAAGACCACGGCAGCCACTGACTTCAGCACGGTGCCGACAACCAGGGTCGTCACGCCTGACTGGGCTGGGCGCGTCAGCAGGTCCACCAAAATCAGAAGTGGCACCACGGCAAAGTCCTGCAGCATCAGAATCGAAAACGATGCCTGTCCGGTGGGGCTGGTCATGGCGCGTCGGTCTGTCAGCAGTTGCATGACCACGGCCGTGGAGGACAAGGACAGCACGAGGCCCAACATCAGGGCTACGCCAGCGGCGTTTCCAAACGCATAAGCCAAGGCGCCGATGATGGCGGCACTGATCAACACCTGAGCGGTGCCACCCAGGAACACCCAGCGGCGCAGCGCCCAGATGCGCTCGGGCGACACCTCCAGTCCGATCAGGAACATCAGAAAAATCACGCCCAGTTCTGCCAGGCTGTGCACCGAGGCACTGTCGGCAAAGGTCAGCAACTTGAGCGCAGGCCACTCGCTCACCCACAGGCCCAGGCCATTGGGCCCAGCGACCATGCCCATGACCAGAAAGCCCAGCACCTGATTGATGCGCAGGCGCTGCAGCAGGGGGATCAGGATGCCTGCCAGGATCAGGAACAGCAGGGCTTCATGCAGAAAGGGGAGGGGGCTGGTGTGCTCCATCGTGCTCCAACATAGTGCATGGTCTATTTTGCCTAGCGATCTGCATGCAACTGGCCGGAAAAGAGCGGTATCTTCGGGGCCGTTGGCTTGTTTGCCACGCCTCCAACCACAACCTCGAATGAATACTTCATCTTCCAGCGTCCAACCTGTGAGCTTCTGGCAAGCCTTTGCCTTCTGGCTCAAATTGGGCTTCATCAGCTTTGGCGGGCCAGCCGGGCAAATTGCCATCATGCACACCGAGTTGGTCGAGCGCCGCAAGTGGATCAGCGAAAAGCGCTTTCTGCATGCGCTGAACTACTGCATGGTCTTGCCCGGGCCGGAGGCGCAGCAACTGGCCACCTACATTGGCTGGCTCATGCACCGCACCTGGGGTGGCATTGTGGCGGGGGGGCTGTTTGTGTTGCCCTCGCTGTTCATCTTGATCTTCCTGTCCTGGCTTTACATCGCTTTTGGCGAAGTGCCGGCGGTAGCGGGGCTGTTTTACGGCATCAAGCCCGCGGTGGCCGCCATCGTGGTGCAAGCGGCGCATCGCATCGGCACGCGCGCCCTGAAAAACAATTGGCTGTGGTCGATTGCGGCCGCATCCTTTGTCGCCATCTTTGCGCTCAATGTGCCGTTTCCCGCCATCGTGGCGGCTGCGGCTGCGATTGGATACCTCGGTGGGCGTTTGGCGCCAGAGAAGTTCAAGGCCGGTGGCGGGCATGGGGCGGCCAAGCACTCATACGGTCCCGCCTTGATTGACGACGACACCCCTACGCCTGAGCACGCCCGCTTTCGCTGGAGTCGGTTGGCTCGGGTGGTGGCCATTGGCGTATTGCTGTGGCTGGTGCCCATGGGGCTGCTGTCTGGGGGGCTGGGGTGGGCACACCCCTTGACACAAATGGGATGGTTCTTCACCAAAGCCGCTTTGCTGACGTTTGGTGGGGCCTACGCGGTGCTGCCCTATGTGTACCAAGGGGCGGTCGGGCACTATGGCTGGCTCACCCCTAGCCAGATGATCGACGGCCTCGCCTTGGGGGAAACCACTCCGGGCCCGCTGATCATGGTCGTGTCGTTCGTGGGCTTTGTGGGGGGCTATGTCAAAGCCTTGTTTGGCCCTGACGCGCTCTTTCTTGCGGGCGCTACTGCGGCGGCACTGGTCACCTGGTTCACCTTCCTGCCCTCGTTCGTTTTCATTCTGGCGGGCGGGCCGCTGGTCGAATCGACTCATGATGATCTGAAGTTCACCGCTCCCCTGACGGCCATCACGGGCGCGGTGGTCGGCGTGATCCTGAATCTGGCCCTGTTTTTCGGCTACCACGTGTTGTGGCCGAACGGCTTCACGGGTCAGTTCGAGTGGATGTCTGCCCTGATTGCGGTGGCGGCCACGGTGGCGCTGTTTCGCTTTCAAATCAAGGTCACCCACGTGATTGCAGCGTGCGCTTTGGTGGGTCTGCTTTGGAAGGTTGTGGTGTCGCCAGCCCTGGTTGGCTGATGGCGGGCTGATCGCGTGGCCCGCCGATAATCCGGGCCATGCATTCCATGAGACCCGACATACAGGTCCTGCGTGCCATCGCGGTTCTGTCTGTCCTGATTTTTCATTTCAACTTGCCAGGCCTTGGCAAGGGCTTTCTCGGCGTCGACATCTTCTTTGTGATCTCGGGCTTTCTGATGTCCCGGGTCATCTTGGACAGCCTGGATCAGGCGTGCTTCAGCGCCAGCACGTTCTACCTTCGTCGTGCGCGCCGCTTGCTGCCGGCAGCGTGGGCCGCCTTGCTGCTGACCACGCTCGCTGCGCCCTGGGTCCTCGGGCCTGCTGCGCTGCGTGACTACGCGGCGCAACTTGGCGGGGCCATGAGCTTCAGCGCCAACATCGTGTTGTGGCTGCAAAGCGGCTACTTCGACAGCAGCGCTGACCTCAAGCCGCTGTTGCACACCTGGTCCCTGGCTCTGGAAGAGCAGTATTACTTCGTGCTGCCGTTGGTGTTGATCTGGGCTGGCCAGCGCTGGCGTGGGTGGATGCTGCTGGCCCTCGCCTTGGCCAGTGCGGGCCTGTGCCTGTGGCTGAACGATGAGGCGCCATCGGCCTCGTTCTACCTGTTGCCATCTCGCGCCTGGGAGTTGATGCTGGGGTCGCTGTGCGCTTTACCCGCGGTGCGTGCAAGGGTTCGGTCGCTGCCTGCGCGCCTCGACAGTGCCTGGCTGGCGCTGCCCATCATGGCCGGCAGCTTGATCTGGGGTTGGGACGAGGTCCACCCGCGTACCGATGCCTTGCTGGTCTGCCTCGCTACCGCCATTCTCATCCTTTGGCCCTCGGCCGCGCTCAACCGCAGCCACCTGGCCATGCGCGCCCTGGGCTGGGTGGGCGACGTGTCCTACTCGCTGTATCTGGTGCACTGGCCGGTGCTCGCCTTGGCGCGGCATGTGTGGCTGGATGGTCTGCCCGCTTCAGTGTCGTGGGCCTTGCTGGCGTTGACCTTCCCTCTGGCTTGGCTGTCCCATCGCTTGGTGGAGCAGCCTTTTCGCAAAGTGGACACCTGGCCGGCGCTGGGCCGCCAACTGTTGTGGCTGGGTGTGCCCTTGTTGGCCGCATGTGCGGTGCTGTTCTGGCGCATTCAGCAACCGGCGGGGCAGCAGTGGGCGCAGGCGCTGCAGCCCAACTTTGGCCTGGGCCCCAGTTGCGAGTTCGAAACGGCCTTCGCCCCCAAGCCTGGCTGTCAGACCCGCGAGCATGCTCATACCCTGGTTTGGGGTGACAGCTACGCCATGCACCTGATCGGCGGCATTCAGGCCTCTTCACCCCACGGGCAGGGCGTGATTCAGGCCACCCGCAGCGTCTGCGCACCCTTGTTGGACATGGCGCGCCTGATGCCCGATGACCCTGCTGATCGAGCCCGGCGCTGCCTGGCTTTCAACGAATCGGTGCTGCAATGGTTGGCTCATGCGCCCGAGGTCGAGTACGTGGTGCTGTCATCACGCTGGCAATACCTCTTTGATGATCCGGTGGTGAACGCGCAGGGCCAGTTCATCACCCCTGACGCAAACGAAATGGCCGCCTCTCTGGGCCGCACCGTGGCCCGATTGCATGCCTTGCACAAAAAGGTCGTGGTTGTGTCTCCACCCCCGTCACTCGGGTCGGATGTTGACCTGGGTGTGTGTGCCGAACGCCTGGGCATGGGTCTCTTGACGACCAGCGAGCGGGTTGACCAACGCTGCCGCTTTGCCTTGTCTGCCGCGCGCCAAAGCCAGTCGCAGGTCACCACGCTCATGGCCCTGTTTCCTGACCAGGCCGATGTGGAGGTCATAGACTTGGCCGATTTCAACTGCCACCAGGGGCGCTGTGAGAGTGTGATGGCGCAAACGCCGATCTACCGGGATGCGGGGCACCTCTCCCATGCGGGCTCAACCCGACTGGGTTTGCAAATGAACCTGGGGCAGCGGATCGTGCAGCAGGCGCATTGATTTCCTGGCGTAGTAGGCAAAAAAAATCCCAACCGGTGAGGGTTGGGATTTTTGGGTATTGGTGGGCCGGGGTCACTTGAATGTCGCCTTGAAACCACGATGGATAAAGGATGTTGTCTTGGTGTGGGGGTGCAGTTACCCGCAAAGTTACCCGCAACTTGATCCCGCTACCCCAACAACTGGTTGGCAAATGGGCGACGTTCATGAGCTATCACCGGAAAGCCAGGGGTGCAGTGTACGCGCCACATCCTCGCCTAATAACCATAACGACCATACAATTCCGCGCCTGATATAACGACCATCGTTAATCGACATTTGGCGGAAAAATTGGCGCCAATCGATCAACAGCAAATGTCCTACTTCGCAAGCGAAATTGGCAAAGAGACCCATTTGTAACCGTGCGCAATGCAGGCCATGTGTGCATAAATGGTTTCGACAACCCCCCTATGAAGGGCTTCAAAACTAGGCGGCGAGCGGGGTCCGAATTACCCTTGACGGGCCCCTCTCAGGAGGACCCGCAGCCACATGGGGAGCGTCCTCCTACACGTTACCCCCAAGACGCAGCAACGGACTTGACTCAAAATTTGCGGGGAGACCGGGGATATGGGGAGAAATTTGGCTAAGTCGTTGATGTGTTTGGAGTTTTTCTCTCCCCACATTTCGCGTTTACATATCCCCGGATGTGGGGATATGGGGAGAAAACCAACCTCAATCTGTCCACACAAGTCCAGTGAGCCCAGGCACCTCAAGGCCAGGGGCCGGTTCTCCTAAGTCTGGAGCAAGTAAACCGCCCCAAAACAAGCGCGAGACGTGCCCACCACGCGGCCCCCACCGCACCCGGCCCAAACGAGAAAGCCCCGCCAGGTGCCGGGCTGATGTGCGGGTGCTTGCTGTTCTGGCTGGATGTACAGGCAGGCAACGCCGTCAGAGGCTCAAGGCTCAGCTCCAGGGGTGCAGGGCTGATTCTGTGAGCTGGGGCAATGACAGGGCATCCAATGGGGCGGGAGACGTGCCCACCACGCGGCCCCCACCGCACCCGGCCCAAACGAAAAAGCCCGGCCAGGTGCCGGGCTGATGTGCGGGTGCTTGCTGTCCTGGCTGGATGTTCAGGCAGGCAACACCGGCAGAGGCTCAAGGCTCAGCACTAGGGGAGGAGGGCTCACGGCTGGGCGGATTGATGGCAACAAATCGACTGTAGAGACGCTGGATTTCAAGCATGGCCCCCAAGTACTCACCCACCCAGAGAGGAATAGGAGCATGACCCTTACGCCAACGCCATGCCGTGTTCGGCACAAGTCCTGCCTTCCGGGTAAAGTCCACAGCCTTCCAGCCAAGAGCGTGAAGAGCTTCGTCAAACTGCTCAGGCGTGATTGGCTCATGTCCTGGCGTGTCGTGGGGTGTGTCTGTCGCTTTCAATTCGGTGTTCCTTGCGGCTATCCAGTACGCTGCATGCAGCGTACCACATCGCATAAAGTAGATCAAACACTGCGAAAACTCTACTTTGGTTTACATAACGCCCGTTGTAGGAAGTACGGATTACAAGTTATGCACACCCCTATCGGCTTGAACTGCCGATGAATAAAGGGCCTCGCTTCTGTGCTTAAAAATTAAGCAAATCTAACCCCTGGTGAAATTCGATTGTGTAGATTTTTACGGCAAAGTTATCCACAATTTGTAAGAATAGACTTTTGTGGGTGAGGCTAGATGTCACCACCCTCATCGGCCAAGATGCTCGCCTTGATGCGAAACACGCGGGCATAGCCCTGGCCTTTGATGTACTCCTTGCGATCAAGGCGCCGATCCGACTCTGGCACCAGATGCCCACGCTTTGCCAGCAGGCGGGCCACAGTCACCGGGTCATACCCTTCACACAGCTTGTTTCTGAATGCCTCGACCAAGACGAAATACTCCACCTCTGTGCCGTCATCATCCAGAAACTCCACAGCCCGCCCATACTCGTTCGCGTCATCCATGCGGCTGATGGGTTTGCCTTTCTTGTCCACCAGGCGCCGGAAGCCCCAACGCTCTGTCGGGTTCGGCGCCCGGTCGTCCGCTACCCGGTTCATCCAGGCAAAGCAACTGGCGCCACGCTCCTCCAGCAGCCTTTGCACCTGGCTGAGCATGTTGGTCACCTCGGCATCACCAATGCCGCCGCGTGAGGCAAGCCACGCATTGAAACAAGCTCGCACACCGCGTGTAGCCTCTCCCTGGGGCCATCCAGTAATGCCCGCCTCGGTTGCCAACTCACCAGCCACAGCCAGCAGGGCGAAGCGCCTGCCCACCCGTTGAACCTGGCCGCTCGCTGCCTCGGGTATCCAGTCCTGTGCGTGTTGCTCAATCCCGGCCCGGCATGCATCTCGCAGGGTGTCAACATGCTCGACCAGCCATTGCAGCCAGGCCCGGCCCGCTGTGCCGTGGTGGGTCTCGCATGCCTTGCCCAGGTGCATAGATAGGGCCGCACCGCTGGGCAGCTCATGCAGCACGTTGAAGAGGCCCAAGCCTTGGCCAGCATCGGCGGGAACATCGGCCATGCGTAGTTCCTGCCCGGCCTTGCTGCGCTTGCCGCCTTCGGCCATGTGCTGAGACAGGCTGATTTCGCCAGCAGACAAGAACAACAGGCGCCAGGACAAACGGGGCCGGGCTTGCATGGTGCGGGTGTTGCGTGCCTTGCCTTGCTCGTTGCTCAGCATGTAGGCGCATTCGCCCGCCGTCTTTGGGTCAACCTGGGCAAGCTCATCAAGGATCAGCAGGCCGTCACAGTGTTGAGCTGCGATGCTTTCCAGGGCATTGTCTGTTGCCCGCCACCGCTGCATGTATGAGGCGCCACCCCACACCGAAGCTGCCACCTTCAAGGCGGTTGTCTTGCCACAGCTCGACCCGCCCCGCAGGTGGAAACCCCCGCTATCGACACCCGCATGACGCACCAGGGCACCGGCCAGGGCGCAGCACACTGCAAACACAAGCCGGTCATTCCCGACGCAAAAGGCTGCTACCTTGTCCCGCCATTGCTCGACGGTGCCTCGCTGTTTGAATGGGTTCTCGGCCAAGCCGTCAGCTTGGTACACGATGCGTTCATCATCGGCCTGGCTCAAGGTTTCGCGGGGCAGCACATAGGCGCGACCATGCCACCCCAAGCGATCCACACACCGGGCCATCTCGGCAGGCTGGCGAGTTTGAAGGTACTGGGTGAGCCTGTTGCGTGCATTGGTGCCGCTGGCAATGCGTAGGCCCATGTTCAGCAGCGCGGCCCTGTACTCGCCGCCATCACCGGCCAGCATGCGGGCAGGCATGGCCCAAGTGCGCAGGGTGCCCGCAGGATCGGTGAAGGTCAGCAGGAAGCCCCACCCCTGGCCATCTTCGTCGCGGGTGGTGGCCGTCACGTCCAGGCGGCTGCAAATCCATTGCGGGGCCGTGGCTCTGCCGTCTTGGTCTTGCCCCAGGTAGAACACGCCTTCATCGCTCACCAAGAAGCGGTCAAGCACCTCGGGCACATCGGGTGTAGCCGGCTTGTCGCTGGCCTTGCCTTCCTGGCTGGCCTTGTTGCTTTTGTCTTGCATGCTTTGGATGGCCTCTTGTATGCGGGCCTTCACGGCCTCAAGCCCTTGTGTCTGGTGGGCGTCGTTGAAGTCGGTGAGGCCATCGGGCAAGCCTTCCGGCCAGGTGGCTACACCTCGCACGGCTTTGGCCGCTTGTAGGGCCTTTTCCTTGCCTGGGTTGCGGCCCGCACTGGTCTCGGTGGCCTTGTCGTTGTCGCCGCACATGACCAGCAGGGCAGAAGGCCGCAGCCCCCGCACCGCCTTTGCTACGGTTGGCAGGTTGCCCGCGTCGAAGGTGACGCACACCGGGTGCCCCGTCGCTTGGTACAGGCTGGCGCCCGTGGCGAAGCCTTCACACAGCAACAGCACACCGGCCCCGTTTGGCTCGCCGATCCAATGCATAAGGCCAGCTTTGCGGCCACCCTTCAGGAATCGCTTTTCCGGGCCTTCTGCGGGCTTGTTTGGTGCAATCCTTTGCAGGTTCCACATTACCCCGCGTTCGTCTCGCATCGGCACCAACAGTACGCCATGCGCATCTGCCCGCACACCCACCCCCTTCACGCCTTTTCGCTCCAGATAAGGTGTGCTGGTTGTCTCTGTGGCTTCGTTCCACAGCTTGGCGGCCAGCTCGGCGGCCTTGTTGTGAGCTGCCTCGGTGGCTTTGCGCTCTGCTTCGTCGCGGGCCTTGCGTGCTTCGGCCATTGCTTTGATGCTGGCTGAGTCGGGCCGGGCCTCGCCTGGCTTGTCCTCAAACTTGAAGCCGTGGCCCTTGGCAATGTGAAACAGAGTGCCGATGCTCACCCGGCCCCCGGCTTTGATGCTTTGCCAGGTGTCGCGGGTATCGGCCTTGTTGTATCGCTCGCTTCCCTGGGACCAGTTGTCGAACAGGGAGAGGCCATCGGCGCCCATTTCGGACTTGATAGCCATGCCTACACGAGCCCATTCCTCACGAGGAAGGTCAGGGGGCACGCACGCCAGTGCGGCCCGAACTAGATCGGGCGTGATGTGTCGCTTCATTGCTGGTTGATGCGTATTTGGTGCTCTAACAATTGCCGTTCTTCACTGATCGACAACATGCAGGCTGAAAGTGCATCACCTGCCTTTACGAACAGGCATACATAGGCGGCATTAAGTTGCTCAAGCGCTTGCAAAATCGCCGGTTCAAATCCTTCGGCAATAGGGGGAGCTTCTTCGTCATCCTGGCGCATGGTTTCAATCGCAGATCCGGGGTCAGGCTGACGTTTCAGTGCCGCGTGCAATGCGTCGCTTGCGCGTGCGATCAAGTCACCAGCTAAGTCCATTGCTTTGCTGTGCTCACCAAAGTTTTGAGTCTGGGCCGCAGCCAAGACGCGCAAAGCAGACTTCAGATCCTTAAGCTGAGAGATGTTTTCATTTGAGCTCATGCCACACCTCCCTTTTGGATGCGGTCTTGAACCCACTGCAAAACCAGTGATTCAGGCCATGCGGACATACGGGATGTGATGCGGACGCAGGCCGGGAATTTCCCCTCCTTCATCAGCTTGTAAATGGTTGACTTCTTGCAGCCACTGAGAACTTCAACTTCGTTCAGGCGCAATAGGCGATCACGGGGAATGACGGGCTTGGCGGAGTGGGCCAGGTGCACGGCAGGCGCGGGAGTTTGCATGGGTTACCTTTCATCGACCGCCGTGCATCCGTTGACGTGCACTGACGCGGTTATGAAAGGTTCAGGCGGCAAGCCTTGCCTGGCAAACCGGCAGTTTTGCCGGGCTTGAATGCCGCATGAACAGAGGCCCCAGGCTGAACCAGCCCGGCAGACTACCGTCGCTTATTGCCGGGCCGGGTGGCTAGAACGGCGACCGCCTGCCCAAGTGGGCCGGATGCCTTCACCCTTGCCTTTGCGCGGCGAATCTCGCGATCAGAAAGACCTGACTCCTCGCAAAGCTTGAGCGTGGGCGCCCGTTCTCCAGCCGCCTTCAGTTCGGCGTGCCTGGCTGCGATTCGTGCGTCAGTCCATCCGCTGGCGGGACCGGTGGCAAGGTCCAGGTTGTCCCGGCCCGTTTCCTCGCCAATCCCAGCATCAACCAGACGCCCATAACCCCACCATTCAAACGCCTTGAGTAGTGGCACAGCCAGGTAGTTGGCCTGCCATGCCTTGCCCTGCATGGTGGTGGTGCACACGTCTGCACGCGTTCTGGCGTCCCTGGTCGTTGGCTTGCTCCAGCAGGTGGATAGCAGCAAACGAAGTGCGGGCACTCCCGGATCTGCGGTGGGCCTCAATGCTACCGGGGCCGAGACTCGGTGCACTGGTGCAAACTCAGCCAACCATTCAGGAGAGGCAAACGCCCCGCTTTTTAGTGCACTGGCCGAATTGGCTCTGTTTGCTTCTTGACGCTGTTGGGTAGCGGGAAATCCGAAGCTTTCCGACTCTGATACTTTGCAAGCAAAGCTTCCAGGCTGCACCCGGTATATACGGCCCATGGCATCGACAGGAAGTCGATTGAGCAGGCATTTCAATGCCTCATCGCGCGGCCATTCGCGGCCAACCTCAATCCATTTGAGAACATCACCCAGGCGAGCCAGTCTCCCCGCCTTCGTACCATCGCTCGACAGGTGCCCGAATGGTGTGCTTGCCTGCCACCCGTCAGGAGGTTCTACAGTGCGGTCACCCTGATGCAGGCTTGTCACGTTGTTGCTTGCCATGCCATGTTCCTCTGAGTTCATCGTGTGCAGGCTGCATCCGCCTCTGGCGCCTTGGTGCGGTCTAGAAGCCCTTGTTCTGCGAATGAGTAGGCTTTGACCCCGCCCACAATGACATGATCAAGAACCGCGACATCAATCAAGGCCAATGAACGTTCTAGCGTATCCGTCAACAGCTTGTCCGACGTGCTTGGCATGATCACCCCTGATGGGTGATTGTGGGCAAGGATCACGCTTGCAGCGTTGTGCTCCAGGGCGCGGCGGGCCACTTCACGCGGGTACACGGATGTTTGCGTAAGCGTGCCTTGAAACATGATCTCGAAAGCGATCATGCGATTCTTAGCGTTCAAGAACATCACGCCGAACACCTCACGTTCAAGGGCACCAAGCTGAAGCTTCAAGAAGTTCTTAACGGGTTCGGGCGAGCTAACAGTTAAGGTCACGGCCTTCAGTCGGGCCTCAACAATGGCGAGGGCGGCCATGATCACCGCTTGCTCGTGCTGGGCGCTCATGACCACTGCGGGTGACTGAGCTTGTGCGGTTTGCGTTGCCGCGTTGGCCTTCTTGCGTGTTGCCATTGTTCAGCCCTCCACCGTCGCAGCCATCGAGCCGCCGCCTTCGACCAGGCCGCGCAATTGGTTCAACGCGGCCAGGGCCTGCACGGCCTTGCGGGATGCGCCGGGCACGTTAGCCGCAGGCTGGCGAAGGTGGAACAGGGCCACGCTCAGGGAGTTTTCCGCTTGGGCGAAAAGCTGGGCTTTGTCCAGCTCGCTGACGGGCTTGGTGATGTCGGTCATGGTTTCAGGCTCCTTTGCGAGACTTGAAGCCACCCACCATGTTTTGAAGCATGAAGGGTGGGCGGGATGTTCAAAACACGCGCAAAGACGTGCGGACGCCCTTACGGGTAGCCCCATCCCACCCGCAACCAGTGGCCGCCCCAATGCCTGGGGCCGCCTGTGTACGGACGTGACAAAGCCTCACTATCGGGGAGGCTCACCGCTTTGCGAAAAGGTGTTTTGAAGCACCGGCCCTTTCGGGTTGTTCAGATTATTGCACGCGGAATTATGCGCATGCAATCACATGCTCAGCTGCTCTACAGCTTTGAGCGCACCAACTGCCCTGCTTCCCTAGTGCTTCTCACTATCGCAGATGGCAAGATTGGTTCGGTGTACACGCGCAGACGGCCCTGGGCAATCAACATGGCGCGGTAGCAGTTGATAACCACAGCGGCCACTTCGTTACTGACTTGCTGGCCGGATGCGATCACGGTGTTACCGTCAGTGATGATTGCCAGTTGGGCAAGCTTGCCGTCTACGGTCGCTGTGGGCGACTCATGCGCAACCGTGCTGATGAGGATGCTCCCGATGTGTTCGGTCTCTTGTTCTTGTATGTCTTTTGGCCCTCTGAGTCCTGCAATCGGCAAGATCGGTTCGCTGTACACGCGCAGATGGCCTTGTGCCTTCCACATGGCGCGGTAGCAGTTGATGACGACTGCTGCGACCTGGGTGCTGACTTGCTCGCCCGATGCGATCACGGTGCCATCGTTTGTGATGATGGCCAGTTGAGCCAGCTCGCCGCCTACGGTCACGGTGGGTTTCTCATGCGCAACCATGCTGATAACTACGCCAGCGATGCATCCAGTCCTTTGGTCCCCGATCATTTTCTGCCCTTGCAGTTGGTTGAATTCAACACACAAGAGGCATCGTATTTCCCATTTGTGTCGGGCGCGTAAGGTTGGGGCGCCAGGGAGAACGCCGCCGCGCCTTCGTCCGCCTTTATCCGCTGCGGTCCAAGCAAGGCCGCAAGGGGCCGGGGCGAGGTGGTGAGGGGTGAGGATAGGTATTACAAGAAATAGAGAGTTCTCCTCACTCTCTCCTCATATACAGCCCAACTTCTCCCCACTCCCTCAAAAGGCCGGAAAGCCTTTATTCATCGGGGTTCTGAGGAATCAGCCTTGCTTCTCCCCACATCCCCAGCAGAATCGACGCCCCAAAACGCGAAACGGCCCGCGTGGGGCCGTTCGGTGCTGCGCTCGGGGATGCTCAGGCGGTTTTGAAGGGGATGACCTGGGCACCCTGGCGCAGGCTGTCCAGGTAGTCTGACCACCGTTGCATCATGTCGCGCCTTTGCTCCAAGAACTCGGTGCGGTTGTATGCCCGTCCGAGGCTGTCCTTGACTGAGTGGGCAAGCTGCGCCTCTATCACGTTGTCATCAATGCCCAGGCGCTCGGCCATGAGGGTGCGGGCCATAGCCCGGAAGCCATGCCCGCTCATCTCTTCTTTGCCGTACCCCATGCGCCGCAGTGCAGACAACACAGCGTTGTCGCTCATTGGGCGCTTTGGGCTGCGTAGGCTGGGGAAAACGTACTGACCCCGGCCCGTGATGCGCTCCAGTTCGCGCAGCACGGCCACGGCCTGGGTGGAGAGGGGCACGAGGTGGGGCGTGCCGCTGGCTTTCTGTTGCTTGGTGCGCTTCATCCTGGCCGCAGGTATGGACCACATAGCCGCATCGAGGTCGAACTCGGCCCATTCAGCCTGGCGCAGCTCACCGGGCCGCAGAAACACCAAAGGGGCCAGCTTGAGGGCGCCTCGCGTCACGGGGTGGCCTTGGTAGTCATCAAAGGCGCGGAGCAAGGCGCCTACCTCCTTGGGGTCAAGAATGGCCGCGTGGTGCTTCACGATTACCGGCTGCAGGGCGTCCCGAAGGTCTGCCGCTGGGTCGCGCTCACACCGGCCTGTGGCAATACCGTACCGGAATACCTGGCCGCACACCTGGCGCACACGGTGGGCCGTCTCGATGGCGCCACGTGCTTCCACTTTGCGCAGCATGTCTAGCAACTTCGGCGCCGTGATGTCGGCTATTGGCATGGCGCCGATGTGGGGGAAAGCGTCTTGCTCCAGGCGTAGCAGGTTTCTCGCCGCGTGGCCTTCTGAAACCTTGGCCACATGCACGGCCTTGTGCCACTCACGGGCCACGGCCTCGAAGGTGTTGGTGGCCACTTCGGCCCGTGTTTCCTTTTCGGCCTTGCGCTTTGCCCCAGGGTCGATACCTGCCGCCAGTTCGCGCCGGGCGCCTTCTCGGCGTTCGCGGGCATCCTTCAGCGTCACCTCTGGGTGGGTGCCGAAGGACAGCATTTTTTCTTTGCCGTCGAATCGGTACCGGAACCGCCACCACTTCGCGCCGCTGGGTTGTACCTCCAGGCCAAGGCCGCCGCCGTCCGCTAGGTTGAAGGCTTTGGATTGCGGTTTGGCATTGCGAATGGCTGGGTCCGTCAGCTTGTTTGTGGCGTTCTTGGTGGCCATGTGGGTAACCCCGTTGTGGGTAACTGGTTTGCGGGTAAGTCGGTTACCCACAAAGTTACCCGCAAAGTGGGGCGGATGTCCATAGACTTACCCGCACCGCAATGGACAACAAAAAACCCCTAGAGCGTTGATTTCTCTAGGGGTTTTGTACTTCAGCGGATGACGCTGGAGGTTAAATTGGTGGAGCCGGGGGGAATTGAACCCCCGTCCGTAAGCCATCAACGAGTAGATCTACATGTTTAGCTGTCTGATTTAGATCTCGCCAACCTGATCGCGCAGAAGCACGCTACCAGATCAGCCAGTCACTTGATCTTGGCCCCATGCGAGTGACCCGCATGAAACCCAGCCTATGTGAATGACCTCTCAGCTCTTGTCTTGCGACTCAAACCCAGCCCATAGGCCAACTGTTGAGAGGCTCACCGGTATTAAGCGGCGAGTGCGAACGATTCGTCGTTTGCAGTTAGTTTTTTTCCAGTGGATTTACGAGCTGACTGGTGCTCGACATGCCCTATCCCGCATCCGCACCCACGTCGAAACCAGGTCGGCCCCAGGAAAGTTTGGTCATTGTAGGCCGGATTGTTCCGGCCTGCCTGACCTTATTGCTTAGATGCAGGTGCTTTCCTCTTTTTCAAGAGGGCGCTCGAGTCGTTTAGAAGCCACCAGATGCCGTTGTCAGGATGGAGCCGTTTTCGCCAACTGCCCAGCCCGTGCTTGCGTTGACAAAGAAAATCTGGCGCAGAGCGCCGGTAACTCCCTGCGTCTGGGCTGACCAACTTTTCCCTCCGTCTGTGGATGCGGCAATCAGGCCGTTACCTCCGGTCACCCAAACGTGCTGGCGATCAATTGCAAAAATGTCACTGTAGCCGTTGTCGTTTCCTGCTGAGGCGACCGAGGTCCAGGTTGCACCACCGTCAACGGTTTTCAAGACTTGTCCACTGAAGTTGTAGTAGCTTGAGATGGCCCAGCCAGTTTGCTCATCAACAAACACAATCTTGCGAATCTGATCTTTCGTATCGGTCGCAATGGCCCGCCAAGTCTTGCCGCCATCGGTGGTCTTACGAATCACGCCCGTTGCGGTCCCCATGAATCCAAGGTCTTCTGACACGAAGTGAAGTGCAGTGGGTGTTGGGATTACTGGCAAGGTGGAAAGGGCATTGACAATAGCCCCGTTCTTGATTGCCGCCACCGTACCATCCTGCAACGTCGCCCAACCACGGTCGGCGGTCAGCATAAACAGAGCCGTGGCACCGTTGTTGGCTTGGCTCACAGGTAGCCAGGTCGCTCCGCCATCATTGGTTTTGCTGATGGTGTTGTCAATCAGTCGCCAGCCAATCGTCTCTGAGAAGAAGCGGAAGTAATTGATTTGGCTGACGCCAAGGCCGGGGCCCTCTTTTTGAACGGGGGTCCACTGGCGTCCACCATCGCGGGTTTCGAACAATCTCCGATTTTCCCCAATCGCAAAGCCTCGTTGGTCGTTAAGGAAGGAAACGCCAGCAATTGCCGATCGAGTTCCTTTACCTTGAATCACCAAATTCCACGTCAAACCGCTGTCTCGGGTGATACGGGTTCCGTCCTCTGCGCGCACAAGGTAACTGGCTCCACCCAAATAGGCTGCGCGATTGGGTTCGATGACACCATCGTTCGTCACGGGAATTCGCAAAGAGAATGGGTCACCCAGTGACTGCCATGAACGGCCGCTATCTAGGGTGCCATACATTGGGCCGGGTTTATCGCCGTTAGTGCAGTACACAGCCATTAACCGTGCATCTGGCTGACGGTCTGGATCTGGAACGATCATTTTTGTGCTGTTGGGACACGGAGAGACCAGTTCACTCCAGGTTACACCTCCGTCGCGGGTGACAAAGCTGATTGGATCTGTCCAGGCACCTAACTCAAGCCAGCCATTGTTGGCGTCAAAGAAGCGCATCTGGCTGGGTACGTTGTCTGGGTTCCAGGCGTTGGCTGGAGTGCGAATTGGGCGCTGTACCTGTGCGATCTTCACCCATGTGGCACCGCCGTCAATGGTTTTCCAGATCGACGTAAAGTGAACGTCGTCGACCGTTTCGTGTGCTGCGACCCATCCGCGCTGAGAGTCAACGAACCAGATGTAAGTCTCTTGAGCGTTGTATGGCAGATTCAGTGTTGGCGTGAAGTTGCGCCCGAAGTCTCGCGACACAACGATGGACGACAGATCGCGTGTCCACATTTCTCCAGACTGAGTCACAAAAATTGGCCAGGAACCAGACAGGCCCGAGTTGAACCAAGTTTCGCCGTGGTCAGTCGATGCGGTGGCAGCGACCCTTCCCACAATCAATATCGTTGCGTCCTTCAGTACGATAGATTGAAGGTCTGACGATTCTCTAATCCTATGGTCGGTGAAATGGCTTGTCCAAGTCAATCCACCGTTTTCGGTCACCAAGGCGATGCCATTGGTGGCAATCGCCCAGCCGTATTGGCTGTCACGAAATTTGACGCCCAGAATTTCTTGCTGGATCGGCAGGTTCAGCTTGCTCCAAGACTGGCCAGCATCGTTTGTTTTTAGAACGAGGCCGCCTGTACCGAAAGCCCAGCCCAGTTGGGCATCCAAGAAAAAGGTACCGTTAACTTTGTTGCCCGTGGTGTTGGGAGTCTGCCAGCACCAGCCCTTGACGCGGGCTTCGTCGCACAACGCATTTTGCAAGTTGCTCGGAAGGCTGACGGTGATGTTGCGTTTGCTTTGGATCTGGCTGCCGTTTGGCAGCGTAAGCAACAGCGTCACCACATACTCTCCCGGCTGTGAGTATTGATAACGGGGATTCGCTTCTGTGCTGGTTGCGCCATCTCCAAAACTCCACGCGAAGGTCAAACCGGCATTTGACTCGTTGAGATCCGTGGAGAACGTAATGGTGGCGCCAGCGCTGCCGCCCTCGGGGGCAAGAATGTTGACCGCCTCGGGGAGGACCGAAGAAACCGTTGCCGCGGGGCTGGACGGATCGCTTGCGCCGCCGCCGCCGCAAGCTGTTATTGACCAAACCAATCCTGTGATGACGGCGATACGAATGAACTTCTGAGCCACTTTTGGCCCCCCCGATATGGCGAAAAACGCGCGAAGTCTAAGAGGGAGCTTGTTGCTTGCCTACTCCGCGATTCGGGGTCAGTGCGCTTCTTGTCTGAAAATCCAAAACTGGGCTTGTCCTGTACCAAAGAAAAAGGCCCTTTGCCTAATTTGCAAAGGGCCTTTTTCCGTATTGTGGACGGTCAGCTACGGTAGTCGGCGTTGATGGTCACGTAGTCGTGCGACAGGTCGCAGGTCCACACGGTGGAGGTGGCCTGGCCGCGCGACAGGTTCACGCGGATGGTGATTTCGCTTTGCTTCATCACGCGCTGGCCGTCTTCTTCACGGTAGCTGGGGTTGCGACCGCCCTTGGTCACCACGTGCACGTCGTCCAGGTGCATTTCGATCAGGTTCTGGTCCAGATCGTCAATGCCGGCATAGCCCACGGCAGCCAGGATGCGGCCCAGGTTGGGGTCACTGGCGAAGAAGGCAGTCTTGACCAGAGGCGAGTGCGCAATGGCGTAAGCCGCCTTCTGGCACTCTTCCTCGGTGCGGCCACCGTCGATGGTGATGCTGATGAACTTGGTGGCGCCTTCGCCGTCGCGCACGATGGCCTGGGCCAGCAGACGAGCCACCTCCAGCATGCCGGCCTTCAGCGCCTGCCCCGCCGGGCTCGCGAGCGAGTCGATCGGCGGGTGCGCCGCGCGGTTGCTGGCAATCACCACGAACGAATCGTTGGTGGAGGTGTCGCCATCCACCGTGATGCGATTGAAGGACCCCTCGGCCAGCTCCAGCGCGAGCTGGCCCAGCACCGCCGCACCGACCCGCGCATCGCAGGCGAGGAAGCCCAGCATCGTCGCCATGTTCGGCCGGATCATGCCGGCGCCCTTGCTGATGCCGGTGATGGTCACCGTGGCGCCATCGATGGCTACCTGGCGGCTGAAGGCCTTTGCCACCGTATCGGTGGTCATGATGGCCTCGGCAGCCCGCAGCCAGTGGCCGGGGCTGGCATCGGCCAGC
>NZ_DASUIN010000002.1:0-490923 GCF_036273115.1 Aquabacterium sp.
CGCTTCTGACGTGGTTCAGTTCGCTTTCCCCAACGCCAAGCTGGACAGCCGTCTGACACCTACCATCAAGATCGCTTCGATCACCAACGGCAACAGCACCAAGTCCTACGGTTCGCTGGAAATCAAGAACCTGGACATGCAAGGCACCAAGATCTGGTTGTTCGCCCACTGATCTGGGGCGTGATGTCCAGCCAGTCTGAGTCAGTGGCTCAGGCGGCTTGAATCAAAGCCAAGAACGAACCCCGCTGCAGCAATGCAGCGGGGTTTGTCTTTGCGGGCTGGATTTGGGGTGCTTAGGGTTCATCCGCCCCATCAACTTGGTGGCCTTTGGGGCCAATCGCTTGGCTCTGAATGACAAATCAAAATGCGCCCCACGATGGAACATCTGTCACTGTCACCAGATGTCCAGACAAGCACGACTTCCATGTGGAGGTGAAGGCTGGTCTTAGGGATAGTCTGGGGTCTTTTGAGGGCCAATTGCCGGAACCTCGAGGCCCTGGGGGTGTCGAATTGATTGGTCTGGGTTTCCGAGAGTCTTCGTTGAGGTCCTATGGGTAACGTGATAGCGAAAAGACGTCAGCCGTTGGCTGTGTCCATCCTGATTTGGGCGGCTTGTGCGTCTTCTTCGGTTTATGCGCAGGGCGCGCCTATGGGCGATGACGAACTGGCTGACATCTGGGGCCAAGCCATGTTCTCAGTGCAGAACCGCGATGCCGATGCTGCCAACGGTGTTTTGTTTGACTTCACCCGCATCACGCTCAACGCGGACATCAAGCTCAATGCCAATTTTTCAAATATCAAGGCGGGTCCTTCTGGTTCACCGGTGATCGATATCGGAGAGTTGCGCTTTGTTCAGTCCCCTGGAGCCGGTGCCGACACCTTGCCTTACGTGCAGCTCGCCGACCCTTACCTCGAGTTGGTCTACAAAAACCAGAATTCGGCAAACGTGGGGGACCGCGAAATCATTGGTGCCCGTTTCGGCTTCGGCAAAATGACGGGCGATCTGGGGACCTTGTTCAACACCCTGCGCGGCAACATCCGGATCGAAAACGGCATGGGCGCCGCATCTGACGCGGGTACCCTGACACTGTCTCAAGCCGATGGCGCGCAAGCTAACTTTGCCTGTACGGGAACCGGCTCCGGTTGTGTCGGTGGAACCATCGCGATGAACAAAGTGGGGCAGGTGCGAGCCACGGGCGACACCGACTTCTTTGTGTCGATCTTGACCCAGGCGGTTTCGAATTTCGGTGATGGCACCAGCAACACGGCGCCAGATGGAATGGGCATCAACTGGACTCGAGGGCTCACCTATCAGGACTTGTCTGGTACCGTGATGGTGAACCCACTGCCATCCATGCCTCGTCGTTTGCAAGGAGGTTGATATGAAGCGCGTTGTATCCGTATTGACCTTCTCGATCTGGGCTGGCGTAACAGGCGTGGCATCCGCCTCCGGTCTCGTCGCACTTGATGACGAGCAGCTGTCTTCGGTCAGTGGGCAAGATGGCGTGAACCTCAATTTGCGCAATTTTTCTTTGAACTCGGCTGCCCATTTCGGCTACACCCCTTTGACGCTGACCTACACCATGCCCTACGAGGGTGATGGCACAGCAGCCAATCCGGGTGACCCTTTGATGCTGGATCCTTCCAAGCCTGTCAGCTATATCGAGCATGGCAACATCAGCATCAGCCGTACCGATCCGAGCAATCCACTCGATCTGTTCAACGATCCGTATCAAATTCAAGTCGAGACGGTGATCGTTCCTAACGAGGTGCCAATCCCCGACAACCTCGCGGCAGATGATCCTCTTCGGACCAAACGCGAGCAGCAGGTGATCTATCTGCGCAATCCAAAGAACCTCAATGGTGAGATGAAGTGGAACGTCGCTTACGACTGGAAAGTGGCGACTGGCGTGGTCAACGGAACCGCCGCCCAAACGCACGACATGGGTGCCTGGATCGTCAAGGACATGGTGGTGCGCGGTGGTGGCATTGCTTTGGCCCCAGCCTGGACCTACCAGAACAACAACGATGTTCGAGGTGCTGCCTTTGGCTTGGACTTGAACGTTGAAATCGGCGCGTTGATTCTCCGCCCTCGCGGCCGCAACGACGTGGACGTTTATGACGCCAACAACAATCTGACCTATGCGGCCACTGAAATGGCGCTCAAGGGCATCAAGATCGGCGCAGCCAATGCCAGCAAGACAGGCGTCGACACCGATCCAACGAAGACTTGGAAAGTGGCTGACGTCATCATGCAGCCCGGCATCATCAATGCCTACACCGATGCCAATGGCAAACCGGTGTTGCATATGGGCATCGAGTGGTACCGTGGAACAGACGAAAATCAAATTCCGACCGGGGCATTTTCTGTTGACGAGATCGTCATCAAGAACGGCACCGCCGCCGCACCAGTTACAACCAATTTTGGTGGCTTGAGCGTGGGGGGCATGCAGATTCGTTATCTGGATGTTGTCTTCCGTAACCCTTACTGAGGTTCGCGCATGAAGAAGTGGATGTCGTTGACCTCGAAGTGGTGGCGTGCAGTGGCTGTTGCTGGGGCTTGCGTATGGTGCGCGGGTTCAGCCCTGGCTGCTGTCGAGGAGCTGCACGATGAAGACCTCTCAGCCGTAACCGGTGCTGATGGTGTGCGCATTGACTTGCATCTGGAGTGGCGCCCCAACCGCACCGAAGTAGAGCTGTCCAGCGCGATCAGTGTGGGCTTTTATGAGGCTCAACGCGACCTCAACACCTTCATCGTCATGCGAGGTTTTGGGGGTGTCGTCGATTTCTGGGGGATGGCCATCGACGCGCGAGCAGGTCCTGCCGATGTGGGCGACTACATTGACGTGACCTTGCCTGCTTACGTGGGGTTTGATCACTTCGGGTTCCAGTCGTTGTCGGCTCAGAACGACAAGAATGCGGTGCCAACCTATAACTACGGTCAATGGCTGCTCAATGGTTCGGCCACAGTGACTGGAAATGTTTATATTTGGCCCGCGAAATAAAGGGTTGGGATAGTCTGATGCTGCCACTTCTGTTGGGAATGGGTGCTGCCTTCATCATTGGTGCAGGTGTGCAGTCCAAGGTGCCGCCGGCCGAGAAAGATCCGAAGCTCGTCGAATTCCAGTTTTCTCCGGCAAATCGACTTGGTAATGTCGCGGGCGGTAATGTGCCCATGACAGCCATGGTTCGTCCCTATTCCGAATTCAAATACCTGAACATCAACCGTCAGATGTATGACTTCAGTTGTGGTTCGGGTGCACTGGTTACGGTCATCAACAGCTATCTGGGCATGAATGTGACCGAGCAAGCGGCCATGGAAGGGATGATGGCCCACGGCGAGAAAGAGAAGATCATCGAGCGGCGCGGCTTCTCGATGCTCGACATGAAGCGCTATGTGCTCACCCTCGGTGCCGTGGCTGCGGGCTATCGTGGCACATTGGCTGACCTTGCCAACTTGCGTCAGCCCGCCATCGTGTCGATCACGCATGGTGGGAGCAAGCACTTTGTGGTGGTGCGCGGCGTTCGCGATGGCAAGGTCTTCATTGCCGATCCGTCTGCTGGCTACATCGTTTTCTCTGATGTCGAGTTCGAGCGTTGGTGGGCTGATAACAAGGTCATGTTGATTCTGAGTTTGCCTGCCGATCAGGGCAAGCCCTTGCTGAATCTGGCTTTGAGCGACAAGGAATTGGGTTTGATCGATGACGACCTCATTCGTCCTCAGGTTGATATGAAGGCACTCAATAATTCGCTGGCCCTTGAGCAGGTCGTCAGGCAGCAGATGGGCATCCAGACTCTGCGCCGTCAATAACGAAAGAAAAATACAGGTTCATTTATGTTGTTTCAGAAATCCAATCGCGCTCTGGGTGCCTTGTTTGCAGGTGCATTGTTTGGTCTGGCGTCTGCTTCGGTATGGGCTCAGACTGCGAGCGACAGCTCTGACGCTGTGCGTAACGCATTGGGCAAGCAAGAGGGCGACGTTGACCAGACTGACCTGCTCAAGGAAACCTTGACCTCGCGCGACAAGCAGTACTCCATGCTGCGCAAAGGTAAGTTTGCTGCGACATACGATCTGAACTACTCCTACATCGGTCAGCAGTCCATCGACGCCCAGTTCGATGAGGAAAGCAGCCAGCTGACTCTGTTCAAAATTGAGAACACGCGCTCGCATACTTTCACCAATACGCTGTCTGCTGACTACGGTTTGCTCGATAACCTGACGGGCACTGCGTCGGTGTCGTTGGTGAGCCGTTATGCGGAGTCGACCTCCTTTACTGGCATGTCCCACTCGATTGGCGACATGACCCTTGGGGCGCGTTGGCAGCCTTTCGAGCTCAAGCGTGACCAGCCTACGATCACAGCCAGTGGCACCGTTCGTTTGCCGACAGGGCGTAGTCCTTACCGTACCGATGCCACCAAGAGCCTGGCGACCGGCTCCGGTGTCACCGCCTTCACCGGCGGTTTGAACATCTCCAAGGTGATTGACCCTGTGGCGTTGTTCGGTAATGCCAACTTCACCTACAGCCTGGAAGCCTCGCACCTATCTCAGGAGCGTGGCGGTCGTACACTGGTTTCGGTCAAGCCTGGTCCGTCTTTCGGCTACGGCGTGGGCTTTGCCTACTCGCTGTCTTATGACATCTCGGTCAACTTCGCCCTGCAGCACTCGATTTCCTGGCCCTCGACCCTGCGATTCGACGGCGGCTACAAGTTCAAGACCACCCTGCAGAATGCGGCTGTCATGAACTACGGCATGGGGGTTCGCTTGTCTCCTCAGACCACCGTCAACGTGACCCTGGGTGTGGGCATGACCTCCGATTCGCCAGACTTCTCTCTGGGCGTGAACATGCCGCTGAACTTCTGACGCGTGACGGGTAATTGATCATGACTCCTCGTCATTTGCGTCCATCTCAGCTCGCTGTAGCCGCGGCGTTGCTGGCTGGGTTTGGTGCTGCACAGGCGGCGTTGACCGACAACCTTGCCACCAGTGTCGTGGCGATGTCTTTGGGCAACGCCGTTACTGCTGACCCCCCTGGTCTCGATTCGATTCACTTCAACCCGGCGGGTCTGGCTCGCATCGAAGGTAACGTCAAGACTGACGCGATCTTCGGGGCCTCGCTGCGTGTCAACGCTCAGTTGACTCAGCCCGCGGGGTTCGATATCGGCGGTTGGAAGGAAGACCCCCTGGTCAAGTCCGCGGTGGGCAACTTCGGTAAAACCGGCAAGACAGAGCAGACCCTGTTCATTCCCGGCGTCGGTGTTCCCAAGTTCAGCTTGCCCGCTGCGGTGGCGGCTACCTTGGGCTTTGGTTTCAACACACCAGGCTCGCCCTGGACATTTGCGACCAATGTCTATGCTTCGGAGGCGGCTCCCATTCGGCGTAATGACCCAAACGACCCAGCCCGCTATATGGGTAAGTCGGTGGTCTTGCAGCGTTTGACGCTTCTGTCACCTTCGGTCGGTTACAAGATCTCCGATACCTTGCGCGTGGGTTTGGCGATTCCAATTTCTCACCAAGGTTTTCAGCTCAATACCGATGTGCGGTTCCCCAACAAGCTGTTGGGCATGATCGGCAAGCTGCAAGATGCCTGGTGTGGTGACAACGGTCACTTGATCGATTCGCTCACATTCGGTTTGTGTGGTGGCGGTAAAGAAGGGCGTTTGCGTCCATTCAACAAGGTCGCCAACATGGACTTTGAGATGACCGCGCCGGGCGAGCCGACCTATAACCTGGGTGTATTGTGGGAGCCCAAGGACTGGTTTGCACTGGGTGCCGTGTATCAGTCTGGCAGCAAGACCACGCTGGCAGGGCACTATCAGTTCCAAGCCGAGCCCATGCTGCGCCGCTTTGTCGAAGGGATGTACAGCAGCTTGTTCGGTCCAGTTCTGGCATCGATGCTCGGCTTCCCCACCTCCATCCCGGCCGTGCAATCGGGCAATGCCACCATGCGTTTGCCGTTCCCTGCACACTACCAGGTCGGCCTGAAAATCAAACCGCACGAGCGTTTCCAGCTCAACGTGGACGCCAGCTATTCCAACTGGAGAGAATGGAACAAGCTGACAGTTGAATTCGATCGAACCGTGACCCTGCTTCAGATGGCGCGCATGTTCGGTCAGGCCGACTCATCCAAGCTCGTGTTGCCCCGTGGCTACAAAAACGTGGTTCACTTTGGCTTCGGTGCGGAAATTGGTCTGACCAAGGCGCTGAAGTTGCGACTGGGCTACGAGCCACGTAAGTCGTCGATTCCAACCTCTGCATTCGACTTGGTGGCGCCCCTGCCAGACCTCACAGTTCGAAGCATTGGTCTTGGTTTCACCAAGAAAGATGGCTTGAAGCTGGATGCGACTTTCAGCTTGGGTAAGGGTAAATACAACATCCCAGCCAACACCAGCTGCAACCTGAACTGTGACAAGTTCTTCAATGTGATTTATAACCCGTATGCAGGACTCGACTTGAGCGGCGAAACCGTGCTGCGCTACGTCGGTGTTCACATCACCAAACCTTTCTGATCACTGGTACTTTATGTTCTCACTTTCGCCTCGTCGTGCTGTTCTGGGTTCGCTGATTTTTGCAGCTGTGATGTGTTCGTCGATGGGGGCGGCTCACGCTCAGCCCGTTTCGGCTGAAAAGCAGAAGCTGATCGACAAGATCCTGACCTTGTGGCATCCAGAAGATGTGCCAGTGATGATGGTTCAGCGCCGCGCGACCGAAGCCATGAACCAGTCTCGCATTGCATTGCAAGGCAAGGTCACCGCGGAAAAGCGCGATGCCACCATGCGTGACATCGCCACCGATGTGCAGAAGTACGTGGATGACGTGACCCCGATCGCCAAAGACTCTGCCCGCCGCCAGATTCCTGCGACCGTGGTGCCGATGCTGGTGCAGAACTTTTCGGAAGAAGAGTTGAAGCAGATCGTGGCCCTGCTTGAGTCCCCCATCAAGAAGAAATTCGAGCAGTTCATTCCTCAGGCAGAAAAGGCCCTGGGCACCAAGGTCGCTGAGGAAACGCATGTGGCCATTGAAGACAAGGGCAAGACCATGACCCAAGCCGTGGGTCTGAAGCTGCGCGCCGCCGTGATGGTGGGCCAGTAAGGATTGCTGAAGATGCGTCGACTGCTGGCTCTGGTTGCCCTGACTGTCGCAGCTGTTGCGACAACGGGGTGTGGTGGCGGTTCTGGTAGCGGTGGGAATCCCCCCGGGAAGCAGGGCCAAGTCAAAAGCACAGGCCAGTTTGTGTTGGCGTATTCGGGTGGCGGGCTGCCCGGCATCAAACACGCTTATGTGACTGTCACCAAGGTCATCCTCAACGAGGACATTGATCGGGCGTGGACGCCGGGAGATACCACTTGGCAGACGGTTACCTTCGGTCTGCCGGTCACGATTGACCTTGCGGCGCCGAATGGATACATCGTGGGTTCCGCCACTGGTGGGGTGTCGGTTCCGATCGGAACCTATCAGCAGGTTCGGTTGATTCTGGCGGGGCACGATGAGGAGCTGAAGTCGAGCGCTTCAGCCAAGTCATTGACTTATAACGCGCAGATCGAATACGACGGTGGTGCTGTCGTGCCCCTTGAATTGCCCAATCTTCAAGCGGGGTTCCGCCTGGATCGTGGCGTGAGCATTTCGTCCTCGTCGGGTGGTTCCACCATCATCGGCGGGATGATTTCTCATTTGGGGTTGGATCGTAATCTGGCTCGATTTGATGCGGGTTGGTCCACAGCAGATGGTGCCACTCTGCGCATGAGATCTTTCTCCACCCGGACAGGGTCGGACGCGGGCATCATTTGGGGGCAGTTGGATCCGGCTTACCTCTGCGGTAGCAGTGTTGCCAGCGTGCCATCCGGTTCCCGCTGTGCATCGAATGTGATGGTCAGTTTGTACAAGCGGTCAGGTGATGGACTGTTTCCTCGCATGGCTGCCATCATGACGACTCGAGTGGCGCCAAGTGCCGAAGTGGGTCAGGGGCTTGCCCAAGGGAATGGCGTGTTCTTCCTGGGGCCTGTTGCGCCAGACGAGGGCGACAGTGTCAATACGTATGATCTGGTCATTCGTGGCGAGGGCATGCGCACGATGGTCATTCAAGATGTTCCCATCAAGCCAGTCAGTACCGACCTGGTTTCGTTTTCACAGGACGGTGTTGGCCTGATTGGAACCTACCTGGGTCGTACTTGGGATGGCAGTGATGGCAAGACGTATCGATCGTTTATCCGCCCACAGCTGTTGGGTGTCGCCGATTTGGAGAATCAAGCCAACCTGTCGGCCAGCCAAGATCCGGCCAATTCTCGGGTGATCCTCGGTTTGCGATTGCTTTCTCGCGCGGAGTCGGGCGTTGGCACGTTGCCCTATGAGTTTGTCTCTGGCAATACGGATCCGTTTACTGGTGCATTGCGCAATTCATTGGTGCTGCACAAGGGCAATCCATTGGTTGCCGCCTATTCGGCGCTGACCAGCGAGAACCACGGCAATACGCCGGGCTTTGAAGCCGTCTTTAACGCGACATTTGTGGATGAAACGCCTGTCGATGGCGTGGCTTCTTACAAGCCGATGGCTCTGGGGCGCTTCTATGATGACGGTGCGGTGTCCGGCGCATCGATCGCCGATTCGGGTTCGACCTTTGCTCCCATTCCATTGGCATTGAAGGCCGCGGTTCCGACTCGGACGGTCACGGTGACCGCGTCGGGTTTGCCGACCTCGGTTTCTCGGGCAGACCTGATCGTTTCTGATGTCGGTGGGATCGTGAAAACGCAAGCGGTGACGATCCAACCTGATGGCACAGCAACGGCAACCGTGACCGATCTTCCTACTGGGACGAACTCCTACGGCTATGCCACCGGGGTCTACGCCTTTGCGATTCGGACTCAAGACGCTGGCAATACGCTTCCCTCGGGAATGCGCTGGTTCAGGTCGACCTCGCAGCTCGATCTGCGTAACGGAACGTCAACCACGATTTCGATTCCTTGATAGAAAAGCCGGCGATCGCCGGCTTTTTCATTTGTCTTTGTCGTTGTTGGCTTTGGGTGGCAGCATCGGTATGCCAAGCATGGGCAAGCCTGCAACCGGAGCGCTGATCGGCGCGGCCATCACGATGATGGTGCTGCTGATCTGGACGGTTTGCCCCATGGTCTGGGTGATGCCCATGGCCATCTTCTGTTGCGCCTGGATCATCTGCTTTTCGCTGGACTCAAGCAGGGCGGCGGTCAGGGCAGTGGGGCGTAGCCCCAGGCTGGAGACCAGGTTGCCTAGTTTGCCTGTGGTCTGAAGAATCTTGACGGCGTTGTCATCCAGAGCGCCTTGACCTGTGACGGCCATCAAGGCGTTGTCATCGAGTGGCGGGCCCAGCTTGACCGGTGCGCCCCATTCGGATCGGATGTCTGCGTGGCTGGCTGAGCATAGGCCGGTCAGAATCAGGGCGAAACAAGCGGAGATGGCTTTGGGCATGACGAAAGCTCCACGACATGAGGAATGCTTTGTATTCGGATGCTGGGGCCATCACTTGAGCGCTGGGTGCGGAGGTGATGGGTCTGGCGGGCTCATCGAGGTGAGCTTGCAGTGTGAGCCGCAAAGAAAAAAGGTCAGCAAGTTGACTTGCTGACCTTTTTTACTGGTGCGGCTGGCAGGATTCGAACCCACGACCCCTTGGTTCGTAGCCAAGTACTCTATCCAACTGAGCTACAGCCGCTAAAAACGTTCTCGACTACCGCTTTCAGAGTGAGAAGGTCGACTAGATCGACCTTCTCGCTTGAAACTGGTGCGGCTGGCAGGATTCGAACCCACGACCCCTTGGTTCGTAGCCAAGTACTCTATCCAACTGAGCTACAGCCGCCGAGAAGTGAGACTATAGCATGGTTTTCACGAGGGTGTAAATATCCAGTGTGTCAATCGAGACAAATGATGAGCTGTCACTCAACTTGAGCCAGCGCAGCGAGGCGGAAGAAGCGAGCGGCTTCTTCTGTGCGTTGTTCTCGTTCGGCCAGTTGCCCCAGTTTCGCCCAGGCAAACCTTCTTCGATCTAGATCGAGATCGAGGTCATTGGCAGCCGATAGCAGCATGCTGCGAGCTTTTCCCCATAGTTGTCGCTCGGCCAGTGCCAAGCCCAGGGCCAGAGCAAGGCCTGGGTGACGCAGGGCGGTCGGGGTGGCTGCATCGAGTCGGGGCAGCCATTCCGGTTCAAGGCCAAGCAACGACTGACTGAGCGCTTGGGCCAATGCGTCGACCGCATCGTGCGGCAATTGCGGGATGCGATTCCACAGTGGGGCCAGCCATTGGCGCGCTTCGTTGGGGGCACCCAGTTGTGCCAGACGTGTGGCTGCGCTGGACACCACAAGAGGATCGCTTCGGTCGGAGGCATCGAGCTGCGACCAGGTCAGTCGCAGTTGATCCGCATCGCGGGCCGTGAACAGGGTTTCGGTTGCAAGCGTTCGCAGCAGGCCTTCGGCGGCCGTTTGCGTGAAGCCTTGGTGCTTGGCGAGCAGACGAGCTGTTTTGAGCGCCTCCATGGGAAGCCGCTTCAGTCGAGTGGCTTGCAACTTCAGTCGCAAGGCTTGGGTTCGACGTGCCACGCCAGGGGGAAGTTCAGCCAGCTCCTTCAGGGCGCGAGAGGCATCGTTGTCACCCAGCGCGCATTCCGCCATCAGCAGTCTGGCGCCTTCCTCGGTGACGCGGGGCTTGCGTGTCAACTGTGACAGCTCCAGGGCGCGTTGCAGGTGTTCGTCACGCCGAGTTCGATCTTGAAGGCGATGCAAGCTGCCAGCAGACAGGAGATGAGCCAGGGCACTGAACTCGGCATCCAAGGCCATGCCGGGTGTATCGACCTGAATGGCGACAGCACGTTGCGCTGCCTTGTGTGATCGTGTGTAGCGTCCAGCCAGGTAGAGGCCAAGTGCTTCACGCAGGGCTGTTTGCGCAAGCCTTTCGCGGTTGGCGAGTCGCCAGCGCTTGGCTCGCTCTGGCAGAGCCAAAAGGCTATCGAGGCCTTGCACGAGTGAGTGGATGGCCAGGAAGATCAGAACCAGCGCGAGCAGGAAAAAATTCAGCGAGAGATCAGCTCGCCAGCCAAGCCAATACAGGGTGACGAGGCCATCGTTGCTGCCAAGGGCTGTGGCGCTGACCACGGCAGCCACAGAAAGCAACAGAAGCCAGACGATCGAACGCATGGAGACTCCTGTTAACGGCTGGACCCAGACACGGCCGCGAGCGCTGCCAGGGTGTCGTCAGGGCGGGGGATCAGGGTCTGCGGGCTTTGACTTGATATGTCCTTGAGGGTGGATTGCAGCAGTTGGGTCTTGCGGCTGTCGGTATCGAAGTAGCGAGACAGTGCATTTTGAGCGGTCTCGATGTCGGCAACGGCGGATGCAGTTTGTCGACTGAGCAAAGCCAGACGGGCGTTGAGTAGCCTTAGTTTGATGTTTTCGCGAAGGAAGAAGCTCTGATCAGGCGAGATCAGCATGCCTTCAGGGCGAGAGATGCGAGTCACTCGGACCAGGGCTTTGGTTTCAGCCCAGGCGCTGGTGAATGTGCGGTGAACCCAGGCCCAGCTTTGCTGCTTCCAGTCGCTTGGGGTGGGCTCGACTTTCGCCTCAGTTTGGGCGGGGGGCTGGGCGCCCGTCCCATTGGGCGTGCCTGACAGGGGCGTCGCGGAGCGTGGGGTGCCGGGGGCCTGATTCAGCAGAGGGGCCTCGTCGACCAGGCGAATGGCCTCGTCGAGTCGGATGGTCAATGCGCCGAGGTCGGCGACACGCGTGCTGCGCAAACGGTCGAGATCTTTGGCCACCGCTCGGCGAATGGGGTTGAGTCGGGGCTGCTTGGCTCGTGCAATGCGGTCATCTGCCGACTGCAGGGCGTTCATGAGGGGGTCGGCGCTGCCGGTCAAGGCCGACTGCTGGATGGCCACGCGCAGGGTGGAGTCGATGTCGACGACGAGGTTTTCGTCGCGCGACTGGCTCAATGACTTGATGAGGTCTTCCACCTGCGTGCGTTGGAGTGCGACCTCCGTCAGGCGGGTTTCAAGCAGTGTGGTGCGAGCGCCGGCTTCACGGGACAGTTCCTGCGCCTGCTTCGCCAGAACGCGAGCTTCGGCCGCTTGACCTTGGCTGTCTTGCTGCCGGCGAACCAGTTCTTGCTCGATGCTTCTGACGCGTTGCTGGGCGTTCCAGGCGGTCCAGAGCGCACCGGTGCAGACGAGGCCGAGGACCACAAGGGCCCATCGGTGCCAGCCGGGCAGGGAAGGCTCAATGGGTTCGACCATGGAAATGGCTGCCACAACGGGGGCTCGGTTTTCGGGGAGGGGGGCGCTGATGTCACTCACGGTGAAATCATTGTATCGACGCCCTGGGTTTCAGGGCAGACAACGTAGTGCCTGCACCACTTCATTCAGGTCTGGGCGGGTCTGGATGATCTGCCGGATACCCAACTCGCGTGCGCGCTCGGCAATACGGGGGTGGGTGGCCATGACGTGAAGGTCAGGCCATGGGGGGGGATGGATGTGAAGCAGGGAGCGGCTGAGTACGGCGAGAAAGCCCAGCGCTTCAGAGCTGCTGAGCAGCCAGACATGCTGTTGGGGCCGAGTCAGCGCAAGGCGAGCCAGTTCAGTTTGTTCCGGAGACCACGAGGCGGGGCCTCGTTGGTAGGTCAGCACGGCTTGTACCTCGGCACCGCGCGCACGCCATTGTTCACTCAGCCAGGTGCGTCCGCGTGCTTCCTGGCCGTCGCCACCACTGATGATGCAGACTCGTTGTCTATCCCAGTTGAGTGGCGCCAGAAGCGGCCAAAGGGTCTCGGAGTCGAATTGCGCTGCGTCGGGGCCAGGCGAGATGATCTGGGCTGATGTCAAGCCGACCGGGGCGCCTCGGGCCAGCAGTTCTTTGGCTGTGCCAGGCCCAGGGGCCGTAGCCAGAAGGCTGGATGGCCAGGTGGCCTCAGTGGGACGTAGTTGAAAAAACCACTCGACCGCAGCCGGGCTGACAAACATGAGCGCACGGATGTCGGGGAGTTCGCGCCACAGGATTTGGACCGCTGTCACGTCTTCCGGTGCCGCAATGCCGATGAGTGGCAAGGCCTTTGCAGGCAAGCCAGCTTCGCACAGAGACTGGGCCCAGGCGCTGGCCTGCGGTTCCGGGCGGGTGACAAGTGCCAGCATGGTCGTGGCGGTCAGAGTGCCGCCAGCCAGTCAGCCCCGGCTTGTTGTTTCAGTTGTTGTGCAATGCTTTGCCCCATGGTCTCGGCATCGGCTGCGGTGGTGGGCGTGGCCGTGAGCTCCGCTGACACGATCTGGGCCAGTTCAGGGTGCCCCAGGCGTGCGCGCAAGATCAGTTGGCCATCGTTGTTCCAGCTGGCGTAGGCTGCCAGTGGCATGGAACAGCTGCCGCCCATGGCGCGGGACACGGCACGTTCAGCCAGCGTCGCCAGCCAGGTGGGACGATGAATGAGGCTGGCGAGGGCGTCGGTGAGCTCCTGGTCATTGGCTCGGATTTCCAGTCCCAGTGCACCTTGCCCGGCGGCAGGTAGCATCACATCGGGTTCGATGGCATGACGAATTCGCTCTCCCAGGCCCAGGCGCTTGAGGCCTGCGGCGGCAAGGATGATGGCATCGTATTCGCCGTCATCGAGCTTGCGCAGACGGGTGTCAAGGTTGCCTCGCAGGGGCTCGATTTTCAGGTCGGGGCGCAGCGCACGCAGTTGGGACAAGCGACGCAGGCTGGAGGTGCCGACAACGGCGCCCTCTGGTAGTTCGGCAAACTGGCTGTGGCGGTTGGAGACGAAGGCGTCGCGCGGGTCTTCACGCTCGAGGATGGCGGCTAGGGCAAAGCCCTCAGGCAGGTCCATGGGGACGTCTTTGAGTGAGTGGACGGCCAGATCGGCGCGTTTTTCTTCCAGCGCTACTTCGAGTTCCTTGACGAAGAGGCCTTTGCCACCGACTTTCGAGAGAGAGCGGTCGAGGATCTGATCGCCGCGGGTGGTCATGCCCAGCAAGCGGACCTCGCGTTTGAACCGGTCCTGCAGGAGCGCTTGAACGTGGTGGGCCTGCCACAGAGCCAGACGGCTTTCGCGGGTGGCAATGACCCAGGGAGAGAGGGGGGAGAGAGCGGGTGCAGTCATGCGCTGATGCTATCAGCGACCGCACCCTCGAGATGGGATGGGCGCGACGGAATCGTCAGGTTTTGTCCGAGGACAAGGCTGATCGCCGTTTTTGCGTCTGGTTGATGTAGTGCTGGAGTGCACGCATGGTGCCACCATCCATGCCAACGAACTCACATCCCAGTCGAGCGCCGTGGTACTCCGGGTGCAAGACGGTGACGTGGTGAATGGTCATGCCCGCCTCGATTCGCGTGTCGCCGTCGAGGTCGACGATGCAGCGCCCAATCTTGCTACCCGCATCGATCATGGGAATGGACTCAGGCAGGAAGAGTGCCATGCCGCCCAGACTGACGTCCAGGATCCGCAGGGTCAGGTGCATGTCGGGCATGCCTGGGTGGCGGAACTGGGCCTGGGGACTGTGCGAGCTGAAGGGCTTGACCCGGAAGGCATCTCGGCGCTGGAAGCGATAGATGGTTTTCGGGTACTCGGCATTGAGGGCACTGTGGCGCCCTCCATGGACGAGAACCAGACCTTCGATGTCGAATTGCACCTTGATGCTGTCGAGGTAGGCGGTGGCGACGACCTCGTCGGATTCGAGCAGGGATGTCAGGCTGGGGTCGTCCGCTTCGGCGCTGAAGCACACCACGCCACGGCTGGCATCGACTGACAGCAGTAAAGTGGTGTGGTTGGCGCCTTGGGGGCCGCTGAGGGTGACCAAGGTGTTCGATTCAAGCAGCTGCTTGAACAAAGCCTGGATTTCTACCGCAGAAGTGATGCGGTAGTCGTCCAGGTTTGCATGGGAGCCTTTGACAGAAGACAAGGCGGGGCTCCGGTGATTCAGTGCATCTGGCGGGGATCGGTCGCGCCGCCAACCATGCGGCTGAGGTCCTGAATCCAGGGCTCTGCCAGGTTGCGGATTTCGGCATCATTGACCAGGATGCGGTGCATGATGCGCGACTTCAGCGCCTGCTCATCGGCACCCAGGGTGCGATCTTGGGCAGCGTGCTTGAGTCGAGCAATCAGAACGGCACAGGCGCCCTCGAGTTTGACGACGGTGTCCCAGTCGCCGGCGCGAGCTGCATCCAGCATGTTGTGACTGGCGGTCTCGATGGCCTCATAGAAATTCAGCAGGCTGCCATCGCGGAGGTCTTCGTCGGGAGCCGTCAGCAATTCTGGCGCATTCATGCTTGTACCTCCAGGGTTTGGCGAGGGGTGTTGTCTGCTGTGGGGGCCATGGCCATCCACGCTTCTCGAATGGGGGTCAGCAGGCGTACGCATTCTTCTAGTGCAGCAGGGTCGTTGTGCAAATTGGCTTGGGTCAGGCGCTTGGTGATGTAGCCATACAGGTCGTAGAGCTGGTGCGCCAGTTGGCCACCTTCTTGCAGGTTGAGGCTGGCTTTCAGGCCCTCATCGACGATGCGGACGCATTTCGTGATGGCTTCGCATTTCGCTTCAATCTGACCTGCAGCCATGGCAGCGCGGGCTTTGCCAATGCTGTCGAGAAAGCCATTGAAAAGCATCACGACCAACTGGTGAGGGGTCGCGCCATTGATGCCGGTCTGGACGCCCACCTGGTGGTAGACGCTGCTCATGTTGCGTGCACTGAACATGCTGGGCGAGGTGCCTGTGGCGGTGGCGTACATCTGGGTGTCTCTTAGGGTTGGTGCTGATCACAGCGTTGTTTTTGTTATCGGCACCCACCCCTGTAGCTTGAACCTCTGTGGCCGTTTAGAAAGCCGGAAAACACACGTTTCAGTGCAGGTCTTCCGCGTACAGATTGTTGGTGTACTGACCCACGAGGGCTTGTCGGAACAGTGGGCTCGTGTTAGACCAATTTGCTGTCGAATCGGGACCGGAAGACGGGCGCGGTTCGGGAGGCGTCATGGTGTCGTGGCCGCTTTGGTTCCACGACCTGAGCAATGGGCCCAAACTGGCTGGCGGCTCCGATTGGATTGCCAGTTGCTGTGCAAGTTGGCCACGGTTGAGCTCAAGTTGGCCATCGGCTTTCATGCTGATGCCCAGTTGTGCCATGTCTCGCTTCAGCGGCGAGTTGTCCTGGCTCATCTGCGTTCGCAGAGCGCTGTGTGCGGTCCGGGCCGCCTCAAGCGTGCCGGGATGGGCTTGGCTGGCGTGGCTCAGTTGTCCTTGCAGGTCGTTGTAGGTTCGGACGAAATCTTCCACCAGCATTTGCGCTTCCGACGGGTCATGCTTGACCGTGATGCGCACCGACTCGGGGCTGGCTTGTTTGAGAGTGGCGTCGACGCCAGGTGCCAGATCTTCAATGAAGTTGCCAGGCGAGGTGACGGTTTGACCATTGACTCGCAATTGCGCGTCCTGGGCGGCTTGGGTCAGCGCCATGCCTTGAGGCTCTTCGGGCGGGTTGAAGCTCAGCCGCTTCAGCAACTCAGCTTGCGCCGCAGGTGTCCCGGCATCGGGTTCGACCGTGACGCGGAATCCGTTCTGGCTGCCGGTGGAGGCGGCTTTCAGGATCAGGTAGGTGCCAGTCGAGTCGCTGATCACATTGGCAATCACGCCCATGCCTGCGCCGTTGATCTTGTCTCGCAGGCGTTCGACTGTGGGGTCTCCTGGCCCGGTCATGACACGGGCCTTCGGCCAATTGGGGTTGGTGGTGAAGGAGCTGAAAGAGCTATTCCAGCTGCCAACTTCAATGTTGAGTGTGCCCAGTCCGATGGTGGTGCCCATTGGCGAAAACACCGCAGCCATGGCGGTCTGAGCCGACGCGATCTGGTCGACGTGAACGTCGATTTTCTGGTCGGGCTCGGATGTCTGTGTGGTCACATCGATGACATCGGGTGCACTGGATTGCGCACGGGTTGCTTGCCAGACTTGCGGTTGGCTGAGTTTTCGGGTGGTTTCCGCCAGATGGGTCAGGGTGCTTTGAAGCTTGCCCGTGGTGGAAATACGCGCTGAGGCGTCCTGACTGTGCCCTGCCGCATCCATCGATGAGGTGGATCGGACAGGCACAGCGGCGCCCACGACCATCTTGCTGAGGTCGCCGCCATCTGGTTTGCCTAATGAGCCGATCGAGGCCATGGTGTCGTCCTGCCGGAACTGAAACAGTCGAACATGGGTGGAGGTGGATGCCCTCGAGGCATTCCACAACCCTTCTCAACCTGACTATCGGCGGGACTTGGGCAGACTTGAATCTGCTTCAGTGACTATTTCACGAACTGCTCTTGTTCATGGAATTGATCATCTGTGTGACGTAGCCACTTTGCGTGCTGATCGACGCCATGGCCTTGTCGAGTGCGGTGTATTGCGCGCGCAGGCGCTTTTCGTAAAGCGCTGAGCGGGTTTCCATGGCGTCTTGTCGCTTCTGGTTGTTGTTGACGGCGGTGTTCAGCCCGGCGGTGCGGGTGGTTAGGGCGCCTTCGATGCCCAACAGCGTGTCGGCCAGTTTGCGGAACTTGGTGGCCATACCGTCGGCGCCGCCGCCTGTCAGGTCGGTGGTCGCGAACAGTTTTTTCATTTCCGCCAGGTTACCCAGTGCGGACTTCAGCTTGGTGCTGTTGACGTTCAGTGCGCCGCCTGATTGAGTTTCCAGGCCGACCGAAGACAGCGTGGTGAATACGCTCGAGACCGAGGTGTTCGATGCCAGCAAAGAGCGGAATTGATTGATCAGGTTCAGTGCGGTGCCGTCGCCTTGCAGAATGGCACCCTTTTTGGTGCTTTCGTCGTACTTGGTATTGCTTTTGAGAACGGCATCAAGCGACGAATAAGCCGTGGCGAAATCGGTGATGGCTTTGGTGATGGTGTCGTTGTCTTGCGAGATCGTGACGGCCACCGGTGCAGCGGTGATCTTGCTCACATTGACGGTGATCCCGGTCAGCACATTGCTGAAGGTGTTCGTCTCGGAGCTGATGTCTACGCCGTTGATCTTAGCTGCCGCGTTGGAGGCTGCCTGGGTTTGCGTCGTGGGACCGCCGGTTGCGGTGGGGTCGGTGAATGACAGCGCGGACAAGCCGCTGGCATCGTCGTTGACACCGTCGCTGTCGGACACGGTGACGCGGAATCCGTTCGTCAGCCCCGTACTGGCCGAATTCATCACCAGACGAGCGCCGCTGGCATCGTTGATGATGGTGGCCTTCACGCCCGCATTGGCGCTGTTGATCTTGTCTCGAATGGCTTCCAGGGAGTCAGCGGCATCGATGGTGACGTTGACTGCGGTGGCTCCGGTTTTGCCGGTGAACGCTGCGCCCGACCAGGATCCGACTTCAAATGTCAGGGTGCCTGCGCCCAGTGTGCTGGAGGGGGAGGTCAGGACCGTGTTCGACAACACAGACTGCCCGGCGGCCAGCGAGCTGACGGAGACGTTGTAGTTGCCTGGGGTGGCGCCGGTTGAGGTGGTGAACGCGACCGAGCTGTCGGCCGACGTGGCGACGGTGCTGGCCCACAGATCAGGGCTGGTCAGCTTCGATGCGGCATCGCGCAGAGACGACACTGCAGACTGGATCTTGCCGAACGCCGAAATCTTGCTTTGGATGGTGCTGGCTTGTGTCTTGAGCTTCTCGAGCGGCTGCTGTTCGAGCGCCACCAGCTTGTTGACGATTGTTTCGGCGTCAAGCCCACTGCCAACGCCCAGTGACGAGAGCGTTGGAGTGGATGTGCTGGAAGATATCGAGGCCATCGCAATGCTCCGGAAGGGGTCAGAGATGTCCGCACGACGGGATCAGACGGACCGGTCCAGGAGAGGACATCAGTCTTATCGGTTGCTTGCTCAATACCTTGAGGGATCGTTCAAGACCGATTTCTGATTCGCCGCAGGGCTCATTAACCGCCCAGCAGCTTCAGAACCTGTTGTGGCAATTGATTGGCCTGCGCCACCATGGCATTGCCAGCTTGCTGCAGGATCTGCGAGCGAGACAGCGCGGCGGTTTCTGCGGCGAAGTCGGCATCCATGATCCGGCTGCGGGCTGCGGTCTGGTTTTCAGCCGACACCTGCAGGTTCGAGATGATGGCGTCGAAACGAGACTGCGTGGCGCCGTAAGTCGCACGGGTATCGTTGATGAAGTTCAGGGCAGTGTCGATGTTGTCGATCACAGCCTTGATGGTTGTGGTGTCGGATGTGCTGTCAATCACACCGCGGCCCAGGCCTGTGTTGTCAGTGCCCGCTACCGCGATCACTTCGGTGGCCGAACCCATGTTGGTCGTGCCCACATCGATGGTGTCGTCGGAGCTGGTGTTGGCGCCGATCTGGAAGGTCAGGGTGCCGGCATCCGATCCAATGATGTGTTTGCCGTTGAAGGTGGTGCCACCGATCACGCGCTGGATTTCCTTGGCCAGTTCGCCAAATTCCTTGTCCAGAGAGTCTTTGTCGCTTTGCGAGTTGCTGGCGTTACGAGCTTGCACAGCCAGTTCACGCATGCGTTGCAGCGAATCGCCAATCTTGCTCAGTGCGCCTTCCGCGACTTGCGCCAGCGAAATGCCGTCGTTGGCGTTGCGGGCTGCCACATTCATGCCGCGAACTTGGGCATTCATGCGTTCCGCGATGGCCAGGCCGGCGGCGTCATCCTTGGCTGAGTTCACTCGCAGGCCCGAAGACAGGCGCTGCATGGATACAGCCATGGAAGACTGAGACATGTTCAGGTTTCGCTGTGCGTTGAGCGAAACCAGATTGGTGTTGATCGTTTGAGGCATTTCGAACACTCCACAAGAAGCCGGTGACTCCCGGCAGGAAGCGTCAGACGGCGTTTGCTACAACACCCGACCCTGAGCCGGACCACAGGTCTTTTTTGGTGAAACCTGTTGGACTGATTTTCGGCGGGGTGTTTGAAGTCCAAAAATGCAATAAAGACCTGAAACGGCCCTCAAATCTGATCTGGCAATGAAAAAGCCTCGCCGAGGCGAGGCTTTGAGGGCAAACAGGCGCTTGCCTGTCTGATCGGGGCGGGTTTACTGCAGCAGACGCAGAACCTGTTGGGGCAGCTGGTTGGCCTGAGCCACCATCGCGTTGCCAGCCTGTTGCAGGATCTGGGCGCGAGACAGGTTTGCTGTTTCCGTCGCGAAGTCGGCGTCAGTGATGCGGCTGCGAGCGGCATTCTGGTTTTCCACCGACACCTGCAGGTTGGAGATCACTGCATCGAAGCGGTTCTGAGCAGCACCCATCGTGGCGCGCTGGGTGTTGACGAAGTCGATTGCGCCGTCGATGTTGTCGATCACAGTCTTCAGACCGCTGGAGTCGATCGTGCTGTCGATCTTGGCGCGGCCTGCGCCAGTGTTGTCGGTACCCGCCACGTTGGTCAGCGAGGATGCCGAGCCCATGTTGGTGGTGGCCAGGTCGATGGTGTCATCGGTGCTGGTGTTGGCGCCAATCTGGAAGGTCAGGGTGCCAGCGTCGGAGCCGATCACGTGCTTGCCGTTGAAGGTGGTGCCACCGATCACGCGCTGGATTTCTTGTGCCAGCTGATCGAATTCCTTGTCCAGCGAGTCCTTGTCGCTGCTGGAGTTGGTGGCGTTACGGGCTTGCACAGCCAGTTCACGCATACGCTGCAGCGAGTCGCCGACCTTGGCCATCGCGCCTTCAGCGGTTTGCGTCAGAGAGATGGCGTCATTGGCGTTGCGAATCGCGACGTTCATGCCGCGGACCTGGGCACCCATGCGTTCAGAGATGGCCAGACCGGCGGCATCGTCCTTGGCAGAGTTCACACGCAAGCCCGAAGACAGGCGTTGCATGGCAGTGGTCAGGGCGGTTTGAGAGGTAGACAGATTGCGCTGCGAGTTCAGCGAGATCAGGTTGGTGTTGACTACTGAGGGCATGGTGTTACTCCTTTGAGCTTCGATCACTTACCGGCAAAATCACCGGACATTCACCAGGCATATACAGCCCGCCTGGTGGGCATCCGGCGTTTAGTCAACCGCTGTGATCAAAACAGTCTGCTGTCTTGAGCCATTGGCCGGCTAACCGGACCACGAACACGCATTTGCTAGCTCGTTAACCCTCTTATCGGGAGATTGCCGCGCAAACTTTAGAGCTGGTGCTTGACAAGTTTGTAAATTTGTTGTGCGGCAATCTAAGAGGGAAACGTCCTGCTTATCACCTTCTCCTCTAGCAGGCAGTACTTCTAGAGTTCTGAATAGCGAGCAGAAGGACGTCTGGCTTGCATTTCGGACGTCGAATCTCAAACTTGATGGAGAACGTCGATGCTGCAAGCAGCCTCGCAACATACAGTGCACCGAAGCGGTATGAAGCCACACAAAGTCCCCTCAAAGCAGTTGCAAACAGCCGAGAAGGCGTGGCAGGAAGGCGTTGCCTTGTCGCGCAAAGGCCAGCATGCTGCCGCCTGTGTGCAGTTTGAGAAGGCGGTGAAGCTCAATCCGCAAGACTCACTGTTCTGGACCAACTATGCGAACTCGCTTAACAAGCTAGGTCGTTGGGACTCAGCGATCGACGCAGCTCGACATGCCACTCAAGCCGATCCTTGTAGTTTGATTGCCAACCAGATGTTGGCTCAGTTGCACCGTGATCGCCGTCAGCACGAGCAGGCATTGGATGTCCTGCGTTCCCTGCCCGACTCGGTCAAACGAGATGCCCGGCATCATCTGTTGATCGGTGCTTGCCTGAGCGATATGGGGCAACACAAGGAGGCGGTGCAAGAGTTCCTCTCCAGCCTCATGCTCAAGCACGATAGCCGTGAAGCCTATTCACAAATGGGTTTCTGTCTGGGGCGACTGCGTCAGCATCGAGAAGCGGCAGAGTGCTTCCGCACCTTGAACGTGTTGGAGCCTACCTTGTTGTCTGCCGCCATGTATGCGCCGCACTACTCGGCGTGGGCGTGCGACTGGGATGGTGTCGATGCTGACCGCAACAGCCTGGCCGATACCATCGACCGATTGCATGAAGGGGCCGATCAGGAAGCCATCAGCCCATTCTGCTTGCTGTCGATTACCGACGATGCGCAATTGCAGAAGGCTGTTGCGGTATGGGACATGCGTCGCTATGCGCATGTCAAACCCATGGCGCGCTCGGACTTCCCTAAGCGTGACCCGCAGGCTCGCATCCGCGTCGGCATGGTCTCGAGTGATTTCCATCACCACGCCACCAGCATGCTGTTGGCTGAAGTACTGGAAAAGCTGGACCGCGAGAACTTTGAAATCTTTCTGTACTCGCATGGCATTGACGATGGTTCAGACCTACGCAAGCGCGTGGTGGCTGCCGCCGATCACTTCATCGAGTGCGGCCCGATGAAGCCGCATGAACAAGCCGAGGCCATTCGCGCTGATCGCATCGACGTGCTGTTTGAACTCAAGGGCTTCACCTTGGACAGCCGACTCGCCACCTTCGCCTTCCGAGCCGCTCCCATTCAGGTGGCCTGGCTGGGTTACCCGGGGACATGCGGCGCGCCTTTCATTGACTACATCATTGGCGACCCCATCGTCACTCCCTTGTCTGCGCAAGAGAACTACACCGAGAACATTGCGCAGATGCCCGTGACCTATCAGCCCAATGACACCACGCGGCATCGCGATGTGACGCGCACGCGTGCCGAGTGTGGTCTGCCTGAGGATGCCTTTGTGTTTGGTTGCTTCAACCAGTCATACAAATACACCCGCGAGGTGTTCGACAGTTGGTGTCGCATCCTCAATCGAGTTCCCAATAGCGTGTTGTGGCTGTTGGTGCCCGATGAGCCTGTGCGTGCCCAGTTGCGCAAAGAGGCACGTCAACGTGGCATCAGCCCAGAGCGCCTTTACTTCGCGAACTTCGAGAAGACCCATCGACATCGCCAACGCCTGGCCTTGGCCGACATTGCACTCGATACCTTTCCATGCGGTGGACATACCACGACCAGTGACACCTTGTGGGCTGGCGTGCCCGTTCTGAGCCTGATGGGGCAGACCTTCGCTTCACGCGTGGCGGGTAGTTTGCTCAATGCGGTCAACCTGCCTGAACTTGTCTGTGGCAACGCCACCGAGTACGAGGACAAAGCAGTTGCCTTGGCTTTGGATCGGACTCGATTGAGCCAAGTGCGCGAAGGCCTGCTGGCTGCACGCGACACCGCTCCGCTGTTTGACAGCACCCGCTTTGCCACGGATCTGGGCAATCTGCTGCAACGCATGGTTGCACGATCGGATCAAGGGTTGGACCCTGCGCCATTGCCAGCGATTCACACTGAACAGGAAGGACAAGCATGAGCACGCTCCCTCACATCAATCTGTGCATCATGCAGCCTTCAGGCTATGTGCACTCTCTGGGTTTTCTGGATCAGGCGCGCTACTTCCGACATCAGTTTCGCCGCATGGGCGCCTCGGTCAGCCTGAGCAAGAACCGCTTGCAGCACGATGCCGTCAACTTTGTCTTTGGTGCGCACCTCGGCTTTGATGCCAACTTGACACAGCGTTACACCTGCATCTTCGTGAACCTGGAGCAGTTGGGCGAGGGCGGTGCCAAAGTCAGCGAAGACTACATGCAGCTGCTGTCACGCTCGGCTGTGGTCGACTACGACGCCGACAACGTGCCCGCATACACCACCTACATTGATGATGTGCCCATCGTGCCCTTCCTCAATGCGCCATATCTGAAGCCTGAGCATTCGATTCCTCTGGCTGAGCGGCCCATTGATGTGCTCTTCATTGGCAGCATGAACGAGCGTCGCCGCGAGATGCTCAATCGGATCGAGTCGACCGGCGCCAAGGTCGTGTTGTTTGATTCCCCCTTGTACGGCCCAGAGCGAGACGAGTTCATCAAGCAAGCCAAGTGCGTGTTCAATGCGCATTTCTATGCCAGTAGCCGATTCGAGCAAGCTCGCGTATCGCATTGCCTGTCGCTGGGGACGCCCGTGGTGTCCGAGCGCTCAGAGTTGGCCAAACCCCATGCCGCTTTTGAAGACAGCGTCTTCTGGGTGCGCCCAGATGACCTCGAAACCTTCTTTGCCAACCAGTTCGCCACGCCGGCCTACTATGAGGCAGCGCAAGCGGCACTGAGCCATTTCCAATCGGTCGACCCTGTTGAAGCCTATGCCGACGCACTGGCCTTTGCTGCCGGCTATGGTCAAGGCCATCAGGAGCGCCGTCCAACCGAACCCTGGCAGCCCGTGCGCATCAACCTCGGCTCGGGCAAGGATTACAAGCTGGGCTGGTTCAACATCGATATTCTTGATCGTGCCCAGCCCGACCTGGTTCTCGATCTAGGTCAGACGGTGCAATGGCCGGTGGCAGCCCATACGCCCCAGGCCGGTCCGGTCGTGCTGCAGCCCGGCACAGTTGACTTGATCTATGCCAACAATGTGCTCGAGCACGTACCCGATTTGCCCCGCTTGATGGAGAACTGCCTGGATCTGCTGAAGACCGGGGGGCAGTTCCTCATCGAAGTGCCGTTTGAGTTGGCCTTGACTGCTTGGCAAGATCCCACTCATGTTCGCGCTTTGAACGAGCGCTCGTGGCTGTACTACACCGATTGGTTCTGGTACCTGGGCTGGTTCGAGCACCGCTTCAACGTGGAGCAGTTTGCTTATCTCGATGATGCCTTGAAAGAATGCGATCGCCCCAAGGCCGCCTTCATGCGGGTGCTGTTGACCAAGGTCGAGACCACACTGAAGGAGCGAAACGCCGCCCGTGTGATGCGGCCTGACTTCTGCATGCCCCAAGACATCGATGAGTAAGGCTTCAGCGCTTTCGTTGTGAATCAGAACGCCCGGCGCCCCGTCAGGCGTTCATGCTCGCGCATGGCAAAGCGATCGGTCATGCCGGCAATGTAGTCGGCCACGGCGCGGTGCAAGTCTTCGCGACGTGCGAAGTCAGGCTGCATCTCCTGTGGGCGATCCACATAGGCTGCAAACAACTCAGACAGCACCTGCTTGGCGCGGGCCGTGGTGTCGTTGACCTGCGGGTGTCGATATAGCTCCCTGAACAGGAAGCGCTTCAACTCGGTGCTGGCCTCTCGCATCGGCTGGCTGAAGCGCACCAGCGGTGGACACAGCCGGGCCGCGTTCGCGTCGTCAGGGCGGTGTTGATCAAGCAGGGCGCGGGTCGCATCAATCACGTCGTACACCTGTTGCGACAGCATGCGGCGAATGGTGTCAAACAGCAAGCGTCGGCCTTTGGCCTGTGGGTATTCTTGCCAGGTCGCATCGCGGAAGCGCACGAACAAGGGCACGGCTTCCAGCTGCTCCATCGTGATCAAGCCTGAGCGAACCCCGTCGTCAATGTCGTGCGCGTTGTAGGCAATTTCATCTGCCAGGTTGCACAGCTGGGCTTCGAGGCTGGGCTGGGTGCCAGCCAGAAAGCGGTGGCCCACCCCTTGGGGTTCGGCTTGTTCCAATTCTTCGGCGTGGCGCTTCGAACAATGCTTGAGCACGCCCTCGCGTGCTTCGAACGTCAGGTTCAGGCCATTGAAGCCCAGGTAGCGTTCTTCGAGTTCGTCCACCACACGCAGCGACTGCAGGTTGTGCTCGAACCCGCCGTGGTCTTTCATGCACTCATTGAGCACATCCTGGCCTGCATGTCCGAATGGGGTGTGACCCAAATCATGCGCCAGTGCAATGGCTTCGACCAGGTCCTCGTTCAGCCCCAGCGACCGCGCAATGGAGCGCCCCAATTGGGCCACTTCCAGCGAGTGCGTCAGCCGGGTGCGGAACAGGTCGCCTTCGTGGTTCAGGAAGACCTGCGTTTTGTACACCAGCCGCCGAAACGCCGTGCTGTGCACGATGCGATCGCGGTCACGCTGGTATTCGCTGCGTGTCGGGGCGGGGGCTTCAGCATGGCGCCGCCCGCGTGTCTGATCCGAATGGCTGGCGTAAGAGGCCAATGCCGCGTTGGGAACCTGTGACATGGCGGGGGCGCTTTCGTGGTCAGCGGGTGTGGGCTGCAATCACTTCGCGAACCAGGGCATCTGGGGCCGCTTGCGTGGTGGCCGTGCCCAAGGGCCCGATCAGCACAAAGCGAATCTCGCCAGCCTCGGCCTTCTTGTCGACCTGCATCAGCTCGATGTAGCGATCAGCCCCCAGGTTCGGCCCCACCACTGGCAGGCCCGTGCGCTCGATCAGGCGGTAGATGCGCTCGAATGTGCTGTGGTCGATGAGCCCCATGCGAGCCGACAAGTCGGTGGCCATGACCATGCCGCACCCCACCGCCTCGCCGTGCAGCCATTCGCCATAGCCCAGGCCCGCCTCAATGGCATGACCAAAGGTGTGGCCGTAATTCAGAATGGCTCGCAGGCCCGATTCCTTTTCGTCTTGCCCCACCACCCAGGCTTTGATTTCGCAGGAGCGCTGGATCGCATGAGTCAGTGCGGCTCGGTCTCGTGCCAGCAGGGCATCCAGATTGGCCTCCAGCCAGTTCAGGAAATCGGCGTCGGCAATCGGGCCGTACTTGATGACTTCGGCCAGGCCGGCCAACAGCTCACGCTGGGGCAGGGTGTCGAGCACGTCGAGATCGCAAATGACGCGATGAGGCTGGTAGAACGCCCCAATCATGTTCTTGCCAGCCGGATGGTTGATGGCGGTCTTGCCGCCCACGCTTGAATCCACCTGAGCCAGCAAGGTGGTGGGCACTTGCACAAACGGCACGCCACGCATGTAGCACGCGGCGGCGAAGCCGGTCATGTCGCCCACCACGCCGCCCCCCAGTGCATACAGCACCGTTTTGCGGTCACACGCCGATTCCAGCAGGGTGGTGAACACCTGGTTCAGGGCGGGCCAGTCTTTGTAGGCTTCACCATCGGGCAGTTCCACGTCCAGCACTTTCTTGTGGTGGGCGCTGAGAGCCTGCTTGAGCTTGGCTGTGTACAGCGGGCCCACGGTCGTGTTCGTGACGATCAGGGCCGTGGAAGACTTGGGCAGACCCGCAAACTGCGTGGGGTCGCTCAGCAGCCCCTGGCCAATGCGGATGTCGTAACTCCGGTCGCCCAGGTCAATCGACACCGTGGCGGAAACCTGTGAAGGGGATGCGGAGGGAGAGGAAATCGATGCCATGTACGCCGTGCAAGCCTGGGTGAGCCCCGAACCTTCGCGCAAGGAAAGGGCCCGGCCGCGACGCAGGGGGCATCAGATTGAATAGGGTGACGAGCCTGAACCCCGGCACTGGCGGCAAACGGTTAGGGCTGCTTCGTTCCCGACCTGACCCGGTTGGCCGCGCCTCCATGCGGGGAGGCCCGTCACTCGCCATTGTAGGCCATGCTGGCGGTTTCTTCTTGCTCGGCCAACCAAACATCCAGCCGATGAAGCGATTGCTCAAGAATCGGGCTCAATTCCGCCAGGGCGGCATCGATTTTCGCGAGGTCAGCTGCAGAGCAGGCGGCTTCCAGGTTGGCGGCCTTGCTCGAGATTTCAGCAAAGCCCAGGTTGGCCGAGGTGCCTTTGAGTGCGTGAGCGGTTCGGCGAGCTTGGTCCAAGTCCTGGGAAACCAAGGGCGAAAACTGTGCTTCGAACTCATGCTGCGCCTGGCTGAACTTGTGCAGCACCTTGAGTAAAACCGATGCCTTGCCGCCGCAGCGTGCCAGGGCCATGTTCAGATCAGCGCCTTCCAATGCACGCCATTCGGGGGATGCGGGTGCGTGGGCAATGGCGGGGGGGATGGAGGGGCTGGGCTTGTTCATGGTGGGGTGGTATGCCTGTTTTCGGACCTGATTCAGAATCTCTTGAACCATCTGCTCAGGGTCGATGGGTTTGGACAGGTGGCTGACCATGCCGGCTTCCAGGCACCGTTGGCGTTCCTCGGGCAAGGCGTGTGCCGTCAAAGCGATGATGGGCAGGTCCGGGATCAGTGTCTTGATTTGAGTCGTCGCAGCCAGGCCATCCATCACAGGCATTTGAACGTCCATCAGCACGATGTCGAAGAAGTCTCGCTCGTGGTGCTGAACTTGCTCCAGCGCGTCCAGGCCGTGTACAGCCTGAATGGCGGTGGCGCCTTCGCTTTCCAGCATGCTGGTCAGCACCTCGCGGTTGATGTCCACATCGTCGACGGCCAAGATGCGCAAGCCATGCAAGGGGGTGGGGGGCAATTCCGACTTGATCGGCGGCGACGGCGCCGCAATGCTGGTATCGGCCTGATGGGGCAGCCGGAAGGTGAAGGTCGACCCCACGCCTTGCGTACTGACCACTTCAATGTCTCCCCCCATCAGTCTGGCCAACTGGCGGCTGATGGTGAGCCCGAGTCCTGTTCCGCCAAACTGCCGCGTGGTCGAGGTGTCGGCTTGCTCAAATGGGCTGAACACCCGAGACAGCATCTGTGGGCTCATGCCAATGCCTGAATCGCTGACCTGGAAGCACAGTGAGTCGGCGCTTTGGGTCAGGGATAAGGTCACATGGCCCTTGTCGGTGAACTTGACCGCATTGCTCAGCAAGTTGATCAGGATCTGCTGGATTCTCAAGCTGTCGCCGTGGATCCAGTTCGGCGCGTTTTGAATCTGCAAGGTCAATGTCAGGCCTTTGCTCTCGGCTTTTTCTCTCAGCATGCCCACGGCTTCCTCAGCTGTCTGAGTCGGGTTGAGGCAGTTTGACTCGATGCTCATCTTGCCCGCATCGATTTTCGAAAAATCGAGAATGTCATTGATCACACCTAGCAGGTGTTGGCCGGAGTGCGTGATCTTTCGGAACAAGGCCTGGGCTGATGGGGTGTTGGCATGCTCCTTGATCCCAATGTGCGCCAGGCCCAATACGCCGTTGAGCGGCGTGCGAATTTCGTGGCTCATGTTGGCCAGAAACTCGGCCTTGATCTGCGCCAGACGTTCCGCTTCCTTGGTGGCGGCTCGCAACTCCCGCTGAAGTGCCTTGATGTCGGAGATGTCGGTTGCCAGTGTCAGCAGCGACTGAGGGCGTTGCGCATCGTCGAGCAGCGGCACTTTGGTAATGAGGTAGTCCTTGAGTTCGTCTCGGTCTGATGGAATGTCCTGTTCGCTGCGCTTGCTTTGGCCGCTCTCCAGAATCTCTGCATCGTCGTGGCTGATGGCATAGGCTTTTGAGAAGCCAAACAGCTCGCTGTCGGTGTGGCCCAGGATGTCGCTTTGCGTCCGGCTGGCCATCTGTTCAAACACGTGGTTGCACATCAGGTAGCGGCCCTCGAGATCCTTCATGCTCAAGGCCACCGGCAGCGCGTCGAGAATGGCACTCAATTGCCGCTGTTGCTCGACCAACTCCTGTGTGCGGTCTCGCACCTTTTCTTCCAGTCTGAACTGTTCATCGATCAGCGCCTGGTGTACGGTGATCTGCTCGGTGATGTTGGTGGCCCACGCTGCCACATACTCGGTGCCGTTGAGCGTCAACAGGTCGAGCTTGACCGACCACCAGCGCTCCCGTCCTGATTGGGTGATCGAATGCCATTGCCTTTGATGCGGGCCTTGTTTGCTGGTGAGCGAAATTGCATGCATCAGTTCGGCACGGCCGAATTCGTCGTGCCTGCGGTCGGTGAGGGCCTCCAAGGCTTCGATGGTCTCCACCTCGTGCTCAATCAGCGCATGCTGGTTGGCGTAATGCAGGCGACCACTGTCGATCTCGAAAATCAGAATCGCCATGGGGGTTCGATCCAGCAGGGCGGTCAGCCGCTTTTCGCTGTCGATCAGTTTGGCTTTGGTCGCACTTTGTTGCGTGACCTTCTCCTGCAGAGCCAGGCGAGCCTGATCCAGGTGTGCCAGCGCCTGCCAGAACAGCTTGCTGAATTCGTAGACCACCCATGCTGCGATGGCAAAAACGCCCAGGTAGGTGACCGTATAGGCGGCCGCGGGGGGCAGGTTGTGTGGAGTCAGTCCGCTGATCCAGCCCAGTTGCTGCGCCCCTGTCAGCAGCAAGATGCCAGTCAGCGCCACGATCGACGCGACCAGACCGATACGCGGCCCCACCATGAACCCCGAGATCACGGCCAAGGCCAATGCCGCAGCATTGCCGGGCGAGGCCACGCCGGTACCAGAGTAGATCGACATCCCTGTCGCACCGACATAGACCAGCACGCTGAACAGCACGATGGCGAATCGGGAGCCGAAGCGTCGCCGCACAGCCAGCCCACACATGGCGGCCAGGCTCACGCCCAGGCCGCTGGCAATGCGGCCCCACTTCAGGTTGGATGATTGGTGATCGGCGGCTACCACCGCCAACAGCAAGGCCAGGCCAGCCACAACAGCCAGCGCCAACGTGACGCTGACCGCCTTGTCGATCGATTGCTGGATCCTGCCTTTGATGCCGTCCAGCGTTTCTGGCCCTGTTTGCATCCCCGTCCGCCCTTCTGTGGTTCAGGCAGATGATGAAGGGTTGCCTGAAGCCCTGAGTCAGAAGAATCGGCTAAAGATGCAGAAAGTTGAGGAAAAGCCCTACACGAGGGCATTGATTTAGCGCAATTGAAGTTCTTCTGCGCCGTACACCACGTTCAGTGGCTCAATGATGACCTGTTTGGGGCCTTCTTCCACTCGCCCGGCCACCATGGCAGGAATGCCCAGGCTTTCCGATACTTCGACCACGCGTTGCGCATGTTCGGGCGCGACATACAGCGCGAAACCCGCGCCCATGTTCAGGGTGCCGTAGGCCTCGTGGTCGTCCAGTTGGCATTCCTTCTGCATGAAGGCCAGCACCGGGGTCTTTTCGGGCACGGCAGTGATCCGATAAGTCAGGGTCTTGGGGTGCCGCAGCAGCTTGCGCCAGCCGTGGCCGGTCACATTGGCGCAGTAGTGCGCCACGATGCCTTCCTTGGCCAGAGCCTCGGTCACCGGCGAATACAGCACGGTGGGTGCCAGCAAGGCTTCGCCATAGCTTTGGCCGTTACCGATGTCGGTCAGATACCCCTTGGGCAGGCGCTCAGCCAGTTTGCGGGCCAGAGACAGGCCGTTGGCGTGAATGCCGCTGGAGGCCAGCAGCACGATCGCGTCGCCCGCGCCCAGCTTGTCCCCCACGGACAGGCGGCTCTTGGGGTTGATGATGCCCGTGCAGGAGGCGGCCAGGTCGACGCGACCATCGGCCACGATGCCTGCCAGCGCAGGTGTTTCGCCACCGCCCCAGGCGACCTGGCAGGTGTCGCAGGCCTTTTTCCAGCCCGCGACCAAAGCGTTGGCGCGAACCTTGTCGCCAAACCAGTCGGAACCACCCGCCGCCCAGTAGGCTTGCACCACCAGCGGGGTAGCCCCAACGGTGATCAGATCGTTGACGGCCATGGCGATCGTGTCTTGCGCAATGCTGTCGTAGTAACTCTTGCCGGTCAGTTGCGCCATTTCGTCGGCCACCAGCGTTTTGGTGCCCAGGCATTCCACGATCGAGGCCAGATAGAAGGGGCCCACATCGGCCACGTAAGCCGATTCACCGCGCGAAGCCGCCATTTCGCTGAAACCATGGGCAGCCAGGTTGGCGCCGGTTTCTGCCGCAGCACGCTGCGCGGCCACCTTCAACGGATCGATCAAGTCGTAGTTGACACCGGCTTGGTCGTAGGTGAGGGGCGTGTTGGGCTGAGTCATGGCGGGTAAGCGGATGAGGGGAACACGAACAGGCTCGTAGAAAAGCCTAGGGTAATCCGCCATTATCGACGATGCCGGCGGTTTTGTGGGGCTAGACTCGTTACATGAATAGCTTGATCCAGTCTTTGCCCATTCCCATGCAGTCGGCCTTGTTGCTGGTGGCCTCGAATGTGTTCATGACGTTTGCCTGGTACGGGCACCTGAAAAACATGGCCAGCAAGCCGTGGTTTTTCGCGGCTTTTGCCAGCTGGGGCATCGCCTTGTTCGAATACCTGCTGCAGGTGCCAGCCAACCGGGTTGGAGCCCAGACCATGACCGTTGGGCAGCTGAAGGTCATGCAGGAGGTCATCAGCCTGAGCGTGTTTGTGCCCTTCGCGGTTTTCTACCTGGGGCAGCCATTCAAGCTCGACTACATCTGGGCCGCCTTGTGTCTGGTCGGGGCGGCGTACTTCATGTTCCGGGCGTGACGGCATCAAGACATCGGCCCAAGTGTTGACTCACTGGCTGAGCTTGAGCCCTTCCTGAACCTGATACTCAAAGTAGCGTTGGCCTGAAAACGCAATGGTGGCCATCAGCACGGTGGCGCCGATCATCAAGGCCAGTACCACGCCAATCACGGCAGTCCAACCGCTGGGCGCAGGGGTGACACTCGGTTCGAGTCTGGCGTTGAAGCGTGCATGCCATTTCTCATCCGGGGTCAGGCCGTACAGAATCGCATGCAGCATGGTGAAGGCCACGATGCTGCCCAGAATCGGGATCAGCACCCACGACAGTTGGTCGTCTTGCCCCAACTCCAGAGCGCGGTTGACGCCCCACAAGCCCAGCAAGGTTGGCAGGGCATGCAGCCAGCCCCACACGTCGGCCAGCCCATACAGATAGAAGCGGTGCAGGCCCACGGGGCCGCCGATCAGGGCCGCCCAGGTTGCAAGGGTTTTCGATTTGTAGGGGGGCAACATGCGGGATGACTCACACAAAAGGGTTTGAACGCACTATAATCGCGGGCTTTCCGGCACGAGCTGAGTGATTTCCCACGCCAGCATGTATCTAAACGGGTCGGAAAAGTGATTGGGAAAACAGTCAAATCGGTCCGAGGATTCCATCCCGGGCTGAACCCAGGTGGTCTGAACTCGAGTGTCTCCTAGGACAGCCCGCCGCCAAACTATCAAAGGACACATCATGGTCGTGATTCGACTCACTCGCGGTGGCTCTAAGAAGCGCCCTTTCTTCAACATCGTTGCTGCTGATTCGCGCAACCGTCGCGATGGCCGCTTCCTGGAGCGCGTGGGCTTCTACAACCCCATGGCTTCCGGCAAGGCCGAAGGTCTGCGTATCGCTCTGGACCGCGTTGAGTACTGGGTGAGCAACGGCGCTCAAGTGTCTGACACCGTGGCCCGTCTGCTGCGTCAAGCCAAGACCCAGGCCGCTGCTGCCTGATATGTCTGATCGCGCTCAGTCTGCCCCCCTGGTTCTGGAAGACGGTGTTGTCTGGCCAGAAGATGCGGTGGAAGTTGGGCGCATCGTCGATGCCTGGGGCGTCAAAGGCGGGATCAAGGTCCTGCCTTTTTCATCTGACCCCCAGGCTCTTTTCTGCACGAAAAAATGGTTCGTGCGGCCGGCCGAGCCTACAGGCCCGTCCATTGCCAAGCCTTCGGGCAACAAAACTCCGATTGTCAAACCCGCTGCAACTCCGCTTGCTCCGGCGCGTTTGAGTCAGCCCCGCTTGCTGCGAGTCAAGCAAGCGCGTGAGCAAGCCGATGTCATCGTCGCCACCGTTGACGATGTTGAAGACCGCAATGCCGCTGAAGCGCTCAAAGGCGCTCGCGTGTTCGTTTCTCGCTCGGCATTCCCGACGCCTGACAGCGACGAGTACTACTGGGTTGACCTGATTGGCCTGAACGTTGTCAACCGATCCAACGAAGCCTTGGGTGAAGTGGTCGATTTGCTCGACACAGGCCCGACCTGTGTGCTGCGCCTGAAAGCGGCTGACGGCACCGAGCGCATGATTCCCTTTGTGTCGGCCTACATCGATTCCGTCAGCCTGGCGGAGCGTCGTATCGTGGCCGACTGGGGTCTGGACTACTGACGGGCGCCGGACGTGGCCGTTCGTTTCGACGTCATCACCCTGTTTCCCGAACTGTTTGCGCCGTTTCAGACGGTGGGCGTGACCCGGCGCGCGTTTGAATCGCGCGCAGTCGATGTGCATTTGTGGCCTTTGCGCGATCACGCCGAGGGCGTCTATCGCCGTGTCGATGATCGTCCTTTCGGTGGTGGGCCGGGCATGGTCATGCTGGTGGAGCCCCTCGTGCGCGCGTTGCAAGCCATTCGGGCTGATCAGCAGGCAGCTGGTGGCGAGCGCTTGCCTGTGATCCTGTTCAGTCCTGCGGGGCGTCCGCTGACGCAGTCGCGTGTTCAAGCGTTGGCGCAATCCGCTGGTGCGGTGCTGCTGTGTGGTCGCTACGAAGGGGTCGACCAGCGCTTCATTGATGCCTATGTCGATGAAGAGATCAGCCTGGGCGACTATGTCCTGTCAGGTGGCGAGTTGCCAGCGCTGACCCTGATGGATGCCGTGGCGCGTTTGCAGCCTGGTGTGCTGCACGATGCCGCTTCGCATGAGCAAGACAGCTTTTCGGATGGCTTGCTGGATTGTCCTCACTACAGTCGCCCTGAAATGTTGACGCTGCCTGAAGGGCAGGAAATGGGGGTGCCGTCGGTGCTGATGTCCGGTCACCACGCCCACATTGCGCGCTGGCGTCGAGAGCAACAACTGGCCATCACAGCCCGTCGTCGCCCCGAATTGATCGAAGCTGCGCGAGCGCGCGGAGAACTTTCCAAACAGGACGAACACTTTTTGTCAAACTTGCCGCTATAATCTGCGGTTTTCCGATCCTCTACCCGGCCGAATTCATTCCTCGTGGCGCGGGCATGATCACTTAGGAGCCCTTGATGTCGAACATCATTCAGCAGCTCGAGCAAGAAGAAATTGCTCGTCTGAACAAAACCATCCCTTCTTTCGCCCCTGGCGACACCGTGATCGTGTCCGTCAATGTGGTGGAAGGTACCCGCAAGCGCGTTCAGGCTTACGAAGGCGTTGTGATCGCCAAGCGTAACCGCGGTCTGAACTCCAGCTTCATCGTCCGCAAGATCTCCAGCGGCGAAGGCGTTGAGCGTACATTCCAGCTGTACAGCCCGCTGATCGCTTCGATCGAAGTCAAGCGTCGTGGCGATGTCCGTCGCGCCAAGCTGTACTACCTGCGCTCGCGCTCCGGCAAGTCTGCACGTATCAAGGAAAAGCTCGCCTAAGCATCGCTTAGCCATGGCATTCAGCCATGGGGCTTCCCCCAAAAAACCGCCTGTTGCGCAAGCCCAGGCGGTTTTTGCTATCTTGGGCGTCTATGTCTGCATTGTTTGATCCTCAAAAGACGCCGGTCGTGGCCCATGACCATCATCTGCCCCCGGTGCCCCTGGATCGTTTGACGCATCAGGCTTTGGTGCAGCGTTTTGCGCAGCCGCCTGTTTGGCAGCCAGATGTGCTGGCGGACCGCATGGTCCCTGATGGCCCCCGTGTGGCGGCGTCGGTTCTGGTGCCCCTGATCATGCGAGACCAGCCCACCGTGCTGCTGACCCAGCGCCAACCTCATCTGAAGGCCCATGCAGGCCAGATCAGCTTCCCTGGCGGGCGTAGTGAGCCTTCTGATGCGGATGCGGTGTACACCGCCCTGCGCGAGGCGCAGGAAGAGGTAGGCTTGCACCCCGATCGTGTTCAGGTGCTGGGTATGTTGCCAACCTATCGCACCATTTCCGGGTTTGAGGTCACCCCGGTAGTCGGGGCGATTCAGGTGGGGCCGGACGAGTGGCATCAGTTGGCCTTGCAGCCCGATGCCGGTGAGGTGGCCGAGGTATTTGAGGTGCCCTTGGCCTTTTTGATGAATCCTCAGTACCACCAGCGTCGTGCTGTGCCCATGCCGGGCCCTTCCGTGGAATTCTGGGCCATGCCTTGGACCCATCCTGACATCGCGCGGGAGTATTTCATTTGGGGTGCCACAGCCGCGATGTTGCGAAATTTATACCGCTTCCTATCTGCATGAGTCATCGCACCGGTTTCGTGTCGAGGTGGCCGATGCTCCCGCTATGATCTGCGCATGAGCTTTTTTGCCGTGCTGTTCGCCCTGATGATCGAACAGCTCAAGCCTCTCTCGCCACGTAACGTGTTTCACCATGTCCTGTCGGGCTGGGTGCGGTGGGCTGGGCGCAATTTCGATGCGGGTGCCGATGTGCATGCCCGTGTGGTGTGGGTCATCACCGTGGTTGCGCCCGCAGCGGTGCTGGCCATTGCCTACATGGTGGTCAATCGCTACAGCACCGTGCTGGCTTTGGCGCTCGATGTGACGGTGCTGTACTTCACCCTGGGTTTCAGGCAGTTCAGCCATCATTTCACCGACATCCGCGATGCGCTCGAAGAGGGGCGTGAAGAGCGTGCCCGTGAGTTGCTGGCGCGTTGGCAGCACGTGGATGCCAGCGATCTGCCGCGCACCGAGTTGCTTCGCCATGTGCTGGAGTATTCCTTGCTCGCCGCGCACCGCCACGTGTTTGGCGTGTTTTTCTGGTTTGTGGCTTTGTCGACTCTCGGTTTAGGGCCGGCCGGGGCGGTGCTGTATCGTATGGCCGAATTCACCAGCCGTTATTGGTCCTACAAAAGTCATGTGACGGGGACGCAGACCCACGATCGCCTGATGGAATTTTCAACGCGCCTGTTCGGTTGGCTAGACCACGTTCCCTCGCGTTTGACGGCCTTCGGCTTCGCGGTGGTTGGCAATTTTGAAGATGCTGTGGAAACCTGGCGTCGTCACGCAGCCTTATGGGCACGGCCAAACGAAGGCACGATTCTGGCCGCGGCTTCTGGTGCCTTGGGGGTACGCCTTGGGGGGCAGGCAGCACCCAGCGTGGCCGAGCAGCAGGGCGACATGAGCCGGACCTTCTCTCAGGGCGAAGACTCTGAAGTCATTGACGCGGTGGGCAGCACGGCTGGTGCTCCGCCACAGATGGCGCACTTGCGCAGCGTCGTGGCCCTGATCTGGCGATCGGTGGTCTTGTGGATGATGCTGCTGGCCTTGTTGTCGCTGGCGAATTTGATCGGGTGATCTGGCGCCCGGAGGGCACCATAAAAAAACCACCCCTCGGGGTGGTTTTTTGTTGAGGTCGAGCAGACGCTCGACAGGGCCTGGGGAATCAGGCTTGCTTTTTCTTGCGCAGACGGGTCACGACGATGCCGGCGCCAGCCAGAACCAGCGCGACAGAGCTGGGCTCAGGCACGGCGGGGATGTTCACGGCGGCCTTGCTGCCGAAAGTCAGATCGTCGATTTCGAAGCCAGCAGGCTCGCTACCGGTGATGTAGAAGGAAATGCCCGAGATCAGGTTTTGGCCGGTGGATTCAGCCAGACCGTAGAACTCGAAGCCGGTCTTGGTGTTGGTGATGGAGCCCAGGATGGAGCCGTCAGCCTTGAAGGCTTGAATCGAGGTGCCGCCGATGGCGTCAAAGTAACCACCCTTCAGGCCGACTGCAGCCACAGGCTTGCTGAACAGAACCGAGATGGGGCCGTTGAACATGGGCACGCCGCTCAGAGTGGGCGAGGTCGCGCCAGGAGCGCCATCGCTGACGGTGCTGACGGTCACCGAGGTGTCCAGAGTCAGGGGGCCCGAGGGGGCGCCAGTCAGGGTCTTGACCCAGCTGCCGCTCACGGTTTGACCCAGGAAAGCGCCTGCGAACGACACGGTGATGTCGCCCAGACCTTCCAAGCCGGTGAAGTTGAAAACGGGGTTGACGGTGCCCATGGGCACTTCGTCAAAGGTGATCTTGCTAGCCAGCGGGGTGAACGAGCCGGGACCCAGGTCAACCAGGGCGGCGTTGGCAGATGCGGCGGCGCACAGGGCGGCCAGCACCGACATGCGAACGATGGAAGATTTCATGTAGTTACTCCTGTTTAAATGGAAAGATTGCAAAGACCAATCTAACCCAGGGGTTTCTCCGGGTCTATCCCAAACAGGAGTGTTTGCCCCCTTTGAATAGGGGGGAAGTGTGGGGAAAGTGTTTATGTCGTTGGTGACAGGGCCCGGGCGCGCTGAAGCCAGTCTCCCAGCGCGGCCACCATGTCACCTTGACTGAACGAGCAGCTCTCTTCGGTGAACAGGGCGCTCGACTCCAATTGCGAAAGCACTCGTTCCAAGACTTCCAGGTAGCGCGCAGGCAAGGCGGGCTGATGGCTCTGCGCTGCCTGGCGCCACAGACGGGCCAGTTCGGTCAAGCTGAGTTGGCCCGCTGAAAACGCGTTCAAGGTGGGGGCTAGCGAGCTGAGGGTATCGTTCATGGGGTTACCAACGGGTTTGGCTGAGTTCGTCGAACAAGGCGGTGTACAGGCTCATGCGCATGGCGCTGATCTCGCCACGTTCTGCGGCGGCTTTGACTGCGCAACCCGGTTCCTGGCGGTGCGTGCAGTTGTTGAAGCGGCATTCCCCCAGGTGTTTGCCGAGGTCGGGCATGAACTTCGGGAGATCGGTGGGGGCGATGTGGTGCAGGCCAAATTCCTGAAAGCCGGGGGAGTCAATCACGCCCGTTCGACGCTCCGATTCGCCACTGAGGCCTTCCTCCACCCAATACCACTGGCTGGTGGTCGTGGTGTGTCGCCCCGAATTCAGCGCCTGCGAGATTTCGCCGACCTCGGCTCGTGCGTGCGGTGCCAAGGTGTTGATCAGCGTACTTTTCCCCGCGCCGGAGGGGCCCAGAACCAAGGTGGCTTTGCCTTCCATTCGAGGTAGAACCAGCTGCTTGGCTTCGTCTTGGGCCCCTTTCAGGGACAGTTCAAGCACCTCATAGCCCATGGCTCGGTAAGGCGCCAGGCGTTGGCGCGCGGTGTCGGCTCCTGGCAGGTCAATCTTGTTGAGCACGATGCAGACACGGATGCCAGCTGATTCGGCAGCAATCAGCGCACGCGTCAATTGCGCTTCGCTGAAGACAGGTTCGACCGCAATCCACATCAGCAAGAGGTCCAGATTGGCGGCAAACGATTTGCTGCGCCATTCGTCTTGCCGATAGAGCAGGTTCTTGCGCTCTTCGATCTGGACGATGATGCCCTCGTCGGCTTGCTCCTGGGTGAGGTGCCAGGTCACGTGATCACCGACGACGACCTCGCTCTTCTTTCCTCGTGGGTGGCAGATCAGCCGGCGCCCATCGGGTGTTTCCACCACGCAATGGCGGCCATGGGTGGAGACCACCAGGCCGGTTTCGAGTGCCACTTGCGTCTGGTGCGCTTTGCCGCCTGGTGCGGTGCGTTGTTGTCGTTTCATGAGCAGGCATTCACAGCGCGGCCATGGCGGCCAGGCGTTCTGAAGCGGGGGGGTGGGAGTAGTGAAACCGCACGTAAACGGGATCGGGTGTCAGTGTGGCCGAGTTGTCTTTGTAGAGCTTGATGAGGGCGTTGGCCAAGTCTTCCCGTGCCGCCTGCTGGCAGGCGTAGGCGTCAGCCTGGTATTCGTCTCGACGAGAAAAGTAGGCAAAGATGGGCGATACAAAGAACAGAAACGATGGCAGTGCCAGCATGAACAGCAGCAAGGCGAGCGCATCGTTGGGGGCGCTCAGGTTGGGGGTCACACCCAGGCCTTGATAGAACCAGACTTGTCGCGACAGCCAGCCCAGTAGGGCAAAACCCGCCAGGCTCATGGCGAACATCATCACCATGCGCTTGAGCACGTGCTTGTGTTTGAAGTGCCCCAGTTCGTGAGCGAGCACGGCTTCGACTTCGCCGTGGGAGAGCTTCTTGAGCAAGGTGTCAAAGAACACCACCCGTTTGGAGGCGCCTAGCCCGGTGAAGTAGGCGTTGGCGTGGGCGGAGCGGCGGCTGCCGTCCATCACAAACAGGCCTTTGGCTTTGAAGCCGCAACGGTTCATCAGACTGGTGACCCTTTGCGCCAGGTGTTCATCCTGAAGGGGCTCGAATTTGTTGAACAAGGGCGCAATGAAAATCGGGAAGATCACCATCAGCAGGAGGCTGAAGCTCACCCAGGCGACCCAGGCCCACAGCCACCACTGTTGGCCGGCGGCGCCCATCAACCACAGGATGAGGGCAGCAATGGGGGCGCCCAGCATCACACCCACCAAGGTTTGTTTCACCAGATCGCCCAGCCACATGCCCCAACTCATGCGGTTGAAGCCGTGTTTCTGCTCAATGCGAAAGGTGGACCAGGCGCTCAAGGGCAGATCGATCAGCCCGCTGATGAGGCTGAAAGCGCCCAGCAGGGCCAGTTGATAGGTCAGCGCACCCCAATGCGGCAGAGCCGCACCGCGCACGGCCTCATTGAGCGCGTGCAGGCCGCCCAGCAGGGTCCAGCCAATCAGCATGGCTGTGCCCAGAGCGCCAGAGACCAGACCGAAGCGAAGCTTGTCAAGTGTGTAAGCAGCGGCGCGTTGGTGCTGTTCCAGCGAGATTTCGTCAGCAAAAGCGGGGGGCACATGGGTCCGATGGCGGGCCACGTGGCGGATCTGGCGGCTGTCGAGCCACAGCTTGGTGAGCAGGGAGGCCGCGACAAAAGCGGCAAATACCAGGGTCAAGGTCAATGCATGCATGGCCGCAAGTGTAAGAGTTGCTCCACAATCCTGCCGGTTCCCACTGTTCTTGATGAAGACCTTTTCGATGAGCGAGCCCAACGTCTCTGCGCCAGCCCCCGAGCCAACGCCTCCAACTTTGACCCGTAACGACCTGAACCTGATCTGGATCGATCTGGAGATGACCGGGCTGAAGCCACAGACAGACCGCATCATCGAAATCGGTGTGGTGGTGACCAGCCCTGATTTGTCGATCCGCGTGGAGGGCCCCGTGTTTGCCATCCATCAGCCCGACGAAGCGCTCAATGCCATGGATGCCTGGAACAAAGGAACGCATGGCAAGAGTGGCCTGATTGATCGTGTGAAAGCGTCAACGGTGGATGAGGCTCAGGCCAGCCAGGCGGTGATTGCGTTTCTGAAGCAGTATGTTGGGGCCAAGAAATCGCCGATGTGCGGCAATTCGATCTGCCAGGATCGGCGCTTTCTGGCCAACTACATGCCTGAGTTGGAAGCGTTCTTCCACTACCGAAATCTGGATGTGAGCACCCTCAAGGAACTGGCCCGCCGCTGGCGCCCTGGCCTGGTGGAGGGGTTCAAGAAGGCGCAGAAGCACACCGCGATGGCTGACATTCAAGAGTCCATCGACGAACTGGCCTATTACCGCCAGCACTTTTTGGTGATGCCATGAGCGAGCCCAAGATTGTGTCCATGGCTCAGCCCGAAGGGGCCGGGGTGATCGATTACCCGCGCGAAGATCGCCGTGAGATCGGCTGCCCGACGCGGGAGACCTGGACCTTGTATGAATCTGCCGATGGGCTGATGACCGCAGGCATCTGGGCGTGCGAGGTGGGGCGCTGGCGCATAGCCTTTCCGCCTGGCAAGGAAGAGTATTTCTTCGTGCTGGAGGGACATGTGCGCTTGCATGCGCCAGATGGCTGCTGGACCGATGTGTTCGCGGGGCAGGGCGCGATCATTCCAGCCGGTTTTCAGGGGGCGTTTGAAGTGCTGGTCCCTGTGCGCAAGCATTTTGTGGTGGTGGATCGGGCCTGATCACCGTCTGGCCGTGCCAGTCGTGCTTGCGCGTGCAGTCCGGCCCACAAACAAAAACGCCTCGGTGTGAGCCGAGGCGTTCTGGATCAGCGGGCCGACGTGAATCAAGCCTTGTTTTGACGGCGACGGCTCAGGGTCAGCGCGGTCATCAGGCCGGCAGCCACCAGGGCCATGCTTTCGGGCTCAGGCACCGCGGCGATTTCGTTGGCGGTCAGGGCGTGGTTGTACACCTTGAAGGAGGTCAGGGTGCCAGCAGCCTGTTCACGGGAATCGAACTGAACGTCGTCAGCCAGAATCCAGGCGGAGGTCTGACCACCGGTGGTGCCGAACACGGCCACATTGGAGACGTCGTTGAAGCTCAGTTGGAAGGCGCCGTTGATGTAGGCCGAGACCAAGCCGGTGTTGTCACGGGTCAGGGTCAGGCGGGTGCCGATACCTGTACCAGCAGTGCCAGAACCCCAGACCAGATCGTCGCTGGTGGTGGCGAAGGCCAGTTGATCCCAGTAGACGTACAGACCAGCGTCATCGGCGCGGTTGTTGAAGTCAACCAGTTTGCGCCAGCCGCTCAGGTCGTCCAGCTTGAAGGTCATGTCCAGGGTGTACTCGGCGGCATTCACTTCACCCAGCACGTTGATGCCGGTGGTGGTGTAGGCCGGGGTGATGACCGGGGCGGCAACGGCGGCCAGGGCAGCGAAGCTGGTGGCGGCGGCAACGATCAGTTTGCGAAACAGCATGGTGTACTTCCTGTGAAGAATCTGACGCTTGTTGCGTCCTTGTGTGAGATTGTTGCAGGAATGCGGCCTGGGGTGGGGACGGATTTATCCCTCGCTTATGGGGGGCTAACAGGCGACAGTGCGTTCATTTCCCGCCATGCGGAAGTGGCCAGGGCCAGCCAGCCTTCTGGGGTGGCTGCATCGATTTGCAGGCCTAGTGCGCGCCCGGCTTGGCGCAGGCAGTTCAAAGGCGAGCTCAGGTCCAATGGAGCCGCACCATTCTGTTTAGACAGCTTTTCACCGTTGGGGCCCAGAACCAAAGGTGTGTGTCGGTAATGCGGGCGAGGCAGGGCCAGTCGTTGTTGCAACCAGATCTGTCTGGGGGTGTTGTCGGCCAGGTCCTCACCCCGGACGATGTGGGTGACTCCTTGGTCGCCGTCGTCGACCACCACGGCGAGCTGATAGGCCCACAGGCCATCGGCTCGACGGATGACGAAATCACCCACGGCCTCGTCCAGACGCTGACTTTGTGCGCCCAGGCGGTCGTCCATCCAGGCAATCACCCCTTCAGGGCCATCGGGTACCCGCATGCGCCAGGCACGCGCTGGGCGACCTGCAAGCCCTCGGTTTTCGGGGCGGCAGGTACCGGGGTAGATCATGTCGCCGTGTCGGTGGCGGGAGAGCCCGCGTGCGGCATTGGCCTGGGCAATTTCGGCGCGGGTACAGGCGCAGGGGTAGGCGTCGCCTTGTGCAATCAACTGATCCAGCGCACGTTGGTACAGCGCGCTGCGTTGGCTTTGGTACACGATGGGCTCGTCAGCGTGCAAACCGCAGGCCGCCAGCTGTTGGATGATGGTGAGGTCAGCTCCCGGCACGCAGCGTGGGGTGTCGACATCTTCGATGCGGACGAGCCAGGTGCCTTGGTGCGCCCGTGCATCCAGCCAACTGGCCAGTGCGGCGACGAGGGAGCCTGCGTGCAGTGGCCCGGTAGGCGAAGGCGCAAAGCGGCCGATGTAGGGGCGAGAAGACATCACAAAACCAGTCCGTCGTGCATGTCGAGCAAGGCGCGTCGTGTGGTGGGGCTTTCGAGTTGTTGGAGCCACCAGGTCAGGGCGTGCCCTGGCTGACCTGCGGGTTGGCGCCAAGCGTAATGAATGGGTGACCGTCTGGCCGGATGATCGACTTGCTTGTGAATCAGTCGGCCGGCGTTCAGGTGGTCTTCCACCATGGCTTTTGGAAGGAAGCCGCAGCCAATGCCGCGCAGCTGGGCTTCCAGCTTGGCGGCCATGCTGGGCACGGTCAACACGTCTTGGCCTGGCAGGATGCCGACGGTGGTGGGCTCCAGCCCTTTGGCGGTGTCGGCCACGGCCACGATGCGGTGGCGGGCCAATTCGCAAGGGTCAAGCGGCTCAGCCGCCTGGGCCAGCGGATGGTGGGGCGCCACGCACAAGATGAATTCGATCTCGCCCAGGGGCTCAACCCGGATGCCGGGTTGCCCGAGTCGATCGCCCGGCACGCCGATGGCGAGATCGGCTTGACCCGATACCAGTGTTTCCCAGGTGCCGGTCAATACTTCGCTGCGCATTTTCAAGCGGGTGGGCGGCTGCAGCGCGTAGAACGCTTCAATCAGGTCGAACAGGGCTTTGGGAGCCACCGCTTTGTCCAAGGTAACGGTGAGTTCCGCTTCCCAGCCTGAGGCCACGCGCTTGACTCGGTTGGCCACGGCATCCATCTGTTGCAGCAACAGTCGACCCTCACGGAGCAGTTCGTGCCCCGCTGCGGTGAGCTGGGCCTGGCGTGAGCGGCGATCGAACAGCAGCACGTCAAGGGCTTCTTCCAGTTGCCGCACGCTGTAAGTCAGCGCCGAGGGAACCTTACCCAGTTCGCGGGCCGCTGCCGCAAAGCTGCCGGCGCGGTCGATGGTGTCCATCATCAACAGCGCTTCGGGGGTGAGGACGTGATGGCGGTCGGTCATGGTGGCACTGGGCGTTCAAATTCGTTGAATGATGCCATCAGTCCGCCTTACCCACAGACTCGGCGTGGGTGACTACAGTGAGTTCATGTTGGCGCCCGGTAGATGGCAGATGGGCGCCGAGTTCAACAAGGAGATGGACCATGCTGACCCTGCGCCGATCGGACGACCGTGGCTACTTTGATTATGGGTGGCTGCAGACCTTCCACAGCTTTTCGTTTTCCGAGTATCACGACCCAGCCTTCATGGGGTTTGGGCCATTGCGTGTCATCAATGATGATGTGATCGCGCCAGGGCGAGGCTTCGGCATGCACGGTCACCGCGATATGGAAATCGTGACCTATGTGTTGGATGGCGCCTTGTCGCACAAGGACAGTCTGGGCAATGGCGCGGCGATTCTGCCCGGCGATGTGCAGCGCATGAGTGCGGGCAAAGGCATTTTGCACAGTGAGTTCAATCACGATCTGTACAAGCCCACGCATCTGCTGCAGATCTGGATTTTGCCGGCTGAGACAGGGGGCAAGCCCAGCTATGAGCAAAAGCACTTCGACGAGCAGGACAAGCGGGGGCGCCTGCGGCTGGTGGCTTCGCCGGATGGTCGGGATGGCTCCGTCACGATTGGAGCGGATGCGCACCTGAGCGTGGGCCTGTTCGATGGCGACGAGCGCAGCGAGATGGACCTCAACCCGTTTCGCAAGGGCTACGTGCATGTGGCCCGTGGCGAGGTGCGAGTCAATGGCGAGGTCTTGGGTGCAGGCGATGCGATTTTCCTGCAGGACGAGGCTCGATTGGTGATCGAGCAGGGCCGTCAAGCCGAGGTGCTGGTGTTCGACCTGGCGGCGTGAGTGGGCCCCAACCAGCCTCATGGCGAGGCTGGGGGTCAGCTCTGCTGTGCTTCGAGCGTGTAGGCGGCGTGTTCGTCGATGCCGATGGTTTCAACCAGCCATGGGAGGGCTTCGGCCAGGCGGTCGTACAGCGTCCAGGGTGGGTTGATGATGAACATGCCGCTGCCGAAAAGGCCTACGCCGTCACGCGCGGCGCCCTTGACGCGCAAGGTGGCATGCAGCCAGTCGACCTTGGGCATCTCGGCGGCCAGTCGCTTGAGTTGGGCTGGGAACTGCTGCGATTCACGGCGTGCGACCTCGGGGTACCAGACCGCGTAAGTGCCGGTGGCGAAGCGCTCAACCGACTCGCGCAGCGTTTGCAGCACGCGACGGTAGTCGTCTTTGATTTCGTACGGGGGGTCGATGTGGACCAGACCACGCCGGGGTGGCGGGGGCAGGCAGGCTTTCAAACCCAGGAAACCGTCGGCCTGCTGAATGCTCACGCCGCGTCGTACCGATGCGAAATGGCCCTCCAGCAGTTTGATCTCGCTGGGGTGCAGTTCAAACAGCCGCAGGTGGTCGCCCTCGCGCATCATCTGTGCGGCGATTTGCGGTGAGCCGGGGTACCAGTGCAGGCTGTCCTTGTCGTTGACTGCCTGAACCTGGTCCAGGTAAGACTTGACGATGGCCGGGGTGCTGGCCTTGGCGCGCAGCGGCCACAGGGCGTGGATGCCCTCAAGTGACTCGCCACTCTTGGTCGCGTAGCCGCTGGTGAGGTCGTATAGCCCGCCGCCCGCATGGGTGTCGACCACCCAGAAGGGCTTGTCTTTTTGCAGCAGGTGTTCGAGCAATTGCACCAGCACCATGTGTTTGAGCACATCGGCGTGGTTGCCCGCGTGAAAGCCGTGTCGATAACTGAACATGGTCCAAGGGTAGCGGGTTTATGGGGCGGAGGTTCGGTTCGCTCCGTGTTTTTTTGTCTGGCAGCCCAGGCACAGGGGCGTCCATCCGGGGGGCGGGGTCAGCGAGCCAGGAACGCGCGCGCTGCCGCCAGGGTGGCTACGGGGTCTTCTTCCTGGGGAATGTGGCCCAACTCAGGCAGGTGAACCAGCTTGCAGCGAACCAGGTCTCGGCAGAAGTACGGGGCATGCTCTGGCGGGTTCATTTGATCCTTGTCGCCCCACAGAACCAGTGTGGGTTGCTGGATGCGACGGATCAGGTTGGCGCTGTAGCCGATCTGGGCCTGGTCCATGCGCAGGAACAAGGCCTTGCGGTTGCCAACGCGCAGGTTGAGCTGGTAGTAGCGATCGATTTTTTCGGGCGTGACCTTGCTGGGGTCGCCATACACACCGCGCACGGTGGAGGCCACGACGGCTTTGGGCAGAATGCGTTCGGCCACCCAGCGCCAGCCTCGGGCGCCCGCCATCTGGAAACCCAATGGCATCGACAGCGCCGATTGGGGGTAACCATCCGAGTTGATGAGGACCAGTTTGCTGACCCGTTCAGGCGCCAGCACGGTGGTTTGCCAGGCAATTTCGCCTCCCAGGGCGTTGCCAACCAGAATCACCCGTTGAACGCCCAGGGAATCGAGCAGGCGAAGCAGAAAGCGGGTGTAGGAATCGATGCGGTAGTCGCTCTGAGGGCTGGGGCCGGTCAGGCCGAAGCCGGGCAAGTCAAAGGAAATGACGCGGCGGTGCTTCTGCAAATCGGTCTGCCAGCCCTCCCAGGTGTGCAGGCTGGAGGCCATGCCATGAATCAGAACAATGGGGGTGGGGTCGTTGCGCGGGCCGGTGTCTCGAACGTGCACCTGCATGCCGTCGAGTTCAAGAAAAGTGGACGGTTCCGGGGCCCAGCGCGCAACGAGTTCCCCGAGTTGTTTGTCGGGTTGCCAGGTGGCCCAGACACCACCGGCTGACAGAAATCCCAGGGCGATCAGCGCCCACCAGATGCGTTTGATCCAATTCATGCGCGCATCATGCCGTGCTTTTGGCTCAGTTGGATCGCCCAGTCACGCGGGCCACAAAGGCCAGTGTCTGCTTCAGAGACTCTCGCGCCTCGGGCAACAAGACCATGGTGGGCCAGACGTGTGGCATGCGCGGCTTGAGGTGCAATTCGCTTTGAACACCCTGTTGTTGAGCCTTGGCATGGGTGCGGCGTGAGTCATCGAGCAGGATTTCGTGTTCGCTGGCGTGGAACATCAGCGGGGGCAGTCCACTGAGATCGGCGAACAGAGGCGAGGCCAGCGGGGTGTCAGTCGGTTGCCCCGCCAGGTAGAACGCCGCGGCCTGAGGCAAAGCCTGGGGCTCGAACATGGCGTCGGCCTTGGCTTGTGTGCGCATGGTGTCGCCAGAACAGCTCAGATCAGTCCATGGCGAGAACAGGAATGCACCTGCGGGCAAAGGCAGACCTCGGTCGCGAGCCGCTATCAGCGTGGCGAGGGTCAAGCCGCCGCCTGCCGAGTCGCCCCCGAAGACCACGTTGGCCGGATCGATGCCTTGGGCCAGCAAGGCTTGCCACCAAGCCAGAGCGTCGTCCACTGCTGCTGGAAAAACATGCTCCGGGGCCAGGCGGTAGTCCACCGACAGCACCTGAGCCTGCCCATGTTTGGCCAGGTAGGCGCAAACAGGGCGGTGCGTTTCCAGTCCGCAGAAGAAATAGCCGCCGCCATGGAAATAAAGGATGGTGGTTTGGGGCTGGGTCACTTTGAGCCACTCGGCGGCACACAAGCCTTGGCCCGGTTGAGCCGGCACCGGTTGGTGGGAAACCTCCTTGGGCACAGGTGGGTTGCGCTTGGCCATCTTGTTGACCATGTGGCGTGCGCGGGGCACATTGACTGGGCCGCGACACTCGCGTTTGAAGGTGAATCGCAATAGCCAATTGGTCAGGGTTGCCTGGATGCTCATGGGCAGAACTGCTTGATTTTTGACAATGATTGTTGTCACACTAGCTGTGACAATGGTTCGTGTCAATATAGCGATCCCTATGACCTCATCAGCCCCTGAACCCACGCTCAGCCGTCGTCGCTACGGCGGGGTGCTGCCCGAAGAGCGGCAGCGCCAGCGGCGTGCGAAATTGATCGAAGGTGCCATTGATGTGTTTGGCACCAAAGGCTTTCATGCCTCGACCGTGCGCGAAGTCTGCGTGGCAGCGCATTTGACCGAGCGGTATTTCTACGAGTCGTTCAAGACCCTGTCGGAGTTGTTCATTGCCGTCTACGGAGAAATGCGGCAGCAACTCATGGATCGGACCTTGCGGGTGGTGGATGCTCACCAGCACCAGCCTGTGGAACTGGTTGAATCGTCGTTGCGGGTGTTTCTGGAATTCATTCGGGAAGACCCACGGCGCGGGCAGATCATGCTGGTCGATGCGCTGGGCATCAACAGCGAGGTGACCCGTCTCAGTGGCAGCACGGCGCGAGACTATGGCACGTTGGTTCGGAAACGACTGATGGCAATGGTGCATCCCGATATGGCCGAGGAGGTGGATCTGGCCTTGCTGTCTGACGGCATGGTCGGTCTCAACATCTTGCTGGCCACCCGGTGGATGCAGGACGGGTTCCGTACGCCCATCGACAAGGTGGTTCGCACCAACACCTTGCCCTACATCGGCTTGATCAAGTTGCTGGGCCAAGGACGGGCGAGCGGCTAAATCGTCACCAGACTGAGGGGGCGAGTTGCGGCCCTTCTTACAATGCCGGGATGGCATTCGTACACCTGCGCTCCCACACCGAGTTTTCCGTTGTTGACGGTACCGTTCGCATCGACGACCTGATCAAGGCCGCCGCGAAGGACAATCAGCCCGCGGTGGCCGTGACCGATCTGAGCAACTTGTTCGGGGCGGTCAAGCTGTACTCGGGGGCGCGGAAAAAGGGTGTTCAGCCCATCATTGGTGCGGACGTCTGGTTGGAGCCGGAAGAGCCTGGCAAGACACCTGCTCGTATCCTGCTGCTGATTCAGAACAAGCAAGGTTATTTGCGCTTGTGCGAGCTGCTGGGCGAGGCCTGGACCGCGCCGGGGCAGCGTACCCATGCGTGGGTGTACTGGAAATCGCTGGCCGAAAACAACACCGGCCTGATCTGCCTCTCAGGCGCCGACCTGGGGCCCGTGGGGCAGGCCATTCTGAATGGCGACAACGCCAAGGCCGAAGCCTGGGCGCGCAAGCTGGCTGAGACCTTCCCTGGGCGTTTTTACATTGAGCTGCAACGGGCGGGGCATGCCACCAACGAAGCTCACATCCGTGGTGCGGTGCCGCTGGCCGCGAAACTGGGCTTGCCCGTGGTGGCCACCCACCCCATTCAGTTTCAAACGCCCGACGATTTCGAGGCGCACGAAGCCCGCGTCTGTATTGCCGAAGGCGAGACCTTGGGCAACCCGCGTCGGGTTAAGCGCTTCACCAAAGAGCAGTACTTCAAGACCACCGAGCAGATGGAGGCCTTGTTTGCCGACATCCCCTCGGCGATTGCCAACACGGTGGCCATTGCCCGACGCTGCTCGCTGACCCTGGTGCTGGGCAAACCTCAGTTGCCCGACTTTCCCACGCCGATCATGCCTGACGGCAAGCCTCAGCCCATGGACGAATTTTTCCGTGAGCTGTCGCACCAGGGCTTGGAAGAGCGCCTGATCCACCTGTTCCCCGACGAGGCCGAGCGCAATGCCATGCGCCCGCAGTACGTGGAGCGCTTGGACTTCGAGATCAACACGATCCTGAAGATGGGCTTTCCGGGCTACTTCCTGATCGTGCAGGACTTCATCAACTGGGCCAAGAACAATGGCTGTCCTGTGGGGCCGGGCCGGGGCTCGGGTGCCGGTTCCTTGGTGGCGTACGCGCTCAAGATCACCGACCTGGATCCGCTCAAGTACAACCTGCTGTTCGAGCGCTTCCTGAATCCCGAGCGCGTGTCGATGCCTGACTTCGACATCGACTTCTGCCAAGGCAACCGCGATCGCGTCATTGACTACGTGAAGGATCGCTATGGCCGCGAGGCCGTGTCGCAGATCGCCACCTTCGGCACCATGGCGGCGAAGGCCGCCCTGCGCGACGTGGGCCGCGTGCTTGGCATGGGCTATGGCCATGTGGACAGCATTGCCAAGCTGATTCCGGCGCCCCCCGGCAAAACGGTGACCTTGGCCAAGCTGCCTCCTGACTTTGACCCGGACAAGGCCAAAGTCATCTACGCCCGCCACGAGGCGCCTGAACTCAACGAGCGCGAAAAGGCCGAAGAAGAAGTGGCTGCGCTGTTGGAGTTGGCCGAGCGTGTGGAAGGCATGGTCCGCAACATCGGCATGCACGCGGGGGGCGTGTTGATTGCGCCCGGCAAGATCACCGACTTCTGCCCGCTGTACCAACAGCCGGGTAGCGACTCGGCCGTGAGCCAGTACGACAAGGACGACGTGGAGCAAATTGGCCTGGTGAAGTTCGACTTCCTGGGTCTGGCCACCTTGACCATTCTGGAAACGGCCAAAGAGTTCATCATGGCCCGCCACCCGGACCAGAAGGACTTCGACTTCGCCAAGATCCCGCTCGATGACGCGCCGACCTACCGCCTGTTGTCCGAGGGCAAGACGGTTGCCGTGTTCCAGTTGGAATCCCGCGGGATGCAGGGCATGCTGCGCGATGCCAAACCCAGCGTCTTCGAGGACATCATCGCGCTGGTGGCGCTTTACCGTCCGGGCCCAATGGACCTGATCCCCTCCTTCTGTGCGCGTAAGCATGGCAAGGAAGAGGTGACCTATCCGCATCCTCTCATGGAGGCCGTGCTTTCCGAAACCTACGGGATCATGGTGTACCAGGAGCAGGTGATGCAGGTGGCGCAGCGCCTGGGCGGCTATTCGCTCGGCGGCGCCGACTTGCTGCGCCGGGCGATGGGTAAGAAGAAGGTCGAGGAAATGCAGCACCACCGCAGTCTGTTTGCGGAAGGTGCGGCCAAGAATGGCATCAGTGAACAACTGGCCAACGAAATCTTCGACTTGATGGAGAAGTTCGCGGGCTACGGCTTCAACAAGTCGCACGCGGCTGCGTATGCCTTGCTGGCGTATCACACGGCCTGGCTCAAGCACCACTACACCGCTGAATTCTTCGCAGGCAACATGACGATTGCCAGCGATGACACCGACAAGCTCAAGATCTTCCACGACGATGCTGTGGGCAACTTCGGCATCACCTTCTCGCCGCCCAATGTGAACGAAGGCGAGTGGCGCTTCATTCCTACCGGCAACAAGTCGATTTGCTACGCCTTGGGGGCAGTCAAAGGCACAGGTCAGGGCGCCATCGAGGCCATCGTGGCCGAGCGCAAGGCCAACGGGCCCTACAAGAGCTTCTTCGACTTCTGTTCCCGTGTAGACCGCAAGCTGGTGAACAAGCGGGTGGTGGAAGCCTTGATCAAGGCCGGTGCGTTCGACACCATGGTCGAGAACCGTGCCGCCTTGCTGGCCAGCGTGTCACTGGCCTTTGAGTATGCCGACACCCTGGCAGCCAATGCGGACCAAGGTGGCTTGTTTGATTTTGGCGATAGCCATGCGGCTTCCACCAATGAGCCTGATCTGGTGCCCACCGAACCGTGGACGCTGAAAGAAAAACTGAGCCTGGAGAAGACGGCCATTGGCTTCTTCCTGACGGCCCACTTGTTTGATGAGGCCGAAAGCGAAGTGCGACGCTTTGCCAAACAACGCATCAGTGACCTCAAAGACAGCCGAGATCCGCAGGTGGTGGCCGGCATCATCAGCGACTTGCGCGTCATCAACGGCACGCGGGGGCGTGTGGCCATCTTCAAGGTAGACGACAAGAGCGAAACCATTGAGGCCGTGGCCAACCAGGAAACGCTGGACGCCAACAAGGACCTGCTCAAGGACGATGAACTGGTCATCATCCAGGGCAAGGTGCAAACCGACCGTTTCTCAGGTGGCTTGCGCTTGAACGTGCAGCAGGTGTTTGGACTGGGCACTGCGCGTTGCCGCTATGCCCGTTTCGTGCGCCTGACGGCCAAAGGTGACAAGCTACCGCTGGCCGAAGTGCTGCGCGAGTATCCGGCCAAAGTGATCGAGGCACCCCAGCCTGATCTGCCCGACACCCGCCAGGGCTTGCCTGTGCGTGTGGTGGTGGAACGCCGCACGGCCGATGTGGCTGCGCGGGGAGAGTTGGACTTGGGCGAATCGGCCATGCTGTTCCCCAGCGACCAGGCTCTGGCGCGTCTCAAGGAATTGATGCCTGACGCGCAGCCGCAATTGGTTTACGGCGAGGGCTGACCCCCGCTGGCATCAGTTCCAGCGCCCCCGAATCGCCGCGCGGGGATCAATGCCGCCGTTCCATTCCTGCTGATGCGGGTAGCGAATGCCGCCACGCGCATCCCCGCGGCCGTCGCCACGTTCCTCGCAGCGCTCGTCGTCGTCACGGTCATGGCGTCGGCCGTGGTGGCCGCCGCGGTCATGATCGCGAATGATCAGGGGCGGGCTGTAGACCACGGGCACTACCGGGGCTTGGCGCACCACATATCGAACGGGGGCGGGGGCAACCACCACAGGTTGCGCCGGTTGATAGTAGGAATACGAGGACACGTAGGGCTGACCGTAGCTTGAACCGCGGTAGTCGTCGTCATCCCGGTCGCGAGGGTTCACGGTCACGGTGATCGGGATGGTGGCGCCTGGCTCGCGTTGCGTTTGGGTGCTGTAGCGCTGGCCGCCGTATTCGTACACCACGTTGTAAGCCACGACCTGGTTTTGGTAGGTGCTTTGCTGTTCGCAGCGCTGCACCGTACGGGTTCCCCCAGCAGGACGACCGGATGTTTCGATGTGATCGCCCAGCGCCGCGCCCAGAATCACGCCCAGTCCGGTGGTGATGACGCGACCCGAGCCCTTACCCACAGCATTGCCCATGGCGCCGCCAGCAATCGCGCCCATCACTGCACCAGCCCCAGATGAGCGAGCGGATTCGGCGCGCAATTCGTCATAGCAAACCTGACGAGGCACAGCCACTTGCGCGACCACTGGGCTGCTGGACACCACACGCGCCTGTACCGTGGCAGTGCTGGAGCTGGGGTAGCCCACCACCTCCCCCACGCGGGGGCCGGCGCAGGCGGCGGTGCTCAGGGCCAGTGTGCTGATCGACAGCAAATGAACAGGGGCCGAAAGCCGGGTGCGATTCATGACGTTCTCCATTGGCGGCCAAACGATGGCCTGAGCTTTCAACGCCCCGTCACGCGGCTTGGCTGACAGCCAGCGCCTGTTACCACTGTAAAGATCCGTGAAACCCCGGCTGACACGTAGGCAAGCCAGGCTGAGGCTTCGTGCACGTCGATTGCTATCGCACTAGGGCTGACCCGGATTAAAATCTCAAGCTTCGTCTCAATTCGTTTGACACAACCATGTCCAAAACCACCAAGTCCAAGGCAGTCAAGGCCGCCAAGCCCGTGGCCGCCGCCCCCGTGGCAGCACCCGCACCCGCCGCTGCTGCAGGCCAAAAAGTCAAGAAAGTCGTTCTGGCCTATTCCGGTGGTCTGGACACTTCCATCATCCTGAAGTGGTTGCAAGACGAGTACAACTGCGAAGTGGTCACCTTCACGGCTGACATCGGCCAGGGCGAAGAAATCGAACCCGCACGCGCCAAGGCCCTGAAGATGGGCATCAAGCCCGAGAACATCCACATTGAAGACCTGCGCGAAGAGTTCGTGCGCGACTTCGTGTTCCCCATGTTCCGCGCCAACGCGCTGTACGAAGGCGAATACCTGCTGGGTACCTCGATCGCCCGTCCGCTGATCGCCAAGCGTCTGGTCGAGATCGCCAAGAAGTCCAAGGCCGATGCCATCTCGCACGGCGCCACCGGCAAGGGCAACGACCAGGTTCGATTCGAGCTGGGTGCTTACGCTCTGATGCCTGGCGTGAAGGTCATCGCCCCATGGCGCGAGTGGGATCTGCTGAGCCGCGAAAAGCTGCTGGCCTACGCTGACAAGCACGGCATCCCGGTTGACTTCAAGAAGCGCAAGGGCGGCGCCCCTTACTCGATGGACGCCAACCTGCTGCACATCAGCTACGAAGGCGGCGTGCTGGAAGATCCGAACTTCGAACCCGAAGCCAATATGTGGCGCTTGACCGTGTCGCCCGAAAAGGCGCCCAACAAGCCCGAAATCATCGAACTGACTTACGCCAAGGGTGACGTTGTCGCCATCAACGGCGTGAAGATGTCGCCTGCCACCGTGCTGACCAAGCTGAACGAAATCGGCGGCAAGCATGGCATTGGCCGTCTCGACAAGGTCGAGAACCGCTACGTGGGCATGAAGAGCCGTGGCTGCTACGAAACCCCTGGCGGCACCATCTTGCTGACCGGCCACCGCGCCATCGAGTCCATCACCCTCGACCGCGAAGTGCTGGCGCTGAAGGATGACCTGATGCCCCGTTACGCTCGCATGGTCTACAACGGCTACTGGTTCAGCCCCGAGCGCGAACTGCTGCAAGGCCTGATCGACAAGAGCCAGGAAACCGTCAACGGTACCGTCAAACTCAAGCTGTACAAGGGCACCATCATGTGCGTGGGCCGTGCCTCCGCCACCGACAGCCTGTTTGATCCCACCATCGCCACGTTCGACGATGATGGCGGCGCCTACAACCAGGCCGACGCAGCCGGCTTCATCAAGCTCAACGCCCTGCGTCTGCGCATTGGTGCCAACGTCAAGGCCAAGCGTGCTGGCGCAGCGAAGGCTGCCAAGCCTGCCGCCAAGAAGGCTGCGGCCAAGCCAGCTGCCAAGCCCGCAGCAAAGCCCGCCGCCAAGAAGGTTGCTGCCAAACCAGCAGCCAAGTAATTGACCCCATCAAGGCCGGTGCAGTCGCATCGGCCTTTTTTTGATTTTTGGAGACTGCTTCATGACCACCACCACCCTGGCCGGTACCGTCAACACCCAAGCCAACGTGTACTTCGATGGCAAGTGCGTGTCGCACACCGTGACTCTGGCTGACGGCACCCGCAAGTCTGTCGGCGTGATCCTGCCCGCCACTTTGACCTTCAACACCGGCGCCCCTGAAATCATGGAAACCGTGGCAGGCAAGGCCACCATCAAGCTGGCCGGTTCCGATGAATGGAAGACTTACGGCGCAGGCGAAAGCTTCAATGTGCCTGGCAATTCGTCTTTCGAAATCAAGGTGGAAGGCGAGCCTTACCACTACATCTGCCACTTCGGTTGATTCGGGTTGAGGCGTCGGTTTGAACGGCGCATCAAGTCAGAACCTTGATTTAAAAAGCCGCTCCGTCGCGAAGACGATGAGCGGCTTTTTTGCGTACTGGCCGTCCGCGGCTCAAACCACCACGGGCTCGGGCTCCAGGCGAATGCCAAAGCGGCCGTACACGCTTTCTTGAATGGCGCGTGCCAGCGTCACCACCTCGGCGCCACTGGCCCCGCCGCGGTTCACCAGCACCAATGCCTGCTTTTCATACACGCCCGCGCGGCCAATGGATTTGCCCTTCCAGCCGCAGGCATCGATCATCCAGCCCGCAGCCAGTTTGAAGCTGCCGTCGGGCAAGGGGTAGTGCACGATCTCCGGGTCGCGGCCAATGATGTCGCGGCATTGCTCTTCGGTCACCACGGGGTTTTTGAAGAAGCTGCCGGCGTTGCCGATCTGGGCCGGGTCGGGCAACTTGGCGCGCCGCACGTCGCAAATCCAGTCAAAGATCTGTTGGGCCGAAGGCTCGGGCGTGCCGGTTTCGGCCATCTTGCGCTCCAACTCCAGGTAGCCCGTCACCGGTTGCCAAGGGCGAGGCAGGCGCAGCCGCACCTTGGTGATCACGCTTTTGCCCGCCAGCAGGCTTTTGAAAATGCTGTCGCGGTAGCCAAAGCGGCACTGCTCGCGGTTCAAGGTGACCATGCGGCCGGTGATCAAGTCCACTGCATCCAGCGACTCGAAGCGGTCTTTCAGTTCAATGCCGTAGGCGCCAATGTTCTGCACCGGCGCGGCGCCTACCGTGCCGGGAATCAAGGCCATGTTCTCCAGGCCGGGCAGGCCTTGGTTCAGGCACCACTGCACCGTGTCGTGCCAGGACTCGCCTGCGCCGACTTCCACAATCCAGGCGTCGTCACGCGTTTCCAGAAGTTGTCGGCCTTTGATCTCGACTTTGATCACGCAGGCTTGCACGTCCTGGGTCAGAACCAGGTTCGAGCCGCCCCCCAGAATGAATTTCTTGGCATGGCCCAGTTCGGGGTGGTTCACCACCTGGCGAACCTGCGCTTCCGTGCTCACGCGGACCAAAGTATGGGCTGCGGCGGGCAGGCCAAAAGTGTTGTATGGACGAAGGCTGGTGCCTCGTTCGACGTCAAGGGGCTGGTGCATGGCAGAATTTTCGCAGACAAAGGAGAAATTCATGCCCAGTTTTGACGCCGTTCTCGATCCCAACCTGGTTGAAGTGCGCAATGCCGTTGACCAGACCACCAAGGAAATTGGCACCCGCTTCGATTTCAAAGGCACCAGCGCCGCCATCGAATTCAAGGAAAAGGAAAAGCAGATCATCGTGACCGGTGACAGCGACTTCCAGCTCGATCAGGTGCGCGACATCCTCACCAACAAGCTCACCAAGCGCAGCGTGGATGTTCGTTTCCTCGACATCGGCAAGGTCGAAAAAATCGGTGGCGATAAGGTCAAGCAGACCCTGACCATCAAAGCCGGCATCGAATCTGACTTGGCCAAGAAGATTCAGAAGATCATCAAGGACAGCAAGATCAAGGTGCAAGCCGCCATTCAGGGCGACACCGTTCGCGTGACCGGCAACAAGCGCGATGATCTGCAAACCACCATGGCCTTGCTGAAGAAGGAAATCACAGAAGCACCGCTGTCGTTCAACAATTTCCGCGATTGATTGGTCGCGCTGGCGCTAGGCTGCAAGGCATGAAACTGTCTGTTCTGATTCCGTTCGTGGCCGCCGCAGTCTGGGCTGGTGCCTGTGTTCCCGCCCAAGCGCAAAGTGTGGCCATGACCGGTGGCATGGGCAGCAAAGCCCTGCTGGTCATCAATGGCGGGGCGCCCAAGGCCCTGGCTGCGGGCGACACCCACCAAGGGGTCAAGGTGGTCAGCGTGTCACCCGACCAGACGGTGGTTGAGGTCTCGGGCAAGCGGCAAACGGTTTCGTTGGGCGGGGCCCCTGTCAGCATTGGCGGAGGCCTGGGCGGTGCTCAGGGCACATCCATCGTGCTGACCGCTGGCTCAGGAGGGCATTTCGTGACCTCCGGGCTGGTCAACGGCAAATCGGTGCAGTTTCTGGTCGACACGGGGGCTACGTCAGTGGCGATGGGGGCAGACGAGGCCCGACGTCTGGGCATTGCCTTTGAAAAAGGGCAAAAGATGTACACCAGCACGGCGAACGGGACGGTGCCCACCTTTCGGGTCAGCCTGACTTCCTTGCGCATTCAGGACGTCGAGGTCTTCAATGTGGACGCAACCGTGGTGCCTCAAGGCATGCCCTACCTTTTGCTGGGGAATTCGTTTCTGACGCGATTTCAAATGAAGCGCGAGAACGACACGCTGACCCTGACCAAGCGTTTCTAAATCAGGCCACGGAGCGTTCCAGCAGGTCTGGCTCGTCCCAGGCATGTTGGGCTCGGTAGTTGGCTGCGGAGCTCATCAGTGCCAGCTCAACGGGGTCGTGCGAAGAGGTCATGGTGATGTCGTCGCCGAAGCGGTCTTTCAGTCGCCGCAGCCTGCGCTGATTGGCCAGCCGCTTGCCGTTGTCCATGGCCACCAGCCACTGGAAAAACCGCAGTCCGATCGGGCAGTTGGGCTCGTCGTCCAGCTCGCCGCGGTAGAAATAAGCATCGCCGCAATGCAGCAGCCAGCCTGAATCGGTGCGCACAGCCACTCCGCAATGACCTTGCGTGTGCCCTGCCAAAGGCACCAGCAAGACTTCGTCGTCGCTGTCTGGCACGGCTTGCACGCTGTCCATGCCAAACCATTTTTCGCCATTCAGGTCGTGTCGGACCCATTGAGGGCCATGCGCCCATTGTTGGGGGATGTAGCGCGATTTCTCATGCAGGCTCGTGCGTGACAGGGCCGCATCCAGCTCCATACCGTACACATGCACCTGGGCTTGAGGAAAGTCGGCCATGCCGCCCACATGATCCAGATCGAGGTGAGTCGGCACAATGTGGCGAACCTCTCTGGGATCCAGCCCGAGCTCGCGAATCTGGTGCACGGCGGTTTCTGACATCTGCAGGCGGGGACGCACCAGGCCGTTGAAGAGTCGGCCGAGCGACTTGGGGTGGGTCACGTCGCGGGTGCCCAGGCCCGTATCCACGAGAATCAGACCGTGGCGGCTTTCGATCAGCAAGCAGTGGCAACACAGGTGTGCGGGGGCCGTCCAGCCGCCTTCGCCATTGAGCAAGCGGCGTCCTAATGGACACATCGACCCGCAATTCAGATGGTGAATCCGCATGCCCGAGCTCTCCTTGTGCCGCCGACTGGCATCATGACGAGACAATTGCGTCCCATCAAGTATTTAAACCACTCCCGACATGCCGCCACGCCATCGTATTCCCGCAGGACACGACACTCTCGACCAGATTCTTTTCTCTCAGGGGTTTGGCGCGCGACGTGAATGTGAAGGGCTCATCCTTTCAGGACGCGTGTGCATCAATGGTGCGGTGGTAGATGACCCCGACAGTGAGTGGCCCACCGAAGGCCTGCGCTTCACGGTGGAGGGGCAGGAGTGGATTTACCACGCCAAGGCCCTGATCGTGCTGAACAAGCCCACAGGCTATGAGTGTTCGCTCAAGCCGGGGGCCTGGCCTGGCGTGCACAACCTGCTGCCTCTGCCTTTGCGTCGCCGTGGCCTGCAGCCAGTGGGGCGTCTCGACCAAGACACCACTGGCTTGCTGTTGATGACCGATGACGGGCCGCTGCTGCACAAGCTGACCTCGCCCAAGCACCACGTGCCCAAGATCTACGAAGCCACCACCAAGCACCCGATCACTCAAGCCCAGTGCGACAAGCTGCTGGCGGGGGTGGTGCTCGACGACGATCCCAAGCCCGTGAAGGCGGAAGGGGCTGAAATCGCCGGGGAACACCTGCTGCGCCTGACTCTGACCGAAGGCAAGTATCACCAGGTCAAGCGCATGGTGGCTGCAGTGAGCAACCGGGTGGAAGCCTTGCACCGCAGCCAGATTGGTGAGTTGACCATTCCCGCTGATCTGGCGCCTGGCCAATGGCGCTGGATTGACGATCCAGCGGTGGTGCTGCCCAAACGCGGATAATCGGCAGTCATGCAAGTATTTCGAGGCATTCAACACGCGGCACTGGCGCCGGCCTGTGCCCTGACCATCGGCAATTTCGACGGCGTGCACCGGGGCCATCAAGCCATGCTCGCCTTGCTGCGCAACGAGGCACGCCACCGCGGCCTGCCCAGCACGGTGCTGACGTTCGAGCCTCATCCACGCGACTACTTTGCTACCCTCATGGGCAAGCCCGAACTGGCGCCCAGCCGCGTGGCCACCTTGCGCGACAAGCTGTCGGAACTCGAAAACTGTGGCGTGGACCAGGTGGTGGTCTTGCCCTTCGACAAGGCTTTGGCCAGTTTGACGCCTGAGGCGTTTGTGGACCGCATCCTGGTCCACGGTCTGAAGGCCAAATACGTGCTGGTGGGCGACGACTTCCGTTTTGGCGCCAAGCGGGCGGGCGACTATGCCTTGCTCGATGCCATGGGCAGCGCCAAGGGCTTTGACGTGGCGCGCATGAACAGCTACGAGGTGCATGGCGAACGTGTGTCGTCCTCGCTGGTGCGTGAGGCCCTGGAGCGTGGTGACATGAAGGCCGTGGCGACCATGCTGGGCCGCCCCTATACCGTCAGTGGTCACGTGGTGCATGGCCAGAAGCTGGGGCGCAGCCTCGATTGCCGCACGCTCAATGTGCGTTTCGGGCACCCCAAGCCGGCCACCATGGGCATTTTTGTGGTGCGCACCCACGGCCTGGCCGATCACCCTCTGGACGGCGTGGCCAGCCTGGGGGTGCGCCCCACGGTGGAAGAAGCTGGCCGCGTCCTACTGGAGGTGCATTGCTTCGATTGGCCGGCCCAACTCGGCAGCGAGGGGGGCTACGGTAAAATCGTCCGCGTGGAACTGCTGCACAAACTCCGAGACGAAGCCCGTTATGACGGGCTGGAGGCACTGCAGGCGGCCATACACAAAGACATCGCCGATGCGCGCGAGTTCTTTGAAGCCCAGGGTCGGCAGACCACCCGCGATCGAATTTGACGCTCGCACCCACAACCTGCTGATGCCTGGCCGCGGCCCTTTGGGGTGATGCGGCTCACCTGATACCCGGGATGGCGGTGGCGACAAGACCCACCGCTGGCCCCTTGCTGAAGAATTTCTGCCATGAGCCAAGACAAATCTGCCAAGCCCACAAAAGGGTCCGATAACAAGGGTGCCCCCGAAAGCCAGTACCGCGCCACGCTGAACATGCCCGACACCCCCTTCCCGATGCGGGGGGATCTGCCCAAGCGCGAACCTGCCTGGGTGGCCGAATGGGAAAAGAACGACATCTACGGCAAGCTGCGCGCCGCCCGTCAAGGTGCGCCCAAGTTCGTGCTGCACGACGGCCCACCTTATGCCAACGGCAACATCCACATTGGCCACGCCGTCAACAAGATCCTCAAGGACATGATCGTCAAGGCGCGCCAGCTCAAGGGCATGGACGCCATCTACGTGCCGGGTTGGGACTGCCACGGTCTGCCCATCGAAAACCAGATTGAGAAGACGCATGGCCGCAATCTGAGCCGCGACGACGTGCAAGCCAAGGCACGCGTCTACGCCGCTGAGCAAATCGATGGTCAGCGTACGGACTTCAAGCGCCTGGGCGTGCTGGGCGATTGGTCTCACCCTTACCTGACCATGAACTTCGGCAACGAGGCCAACGAAATCCGTGCCTTGAAGAAGATCATGGAACGTGGCTACGTGTACCGCGGCCTCAAGCCCGTGTACTGGTGCTTTGACTGCGGCTCGTCGCTGGCAGAGTTCGAAATCGAATACGCCGACAAGAAGTCTCAAACGCTTGATGTGGCCTTCCTGAGCGCCGACCCCGCCAAGCTGGCAGCCGCCTTCGGTTTGTCTGCCCTGAGCAAAGACGCCTTCGCCGTGATCTGGACCACCACCGCGTGGACCATTCCGGCCAACCAGGCGCTCAACATGCACCCCGAGCTGACTTACGCGCTCGTTGACACGCCCAAGGGCCTGCTGGTGTTGGCCGAGTCCTTGGTAGAAAAGGCCTGCGCACGCTACGGCTTCGATGCCGAGGCTTGCAAGGTGGTGGCCACCACCACGGGTGCCAAGCTGGAAGGCATGACCTTCAAGCACCCCCTGGCGCATGTTCACGAAGGCTACAACCGCGTCAGCCCTGTTTACCTGGCGGATTACGTCAGCGCTGAAGACGGCACCGGCATCGTGCACGCCGCACCCGCCTACGGTGTGGACGACTTCAACTCCTGCATTGCCCATGGCCTGAAGTTCGACGACATCCTGAACCCCGTGCAAGGCAATGGCGTCTACGAAGCCGATTTGCCCTTGTTTGGCGGCCAGCACATCTGGAAGGCGGCGCCCGTCGTTCTGGAGACCCTGAACGAACACGGTCGCCTGCTGTCCACCAAGACGATCGAGCACAGCTACCCGCATTGCTGGCGTCACAAGACCCCGGTCATCTTCCGTGCGGCAGCCCAATGGTTCGTGCGCATGGACGAAGGCGAGGGTGTGTTCACCGTCAACAAGGCCGAGAAGACCCTGCGCCAAACCGCACTGGATGCCATCGACCAAACCACCTTCTATCCAGAAAACGGCCGTGCTCGCCTGCGCGACATGATCGCCAACCGCCCTGACTGGTGCATCAGCCGTCAGCGCAACTGGGGCGTGCCGCTGCCTTTCTTCCTGCACAAGGTCACCGGCGAACTGCACCCCGACACGATGGGCTTGATGGACAAGGCCGCCGACCTGGTGGAGCAGGGCGGTGTCGAGGCTTGGTCGCGTCTGGACCCGGCCGAATGGCTGGGTGCGCAGGCCGCTGAGTACAGCAAGTCCACCGACATTCTGGACGTGTGGTTCGACTCGGGCACCACCTTCTTCCATGTGCTCAATGCCCAAAACGGCAGCCACACCCAAGCCGGGCACCACGAAGGCCAAGAGGCTGACCTGTACCTCGAAGGCCATGACCAGCATCGTGGCTGGTTCCACAGCTCCTTGCTGGCTGCTTGCGCCATTTATGGCCGTGCGCCCTACAAGGGCCTGTTGACCCACGGCTTCACCGTGGACGGCCAAGGCCGCAAGATGTCCAAGTCGGTCGGCAATGTGGTGGCGCCGCAGGAAATCAGCTCCAAGATGGGCGCGGAAATCATCCGCTTGTGGGCTGCATCGACCGACTACTCGGGCGACCTGGGCATTGACGACAAGATCCTGGCGCGTGTGGTCGACGGCTACCGCCGCATTCGCAACACCCTGCGCTTCTTGCTGGCCAACACCTCGGACTTCAACCCCGCCACCGATGCGGTGCCGCTGAACGAGCTGCTGGAAATCGACCGCTACGCACTGGCCCGTGCCTCGCAATTGCAGGAAGACATTCTGGCCCACTACGAGCGTTATGAGTTCCACCCGGTCGTGGCCAAGCTGCAGGTCTACTGCTCGGAAGACCTGGGCGCCTTCTACCTCGATGTGCTCAAGGATCGCCTCTATACCAGCGCCACCAAGAGCCATGCCCGCCGTGCCGCGCAAACGGCCCTGTGGCACATCACGAATGGCATGCTGCGTTGGATGGCCCCATTCCTGAGCTTCACCGCCGAGGAGGCCTGGAAGGTCTTCAACGGTGGCGACACGATCTTCACCGAAACCTACTGGGACTTCCACGAGGCCGACAAGGACACCGAACTGCTGGCCAAGTGGTCGCGCATCCGCGCCTTCCGCGAAGAGTGCAACCGCCAGATTGAAGAGGTGCGCACCCGGGGTGAGGTGGGCGCCTCGCTGCAGGCCAATCTGTTCGTCACCATCAGCGCCGATGACCAGCGCCTGCTGGCCGACCTGCGCAGCCTGGGCGATGACCTCAAGTTCGTGCTGATCGTGTCCTCGGTCGAACTGGCCGAGGGGCACTCCACCCAAATCGAAGTCAATCCGGCCAAGGCTGTGAAGTGCGAGCGTTGCTGGCACTACCGCGACGATGTCGGCATCAACCCCGAGCACCCCACCATCTGCGGTCGTTGCGACAGCAACCTGCACGGTGCGGGCGAACACCGCGAGCACGCCTGATGGCTACCAAGAAGGCTGCCGCATCCAGTCAGGGCTTGCTGCCCTGGCTGGGCATTGCGCTCATCATCATCCTGCTCGATCAGTTCACCAAGACCCTGATCCTGGGCTTCTTCCAGTACGGCGACAGCCGCACGGTGCTGTCCTTTTTCAACGTGGTGCGGGCCCACAACACCGGTGCGGCCTTTTCCTTCCTGGCGCATGCGGGGGGCTGGCAGCGGTGGTTCTTCGTGGGCTTGGGCTTTGCCGCCACGGCCTTCATCATCTACATGCTGCGCGAGCATGGTGGGCAAAAGCGCTTTGCCTGGGCTTTGTCGCTCATTCTGGGGGGCGCCATTGGCAATGTGCTCGACCGCTTGATTCACGGTTATGTGATCGACTTTCTGGACTTCCATTGGTCGTTCCTGTCGCCCTTGTTCCCAGGGGGGCACTTCCCGGCGTTCAACGTGGCCGACTGCGGCATCACGATCGGAGCTGGCTTGCTGATCCTTGATGAACTGATTCGTGTCCGAAAAAGTTAACAAAACCGCCTGAAAGAGGCGGTTTTTGATATCTGACGTTTGATACCGCGCGGTTTTCCCGATACGGCCTGACCCAAACTTGACTTAGTTTTAGTCCATCGTGGCTCAGAGCATGAGGAACGCATGGGATCGGTCGGTCGACTTTCGAATCACGTTGCAGTCTCTCGTCGGCGTCGGCACCGGACGCGTCCGGTATTTCGGCGCTCACGTTTGTGGTCCGAGGCACAGCATCACGTGCCTCACCCGCCTGTTCAGGTCTCGGCTCCTGTTGCACCCGAGCCAGCGCTCGATCCGCTCGGTGGATTGCAGGCACACACCCATCCGCCCAGTGCGCTCGACTGGCCCTTGGCCCCTGTTCGCTTTGGCGATCCTCTCCGTTGGTTGGCCGCTGGGTGGCGAGATTTCCAAAGTGCTCCCCTGATCGGCTTGTTCTACGGTGCCTGTTTTGTGGGCATGGGCTGGCTGCTGCTGGCCGTGTTCAAAGCTGCGCCGGAATACACCCTGGCGTTGTCAGCGGGGTTTCTGCTGCTTGGGCCGTTTCTGTGCCTCGGCCTGTATCAGGTCAGCCGAGACCTGGGGCAGGGGGTGAGGCCGAACTTCGTGCGCTCCTTGATGGCGTGGCGATCGGCCACCGGGCAGATCAGCATTTTTGCTGGCGTGCTGCTGGTGCTCGAAATGCTTTGGGGGCGGGCGGCCATGATCGTTTTTGCGATCAGCTTCGATGGGGTGCCGCATTGGGACGGCACCGTGTCCGACTTGCTGCACGGTGACAACCTGACATTCCTGATCACCTACAGCGCGGTGGGTGCCGTGTTTGCCGGTCTGATCTACGCAGTCAGTGTCATCAGCATGCCCTTGATGATGGACCGAGCGGTGGATGCCGTGACGGCTGGTCTGACCAGCATGCGTCTGGTTCTAACGCAAACCCCCGTCATGGTCTGGTGGGGTGTCCTGATCAGCGCACTGGTGCTGCTGGCCATGCTGCCCGGGTTTGTGGGCCTGATCGTGGTGGGGCCGGTGTTGGGGCATGCCTCCTGGCATGCCTACCGACAGGTGCTGTCGTTGGTCGACGCGGGCCAGTGACGATCAGAAACGACGCCCGGGGCGGGGCCCCCCCTTGCCGCCTCTGCTGAAGGGCGGCTGGCCGCGCCAGTAGCGAATCATCAGCCAGCCACCCAGCATGCCGCCCAAGTGGGCAAAGTGGGCCACGCCTGACTGGGTTCCCGTTACGCCCAGGAAAAGCTCCAGCGCCCCGTAAATGCCCACGAACACCTTGGCCTTCATGGGGATGGGCGGAATGAGCGGCACGATGGTGCGATTAGGAAACATCATCGCGAAAGCCAGCAGCAGCCCGAACAGACCACCCGAGGCCCCTACGGTGGGGGCGCCAAATCCCCCAATCAGATTGAATGCCAGCTGGCACAGTGCTGCAGCCAGAATGCTGGCCAGCAGGAATTGCGCATAGCGGCGTCCGCCCCAGATGCGTTCCAGCTCGCTGCCAAACATCCACAAGCCCAGCATGTTGAAGAAGATGTGGCCCATCGACCCGTGCAGGAAGGCATAGGTCACCAGTTGCCAAGGGAAGAACCACGGGCTTTGAAGGGGCCACAGCGCCAGCCATTGAAACAACAGGCCCCCCGCCGCGAAGTCGAGGCAGTACAAAGCCACGTTGATGAGAATGAAGGCTTGGGTTACCGGCGGCAATGGAGGCATGCTGATTCAACCATCTCATTTATTGGGAAACCAAATCATAGGGCAGTCGACTGCATCGGGTGGCGACTGAGGGGCGATCGCCACAGCTCGAAATAGCGGCAATTTGCCACGTGAATTCGGACATTGCAGATTCGCAGGTGTGCGCACACTGGAACTGGACTCTCTTGCCCGATTGCTGCTGGAGAGATGACAACCTTCCCACTCGTTCAACGAGGATGTCACCATGCATTGGTTAGCCGATTTGCGTTTGCGTACAAAGCTGATCTCAGCCATTTCTGTTGTACTGGCCATGACGCTCTTTCTGGGCATTTTTGCGAACTCCAGGCTGAGCAGCGTTCATGAGCGAACCCAGGACCTGGCCGACAACTGGATGCCCAGTGTCGTGGTGTTGGGTGAAATCAATAATGTGACCAGTGATCTGCAGCGATTCACCCTGCGCCACATCCTCGCGACCGATGCGGGAGCCAAACGCGCCCTGGAGCAAGACATCCAGAAGGCGCAAGACGCCTTCAGCAAGGCCGATCAGGACTACGCTGTGCTGATTGCCTCGCCGGAAGAAAAGGCCACCTGGGATGACCTCAAAAAGAAGTGGGCAGACTACCTGAACATTCAGGCCCAGGTGATGGCGGCTTCGCAAGGGGGCAACGTCCAGCAGGCGACCGAATTGGTCAACGGCAAGCTGTCTTCCGCGTTCCTTCAAGTCAGCGCCGACCTGGATGCGCTCATCGCGCTCAACGTGAAGGGTGGGAAGGACTCCGAGCGCCAGTCGGAACAAACCTATAACACCGCACGTTGGGCGGTCTGGAGCTCATTGGCTTTGGTGGTTGCGGTGGGCATGGCCATCGCCGTGGTCCTGTCGGGCATGATGTCCAAGCCCATGGAAGAGGCCGTTGCCGTGCTCAAGGCCGTAGCGGAAGGCGACTTGACCCAACAGGTTCACAGCCAGCGCCGCGACGAAATTGGCGACATGCAGCGCGCCATTGGTCAGATGGTCAAGAGCTTGGCTGACACGGTCAACCAAGTGCGCTCGGGCGCTGACTCGGTGGCCACCGCATCGTCTCAGATTGCTCAGGGCAACACCGATCTCAGCGCACGCACCGAGGATCAGGCCTCCAGTCTGCAGGAAACCGCCGCGGCAGTGGAAGAGATGGCCGGCACCGTTCGCACGAATGCCGACAATGCTCGACAGGCCAACCAGTTGGCCAGCGCAGCCTCCGAAGTGGCCGCGCGCGGCGGAGAAGTGGTCGGTCAGGTGGTCGACACCATGAACGACATTCAGACCGCCAGTCAGAAGATCTCCGACATCATCGGTGTCATTGACGGCATTGCCTTCCAGACCAACATCCTGGCCTTGAATGCCGCGGTTGAAGCCGCTCGTGCAGGCGAGCAGGGCCGTGGATTTGCAGTGGTGGCAGGCGAAGTTCGATCGTTGGCGCAGCGCAGTGCACAGGCTGCCCGTGAGATCAAAACCCTCATCAACGACAGCGTGGAAAAGGTCAACGCTGGCAGCAGCCTGGTCAGCACGGCGGGCAGCACCATGCAGGATGTGGTGCATCAGGTCCGCAAAGTGACCGATCTGGTGGGGGAGATTGCGCACGCCAGCGCCGAGCAAAGTCAAGGCATTGGCCAGATCAATCAGGCCGTCGCGCAACTGGATCAGAGCACTCAGCAAAACGCGGCACTGGTGGAAGAAAGCATGGCAGCGGCAGAAAGCTTGCGCAGCCAGGCCAACAAGTTGGCACAGGCCGTTACCGTGTTCAGAACGCTCGAGGGTTCGCCCTCCCTAGTTGCAGAGACCGCCACGGTGGTGACACGTAAACCATTTGTCAACCGCGAGCGCCCTGTGACCGTGCCCAAGCCGGCTATGGCCAAGCCAAGCGCCCCCGAATTGCCCGCACCTGTGCGAACGGCCGAACCTGCCGGACATAACGAGCACGACTGGGAAACCTTCTAAGCTGGAGCGGCAATGGCCATTGCAGTACACACCAGCGTTCTCTGGCACGATGCACGCTCCAGCGAGCAGGCGGATCTGTTGCCCGCACTGGGCGTTGCACTGGTGCGTTTCGGGTTCGGTGTGTCGGACGATCTCGAGCCCGACCTGGCCGACATGCTTGTGATTGCGGCCGACCGCGCCTTGGAGGTTTGCCAGGTTGAGCATTTCCGGCAGGCGCGTCAGGCAGGAGTGCCTGTGGTCGTCTTGTTGTCGGCTCCGGACGTTGCGTCTCGCGTCGCCATGCTGGACCTCGGGGCCGATGAATGCCTGTCCTTGCCTTGCGACTGGCGTGAGCTTGCAGCGCGCCTGCATGCCTTGCGCCGTCGTCGCCTGGCCGAGCCCGCACCACTTCACCGAATTCGCTTTGCGCAATGGGAGCTCGACACTCGGCAATGCACGATACGCGCAGCCAATGACTCATGGGTCAAGCTCGCTCAAGCCGAGTACCAGTTGCTGCTGACCTTCCTGAGTCATCCCTATCAGGTGATTGCACCGAATCACCTGATGCATGAAACCCGCCAGCGCGGCCTGGACGTCGCAGACTCCAGCATGGCTTTGCTGGTCACACGTTTGCGCTGCAAACTGGGTGACGACCCCCGTGAACCAAGCTTGATTCACTCGGTTCGGGGGCAGGGCTATCTCTTCAATGCCGCCCCTCATGTGCCGTTGTCGGTTGCGACCCACAACCGCGCACTCGCAGCCGATTTACTTGATTGAGTTTGTGCTACAGTAGCGCTCTTCACATCGGAGCCCCGGTGGCGAAATTGGTAGACGCGCGGGATTCAAAATCCCGTTCCGCGAGGAGTGTCGGTTCGATTCCGACCTGGGGCACCAAATTCCAGCGTCTCGTCCTGAGACAATAGCGCTTTCGAACAAAGCTGATCTGCTGGATTCCATGTCATACCCCACGCTTGAAGATGTCATTGGCAAGTCGCCAATGATTCGACTGCAGCGCGTTCCCGGCGCCGAACAAGACGCCCGTGGCAACGTCATCCTGGCCAAGCTGGAGGGCAACAACCCAGGCGGATCCGTCAAAGACCGACCGGCCATCAGCATGATTCGTCGCGCCGAAGAGCGTGGCGACATCAAACCTGGTGACACCCTCATCGAAGCCACTTCGGGCAACACCGGCATTGCGCTGGCCATGGCTGCGGCCATTCGTGGCTATCGCATGGTGTTGATCATGCCGGAAGACCTCAGCATCGAGCGCGCCCAGACCATGAAGGCCTATGGTGCCGAACTCATCCTCACGCCCAAGAGTGGAGGCATGGAGTACGCTCGCGACCTGGCCGACCAAATGGTGCGCGAAGGCAAGGGTGTGGTGCTCGATCAGTTCGCCAACCCTGACAACCCGCGCATTCACTATGAAACCACCGGCCCTGAAATCTGGGCCGATACCCAAGGGCGAGTCACCCATTTTGTGAGTGCGATGGGTACCACCGGCACCATTACCGGCACCTCGCGCTTCCTCAAGGAAGTCAACCCGCAGGTTCGCATCGTTGGCGCGCAGCCCACTGAAGGTTCGCGCATTCCTGGTATTCGTAAATGGCCTGAGGCCTACTTGCCCAAGATCTACGACCCCAGTTGCGTGGACGACATGATCTACGTCTCGCAAGCCGATGCCGAAGACATGGCGCGTCGACTGGCGCGCGAGGAGGGTCTGTTCTGCGGCATTTCTGCAGCCGGCGCATGCTGGGCGGCCTTGCAATTGGCGCAGAATCTGACTAACGCCACGATCGTCTTCATCGTGTGCGATCGGGGCGATCGCTATCTCTCCACCGGCGTCTTCCCCGCCTGAGCTTGCTCCGGCCTTGTCTAGTGCTCAAACAGCCATGGAAATTCACAAAGAACTCGACGCTCGCGGACTGACATGCCCGCTGCCCATCTTGCGGGCCAAGAAAGCCTTGTCTGACATGCACAGCGGGGAGGTGCTGAAGGTTGTCGCCACCGATCCGGGCTCGATTCGTGATTTCCAGGCCTTTGCGCGCCAAACCGGCAACGATTTGCTGGAGCAGCAAACCTTGCCAGGCGACGGGCGCGAAGAGTTCGTGCACTTTTTGCGCCGCCGCTGAAAGTCGCCAGGGCTCAACTCAACAGGTCATCGCCCTGCGGGGCTTGCAGCCCCAGATGTCGGAAGGCTGCCGCGGTGGCAATGCGGCCGCGCGGGGTGCGTTGCAGGAAGCCTTGCTGAATCAGATAAGGCTCGATCACGTCTTCGATCGTTTCCCGTTCTTCGCCGATGGCTGCTGCCAGGTTATCAAGCCCAACCGGGCCGCCATCGAAGCGGTGAATCACCGCTTCCAGCAACTTGCGGTCCATGACATCAAAGCCCAATGGGTCGACGTCGAGCATGGCCAGGGCTTTGTCGGCCATCTCTCGAGTGATGCGGCCTGATCCTTTGACCTCGGCATAGTCGCGCACGCGGCGTAGCAATCGGTTGGCAATGCGAGGGGTGCCCCGTGACCGGCGCGCCACTTCCATGGCGCCGTCAGGGTCAATGGGGGCGCCCAACAATCCGGCCGAGCGCGTCACGATCTTTTGCAGCTCTTGTGCGGTGTAGAACTCCAGGCGGGCGACGATGCCAAAACGGTCCCGCAAGGGGTTGGTCAGCATCCCCGCACGTGTGGTGGCTCCCACCAGGGTGAAGGGCTGTAGATCCAGCTTGATTGATCGTGCCGCAGGGCCCTCACCGATCATGATGTCGATCTGGTAGTCCTCCAGAGCGGGATACAGAATTTCCTCGACCACCGGGCTCAGACGGTGAATTTCATCAATGAACAGCACGTCGTGCCGCTCCAGATTGGTCAGGATGGCAGCCAGGTCTTTGGGCTTTTCAAGCACCGGCCCCGAGGTCTGGCGCAGGTTCACGCCTAATTCCGTCGCGATGATGTGGCTCAGTGTTGTTTTGCCCAGTCCTGGGGGGCCGAACAGCAAAACGTGATCGAGCGCCTCGCCCCGCTTGCGCGCGGCGCCAATGAAAATTTCCAGCTGTTCACGCGCTTTGGTCTGCCCAACGTATTCGTCGAGATCTTTCGGGCGAAGGGCTCGCTCCAGGGCCTCTTCCCCTGGGGAAGAGGCGCTGCCGCCCACAATCCGGCTGCCTTGATCAGGCGCCGAAGGCGCCGCAGATTTCCGCGCTCGAGGCAGGTCGCCAAAGTCGTCAGTCTGGATACTCATACAGTGGATTATCCAACTCGAATCCCACCCGCAGGCGTGGCCCGATGCTCGATAGGCTTGTTGTGAGTTGGCAACAGTAGTTCTTTTGGACTTCGCTTTATGACAACCTTGTCATCAAGGCGACGGGCGAACTCTGGTGCAATTTGCCGAGATTCAGCGGGATCCGACGAGGTTTGAAGTCGGACGCAAGTTGACACCCGTCAGCCCAACCCCGCTGATCCTTGACACAACTTTGGAGAAGTCAATGAAAAAGACTCTGCTGGCTCTGGCCGCTCTGGCCGCTTCGTCCGCCGCTTTCGCTCAATCGTTCGTCACCCTGTACGGTGTCGTCGACGTCTCCGTGGAGCGCGTGAAGGGCGATCACCAGGTCACCCGCGTTTCCTCTGGCAACTTGGCCACTTCGCGCCTGGGTTTCAAGGGCACCGAAGACATCGGTGGTGGTCTGAAGGCCAACTTCGTGCTGGAATCGGCTGTGAACGCTGACACCGGCGCTCAAGGCAACAGCAACCGTCTGTTCGACCGTGCCGCTTGGGCTGGTCTGGCTGGTGGCGCTGGCGAACTGCGTCTGGGTCGTCAAGACTCCGCCATCGGCGCCCTGGCTGGCGACACCTCCATCCTGGGTGGTCAGGCTTACGACGATCTGAAGATCGTCAAGACCCGTGCCGCCGAGTACTACCGTCGTCTGGACAACGCTGTCACCTACGTGCTGCCTCAAGTCATGCCTGGCCTGAGCGCACAGCTGCAGTACTCGACTGCTTCGGGCTCCAGCGCTTCCACCGGTGCTCTGGGTAGCGAAGCCTACGGCAGCAACTTCAACAAGTCCTACGGTCTGAGCGTCAAGTACGCCGAAGGCCCCGTGTTGGCAGGTCTGGGCTATTTGAACGTGACCGATGACAACTCTGCTGTTCCCGGTAACCAACGCGCCAACGCCACTCTGGTGTACGCTGGCTATGACCTGGGTGCAGCCAAGGTCATCGCTTACATGGACAACGAAACCGGTAAGGTTGCCGCTGCTGAAGCTGGCAAGAAGCGTCTGTCGGTGTACGGCGTGAAGGCCATCGTGCCCGTGTCCGCTGAGTTGACCGTGTCGGCTGGTGTGTCGAAGGCCAAGAACATTGCTGGTTCGAAGGTGGGTAACGATGACGCCGTCATCACCGCCATCAAGGCCAACTACAAGCTGTCCAAGCGCACTTCCGTGTACGGTCTGGCTACCCTCGTGAACAACGAGTCTGGCGCTACCGTTGGCATGCTGGCCCCCACCAGTGGCGACAAGCTGGCCGGTGGTGTGGCAGTGGGTGTGGCTCACGCCTTCTGATCGAGCTGACGCACTCGCTGCGTCAAGCCAAAGGGCCCTTCGGGGCCCTTTTTTTTGCGCACCATCGTGATGCATCTTGTTGGTGCATTGCCACACTTGCGGTCAACCCTAGGGGGGCGGTGGTGCAACTGCGCAACAATATTTCTTGACGTGGGATTGAGCCCCCGAGAGGAGATATGTAAATGAACAAGAGCACCCTTGCCAAGATGATCGCCTTGGGCTTTGCCGCCAGTGCCGGTATGGCATTTGCGCAGTCCAGTCTCACCCTGTACGGAAATTTCGACGTTGCCATCGACAACGTTCATAAGGGTCAAGGCTATATCGACGACAACAGCTACCTGACTCAGACCATTCCGACCCTGGCCGGTTTGGGTGTCTTGAAGGCAGGCGGCTCTCTGACTGATGCCGTCGCTGCGCAGGCTGCTGCTGCCGCGAAATTGCGTGCAGCCTATGCCAACCCTTCGACGCTGAACCGCGTCACCCAGAGCATCTCTTCCCAGAACGCCATCGGCGTCAAGGGTGTTGAAGACATGGGTGGCGGCTACAAGGGTAACTTTGTGCTGGAGGGGCAGTTTGCCTCTGACACTGGCGCCCAAAGTGGACAAGACAACCGCATGTGGGGCCGTCAGGCCTACGCTGGGCTGACCACGCCGTTCGGTGAAATCCGCGCGGGCCGCCAATACGCCCCGATGTTCTACACCTTCGCGTTGACGACGGTTGAAATCCTGGGCGCCTCTGACCTGATGGGTTTCGGTCTGGTCGTGAACTCGCTGCAGAATCGCCAAGACAACCAGATCAGCTACTGGATCCGAAATGGTGGCTTGACCGCATCCGTGGCTTACTCGCCCAACGCTGGTGTCGACAAATACATCAGCTCGGCCCGCAATGGCGTGGCTTCGGGTAACGCCAACGGCCAGATCATTGGCGCGATCAACGCGGGTGCAGAAACAACCGGGGCTCAGGGGCGTGGCCAATCGCTGGGCTTCTTTGCCAATTACGCCGTCGATTCGAGCCTGAACCTGACTGGCGCCTATCACACCAACAAATTTGGTGACGCCTCGGTGGTCGATGCCAGCACGGCGCTGCCTCTGGTGGCTTTGGATCGCTATTACTCGATTGCCTTGGGTAGCAAGTACAAGGCGCCTTCGACAGGCACGGTCTTCGGTATCAACTACCTCTACAGCAAGTTCAAGAACGATGCGACCAGCAACGTCGATTCGATTCAAATGAACACGGTGGCTTTTGGTGTCAAGCATCCGATCAATCAGTATGCTGTCGGCTTTGAGGGGGCTTACTCGCAGTTCACCAACTTCACCAAAGGCAAGGACTTTGCTCTGATGTTCTCCGGTGACTACAACTTCTCGAAGCGCACTCGTCTTTACACACGCTTTGGCATGTTGAAGGATCTGCGTGGCAAGCCTGCGAACCTTGACACCACCACGCTGCCGGTGGTGGGTGCCGTGACGCCTGCTGTGACGGGTGGCCCCGTGCCTATCCTGACGGGCTTTGGTTCGACCGAGTTGCCATTCTTTGCAGGTGGCGGCGCGAACATCGATTCCACCAGCCGGGTCTTCTCGATTGGCGTGCGCCACGAGTTCTGATTCGAGCAGGCCCCAACAAAAAACCGCTTCAACTGAAGCGGTTTTTTTATGTCGCCGTCAGCGGCGTGAGGCGGGCTCCATCAGCCCAACAGTTTCTCGTGACGGTAAAGGTCTTCCACCGATTCCCGAACGCGGATGACGTGAACGGTCGAGCCATCAACCATGAGTTCTGCTGCACGCCCGCGCGTGTTGTAGTTGCTCGACATGGTCATGCCATAGGCGCCGGCCGAAAGGACCGCCAGCACGTCGCCGGGTTGAACAGCGAGCGCACGCTCACGTCCGAGCCAGTCGCCCGATTCGCACACCGGGCCCACCACGTCCCAGACCGTGGGGGCTTCGGCTCGCTTGTGGGTGTTGACGATGCCCATATAGGCCTCATACAGAGCGGGGCGCATCAGGTCGTTCATGGCGGCGTCGACCACGCAGAAGTTCTTTTGCGAGCCGGGCTTGAGGAACATGACTTCGGTCAGCAAGACGCCAGCGTTGCCCACCAAGGAGCGGCCGGGTTCGAACAGGATTTCGCGGTGGCCATGGCCTCGTGCGTCGATCTTCTTGAGCAGTTGTGCGATCAGTTCGTCAGCGGCAGGCGGGGTTTCGTCGGTGTAGGTGATGCCCAGGCCGCCACCGAGGTCCATGTGATGGATGGGGATGCCTGCTGCTTCGATCGATTCGACCAGATCGAGAACGCGGTCCAGGGCATCGAGGTAGGGCGACACTTCCGTGATTTGCGAGCCGATGTGGCAGTCGATGCCGGCCACATGGATGCCGGGCAGTGCAGCCGCACGGCGATACGTGGCCAGGGCTTCTTCGTGGGCGACACCGAACTTGTTGCCCTTCAGGCCTGTGGAGATGTAGGGGTGGGTGCCTGCATCCACATCGGGGTTCACGCGCAGGCTGATATGGGCCGTCATGCCAGTTTCAACGGCCACCTGCGACAGCACTTCCAGTTCGGCGGTGCTTTCCACGTTGAAGCACTTCACGCCGGCCTTCATGGCCAGGGCCATTTCAGCGCGGGTCTTGCCCACGCCAGAGAACACGACCTTGGATGCGGAGCCGCCTGCGGCCAGTACGCGCGACAGTTCGCCTGCGGAAACGATGTCAAAGCCACAGCCTGCCTGGGCGAACGTTTGCAACACGGCCAGATTTGAGTTCGCCTTCACGGCATAACAAACCAGATGGGTCCGACCTTGCAGGGCTTTCTGATAAGGCGCCAGCGCCGCGAGCATGGCGCGCTTGGAGTACACGTACAGCGGGGTGCCGTGCTGTTGCGTCAGGTCGCGCAGCTTGATGTCGTCGAGGTAAAGGTCGTCGCCACGGTAGGCGAGAAAGGGGGAGCCAGGCAGGGTCATGGTGCGGTGGGCGCAGACGCGGTGGAATGGGGTGGGGTTGCAGAGGAGGCGGCGGGCGCGGGAAGGTACAGCGGGCCCTTGAGGCCGCAGCCGCCTAAAGTCAGGCTGAAAGCCAGACCAAGGGCCAGAGCGGCGCCCACGGCACCCGCACGCCGTGTCGGATATACCGAGCGCAATCGTGGTGAGGCGGTGGTCGTGCCTAAAATCTGGGCTGTTTGTTTCATGCCGATATTCTAAGGACCCTGCTTCATGAGTTCCCAGGACACGCCGTCGGGCCTGACCGATGCCCAGTACGACCAGATCATTCGCGAGACCCTGGCACGAATCGAAGCCACGGTGGACCGTTGGCTGGAAGACGATGTGGCCGACATCGATGCCGCCCGTACCGGGGGCATGCTGACCCTGGCTTTGCCCAATCGCAGTCAGTTGATCGTCAATGCTCAACCGCCTTTGCATGAACTGTGGTTGGCCGCCAAACGAGGTGGTTTCCACTTCAAGTATTCAGCCCAAGGAAGCTGGATTGACACAAAGTCGGGCGAAGAGTTCTTTGCCCTTCTGTCAGCCTGTGCATCGGAACAGTTGGGCAAGCCTGTTCAGTTCTGAGTGCTGAGCGCCGCACCGAGCGGTGCGGCGTTGATCAGTTTGGCTTGCCACCGCCAAACAGATCGAGGATGCCCTTCTTTTCTTCCTCGCTGCTCGGTGCGGGTGGGTGGCCCGAGGCTCCGTCAGAGTCCGGCCCCAGTTCGCGAACACCGGTGCCCGAGGTGTATTCCTCGTAGAACCATTCGCCGCCAATGTTGACCACCCCTTCGGGTGGAACCGGTTCTTCGATCGGTGCATTGCGCAGGGCCACGCCCATGAAGTCGATCCAGATGGGCAAAGCCAGCCCGCCACCGGTTTCGCGGTCGCCCAGTTTGCGGGGTTGGTCGTGGCCCACCCACACCACCGCCACATTGTGGGCGGTGTAGCCGGCAAACCAGGCATCCATCGAGTCATTCGTCGTGCCGGTTTTGCCGTACAGGTCAGGGCGTTTGAGGGTGGCTTGGGCGCGTGCAGCGGTACCCGAGCGGGTCACCTCCTGTAGCAGGCTACTCATCACGAAGGCATTGCGCGCGTCAATGGTGCGCATGGATTCATCCAGCGGAGTGGGGCGGTACTGAGCCAGCAAGTGTCCACGCGTATCGGTGACGCGGGTCACCAGCATGGGGTTGACTCGATAGCCCCCGTTGGCAAACACGGCGTAGGCATCGGCCATTTGCAGGGGGGTGACCGAGCCGGCACCCAGGGCCATGGGCAGGTAGGCGGGGTGCTTATCTGCTTCGAAGCCAAAGTGCGTGATCCACTCCTGGCCATACTTTGCGCCGATCGAGCGCAGGATTCGGATCGAGATCATGTTCTTTGATTTGGCCAGGGCCTTGCGAAGAGGCATGGGGCCCTCGAACTTGCCATCGTAGTTCTTGGGCTCCCAAGGTTGTCCGCCCGTGGTGCCGGCATCAAAAAACAGGGGAGCATCGTTGACCACGGTGGCAGGAGTGAAGCCTTTTTCGAGCGCAGCCGAGTAAATGAATGGCTTGAAGCTCGAACCGGGTTGACGCCAGGCTTGCGTCACATGGTTGAACTTGTTTCGATAGAAATCAAACCCACCCACCATGGCACGGATCAAGCCAGTGCGGGGGTCCATCGACACGAACGCCCCCTCGACTTCAGGCATCTGCACGACCTGCCATTTGCCTTTTTCCTTGTCGAGCATGACGCGGATGATGGCTCCGCGGCGGATCTGCTGCTTCGGTGGTGCCTTGTCGGTCAGCGCATTGCCAACGGCCTTGAGGCCGTCGCCGGTCAGCACGATCTGCTCGCCCGATTGCAGTGTGGCCACCAGCCTTTTCGGGTCGGTGTCGATTACCACGGCAGCAATGATGTTGTCGCTGTCGGGGTGGTCTTCGAGGGCTTCCGCGATGCGGATGTCCATCTGACGGGCATCGGTCGGCAGGTCGATGTAGGCTTCCGGTCCGCGCCAGGCCTGGCGACGATCGAAGTCGAGCAGGCCTTTGCGCAAGGCTTTGTAAGCAGCCATTTGCTCGGTCATGTTGATCGAGGTGTAGGCGTTGATGCCGCGGGTGTAGGCGTCAGCGCCATACTGCTCGTGCATCAGCAAACGGGCGGCTTCGGCGGCATATTCGGCGTGAATGGGGATGGGGGCCTTGGTTCGATAGCTCAATTGCTCGGCTTTCGCTGCATCACGCTGCTCGGCCGTGATGAAGCCGTTTTCGAACATCCGGTCGATGATGTACTGCTGACGAACGGTGGCCCGCTTGGGGTTGCGAATCGGGTTGTAGGCAGATGGCGCCTTTGGCAAGCCGGCGAGCATCGCGGCTTCCGCCACGCTGATGTCTTTCAGTGGTTTGCCAAAGTAGGTGTCTGCTGCGGCTGCAAACCCGTAGGCGCGTTGCCCCAGGTAAATCTGGTTCATGTAAAGCTCGAGAATCTGGTCCTTGCTCAGCAGGCTCTCGATCTTCATGGCCAGCAGGATCTCGTAGATCTTGCGGGTAAATGTTTTCTCGGTTGGCAAATAGAAATTGCGCGCCACCTGCATGGTGATGGTGGAGGCACCCTGGCTGCGCGACTCGCCAAAGTTGGCCAGCCCGGCGCGCAGCACCCCGATGTAGTCAACCCCGCCGTGCTTGTAAAAACGGGCGTCTTCAATCGCCAGAACGGCATCCCGCATCACTTTCGGGATCTGTCGAATGGGTAAAAACTGACGTTTTTCTTCCCCAAATTCGCCAATTAATACCTGATCTGCCGAGTAAACCCGCAGCGGCATTTTCGGTTGATAGTCTGTCAGTCCGTTGACCTCAGGCAGGTTGGGGTACGCCACAGACAGTCCAATGCCGGCAATCAGCACAATCGCGGCTGCGCCAGCGACGGCAAGCCCCATGAGGACGATCAGGGGTTTGACCACCCATCGCATCCACCAGTGCTGGGCTCCCCAGGCAGCAAAGCGGGAGGACTTCTTGGTGCTGTGGGCTGGGTTGGCGTCGCTCATGAGGGGTCGGGAAAAATGAAGGGTTAATTATAGAAACCCAAGTGCCGATACTGCCTGAATCTACGTCGCAATACGTGGAGTGGTGACGTGCCTGAGGTCTTGGCGGGTTGTATTGAAACTCCTTGTAACCCGTGTGGAAGGCGCAACGTAGGCTGGATTTATCCGGCTTTACTCGGCTTCTGACACAAAACCTTTGCTGATAGCATTGAACCGATTTATTAACGTTCCTGCGTCTTGTGGGGCGCATGGAGGATGGTGTGAGCTTTATTGACACGCTTTTGGGCCGAGGGCATCCGCCGATGATTGGACTGGATATCAGTTCATCGAGCGTGAAGCTGGTCGAACTCAGTCAGACGGCGTCTGGCGAATACGTGGTGGACCGTTTTGCGTCCGAGCCCTTTGAAAAGGGCTGGATTGTGGAGGGCCAGATCGAAAAGTTCGATGAAGTGGCCGAGGCCGTTCGCAAGGTGGTTCAAAAGAGCGGAACCCGGACTAAGCACGTCGCCATGGCGATGCCTCAGTCTGCGGTGATCACCAAAAAGATCATGCTGCCGGCCGGCTTGCGTGAAGAGGAAATGGAAATGCAGGTGGAGGCGGAGGCCAACCAGTACATTCCGTTCTCTCTGGACGAGGTGAGCCTGGACTTTTGCGTGATTGGCCCCAGCACCACTTCGGCAGGGGATGTCGAGGTCATGATCGCTGCGTCTCGCAAGGACCGCGTACAAGATCGCCAGGGCTTGGCTGAAGCGGCCGGGCTCAAGCCTGCCATCCTGGACATCGAATCGTATGCGTCTCGATTGGCCGTGGAGCGCCTGGTTCAGGGCTTGCCGGGCGAGGGCAAAGATGCGCTGATCGCCTTGTTTGAAATCGGGGCTGAGACGACCAGCTTGAAGGTGCTTCGCGACAATGAGCTGTTGTACGACCGCGATCAGGCCTTCGGTGGAGCGCAATTGACCCAGCTGATTTCCCGTCAGTATGGTTTCTCGTTCGAGGAAGCTGAGACGAAGAAGCTGGCAGGCGACTTGCCCGAAGACTTCCAGGAAACCATCCTGGGGCCGTTCGTAGACAGCCTCTCGCAGGAAATTGGCCGTGCGCTGCAGTACTTCTTCACCAGTACCCCTCACCACAAGGTGCACTACGTGATGCTGGCAGGTGGTACCGCTACGTTGCCGGGGTTGAAAGACCGCGTGACCGAATTGACTGGATTTGCAGCGATGGTGGTCAATCCCTTTGACGGCATGAAGCTGGGTTCTGCCGTGCGTGAAAGCAAGCTGCGCCGTGAGGCGCCGTCCTACCTGACGGCCTGCGGTCTGGCCATGCGGAGGTTCCTCGCATGATTTTGATCAACCTCTTACCTCACCGCGAGGAAAAGCGCCGACTGCGCAAGCAGGCCTTCTTTGTTGGCTTGGGTGCGTCGGCGGCCGTGGGTGTCGTGGTGCTGGCGCTGGGTTACATGGTCCAGCAACAGATGATTTCGTCGCAAACGGAGCGCAACGAGTTCCTGAGCGGTGAAATCCACAAGCTGGAAGACCAGATCAAGGACGTGTCGTCTCTGAAGGCGGAAATCGAATCCTTGAAGGCTCGTCAGCGTTCGGTGGAAGACCTGCAAACCGATCGCAATATGCCGGTCTACCTGCTCAACGAACTGGTTCGCCAGACGCCTGAGGGCATGTACCTGAGCTCGATTCGCCAAGAAGGCCAGTCGGTGTTCGTGTCGGGGGTAGCGCAGACCAACGAGCGCGTGTCTGAGTTCCTCCGCAACACGGCATACAAGTCGGAGTGGCTGGAACGCCCTGAGTTGCAGGAAATCAAGGCCCGAGCATTGCAGTCCAAAGATGCGCGAGACCCCAAACGTCTGTTCGACTTCTCCGTGCGTCTGAGCTTGAAGCGTCCTCAGGAGCTGTCGGCGCCCGGCAAGGCCGCGTCCGGTCCTGCAGGCGCTGCGTCTGGACCCAACCCTGCCGCGTCTGCGGTGAAGTCCTGAGGGGGCGGACATGGCAATGAAGAACATCAACTTCGATTTGAACGCCTGGGCCGCAGAGGCACAGGACCAGTTCAGAGGGCTGAACCCGAACGAGCCCGGCCAATGGCCGATCCTGCCCAAGCTGACAGCTTTCTTCTTCACAGCGGTTGCTGTGGTGGCGGCCGGCTGGTTCCTGCTTCTTTCCGGTCAGAACGACGAACTGCAAGCGCAGCGTGACCGTGAGCCACAGCTCAAGGAAGAATATCGCAGCAAGGTGGCCCAGGCCGTCAACCTGGGTGAGTTGCGCAAACAACGCATTCAGGTCGAAGAGTACGTCAAGCAACTCGAGAAGCAGTTGCCAGGCAAGGCCGAAATGGATGCGCTGCTGTCCGACATCAACCAGGCAGGCTTGGGCCGAGGACTGGATTTCGAGTTGTTCCGTCCGGGGTCGGTGTCGGTCAAGGACTACTACGCCGAGCTTCCCATCGCGGTGCGCGTCACTGGTCGGTATCACGACATCGGTGCCTTCACAGCCGATATTGCAAACCTGTCACGTATCGTGACCTTGCACAACCTGGTTGTTGGCAATGTGTCGGGCAAGGATGCAGGCCCGACCGGGGTTCTGTTCATGGAGGCCACGGCGCGGACCTACCGGTATCTGGATCAGTCCGAAGTCGATGCCATGCGAGCCGAGAAGGCCAAGAAGAAGAAAGGGGATAGCAAATGATGAAATCCCTCAATGGTTCTCGTTGGCTGGTGGCCGCCCTGGCGACCATGGCGCTGGCAGGTTGTGGTGGCGAGCAGGAAGAGCTGCGCGCCTGGATGGAGCAGCAACGGCATGAGGTTCAACCCAGTGTGACCCCCTTGTCTTTGCCCCTGAAGTTCAACCCTCAGGCCTATACCGGCATGGATGGCGTTGAGCCTTTCAGCTCACAAAAATTGGCTGGAGCCCTCAAGCAAGAGGCCAGGCAGCCGAATTCTGCTGTAGCCAGCGAGCTGAATCGGCGCAAAGAGCCGTTGGAAGCTTTCCCCCTCGACAGCATGTCGATGGTGGGCAGTGTGTCCAAGCAGGGCACTCAGTACGCGCTGCTCAAGGTCGATGGCCTGTTGTATCAGGTCAAGGCTGGCGAGTATCTGGGTCAGAACTACGGGAAGATCATGAAGATCTCCGAGACGGAAATTACTTTGCGCGAGATCGTGCAGGACGCTTCAGGTGAATGGATCGAGCGCCCGACCACGTTGCAGCTGCAGGAGAGTGGTCGATGAATATCAAGCAGGAGTACAGCATGAAGAACGTATGGCGAGTTGCCTTGGCCGGCCTGTCCTTGTCGTTGGTATCGCCGCTGACCTGGGCAGCTGCCGCCATCCAATCGATCACCAGCTCACAACAGGCTGGGTCGGACGTGATTCGCATTGACCTCAGTGAGGCTCTGCCAGTCGTTCCTGCTGGGTTTGTGGTGCAAGCGCCCCCGCGTATCGCCATTGATCTGCCCGGCGTGACCAGCCAGCTGAAAAAGCCTGCGGTCGAGATCAACCAAGGCAATCTGCGCAGCGTGAATGTGGTGCAGGCCGGAGATCGGACGCGTCTGGTGTTGAACTTGCGGCAAGCCACCAACTACAAAGCTCAGCTGCAAGGCAAGGCACTGTTGCTTGTGCTCGACCCCGCGGTGTCGCCGTCCAAGGCCATGCCCAGTGTGGCAGCGCCCGCGCCGCAGCCTGCTCCCGCCGCGACCGGTGGCGTGGTGGCCGGTGGTGGCGTTGTGGCTCCCTCCACAGGTGGGGTTGTGATGCCCAAAGCAGCCGCTGCGCCGGCTCCCGCTCCTGCGCCGGCGGTGTCGCCCGCGCCAGCCGACAACACGGTGCGGTTCGCTGAGAACCAGAATGTCAACCCCCTGGCGCTGAAAGACATTGATTTCCGTCGCGGTCAAGACGGGGCTGGTCGCATCGTCGTCGATCTGCCCAACAATCAGGTCGGCGTGGACATCAAGCAGCAGGGCCAGAATCTGGTGGTTGAGTTTGTGCGCGCCACTCTGCCCGAGCGCCTGCGTCGTCGCTTCGACGTGACCGATTTTGGTACCCCGGTCGATACCGTGTCCGTCAGCCAGAGTGGCGACCGCGTTCGCCTGGTGGTGGACCCCCATGGTGAGTGGGAGCACTCGGCCTATCAGAGTGATAACCAGTTCGTGCTCGAACTGCGCGCCCGCAAGGTCGACCCCAACAAGCTGACCCAAGGCCCAGGCTACGCTGGCGAGAAGTTGTCGCTGAACTTCCAGAATATCGAAGTGCGTGCGCTGCTGCAGGTCATCGCAGACTTCACCAACTTCAACGTGGTGACCAGCGATACCGTGACGGGCAACGTCACGCTGCGCTTGAAAGATGTGCCATGGGATCAGGCACTGGACATCATCTTGCAGGCCAAGGGTCTGGGCGTGCGCAAGTCCGGCAACGTGCTGTGGATTGCGCCCAAGGATGAAATCAACGCCAAGGAAAAGATCGATCTGGAAGCCAAGGCTCAGGTGGCTTCGCTGGAGCCTTTGCGCACCCAGTCCTTCCAGTTGAACTACACCAAGGCCGAAGAAATTGCCAAGGGGCTCACTGGGACGACAACTGGTGGCGGTGGCGGTGGTGGTCAGAATGCTCGCATTTTGTCGCCGCGTGGCAGCGTGATCTACGAAACCCGTACCAATCAGCTGTTCGTCAACGACATCCCCTCCAAGCTGGAGGAAATCCAGCAGATGATCGCCAAGATCGACATCGCTGCGCGTCAGGTCATGATCGAAGCGCGCATCGTCGAGGCTGAAGATTCCTTCGGTCGCACTCTGGGTGTGCGCCTGGGGGCATCGAATGCGACTTCGGTCGGCGGCGCTGGCAAGCTGAACCTGGGTGTCAGTGGGAACTACGAAGGCGTGGTGGCGCAAACCGGTCAGCCTTTGAGTGGTGCCACGGCCAACGTGCCCAACAGCTACTTCGTGAACCTGCCAGGCTCGAACCTGAATGGTTACAACCCGGCCACCGTGGGCATTTCGCTGTTCACGTCCAGCGTGAACCACGCACTGAACCTGGAACTGTCTGCTCTGGAAGCCGATGGCCGAGGCAAGATCGTCTCCAGCCCTCGTGTGATCACGGCTGACCAGATCAAGGCGCTGATCGAACAAGGTACCGAATTGCCCTACCAGGTGGCCACCTCCAGTGGTGCGACCTCGATTGCCTTCCGCAAGGCCAACCTGAAGCTGGAAGTCACGCCTCAGATCACGCCAGAGGGCAGCATCATTCTGGATGTGGATGTGAACAAGGACAGTGTCGGCCAGGTGACCACTGCCGGTTACGCCATCGATACCAAGCACGTGAAGACCCAGGTGCTGGTGGAGAACGGCGGTACCGTGGTCATTGGTGGTATCTTCCAGCAGTCTGAAAACCAGACCGAGCAGAAGATTCCCTTGCTGGGTGACATCCCGGTCATGGGGCACTTGTTCAAGAACAACATCCGTAGCTCGAAGCGTTCCGAGTTGCTGATTTTCCTGACGCCGAAGGTGGTATCTGAAAAAGCTGCCCTGCGTTGATGGGGTAAGAGACCTTTGCCATCTGTTGTTGCTTTAGTCGGACTGCCCGGCGGTGGAAAATCCACCGTCGGGCGTCAGCTTGCCAAGCGCCTGAGCGCGCGTTTCATTGATTCCGACACCGTGCTGGAAGAGCGATTGGGCATGCCCATTCGCGCGTATTTCGAGCAGTTTGGTGAGGCGGCCTTTCGTGACCACGAAGAAGCCGTGATCGACGAACTCACGGCACACACGGGTGGGTTGATCGTATTGGCCACCGGCGGTGGCGCTGTGTTGCGACCCAATAACCGTCGGCATCTGAAAGACCGGACCACAGTGGTCTATTTGCGCTCGACGCCCGATGAGTTGTACCGTCGTTTGCGGCATGACACGCAGCGTCCCTTACTGCAGGTGGCAGACCCCTTGGCGAAGCTGCGAGAGCTGTATCAGCAGCGCCATCCGCTTTACGAGGAAACGGCACACTACAGTGTCGATACGGGGCGCCCGTCGGTGGGAACCTTGGTCAACATGATTTTGATGCAGCTCGAAATGGCGGGCTTGGTGCCGGCTATGCGCCCATCTGGCGGTGGGGCTCCATTCAATGGCGGTGCCAGCGAATGACCGCTGAGGATAGCCACTGAGGAATGACCGCTGAGGCGTAAAAAAAAGGGGATTCGTTGAATCCCCTTTTTTGTTCGCGGCCCAACCGATGTTGGGCCCATCGGTGCCTTAGCCCAGACGCTGAAGTTGTTCCTTCACGCGAGCCAGCGTGGCACCAAAGTCGGCCACGCGGGCCTTCTCTTGTTCGACCACGGCGGCCGGTGCGCGGGCCACGAAGCTCTCGTTGCCCAGCTTGGCATTGGCTTTGGCGATCTCGCCCTCCAGGCGGGCCACTTCCTTGCTCAGGCGGGCCTTCTCGGCTTCCACGTCGATCTCGACGTGCAGGGCCAAGCGGGCATCGCCTTGCACGGCCACAGGAGCCATGGCGGTGGCTTCTGCGAAGGCGGCCTCATCCAACACCTTGACCTCGCTGAGCTTGCCCAGCGCCTTCAGGATGGGAGCCGCCTTGGTGACGAACTCCGCGTCACCGGTGGTCAGCAAAGGCACGCGTTCGGCGGGTGACAAGCTCATCTCTGCACGCAGGTTACGTGCAGTGCCCACCATGGCCTTGAGCTTGGCCATCCAGGCATCCGACTCGGCGCAGACCTTGCTCAGGTCGGCTTGAGGGTAGGCCGCCACCACGATGGTGTCGTCAGATCCGGCTGCCTTGCGGCCCGCCACAGGCGCCACGACCTGCCACAGCTCTTCGGTGATGAAGGGGGTGATGGGGTGCAGCAGGCGCAGCACGGTTTCCAGCACGCGGATCAGGGTACGGCGGGTGGCACGGGCAGCCGCTTCGTTGCCGGTGTCCTTGGCCGCATTGATCTGGGCCTTGGCGATTTCGATGTACCAGTCGCAGTACTCGTCCCACACGAACTGGTAGATGCTGTTGGCCACGTTGTCCAGGCGGAACTCGGCAAAGCCCTGTTCCACGGCGGCTTCCACGCGCTGCAGTTCCGACACGATCCAGCGGTCAGCGGGGCTGAAGTCCAGATAGCCATTGGCGGCGCATTGGCCGGGCACGTGCGAATCCAGGCCACAGTCCTGACCTTCAGTGTTCATCAGCACGAACTTGGTGGCGTTCCAAAGCTTGTTGCAGAAGTTGCGGTAGCCCTCGCAGCGCTTGCTGTCGAAGTTCACCGCGCGGCCCAGGCTGGCCAGCGCCGCAAATGTAAAGCGCAGGGCATCGGCGCCGTAGCCAGGAATGCCTTCTGGGAATTCCTTTTCAGTGGCCTTGCGCACCTTGGGTGCGGTTTCGGGCTTGCGCAGGCCGGTGGTGCGCTTGTCCAGCAGCGGGGCCAGGGCAATGCCGTCGATCAGGTCAACTGGGTCCAGCACATTGCCTTCGGACTTCGACATCTTGTTGCCTTGCGCATCGCGCACCAGGCCGTGGATGTAGACGTGCTTGAACGGCACCTTGCCGGTGAAGTGCTTGGTCATCATGATCATCCGGGCGACCCAGAAGAAGATGATGTCGTAGCCGGTGACCAGCACGGACGAAGGCAGGAACAAGTCCATTTCCTTGGTCTGCTCAGGCCAGCCCAGGGTGGAGAAGGGCACCAGTGCCGACGAGTACCAGGTGTCCAGCACATCTTCGTCGCGGGTCAGCTCGCCCTCGTAACCGGCGGCCTTGGCGCGGGTGCGGGCTTCGTCTTCATTGCGAGCAACGAAGATTTCGCCGTTGCTGCCGTACCAAGCGGGAATCTGATGACCCCACCACAGTTGACGGCTGATGCACCAGTCCTGGATGTTCTTCATCCACTGGTTGTAGGTGTTGACCCAGTTCTCGGGCACGAACTTCACATCGCCCGATTCCACGGCTTCAATGGCTTGCTCGGCAATGGACTTGCCTTGCGCGCCAGGCTTGGTCATGGCGACGAACCATTGGTCGGTCAGCATGGGCTCGATGATCTGGCCGGTGCGGGCGCAACGGGGCACCATCAGCTTGTGCTTCTTGACCTCGACCAGCAGGCCTTCTGCTTCCAGTTGGGCCACCAGGGCCTTGCGAGCCACGAAGCGGTCCAGACCACGGTAGGCCTCGGGGATCTCGGTCAAGTGCGATACCACCTTCGCTTCCAGCGTGAAGATGGTGATCATGGGCAGGCTGTGGCGTTGGCCGACCTGATAGTCGTTGGTGTCGTGGGCCGGGGTGACCTTCACGACGCCGGTGCCGAATTCCTTGTCGACATGTTCGTCAGCGATCACAGGCACCAGGCGGCCGGTGATGGGCAGCTTGACCAGCTTGCCGATCAAATGCTTGTAGCGTTCGTCTTCGGGGTGGACCATGACGGCGGTGTCGCCCAGCATGGTCTCGGGCCGGGTGGTGGCCACGACCAAGGTCTCATCGCTGCCTTCGATGGGGTAACGGATGTGCCACATCGAGCCGTCTTCTTCCTCGCTTTCGACTTCGAGGTCAGACACGGCGGATTTGAGGATCGGGTCCCAGCTCACCAGGCGCTTGCCGCGGTAGATCAGGCCTTCTTCGTACAGGCGCACGAAGGTTTCGGACACGACCTTGGACAGCTTGTCGTCCATGGTGAAGTACTCGTGCTCCCACGAAACCGAGTCACCCATGCGGCGCATCTGTTGGGTGATGGTGGAGCCGGATTGCTCTTTCCATTCCCAGATCTTGGCCACGAAATTCTTGCGGCCCAGGTCATGGCGGGTTTGGCCCTTTTCCTGCAGCTGGCGTTCCACCACGATCTGGGTGGCGATGCCGGCGTGGTCAGTGCCCGGAATCCACAGCGTGTTGTGGCCCTTCATGCGGTGGTAGCGCGTCAACGAGTCCATGATGGTCTGGTTGAAGGCGTGGCCCATGTGCAGCGTGCCGGTCACGTTGGGTGGCGGCAGCTGGATGCAGAAAGAGGGCTTGGACTCGTCGAGCGTGGGCTTGTACAGGCCACGTTGCTCCCACTGGGGGCCATATTTGGCTTCAATGGGGCCGGGTTCGAAAGATTTGGCGAGTTCGGTCATGGTGTGGCGTTCTGGCCGCGCCCTGTGCGCAGTCATTTCAGCGTGAACCCTCGATTTTAGAGGGCGTCGGCACTGTGGCAGACAGGAATCTGCACTTGTTCAAAGCCTGCGGTGGATCAAATTTTGTGAATGTGGGGCTTGTAAGGGGGGCGCACCAAGCCTAGGATGAACTTAGTCAATTGACTTTTCAGGAGACGGAGACCATGTACGAACATTTGCTGGTGCCGGTGGATGGCAGCGAGTTGTCTGACCGCGCCATGACCCACAGCATTGGTCTGGCCAAGATGTTGGGGGCGTCCATTACCGGGTTCATGGCCGAACCTCCGCTGCCGGTTCTGGTGGTGGATCAGGCTGCTGTGGCGTACGATGTGGAAACCTTCCGAGACCACGAAAAGCGTTGCGAACAGCATGCCCGTGCCGTGCTGGAGAAGTTCGCTCAGCAGGCCACCCAGGCGGGTGTGACCTTTGATGGGCAGTTCATGATCACCGACAACATTCAGCAGTCGATTGTCGATGTGGCCCAAAGACAGAAGTGCGACCTGATTGTGATGGCCACCCATGGTCGCCATGGTCTGGACGCCCTGATTCACGGTTCCCTGACCAAGAGCGTGCTGGCGCACAGCCAGTTGCCCTTGCTGATTGTTCACTGACCCACGTTGAAAGGAAGAGACATGAGCGAGCTGACTTCTGCCCAAAAGGACAAGCTGATGGCCGATCTCCAGTTGGTGATGGCCGATGCCGAAGCGTTGCTGTCTGCCACAGCCGACGACGCCTCCGCCGGTGTTTCGGAGTTGCGCCATCGTGTGGCGGCCAGCCTGTCGCGAGCCAAAAACGGTTTGCTGGAAACCCAGGCAGCCGTGATTGACCGTGCCAAAGCGGCTGCCAAGGCCACCGATGGCTATGTGCATGAGAACCCCTGGAAATCGGTCGGCATCGCCGCCGGGGTGGGCTTGCTGCTGGGCATGCTCATTGGCCGTCGATGATCATCTTTTTCGCGCATGACTGACACGAGCGACAAGGCTGCATCGTCGCCGCCATCGGGACTGGCTGGCATGCAGGCCTCATTGAGGGCTTTGCTGGCCACCCTGATGGCGATTTTCCAAACCCGGTTGGCGCTGGCCGCAACCGAACTGGAAGAGGAAAAGCAGCGCCTTTTGGCCACCATGGCCTGGGGGGCGCTGGCCATTTTGCTGGGCATTTTTGCTCTGGCTTCGGCTGCCGTGCTGGTGGCCGTGGTGTTCTGGGATTCCCACCGCCTCTTGGTGCTGAGTTGCCTGACGTTGCTGTTCGCGGCATTGAGTGCGGGGTCCATCTGGCAAATGCGGCGCTTGTCGCGCGCTTCGGATGGCTTGCTGGCGGCGACTTTGGCGGAGCTGGAAGCCGATCGGGAGGCCATGATGCCCAGGAGCAAGGCATGAAGCCTTTGCCCCCAGAAGTTGATCTGCGCACCCGCAAGCTGTTGTTGCAACAGCGCAGTGCGGTGCTGCGAGAAGTGTTGGCCGTTCAACTGGAAAGAACCTTGGCTCCAGTGAATCAGGCGGCCAACAAGGCACAAGAGGGTGGGCGCTGGTTGCGCAAGCATCCCATTTTGGTGGGCCTGGCGGCCGCCGCTTTGCTGGTGTGGCGGCCACAGGGGGCTGTCTCTCTGTTGAGCCGAGGCTGGGGTTTGTGGAGGACCTGGCAACGCGTCGCGCCCTTGGTGTCGCGGTGGATGGCGCAGGCTGAGGCGCGCAGCGCTTCTGGCGCAGGCTCTGATTCAGAGACCGAATCGATGCCCTCCGCTGAACCAACAGAGAAGTCCGCACCGTCCAAGGGTCGATAGCCCATAGAAGTACGAGGTGAACCATGGAGCTGACGTTTTACGGCGCCACCGGAACCGTGACCGGTTCGAAAACGCTGGTCGAAGTAGGGGGCTTGCGCCTGTTGGTCGACTGCGGCCTGTTTCAGGGTTTCAAGGCTTTGCGCGAGCGCAACTGGGCGCCTTTGCCGTTCGACCCCGCCAGTCTGGATGCAGTGCTGCTGACCCATGCACACATTGATCACAGTGGTGCACTGCCTTTGCTGACTCGTCAGGGCTTCAAGGGCAAGGTCTGGACCACGGCGGCTTCCCTTGACCTATGCGAAGTGCTCTTGCAGGACACGGCTCACCTGCAGGAGGAAGAGGCGCGCTACCGCAATCGACACCGCGCCACGCGTCATGATCCGGCCGAGCCCCTGTACACCGTGCACGACGTGCAGGCTTGTGTGAGCCAGATGCACCGCGTTCCTGCGGACGGGGTGATCGAACTGGGCCATGGGGTTCGAGCGCGCTTCACCGGGGCCGGACACATTTTGGGGGCGGCCAGTGTGCACATTGAGCATGCCGGCAAGTCGGTGTTGTTCTCGGGCGATCTGGGGCGGTCGGACGATCTGGTGATGTACCCGCCTGTCACCGGGCAGAAGGCCGACTGGGTGGTCGTCGAGTCCACCTATGGCGACCGACTTCACCCCGATCTGGACCCGATCGAGCGCTTGGGCGATGTCATTCGTCGAACCGCAGCACGTGGCGGTACGGTGGTGATCCCAGCATTTGCCGTGGGCCGGACACAGGCTTTGCTGTATGCCCTGTATCGGCTCAAGAAAGCAGGGGCCATTCCTGATCTGCCTGTGGTTCTTGACAGCCCCATGGCTGTGGCGGCGTCAGGGATCTACGACCGCTATCGAAGCGAGCACCGCCTGACTGACGAAGAGTGCCGTGGCATTCACGGCATGACCCGTTTCGTGCGCGACGTAGAAGACTCGAAAGCCCTGATGCAACAACGCTATCCCATGGTCGTTGTGGCCGGCAGTGGCATGGTGACCGGTGGGCGTGTCTTGCACCATATCGCGCACTTTGGGCCCCATGCCCGGCATTCGATTGTGCTGAGCGGGTTCCAGGCGGGGGGGACTCGGGGCGCGTCGCTCGCGGCTGGGGCGACCTCTCTGAAGATGTTTGGCGAGTACGTGCCGATTCGTGCCGAGGTGGTGCAGATCGATGGACTGTCGGCTCACGCCGACCAAACGGGCTTGCTCGACTGGCTGGGTGCTTTGGGCCAGCCGCCGTCTCAGGTGTTTGTGACGCATGGCGAGCCACAAGCGGCTGACACCTTGCGGTTGCGTGTTCAGGAACGGTGGGGGTGGAAGGCACGAGTGCCTGACTACCGCGAAACCTTCAAGCTGGGCAGCGCTTGATCTGACGCAAAGCCCTGCAGACGTCAGGCCGTTACCGTCGGGATTCTCGTTTTCGTGGATCCTGTTCATGTCTGCTTCCTCGCCTGATTCTTCTCACGTTGATGCCTCTCACGTTGATGCCGCACTCGCCAGCAAACTGCAGCGCAGCGGGCTGAAGCCATTGAACCTGGGCGGGCGTCAGTTGCTGCCCATTGTTCAAGGCGGCATGGGCATTGGGGTGTCGGCGCATCGACTGGCGGGGGCTGTGGCGGCTACTGGCGGGGTCGGGACCTTGTCTGCGGTCGACCTGCGCCGCCATCATCCAGACTTGATGGCGCGCACCCAGGGTTTGGCGTCTCGCGTGGGTCAGGATGCCGACACGCGCGCAGCCATCGACGCGGCCAACCTGGAAGCCGTGGCTCGTGAGATTCAAGCAGCACGTCAGCTGTCGGGGGGGCGTGGTCTGCTGGCCATGAATGTGATGCGCGCTGTCAGCGACTACGCTGGTTATGTGAAGCGCTCGTTGGAAGCCGGCATCGACGCGGTGGTCGTGGGGGCGGGGCTGCCTCTGGATCTGCCTGATCTGGCCCAAGACCATCCCCGAGCTTTGCTGGTGCCCATTCTGTCGGACGCACGCGGCGTGCAGCTCATCGTGCGCAAGTGGGAACGCAAGAAGCGCTTGCCTGATGCCATCGTGATCGAACATCCCCGTTTGGCCGGGGGACACTTGGGAGCCGCCAAGATCGCCGATCTCAACGATCCGCGTTTTGATTTTGAGCGTGTCATTCCCGAATCGCTGGCGTTTCTGCGTTCAGCCGGGATCGAAAAAGAGATTCCCCTGATTGCTGCGGGTGGCATTCGCAGTCATGCCGACATTCAGCGTGTGCAGAGCCTCGGCGCAGCTGGCGTGCAACTGGGTACGCCCTTTGCCGTGACCGAAGAGGGCGATGCCCACCCCGAATTCAAGCGCGTACTGGCCTCAGCTCGTGACGAAGACATGGTCGAGTTCACCAGCGTGGCGGGTTTGCCTGCCCGTGCCGTTGCGACGCCTTGGCTGAAGGCGTACTTGAAGATCGAGCAAAAGCTGCAGGCTGTGGCTCACGTGAAGAACCGTTGCACCAAGGCATTTGATTGCCTGGCGCAGTGTGGTTTGCGTGATGGCCTGGCGGGTTGGGGGCAGTTCTGTATCGACAATCAGTTGGCGGCCGCCATGCGAGGTGACCTGAAGAAAGGTCTGTTCTTCCGTGGGGTAGGCGCCTTGCCATTTGGTGATCAGATTCGCAGCGTTCGTGACTTGATGGATCGTTTGCTCAGTGGTGAGCCTGAAGGCTTGGCTGCTTGAGCTACGGCGGCCTCAGGCCGCCTTCGCCATGATCTCGGCTGCTGGCTGCCATTGCGGCGGCGCCAGCCGTGTGTGAACCTGCACAGTGGACAGCCTGAGTTGCCACCAGGCCAGCTGTGCTGCGGGCCAGTAAAGCCCCAGGGTGAGCGCCGTCAACACCGTGTTCTTCAGCGACAGGGCGAGAAGGGGTTTCACACCCAGAGCGCTTTTGAACCGAAGCCACTCATTGCCCGTTTCCGTCCAGACCAGATTCTGCGCGCGCGAGACGAAATAAGCATGAGGAATCAGCCCTGACAGGCCGACAAACAAAGCCAGTGCTGGCCAGAGTCCTTGATAGACCTGGCGCGTGCTCATGGGGCTGCCGGCGGGTAGGCTGCTGATCGCCAACAGCAGCAGAACCAGAAACAGGCCCGAGGCCAGCGTCATGCTGGCTACTGCAACCAAGCCCGTTTTGACAAACAGGGTGCCCGCGGCCAAAGGGCTGACTCTGAAGCGCGCGTGCAGTGCTCCCCAGGCCAGATGGCCTTGTTGATAGCGCCGCAGACGCCACCATACATAGGGCAGCAAGGCATACAGTGCCACCGCGACAGGAATGGTGGCGATCATGCCCGCGATGCGCGGATGGCCTGCCCCCCAGTGCCTGGCAGCTGAGAGGCTGAGGCCCGCCACCGTAGCGAGCCCTCCCAGAGGTGCCCAGATCAGGCGTGCAGCCTGTCCCAGTGTTCCGGTGAATCGCAGCGCATGCCCTTGCCACGACGTGTGCGCCAGCCGGGTTTGTTGACTCAGGAACAAGATGACAGGAAGCAAAACCAGCAGCACCGCCAGCGCAACCAGACGCGACAGGCCATGCAGCCCGACCGAGCCCAACGCCAGCCCGGCCAAGAGGGTTTGCATCAGACGCAGGCGCGCCATGGCGGGCGTGCCCAGGTGCAGGATCAGCGAGCCGCCGGCGATGACCGTGTGACCAAGCAGGTACCGCAACCTGTGGGCGCGGGCCCAGGGGTAGTACAGCCCACAGGTGAACACACACAGCAGCAGCCCTCTCAACCAGATTGGGTAGTACTCGCGCAGGCTGGTAGTGAACACCACCTTGTGGCGCGTGACTCTGGCGCCAGAAGGGTGGGCGTGGCTGGGGTGGTGCAATAGCCGAGACACCGAGGGCACGGTAGGTGCCCCCAGTTCCGGGTGCGCCGCTTTGTGAGCGGACATGATGACAAGCTCCCTGCTTGGGTTTTTTTATTGAGCGACTTTTTAGGGGTGCCGCAGGCCGGGCCCGGGGCGAGAGCCGCCAGGAGCCCTACAATTTTTCAATGACTGCTTACTCTGCAACTCCGGAATTGTTCTCCCAATCGTCCTCTGCCGGCAATTCCCCCATGCTGGTGGGGCTCAACCCCGAGCAGCTGGCTGCTGTGACGGCGCCTGATGGCCCGTCATTGGTTCTGGCGGGAGCAGGGTCGGGCAAGACCCGCGTGTTGACCACCCGGATCGCGTGGTTGTTGCAGACCGGTCAGGCCTCGCCCGCCGGCATCATGGCGGTCACCTTCACCAACAAGGCTGCCAAGGAAATGCAGGCGCGTTTGTCGGCCATGCTGCCGGTGAACACGCGCTCGATGTGGATTGGCACTTTCCACGGTTTGTGCAACCGTTTCCTTCGCGCCCATTACAAGGTCGCAGGTTTGCCGCAGGCCTTCCAGATTCTGGATACGCAAGACCAGTTGTCAGCCGTCAAGCGCGTCATCAAGGCGCTGAAGTTCGACGAAGAAAAGTGCGTGCCCAAGCAGACCACCTGGTTCATTGCCAACGCCAAGGAAAATGGCCAGCGCCCGCAAGACCTGCAGCCGCGCGACGAGCTGGGCCGCATGCAATTGGCGGTCTACCAGGCCTATGAAGACCAGTGCCAGCGCGAAGGCGTGGTCGACTTTGCCGAGCTGATGCTGCGCACCTACGAAATCTTGCGTGACCACCCTGAGGTGCGTGATCACTATCAGCGCCGCTTCCAGCACATTCTGGTTGACGAATTCCAGGACACCAACCGCTTGCAATACGCCTGGTTGAAGATGTTCGTGGGCAACCCCCACCAGCCCGGGCACAGCGTGTTTGCGGTGGGCGACGATGACCAGAGTATCTATGCCTTCCGGGGGGCCCAGGTGGGCAACATGGCTGATTTCGAACGCGAGTTTCGTGTTCAGAAAGTCATCAAGTTGGAGCAGAACTACCGCAGCTTTGGCAACATCCTGGATGCGGCCAACACCTTGATCGCCCAGAACAGCAAACGACTGGGCAAGAACTTGCGCACCGACGCGGGTCAGGGCGAGCCCATTCGTGTGTATGAAGCCAGCAGCGATTACGCCGAAGCCCAATGGATCGTGGACGAAACCAAGCAGTTCCGCCGCGACGGGCAGGAGTTGCGCGAAGTGGCCGTGCTGTACCGCAGCAATGCGCAGTCGCGGGTGATCGAATCGGCTTTGTTCAATGCTGGGGTGCCTTACAAGGTGTATGGCGGCCTGCGCTTTTTCGAGCGCGCTGAAGTGAAACACGCGCTGGCCTATTTGCGCCTGATCGAGAACCCCAACGACGACACCAGCTTCCTGCGGGTGGTGAACTTTCCGGCCCGCGGCATTGGAGCTCGCACCATCGAACAGTTGCAGGACGCCGCGCGAGCGAGCGGCCGCAGCCTGTCGCAAAGTGTGACGGCGGTGCCTGGCAAGGCGGGCAGCAATTTGCAGGCCTTCAACGCCTTGGTTGATGCCATGCGCGAGGCCACCCGCGGCCTGACCTTGCGCGAGATCATCGAGCACGTGGTGGAGGCCTCAGGTCTGGCTGATTTCTATCGCACTGAAAAAGAAGGCCAGGAGCGGCTGGAGAACTTGGCTGAATTGGTGAACGCCGCCGAAGCCTTTGTGACTCAGGAAGGCTTTGGCAAAGACGCTGTGGCCTTGCCGGTCGATGAGTTGGCTGGGTCCTTGGCGGAGGGCTTGCCTGCGGCGGTGGCCCGGGTCGACACGCTGCCCGATGCCGAGACGGGTGAAATCATCTCGCCTCTGCTGGCTTTTTTGACCCACGCTTCGCTCGAGGCCGGCGACAACCAGGCCCAGGCTGGCCAGGACGCCGTGCAGTTGATGACCATCCACGCGGCCAAGGGGCTGGAATTCAATAACGTGTTCATCACGGGGCTGGAAGAGGGGCTGTTCCCCCATGAAAACTCCCTGACCGACACCGAGGGCCTGGAAGAAGAGCGCCGCCTGATGTATGTGGCCATCACCCGTGCTCGCAAGCGCCTGCATTTGACCTTCAGCCAGACTCGCATGTTGCACGGCCAGACCCGCTACAACATCAAGAGCCGTTTCCTGGAAGAGCTGCCCGAGTCGTGCTTGAAATGGCTGACACCTCAGAACCAGGGTTTTGGCTCGGGTTTTGCCAAGGCTTACCAGGACAGTTGGGCCAGCGGCAAGGGCATGGGATCGATGGTGGGCGCTGGGGCTCAGCCTTATCGTTCCCAAGGTGGTTCGGGCTACGGTGGCGCCAGTGGCGGCCATGGCCAACGTGGTTCAGGGCAGTACTACGGCGGCGGTCGTAAGGAAGAGTCCTTCAAGGACCTGACCGCGCCAATTCCGAAGGCCATGGCCCAAGCCAAGACCGAAGGTGGCCTGCGCGTGGGCCAAAGCGTGTTTCACAACAAGTTTGGCGAGGGCGTGGTGCTGACCCTGGAGGGCAATGGGCCTGACGCCCGCGTGCAAGTGAACTTCGGGCGCCATGGCACCAAGTGGCTCATGCTGAGCGTGGCCAAGCTCACGCCCATCGAATGACGCGCGGGTGCCCTCTTGGCGGCACCTGGGTCAAACCAGACCGTTGCGAATGGCGTAAACGGTCAATTCCGAGTTGTTCGTCAGGCCCAGTTTTTCCAGCACCCGGGCACGGTACACGCTCACGGTCTTGGGGCTGAGCAGCAATTGCTCGGCAATGTCCGAGAGGCGTTTGCCTGACGCGATCATCACCAGGGTCTGCAGTTCGCGGTCTGACAGTTTCTGGTGGGCGTCTTCCTGGGCCGGGGCCGTCAGGTTGTCGACCAGCATCTGCGCCGTCTCCGGAGTCACGTACTTTTTGCCTTGCGACACCGTGCGAACGGCGGCCACGATTTGGGCGGCATCGCTGCCCTTGTTCAGGTAGCCCGACGCGCCAGCTTTCAGGGCTCGCATGGCGTACTGGTCTTCTGGGTACATCGAGACCACCAGCACCTTGAACGTGGCACCTTCTTCCTTCAGTACGTGCAGCACGTCCAGACCGCTGCGGCCGGGCAGGTTGATGTCGAGCACCAGCACGTCGGGTGTGCGGTCGCGCAGCAGGGAGCGCAGCTCGCCGTAGTCGCCTGCCTCGCCAATGACTTCGATATCGGCCGCATCGGCCAGTGTGTCTCGAATGCCCCGGCGAATCAGGGCGTGGTCGTCGCAAAGAATGACTTTGATCATAGGGTGCCCCATTTGGTGGGGTCGTCTGGGTCTGTCTCGGCTGCGGGCTCGCCCGTCAAGGGCATGAGCGGGTCAATGAAACCATTTTCCGGGCCCGACAAGGGTACCGACAGGATCAGGGTGGTGCCGTCAGGGTTGCTGCTGATGTCCACCCAGCCGCCAGCCGTTTCGGCGCGCTCATGCAGGCCGCGAATGCCGAACGAGCGGGCCTTGGCCAAGTCTTCTGGACTCAGCCCTTTGCCATTGTCGGTGACTTCGATGGACAACACGCCGCCAGCCTGGGTGATGTCGACCGACACCTTGCTGGCCTGTGCGTGTTTGGAGACATTGGTGAGCGCTTCCTGGGCAAAACGGTAGGCCACCAAGGGCACGCCAGCAGGCAGGTCATACGACTCCTGGCTGGTGCGGAATGTGGCCTCGATGCCAGTGCGCTTGCCGAAGCGGTCGGTCATCCAGTGCAGTGCCGGTACCAGCCCCTGCTCCAGAATGGCAGGACGCAGGTTGTGCATGATGCGCTGGCTGGCCTCGTGGGCGTGCTGAACGGTTTCCAGCGCCTGCTGCACGCGTTCAGCAATCTTGGTGTTGTCGGTGTGGCGTGCAATCCACGCCAGATCGAGCTTCACGGCCGTCAGCGAGCCCCCCACGTCGTCGTGCACTTCGCGGGCAATGGCTGCGCGCTCGCGCTCGATGCTGGCCTGAAGGTGCTGCGCCAGTTCGCGCAATTGCTGGCGGGAGCGGCTCAAAGCCAGATCGGCCTTGCGCTTTTCAATGCGGGTGCGGTTGGCTTCCATGGCCAGCATGGCCGCAGGTGCCAGACGGGCCAGATTGCTTTTGAGCAGGTAGTCGTTGGCGCCATTGCGCATGGCCTGCACCGCGATGTCTTCCCCGATTTCGCCCGAAACCAGGATGAACGGCACCAGCTTGCCTGAGCCGCGCACCTTCTCCAGGGCCTGCAGGCCGCCAAAGCCGGGAATGTTGTAGTCCGACAAGATGAGGTCCCAATCCTCATCTAATGCCTCAATCAAAGCATCCTCAGTGTCGATACGGTAGATGTCGGCGTCAATGCCGCCCCGCCGCAAATGGATGGACACCAATGCGTGATCTTCTTCACTGTCTTCGATATGCAGGACTCGCAGCCGAACGGCTGTTTCGGTCGCTTTGCCGCAGTCAACGGAGTCACTTTGCAGGGCTGGATCGGTCACATGCCACTTTCAATCGAACGATTTACACCACGTTTACCTGTGTGATTGTGCTCACTCTGGCACGGGAAACGAGAAAAATTCTATCAACCGCCTACACAGTTTGAAGGAAATGCCGAATGACACAACTGAACTGTGTAAATGGCGAATTTGTTTGCCAACGCGCCCCTGCTGTCCGGGGCCTGTGAAACTAGGTTGAGTGGAGCCACGATGCTGACCAACGACGATCCCGTCGCACCGCCGCCCGGCGATGTTCCGGTTCCGGAGATGAATGGAGACCCGTACTCCAAATTCCCCGGAAGCGAAATGCCGCTGCTTCTGGCTGCAGAGCTGCAAGATCACCTGATGACAGCGACCAACGATCTCGAGCGCTTGCAGCGTCTGCTCGATCATGCCTGTGAGGTGCTCATGGGCGGATTTCATGGCGCTGCCGCCCAACTGGGGGACGCGATTGATGGCGGGCACGAGTTGTCGCCCCATCTGCAGGAAACCCTCAAGACTCTGTACCAGGCCGTCACTGCCCTGCAATTCCAGGACATGGCGACCCAGTTGATAGCTCACACGAACAAACGGTTGCGTAACTGCGCCGACCAGATCGCCCGAGATGCCCTCGGGGACGACGATCCGGACGGTGCGGCCGTGGTCGAAGACGGTCCGATGAAGCCCAACCCTGTGACCCAGGACGAGGTGGACGCCGGCTCGGTGGAGTTGTTCTAAAGCTTATGTTCCATCAGCCGAAATACCGTTCGCCTGCGATTGGTACTTTTTTCATTGCCTGCTAACTAGCCCTGTTTTTAAGCCCGGAGAGCGACATGCATTCGATCCTTGCCGTCGACGATTCTGCATCCATGCGTCAAATGGTGGCCTTCACTCTCAAGAGTGCTGGCTACAACGTCGTCGAAGCCGTTGATGGCCAAGACGCCTGGGAAAAGGCCGGTGGCCGCAGTTTTGACCTGGTTCTGACCGACCAGAACATGCCCCGCATGGACGGTATCAGCCTGACCAAGAAGCTGCGCGAGAACCCTCAGTTCAAGTCCACACCGATCCTGATTCTGACCACCGAGTCCAGTGACCAGATGAAGCAGGCCGGCCGCGCTGCTGGCGCCACGGGTTGGTTGGTCAAGCCCTTCGACCCCAACAAGCTGATCGAAGTGATTCAGAAAGTGATCCGCTGATTTCAGTTCGGAACTTTCCGACACCTCCCTCACGACAAGATTCGGGAGCCAGTCATGGCAGAGACAAGCACAGACAACAGCCAATCCGCAGGCATTGACCTCAGTCAGTTCTACCAGGTCTTCTTTGAAGAAGCTGGTGAGAATCTGGAGAACATGGAACAGCTTCTGATGAAGCTGGATATCGAGGCGGCTGACGACGAAGAGCTCAATGCGATCTTCCGTTGTGCTCACTCGATCAAGGGTGGGGCAGCGACGTTCGGCTTCAGCGATGTGGCCGAACTGACCCACCAGATGGAGACGCTGCTGGACAAGCTGCGTCGACACGAGTTGCAGCCCACCGCACCGATGGTCGATGTGCTGTTGTCTTCGGGCGATTCGCTCAAAGCCATGTTAGCGCGTCATGCTGGCGCGGGTGGTGACGAAGTCGACACCACCGAACTCTTGTTCAACATTCGTGCTTTTGTCGCAGGCGAGGGTGCTGTGGCCGCCGCTCAGCCTGTGATGGCTGCACCCGAACCTGCCGCGCAGCCCGTTGCTGCCCCCGCAGCAGCGGGTGCAAGCGATGCAGGGGCACTGTCAACGACCGTGGCACCGACTTCGGGTCAACGGGTGGTTGAACTGCGGGTGGGGCCACTGAATGACCCCGCTGTGGCAGACAACCTGGCCGAGTTGTTCAAGGAAATCACCGATCTGGGCACCATCGAGGCCTTGCCGGATCATCCTTCCCTCGCTGGCGTGCGCCGCTTCAAGGTCACCACCGCGACAGCCGAGTCCGAACTGCTGGATCTGTTCACCTTCCATGTGGCGCGTGAACAAGTCGCTTTCTTCTCTCTGGAAGCCCCCGCGGCTGCCGCGCAACCGGCTACCCCCGTGGCGGCGGCTGCGCCTGCGGCAGATGCCGGCTTTGGCTTCTTTGATGATGCCCCTGGCGCACCCGAAGCAGCAGCTCAAGCTGCGCCTCAGGCACCTGCCCCGGCGGCTGCTGCCCCTGCTGAAAAGGCATCTGGCTACGGCTTCTTTGATGATGCACCTGGTGCGCCTGCAGCCAAGGCGGCAGAGGCCGTTGCTGCGACCCCAGCGCCTGTCGCTGCTAAACCAGCGGCTGCAAAGCCTGCTGCCGCACGGGCGGAAAAGCCTCAGGCAGCGACGCTGGAAGCTTCCACCATCCGTGTGTCGGTGGAAAAGGTCGACCAGCTCATCAACCTGGTGGGCGAACTGGTGATCACCCAGGCCATGCTGGCGCAAAACAGCCGTGGGCTGGACCCCGTGGTCTACCAGCAACTGGTCACCGGCTTGACCGATCTGGACCGCAACACCCGCGATCTGCAAGAAGCGGTGATGTCGATCCGGATGATTCCAATGTCGACCGTGTTCAGCCGCTTCCCCCGCATGTTGCGCGACTTGGCCAACAAGCTGGGCAAGAAGGTCGAACTGGTCACGCAAGGTGAAGCCACCGAGCTGGACAAGGGTCTGGTTGAAAAGATCACCGACCCACTGACCCACCTGGTGCGCAACTCTTGCGACCACGGCGTCGAAATGCCTGCCGATCGCATTGCCAAGGGCAAGCCCGAAACCGGCACCATCACCCTGGCTGCTTCGCACCAAGGTGGCTCGATCGTGATCGAAGTGCGCGACGACGGCCGTGGCCTGTCGCGTGAAAAGCTGATCAAGAAGGCTCGCGAGCGTGGCATTGATGCGCCCGACTCGATGACCGATTCCGAATGCTGGAACCTGATCTTTGCCCCCGGCTTCTCCACCGCCGAGACCATCACAGACGTGTCGGGTCGTGGCGTGGGCATGGACGTGGTCAAGAAGAACATCACCTCGCTGGGTGGCACGGTCGAAATCGATTCGGCCGAAGGCTACGGCATGCGTGTGGCAGTTCGATTGCCGCTGACCCTGGCCATCATGGACGGCATGAGTGTGGGCGTGGGCGAAGAGGTCTACATCCTGCCGCTGTCGTCGGTGGTCGAGTCCTTCCAGGTCAGCCCCGACATGATCAAGACCGTCGGTGGCTCTGGCCGGGTGGTCGAGGTGCGCGACGAATACATGCCGGTCATCGAGCTGGAGAAGGTCTTCCAGGTGCCGCGATTCGACTGGGAGCACAACTCCGGAATCATGGTGGTGGTCGAGTCTGAAGTGGGCCGAGTGGCCATGCTTGTCGACGAACTGCTGGGCCAACAACAGGTTGTGGTCAAGAACCTGGAAAGCAACTACCGCAAGGTCAGCGACGTATCGGGTGCCACCATCATGGGTGATGGCCGCGTCGCGCTGATTCTGGACGTCGGCAGCCTGGTGCGTCGTTCGCGCCACTGAGCCGGCCAGGAAAACTAGGAGAGCAAAGCAATGGGCATGATGGAAACGCTGGACGTGCAAACCACGCTGGCACGTGAGTACCTCACCTTCCGCCTGGGCGACGAAGAGTACGGCATCGACATCCTGAAGGTGCAGGAAATTCGTGGCTACGAGAACCCCACGCGCATCGCCAACGCCCCTCACTTCCTCAAGGGGGTGATCAATCTGCGCGGCACCATCGTGCCGATCGTGGATCTGCGCTTGCGCTTCGGTTGTGATTCGTCCGAGTACAACGCCTTCACCGTCAGCATCGTGCTGCACATTGGTACCCGCACCATTGGCGCGGTGGTTGACTCGGTGAGTGATGTGATGGAAATTCCGGCTGAGGCCGTTCGGCCTGCTCCGGAACTGAACTCGGCGATTGACGCTACCTACATCCGTGGGCTGGCGCAAGTGGGTGAGCGCATGGTGATCCTGCTGGACATCGAAAGCCTGCTGCTCAGCCCTGAAATGTGCTTGATCGATTGACACCTCAACAGGAGCGATCCATGAAGATTCGTTTTGCCAACGCAGTACCCTTGTTCATGTCGGTCGCTTTTGCCTGGGCTTATGCGGCCGAGGGTGGCGCGACCAAAGACGACGCGGTCGCCATGGTGAAGAAGGGTGTGGCCTATGTGAAGGCCAACTCGCATGACAAGGCCTATGCCGAGTTCAGTGACAAGGACAACAAGGCCTGGCACAACCAGGATCTTTATCTGGTCGTCTATGGGCTGGACGGCACGGTGCGGGCCCATGGCGCCAACGCCAAGATGATTGGCAAGAACCTCATCGAGCTCAAAGACGTGGACGGCAAGGCTTTCGTCAAAGAGCGTGTGGATCTGGCCAAGACCAACGCCTCGTTCTGGCAAGACTACAAGTTCACCAATCCGGAGAACAAGAAGATCGAGCCCAAGTCCATGTACTGCGAACGCCTGGATGACAGTGTCGTTTGCGGTGGCATCTACAAATGATGTTGACCCACTGAGGAGTTTGGCGTGAAGCTACGGACCAAACTGATGGCCGCACCAGGTTTTGCCTGCGCGGCTTTGTTTTTAGCGCTGGCAGGTTTTGTTTTTACCCTCAGTGCGTACCGTGATCGGACGCAGCAGGCCAACGAAACCAGTGGCATGACTCAGTTGGCGGTTGCTGGCATTCGGGAAAACATCTCGAATGCCCACGTGACGCTCTACAAGTCGATCACCATCATCAACTCGATGAGTGAGCAGCAAATCCAGGACGTACGCACGCGCCTGCAAAATGATGCGGCCAAAGTTCGGCAAATGCTCGACGCCAGCCTGAGCAAGGCGGACAAGTCAGAATCGATCAAGGCCGGATTCACGCAGTCCCTGGCGGCCTATGTGAAGTCCGCAGACGATGCGCTGGACATGGCTGCCATGGATCCCAACACCGGCATTGCCGCGTTGCAGACTGCGGATGACAACTACCGCAAACTGGTAGGTCAGTTGACCACCCTGGTTGGCATGATTCAGGAGGGTGTGGACGCCGATCTGGATAAGCTGGAGCGCGATACGCGTTGGACTCAGGCGGGCATGGCCTTGGTGGGGCTGCTGGCAGCAGGCGCTGGCCTGGGCCTGGCCTGGATCACGCAGCGACGAGTCGTAGCTGACATCGCTCAGGCCGTTGACGCGGCCAACGAAGTGGCAGAAGGTCGTTTTGACCGGGTGCATGCTTCGCATCAGAATGACGAGGTCGGCCAGTTGCTCAATGCACTGGCACGCATGGCGCAACAACTGTCTCAGTCGATCAACACGGTCAAACAAGCCGCGCAGTCCATCGGCACTGCCTCGGTGGAGATTGCTTCGGGCAATCACGACCTGAGCCAACGCACCGAGAGCACGGCCTCCAGTCTGCAGGAAACAGCCTCGTCGATGGTTCAGCTGACCACCACCGTTCGGCATACCGCCGATGCGGCCCGTTCGGCTGACAGCCTGGCCTCCAGTGCCGCTGAATCGGCTCGCAAGGGCGGAGAGGTCATGCAGCATGTGGTGTCGAACATGGCTGAAATCGACTCCGCCTCACGTCGCATCAATGAAATCATTGGCGTGATTGATGGCATTGCTTTCCAGACCAATATTCTGGCGCTCAATGCGGCGGTGGAGGCTGCGCGTGCTGGCGAGCAGGGCCGAGGCTTTGCCGTGGTGGCGGGTGAGGTTCGTTCTTTGGCGCAGCGTAGCGCCAATGCTGCTCGAGAGATCAAGACCCTGATCGGCGCCTCCAGCGAGCGAGTGGAAGCTGGCACGCGACTGGTTCAGGAGGCCGGTGAGTCGATGCGCGACATCGTCAATGGCGTTGAGCATGTCACGCAAATCATCAGCGAGATTTCACGTGGCGCTGAGCAAGAGTCGCATGGCATTGGCCAGATCAACCTGGCTGTGACGCAACTTGATCAGATGACCCAACAGAACGCCGCCTTGGTCGAACAGTCGGCCGCCGCTGCGGAAAGCCTCAAGCAACAGGCACGCACGCTGGCCGAGGTCGTCGAGCGCTTTCAGCTGACCCAGTGAGGTCGCTGAGAGCCGAGTCCTCAGGCCGACAAGGCCTGTTCAATCGCGCGATCGACTTCGGGTAGGCGGCTGATCAGCGCCTGCCAGCGGTCGGCGGCCACTTCACGTTGGGGCTGCCCCCAGATGGGCTGCGGGAAGTGGCGATCGTCCGCAAAGCGGGCAATGACATGCCAGTGCAAGTGGGGCACCACATTGCCCAACGTGGCCAGGTTCACTTTGGTGGGTTGCAGAGCGGCCCGCACCACAGTTTCCACCTTGGCCACGGTTTGCATCAGGTGGCTGCGGTCGGTCGGAACCAGGTCGGTGAACTCGGCCACATGGTCATTCCAGATCACACGGTAAAAGCCGGGGTAATCCGCGTCGAGGACACGGATGACCCGCAGCTTGTCGGTGCGTGCCACCAACATGCCACCGTCTTGCTGGCATAGCTCGCAGTGAGGCTGCTTGCTGGGCGTGGTCTGGTTCTGATCCATGTGGGGGTTTCCTGTTCCGCTTAGACCAGCTTAGACCAGTACGCGTTCAATGCCGCCGGCATTGGCACGGTCCACGTACTCGCGCATCCAGTTCTCACCCAGGATCTGATTGGCCATCTCGATGACGATGTAGTCGGCTTCGAGCAGGCCGTTCTGCAAGTCTTCGCCGTAGCGGCTCAGGCCTTGCAAGCAGGCAGGGCAGGACGTCAGGATCTTCACGTTGTCCTTGGCCCCGATCAGGCCCTGGTCACGCAAAGCGGCTTCACCCTTGCGAATTTCCTCTTCCTTGCGGAAGCGGATCTGGGTCGAGACATCCGGGCGGCTCACGGCCAGGGTGCCGGCTTCGCCGCAGCAACGGTCCGACTTCATCACGGCATCGCCCAGCAGGGCTTTGACGGTCTTCATCGGATCCTGCTGCTTCATTGGCGTATGGCAGGGGTCGTGATACAGATAAGCGCCTTGCTTGGGCAGAGTGATGCCCTTTTCCAGCAGGTACTCATGGATGTCGATGATGCGGCAGCCCGGGAAGATCTTGTCGAACTGGTAGCCCTGCAACTGGTCATAGCAGGTGCCACAGCTCACCACCACCGTCTTGATGTCCAGGTAATTCAGCGTGTTGGCCACGCGGTGGAACAGCACCCGGTTGTCGGTGATCATCTTCTCGGCCTTGTCGAACTGGCCCGAGCCGCGCTGTGGGTAACCGCAGCACAGATAGCCCGGAGGCAGCACGGTTTGCACGCCGGCATGCCACAGCATGGCCTGGGTAGCCAGACCGACCTGGCTGAACAAGCGTTCCGAGCCGCAACCCGGGAAGTAGAAGACGGCTTCGGTGTCGGCCGTGGTCTTCTTCGGATCGCGGATGATGGGCACGTAGTCCTTGTCTTCGATGTCCAGCAAGGCGCGGGCGGTCTTCTTGGGCAGGCCACCCGGCATCTTCTTGTTGACGAAGTGGATCACCTCTTCCTTCAACGAGGCTCGTCCCACGGAGGCCGGCGGTGCGCTGGTTTGCTTGCGGGCCACCACCTTCAGCACATCGTTGCCCAAGCGCTGCAGCGGCATGGCCACATCGACCAGAGCGGAGCGGATGAGTTTGATGGTCTGCGGGTTATTCGTGTTGAGCATGGCCATGCCGGCAGCACCGGCTGGGCGGAAGCTCTTCTTGCCCAACTTGGTCAACAAGTTGCGCATGTTCATCGACACGTCGCCAAAGTCAATCTTGACCGGGCAGGGGGTGTGGCACTTGTGGCAGACCGTGCAGTGGTCGGCCACGTCCTCGAACTCTTCCCAGTGCTTGATCGACACGCCGCGGCGGGTCTGCTCTTCGTACAGGAAGGCTTCGACCAGCAACGAGGTGGCCAGAATTTTGTTGCGAGGGCTGTACAGCAAGTTGGCGCGTGGCACGTGGGTGGCGCACACCGGTTTGCACTTGCCGCAGCGCAAGCAGTCTTTCACCGAGGCAGCAATGTCGCCAATGTCCGACTGCTGCATGATCAGCGATTCGTGGCCCATCAGGCCGAACGAAGGCGTGTAGGCTTCGGTCAGGTCGGCGGCGTGGACGTCATCGCCCAGTGCCTTCAGGGCGGCGCCGCGCAGCAGCTTGCCCTTGTTGAAGCGGCCTTCTGGGTCGACCTTGGCCTTGTAGGCCGCAAAGTTGGCAATTTCGTCGTCTGACAGAAATTCCAGCTTGGTGATGCCGATGCCGTGCTCGCCAGAGATCACGCCGTCCAGGCTGCGCGCCAGCTTCATGATGCGAGCCACGGCTTCGTGCGCCGTTTGCAGCATCTCGTAGTTGTCGCTGTTGACCGGGATGTTGGTGTGCACATTGCCGTCGCCGGCGTGCATGTGCAGCGCCACCCACACGCGGCCACGCAGCACTTGCTTGTGGATGCGCTTGAGTTCGTCGACGATGGGGCTGAGGGCGCCACCGTTGAAGATCTTGGCCAGCTCGTCGCGGATTTCCCTCTTCCAGCTGGCCCGAATCGACCAGGTCTGCAGCAGGTTGAACACCGTGTCGCCTTCAGCGGGCGTATAGGTGCCGTTGCGATGCTGTTCGTAGCCCAATGCAGCCAGCTGGTCCGACACCGAGGTCAAAGGCACGTCGATGTTGTCGTACAGGAACTGCCAGCGGCCGCGTACCGTGTCCAGGCGAGCCAGGGCCGCGTTCACCTTTTCGGTGAGTTGCTCTGGGCTGGGCAGGTCTTCCGCGTCTTCCACTTTGCCCATGGGCAGGTTGCCGCTGGCCACAAAGGCGCGCAACGCGTCGACCAAGGCCAGTTTGTTGCGCAGGCTCAGTTCGATGTTGATGCGCTCGATGCCCAGGGTGTACTCACCCATGCGCGGCAGCGGAATCACCACGTCTTCGTTCACCTTGAAGGCGTTGGTGTGCTTGGCAATCGCGGCAGTGCGCTTGCGGTCGGCCCAGAACTTCTTACGGGCGTCGGCGCTCACGGCAACGAAGCCTTCACCCGAGCGACCATTGGCCAGACGAATGACTTCGCTGGTGGCGCGGGCCACACGGTCTTCGTCATCGCCCACGATGTCGCCCACCAGCACCATCTTCGGCAGGGTGCCACGCTTGCTCTTGGTGGCATAGCCCACGGCGCGCAGGTAGCGGTCGTCGAGGTGCTCCAGGCCAGCCAGAATGGCGCCGCCTGGTTGCTTCATTTCCTCGAACATGAAGTCCTTGATTTCCACAATCGAAGGCACGCCTTCGGTTGGGTTGCCAAAGAACTCGAGACACACGGTGCGCACGTGCTTGGGCATGCGGTGCACCACCCAACGCGCGCTGGTGATGAGGCCGTCGCAGCCTTCTTTCTGGATGCCGGGCAGGCCAGCCAAGAACTTGTCGGTCACGTCCTTGCCCAGGCCTTCTTTGCGGAAGGTGCGGCCAGGGATGTCCAGGCGTTCGGTGCGCAGCGGTGTCTTGCCATCGGCTGCGAAGTAACGCAACTCAAAGCTGGCCACCTCGACGTCGTGGATCTTGCCCAGGTTGTGGTTCAGGCGCACCACCTCCAGCCATTCGGCGTTGGGGGTGACCATGCGCCACGAAGCCAGGTTGTCAAGCGCCGTGCCCCACAGCACTGCCTTCTTGCCGCCAGCGTTCATGGCGATGTTGCCACCCACGCAAGAGGCTTCTGCCGAGGTGGGGTCGACCGCGAACACAAAACCGCCGCGCTCAGCGGCATCGGCCACCCGCTGGGTGACCACGCCGGCACCCGTCCAGATGGTGGCCACGGGCTTGTCCACACCGGGCAGCGTCACCATCTCGACTTCGGTCATCTGTTCGAGCTTTTCGGTGTTGATCACCGCGCTCTTCCAGGTCAACGGCACGGCGCCACCGGTGTAGCCGGTTCCGCCCCCACGGGGAATGATGGTCAGGCCCAGTTCGACGCAACCCTTGACCAGGGCCGCCATTTCTTCTTCCGTATCGGGGGTCAGGACCACGAAGGGGTACTCGACACGCCAGTCGGTCGCGTCGGTGACGTGAGACACGCGGCTCAGGCCATCGAACTTGATGTTGTCTGACTTGGTGACCTTGCCCAAGACCTTGGTGGTGCGCACGCGCAGCGCGCCCATCTGGTCAAACGCCTTCGCAAAACGGTCGACTGCGGCCCGGGCTGCGGTCAGCAACTCGCCCACCAGGGAATCGCGAGAGGCGTCGCTGCCTGGGGTGCGGCGTTTGTCGACTTCACCCAGGCGATGGTGCAGGGCGTCGATCAACATGGCACGACGCTTGGGGTTGTCGAGCAGGTCGTCTTGCAGGTAGGGGTTGCGCTGCACAACCCAGACATCGCCCAGTACTTCGTACAACATGCGGGCGGAGCGACCGGTTTGGCGCTCGGTGCGCAGCAGGCTCAGCACTTCCCAGGCGCGCTGGCCCAGCAGACGCTGGACGATTTCGCGGTCTGAGAACGAGGTGTAGTTGTAGGGAATCTCGCGCAGGCGGGGCTGGCCGTCGTGCAGATGGGCAGCGGCCTGGGCGGTCACGTGAGTCAGCTCGGTGGGTGCGTTCATGAGTGCGCCAGACGCGAAAAGGCCGGTGAACAAATGGTCATGGCGCCGGGTTCGTGCAAAACGGGCCCGGCGCGGACAGGGATTGGTATTTCGCGCCTGAGGGGGGATGTTACCAAACAGGGGGATGCCCTGATCGCGGCTGGGGGTTCCCGCGGCTGGTTCTGGCCTATGCTCATGGGCATGACGCAGCACACCAATCCGTGGGCCGAGGGCTGGCCCTATCCCTTCTGGATTGCCCACCGCGGCGCCGGCAAGCTGGCGCCGGAAAACACTTTGGCGGCATTTCGGGAGGGGGCGTCCCGAGGTTTTGTGATGTTCGAGTGTGACGCCACCCTCAGTGCCGACGGGGAAGCCTACCTGTTGCACGACGCCACGTTGGAGCGAACGACCAATGGCCAGGGCGTGGCGGTTGAGCATCCCTGGAGCGTATTGGCGCAACTCGATGCCGGCGGTTGGCACAGTCCCATCTACACCGGCGAGCCCTTGTTGCGTTTGGCCACACTGGCAGCTTGGTTGCAGGCCAACGGATGCACTGTCAACCTGGAAATCAAGCCGGGGCCGGGAGATGCGGTGCGCTGCGGCGAAGTCGTGGCCAACGAGGCGGCGCGCCTGTGGTTGGGGGCGGCCGTGCCGCCTTTGCTGAGTTCATTCGAGGTCGACTCGCTTCGGGCCGCGCAGTCGGCCCAGCCTGATTTGCCCCGAGCCTTGTTGCTAGACAGCTGGATCGACAACGGCTTGGCGCTGGCGAGGGATCTTGGGTGTGTGGCCTTGGTGGTCAACCACACTCATCTCGATGCCCAACGCATTGCCGCCATTCACGCAGAAGGGCTCAAGGCCTTGACTTACACGGTCAATGATTCTGATCGCGCTCAAGCCTTGTCTGCTGCGGGGCTGGATGGCTTGATCACTGATCGCGTCGATCTGTTCGGAGCGGCGGCGCGCGAGCAGGTCAGGTAAGTAGCGATAGCGCGGAAAGCGTGCGGGCGGCCCGAGAGCGTCTCGGGCCGTGACGTTGGGTCAGGCCAGCGCCTTGAGCAGCTTGTCGTGAATGCCGCCAAAGCCGCCGTTGCTCATGCACAAGATCTGATCGCCTGGGCGAGCGGCCTTGACCACTTTGGTGACCAGCGCATCGATGTTGTCTGCCACCACCGCGCGATCACCCATGGGCAGCAAGGCCTCGTGGGCATCCCAGCCCAGTCCGCCGCTGTGGCAGAAGGCCAGATCGGCTTCCTCGAGAGACCAAGGCAGTTGCGCCTTCATGGTCCCTAACTTCATGGTGTTCGAGCGTGGTTCAAACACGGCCAGGATGCGGTGTTCGGGGCCCACCTTGCGCCGCAGGCCGTCCACGGTGGTGCGAATGGCGGTGGGGTGGTGGGCGAAATCGTCGTACACCGTCATGCCTCGCACCTCGCCGCGTAATTCAAGGCGACGCTTCACGTTGGCAAAGCGGCCCAGGGCCTCGCAGGCAGCCTGGGGCGTCACGCCCACGTGTTCTGCTGCGGCAATGGCAGCCAGCGCGTTCATCTGGTTGTGTTCGCCCAGCAGGCTCCACTCCACACGGCCCACCAGCACGCCAGCCTTCAAAACGTCAAAGGCGTGGGGTTCGCCTCGGGCACGGAAGCCTGGGGTGTCGCCGCGCACGCCAAAGCGCACGGTGTCGCTCCAGCAGCCACGCTCCAGTACGCGCTGCAGGCTGTCTTCGCGGGCGTTGATCACCAGTCGACCCGAACGGGGCACGGTGCGCACCAAGTGGTGGAACTGGGTTTCGATGGCGGCCAGGTCGACAAAGATGTCGGCATGGTCGAACTCGAGGTTGTTGAGCACGGCCGTGCGAGGGCGGTAGTGCACGAACTTGCTGCGCTTGTCGAAAAACGCGGTGTCGTACTCATCGGCTTCGATCACGAAGGGGCGACCTGAGGCCGGGGCACCTTCGGCCGCGGTCAGGCCCAATCGAGCTGAAACACCAAAGTTCTGAGGCACCCCTCCGACCAGGAAGCCGGGCTCCAGACCGCAGGCTTCGAGAATCCAGGTCAGCATGGAGGTGGTGGTGGTTTTGCCGTGGGTGCCAGCTACAGCCAGCACATGACGACCCTGCAGCACGTTTTCGCTCAACCACTGGGGGCCGCTGGTGTAGGGCAGACCTGCATCCAGAATCGCTTCCATCAGGGCGTTGCCGCGAGACACGACGTTGCCCACGACGAACAGATCGGGTTTGAGCTGGATCTGCTCGGCGTCATAGCCTTCGATGAGCTCAATGCCCAGAGCGCGCAACTGGTCGCTCATGGGGGGGTAAACGCCCGCGTCGCAACCGGTGACCTTGTGGCCCGCTTCCCGAGCTAGAGCGGCCACGCCACCCATGAAGGTGCCGCAAATGCCAAGAATGTGAATGTGCATGGTGATCGCCTGGATTACAGCTCGGTGAAGGCCTGTTTGGCGGCTTCGAGGGTGCGGGCGATGTCTTGCTCGGTGTGCGCCGCGCTGACGAAGCCGGCTTCATACATGGCTGGGGCCAGGTACACGCCGCGATCCAGCATGGCGTGGAAGAACCGATTGAAACGCTCACTGCCCTTGGCCATGACTTGTCCGTAGTTCTGCGGCAGTTGGTCGGCAAAGAAAAAGCCGAACATGCCGCCCAGGCTGTCGGCACACAGCTCGACACCGCAACCCTTGGCGGTGTCAACCAGACCGCTCATCAGCGACTGGGTGCGCTGGCCCAGGGTCTCGTAAAAACCGGGGCGTTGGATGATTTTCAGCGTGGCCAAGCCGCAGGCGGTGGCCACCGGGTTGCCCGACAAGGTACCCGCCTGGTAGACCGGGCCTAGCGGCGCCAACTGCGCCATGATCTCAGCCGGGCCGGCAAAAGCCGCCAGGGGCATGCCGCCGCCAATGACCTTGCCGAACACGCTCAGGTCGGGCTTGAAGCCTGGAATCCATTGCGCAAACAGGCTTTGTGCGCCGCCCAGGGCCACGCGGAAGCCGGTCATGACCTCGTCAAACACCAGCAAGGCGCCGTATTCGGTGCACAGCTCGCGCAAGCGCTTCATGAAAGGCACCGAGGCCCGCACGAAGTTCATGTTGCCGGCAATGGCTTCAATCATCACGCAGGCCAGATGGTGTCCGTGCTCGACGAACGCCTGCTCCAGCTGCTCGATGTTGTTGTATTCGAGCACGATGGTGTGCTGCACCACCTCAGGGGGCACGCCGGCGCTGGTGGGGTGGCCAAAGGTGGCCAGACCCGAGCCTGCTTTCACCAGCAGGGCATCGGCGTGGCCGTGATAGCAGCCTTCGAACTTGATCAGTTTGCTGCGACCGGTGTAGCCGCGAGCCAGGCGAATGGCGCTCATGCCGGCTTCCGTGCCCGAGCTGACCAGACGAACCTGCTCGGCGCTGGGCACCAACTTCAGAATTTCCTCGGCCAGTTCGACCTCGCGCTCGGTGGGGGCGCCAAACGAAAAGCCATCGACCACGGCCTTCTGCACCGCTTCCAGCACCTCGGGGTGCCCGTGGCCGACGATCATCGGGCCCCAGGAACCGATGTAATCAATGTATTGCTGGCCCTCGGCATCCCAGATGTAGGCGCCTTGCGCCTTGCTGATGAAACGGGGGGTGCCGCCAACGGCACGGAAGGCGCGAACCGGAGAGTTCACGCCGCCGGGGATGGTGCGCTGAGCGCGCTCGAACAGGGCTGCGTTAGTGGACATGGCGAGAAGTGGGTGCAGGAGGGGTGTCGTCAGACGGGGCGGCGCTGTCGGAGGCCTCTTCGCCTCCCTCTGGTTGCTCACCGGGGGGCAAGGCCCAGAAGAAGCGATCGGGGATCACGTTGCCCATGCCGGGCCGGAAACCAGCGTCGAGAGACTGATCCAGGAAGCTCAGCGCTTCGGTCACGGCCACCTCGATGGCGGTGCCGCTGGCCAGAATGGCTGCGATGGAGGCTGACAAGGTGTCGCCCGCCCCCACGAAACTGGCTTCAAATCGCTCGAACCGTTCCCCAGCCACAGCGCCTTGGGGGGAGGCCAGCACGTTGTCGATGAACTGGTCGGGCAGAGGCATGCTGGTCACCAGCACATATTCCACGCCGGCCTCACTGGCGGCAATCGCCAATTCGCGGGCTGAGGGCGCGCGCTCCGAATCCCAATCCGGCAAAAGGAAATCGGTCAGTGTTTTGTGGTTTCCGACCAACAAATACGTGGCTGGCAATATCAGCTCTTTGAAGGCATCCAAATAGGACATCTGGGCTTCATCATCCAGCCAGGATAAATTGGGCAAATACGACACCAGCGGGGTATCGGGGTAGTCGGACAGAATCTCTGCCACGGCGCTGATACCGTCGGCGCCACCCAGGAAACCGACCTTCCAGGCCGCGATGGTGATGTCTTCCAAAATGGAGCGCGCCTGCTCTGCAATGGCGTCGGCCTCGATCTCGTGTGACTCGAATACCTCGGCGGTGTCGCGGATCAGCAGGCTGGTGACCACGGGCAAGGCGTGTGCGCCCATGGCTGAAATCGTGGCAATGTCGGCACCAATGCCACTGGCGCCGCTGGGGTCATTGGTGTTGAAACTCAACACGCAGGCAGGCGAAGCGGCTTCCTGGTCCTCTGGGGTCGCTTGGTCTGGCGACAAGCCTTTGACGGGCTGATTCATGTGGTGAAACCGTGAAAAGGGGCAGCCGTTGCCTGCAAACCCGCGGGTTTGCCGATCGGGCGGTGGCTACAATCGCCCCATTGTATTCAAGCTCGCTAGATACCATCGTGAACACTTTCCGCTCTTGGATGTGCCTGATTTGTGGTTGGATATATGACGAGGCAGCTGGACTGCCGGAAGAGGGCATTCCTCCCGGTACCCGCTGGGAAGATGTCCCCATGAACTGGGTTTGCCCAGAGTGTGGTGCCCGCAAAGAAGACTTTGAAATGGTTCAAGTCTGACTTTTTTGTTGAAGGGACGGGTCTGTGACTGCAGCTGACGCTTCCGCCAATCCAGCGACCAAAAAGGTCCTGGTCATCGATGACAGCAACACCATTCGCCGTAGCGCGGAAATCTTCCTGAAGCAGGGGGGATATGAGGTTGTTTTGGCCGAGGATGGGTTTGATGCCCTCTCCAAAGTCAATGATCATGATCCTGATGTGATTTTTTGCGACATATTGATGCCGCGTCTCGATGGTTATCAGACTTGCGCCATCATCAAACGCAATCCAAGATTCACGACCACGCCCGTCATCATGCTGTCTTCCAAAGACGGTTTGTTTGACAAGGCTCGGGGTCGCATGGTGGGGTCGCAGGATTACCTCACCAAGCCATTTACCAAAGATCAGTTGCTGCAAGCCGTAGCGCAGTACAGCGCTTTGGCAGTCAATAAATAAATCAGTCAGGGATTACCTGGGGGTCGCGCTGAGGCGGCTCTATTCGGTTCGCATCGAGGTTCAATATGCCTATCCAGAAAATTCTGCTTGTTGACGATTCCAAAACCGAGTTGCACGCTCTGTCGGAGATGCTGACCAAGCGTGGCTATCAGGTGCGCACAGCCGAGAATGGTGAAGACGCCTGGCGTCGCCTGCAGGAAGAAAAGCCGGATCTGATCCTGATGGACGTCGTCATGCCGGGGCAAAATGGCTTCCAGTTGACGCGCGCCATTACGCGTGATCCTCAATTCGCCGACGTGCCTGTGATCATTTGCACCAGCAAGAACCAGGAAACCGACCGCGTATGGGGAATGCGACAGGGCGCAAAAGATTACGTCGTGAAACCTGTTAATCCTGACGAATTGATGTCGAAAATAAAGGCGTTTGGCTGATTCGGGTTTCAAGAAGCCTGAATTTGGCAGTCACGTCGATGCCTGTGCTGACATGAGCGCAGGTTGGGTTCAACCAAACACACACTCTGATGGCCAACAAGGAAGCCCTGAGGGAGTTGCAACAGCGTCTGGCTGAGCGGCTTCAAAAGGTTCGCGAACAGGCGCCAACGCGTAATTGGCTGGCTGTTGACGTGGCCGGTTACGGTTTTTTGTTGCCTCTGGACCAAATCGGCGAAATTTTTCCCCTGAGCGTGATTCAGGTGGCGCCGCACAGCCAGCCCTGGTTTTTAGGGGTGGCCAATCTCCGGGGGCAATTGCACGGTGTCGTCGACCTGGGGGCGTTCCTTGGGCTGACAGAGAGAGCAGGGCGCAGGCCAGTTGAAGCCGGCGTCAAGGACGCTGGGCGCTTGGTTTCCCTGAACTCCGGCCTGCAATCGAATGCAGCGCTGCTGATCGACAAACTGCAAGGCTTGCGTAACCCCGCCAGCCTTCAGCCCAACCCGAATGCTTCGGGTGACAAACCCCATTTTGTCGGCCAGCAACTGGTCGATTCTCAAGGGCGCGCCTGGTACGAGCTGGATCTGGCTGCGCTGGTGGCAGATGAGACCTTCCTGAAGGTCGATGTCTGATTGGACAAAGCGCCACGCAGCGCATAACTGACTGTTTGGAGTAATAGGATGAGTTTCCTGAGTCGAATCAAGGAGATGGGCAAATCGCAAGACGGCCACGAGGTCGCGCCCGAATCGTTGAGCACGGAAGGCTTGGTGACGGCCGCCGGATCCCAGTCGATCGACACCCTGAGCCCTCAATCCACCATTCAGGCCGGGGCCTCGACCACCGTTGATTCGATCATTTCGGAAGCGGCCCCCTCCGAGTTCCCGCCCGACTACCACGAGAACCGCCAGCAGCAAGCAGACGCAGGCGACAGCGTGCTGTCCGAGCCCAAGTCGGGTCTGCCAGTCATTGGCCACCTCCGCCTGGATCGCCAGCAGCGTGCACTGGGCGGCGCCCTGGCGGTCGGCGTGTTGGGCCTGATGTTCAGCGCCTTCCTGGCCGTGAACTCCGCTGACAAGCGTGCTGCTCAGGCGGGTGCAACCGGTCAGGCGCTGATGCAGTCGCAGCGTTTGGCGAAGTCTGTGTCGCAGGCTTTGATCGGTCGACCTCAGGCTTTCGTCGAAGTGGCGGAAAGCTCCAAGATTTTGGCCAGCAATGTGCGCGGCCTGGCCAAGGGTGACAGCAGCCTGGGGCTGACCGAGGTGCCCAAGGCCGCCAAGGAAGCCCTGACCCCGCTGCTGCCGCTGGTGGATCGTGCTGAAAAGAATGCCAACTATGTGCAAAGCCAAAAGGCCACGCTGACCAAAGTGTCGCAAGCATTGCGTGAAGTCAATGGCCAATCTTCCGAGTTGCTGGATCTGGCTGAAGCCATTGCTCAGAGTCGCATCGAAAAGGGTAGTCTGAGTCCAGCTGAGTCGCGTGCGCTGACCCAGTTGGTCATGTTGACCCAGCGTATCGGTAAGTCGGCCAACGAATTCCTGACCGTGGAAGGGGTGTCGACCGAAGCGGTGTTCCTGCTGGGTAAGGACCTCAACGAGTTCAAGGAAATCACCGAAGGCCTGCTCAAGGGCAACAATGATCTGAAACTGGTTGCCATCAAGGATCCCGAGATTCGCGAACCACTGGAAGGCTTGCAAAAGCTGTTCGAGGGCACACGAGCTCAGGCCTCTTTCATTCTGGGCACCCTGCAAGGTCTGGTGGCTTCGCGTGATGCGCAAGTGGCCATCATTGACGACAGCGAACCCCTGCGCAAGGGGCTGGAAGAAGTTCAGAAGCGTCTGGCCGAGGGGGCGGGCGTGGGTGGTTTCACCATCGTCATGATTCTGCTGTTCCTGGCCACCACGGTTGCCGCGGGTTATGGCTTGCTGCGTGTGTTCCTGACTGACCAGACTCACCGTCGTCACATCGCTGAATTCCAGCGTCAGGAAGCGGAACGTCTGGAGCGTGAAGCCAAGCGCGTGAACGACGCCAACCAGGCTGCGATTCTGCGACTGATGAACGAACTGCAACTGGTTGCGGAAGGTGACTTGACGCAACAAGCCACTGTGACCGAAGACATCACTGGCGCGATCGCCGACTCGGTGAACTTCACGGTGGAAGAGCTGCGTAACCTGGTGGCGCAAGTGCAGGGCACGGTGGGCCGGGTGTCCGAAACCACGCAACAGGTGGAATCGACCTCGACTGAACTGCTGGCAGCCTCTGACGAACAGCTGCGCGAAATTCGTGAAACCGGTGAGTCGGTGCTGCACATGGCCGGCCGGATTAACGAAGTGTCTGCACAAGCTCAGCAGTCCGCTGAAGTGGCGCGCCAATCGCTGGCCGCTGCCGATACCGGTCTGTCTGCGGTGCAAAACGCGATCGGCGGTATGAACACCATCCGTGAGCAGATCCAGGAAACTTCCAAGCGAATCAAGCGTCTGGGTGAATCGTCGCAGGAAATCGGTGAAATCACTGAACTGATTTCTGACATTACCGAACAGACCAACGTGCTGGCTCTGAACGCCGCCATCCAAGCGGCGTCCGCCGGTGAAGCCGGTCGCGGCTTCTCTGTGGTGGCCGAAGAAGTGCAGCGTCTGGCGGAACGTTCAGCCGATGCGACCCGCGAAATTGCCGCGCTGGTGCGCACCATTCAGACCGATACCCAAGATGCTGTGGCCGCTATGGAACGCTCCACGCAGGGTGTGGTGGAAGGGGCCCGACTGTCTGACGCGGCCGGTTCTGCTCTGGGTGACATTGACCGCGTGTCGCGTCAACTCGCTGAACTGATTGAACAGATTTCTGCGCAAGCCCTGCGCGAAGCCGAATCTGCGAATGTGGTGGTGTCCAACATCCAGCACATTTTCGCGGTGACCGAGCAGACCGGTGAAGGTACCCGCTCGACGACACAGTTGGTTCGAGAGCTGTCCAAGACTGCTGAAGAACTCCAACAATCGGTGGCTCGATTCAAGATTGCCTGACCATCTGTGACCCATGGATAGCCTCCAAAATACGCCCCTGTCAGACGACCTCAGTGCCCTGGCTTGGGTGCATGAGGAATTGCGCAAATCCCTGGATTCGGCCCACAAGGCGCTGAACCGCTGTCTCAAGGAGGCGTCGGCAACCGGGTTATCCGATCTGGATGCGCTGGACCCGGCCGTGTTGCGTACGGCCCGCCAGCAGATCCATCAGGGCGTAGGCGCCCTGGAACTGTCCGGACTGACCGCCGGCGCCACGATGTTGCGCGCCAGCGAGTCCTTGGTTCAGAAGTTCGTCAACCGGCCGCAAGCCATCACGGAAGATGCCGTTCGCGACATCGAGCGTGCCTCGTTTGCGCTGCTGGATTACATCAGCCGCAAGCTGGCAGGCAAGCCCGTGCCTGCGCTGGCCATGTTCCCTCAGTACGAGGCGCTGGCCGCTCGCCTGGGTAACACCATGGCGCGTCCCATCGACCTGTGGTCGCAAGACTGGCCCACAGTGTCCCTGGAAGCGCCTCTGCAACCCCCAGCCGATGCGAAGCCGCGCGAGTCTGATGCGCAGGTCATCGGAGACTTCGAAACCGGCTTGCTCATGTTGATGCGTGGCCAGTTGGCTCAGGGCGAAACCCTGGCCGAACTGTGCGCCTCTCTGGCAGCCGGCGCCATGGGCCGCAAGGCTCACCGCGAGGCGGCCACCTGGATGCTGGCCAGTGGTTTCCTTGAGGCATTGGCCTCTCGTGGTCTGCAACTCAATGTGCATGCCAAGCGCGTGCTGTCGTCTCTGCTGGCCCAGTTGCGTGTGCTGGCCAAGGGCGAAGCCGTGCCTTCAGACCGTCTCGCGCACGAACTGCTGTTCTTCTGTGCTCAGGCGGTGGAGAAGCCCGGCAAGATCAACTCTGTGCTGGCCAGTGTTCGCAAGACCTTTGGTCTGGAGCGACACAAACCGGTGGACCTGGAATCGTCCAACCTGGGTCGCTATGACCCCGCTTGGGTGACCCAAGCCATCAAGCGCGTTTCCGGTGCGAAAGATGGCTGGTCGGCTGTGGCCGCCGGCGAGTTGCTGCGCCTGGGCGGTCTGAACGAACAGTTCGCGCTCGTGGCTGATTCGCTGCGTCGCCTCTATCCTGATGGCCAGTTGTTGGCCGATGCCTTGTCTCAGGCTGTCGCTCAGACGGTGCAATCGGCTCAAGGGCCAGAAACGAGCCTGGCCATGGAAGTGGCCACCAGCTTGCTGTATCTCGAAGCCTCCCTGGAAGATGGTGAGTTCGATCACCCCGATCAGCAGCAGCGCGTGCGCCGTTTGGCCGAGCGCATTACTGCGGTCAGCCAGGGGCAAGCTGCCCAGCCCTTGGAAGGTTGGATGGAAGACCTGTACCGTCGGGTCTCTGATCGCCAGACCATTGGCAGTGTGGTGCAGGAATTGCGCGCCACATTGTCGGAAGCCGAAAAGCAGATCGACCAGTATTTCCGGGATCCTGCCGATCACACCCCGTTGACCAACGTGCCGTCGCAGCTGCAGTCCATGAAGGGCGTGCTGGCAGTGCTGGGCCTGAACCTGGCCGCGCAGGCTGTGACTCGCATGCGCGAAGACATCGAACACCTGCTGGTGGCCGATGCTTCGGTCGACCAGGCCGCAGAGGCGGGCGTGTTCGATCGTCTGGCGACCAATCTGGGCGCCCTGGGTTTCCTGATCGACATGATGGGCGTGCAGCCCACCTTGGCCAAGTCGCTGTTTGAATTCAATCCCGAAACGGGCGTGTTGTCGCCCGTCATGGGCCGCGAGAAGCTGCCGCCAGCCGAACTGGATGACCCGGTCGAGGCCGTGGCTCAGCACGTTCAGCAAGTTCAGCTGGAAGAAGCTCAGACTGTTGCAGAAAACGTGGTCGAGTCGCTGCAGCGCGAAGACGTGTGCCTCAACGAGGTGTCAGAGAGCCTGCAAAAGCTGGTCGATAACGACGCTGTCAAAGAGCAGACCGAGCTGGCTGACTCCCTGGCTGCGGCGCAAGCTGCCATCGAATCGGCGAAAGTGGCCGACGATGACGAAGCCGTGGCTGCCGCCCGCGAGCAAGTGGCGCAGGTCATGGCCGATTTCGCTCAGTCGGTGACCGACCCCGTCGGCTTGGATGAGCCCGAAGTTCCTGCCTTCCCTCCCCAGGCGCCCCTGGCTCCGGCACCTGTCGCCGTGGCCGAACCCACCGGGCTGGAGGAAGACGATGAAATGCGCGAAATCTTCCTGGAGGAAGCGCGCGAAGTCATTTCCGATGCCCTGCAGGCGGTCAACGACCTGCAAGATCAACCTGATGACGTCGGTCTGCTGACCGCGGTGCGCCGCGCATTCCACACCCTCAAGGGCAGCTCACGCATGGTGGGCCTCAAGGAGTTTGGGGAAGGTGGCTGGGCCAGCGAGCAGATGTACAACGCCTGGCTGGCCTCGCACGAGCCTGCCAGTGCTGACCTGCTGGCGGTGACCCGCGAGCTGTTGGGCTACTTCGCAGACTGGACCGAAGCCATCGCTGAGAAGCGCGATGCCAGCTGGTCGGCCGCGCCTGTGATCCGCGTTGCAGATGCCCTGCGTCTGCAAGGCCAGCGCTTGACGCTTGAAGTTCAGCCTGAGCCTGTGGCCGCACCCGTGGCCGAGGCCGCTCCTGAGCCCGTCGTCATCGACGCTGTGGCTGTTCCTGAGGCGGAGGCCATCCCTCAGCTCGTCGATGCGGTTGTCGAGCCCTCTGCCGACCAAGCCTTGGTGCTCGATCTGGGTGCCGAGATCATTGAGTCTGTTGAGGCGACTGAGCTCGCAGAGCCTGTGGAAGCTGCGCCTCCCGTGGTCGAGCCAGTCGAGTTGCCCGAGCTGACCGCAGCAGTCGTCACGCCTGCCGATTTGGGCGAGGACGATCTGGCGCTGGATCTGCGCACCGATTTGGCCGACGCCCCCGTTGTCGCCGAGGAGGTTCCAGAGCCAGAGGTGCTGGATGACGGTGTCGAACTCATCGAGCCGGCGCCAGAAGCCTCGGCCACTGTGACTGCCCAGGTGCAGACCTTGCTCGAGTCGATCGATCTGGATCTGCCCTCGGTGGACGAGGTGGTGGCCGAAGTTCCCGAGGCTCAAGCTGAGCCCGAGCTGGTGGAGGTCACTGAGGCCGAGCTGGTCTTGACCGAAGCGCAGCCTGAATCTCTGTCCCAACCTGAACCTGAAGTCGAAGCAGACGCCGCTGACGAGCAGGTCAAGGTGGTGGGCGATCTGCGCATCAGCACGCCCCTGTTCAACATTTACCTCAACGAGGCCGATGAACAGTCGCGCCGTCTCGTGACGGCTCTGGGTGAATGGGCGCTCGACCTGCAACATCCGGTCAGCGACGAAATCATCGCCCTGGCGCATTCTCTGGCCGGCAACTCTGCCACCGTGGGGTATCGAGATCTGTCTCGTCTGGCGCGCCTGCTCGAGCACTCCTTGATGCGCTCGCAGGCCTTGGGGGCTGGCGAACCCGCAGCGGCGGAGTTGTTCAACGAAGCGGCCGAAGAAATCCGCCGCTTGCTGCACCAATTCGCCGGTGGGTTCCTGAAGGCGCCATCAGAAGAGTTGATGGGCCGTTTGGAAGACTATGACCAGGATGCATCCCGTCGACTGGAAGCTCGCATTCTGGTTGCAGATCAGGAGCCTGAAGAGGAATTCGTTCCCCCGGTTGAGGCACCGGCAAGCGAGCACGGCGAACTCGATCTGACACTGCCTGCAGCTGAGTCCTCGTTGCCTGCTGAGCCTGCGGCTGAGTCCGTCGAGGTTCTGGCGGTTGATGCACTGGAATCGGCTGAGCCTGCCGTGCTCGAGACCGCTGTGGTCGAGACCCTCAGCGAGTTCGTGGAACCCCTGGAGTCTGTCGAACCCGTCGAGTCCATTGAGCCCGCAGAATTGGCCGACCTTGATTTGCCCTTGGGTGATTTGGTCGAGGACCAAGAGCCTGTGCAGGCCGCTGAGTCGATCGAAGTGCCTGTGGTGCAAGAACGGGCTGCTGCAGAGCCAGAACAGCTTGCAGAACCTGAGCCAGAGGTGGAGGCCGAGCCTGAGTACGTGACTCAGCCTGCGCCGCTGGGCTTGCCAGAGTTCAAGGCCTTCGAACCCATGGCTCCCACCGCGGAGGCCACGCGAGTCGTGTCCAAGAGTGGGCCTGTCGAGTTGCGCTGGGTTGACGACGAGGACATTGACGCTGAAGACAACGTCGATGCCGATCTGTTCCCCATTTTTGAGGAAGAGGCTCAGGAGCTGCTCCCAGAGTTGGCCAGTCAGGTTCGCCATTGGATGGGCACGCCCAACCAGCACGCTGCCGCTTCGGCCTGTCTGCGGACATTGCATACCTTCAAGGGCGGAGCGCGCCTGGCTGGGGCGATGCGCCTGGGTGAGATGGCTCACCGACTCGAGTCCTCCATCGAGAAAATGCTCTCGCATGGGGTCATCGAACGAGCAGATGTTGAACCGCTGGAGGCTCGTGTAGACGCCCTGGTGGAAGTGTTCGATGCTCTGCGTCAGCGCGATGCCCAGAACTACGACGAACAGACCCGCGTGGCGCTGGAGCCGACTCAGCCTGCCGTGGTGGTTCATGAGTTGCGCGAAGCCCCCGTTGAGGAGCCTGCCGTTGCGGCTGATGAAGCGGCCGCCGCATTGCTGGATTTGACCTCGCCGACAGGCGAAGCCGAACCCCGCGTAACTGAGGCCGAGGCTCAGCCAGCTGTCGATGTGTCGGCGCCTGAGTCTGCCGTTACGCCAGCCGCGACTGCGCGAGTCATCAACTGGTCCGGCTTGCCTCATCTGGGCACGGCTGCGGTGGTGCGTCAGGTGCGCGATGCGCAGCAAACCACCCAGGCTGCGGTGCGCGTGCGACCTCAACTCCTGGATCGCCTGGTGAACCACGCCGGCGAAGTCAGTATCACCCGCACCCGTTTGGCCGCACAGGTTGGCCAGATCCGCGGTTCGCTCAACGACCTGACCGATAACCTGGACCGTCTGCGGCAGCAACTGCGTGACATTGAATTCCAGGCCGAAACCCAGCTGGCGACCCGTATGGAAGCCGCCCGTGCTGCCAGCCAGGAATTCGATCCGCTCGAATTCGACCGCTATACCCGGTTCCAGGAATTGACCCGGATGATGGCCGAGTCGGTCAACGACGTGCACACTGTGCAGCGCACACTGTTGCGCTCGCTGGAAACCGCAGAAGACCAGATTGCGGCTCAGGCGCGTTTGACCCGTGACCTGCAAGACGATCTGTTGCGCACCCGGATGGTTGAGTTCGAAGGCTTGTCTGACCGCTTGTACCGTGTCGTGCGTCAGGCCTCGAAGGAAACCGGCAAGCAGGTTCGCCTGGACATCGTGGGCGGTTCGATTGAAGTCGACCGGGGTGTGCTGGAGCGGATGACCGGCTCGTTTGAGCACTTGCTGCGCAACTGCGTGACCCACGGCATTGAAAGCCCCGAGCAGCGCGTGGCCGCAGGCAAGGACGCGGCTGGCACCATCGTGGTGGCGCTGCGCCAGGAAGGCAACGAAGTCAGTATCGAGTTCCGTGACGACGGTGCCGGTCTGGATCTGGAGCGCATTCGCCAGAAGGGCTTGAAGATGGGCATGCTCAAGCCCGACTCGCAGCCCACCGAGGCCGAACTGGCTCAGCTCATCTTTACCCCTGGTTTCTCGACTGCCGACACCGTGACCGAGTTGGCAGGGCGTGGCATCGGCATGGATGTGGTCCGTTCCGAGGTCAACGCCATGGGCGGTCGCATCGAAACCGGCACGTCGCAAGGCAAGGGCACCAGCTTTACCCTGGTTCTGCCTTTGACCACCGCTGTCACCAAGGTTGTGATGCTGCGTTGCGGCCAGGTCAATATCGCTGTGCCGACCCACCTGATTGAAATGGTGCGTCGAGCCAAGCCGGCCGAAGTCGATCACGCTTATCGCACGGGCACTTACCTGTTCGGCGAGATGGTGTTGCCCTTCTACTGGTTGGGCGCCTTGCTGCAACTCAGCCCGCGTGGTCTGGAGCAGGGGCGTTCCTTGCCCATCGTCGTGATTCGTTCGGCACAGCAGCGTGTTGCGCTGCACGTGGACGAAGTGCTGGGCAATCAGGAAGTGGTGGTGAAGAACTTGGGCCCGCAGTTGTCGCGCCTGCCTGGCCTGGCTGGCATGACTTTGTTGGCGTCGGGCGCTGTTTCTCTGATCTACAACCCAGTGGCTCTGGCAACGGTTTACGGTGAGAAGGCGCATGCCTATACCGCCGAGGCCTTTGCGCCACAAAGCGCCGAATCCACGGCCAGCAGTTCAGTGGGGGCGGTCGCGCCAGTGGCGCCAACAGAGCCTGCAGAGATCCTGCCTCCGCTGGTCATGGTCGTCGATGACTCCTTGACTGTGCGAAGAGTCACACAACGTCTGCTTTCGCGTGAGGGTTATCGCGTGGTTTTGGCTAAAGATGGCCTGGAAGCGCTCGAAATACTGGCACAGGAGTCGCCAGCGGTGGTGCTGTCTGATATTGAAATGCCCCGCATGGACGGTTTCGACCTGCTGCGCAACATTCGCAGTGACGTTCGTCTCAACCATCTGCCCGTGATCATGATTACCTCTCGCATCGCTCAGAAGCACCGCGATTACGCCGAAGAGTTGGGTGCGAACCACTATCTGGGCAAACCGTATGGCGAAGAAGAGTTACTGGCACTCGTTGCACGTTATGCTGCAGGGCAGTCCGTTTCAACCAACCCATCTGTCGAGGGCTGATGTCTGCTGTTTTTGAGTCACCAACCGGCACCTTGTCTGGCGATCGAGTTCAGGTCGCCGAGGAGGCCATCACTCATCTGGCCTCGCTGACGGCTCAGCGCGACCGTGAGCAGCTGGATGTGACTCTGGCCCAAGGCGTGTTGGAGTTGCTCAACACGGTCAGCAGTGTGGGGGTCTACCGCCTGGTCGGCCGAGAAGATGAGGTCCGTCGCTGGTTGTGCAGTGGCCTGGCCCGTCGCAATCAGCTGTCGGTCAGCGATCCCCCCTGGATTGATCTGGATTCTCTGCCAGCCTACTCCGACTATCCCACCCGGGCCCAAGCCTTGGAGGGGCGCTCTCTGGAGCAAGTGGATGAACAGGCCGACGCCTTGCCCGTGGCACGCCAGAACGAAGGCGATCGCTACGTGACGGTGTTGCCCTTGTTGGTCGAAGTGGGGCTGCCCGGCGTGCTGGAGGTTCGCTCGGAGCAACCTCTGGCGCTGGAAACCCTGCGCCCGATCCAGACTTTGCTGCGCGTGTTCGGCAACTTCCAGAATCTATTGGAGTCCAGTCAGCGTGACACGCTGACCGGATTGCTGAACCGTCAAACCTTTGATGCCACCTTCCTGAAGGCGTCGATGCCGGTGGTCGACAATCCGATGGAAACCACCGTGGAGCGTCGTGCCAACACCAAGACGGGTTACTGGCTCGGCGTGGTCGACATCGATCACTTCAAGCGGGTGAACGACGGCTTTGGTCACTTGATCGGCGACGAAGTTCTCGTGCTGGTCGCGCGCATCATGCGTCAGTCTTTCCGTCACTACGATCGTCTCTACCGTTTCGGCGGCGAAGAGTTTGTCGTGTTGCTGCGTGGCGGTGACGAGGAAGATGCCAAGGCAGCCTTCGAACGCTTCCGAACCAATGTCGAGTCTTACCTGTTCCCACAGGTCAAGACCGTGACGATCAGCTTGGGCTTCACCGAAGTGCAGCACCAGGATACGCCGAACCAGGCGTTCTCGCGCGCTGACCAAGGCGTCTATCAAGCCAAGCACCAGGGCCGCAATCGCGTGCTGTGCTACGAAGGCTTGGTGCGCGATGGCGTCATCAAGGTGGAAGGCGACCACGTCGGTGACGTGGAGCTGTTCTGATCAGGCCTTCTTCACCACATCAAACCGCTTCAGTGTGTCTGCACGGGCTTCGTCGTGATCCACGATGGGCCTGGGGTAGCCTTTGACCTGAAAGCCTCCCAACCATGGGGCATGAATGGCCGCATCGGGCAGATCGGCCAGTTCGGGCACGTAGCGCCGAATGAATTTGCCTGTCGGGTCGAACTTCTTGCTCTGGCTGATGGGGTTGAAGATGCGGAACCACGGTTGCGCATCGCAGCCGGTGGAGGCGGCCCACTGCCAGCCCCCATTGTTGGCGGCTAAGTCATAGTCCAGCAGCTTTTCCGCGAAATAGGCTTCGCCCTTTCGCCAGTCAATTCCCAGGTCCTTGGTCAGAAAGCTGGCCGTGACCATGCGCAAGCGGTTGTGCATGTAGCCGGTCTGGTTGAGTTGGCGCATGGCCGCGTCAACCAGAGGGTAGCCGGTGAGCCCTTCGCACCAAGCCTTGAAATGGGCATTGGCGTGGGCGCCATGGGCCCATTTGATGCGGTCGTATTCGCGCTTGTAGCTGTGGCCCACCACGTGAGGGTGGTGGAACAGGATCTGATGATAGAAATCGCGCCAGATCAGCTCCGACAGCCAGATCTGAGCCCCTTCGGACCGATTCTGGGCACGCTCGTGAGCCAGCCGGGCCAGTTCTCGAATTGAGATGGTGCCGAACCGCAGATGCGTTGAGAGGTAGCTGGGGCCTTTGACGCTGGGAAAGTCACGTGTCTCGTGATACTGATCCAGTCGGGGCAGAAAATCAGCCAGCAAGGCGCGTGCCCCCGACATGCCAGGTGAAATTTTCAGGTCGTCGCAAGGCTCGAAGCCAATGTCCTTCTCGGTGGGCACCACAGGCTTACCGACCTGCCAACCGGCCAGGTCGGCTGCCACAGGGGCTAGCGCGGCGGTGTAGTGCTCCACTGGGTAGCCCTTGAGGTAGAACGAATCGATCTTTTTCAGCCAGGCGTTCTTGTAGGGGGTGAACACACCGTAGGGGGTGCCTTGACCGGTCAGGACCTCATTTCGCTCAAAAATCACATGGTCTTTGGTGGTGTAGAGGGCCATGCCCTGGTCACTTAGGCGGCCCCGTACGGCGGCGTCGCGCGTCAGCGCAGCGGGTTCGTCGTCGTGGTTGGCAAAGACGGCTTGCACACCCAGTTGAGCCGCCAGTTTCGGGATTTCGGTGACGGCGCTGCCATGGCGAACCATGAGGCCGCCCAGACCGCCGGTGGCCTGTGTCAACCCATCGTGCAGCTCTTGCAGTGAGCGCAAGATGAAAGTGACGCGTCTATCCTGGCGGGGTAGGGCATCGAGGATGTCGGTGTCCAAAACGAAGGCGCACCATACCTTGCGCGCGCTCTTGAGTGCGTAATACAGCGCGGCATGGTCATCGCAACGCAGGTCTCGACGAAACCAGACCAGTGCGGCGTCAATCATTTCAGTCATGTGGGTCTAAAATTGAGCTTATGTCTGAAGGCCCGAAAAACACCATCAATCTGACGAATCAGTTCCTGATCGCCATGCCCGGAATGAGCGATGGCAATTTCGCTGGTGCGGTGGTCTACATGTGTGAGCATACCGAGAATGGCGCCATGGGCGTGGTCATCAACCGCCCCATCGACATCAAGCTCAAAAACCTGTTCGAAAAGGTCGATTTGCACCTGGATCGTGAAGACCTGAGCGAGGCGCCTGTGTTCTTCGGTGGGCCCGTACAGACTGAGCGCGGTTTTGTGCTGCATGAAAGCCTGGACGAAGAGGGCGGACACTACAACTCCACACTCAAGATTCCGGGTGGCCTGGAAATGACCACCTCGCGTGACGTGCTGGAAGCCCTGTCGCATGGCGCCGGTCCGCGCAAGGTGTTCGTCACCCTTGGCTATTCCGGCTGGAGTGCCGGGCAACTGGAAGAAGAGCTCAGTCGCAATGGCTGGCTCACGGTCGATGCCCGCAGTGACATCATTTTTGACACCCCCATCGAGCAGCGCTACGACAAGGCTCTGGCTTTGCTCGGCATTGATCGCAGCTTCCTGATGGGCGAGGCCGGTCACGCATGAGCGAGCCAACGCAGACCTTTCTGGCGTTTGACTACGGCCTCAAGCGTGTGGGTGTAGCCACGGGCAACAGCCTGATGCGTCAGGCGCAACCCTTGAAAACGATTGCTGCAGAGGGCGATGCCCGCTTCGCGCAAATCGCCCGCCTGATCGAAGAATGGCGCCCGGATGCGTTGGTGGTAGGGGTGCCCTTCCACCCGGATGGTGCCGAGCATGAGAACACCGCTCGCGCACGCAAATTCGCGCGGCAATTGCAGGGGCGCCATCGCTTGCCTATTCACGAGGTCGACGAACGCTACTCCACCACCGAGGCTCATGCCGACGGCGCCCGCGATCTGGATTCACATTCGGCTGCCATCATCTTGCAGCAGTATTTCAACGAACTCTCATCGGAGACCTGATGACCTCGCAGCCAACCACTGCCCTGCAAAGCAGCCTCCACCTTGATGCCGAAGCGCTGTATGGCGCCATGCTGCAGGGCGTGCGTCGCCTGATTCACAGCCCAGACACGGTTCTGGTCGGGGTGTGGTCGGGTGGGGCCTGGCTGGCAGAACGCCTGGCGCGTGACTTGGGCCTGAGTCAGCCGCATGGCGTGATTTCCTCGGCGCTGCACCGCGATGACTTCGGTTCGCGCGGCATGGCTTCCACCAAAGATGCCACCCATCTGCCTTTTGAGGTGGATGGACGTCACATCGTGTTGATTGATGATGTGCTCTACACCGGGCGAACCACCCGCGCCGTCATCAACGAACTGTTCGACTTCGGCCGCCCGGCCAGTGTGACCCTGGCGGTGCTGGTGGATCGCGGTGGCCGCCAGTTGCCCATCGAGCCGGCGTTCTCTGCTGCTCGAATCACCTTGCCTGAAGATCAGCGTGTGTCGCTCGCTCGCGCCGACGATGGCCGTTTCCAATTTCATTTCGAGAGGGTTTGATGACCGTGTCTGCCTCCATCAAAAAGCCCCAGCGCAACCCCCAACTCAACAGCCATGGCGAGTTGATCCACCTGTTGTCGACCGAAGGCTTGCCCAAGGCCATCATTCACCAGATCCTGGATACGGCCGAGACCTTTCTGAGCGTCAACGACCGCGAAGTCAAGAAGGTGCCGCTGCTGCGCGGCAAGAGCGTGTTCAACCTGTTTTTTGAAAACAGCACGCGCACCCGTACCACCTTCGAGATTGCGGCCAAGCGCTTGAGCGCTGACGTCATCAACCTCGACATCGCACGCTCGTCGGCGTCCAAGGGCGAAAGCCTGCTCGACACCATTGCCAACCTGTCGGCCATGAGTGCCGATATGTTTGTGGTGCGCCACTCCGAGTCGGGGGCGCCTTATCTGATTGCGCAGCATGTGGCGCCCCACGTGCACGTCGTCAATGCCGGTGATGGCCGGCACGCGCACCCCACTCAAGCCTTGCTGGACATGTACACGATCCGGCACTACAAGAAAGACTTCACGAACCTGAGCGTGGCCATTGTCGGCGACATCGTTCACTCGCGTGTGGCGCGGTCCAACATCCATGCCTTGACCACTTTGGGTGTGCCTGAAGTGCGTGTGGTGGGCCCTCGTACCCTGGTGCCCGGCGACCTGCGTGAAATGGGCGTACGGGTGTGCCATGACATGTCTGAGGGCATCAAGGATGCCGACGTCGTCATCATGCTGCGCCTGCAGAACGAACGCATGGCCGGCGGCATGCTGCCCAGCGCCGGCGAGTTCTTCAAAGAATTTGGTCTGACCGAAGACAAGCTGGCCTTGGCCAAGCCCGATGCGATCGTCATGCACCCCGGGCCCATCAACCGCGGTGTCGAGATTGACTCTGCGGTGGCCGATGGCAAGCAAAGTGTCATCCTTCCCCAAGTGACGTTCGGTATTGCGGTGCGCATGGCCGTCATGTCCATTCTGGCTGGTAACGAAGCATGAAGATCCTCATCAAGAACGGCCGTCTGGTTGACCCTGCATCCGGCCTCGATCAAGTTGGCGACCTGGCGATCACGGGTGGACGCATCAGTGCGGTGGGTCAAGCCAATGCCGACTTCACTGCTGACCGCGTCATTGACGCCACTGGCCTCGTGGTGGCGCCAGGTCTGGTGGATCTGGCTGCGCGCTTGCGCGAGCCAGGCCATGAGCATGAGGGCATGCTGGAGTCCGAACTGGCCGCTGCGGCTGCCGGTGGCGTGACCAGTGTGGTGTGCTTGCCCGATACCGATCCGGCTCTGGATGAACCCGGCTTGGTTGAGATGCTCAAGCTGCGTGCACGCAAGCTCAGCCGTTGCCGTCTCTTCCCCTTGGGGGCACTGACCCGTGGCCTCAAGGGTGAAACTCTGACTGAAATGGCAGAGTTGCATGAAGCCGGTTGCGTGGGGTATTCGCAGGCCGAGGTGGCGATCAAGGACACGCAGGTGCTGCAACGCGCCATGCAATACGCGTCGACCTTCGGCTACACAGTGTGGTTGCGTCCGCAAGATGCCTGGTTGGGCAAAGGTGTGGCGGCCAGCGGGTCTGTGGCCACGCGCCTGGGTTTGTCTGGCGTACCGGTGAGCGCGGAAACCATCGCCATTCACACCATTGTTGAGCTGGTGCGCGCTACGGGCGCCCGGGTCCATCTGTGCCGCATTTCCAGTGCAGCCGGGGTCGAATTGGTTCGCCAGGCCAAGGCCCAGAAACTGCCTATCACCGCGGATGTCAGCATCAACTCGCTGATGCTGACCGATGTGGACATTGGCTACTTCAACCCCGCCATGCGGCTGACGCCACCGCTGCGCCAAGGGCGTGACCGCGATGCCTTGCAAGCCGGTTTGGCTGACGGCACGCTCGACGCCCTGGTGTCTGATCACACGCCGGTCAGCGAGGATGAAAAGACCCTGCCGTTTGGTGAGGCTGAGCCGGGTGCAACGGGTTTGGAATTGTTGTTGAGCCTGGCTCTGAAGTGGGCGGGGGCAGATCAGACTGATCAGCCTGATGCCGCTCGTCTGCGTCGCGCCTTGGCGGCTGTCACCACGGGCCCTGTGTCGGTGTTGGGCGATGCCCTGGGCTCCTTGTCTTCGAGCGCCGGTCGTCTTACCCCTGGAGGGGTCGCAGATGTGTGCGTCTTTGACCCGACGCATCGCTGGCAAGTCACCCCGGATGCCTTGGTCAGCCAAGGTAAGCACACCCCCTTCGCATTTGAATCCACCGGCTTTGAGTTGGCCGGGCAAGTGCGCTTGACCTTGGTGGCGGGTCAGGTTGCCTACGAAAAGCAAGGCAACTGAAAGCCGTAGCCTGATGTCGATTGCTGCCAGCCACGCAAGGGTGACTGGGCCATGGATGTGGCCAGTCGCCCTGTGGCGTCTGCTGCGCGTATTCGGGCACATCCTCCGCGGCTTGCTCATCGTCTACTGGCGCATGCCAGGTGTGGATGAACGTCAGCGCATGGCGTTGACGCAAGACTGGGCCGCTCGGTTGCTGGCGGCCATGGGCATTGAGTTGGTGGTGCATGGCACCCCTCATGCAGGGGCCAAATTGGTGGTGGCCAACCACATCTCCTGGCTCGACATCATGGCCATCGACGCCGTGGTGCCTGCACGTTTCGTGTCCAAAGCCGAGGTTGGCCGCTGGCCGCTGGTGGGCAAACTCGTGACCGCTGCCGGTACGCTCTACCTGCAGCGCGAGCGCCGCCGTGATGCCATGCGGGTCCTCGGCTTGATGTCTCAGGCCCTGCAACAAGGCAGCACGGTGGCGGTGTTTCCCGAAGGCACAACAGGTTCAGGACATGGGGTGTTGCCATTTCATGCCAACCTCTTGCAGGCTGCCATCGATGCCAAGGTTCCGATTCAGCCAGTGTCGTTGCGTTATAGCGACATCTCTGAGTCGATTAGTTCACGGGCTGCCTATGTGGGGGACACCACCTTGCTGCAGTCCCTGTGGTGGGTCGTTTCCTCTCGAGGAATGACCGTTCATGTGACGATTTTGGCTCCTCAAGCCGTGTCTCATGCCGATAGGCGCAGCCTGGCTGCAAGCCTTCAGGAGTTGGTGGACAGCGCAATCCCCGGTTGACGCCCCTCAACTAGGGGGGTAGCTTTGACGTTGCACGATACAAAACAGGTTTTCGGACAGTTTTGTTTCGGACAGACCGTCACCAAGCGCCCAGGAGTTCGATATGCCAGTTCACCGGCTGGGACATCTGCCGACAGCAGGCCCAAACGACCCACCCTCGTGCCAATTTTGTTGGCCCGAGGAATTGCGCGTTGTTCTGCGTCTTGTTGGATTCATTTGACCCAAATTGTGAATCTAACCTGTCATTGGCCGCCAAGCTACCAGGCAACGCGGTTGCTGCTTACCCAGAGTGGGATGGTTAGTGGTGAGTAAGCATCGTCAACCCAGTTGAGGAGTCACCGAACATGAAACAACCCAAACTACGGCATTTGCCTCTGGCTGCCGCAGCATTGGTCGCCTGCTCTGGCGCCTATGCCGGTTACCAGTCGCCCGATGGAAATTTCAACTTATCGGGCTTTGGCACCTTGGGCGCCGTCAGTACCAGCACAAATGATGTGCAGTTCAATTACCCAGGGCAGGGAGGCGGGGCAGGCAAGCGGCCTTCGTTTACGCCAGACACCAAACTCGCTTTGCAAGGCACATACAAATTTGTGCCATCGGTCAGCGCGACCGCTCAGTTGATGTCCAAGTACGACGCAGTCGGGCAGTTCACCCCCGGGTTCGACTGGGCTTTTGTCAAATGGCAGGCAGCACCCGCGTTGAACTTCCGTGTCGGCAAGATGGGCGCCCCGTTCTTCATGATTTCCGACTTCCGAAACGTGGGTTATGCCAATACGGCAGTCCGACCGAATCTCGATGTGTACGGTCAGGTTCCCACCGACAAGATGGAGGGAATAGATGTCACCTACCAATACAACCTTGGGTCGACTACGCTGAATGCGACTTTTTACGCCGGCAATGCCAAGGATGATTACACCTCGGCACTTCGCAAAGGCTCACTGGAGTTGGGTCCCTCGAATTTCGAGTTGTCTCGCTTGAAGGGCATCAACCTGACTGCAGAAACCGATAGCGGTTTGACTCTGCGAGCTGGTTACGCCAAGTCCAAGTTCAACCTGACATCCGACTCTATCGATACGATGCTGCAGGCTGGCAACTGTTTGGCGAGTGCTGTGGCTCAGGCCGAATGCCTCAGAACCAGTCGGGCGCTGAATCCTGACGGCCAGAACTTGCTTTACAACGCCTCAGGTACCGCACTTCTGCCTTACATCAACGCCTTGGGTACCTCGTACACCGGGTTGGTGAATGCGAATGCGGTTACGCAGAACAAGAACATCTCCTTCCTGGGGTTTGGCGCGACCTACGATCAAGACAACTGGATCGTGACCGCCGAGTACACCAAGCGCAGAAGCGACAACTTCGTGGCGGACACCACCGGTTGGTACGTCAACCTGGGCTACCGGGTCGGCCACTTCACGCCTTACGTTGCGCTGTCCAGACTCTCGGTGGACAGCTATAACGTGGACCACAACCCTGCCGCACCCACCACAGGAAGCGCTGCGATTGATGGTGTGGGATCCGTGCAAGCGTTGCGGACTGGCCTGAGAGATTCGCTTCAAGCATTCATGAACGTCGAGTCGCTGTCACAGCGAACCTACACCGTTGGGAGTCGCTGGGATGTGATGCCGAATGTGGCTCTGAAGGCTCAGTGGGACCAAATTCATAAACCCGCAAATCATTGGGGTCTGTTTTTTACACCTGATCCCACCACCCCGGCTGCGCAGTCATTCCTCAACAATCCACGCAAGGTCAATGTGCTGACTTTGTCGATGGATGTTGTGTTCTAAGCAGAGGGGAGAACTAGCATGACTATCAAATTCACCCTTCAATCTCTGGTTGTGGCTGGTCTCATGACCCTGGCTCAAGCGGCCTCGGCTCAAGTGGCGGTCATCGTCAACCCGAAAAGCCCCATGGCATCGATGACGCCTGAACAGGTCGCCGCCGTGTTCCTGGGTAAGTCCAACACCTTGCCTTCTGGTGCCACCGCAGCGCCTGCTGACTTGCCTGAATCTGCCGCCGTGCGCGAGCAGTTCTACAGCAAGGCTGCGGGCAAAACCGGTGCGCAGGTGAAAGCGACCTGGGCGCGGCTGACCTTCTCTGGTAAGGCTACGCCCCCGAAGGAGCTGACCACGGCAGCAGATGTCAAGAAGTTCGTCGCGAACAACCCGGACGCGATTGGCTACATTGAAAAATCCGCAGTCGACAGCACCGTTAAGGTTGTTCTGATCGTCGAGTAAGGAACATTCGCGCATTTCGTTATCAAGCGTGACGAAATGCGCGTTGTCTTATGAGCTATTTGATAAATCTGCTATCAAGTACCGCTCTAAGCTGTCGTTAACCGCTAAGCCTCTCGGCAACGTGGTTGCTTGCCAGTCCCCCCTGGAAATCAGGGATCTGATTCAACAAGAGGCAAGCACCGTCAACTCAGTTGAGGAGTCAACGAATGATTCATCCCAAACTTCGGCATCTGCCACTGGCTGCTGCTGCACTGGTCGCCTGTTCGGGCGCCTTTGCCGGCTATCAGTCTCCAGATGGCCATTTCAGCCTGTCGGGCTTCGGCACGCTGGGCCTGTCCAAAACCAATTCGGACGAGGCTTACTTTGCCTACCCAGGCCAAGCGGGGGGGGCGACCAAGCACGCCAGCTTTGACCCGGACAGCAAGATTGCTGTGCAAGGTACTTACAAGTTCACACCGACCTTGTCAGGTACCGCCCAGGTCATGACCAAGTTTGACGCCGAAGGGCAGTACGAACCCAAGATGGAGTGGGCCTTCGCCAAGTGGCAAGCGACGCCCGGTTTGTCTTTCCGTGCCGGTCGCATGGGGGCCCCGATCTTCATGATCTCTGACTTCCGCGATGTCGGCTACGCAAACACAGCGGTTCGTCCCAACCTGGACGTCTACGGTCAAGTACCCGTGAGTTCATTTGAGGGTGGCGATGTGAGCTACCAAACGAACTTGGGCTCGATGACCTTGACTTCCTCCTTTTGGGCAGGCAAGGCCACGAACAAATATGCCAGCGCGCTGCATTCCCTGGGCCAAGCCAACGCCGTTGCCGCCAGCGAAGTGGTGCTGAGTCGCATCAAGGGGTTGAACTTGCAAGGCGAGTTCGACAACGGGTGGTCATGGCGTGCGGGCTACCTGAAGGGCAAGCTGGCTGTGAACTCGCCGACTGCTGAAAAGGTGATCGGATACGCTGAGGCGGCATCAGGCACCGACGCGGACAAGCAGGATGCGGTCAGCCGACTGACCACCGACAATGTCAATGCCAGCTTCACTGGCGTCGGCCTGACCTACGACCAGGACAATATTGTTCTGAGCGCCGAATACGGCAAGCGTGGAATCGACAAGAAGGGCTATATCCCCGCCCTGAAGGGTTGGTATGCGCTGGCCGGCTATCGACTCGGCTCGGTACTGCCCTACGTTTCGATGTCGCGTTTGTCTGTGACGAACCCCAACGCATCGGTTGATGGCGCCTTGACCCGTTTGGGTCCATTCGTGCAAATCGGTAGCACTGCGCTGTTCAACACGCAGAAGCTGAACCAGGACACCAAGAGCATGGGCGTGCGCTGGGATGCCCGTTCTGGCGTGGCGGTCAAAGCGCAGTACGACTACGTCGCCATTCCGAAGAATTCGAACGGTCAGTTCCTGGTTGATGACGCTGCTTCTGCTGTGCTGGGCGGCTCAAAATTCCTGAACAAGCCGAAGGACATCAGTGTCCTGACGCTCTCCGTCGACTTTGTTTTCTAAGCCGAAGGGAGAACTACTATGAGCATCAAATTCACCCTTCAATCTCTGGTTGTGGCTGGTCTCATGACCCTGGCTCAAGCGGCCTCGGCTCAAGTGGCAGTCATCGTCAACCCGAAAAGCCCCATGGCATCGATGACGCCTGAACAGGTCGCCGCCGTGTTCCTGGGTAAGTCCAACACCTTGCCTTCTGGTGCCACCGCTGCGCCTGCTGACTTGCCTGAATCTGCCGCTGTGCGCGAGCAGTTCTACAGCAAGGCGGCCGGTAAAACCGGTGCACAGGTGAAAGCCACTTGGGCGCGTTTGACCTTCTCCGGGAAGGCCACTCCTCCTAAGGAACTGACCACTGCATCAGACGTCAAGAAGTTCGTCGCGAACAACCCTGACGCGATCGGCTACATTGAAAAGTCCGCGGTGGATAGCACCGTGAAAGTGGTGTTGATCGTGGAATGATCGACTGGAGCCTGCAGCTATCCTGAAAGCGCTGCAGGTTCGGTCGCATTGCACAGTCTTCCTGAAAGGGCCGTCACCGAATCCGGTGGCGGCCCTTATTGTTTGTGGTGTGTCACGAATCAAGCAGCCGGGGCAACCTACAATTCCCACTTCGATATCGAGGTTTTGAATGTTGGACTTTGTTCTGGAATGGGCCACCCACGGTCTGCTGAATGCCAGTTGGTGGCAGATCGTGGTGGCCACCTTGGTGCTGACCCACATCACGATTGCGTCTGTCACGATTTTTTTGCACCGCTGCCAGGCGCACCGTGCGCTGGACCTCCACGCGATCCCCTCGCACTTTTTCCGCTTCTGGCTGTGGCTGACCACCAGCACAGTCACCAAGCAGTGGGTTTCGGTTCACCGCAAGCACCACGCGAAATGTGAAACCGCTGAAGACCCTCATAGCCCGGTGGCGCACGGCATCAAAACCGTTTTGCTCGAAGGCCGTGAGCTTTACGCCAAGGAAGCGGCTAACGCCGAGACCCTCAAGAAATACGGTCACAACACCCCGGATGACTGGCTTGAGCGCCATCTCTATACCCCACGCAACAATTGGGGCCCGATCACCATGCTGTTGATCGACCTGGCCTTGTTCGGTGTCATTGGCATCACCGTGTGGGCCGTTCAAATGCTGTGGATTCCCGTTTTCGCCGCAGGCATTGTCAATGGCCTGGGGCACTTCTGGGGTTACCGCAACTTTGAAGCGCCTGATGCTTCCACCAACATTTCTCCCATTGGTCTGATCATTGGTGGCGAAGAGTTGCACAACAACCATCACACCTACCCGACCTCGGCGAAGCTGTCCGTCAAGCCTTTCGAGTTCGACATTGGCTGGGGCTACATTCGTGCGCTGGAATTGATGGGCTTGGCCAAGGTTCGCAAGATCGCGCCCAAGCTTCAGTTGGGAGAGATCAAACCCCAGGCTGATGCCAAGACGCTTGAAGCCATCGTGGCCAATCGTTATGAGTTGATGGCCGGGTACGCCAGTGAAGTTCGTGCGGCATGCCGCTCTGAGCTGGAGCGCCTCAAGTCGAATGGCCAGGAAGCCGCTGCAGCCAAGCTCCATGCCGTTCGCAAGTGGATGGCTCGCGATGAAGCTCAGGTGCCGGTTGCACTGCGCCAGATGGTTCAGCAAGCGCGAGGCGTCAGCCCCAAACTTGATCAACTGATTCAAATGCGCGAAGAGCTCCGCGCGATCTGGACTCGAACCAACGTCTCGGCCGAGCAATTGGTGCAAGACCTGCAGGCCTGGTGCCAACGTGCCGAGGCCAGTGGCATTGCCGCCTTGCAAGAGTTTTCACGCAAGGTGCGCGCAGCGCATGCCTGAACCAGTCAGGTTTGTTCCTCCGCTCACGAAGCTGCCTGCGAGGCAGCTTTTTTTTGGTCGTTTGCCGCAGATTCCGTGTATTGAAATGGAAAAAGTGGTGCGGGCGGTCTTCATCATCCGGGAATTCGGCCGATATCAGGCTGCGGAAGGGTGAGATTAGCCTGACATCAGGCTGCTTTTTCGTGTCCTTCAGATCGGTGTGGTTGCCGTATTCTGAAAAGGCAGTGAATTGGCCGCAGTCCATTTTCCGCACGCATTCATTCAAAGGTTGAAGGCTTATGGAGCAAATCATGCAAGGATCGCCAGCAACGTCGACCAGTTCGGGAACCCCCGGACATGAGGCATCAGGCGGCGGAGGGGGCAGTTCCAACCCGATGCGCAAAATCATCATCATGGTGGGTGTTGCCATCCTGGTGTTCCTGGCCGTGACCACCTTCAGCGTTCAGAAATCGTTCCAGAGCAGTGATCAGCTCACCGCGATCAAGGACTTGTACTTCCCTGTCTTGCAAAAGATCGAGGCCAATATGGTTCGCCTCGACAAGATGGAAGAGCTGTTCATGCGATCGGTCATGCTGGGGGACAACGATCCGCTGGATGAAGAGCAGGATTTCTATCAACAGGCTGACAAAGCCTTTGAGGAAATGGCGACCATCTATCCACAGCAAGCCAAGGAAATCGCCCGCTTGCGTGCCGACCTGAAGCAATACCAGGAAATCGCGAACCGCACTGCGTTGGCGCTGAATAACAAGGACACCAACATCGACGCCAAGAAGATGAACCAGTTGCTGGCATCTCTGCGTGAATCGATCAAGGTGTTCCGTGAAGCCAGCTATGGCAATTTCGTCAAGACCCTGGCTGACTCGCAGGGTACCGTCAAGCTCAACCTCTATATGGGTATCGCTCTGGGCTTGATGAACTTGTGCTTCATGGGCGTGCTGGTGTTCTTCATCCGCAACAACGTTCGCATGATGGCTGTGATCGCAGAGCAGAACGCCACTCTGGAACTGCGTGTGGCCGAGCGGACCGCTCAATTGCGTCAGAAGACCAACGACATCCAGGCCATGTTGGAAAACATGCCTCAAGGCGTGTTGACCGTGCTGCCAGGCGGCGTGATCCACCCAGAGTACTCGGCCTACATGGAGAACATCTTCGAAACCACCGAGATCGCGGGCAAGAACATGATGGATCTGGTGTTCAGCAACACCACCCTGGGCTCCGATGCGCTGTCCACCGTGGAAGTCGCCGTCGGCTCGGTGATTGGCGAAGACGCCATGAACTACGAGTTCAACTCGCACCTGTTGGCCACCGAGTTCGACAAGACCATGCCCAATGGCGTGGTCAAGAGTCTGGAGCTGAGCTGGTCGCCCATCACCGACGACAACGATGTGGTCGAGAAGCTGATGCTGTGTGTGCGTGACGTGACCGAGCTCAAGCGCTTGGCCAGCGAAGCTGGCGCTCAGAAGCGCGAGCTGGAAATCATTGGCGAAATCCTGGCGGTCAGCCAGGAGAAGTTCCAGGAGTTCATCGACAGCGCCAAGAAGTTCGTGGCCGAAAACCGCGAGATCATCAAGAACGCGGCTGGCAAGGACCAGGATGCAGTGGGCCTGTTGTTCCGCAACATGCACACCATCAAGGGCAATGCCCGTACCTATGGTCTGCTGAACATGACCAACACCGTGCACGAAACCGAGCAGGTGTACGACGACCTGCGCAAGGATCCCGAGAAGGCCTGGGAGCCCGAAGCCATGTTGGCCCAACTGGATCAAGTCGATGCCTTGTTGGATGAGTACGGCAAGATCAACGACGTCAAGCTGGGACGCAAGGGCCCAGGTCGCCGCGGCAGCGTCGAGAAGTTCCTGATGGTCGAGAAGGACCACGTAGCCCGCGCCCTCAACCTGATCAAGTCCGCCAAGGCCGCCGATGCCGAGGCCATGAAGGCAGCGCTGCACGAGGTGGATCAGACCCTGAGCCTGATCGGCACCGAGAAAATCGACCACGTTCTGGCCGGCATCATCGAGTCCATGCCATCTCTGGCGAAGGAACTGGGCAAGGAGCCGCCCAAGATCTCCATTGAAGACCATGGCATCGTGGTTCGCACACAGATCGTGGGCTTGCTCAAGAACGTCTTCACTCACGTCTTCCGCAACTCCATGGACCATGGCCTGGAAACCGCCGAGGTTCGAGAAGCCGCAGGCAAGAGTGCGGCCGGTCACATCCGCTTGAAGCTCAGCACAGAGGGGGGCCGACTGGTCTTCCGTCTGGGGGATGACGGTCGAGGACTGGCTGTTGGCAAGATTCGCCAGAAGGCCATCGACAACGGTCTGATTCAAGCCGGTGATGCGGTGCCTCCAGAGCAAGTCGCTCAGCTGATCTTTGCCTCAGGCTTCTCTACGGCCGAGAAGGTCACAGAAGTGTCTGGCCGAGGTGTGGGGATGGATGCTGTCAAGGGCTTCCTGCAGCGTGAAGGCGGTGATGTGGCCATCCAATTCACCGACGACAACGCCGCAGCTGAAATGCGCCCCTTCGAGCTGGTGATCAGCCTGCCCGAAAAGTTTGCGGCTCACCTGTCGGCTTGAACTGAGAAAAAAGACACGGCATTTCTGACTGGACTAGGACTTTATGCCTTGCCAAACCGGCCGATATCCAGTCATGAATCAGCCCCGTTATTCGTGATGTGAATAGCGGTCTCAGACCCGAATCTCTCGAGGCTTGAACATGTTGCTCTACGCAATTCTCTTTCTGACAGGATGCCTGCTGGGGGCTGGCGGCATGGCCTGGCGCGCCCGCAAGGCGGCACTGAAGCAAGGTGAGGTGGTGTCCCGAGCCGAAGCCGATGCCCGTGAACAGGCTCTGCAGCAGGCCGTTGCCGAACTGCGTCAGCAGCTGGATGAGCTCCATCAGCAACGCGATCAGGAGCAATCGTCTGCGCAGTCGCAACTGGCTGATCTCAAGCGCTCGCTCGATCGCCAGCTGCAGGATGTGCAGTCGGGTGCCGCTGAAAATCGCGAACAGACCCTGGTCAATTGCGAACGCTTGGCCGACTCGATCAACAACCTGCTGGGCCTGATCAAGACCTTCGAACGGTGGCACGCCGACATGAACGTTCTGTTGACCCACAACCGCCAGATGCACGAACGCAATGACGAGTTCGCCGCCATCGTGCGCCAGGTGGTGATCGTGGCCTTGAACGCTTCGATCGAAGCGGCCAGGGCGGGCGAGTTGGGGCGCGGCTTTGCTGTTGTGGCCAACGAAGTTCGCACCTTGGCCAACCGCGCCGAAGCCTTGTCGAACGACTACCGCAACAACCTCTACAAGAATGACCTGATCACCACCACCACCTTCCAGGATCTGCAGGCAGGCGGGAAGATGATCATCGGTGCGGTCACCGAATTGCAGTTGATCAACAGCAAGACGAAAGACGCTCTTGAAGCGGCCTGAAGACCATGATCACTCAGCAAGCCAAAGACGGATTTGACTACATCGTAAAGAGTGCGCTGTCGAGCGCCCTGAGCGAGTCGTCGGACAGCCGTTGCGATGTCGAGGTCATCGACAACGTCAAGGACATCACCGAAAAGAAGGTGGTGTTGCTGACCGTGTCGTCATACCTGTTTCGTGTCATGACGATGATCTATTTCACCCTCAACCGCGAAACGAAACAGCACTTCGCTGCCATCAATCGCGCTGATGCTGAATCCATGACCGAATCGGACTTTCTCGACGTCATCTGCGAGTGCGGCAACATTTTCTGCGGAACCCTCAATCGCGAGCTCGCGCATCACTTTCCGCACTTGGGCATGTCAACTCCCAATGTCCTCGATCGCGACTGCGTGGACTACCTGCAAGAGCTAGAGGCCGGCTACATCAAACATTTCAAGATCTCGATCAACGAGACGCTCACCATGCACGCCAGTTTGTGCGTGTGTGATTTTGCTGACATCGACTTCGCGGTTGACATGACGCAGGCTGAAGAGGAAACCAACGGCGAACTGGAATTGTTCTAGTCGCTCAACGAAGAATCGAGGATCCCTATATGGTTGAAAAGGCTGAACTCGTCAGCAAAGTGCTGGTTCTGGATGATTCGCCCGAATGCGGCATGCGGATCAAGGCATTTTGCGACGCCAACCATCTCGTGACGCTGCGCGCACAGTCCGAGAACGTCATGGCTGTCATGAAGTCCAACGTGGACCTGGGCGCCATTTTCCTCTCTGAAGGTTACGGTGTTCCTTCCAGCGACGGCTACTCGTTTGCCAAGGAAATTCACGAAGTTCGTCCTGAACTGCCGATCTTTTTCCGTCGCAACCAAGTCGACAACCTGGATGACCTGCCGGAAATGCAGCGTGGCTTGTTCAGTCATGCCTACACCATTGATCACATCGACAAACTCGGCCCCGTCATCCACGAGTCGATTTTCAGCCTCGTGTACCCCAACGCCTTGGTGCGTGGCATCACTGAAATCACCAAGGCTGCGCTGGAAAGCCAGTTCAAGGGCGTGGATGTCGCCACCGAAGCGCCCTATATCGTGCGTGATCGCATCATTTACGGCGAGCTGTTCAGCTTGATTCCTCTGGAAAGCAACTGGTGTCGTGGCTACATGATGCTGCAGACCGAGGAAGGTCCGCTGGTTCAATTTGTCGAAGATGACAAAACCCACATCGGTGTCAACGAGGAAGTGAACTTCCGCGACATCAACCAGGTGCTGGGTGAAGTGACCAACCTGGTGTGGGGGTCATTCAAGAACCGCTATATCTCGTACGAGGCGCTGGAGGGGCGAGCAACACAGGTTCCCATCATCGTGAACCACCTGCATCGCTACATCTCCTTTGGTTCTGAAGACCCGCAACTGTGTTTCCGTTACACGCTGAACGATCAGTCTGGCAAAGTGCCTCCGATGGTCATCTATCAGCGTTTTGTGTTCAATCTGAGCTGGAATCCTGACAAGTTCAAGGAAAACGAAGCCCAGGTCGAAGATCTGTTTGACTCGGGCGAGCTGGAGCTCTTCTGATTATTTTCTCAATGAGGTGAAATGCCATGGCACAAGTTCTAGTCGTCGATGACTCCGCCACCGTCCGCAATGAAGTCGGTGATTTCCTGAAGAAAAACGGTCTGGATGTGATCACCGCCGTCGATGGTCGCGATGGTCTGGCCAAGCTGAAGGCCGATCCCCGTGTCAAGCTGATCGTCAGTGACGTCAACATGCCCAACATGGATGGCCTGACCATGGCCGAGAAGATCCGCGGTGAGCTGGGCAATGCCACCGTCAACATCATCATGCTGACCACCGAAAACACGCCCATCATGAAGGAGCGTGGCAAGGCGGCCGGCATCAAGGGTTGGATCGTGAAGCCCTTCAAGGGCGATGCGGTGATCGCTACCTTCAAGAAGCTGGCTGAGTAAACTCAGGCCATGATGTTGATGCCGCCGTCTACATAGACGGTGGATCCGGTCAGATGTCGTGCGTAGGGGCTTGCCAGATAGGCGCAGGTCAATCCCACGTCCATGACATCGACGGGCTCGCCGATGGGCGCCGTGCTGACTGAATGAGCGAGCAAAACATCAAATTCCTTCAAACCAGATGCCGCGCGCGTCTGAATCGGTCCGGGTGATATTGCATGCACCCGGATTTTTTTTGGCCCCAGCTCGTAGGCCAAATACCGGCATGCGGCCTCTAAGGCGGCTTTAACCGGACCCATCAGGTTGTAGTTGGGAACCACCTTGTTCGCACCGTGATAGCTCATGGCGAACATGCAGCCGCCATCAGACATCAGCGGCACAGCTCTTCGAGCCAGGCGCAAGAACGAATGGCATGAGATGTCCATCGCCTTGGCAAACCCTTCCGCGGAACTCATCAGCAAACCGTTTTGAAGATCTGCCTTGGGTGCAAAGGCGATGGAGTGCACCAGCAAGTCGATCTTGCCCCAACGTTGGGTAATGGTCTCAAACAGGGCATCCATTTGATCCGCTTGAGTCACGTCCAACGGCGCGAAGATCTCCGCGCCCAGTTCCAGGGCAATCGGCTCGACAAAGGGCTTGGCCTTATCGTTTTGATAGGTGAGGCACACGTCGGCGCCCAGATCCTTGAATGCTTTGGCGCAGCCATAAGCGATGGATGCTTCATTGGCAACGCCAACGATCAAAGCCTTCTTTCCTGCCAAGGCTTGGTGCGGGGTGGTTGTTTCAGTCATTTGACTATTTTCTGCCAGCCTCGCGATCAGACTTTGACAAGGAATAAAAAAACCCGCCAAACCAGAGTCAGGCGGGTTTTTTGAGGGAAGAGCCGAAATTACTTCAGCTTGACTTCCTTGTAGGCCACGTGCTTGCGAGCCTTGGGGTCGAACTTCATGAATTCCAGCTTTTCAGGCGTGGTCTTCTTGTTCTTGGTGGTGGTGTAGAAGTGGCCGGTACCCGCAGTGGATTCCAGCTTGATCTTTTCGCGTCCGCCTTTAGCAGCCATGATTCAAGTCTCCTGATTACAGTTCGCCGCGGGCGCGCAGGTCAGCCAGGACCTGATCGATACCCACTTTGTCGATCAAACGCAGAGCGGCGGTGGAAATGCGCAGACGCACCCAACGGTTTTCGCTCTCGACCCAGAAACGACGGTACTGCAGGTTGGGCAGGAAACGACGCTTGGTTTTGTTGTTGGCGTGGGAAATGTTATTCCCAGACATCGGGCGCTTGCCCGTGACTTGACAGACGCGTGCCATGACGCTTCTCCGTTCACTGTAATTGCGCTGTACGGCGCAGGTGTTGCGGTGACTGGTGCTCAGAGCAGGGGAGGGTTGATTGCTCAACTCGTCACCTGGTAAACACCCTTCCAGCGCTTTGGTACGCAAACGCGCACCTCACGCCGGGACGAATTTTGGTAAAACCGAGATTATAGCCAGATTCTTGGCCAAAGCCAACTAGCAGATCAATTCGGTCTCACAAATACCGGTTCAGGCCCCGCCTTGCTCGAGGAATCGCTGGGCATCGAGGGCGGCCATGCAGCCTGTGCCGGCGCTGGTGATGGCCTGACGGTAGACGTGATCTTGCACATCACCGGCAGCAAACACGCCGGGCACGCTCGTCATGGTGGCAAAACCGTTGTTGCCGCCACGGGTGATGATGTAGCCGTCCTTCATCTCCAGTTGGCCCTTGAAAATGTCGGTGTTGGGCTGGTGGCCGATGGCAATGAAGCAGCCCTTCAGTTCGATGTCCTTGGTGGCGCCGTTGTTGACGTCCTTCAGGCGCACCCCCGTCACACCGGTCTGGTCGCCCAGCACTTCATCGAGCACGCTGAAGAGGTGCAGTTCGATCTTGCCTGCAGCCACCTTCTCCTGAACCTTGTCGATCATGATGGCTTCCGCGCGGAACTTGTCGCGGCGGTGGATCAGGTGTACCTTGGAAGCGATGTTGGACAGGTACAAGGCCTCTTCCACGGCCGTGTTGCCCCCGCCCACCACGCAGACCACCTGGTCGCGATAGAAGAACCCGTCGCAGGTGGCGCAGCCGCTGACGCCTCGGCCCATGAAGGCCTCTTCAGACGGCAGGCCCAGGTACTTGGCCGATGCGCCGGTGGCGATGATCAGGGCGTCGGTGGTGTAGGTGCCGGAGTCGCCCTTGAGCGTGAAGGGGCGCTTGGACAAGTCCACTTCATTGATGTGGTCAAACACCATCTGGGTGTTGAAGCGTTCCGCGTGCTGCAAGAAGCGTTGCATCAATTCAGGGCCTTGAACGCCGTGGACGTCGGCAGGCCAGTTGTCCACTTCGGTCGTTGTCATCAGTTGGCCGCCTTGGGCCATGCCGGTGACCAGGGTGGGTTTGAGGTTGGCGCGTGCGGCGTAGATGCCGGCTGTATAGCCTGCGGGGCCGGAGCCCAGGATCAGAACCTGGCTGTGTTGGGGCGTGGACATGGCGTGAACTCTTTCTTTTCTCTCAAGGAACCGAACTGTGCCGGATTTCAGGCGCACTTCCATGCTACCGGTCAAGTGCATGATCGATAAAGTGCCTAAAAAATCGCTCGCTGGTGCCGAAAATTGTAGGGACTGGTTGTTTGTCACACACGAACGTGGGCGAAAAGTCCTTTGTTTTTTTGTTTTTTTGACAGGCCACCCCGGTCTCAACGAGAGAGGAGCTGCACATGGCCATGTTGTCCAACCTAGATTTGATCCGTCGCGTCCCCCTGTTTTCGATGCTGACTCAGGCGCAAGCCGAGTCCATCGCCGAAGGGGTGGTCAAGCGCCGCTATCGTCGGGGTGAGTTGATTGTGGAAAAGGGTCGCAAGACCAATTCGCTGTTCATTCTGCTGACCGGCCGCGCCCGTGTCGTGGCGTCGGACGAGCGCGGTCGCGAAGTCATCCTGGCCGTGCTCGAAGCCGGCGACTACTTGGGTGAAATGAGCCTGATCGACAACGAAGCCCACTCTGCTACCGTTCGCGCCGAAGTGCAGACCGACGTGCTGGTGCTGGGCCGTGCCGAGTTTGCTCGTTGCCTGCCTGAGAACTCCAGTCTGTCGTACGCCATTCTGCGCGGCCTCGTGCAGCGCCTGCGCAGCGCGGACCGCCAGATCGAGTCGCTGGCCCTGCTGGATGTGTATGGTCGCGTGGCGCGTGCGCTGCTCGATATGGCCGACGACGAAGCCGGCGACAAGGTCATCCGAGGCAAGGTGTCTCGTCAGGATCTGGCCAAGCACGTGGGTGCTTCCCGCGAAATGGTCAGCCGCGTCATGAAGGACCTGGAAGAGCGTGGTCTGATCGAAACCCAGGAGACCGGCAGCGTCAAGCTGCGTGAACGTCTGGTTGCAGCGGCCTGATCGCTGTCGACCCAAAATGCCCGCACAATGCGGGCATGACGTTTCCTCTGGGTTCCCTTCGTTCTGGCGCCTCCTCTGAGGCGCGTGGCGGCGAGCGTCCGACGGACGCCGCCGCTTCTGTGCGTGTAACAGGTCGGCTCCATCGCCAGATGGCTGCTCAGGCCGCCGAGCCGGTCGCTGCTGCCGACACCGGGGTCGGGTTTCAGGCTCGACTTCTCATTGGTGCTGTGATCTGGGTGTTGTGTGTGCTGGCGCTGGTCAGTCACAACCCGCTTGATCCGGCCTTCACCACCTCGGGTCAACACGCCGAGCCAACCAACCTCGTTGGCCATTTGGGTGCGTACGCCTCCGATGTGGCGCAGTTTTTCTTTGGCTATTCCGCCTGGTGGGGAGTGGTCATCGGTTTGCGCGTCTGGCTGGGGCAGTTGGCCTTGTGGTTGCGCCGCGATACCTCGGTTTCTGTCGCGGGTTCTGCTCCCCATCCAGCTCAGCAGAGTGCACATGCATTTCCGCGTTGGCGCTTTTGGCTGGGCGTGGTGTTGGTGATGACCGCCAGTTGTGCGCTGGAGTGGTCTCGCCTGTATCGTCACGAGCTGTCGCTGGCGGGGGAGCATGCGGGCGGCATTCTGGGTTTGTACCTGGGGCAACAGGGCAGCAAATGGTTGGGCTTCAACGGCTCTGGTGTGCTGTGGATTGCCATGCTGGTTGCTGGTACCTCAATGGCCTTGCGGTTTTCCTGGCTGGAAGTGGCCGAGCGAATTGGTGAGTTGGTGGATCGCCTGCGTGAACGCCGCGAGGCGCAGCGCGAGGTCGAGCAAGACATCAAGATCGGCGAGCAGGCCGTGATTGAGCGTGAGCGCGTGGTGGAAGAGGTGCGCCACGAAGCCCCGATCGAACCGATCCCGCTCATCATCGAGCAGCCTGTGGTTGAGGTGCCCAAGTCCGAGCGCGTCGTCAAAGAAAAGCAAAAGCCTCTCTTTGCCGAAATGGGCGACAACAAACTGCCCCAGATCGATCTGCTTGATGCTGCCAGTGGCCGCATGGAAACGGTCACCCCTGAGTCGCTCGAGATGACCTCGCGTCTGATCGAGAAAAAGCTGAAAGACTTCGGGGTCGAAGTGCGGGTCGTGGCGGCGTCGCCAGGGCCCGTCATCACCCGTTATGAAATCGAGCCGGCCACCGGGGTGAAGGGTTCGCAGATCGTGAATCTGGCGAAAGACCTGGCTCGATCCTTGTCCTTGGTGTCCATTCGCGTGGTCGAAACCATTCCAGGCAAGAACCTGATGGCGCTGGAGTTGCCCAATGCCAAGCGCCAGATGATTCGCCTGGCTGAAATTCTCGGCTCGCAGGTCTATCACGAGGCACAGTCCATGCTCACGATCGGATTGGGCAAGGACATTGTGGGGGCGCCTGTCGTGGCTGACCTGGCCAAGATGCCGCACTGTCTGGTCGCCGGTACCACCGGCTCGGGTAAGTCGGTGGGCATCAACGCCACCATTCTGAGCTTGTTGTACAAGGCCGAAGCGCGTGACGTGCGCCTCATCCTCATCGACCCGAAGATGCTGGAAATGAGCGTCTACGAAGGCATCCCGCACCTGCTGTGTCCGGTCGTGACCGACATGAAGCAGGCGGGCAATGCCTTGAACTGGGCTGTGGGCGAAATGGAGCGCCGCTACAAGCTCATGTCCAAAATGGGCGTGCGCAACCTGGCGGGCTACAACAAGAAAATGGACGAGGCCAAGGCCCGAGGCGAACTCATCCCCAATCCATTCAGCTTGACGCCGGAAGAGCCCGAGCCACTTGAGCGCTTGCCGCACATCGTCATCGTCATTGATGAATTGGCCGACCTGATGATGGTCGTGGGCAAGAAGATCGAAGAGCTGATCGCTCGCCTGGCTCAGAAAGCGCGGGCCGCTGGGGTGCACCTGATCTTGGCTACCCAACGGCCTTCTGTTGATGTCATCACTGGCCTGATCAAGGCCAACATCCCGACCCGCATTTCGTTCCAGGTCTCGAGCAAGATCGACAGCCGAACCATCCTCGATCAAATGGGCGCAGAAGCCTTGCTGGGGCAGGGTGACATGTTGTACCTGGCGCCCGGCACGGGCCTGCCTGTGCGTGTGCACGGCGCTTTCGTGAGCGATGACGAAGTGCACCGCGTGGTCGAATACCTCAAGACCCAGGGGGAGCCCAACTACATCGAAGGCATTCTCGAAGGCGGCAACCTCAGCGATGAGGGCAGCAACCTTGACGGCTCTCCGATGGGGGGCGGCGACGGTGAGCAAGACCCGATGTACGACAACGCCGTGGCCATCGTGCTGCAGCACAAGAAAGCATCCATTTCGCTGGTTCAGCGGCATCTGCGCATTGGCTACAACCGCGCGGCGCGTTTGCTGGAACAAATGGAAAAGTCTGGACTCGTATCCAGCATGGCCACCAATGGCAACCGCGAGTTGCTGGTGCCTGCGCGAGGCGGCGAGGGTGGGGCCACGGCTGCACCGTGGGACGCCTGAGCGCAATCAAACGGTGATACGCATGAGCAAAAGAATCTGGGTCCCATTGTGGGGGCTGGGCCTGATGGGCTGCGCTTTGCAAGCCCAGGCCGATGGCGTGGACACGCTGCGCGCCTTCGTCAAAGACGTGCAGTCAGGCCGAGGGGCCTTCACGCAAGTGGTCACCTCGCCTGATGGCAAGCGGGTACGCAAATCGTCGGGCAGTCTGGAGTTTCAGCGACCCAATAAATTCCGGTTCACCTACCAGTTGCCTGTCGAACAGGTCATCGTGGGTGATGGGCAGAAAGTCTGGTTGTGGGATGCGGACCTGAATCAGGTTACCGTCAAACCCATGAGCCAGGCCATGGGGTCCACGCCAGCCGCCCTGTTGGCGGGCGGCTCACTTGAAAAAGACTTCGTCTTGAAGAATGTTGCTGCGTCTTCGACCAGTGCGGCGGCCGCGACCTCTCCGGGCTCGCAACAACGAGATGCTTCAATCGAATGGGTGGAGGCCCTGCCGCGCACGAAAGACGGGCAGTTCCAGTCGGTTCGAGTGGGTTTTCGCGGCCCCAACTTGGCCGCACTCGAAATTCTGGACAGCTTTGGGCAGCGGTCCAGGTTGGATTTCGCGCAGTTTGAAAGCAAGGTGACCTTGCCCGCCGCGCGATTCCAGTTCACGCCGCCCCAGGGGGCGGACGTGCTCAATCAGCCTTGATCAGTCTTCGCGGCGAGCAAAGCCACCGCGCTTGCCGCCACCGAAGCCTGGCTTCGGGCCTTTGTTGAAACCAGGCTTGGCACCGAACGAAGGCTTGCCACCAAAGGGCTTGCCGCCGAAAGGCTTGTCGCCACCGAACGAGCGCTCGCCTTGGCCGCGGTCTTCACGTTGGCCATCGCGTTGGCCGAATGGCTTGCCGCCAAACTTGTTGCCAGGGCGTTGACCGAAAGGCTTGTCGCCAAAAGCGGGGCGGTCGCCACGGGGGGCGCGGTCCGCGAACGGACGATCCCCAAATGGGCGATCTTGTTGTGGGCGGTCACCACCAAACGAGCGCTCACCGCGATCCTGGAAGCCGCGGTCACCGAAAGGACGATCGCCGAACGGACGGTCACCTTGGGGGCGATCGCCACGCGCGCCAAACGGCTTCTTGCCGAAAGGCTGGTCGGCGAACGGACGCTTCGGGCGGTCGCTGCCAAAACGGCCAAACTCACCGCGCTCGCCACCTTGCTCAGGACGGCCTTCGCCGCGAGCAAATGAGCGAGGGGCCTCACGGTCCTGGAAGCGATCGCCTTGACCAAAGTCATCACGGCGGCCACCAAAGCGCGAACCACGGTCATCACGGCGAGGGCCAAAGCCGGGCTTGTCGCGACGGGGGCCGCCACGCTCTGCAGCCAGCTTGGTCTTGGGCTCCAGGCCTTCGATCACGGCTTCAGGAATACGCTGGGTGGTGAAGCGCTCAATGCGACGCAGCATGGGAATGTCACGACGCTCAACCAGCGTGACGGCCAGACCACTGCGACCAGCGCGGCCCGTACGGCCAATGCGGTGCACATAGTCTTCGGCCTTCATGGGCATGCCGTAGTTGATCACGTGGGTGATGGTGGGCACGTCGATGCCGCGAGCAGCCACATCGGTGGCCACCAGCACGCGCAGCTGGCGGTTGCGCAAGGCTTGCAGCACGCGATTGCGGCGTCCTTGTGGCATGCCACCGTGCAGAGCGGCCACGGCGTGGCCCATGTCGGCCAGGCGGTCGGCCAGCACGTCGGCATCGCGTTGGGTGCTGGTGAACACCACGGCTTGGTCCACTTCCTTGGTGGTCAGCAAGCTGTCCAGCAAATCATTCTTGTGGGCCAGGGTGTCAGCCAGGTGCAAGCGTTGCTCGATGTTGTCGTGGCTGTCGGTGTGGGATGCCACCTCGATGCGCACAGCGTTCTGAGTCAAACGCTCAGCCAATTCACCCACGTGGCCCGCGAAGGTCGCGCTGAACATCAGTGTCTGACGGTTCTCGGGGGTGGCTTCGGCAATCGCTTCGATGTCGTCAATGAAGCCCATGTCCAGCATGCGGTCGGCTTCGTCCAGCACCAGGGTTTCCAGGTTGGACAGCACGGCTGCACCGGTGTTCATGTGGTCCAGCAAGCGGCCAGGGGTGGCAATCAGCACATCCAGAGGGCCTTTCAGGGCCTTCAATTGGGCGCCGTAAGGCACGCCACCCACCACCGTGGCCACACGCAGACCTTGCAGATGCTTGCCGTAAGTTTGCGCTGCCTTGGCCACTTGCATGGCCAGTTCGCGGGTGGGGGCCAGGACCAGCACGCGAGGACCGTGCACCTTGCCTTTTTCGCGACGCTTGGTGTTGTCGCCACGGGCCGACACGATGCGCTCCAGGCAGGGCAGCATGAAAGCAGCGGTTTTGCCGCTACCGGTGCTGGAGGCCACACGCAGGTCAGAGCCGTTCATGGCAGCAGGAATGGCCTGTACCTGAACGGTGGTGGGGTGGGTGTAGCCGGAATCAGCCAGGGCGCGGCACAGCTCGGGGCTCAGACCCAGATCGTCAAACTTGACGGCCCCGTCATCCACTTCAACGGCGTCATCAAAATTGCGAGGGGTATCGATTTCAGTGTTCATTAACTTCTTTCAAGCCAAAACAAAGCGCTGCCACTTGCCCTCGAAAGGCAAGAAACAAAACGCCACGACCAGAGCCTGACAACAAAGTGCCTAGACGCCCTGGTACAGGGTGGAGTCGCTATGGGGATCGATGACCAGAATCGGTGATCGTGTCCGTACTTCGTGACAGGCGCACTCGGCGCAAAGAGATCACGGTGAGTCGGTTGTAAGCGACGGCATCGCCGCCAACCTAAACTCAAGACACGCTTCTGGTTGGTGCCCGACGGCACAACCCGGCTTGAAAGGGTTAGAGGGGATGAACGAATAAGTTAGGGATTGTCCCACACTTGTTTGATTTTGTCTACATCCCCCCTTCATTCGCAGGGTCCGCTTAGTCCGGACGGATCATGGACAGCTCAATCGTCCGGTGTCGGCCACGCAAAGCGAGGTCAATGGCAACGGGCGTGGCGATCAAGAAGAGCAGGCTGATGGTCAACATGAGGCACCTCCGATTGAAGAATCTTTAGAGGTTCAGCATGCGCCTGTTTCCAGGGTTCCAAATCAGGAGAAACCTTCATCAAATTGTCATATTCAACTCGGGGAAGGCGCGGCCCGGGTGGGCTGCGACAATTCAGCCATGCAAGAGAGTCTGTTGCCTGAATCTGAATTGCCAAGCACGGTCGCGCCGTCTGCGGCGGTGTCTGCCCCGTTGGCCGAACGCTTGCGCCCGCGCACACTGGATGACGTGGTGGGGCAAGACCACCTATTGGGTGAAGGTCAGCCCCTGCGCGTGGCGTTTGAGTCCGGGCAACCGCATTCCATGATTCTCTGGGGGCCTCCGGGTGTGGGCAAGACCACCCTGGCCCGCCTCATGGCGCTGGCATTTGATGCCCAGTTCCTCAGCATCTCGGCGGTGCTGGGCGGCGTCAAAGACATTCGTGAGGCGGTTGAGCAGGCATTGCTGGCGCAAAAGGCCGGGCGTCGGACCATCGTCTTCGTTGATGAGGTGCACCGCTTCAACAAAGCTCAGCAAGATGCCTTCTTGCCGCATGTCGAATCGGGTTTGTTCACCTTCATTGGGGCCACCACCGAAAACCCCTCTTTTGAAGTCAATGCGGCCTTGCTCTCTCGCGCGACGGTACATGTCTTGCGCGCAGTCGATGACGCGGCCATGGTTGCTCTTCTGGAGAAAGGGCGCATGGCTTTGCAGGGCCCGGAGTTGACGCAGCCTGCTCAGGCGCGACTCATTGCTTATGCCGACGGCGACGCCCGCCGACTGCTCAATACCTATGAAACTCTGGCCGGTTTGCTCAAAGGGCGGCCGCTCATTGACGAGGCCATGCTGGAGCGCTCACTGGGTGAGCAGCTGCGTCGCTACGATAAAGGTGGCGATCAGTTCTACGACACCATTTCGGCTCTGCATAAATCGGTGCGAGGCTCCGACCCCGATGCTGCCTTGTATTGGTTCGTGCGCATGGTGGATGGCGGCGTGGATCCACGCTACATCGTTCGGCGTCTGATTCGCATGGCCAGTGAAGACATTGGCCTGGCAGACCCGCGCGCTTTGCGAATGGCATTGGATGCCGCCGAAACCTATGAGCGCTTGGGTTCACCTGAGGGTGAGCTGACTTTGGCGCAGTGCGTGGTGTACCTGGCTGTGGCGCCCAAGAGCAACGCGGTGTATGCCGCATACAAAGCCGCCAAGGCCTGGGTGAAGCAAGACGTGACGCGTCCGGTGCCCATGCACTTGCGCAATGCGCCCACCAAGCTCATGAAAACCTTGGGGCATGGCGAGGGCTATCGCTACGCTCATGATGAACCCGATGCCGTTGCGCGAGGCGAGCGCTATTTCCCGGATGGCATGCCGCCACAAGGCTTCTATCAGCCCGTGGCGCGTGGCCTGGAAATCAAGATCGGCGAGCGGGTGGCTCACTTGCGCAGCTTGCTTGGCGACGGGCGAGCCACCGCTCCAGACGCTGACGAATGAGTGAGCGACGGCGATTGCTCAGGGCAGCGTGATGGTGACCCGAGCCGCCTGCGGAGCCAACTGAACAATGTGCTGCGGTGCGCTGAGTGAGCTGTCAGTATGGTGGCCCAGTTGCATGCGCAAGCCCAGATAGCCGAGCAGAGACAGGGTACCCAATACCGATGCGACCACCCACAACGGTACTTCATTCTTCAGTTGGTGAATGACACGGTCAGGTGCTTGCCAATGCGGTGCAAAGGCGGCGCGCTTGCCCTTCAGGTTCGCAATTTCATCGCCCAGGCGAGCGGTCAGGTAGCTCAGCTTTTCAGAGCCTTCCAGCAAGTACTTGCCCTGGAAACCCAGTAGCAGGCACATGTGGAAGACCTCCAGCACCTGGATTTGCGCGGTGCCATGGCGACGCAGCTCTTCCAGTTTGGTGAAGAACTGTTCGCCGGCCAGTTGCTCGCCGAAATACTGCACCTGCAAAGGCATGCGCTGCCAGGCTTCCTTGGCCTTGAACTGCGACATCAGGATCGCCTCGTCAATCGTGGCGCAAAACGCGTACTTGCACGCGTAGATGTCATCGGCATTGGCGCCTTGCTTGCTGGCCTGTCGCTCAAAGTTGCTCAGGAACTGCTTGATGCGATCTCGAAACACCTCCGCATCAGATGGTGGATGTTTGGCCTTGAGCAGAAACAGCAAGTAAAAGCCGTCGTACATCAGGTCAAGCAAAACGGGTTCAGTGGCCGCTTGAGCCTGATGCGGCAGGGTGTTGACAGTGGTGGCAACCATGGTGATCGATTCTCTGTGTTCAAGCGTTGGCGGCGATCAATTCGAGTCGCAAATCGCTCATGCCCGCAGGGGCGTAGATCGTGATGGCCTGAGCCTGCATCATGCGTTCGTACAAAGCGCCGCGTGGCTCTAACGTGAAGTAGTAGCTGCCTGGGCGAACGGGCACGGCCGCAGGCACCTGTGGTGCATGTACCAGGCGCACACCCGGCATGGCCGATAGCACCAGCTTGTCGACATCGTCCGGTGCGCCCACCTTGAAGCGCGAGGGCACCATCTCTACCAGCTCTGCTGGCGGCATGGCGGCCGACACCCCCAGATACAGCTGAGTGCCCTGTGCGACGGCTTCCGATTCCAGTCGCCCTTGATGGAAGCTCGGCATGACCTCATTGAGCGCGATGGCGAAGTAGCGCGTCGAGATCACGGTTTCCAGCAAATCGCGAACGATCTGGTCCAGTCGGCTGAACCCAGGGCCGGGGTTGAGGTGGTCGTATGCCGGCAGATCGGCCAGCGTGAAATTCTTCGAGAAGGTCATCAGCGAGCCAGCCACTTCCAGCAGCTTCTCGAACAGTCGTTCAGGGTGCAAGCCAGGGTTACGTGCCAGGTGTGACAAGCCTGCAAAGGCCGTGCTGGCGGTGTGCAGCAACCAGAACGAGGCCACATCACCGGAGCGGAACTCAATGATGTTCTTGCTGGGCTCACGGTGCATGCCATAGAGCGCGTCGACCTTGGCTTGCAGCACGTCCAGCAGCCGACGCAGTTGTAGCAACACCGCCGAAGACGCCTGCAGATTGATGGCCGGTGGCATGAAGCGTGTGTCCTGCTCGAAGCCGCCTGTCGAGGTGCGCTTCAACTTGAGGACTGGCAGCGAGACCAAATGGCCTCGTGGCTCGGCATCGGGCAGCATGCGCGCCGACTTGCGCAGCACGATCACCTCCGATTGGGCTGCCTGTGTGAACACGTCGGCTGCTTGCACAGGGTGCTGGAAGTAGCGCACCGCCACATCAGCGGCTTCACGGCTGGCAGCCATGTTGGTGCCACTGTGTCGCAAGGGGGCCAGCGCCAGGTGAAAGACCAGATCATTGCTGCCTTGCGAGACGTCAGCCAACTCGCTCAGCGCAACCGGTGGCGGCAAATCGTCTTCGGTTGGGGCGTTGTACAACTCGCCATCAGGCAGCACAGCTTGCAGTTCGAGCACGCGCAGCATGCCTGTTTGCAGCGCGTCAGCATCGATCTGGATGGACCGCAAACCCCAGGCATATGGATGCAGCAAGCGTGTAACTTGCGCCAGGCGCCACTCGTGGTAGGCGTCTTGATGCTGGAAATGCTGTGGGCGCAAGAAGAGGCCTTCGCCCCAGAGAACTTTGGATGTTTGAATCACGGCTGAGCCTCGTTCGCAGCGGGGGCTGCTGGCTGTTGGGTCATGGGGCAGGGCATGGCCGCAGATCGAGCGACTTGTACCGACTTGCCCTCGGGGTTGCCCTTCTGAACGGTCATGGCGCATGCGTGCAAGCCAATGCTGATGCCAGACCACTCCACCTTATCTGCCTTGAAGGCATAGCGCCAATGAGTGGGTGCAGGGGCACGATACAGCGCAACGATGCCCACGAAATTGGCTTCGCGTTTGACCTTGTCGGTCGACTCGTAGTGTTGCCCTGGGATGAGTTGCAGATCTCGGCTTTCGAGCAGGTCGTCACCCATCAACTCTTTTTCCCGAGCCACATCGCCAAACGCTTCGTAGGGTGCTTTCAGAAAAGCGTCAGCACTCTTGAGCTTATAGATACGAGTCAACAGGGCCACCGGTTGGCCTTGCGCGTTCAGATTCAGTGCGTCGCTGGCGGCCAGTTTCCAGTTGATGCGACGATCAGGCATGGCCAGGTCAGGCTTGTCTGTTGCCTGAGGCGCCTCAGGCTTTTTGATGCCAAAGAACTCAAGAGCCTTGTCTGTGAAAGACGAGCCCTTTTCCGCTCCTGCTGGCATCTCGGCGGGCGGCTTGGGAGCGCTGGCGCAACCGCTCAGGCACACCATCGCCGCCATGGCCACAAACGACATCTTCCCTGCTTGCATACTTCTTTTTAGTGTGGGCGGACGAAGCCCAATGGTGCGCGGAGTGTAGGGGCCTGCGCGGCTCAAAAATCATCATTCCCCCCACAAGAGGGGGCGCTGTTTTGCAACCAGAAGAAAGAGTGTGTAACGCTCGCAATGCAACGAACCCTCTCTGAAAGTTTTGGGATTTAATCGCGCCTGCCGCAGCCCAGCCCACTTGGCGCTGCGGGGTCCATACCAAAGAAGTCAGGGAGTATGAGTGTGAGTATGCAGCTCTTGAGCCGCAGCATTTGCTATGCGGTTGTGTCGGTCTTCGCCTTGAATCTGGCGGCCTGTTCCACATTGAATTCCAACGGTGCTGAGAAGGCACCTACATTGGCCGATAAGGTGGCCGAGCGCATTGCTGCTGCCGACAAGGCTCATGCTCAGGGCAAGACCGATGAGGCCTTTACCGAACTTGAAGCCGCGTCCGATCTGGATCCTGCCAGCAAGATGCCATGGCTGCGCAAGGCCCAGATTCACTTTGACGCTCGCCTGTACGGCCAAGCCATTACCGAAGCCCGAGAAGTTCTGCAGCGCGACAACACCGACCTGACCGCCAAGAGCATTCTCGCGGTCAGCGGCCTGCGCGTCAGTGCCGATGCACTGGACCAGTTGCGCAAGGTCGACGAGGTCAAGGGCTCAACTCGCAGTGAGGCCGAAGCCGTTGCGAAGATCATCCGCGAAGCGCTCGGTGAGCCCATTTTGTTGCCTCAGCCAGCTGCTGAAAAGCCCGAGTCCAAGAAGTCTTCCCGCAGCACCCGCCCTGCAGCTTCGGCACCTGCTGCCAAGCCTGCAGCCACCACCGCTGCCCCCGTTTCCACATCCAGCGCCAAGCCCGCTGCCCAGCCTGCTGCTGCAGGTGGTCGCAGCAATCCCTTTGGCGCATTGCAGTAATCCAAGTTCAACAGAGAGGAGCCTTCCATGGCCAAGAAAGACAGCGTGCAAAAACGTCTGGAGCGCGTGCGCCCGCCGCGTGTTCAGCTGACTTACGACGTTGAAGTCGGTGATGCCGTTGAACAAAAGGAGCTGCCTTTTGTGATGGGTGTGATGGGTGACTTCACAGGTCAACAAGACCCAGATAAGCCCTTGCCCAAGTTGAAGGACCGCAAGTTCGTCAACATCGACATGGATAACTTCGACGAGGTTATGTCGGGTATGGCGCCTCGTGCTTCCTTCCGTGTCAAGAACAAGTTGAGTGAAGAGGGCGGTGAGTTCGCCGTGAACCTCCAGTTCAACAAGATGGAAGACTTCCGCCCCGAGTCGGTCGCTCAACAAGTTGAGCCCTTGCGCAAGCTGCTGGATGCACGTACCAAGCTTTCTGACCTGCGTAACAAGCTGGCTGGTAACGACAAGCTGGAAGATGTGCTGGGCGAAGTGTTGACAAACACCGAGAAGTTGAAACAACTGGGTGAAGAGACCCAGCAGCCCCAGGAGTGATCAACATGAGTGCACAACTCCAACCGCAAACCGGTGTTTTGGTTGAATCTGCGAGCCTGTTGGACGACATCGTCTCGCAAAGCAAGGTCGCCAAGACGGACACCGAGCATGCTCGTGCGAAAGATCTGATCACCGAGTTGGTCAAGGAAGTTATGCAGGGTACCGTTACGGTCTCCGACAACCTTTCTGCGACCATCGATGCGCGTATTGCCGAACTGGATCAACTCATTTCGATGCAGTTGAGTGAGGTCATGCATGCAGCCGAGTTCCAAAAGCTGGAATCCTCATGGACAGGCCTGCAATATCTTTGTAAGCAGACGTCTACGGGCGAACAGATGAAGATCAAGGTCTTCAATGCCTCGAAGAAAGAGCTGGTAAAGGACTTCAAAACAGCCATCGATTTTGATCAATCGGCGCTGTTCAAGAAAGTCTATGAAGAGGAGTTTGGCACCTTCGGTGGTGCGCCATTCGCCGCCATGGTCGGTGACTATGAAATCGGCCGTGGCGCTGAGGATATGTACTTCGTTGAGCAGATGTCGCACGTTGCTGCGGCAGCTCACGCCCCTTTTATTTCCTCGGCGTCGGCCGAAATCATGGGCTTGGAGTCGTATACAGATCTCGGCAAGCCTCGCGATCTGTCCAAGGTGTTTGATACGGTCGAATACGCCAAGTGGAAGTCTTTCCGTGAATCTGAAGACTCTCGCTATGTCGCGTTGACTCTGCCGCGATTCTTGGGGCGCTTGCCATTTGATCCCAAGGATGGCAGCACCACAGAAGGGTTTAACTTTGTCGAGAACGTAGATGGCACTAATCACGACAAATATCTCTGGGTCAATGCCGCCTATGCATTTGGCGCACGTTTGACTGCAGCCTTTGAAAATTATGGCTGGTGCGCCGCGATTCGTGGCGTAGAGGGGGGCGGCCTGGTGGAAGACCTGCCGACGCACACCTTCAAAACCGATGATGGAGAAGTGGCATTGAAATGCCCGACGGAGATTGCCATTACCGACCGTCGAGAGAAGGAATTGAGCGACCTGGGCTTTGTTCCTCTTGTTCACTGCAAGAACACCGACTACGCCGCATTCTTTGGTGCACAGTCGGTGCAGAAAGCCAAAAAGTACGACAGCCCCGCTGCTAATGCCAATGCTGCGCTGGCGGCCCAATTGCAGTACATCTTCTCTGTCTGTCGAATTGCGCACTATCTGAAGGCGATGATGCGCGACAAGATTGGTAGCTTTGCTTCGGCGGGTAACGTCGAGACCTACTTGAATAACTGGATCTCTCAATACGTGCTTGCGGATGACAGCGCATCCCATGAAGCGAAGGCCAAGTACCCTCTCCGTGAAGCCTCAGTTGAGGTGCAGGAGGTTCCTGGGCGACCCGGAACGTACCGTGCGGTGGCATTCGTCCGCCCGCACTTTCAGTTGGACGAGCTGTCGGTTTCTTTGCGCTTGGTTGCTGAGTTGCCTGGTGGCGCCTGATGCTCGTTGATTACTAATAATTAATCGGAAGGAAAATCTGTGAAGGACATTTACATCGAGTTTAAGAACTCGGCCATCAAGGGTGATGTGCGAGACAAGACTCACGGTAGTGGCGGCGCTGTTGCCCAAAATACCAGGCCCACTATCGAGGTGGATTCGTGGTCTCACGTGATTCGTCAGCCTAAGTCGGCGAGTGCCTCGACGACTGGCGGGCATACAGCTGAGCGTTGCGAACATGACGAAATGATCTTTGTGAAGGACATTGACTCCGCAAGCCCGAAGCTGTGGCAAGCTGCTTCGCAAGGCTTGGTGACGCCTGACGTCGAAATCACGTTCTACCGTGCCAACGGTCAAACGGGTTCGTTCGATGGCAACACCACTAACAGCCGCGTGAAGTATCTGGTGATCCGCTTGAAGAACGTTTTGGTCTCCTCGGTTGCTCCGTCGGTTAGCGCCGATGGCTTCCCGAAAGAAACGTTCGGCCTGAAGTATTCTGCTGTGCAGTGGGAATACATGGCATCCAAGCTGGATGGCACAGCCGCCACTGTGACTGGCACCGGTTCTTGGAACCTGGCAACCAACGAAGCCAAGTTCGGCTGATGTGATTGAAGGGCAACGACTTTTGAGTCGTTGCCCCTTTGAGGTGCCATTTTGTTTGCGCTGAATCTGTTTGAAAAGCTGCTGGATGTCGATTGGGATCCTCGTGGGCACATTTCGATTGATCAGCTCAAGGACAGCGTGGCACGTGACGTTGAAGCCATATTGAACACCCGTTGTGGGCTGACCGAAGTCGCTTTGTCGGGTTTTCCAGCCGTCCAGCAGTCAGTTTTGTCGTTTGGCCTTCGGGACTTCGTGTCACTGAGTTTGGCTAAAGAAGGCGATCGTGAACTGATTTGTGAGGACATCCGACGCGCTCTGGTGAAGCACGAGCCACGTCTGAGCGATGTCGTGGTCTCAGTGATGGCGCGTGACGACGCGAGTCAGAGGTTGCACTTTTCGATCCAGGCTTTGCTGATCACGCGTGAGGCCAACGAGATGGTGAGCTTCGACGCCATTCTTCACCCCAATAATTTGCGGTATCAGGTTTCAAAGACCCGATAAAGTCAGACATTCGCAGGCGCTCAGTCATGCAAAATTTGCTGCCTCACTACGAGCGTGAGTTGTCTCAGTTGCGTCAAGCGGCATCGATCTTTGCGCAGCGTTATCCCAAGATCGCCGGGCGTTTGTCTTTGTCCGCAGACGTTTCCGATGATCCCCACGCCGAACGGATGATCGAGTCCTTTGCGCTGCTGGCAGCACGCGTCCACAAGCGACTTGACGACGATTTCCCGCTTTTCACCGAATCCATGCTGGAGGTGCTGTATCCGCACTACCTCCGACCGTTTCCCGCCTGCTCGATCGCTCAGCTTGACTTGGGTAGCGCCGCAGGTCAGTTGACCAAGCCTGCAATCGTTGAGCGCGGCACCACGGTCTCTGCTAGACCGCTTAAGGGCGTGACCTGCAAGTTCAAAACCACCCAGGCCGTGACGCTGTTGCCTTTGCAGGTGGTGCAGGCGCAGTACCGCAATGCCATTGCTGCTCCCCAAGGCTCGCGCCTGCCGCAGGGCGCCACCTCGGTCTTGTCGATCAAGCTATCGCTGCAGTCGCCACAAGCCTCCTGGGCTTCTGTGTTGCAACAGCCATTGCGCTTCTATCTTGATGGCGAGGCATCGCAGGTCAGTGTGCTGCGCGAGGCGCTGTGCCGTCGTGTGTTGGATGTGTTGGTGCAAACGCATGAGCACCGCCCTTGGCAGGCCACCGAAACATTGGGCTTGCCGCAGGCACTCAAGCCGCAGTTGGTCGGGTTTGATGACGACCAGTCATTGCTGAACTGGGATGCCCGTTCGCACCAAGCCTATCGGCTGCTGACCGAATACTTCGCATTCCCTGACAAGTTCAACTTTGTTGATGTGCCCGTGCCTCGTAACACTGCTTTGATGCAGTCATCTGACGCTGGTGAGGGGGCGGCATCGCACGATCGCGCCATCACCCTGCATCTGGTCATGTCCGGTGTACGGTCAGACTCCGATGAGTCGCGTCTTCTGGAAATGACCGAGGCCCGAAACTTGGTGTTGGGCTGCACCCCGATTATCAACTTGTTCGAGCAGCCGGCTGACCCGATCCGCGTTACGCAGCAGGCCACGTCTTACCCCGTGGTGGTGGATGCCCGTCGCGCGTTCGGGTACGAGGTGCATGGCATTCACAAGGTGTTTCGTGTGAAAAAGTCAGCCACGGGGGAAGAGGTGGAAGAGTTTCGCCCCTTCTTCTCGTTGCGCCACGATGACTGGCTGGCCGAAGAAGATTCATCCGTGAATCAAGCGCCTGCACGCTACTGGCATGCGCGGCGAGATGACGATCTGGCTGAGCAAAGCCCTGGCTACGAAACAGAGATTTCCATTGTCGATCTCGATTTCAACCCGGCTTTGCCGCAAACCGAGACCTTGTCCCTGACCGTGTCGGCCACGAATCGAGACCTGCCTTCGATGTTGCCCTTCGGCGTGCAGGGTGGCGATCTGTTCATGGAAGGCGGCGGCATGGCGAAGGAGATTCGCTTGCTGCGCAAGCCTACGCAGACCCAGCGGTTCGATCGGGGCAATGGTGCTTTGTGGCGCTTGATTTCTCATCTGTCTTTGAACCATCTGTCTTTGTCGGACGCCGGCGTGGATGGTTTGAAGGAGATGTTCCGTCTGTATGACCTGTCGCGCTCGGCGAGCAACCGTCGTCAGATCGATGGCTTGGTCGATGTGGCTTTTGCAGCGACCACGGCCTGGCTGCCGGGCAAGCCGTTTGCCAACTTTGTTCGTGGCACGCAGGTGCGTGTGACCGTGGACGAAGACAGTTTTGTGGGGTCGGGGCTGGGGCTGTTTGTCGCAGTGCTTGATCGTTTCTTTGGCTTGTATGTGCATGCCAACAGCTTCACCCAGTTGACGGTGGTGTCTGCTCGCACGCAAGAGGTGGTGATGTCATGCCCCCCACGCAACGGCGCGAAGCAACTGGTGTGATTCATCGGCTGCTGCAAGAACCGCAGCAGTTCGATTTCTTTCAAGCTGTTCGGTTGCTGGACCGTTGGCTGGATAAGGGCACGCCGGGCGGGCGAGGGCTGAGCCGCATCAACTTCCGCAACTCCTTGTCGCTGTCGTTTCCCGCCAGTGCCATCGAATCGCTGAAGGTTCAATGGCGGCAAGACGATTCTGGCGGCCCGTCGTCAGTGCCGGCCTCGGTTGGCGCACCGATGCAGCCCAGCCTGGAACAGATTCGCCCCTCTGACATCGCCAGGGTGGACATGACGCCGGCCTTCATGGGGCTGTTGGGCGTGACGGGTACCTTGCCATTGTTTTACACAGAGGCATTGGCCCAGCGTGAGCTGTATCAGAAGGACTTTGGTGCGCGGGCCTTCATGGACATCTTCAGCCATCGGGCTGTGGCGATGTTTTACGACGCCTGGCGCAAGCACCGTTTGCCTTTCCAGTACGAGGCCAGCAGGACCAGTTCATTCCTGCCGATGACTTTGTCGCTGGCGGGCATGGCGCATGCCACACGCAGGGCGCCTGCCGGGCGAGGGCGAGCCATACCGCCAGAGGCGTTGGCCTATTACGCAGGGGCCATTCAACAAGGCACCTGGTCGGTGGCACAGGTGCAAGCGGTGCTGCAGGACTACTTCCGAGTGCCAGTACGCATCGAGCAGTTCGTTGGGCGCTGGTATCAGTTGCCGGAGGCTGGGCGGGCTTATCTGGGGATCATTAACCCGCATAACCCGAGCCAGGGCGTGCTGGGTACCTCGGCCATGTTGGGTGACCGAGTCTGGCAGCGTGACCTGTGCATGCAGGTTGAGCTGGGCCCTATCCCGCACGAGCGCATGCAACAGTTCTTGCCCGGCAGTCGGGGGGCTCGTGCCTTGCAAGAGTGGTTGCTGTTGTGCTTTGGTTCGAGTCTCTCCTTCGAGGTCAAGCTGGTGCTGCAGCGTGACCATGTGAAGCCACTGGTGCTGGACTCGAGCCGTGCTCCGAACCTCAGCCGTCTGGGCTGGGATACCTTCTTGCAGACGGCGCCGGCCAATGAGGACCGGGCCGATGTCTGTTATGACATTCAGGCTGTGGCCTGAGTCACTCGATTTCAACAATTCAAAACAAGTTTCAGGAAGCTGTCATCACCATGAGTCAAAACCTCAAAACGCTGATCTCCAAGCTCAACGACACCACGCGGCGTGCCGCAGAGCGCGCCGCCAGCCTCTGCATGGGACGTGGGCACTACGAAGTCGATCTGGAGCACTTCCTGTTGGCCTTGCTGGAGGAGCCGGTCTCGGATCTGTCTTTGCTGTGCCGTCGCTACGATGTGTCGACCACGGAACTGCAGCGCGATCTGGAGCGTGAGCTGTCCAACTTCAAGACGGGCAACACGCGCACCCCCGTGTTTTCGTCGCACCTGCCAGTGTTGCTGGAACATGGCTGGCTGATCGCTTCACTGGAGTCGCCGCCGGCCCGCATTCGCAGTGGCCACTTACTGTTGGCCTTGTTGACCGAGCCCAGCCTGAGCCAGATGGCCTACCGTGCATCGAAGTTGTTTGCGCGCTTCCAGTTGGATGAGCTCAAGCACAAGCTGGATGCCTTGACCGCAGGCTCGCCGGAGCACGTCAAGGCAGCGGGTGCCTCGGCTGACTCCGCCGAGGAGGGCGCTGCCGCAGAAAACCTGTCGCAGGCCGCAGCGGGCAAGACTCCCGCTCTTGATCAGTTCACCACGAACCTGACACAGCGCGCCCGTGATGGCAAGGTCGACCCGGTGATCGGGCGTGATGCCGAAATCCGCCAGGCGATCGACATTCTGATGCGTCGTCGCCAGAACAACCCGATCCTCACCGGCGAAGCTGGCGTGGGCAAAACCGCGGTGGTGGAAGGCCTGGCCTTGCGCATTGCCCTCAATGATGTGCCGCAAGCACTGCAAGGGGTGGCGGTGCACGTGCTCGACATGGGCTTGCTGCAGGCCGGTGCTTCGGTCAAGGGGGAGTTTGAAAACCGCCTGAAGAACGTGATCGATGAGGTCAAGCGCAGCCCGCATCCCATCATCTTGTTCATCGACGAGGCCCACACCATGATTGGTGCCGGTGGTCAGGCTGGGCAGAATGATGCCGCCAACCTGCTCAAGCCGGCCTTGGCTCGTGGCGAGCTGCGCACCATTGCGGCCACCACCTGGGGTGAGTACAAAAAGTACTTTGAAAAAGACCCGGCGTTGGCCCGTCGTTTCCAGGTCATCAAGGTGGAAGAACCCAGCGAGGAGCTGGCCTGCGCCATGTTGCGTGGCATGGCACCCTTGATGGAAAAGCACTTTGGCGTGCGCCTGTTTGACGAGGCTATTTCCGAAGCGGTGCGCCTGTCGGCTCGCTATATCAGTGGTCGCCAATTGCCGGACAAGGCCATCAGTGTGCTGGACACGGCCTGCGCCAAGGTGGCGTTGGGCCAAAGTGCCACTCCCGCACGCATTGAAGATGCGCGCAAGCGACTGGACCGCTTGACCGCCGAAGAGCAAGTGCTGCGCCGTGAGCTGAGCACGGGCGCCAAGCACGGCGCGCGTCTGGATGAGTTGGCGCAAGAGCGTCAGACCATTGAAGCCAGCCTGAAGGCCGATGAAGAGCGTTGGGCTTTCGAGCAGCAATTGGTGGCCGACATTCGCGCCTTGCGTGAGCAGATCGAAACGGCCGGTGTGGCCAGCGACGCCGACCGTGAGTTGTTGGCGGGCAAGCAAGCCGAGTTGAGTGCTTTGCAAGGCGAGCGCCCCCTGGTGCCCTTGCAGGTGGACGGCCATGTGGTCGCCGAGATCGTCGCCTCGTGGACGGGCATTCCCCTGGGCAAGATGGTCAAGGATGAGATCAAGACCGTACGCAATCTGCAAGACAGCTTGCAGCAACGCGTGATTGGTCAGGATCACGCCTTGGCGGCGATTGCTCAGCGTGTTCGCACGGCTCGTGCCGGGCTGGAAGACCCGAACAAGCCCAAGGGGGTGTTCCTGTTTGTGGGCCCCTCTGGCGTGGGCAAGACCGAAACCGCGCTGGCTCTGGCTGACATTCTTTACGGTGGTGAGCGCAATCTGATCACCATCAACATGAGCGAATACCAGGAAGCGCACAGCGTGAGCGGCTTGAAGGGCTCTCCCCCTGGGTATGTGGGCTATGGCGAAGGTGGCGTGCTGACCGAAGCCGTGCGCCGCAAACCTTACAGCGTGGTGCTGCTCGACGAAGTCGAAAAAGCCCACCCCGATGTGCTGGAGATGTTCTTCCAAGTGTTCGACAAGGGATTGATGGACGACGCCGAAGGCCGCGAGATCGACTTCCGCAATACCGTCATCATCCTGACCTCGAATGCCGGCTCACAAGGCATCATGCAGGCTTGCTTCAAGCACGATGAAGAGGCGGGCGGCACAGTGATGAAGGCGTTTGAGGAGCTGCCTACTGCCGACCAACTGGCCGACATGCTGCGCCCCACGCTGTACAAGACCTTCAAGCCGGCCTTCATCGGTCGTACCAAGGTGGTGCCGTACTACCCCCTGAGCGACGATGTTCTGATCGACGTGATCAAGCTGAAGCTCGATCGCATTGCTCAGCGTGTGCAGGCCAACCACCAGGCTGCACTGGAATACGACGACGCCTTGCTGGAGTTGGTGCTGAGCCGCTGCACCGAAGTCGATACCGGCGCGCGTGCCGTGGACCATGTTTTGAATGGCTCTTTGCTGCCCGAAGTGGCCGACGCCGTGCTGGCTCGCATGGCCGAAGGCAAGGCGCTGAGCAAGATCAAAGTGGGTGCCAGCAAGACTGGGCAGTTCAAGTTCAAGATCAGTTGAACGATGATGGTGGCGATGGCCAGCCATGGGGATTAAAAAAGGGAGACCCTCGGGTCTCCCTTTTTCCTAGTCTTCCAGCATCAGCAGGGCTTCGTCGCGCCAGTACACCACGGCTTCGTAATAGCCTTCCCAGACGCAACCGTTGCACCCCTTGCCGCAGCACGTGGTTGGCTCTTCCGGCGCCGGTCTGAGTTTGATTCCCTTTGCTGCGGCAGCCGTGTTCAAAATCCGAAACATCGATTTCGCGGATTCCTTATCGGTCAGAGGGGGGAGATTCATGGCCGGGATGATATCGCGCCCCTTTGCGGGGCAATCCGCGTTATGCTGGAAACCTGACTATAGATACCTACGCGCGCGTCATCTTTCACGATGCCTTCTCACTCGAACGACGCCATTTCCGCTGGTGAGCCCAATCAGGTTGGGCAGGATTCGCAACTCGATTCCCGGTTTTTAGTTGAGCGCCAGGTGCGTGCTCGCCCTCGTCTTCCCCTGTTGTTGGGGGTAGAGCCGTTCCGCCGAATTCGTGTCATTCGCACCCTGGCGTCGATTCAGGTGTTCGTTTTGTGTGCCTTGCTCATGTGGTTTGGCGTGCGCAACGGCTGGATCGCCCCTTTGAGCGGCCAGATTCTGTCTGGATTGATGCTGAGTTCCTGCGTGGTTTTCTATCTGGCCATTCGCACAGGTTGGAGCGAACGTTTTGACGAACCCGCGCTGACCCTGGTTCAGGTGCTGACGGCGCAGACCTGGATTGCCGGCGCATACTCGATTACCGGCGAGGCCCACGGTGCGACGCTGATCCTCTACGCTCTGGTGATGTTTTTTGGCGTGTTCAACATGAACCCGCGTAGCGCCATGATTTCGGGGGCGTACGTGGTCTTGCTGGCCAGTGTGACGATGTACTACAAGGCCCAGACGGATCCGGTTCACTACCCGCCTCACATCGAATTGGTGCACTTCATTTTTGTGGTGGTCACCGTGCCGGTGATGGCTTATCTCGCCACCCAGATTGCGGCGATGAGAAATCGCCTCAAGGAGCAGAAACGCGATTTGACGGCAGCCCTGGAGCGCATTCATGAAATGGCCACTCGTGACGCCCTCACGGGGCTGATCAACCGCCGCCAGGGGCTGTTGGTTTTGCAGGAATACAAAACACTGCTCAAGCGAAACAACCTGGGTTTGTGGGTTGCGCTGATCGATCTGGATCACTTCAAGCGAGTGAATGACACCTGGGGGCACAGCGTGGGCGACGAAGTTCTCAAGGGCTTCGCGCGGCAGGCTTCGAAGGTCATGCGCTCGGCCGATGTCATCAGCCGCTGGGGTGGGGAAGAGTTTCTGATCATCATGCTGGAAGAGCCCGGAACCAGTCCGGTGACGGGCATCGAGCGTTTGCGTGTGAGCCTGGGCGACTATGAGATCAGCCCCTCCGTGCCAGATCTGCGCATGGGATTTTCGGCCGGATTGGCTCGGTGCATGCCTGATGAGACCGTCGAAGCCACGATTGATCGCGCCGATGTGGCGCTGTACGAGGCCAAACGCCAGGGGCGTAACCGCTCGCTTTTGGCCTCCTGAGGTGCGCTTTACCTGATCACTGCCCGCTGTTTTGGCGGCGCTGTAGTTCTCGATATAGCCCTGACTGGTCCAGATCGGCGAAGCCGTGTTCGGCCGCCTGGGCGTACAAATCGGTCAGAGCTTCCGTGATGGGGGCCTGGAAATCGAGTGCTCCCGCGGTGTAGAGTGCATTGCGCAGGTCCTTGAGTTGTATGGCCAGAGAACCACGTTTGGCAAAGTCCTCGTCGACCATGCGTTGTCCGTGGACTTCGAGGATCCGGCTTTCGGCGAAGCCACCCCGCAAGGCCTGGCGGACCTTGGCAGGATCGGCGCCCCCTTTTTGCGCCAGCAGCAGGGCTTCGGCGACCGCGCCGATCGTGATGCCGACAATCATCTGGTTGGCGAGCTTGGTCAATTGACCGGAGCCGGTGGGGCCCACGTGCACGGGGCGACCGAGTGCCTCCAACACGGGGCGGGCGCGTTCGAAATCAGCTTCTTTGCCTCCGGCCATGATGGCCAGCGTGCCCGCTTCCGCACCCAAGGTACCGCCTGAGACTGGGGCATCCAGGTAGGCGACCCCCTGCGCAGAGAGTTTCGGGGCGTGAGACTGCGCCTGTTCCGGCAGGATCGAGCTCATGTCGATGACGAGGCTGCCTGGGCGTAGGCCGAGTGCCGCGCCAGGCAAAGCTGGGTTGAACAGCACGTCCTCCACCACGCCGCCGTGTTCGAGCATGGTGATCACGATGTCGGCGTCTTGTGCCGCAGCAGCTGGTGTATCTGCAACCCGGGCGCCGTGGGCGGTGAGCGCGTCCGCTTTGCTGCGTGTGCGATTCCATGCGATCAGGGGAAACCCGTGGTTCAGCAGGCGGAGTGCCATGGGCGTGCCCATCAGGCCGCATCCCAGCAAACAGATCGTCGTCATGGTGGTTTGGGGGTCGGAAATGAATACAGGAAGGCGCCATTGTCGGTGATCGCTTGAGGGCCTCTGTGGCGTGACCTCGGGTATCCATGGAGGATTGGGTGAGGCCCTTGAAGCGCCTTTCGTTGCAAAGCGTGCACTTGACGCGGAAAGCCTGGCTTGATCCCTTGTTTGAAGGGCAGTCAGATCAGGTAATTTCAGCGAATATTTCCCCCCATGGGTAGACCCCCACAATCAAAAGCGCATGGTTATGCTTGATGCTATTGCCCAGTCCGCTCTCGGTGAGCAGGTGTTGACAGATGCTTTTCTGAAAGCGCTGGATCAGTTTGGCTTGGCCATTTTGATCAAGGATGCCGCATCGGGTCGCTATGAACACGCAAATGACACGGCGTCGCGCCTGTTGGGCCTGACCCAGAAACCCGTGGTTGGGGCGGTCGATGCTGATTTGTTTGAGGCCAGCCAAGCCATGGCCCTGCGTGCGGCGGATCAACAGACCCTGGCCGCATCGAGTCGTGGTGTGCGAGCCGAGCACAAGTTGGAAATTGGCGGTGAACGCCATGAGTTTGTGGCTTGGCGCCAGGTGATGCGCGAGCGCGATGATGCGCCTGCCAAGTTGTTGTCGGTATGGCAAGACGTGACCGAGGCGCGCCGGAAAGAAACTCAGTTGCAGCATGCTTTGGCCCAGTTGGAGCAGCAGCAAAAGGCCAATGACGCCTTGCGTCGGGAAGTGCAGGACAACCAGGTGCGTGACACGGTGTCGGGTCTGTACCATCGAGCTCACTTTGAAGAGCAACTGCGCCGCGAGGCCGATTTGTCGAGCCGCGAGCAGCGCGAGTTTGCCCTGGTCGCCGTGGCCATCGACAACATGGAAGACATTCGCCAGCGCCATGGCGTAGAAGGTTGCGAGCGTGTGGTCGAGGCACTGGGGCGCTTGTTGCGCGCCAACACCCGCGCGATGGATTCCCCTTGTCGTTTGGGGGGCGACCGCTTTGTGGTGCTGCTGTCTGGTGTGGGCTTGGCAATTGCCCATTCCAGGATGGAGCAGTTGCGGCGTCAGTGTTCGCAACACATCGTGCCGTTCAACGGGCAACAAATTCCTTTCACCGTGTGCATGGGCGTGGCCAGCTTCCCTCATACCGCAGGGGTGGTCGAGGAACTGATGCGCAGCGCTGATCGGGCTCTGGCCGGGGCGCGTGAAAAGGGCGGCAATCGCGTGGCGCTCGCCAGCATCCAGTTCGCTCAGGAAGCCTGATTTTTCTCCCAAAAGACAACGGGCAGGTTCCTCGGAGAGGACCTGCCCGTTTTGCATAAGGGTTCGTCGCAGACTGGTTGCCGCATTCCTGAACCCAGGGGATTCAGGTGGGCGAGGTCAGCAGCACTTCGGGTTCATCTGACGCGAGACGATCGCACCTGTGCAGCGATGTTCCAAGCCCTGGCTCAAAGAGCATCGGTTCAAGGAAATAAAAACAACCACGAACGCGACGAACGATTTCATTCTACGGCCAACTCAGCCCCTTGAGCGAAACTGTTGTCGGTAGTCGGGGGCTTTATTGACAGATCAGATCAGGTGGCCATCCTGATCCAGCGCGTGGTCGAGGCGAGCGATCAAGTTGTCGAGGTACTCGGGGGCAGGCAAGTCGACATCGACTTGGGGTTGCGCTGCTGCTTGTTTGTTGGCAGGGTCGGTCAGGGCATAGGCCAGGTTCAGTGCGGCCAGCACCGCAATCCGCTCACGTGCTTTGAGTTTGCCTGAATCGCGAATGGCGCACATTTCGCGGTCTACCTGGGTCACGGCATCGCGGAGTCGAGCCTCGCCACCTTCCGGGCAACCCAGCAGGTAGCTCTGGCCCATGATCGAGACTTCAATTTGCTTCATCGGAATCTTCAACCTCTGCCGATGTGGCGCCTGTGGCCTGTGGCAGTTTGTCAATCAGGGCATCGATGCGCGCGCGCGCGGCCGACAGTCGGGTCTTGAGCGAGTCACGCTCTTGCATGGTCGCGGTCAGCTGTTGCTGCAGCAGCGCATTCGTGCGCCGCAGTTCTTCGTGGCGAAGCAGCAGACGCTCGACGCGTTCGGTCATTTCATCAATTCGGGACATGGGCGCTCACCGTCAGCAAAGGCCGGGTACTCTGGCATCTCAAAGGGGATTGTATTCCTCGTAGCGGGTGCCGCCTTTACAATGCCTGCCGTTGGTGCATACGGCGAGGTTCCTCGCCGAAGTTAAACGGGAAGCAGGTTTCGAACTGCGCTGCCCCCGCAACGGTCGACGGTCAAGCTGATGGGTTTGCGCCCACTCTGCTTCGCTCATGTTCTCTGCCACTGGGTTCTACCTGGGAAGGTGTCATGGGTTGCATCGTCTAGCCCGGATACCGGCCAACAGGGGGTTTGCGTTCGCGCCATTTGGGCGCGTGCAGGCCATTTCGCTCCAGACCTGCGGGGACGCTGGCGGGAGCACTCGTTACTTCCCTACATCATGTTGTTTTCGTTCTTGGTGCGCAAGGCACCTGTGTCTCCCTCCGCCGTTGCGTTGGGGGCAGCTGCTGCATTGGCTTCTTTTTCCGCTGAGGCAGCGACACCCGCTCCGACCGAGTCACTCGATACGGTGGTGGTGACCGCGACGCGTTCTCCCGCCAGTGCACGTACGGCCACCTCGGCATTGACGGTGATCTCAGCCGACGAGATTCGCAAGTCCGGAGTGGACACGGTTTTCGAAGCCATTCGCAAGCTGGGCGGCTTCGTTGGCAAGCAGGATTTGTCCAACGGGGGCAATGACACCATCGATCTGCGTGGGTTTGGCGATGCCACTCACCCCAACACCGTGGTGCTGATCAATGGCATTCGCGTGAGTGAAACCGACCTCTCCAGTGCACGCCTGTCGGGTGTGCCGGTGGACCAGATCGAACGCATTGAGGTGCAGCGCGGTGGTTCCAGCGTGTTGTGGGGGGAGGGCGCAACGTCTGGGGTCATTCATGTGGTGTTGAAAGACGGCGCGGCCTTGGCCGGTTCGCGTTCCAGTCTGGGCGGATCGATCGACAGCCTGGGTGGCTACGTGCTGCATGGCTCTACGGCGGCCAAGGTGGGCGCCTGGGCGCTGGACGCGACCGTGCGCCGCCAGACCAGCCCGGGTTATCGACGCAATGCCCAGTCGGACAACGATGTGTATTCGTTGGGGGCTTCGCTGGCGGAGGGGGCCTGGTCTCAGCAGTTGCGTTTGATGCGTGACGAGCAGTTCAGCCAGTGGCCGGGACCCCTGACGTTCGATGAGCTGCGTCAGGACCGTCGCCAGTCGACTGATGACAGCAGTTGGGGCAAATCGGTTCAAACCCGGTTGATCAGCAACACGCAATGGCAGGCCGGACCTTGGATGGCGCAATTGGATGCGTCGGCCCGCTATCGCAGCACCACTTCGACCTATTACGGCAGTGAGTCCGACAGTGCAGTGAGCAACCAGCAGGTGTCGCCCAAGTTGTCTTACGACCTGGACCTGAGTTGGGGCCAGTGGTTGCAAACCGTGGGGGTTGATTTCCAGCACTGGAAGCGGGGCACCCCCGAGGGCGCCGACCCCAATTCGGGGCTGCAGATCAACCGCGCTGTCTATGCGTACTCGGATGTGACGGTCAATGGGGGCACCCGAGTGAATGCCGGGGTGCGCCGCGAGTTTGTCAACAAGCGTGAGACCACGTCCTGGAGTGGCTATGAGCGCCGTGATGCCGTGACGTCGGCGGAGTTTGGGGTGAGTCAGGCCGTCAATGATCAGTGGCAGGTGTACGGTCGTGCGGCGCGTTCGTTCCGTTTGGCCAATTTTGACGAAAACGCGTCGACTCCGAATGGCCAGCCTTTGTTGCCACAGACCAGTCAGGATCGGGAGTTGGGGCTGCGTTGGGCAGCCCAAGGTGCGGTGTTCAACGCGCGAGTGTTCCGACAGGACACCACTCACGAAATTTTGTATCTGGACCTGAACCCCTTGGACCGGGATCTCTGTTGCAACCGCAACATCGATCCGGTGCGCCGTCAAGGTGTGGAGGTGGACGGCAAGTGGCCTGTGACCGCCAAGGTCACGGTGACGGGGTCTGCCCAGTCTCTGTCGGCTCGATTCAGCGAAGGGCCGTATGCCGGCAAGCAGCGTGTACTGGTGTCGCCGCGTTCGGCTACGGCACGTGTTTGGGTGGCGTTGAGCGACTCGCAGTCGATCCATCTGGGGGCACAGTACTTGTCGTCCTCCCGGTTTGGGGATGATTTCGATAACACCTGCCCCACTCGCATTCCGGCGCAAGTCAGCGTCGATGCCGGCTACAGTTTTGAACGCGATGGCTGGCGCATGGGGTTGGTGGTGTCCAACCTGGGTGATCGCTTGAACTATGCGAACGCCTATATGTGCCAGTACGGCTATGCGTATCCTGACCCAGGTCAGGTGATCAAGGCCAGCCTGAGCAAGCAGTTCTGATCGGGTTACCCATGCAGTCACATCTCATTCTCGGTGGTCAACGCAGTGGCAAGTCGCGCTTCGCTGAACGATTGGGTGTGAGGTGGCTGGCGCAGTCGGCCACCCATCGAGTTTCGGTGGTGGCCACTGCACTGGCCGGTGACGACGAGATGCGCGATCGCATCGCGCGCCATCGACAAGATCGACCTGCGGGGTTCGAGGTGTTGGAGGCGCCTTACCAACTTGGGTCTTGTATTCAGGCTTGGTCGCAGCCAGAGCGCTTGCTGGTGGTTGACTGTTTGCCTTTGTGGTTGACCAACTGGCTGATGCCTCTGGAGGCTGATGCGTCTCTGGCTCAGGACTGGCCGGTGGCGCGGGCTGATTTGCTTCGCTCGCTGGAGCGTGCACGCGGCCCGATTGTGTTGGTGACCAATGAAATTGGTTGGGGGGTGATTCCCTCTGGTTCGGGTGTGCGCCATTTCGTGGATGAGTTGGGGCGGTTGAACCAGGACGTGGCGCAACGCTGCAAGCTGGTGACCTTGATGGCGGCGGGGCAGCCCTGGACGCAAGAGGTGCAGGTGTGGTGACCCGGCGCCGTGGTCAGGCCTATGCCATGAGTTGGGCGTTCGGTCTGGTGCTTTGGGCCGCTCTGGTCTTGGGGTGTGTGGTTGCTCATGCTCAGACTCGGCCGCAAACGAATCTACCCGGTGCCAACGCAATACAACAGCCGGCAGCGCTGACCGTGCGGGATGATCGTGGGACCAGGGTGAGCCTGTCCCAGCCTCCTCAGCGGGTGATCAGTCTTTTGCCATCGCTGACCGAATCCGTGTGTGTACTGGGGGCGTGCGAACGCCTGGTGGGCGTGGATCGCTGGTCGAATTGGCCCGCATCAGTTCAAACCTTGCCGCGTGTGGGCGGCCTGGATGACGCCAATCTGGAGGCGATTGTGGCTTTGCGGCCTGATCTGGTTCTGGCCTCGCCGTCGTCTCGTCTGGCAGCTCGGTTGCGAAGCATGCGCGTGCCGGTGGCCGAGTTCGAGGCGCAAACCTTGGAAGACGTGCCGCGTGTGATGAAGGCGGTGGCCACATTGCTGGGGCAGCCCAATCAGGCCGATGTGGTCTGGCAGCGCGTTCAGACCGAATTGAAGCAAGCCCAGCAGTCGGTCCGGGCTGGCTCGCATGGTTTGCGTGTCTATGTCGAGGTGGCGACAACGCCCTACGCGGCAGGCGAGGCCTCTTTCATCGGGCGTTTGTGGGCGCTGCTGGGCGGGCGCAACGTGGTGCCCCCAGAGCTGGGGCCCTTTCCTAAGATCAACCCCGAATACGTGGTTCGAGCTGATCCCGACTTGATTGTTTTGCCCGCGCATGACGCCGCGGCGCTGGCCAAGCGCCCGGGCTGGGCGAGCTTGCGCGCAGTGCGTGGAGGCCGTGTGTGTGGTCTGCTTGCGCCTGACTACGACCTGTTGGCCCGCCCGGGGCCCCGATTGGGGCAGGCGGCCGCAGTGCTGGCTCGGTGCATGAACATGGCTGCGGTTGCTCAAGGGGAAGCGCGATGAGAGCTTCTGCGACTTGGGCCGGGTTGGCGTTGCTCGGCATGGCATTGGTGTGGGGCGTTTTGGGCTTGTTGATTGGCAGTTCTGGTTGGCAATGGCCTATGCCGGCTTCTGGTTCTGCTTCTGGCCTGGATCCAGTCTGGTGGAGCGTGGTGTGGGACATCCGCGCCCCCCGGACCGTGGGCGCTTTTCTGGTGGGCTGCCTTTTGGGGCTGGCCGGTGCGGTGGCCCAGGGCTTGTTCCGCAACCCATTGGCCGAGCCCTATTTGCTGGGCAGCTCCGCAGGGGCCGCCTTGTTGATGGCCTTGGCTTTGACCGTGGGCTCGGGATGGGTTGTGGCCGCGACGTGGTGGTCACAAGTAGGATTGACCGGTGTGGCCTTCGTGGGGGCTGTGGCGGGTGTCTGGCTGACCCTGGTGCTGGCGCGAGGCGCGGTGCACACCATGCGCTTGCTGCTGTGTGGCGTGGTGGTCGGGGTGGTGTTGGGGGCGTTGACCCAATTGCTGATGGTCTGGTCTGCTGAGACCTGGCGGACCATGCAAGCATTCATGCTCGGCAACACGGCGTTGTTGGGTTGGTCTTCCTGTGCCGCCATGGCCGTTGTTTTGGCGCTGAGTTTGCCTGTCGCGCTGATGTTGTCGCGTGTACTGGATGCCCTGGCGCTGGGCGAAGACACCGCGCGCACCTTGGGTGTACCGTTGGGGTTGGCGCGTGGGGCCCTGGTGGCGGTGCTGGCCTTGTCGTGTGCGGGTGCGGTCGCGCAGGCCGGGCTGGTTGCCTTTGTCGGGCTGGTGGCCCCTCATCTGGTTCGCCCCTGGTGTGGCGCGCGGCATCGGACCTTGCTGTGGCATGCCAGCTTGATGGGCGGGGTCCTCCTGCTGGCAGCTGATGTGCTGTCGCGCTGGTTGCTGGCCCCGCAGGAACTGCCGGTCGGTGTGCTCACAGCGGTCATGGGCGGTGTGTATTTGCTGGCCCTGATTCAAAGGCGCGGGGCATGACATGATGGTGTTGAACGCGCATCAGATTCAGGCCCAGAGAGGCGGGCGTGTTGTGCTGCACGGCGTGTCGCTGCAAGCCCAGGCCGGACAATGGTTGGCCGTCGTGGGGCCCAATGGCGCTGGCAAGTCGACCTTGCTGCGCTGCCTGGCTGGCTTGCTGCCGGTGGGGCAGGGGCAGGTGTCGCTTCAGGGCCGGGCACTATCACAATGGCCCACGCGCGAGCGGGCTCGCGCACTGGCCTGGCTGGGGCAGCAGTCAGAAGGTGATGACGCCATGACGGTGCGGGACACCGTGGCTTTGGCTCGCATGCCTTATCAGGGCTGGTTGGGTTTGGGGGCATGCACCGCCGCAGACCAATCGGCCATTGACCAAGCCCTGCGTGACACCGACTTGCAGGACAAGGCCGAGCGGCGTCTGTGCGCCTTGTCGGGCGGCGAGCGGCAACGGGTGAACCTGGCCCGAGCGCTGGCGGTGCAAGCGCCAGTGTTGCTGCTGGATGAGCCTGTCGCGCATCTCGATGCCCCCCACCAGCGCCTGGTGGCTCAGGTCTTGCGCCGCGAGGCGGCGCATGGCCGCTGTGTGGTCAGCGTGTTGCACGAACTGCCGCTGGCTTTGCATGCCGACCAGATCGTGGTGCTGCAAGACGGGCAGCTCCAGGCGTACGGTGCCGCACACGACCCTGATGTGCACCGAAGCATGGAAGCCGTCTTTGATCGAGCCATCCGCATTGCTCAAGTCGATGGGCAATGGACGGTGCTGACTCAATTTGAATTTGGTCAAGGCGACCACAACCCAACGGAACAACGCTGATGGACATTCAGAACCCACCTACCGAAGCCCCGCAACAACAGGAAAAGGCCGAACGCCGCGGGCTCTTGATCATCAACACCGGCGATGGCAAGGGCAAGAGCACGGCCGCCTTCGGGTTGGCCTTGCGCGCGCATGGGCGCGGTAAATCAGTCAAGATTTTCCAGTTCATGAAGGTGCCCAGTGCGCGGTTCGGCGAGCACCGCACGTTTGATAAGCTGGGGGTGCCGATTGAAGGTCTGGGCGACGGTTTCAGCTGGAAGAGCAAAGACCTGGAGCATTCCGCCGAACTGGCCCGCCAAGGCTGGGCGCGTGCGGCCGAGGCCATCAACAGTGGGGAGCACTTCCTCGTGGTGCTCGACGAAGTGACCTATCCCCTCATCTATGGCTGGGTGCCTCTGCAGGATGTGGTCGACGTCTTGCGCAACCGCCCGCGTGAGGTGCATGTGGTGCTGACCGGTCGTGATTGTCCCGCCGAGTTGGTGGACATCGCCGACACGGTGACCGAGATGCGCAAGGTCAAGCATGCGTATGAGGCGGGCATTCCCGCTCAGCGCGGCATTGAAGACTGAGCCTGATATTCATGTCAACGAAGGGCGCGCAAGCCCAGGCCATCATGGTTCTGGGCACCACCAGTGGGGCAGGCAAGAGTTGGTTGACCACGGCCTTGTGCCGATGGGCCGCGCGCCAGGGCTTGAAGGTGGCTCCCTTCAAGGCTCAAAACATGAGCAACAACGCTCGTGTGGTGCCGGGCCCTGATGGTCGATGGGGTGAAATTGGCTCGGCCCAGTACTTTCAGGCCCTGGCTGCGCGATGTCAGCCCGACGTGAGGATGAATCCCATCTTGCTCAAGCCGGAAAGTGACACCGGCAGCCAGGTGGTGGTTTGGGGTCAGGTGCGCGATGACTACCGTCGCGTGCCTTGGCGCGAGCGCAGTGAGTTGCTGTGGCCGCATGCGCGCCAGGCCTTGCACGAGTTGATGGCCAGCCACGATCTGGTGATCATCGAGGGCGCCGGGTCTCCTGCCGAGATCAACTTGCATGCCAGCGATTACGTGAACATGCGCACAGCCATCGAGGCACGCGCCCGCTGCCTGTTGGTGACGGACATCGATCGAGGTGGCGCGTTTGCTCACTTGTATGGCACGCACCAGTTGTTGCCCGAGTCGGAGCGGGCACTCATCCAGGGCTTTGTGCTCAACCGTTTTCGTGGCGATGCCAGCTTGCTGGCACCAGGGCCTCAGCAGTTGCAGGATCTGACGGGCGTGCCCACGGTAGCTGTCTTGCCGGAATGGCGAGGCCATGGTCTGCCCGAGGAGGATGGGGTCGATGGTGGCGCATGGCGAGTCGATGGTGAGTTTTCGGCGTCCAGCAACATGACCCATGTGGCTGTGTTGGCTTACCCGGCGATCAGTAATCTGGATGAATTTCAGTCGCTGCGCCATCTGCCCCATGTGCGTTTGTCATGGGCTCGCAGACCGCAAGACCTCGATGGCGTGGACTGGATCATCTTGCCCGGCTCGAAACGCACCCAGTCTGATCTGGCCTGGTTGAGGTCACAAGGGCTGTCTGATGCCGTGGTGGCGCATGCCCAAGCGGGGCGACCGGTTCTGGGCATCTGCGGCGGCTTGCAAATGTTAGGCGAGTGGCTGTGTGACCCTGATGGCGTGGATGGCGGCCTGGCTCAGCAACCTGGCTTGGGCCTCTTGCCCCTGGTGACCCGGTTCGATCCGCATAAACTGGTGCAGCCAGCCGAGTTGCAGTTTGCAGATGGTTTGGCCTCTGCCTGGGCGCCCTGGCGCCAGCAACGATGGTCGGGCTATGAAATTCACCAAGGTCGCACAGCCGTGGTGGAAGGCGGCGAGGCGCAGGTTGCGCTGTGGGCACGCGATCAGGGGACGGGCCACGCCCTCGGCTGGACTCGCGGCTCCGTGCTGGGTGTGTACGCCCATGGCCTGTTTGAATCAGCGGATCTTTTGCGTGCCCAGTTCGGGCCCGGCACCCGCAGTTGGGATCAGGTGCTGGACGGCTTGGCCGATTACATTGACCGGCACTTTGACGCCGGTGTTCTTTCTGAATGGACAAGGCAGACATGAGTTCCTCGAGCGGTATCAATGTGCCCCCGTTGGCACGCCCGGCATTGGCGGCACGACTTCAGCATGTGCTGGATCACAAAACCAAACCCCTGGGTTCATTGGGGCGGCTGGAATCGTTGGCCAAGCAGATCGGCCTCATCCTCAACACCGAGCGCCCCAGCCTGGTTTCACCGCAGATGGTGGTGCTGGCCGCCGACCACGGTCTGGCAGCGCGAGGCGTGTCGGCCTACCCCAGCGATGTGACCTGGCAGATGGTTGAAAACTTTCTGGCCGGAGGCGCTGCCGTGAGCGTGCTGGCCCGTCAGCACGGCTTGTCCCTGACTGTGGTGGACGCCGGGGTGGCCAAAGATCTGGTGCCACGTGCTGGCCTGCAGATCAGAAAGGTTGCACCTGGAACGGCTGATGCCTCGGTCGGTCCGGCCATGAGTTTGGCCCAATGCCAGCAGGCATTGGAAGAAGGCGCGGACCTCGTTCGCGGTTTGCCAGGCAATGCCATCCTGCTGGGGGAGATGGGCATAGGCAACACATCGAGTGCAGCGTTGCTGATGACCCGCCTCACAGGTTTGCCCTTGGTGCAATGCGTCGGCCGGGGAACCGGGGTGGATGATGCCGGGCTGCAGCGCAAGCTGGCGGTGCTGGATCAAGCCCTCGCAGTCAACGATCACGCGCAATCGCCCCTGGAGGCACTCGCTGCATTGGGCGGCTTCGAGATCGCCATGATGTGTGGCGCCATGCTGCAAGCAGCGACAGAAGACCGCGTCATCGTGGTCGATGGCTTCATTGCCAGCAGTGCGGCCTTGGTGGCCTCGGCGTTGCAGCCCGAGGTGTTGTCGCGCTGCGTGTTTGCGCATCAGTCTGATGAAAGTGGTCATGCCCGCATGTTGGCTCACATGGGGGTTCAGCCCTTGCTGCATCTGGGCTTGCGTCTGGGCGAGGGCTCTGGCGCTGCATTGGCCTGGCCTTTGCTCGAATCGGCATGTGCCATTTTGCGAGACATGGCCAGCTTTGAAAGCGCTGGCGTGAGTCAGGCTGACGCATGAAGCGGATCATTCACGAGCTACGCCTGTTCTTCACGGCGCTGCAGTTCTTCACCCGGGTGCCTGTGCCGGCGTGGGTCGGTTTTCAAGCCGAATGGCTGCAGCAGTGCGTGCGTTACTTCCCATTGGTTGGCGCCCTGGTCGGGTTGTGGGGCGCATTCGTGCTGGCCGCAGCCAGTCTGTGGTGGCCACCGGTCGTGGCGGTGGTTTTGAGTATGGCGGCCACGATCTGGCTGACCGGCGGCTTTCATGAAGACGGCTGGGCAGACACCTGCGATGGTTTAGGTGGAGCCGTCAGCCGAGAGCGAGCCTTGACCATCATGAAAGACTCCCGTCTGGGGGCCTACGGCGGCATGGGGCTGGTGCTGATGCTCGGTCTCAAAGCCTCAGTGCTGGTGTCGCTGGTCACACCTCACCTGAGCGAGTTGACTGACGCCGAATCCAGTCACGTGCATCAGGTTCTGCTGGGGTGGACCGTGATGGGGCTGATCTGGGCCCACACCCTGTCGCGCTGGGCTCCGGTCGCTTTGACCGCCCTGTTGCCCTATGGGGGGGATCCGGACCACGCCAAGGCCAAGCCCCTGGCGCTGCAGGCGGGGGCGGGCAGCGTCCTGGCGGCCCTGGGCTGGGCGGCCTTGGTGGTCTTGGGCTTCATGCTGGCCTTGCAGCAGGCAGGTTGGCCGGTTCCGACCCTGTTACGTTGCCTGGGGTGGTCCAGCCTGGCCGTGGTGGCTGTGGTGGCTTATTGCCGCCGCTGGTTCATGCGCCGCCTCGGCGGTTTCACGGGGGACACTTTGGGTGCCAGCCAACAACTCGCCGAGGTGGCTTGCTTGCTGGCCTGGTTGGCCGTGGTTCATCCGGTGAGTTGGGTGCGATGGTGATCCGGGTCTGGCGTCATCCTCGACCACAGCAGGTCGCAGGGCGCTGTGTCGGCCAGTGGGATGCCCCCGTCGATTCGCGCAAGGCCAAACGCCTGGCACATCGCATTCGCCAGCAAGCGCGCCGACAAGGGCTGGCGCGCATTGTGTTCACCTCGCCTCTGAGGCGTTCCGCCATGGTCGGTCGCTACCTGCGTGCCTGGGGTTGGCGCCATGTGGTCGACGCCGCTTTGAGTGAAGCCAGCTTTGGTGCCTGGGACGGGCGGCTGTGGTCCGACATTCCTCGCGTCGAGGTCGACGCCTGGGTGGGTGACTTCCTCGACTATTCCCCTGGCGGAGGGGATAGCCTGCGCACCCTGTTGACCCGGGCGGGGGAATGGCAGCCTGCTGCCGAGCTTGGCCTGGCGCCTGACCAACCCCACCTTGTGGTGGGCCATGCGGGCTGGATGCTGGCGCGACGCTGGGTGGTCCATGAACGCCGCTTGCCTGCTGGGGCGCATGAATGGCCTGCACCGCCTTCTTATGGCCATTGCTGGGTTCTGGACTGACGGCACGCGTTACCGCCTTCGTCAATCAAGTGCACTCAATAGTGCCCACTGATGCCCGCTAACCGCAGGTAAAGCTTGGCCGCCATCCTGAACAGCCAATGGCCCATCCGATCAGCCCAGTGCCGTTGGGTTGCCGCCAGCTGAACCAATTGGCTGTCGGCGAAGTCGGACTCCAGCTCTCGGGTCAGGGTGGCTGTGAAATGCTGATCGCGCACGATCACGTTGGCTTCCATGTTCAACACCAGCGACAGAGGGTCGAGGTTGGATGAACCGATCGTGCACCAGTCCTTGTCTACCCGCATCACCTTGGCGTGCAGGAAAGCCTTCTGATACTCGTGAATCTCGATGCCGTGTCGAATCAGTTCGTCGTAGAGCACGCGTGCGGCAAGGCCTGCAATGGGCAGATCGACCTTGCCTTGCAGCAGCAGGCGCACTCGCACACCGCGGGCTGCCGCATGGCGCAAGGCTAGCCGCAGTTGTCGCCCCGGATAGAAATAGGGCGTGACGATGTCGATTTCGTGTCGTGCCTGCTTGATCGCTTGAATCGCCGCCCGTTCAATCGTGCGGCGCTGTCGCAGGTTGTCCCGCAGCACGAAGGCGCAGCGAGTGGGGTGAGGGTTGCTGGCGGCCTTGGCAAACGGAGCCTGCTCTGAAGGCGTCAAGCGCATGCGGGCCTGTTGCCAGAGGTGGCGCAGTCGCCGCATGCGTCCGCTGTCCTGTACCAGGGGCCACAGCTCGTCGCGCCAATCCTGCCCAAACTGAGCGCGAGTCCACATGGCCTTGATGGTGTGCAGAACCGGGGTGGACACGGGGCCGCTGGCTTCCACGGCATAGTCCAGCCGAATCGTGTCGGACCAACCGTTGTGCAGATCAAACCGGTCGTCAATCAGATTGATGCCGCCCACAAACGAGACCGACTCGTCAATCACGCACAGCTTGAAGTGCATGCGGCGCCATTCACTGCTGTTGAACATCCCCCAGATCCTGTGAAACGGGCGGTGGATGACCACATCAATGCCCTCGGAACGCAATTGCGTCCACATCGAGGGGGGGGCGTCGTGTGAGCCCACGCCGTCGGCCACCAGGTGCACCTTGACGCCACGCCGTGCCGCCCGCTGCAAAGCCTGCAGCACGGCACCACTCTGGCCATACGGCGAAACCAGGTACAGCGCCAGCCAGATGCTGTGGTGCGCGCGTTCGATCTGCTCGCACATGGCCGGGAAAAGGGCTTGTCCGGCCTTGAGTAGCCTGAGTTCGTTGCCCCCCGTGAAGACGGGCTTGCGCTGCGCATACCAGGCCAGCCCTTGCCAGCCGTCGTCCTCAGGTTCGGTGGGGGCGCGCACGGGTACAGGCATCAGCCTTGCAGCTCCAACTCAACCACAAGGGGCAGGTGATCCGACATCCGGGCCCATGCTTCGCCGCGCGGCACCATCATGTTGCGGCAGGCCAGCTTGCGGGTGTAGACACGGTCGAGCGTCAGCACTGGCACCAGGGAGGGGAAGGTGGGCACCCGCGAGCCATCGGGCCGCGCGGCACGCACCAAGCCCGCATCCGTCAAGATGTGATCGAGCTTTTCGTTCCAGTCATTGAAGTCTCCCGCCACCACCACGGGGGCATCGGCGGGAATCTGGCTGAGTGCCAGTTCTGCGACCCGCTCGGTCTGGCGCACCCGGCTTTGGTGGAACAAACCCAGGTGCACCACAATCACGTGGACGGTGGTCTGGTTCCAGTGCACCGTGGTGTGCAGCAGGCCACGCTGTTCAAACCGGTGGTCCGACACGTCGTGGTGGCGGATTTCTCCGATGGGCCAGCGTGCCAGCAAGGCGTTGCCGTGTTCGCCGTGCCGGGTCACGGCGTTGGTTCGGTAGGCCACCTCATAGCCTTCGGGGGCCAGATAGTCTGCCTGCGCCTGGTGAGGCCAAGCGCGGTGCCCGTAGTCGGTACGCGAAAACTTGCGGGCCTCTCGGTGGTGAAAGCGTCGAACCTCTTGCAGACACACAATGTCGGCGTCAAAGGCTTCGACAGCCAAACCGAGGTTGTGAATCTCCAGGCGCTTGGTGGGGCCCATGCCCATCACGCCTTTGTGAATGTTGTAGGTGGCCACTCGCAAATAGGGCGAGCCTATGGAGGACGAGGGCAGCAGGGAGGATTGAAGCGGATTCAGCACAATGCCCCAACAATAGCGCGAACCAGTGCCACCCGAAACGGTCAGCCCTCGCGGGCTTTCCCGATGAGGCGAGGCAGTTGCAAAATCGCCTCAGCGTTGGACGGCGAAAAGCACTTGTCGGCGGCCGCCTGCCAGGGAAGCCACACAAATTGCGTGTGTTCTCTGGGCGCCAGGGTCACGGGGGTGCCCTTGGGGACTTCCAGTCCAAACACCCGCTCCAGGTTGTGTGTCACCCCCGGGGCATAACGTGCCCGCCAGACTGGATAGATCTCGTAGACATTCTCCATGCCCCAATCTTGAAGTGCATGATGGGGAATTTGCTGGCTACCAACCTCGATCCCGGTCTCTTCGGCTACCTCTCGGACAGCCGTATCGCGCCAGGCCTCATCCAGCGCATCTTTCGATCCGGTCACGCTTTGCCAGAAGTCCGGTTGGCGAGCCCGTTCGAGCAAGAGCACGTCCAGGTCAGGGGTATAGATGACCACCAGAACGGATTGGGGAATCTTGTGAGTTGGGCCAGACATGGCGAAATCAGGTGCACCAAAGAAAACAGGCCACCCTGAGGTGGCCTGCGCAGTGTAGTGTCGATTTGCTCGACGTGCTGGATCAGTTCGAAGCAGGGGCTGCCGCTTGCGCATTGCGCAGACGGATGTGCAGTTCGCGCAGTTGCTTCTCGTCGACGTTGGAAGGTGCGCCGGTCAACAGACACTGGGCACGTTGCGTCTTGGGGAAGGCGATCACGTCGCGGATGGACTCGGCCTTGGTCATCAAGGTGACCAGACGGTCCAGACCGAAGGCCAGACCACCGTGTGGAGGCGCGCCATACTGCAGAGCGTCCAGCAGGAAGCCGAACTTGACCTTGGCGTCTTCGTCGGTGATGTTCAGGGCCTTGAACACCTTGGACTGCACTTCAGCGCGGTGGATACGGATCGAGCCGCCACCCAGTTCCCAGCCATTCAACACCATGTCATAGGCCTTGGCGATGCACTTGCCTGGATCGGTGTCCATGTAGTCTTCGTGACCATCCTTCGGTGCGGTGAAGGGGTGGTGCACGGCGTTCCAGCGGTCTTCCTCGTCGTCGTGTTCGAACATGGGGAAGTCGACCACCCACAGCGGTGCCCAACGGTCTTCAAACAAACCAGCCTTCTTGCCGAAGTCGGAGTGACCCACCTTCAGGCGCAACGCGCCGATGGCGTCGTTGACGACCTTGGCCTTGTCGGCACCGAAGAAGATCAGGTCGCCGTCCTTGGCGCCAGTGCGCTCCAGGATCTTGGCAATGGCGGCATCGTGCAGGTTCTTGACGATGGGCGATTGCAGGCCATCGCGGCCCTTGGCCACTTCGTTGACCTTGATCCAGGCCAGACCCTTGGCGCCGTAGATCTTCACGAACTCGGTGTAGGCGTCAATCTCGCCACGGCTCATGGTGCCGCCACCGGGAACGCACAGGGCCACCACGCGGCCACCCTTGGTTGTGGCGGGGGTGGAGAAGACTTTGAAGTCCACATCGGCCATCACGTCGGTCAGTTCAGTGAACTGCAGCTTGACGCGCAGGTCAGGCTTGTCCGAACCGTACAAGTGCATCGCGTCGGCGTACTTCATGACTGGGTACTCGCCCAGGTCCACGTCCAGCGCCTTCTTGAACACGTGGCGGATCATGCCCTCGAACATGTCACGGATTTCCTGTTCGGTCAGGAAGCTCGTTTCAATATCGATCTGGGTGAATTCGGGCTGACGGTCCGCGCGCAAGTCTTCGTCGCGGAAGCACTTGGTGATCTGGTAGTAGCGGTCGTAGCCGGCCACCATCAGCAACTGTTTGAACAGCTGAGGCGACTGGGGCAGGGCGAAGAACTGGCCGTCGTGCACGCGCGAGGGCACCAGGTAGTCACGGGCGCCTTCGGGGGTGGACTTGGTCAGCATCGGGGTTTCGATGTCGACAAAGCCGTGCTCGTCCAGGTACTTGCGGCACTCCATGGCCACGCGGTAGCGCAGCATGAGGTTCTTCTGCATGTAGGGGCGACGCAGGTCCAGCACGCGGTGGGTCAGACGAGTGGTTTCCGACAGGTTTTCGTCGTCGATCTGGAACGGAGGCGTCACCGAGGCGTTCAGCACTTCCAGGGTGTGGCCCAGCACTTCGATCTTGCCGCTGGTCAGGCCAGCGTTTTCCGTGCCGGCAGGGCGTGCGCGCACCACACCGGTTACCTTCAGGCAGAACTCGTTGCGCACGTCTTCGGCGATCTTGAAGGAATCAGCGCGGTCAGGGTCAAACACGACCTGCACCAGGCCTTCGCGGTCACGCAGGTCGATGAAGATCACGCCGCCGTGGTCGCGACGACGGTGGGCCCAGCCCATCAGGGTAACGGTCTGGCCCATCAGCGCTTCGCTGACCAGTCCGCAATAAGTGGTACGCATCGTTGTTCTCCGGATGATCTTGTGCGAGGCGCGCGTTGGCGCCTCAGAACCCTCGATTGTCCCTCAGGAATCGAGGATTTTTGTGGCCGTTCAGGACGAAGTCGCAGTCTTCGTGGGCGCGCCGGCTTTGGCCGCATGCGGGGGCGGTGCCACCACCCCCATCGAGATGATGTACTTCAGTGCTTCGTCGACCGACATGTCGAGCTGACGCACATCGGTGCGAGGCACCATCAACATGAAGCCAGACGTGGGGTTCGGCGTGGTGGGCACATACAAGGTGACGTGCTCGGCAGCCAGTCGATCCGCCACCTCGCCACTGGGTTTGCCCGTGACGAAGGCGATGGTCCAGGAGCCTTCGCGAGGGTATTGCACCAGAACGGCTTCCCGAAAAGCCTGGCCGCTGCTGGAAAACAGCGTGTCAGACACCTGTTTGACCGAGGTGTAGATGCTTTTGACGATGGGGATGTTGGACAGCAGGCGGTTGGACTGGTTGAGCAGCCACTGTCCCGCCATGTTGGTGACCGCCACACCGGTGAGCCACAAGGCCGCCACCAGAATGATCACGCTCAAGCCGGGAATGCGCTGCAAATCGTTCAGATACGGGTGCAGAGAGCTGGGCAGGACCGCTTGCGCGGCCACCATCAGCCAGGCGAATACGCCATCGAGTGTGCCGACGACGTTTTTCAGAACCCAGATGGTGATGGCCAGAGGCAACCAGACCAGCAGGCCGGTGAGAATGTATTTTTTCACTTGGTGGGTGTTTGGGTTGGGTCAGTGGCAGGCGCAGGACGAGCCACAGGGGGTGGCACCGCTGTCGCCGCCGGACGATGAGCCGCCGGAATCGGACGATGGTGCCGCTTCAGTGGTGGCCGGCCCGGTCGCGGGCGCGCTGGTGCCACCAGAGCCGCCACGGAAGTCGGTCACGTACCAACCCGAACCCTTGAGCTGAAACCCGGCAGCCGTGAGCTGCTTTTTGAAGGTTTCGGCGCCGCAATGGGGGCAGGTGGTCAAAACGGGATCGGACATTTTTTGCAGCACGTCTTTGGCGTGGCCGCAAGATTCACAGCGATAGGCGTAGATCGGCATGGTAACCCCTTGGGTTTTCCCTTAAAGACGCCATTTTAATGGGGGCGCCTGTTGAGCATTTCAAGACCCTGGTTGCACTGCCCCGCAGACGTGGGGCCATGCGCGTGGCAAAACTCACGCCATGTGGGCCAGTTTGGTTTTGTGGTCGGCAATCAGTTGAGGGGCCAGGGAGCCCAGCACCATGCCCAGCAGGGCGGCACCGAGGCCAGCCAGTTGGCCTGGTACCACTTCAGCCCACGACCACGCCAGGCTTGAGGCGGCCAGGAAGGTGCCCCATACGCCGATGCCGCAGACGATCGACAGGATGGCGCCTTGCGTCGTGGCCCGCTTCCAGAACAGGCCAAAGCTCAGAGGCACGAAGGCCGCGACCAGGGTGACCTGGTAGGCCGAGGAGACCAGATCGTAAATGGCGGTGCCTTCCATCTTGATGGCGTAGGTCAGCACCAGCGCAGTGAACACAAAGATCGTGATCCGCAGGGACAGCAGGACCTGGCGGTCACTCATGCCGGGGCGAATGTTCTTCAGGATGTTTTCCACAAAGCTGGTGGAGGGCGCCAGCAAAGTGGCCGACGAGGTGGACTTGATGGCCGAAACCAGGGCCCCAAAGAAGAAGATCTGGGCGATCAGCGGCATCTTCGACATGATCAGGGTGGGCAGCACCTTTTGCGGATCATTGGTCAGCAGGTCGCGGGTTTGCTCAGGCATGATGATCAGCGACGAGGCCACGATGAACATCGGCACAAAAGCGAACGCCAGGTAGCTGAAGCCGCCAATGATGGCGCCTTTGCGGGCTGTCGCGCTGTCTTTGGCCGACATCACGCGCTGGAAAACGTCTTGCTGGGGAATGGAGCCCAGCATCATGGTGACGGCAGCGCCCACGAAGCCCAGCCAACCGCTGACTGTGTGTTCCGGCAGGATCTTGAACCAGTCCTTGCTCACGGCCAGATCCAGCACCTGGCCAGCGCCGCCCGCTTGTTCCCCCGCCAGCAGGGCAATGAACGACAGGCCCACGACTAGCACGATCATCTGAATGAAGTCAGTCCAGGCCACGGCCAGCATGCCGCCGATGAGAACGTAAATCAGCACCAGCACGGTACCAATCGTCATGCCCACGGCGGGTGCGATGGCGCCACCCGACAGCAGAGAAAACACCAGCCCCAGGGCGGTGATCTGCGCGGCCACCCAGCCCAGGTAGCTCAGGATGATGGCCACCGAACAGAAGATTTCAACGCCTTCGCCATAACGCTGGCGGTAGAAGTCGCCGATGGTCAGCAAACTCATCTTGTACAGGCGAGAGGCGAAGAAGGCGCCCACCAGCACCAGACACATGGAGGCGCCAAACGGGTCTTCCACGACGGCGTTGAGCCCACCATTGACGAACTTCGCAGGGATGCCCATGACCGTTTCGGCGCCAAACCAGGTAGCGAAGGTCGTGGTGATCACCATGGCCAGCGGCAGGCTGCGACCCGCGATGGCGAAGTCGGTGGTGCTCTTGATACGGGTGCCGGCATAGATCCCGATGCCCATAGTGCCCACCAGGTACAGGATCACGAACGCGAGCAAAGTGATGTTCATTTCAGTGACACGATGCAGGGTTACAACACACCTGCACCATGCAGGCGAAGCATCAGCTGTGCAGCCAGCAAGCCCATGAAAAAGCCCACCGCCACCCAAGCCATGCCAGACAGCAGCCGGTTGGTGCGGCGTTGCTCTGCCAAGATGGCATGCAGGTCGCGCCGGATGTCGAGCGAGCCGGATTCTAAGTTGTGATGGATCAGGCGCGGCAACTCGGGCAGCAACTTGGCATAACGGGGTGCTTCGCGTTTGAGGCGGTCGACCAGACCGCGCCAGCCGACTTGCTCGTGCATCCACCGCTCCAGGAAAGGTTTGGCGGTGCTCCACAGGTCCAGCTCGGGGTCCAGTTGACGCCCTAAGCCTTCTACGTTCAGCAGGGTTTTTTGCAGCAACACCAGTTGGGGCTGAATTTCGACGTTGAAGCGGCGCGAGATCTGGAACAAACGCATCAACACCTGGCCCAGTGAGATTTCCTTCAAGGGGCGGTCGAAATAGGGCTCGCAAACGGTGCGGACAGCGCCTTCGAGTTCGTCGACACGGGTGTTCGGTGGCACCCAGCCGCTTTCAATGTGCAGTTCGGCCACCCGCTTGTAGTCACGGCGGAAGAACGCGATGAAGTTCTGCGCCAGGTAGTCTTTGTCGACCTCGGTGAGTGTGCCGATGATGCCGAAGTCCAGCGCAATGTAGCGCCCAAAGGTGGCCGGGTCGAGGCTGACCTGGATATTGCCCGGGTGCATGTCGGCATGGAAGAAGCCATCGCGGAAGACCTGGGTGAAGAAAATGGTCACACCGTCGCGCGCCAGCTTCTTGATGTCGACACCCGCGTCACGCAGTCGGGTCATCTGGCTGATGGGGACGCCCTTCATCCGTTCCATCACCATCACGGTGGGGGTGCAATAGTCCCAGACCATTTCTGGCACCAGCACCAGGTTCAGGCCATCCATGTTGCGGCGCAGTTGTGCGGCGTTGGCGGCCTCGCGAACCAGATCCAGTTCGTCGTGCAGGTATTTGTCGAACTCGGCCACCACCTCGCGTGGCTTGAGGCGCTTGCCATCGGCCCACAGGCGTTCCACCCATGAGGCCAGGGTGCGCATCAGCGCCAGGTCATCGTCGATGACCGCCAGCATGCCAGGGCGCAAGACCTTGACGGCCACTTCCCGCCCATCATGTAGAACGGCAAAGTGCACTTGCGCAATCGAGGCGCTGGCAATCGGGTCGGCGTCGAACTGGCTGAATACTTCGCTAATGGGTTTGCCCAGTGCTTTTTCTACCAGACGAACTGATTCGGCACTTGGGAATGGGGGCACCCGGTCTTGCAGTTTGGCCAGTTCATCCGCCACGTCGGCAGGCAGTAAGTCGCGCCGGGTCGACAGCATCTGCCCGAATTTCACGAAGATCGGGCCGAGACGCTCCAGGGCTTCGCGCAGGCGTTGGCCTCGGGGGGCATCGAGCTTGCGGCCAATTGACAGAATTCGACCCAGCAAGCTGAGCTTGGGGCGGCGCAGGCTGTCGAGCAAGAGGCCGTCCAGCCCGTATCGCAGGGCAATCAGTCCAATGAAGAGAGGACGAACCAGAGCGCGCATGAAGTGGGCCTATGTGGATGGCAGGGCAGGCAGGGGGGAATCAGACGTCAGTCAATCAAGGGCGCCAGCGTTCGAGCGCTTGCTTGATGCCGCCGGTCAGGGTGCCCAGCAATTGGGCCGGCGTCGTGCCCATCCAGCGGGCCACATCATCTTCCACATCCCAGCGCAGATTTTTCATCAACCAGGATGCCGCCTCCGCCAAGGCTGCGTCCCCTTCGATGTTGACCTCGGGGCGTTCGCCCTTGAGGGCGCGGGCGGCCATGGTCAGTGGATCTTTGAGTTGAATGGTGAGCGTCAAATGCGCTGTCGTCGACTCACCCGTGGGCGCCTCGGGGTTGACCCTGGATTCGTCGCGCTCGAACAGTCCTGCTGGGGTGATCTGAAAGCGGATGGACGGCGGCATGGGCATCAGGCTGTCCATCGCGGCACCCACATAACTGGGCAACTTGATGGGGGCCTCCTTGGACCAGCGAATGTCAATGATGCGCCCGGCAAACGGGCGGAGTTTGCCCTGTGCCACCGGTTCGCTCGACACGATGTGGTTGAGAAGCAAGGTCAGACGATCCAGCGCCGCTGGCGCGATCCAGGAGAGGGGGGAGAGTGCCATGGGCCGATTGTAGGGCTCCGAACTGACTGCGCGGAAACCCTCGAATCGACGGGATGCGATCAGCAAACTGTCACGCTTTTTGCGCCACAATGGCTAGAGTAAATCCAGACGATCAGGGACCATACCCAGCTTGGGTGAGGTCGTCAAATTGAATCGTCCGCACCGTCCATTCACTTACTGCAATGATTTCCGAGCCCCTATATAAGGGGCTCTGGCGTACATGTTCAATAACCGAAATTACAACCGGACGTTTTTCAATGCCCCGCAGTCGGTGACATCGTTCGTCGCGGCTTTCATGGAGCCCGTCATCACCGTCGTGTCCCTGCTGATCTGCATGGCCTATTTTGATGAGCCCGTGCTGCGGGCCTCGATGGCGCTGTGCCTGCTGGTGTTCGCGTTGACCTTTCCAGGGCGGAATCGCTTCAATGACTCACGACTCGAAGCGGGCGTTGACATCATGTCGTCCTGGGTGGCCATGCTGGTCATCTTGTGGCTTTGTGGCTATGCCACCAACAGCCTGATGTTTTTCGAGGCCAACGTCATGGTGGCCTGGGCGGTGCTGACCCCGTTGCTGCAGTGGGTGGCGGTCCTGATCGGCAAGGCCATCATCAAGCGGCGGGCGACCCGTCCGGGGGCGCGCCGGCGTGCGATTGTGGTCGGCGCGGGGCCGTTGGGGGGCAAGGTGGCCCGTGCGCTGCAAAGCAACCCAGATCAGGGCACCGAGTTCGTCGGCTACTTTGACGATCGAACCGACAGCCGGGTTTTGCCTGAAGCTGTGAGCATGAGGCTGGGCGGCTTGCGCGATGTGGCCAACTATGTGTATGCCCACAGCATTCATGAGGTGTATATCACCCTGCCGCTGGGTTCTCAGCCGCGTATTGTCGAGTTGCTCGAAGCCGTTCAAGGCACGACCGCATCCTTGTATTTTGTGCCCGATGTATTTGGTATCAGCATCATTCAAGGCCGCTTGCAGGATATGAACGGCGTCCCGGTCGTGGGTATTTGCGAGACACCGTTTACCGGCACCAACGAATTGATCAAGCGGGTGTCCGACATCATTTTGGCCAGCATCATCCTGGTATTGATTTCCCCCATATTGCTGGCCGTGGCCATCGGCGTGAAAATGAGCTCGCCGGGTCCGATCATTTTCAGGCAGAAGCGCAACGGCCTGGATGGTGAGGAAATCATTGTCTACAAGTTCCGTTCGATGCGAACGCAGGACAACGGGGCGGTGGTCAAGCAAGCGACCAAGGGCGATTCCCGCATCACACCTTTTGGGGCCTTCATTCGCAAGACCTCGCTGGACGAACTGCCGCAGTTCATCAACGTTCTTCAAGGGCGCATGAGCATCGTCGGGCCCCGCCCGCATGCAGTGGCCCACAACGAAGAATACCGTCGCTTGATCAAGGCTTACATGGTGCGCCACAAGGTGCGTCCCGGTATCACGGGGTGGGCTCAGGTCAATGGCTATCGGGGAGAAACGGAAACCATTGACAAGATGCAGGCACGTGTCGAGTACGACCTGGAGTACCTGCGCAACTGGTCTTTGGGTCTGGATCTTCAGATCATCATTCGTACGATCCGCCTGATGGTGTTTGATCGCAACGCGTACTGACGTAGAGGTGCATGTGACTCATCGTATGAACAGGAATTCCATTGGTCTGGTGGCCGCAGCCTTGGCCTCGCTTGCCGCAACGGGGGCGCATGCCGAGCCCTTGTCTCTGACGGCTTCCCACACCTGGACGCACGATTCGAATCTGGCCCGAACACAGAACCCGATCAGCGACACGGTCAATGTCACTGCATTGCAGTTGGGGCTGGACAAGCAATATGGCCGCCAGACGTACACCGGTTCGGCCAAGGTGTCTGCCGTGCGTTACAGCAAATACGGCGATCTGCTCAACAACGATGCCAAAGACGTTGATCTGGGTTTCAGTTCCGACCTGATGTCGAACTGGCGTGTGCTATTGAATGGTTCCTATGGTGAGAACCTGAACCAGTTCGAGAACAACAAGGTGACAGACCACCTGGTCAAAAACACCCGGACCAACAAGAATGCGTTCGGTCAGTTGATCTATGGCGTGTCGGGCATTTGGGCGTTGGTTGGTTCGGTGGGTAAGGCGACCCTGGGCTACTCCGTGCCCGAGTACCAGTATCTGAATTACCGGCAGGATCAACAAGGGCTCAAGGCGGTTTACTACAGCACCGACATGCTCAATTACAGCCTGGGCCTGCGTCATGTGAACTCTCAGTTCACACAGTCGGGCGAGGAAATTGACGAAAACAATCTGGACCTGGCCACCAGTTGGACCGTCAGTGGGCTGAGCCAGTTGAACGCCACGGTGAGTTGGACTGAAAGCAAGCGTCGTGTCCAGGCCGACCGACGTTTCAATGGTCTGACCGGTAACCTGAATTGGAACTACACCCCGCGTGGTGCCGTGAGTTACGGCGTGACCGCCTATCGCACCTCCAACTCGGATCAATACAGTACCAATTACCTGTCGTTCGATCCCTCCATCGGCCTCACGCGCAACACGGCTCAGCTCGCCTTCAACAACCGGGTGACGGCACTGAACTTGTATGCCAAGTGGCTGGTTTCCGCCAAGATGTCCTTGACTGCCTCGACCAGCTGGAATCGCTACAACGTCGAGAACGACCTGATCAACAACAAGATCAACGACACGAGCCATTTCCGTCGCTACGGGCTTGTGGCTACCTATGCGCCCGAGCGCTGGTTGAAGCTGTCTGCTGGCCTGAACAAGTACTCGCAGACCAAGGACGCCACTCGTAATCCGTATTCTGGACATTCGGTTGACGTCTCGGCCGCGTTCATCCTTGATTAAGCCAATCGAACTGTTTTCCTATGGCCTGTATTCTGTTGACCGGGGCAACCGGCTACATCGCTTCTCATACATGGTTGGCGCTGAAAGATGCCGGCTATGACGTCATCGGGGTGGACAGCTATGTGAATAGCTCGCCGATCGTGTTGAATCGCTTGCGTGAAATTGGCGGATTTGAGCCGCAGTTTGTGCAGGGCGATGTACGCGATGCGAGCGCTCTGGATCGGTGTTTTGAGCTCGGGAAACAATTCGGCGGCGTGCGCGCGGTCATTCATTTTGCGGCGCTGAAAGCCGTGGGTGAGTCCGTCGAGCGTCCATTGGACTACTTTGAAAACAACATCGGAGGCTTGCTGTCGGTCTGTCAGGCCATGAAGCGCCACGGGGTGTATGACGTGGTGTTCAGTTCGTCGGCCACGGTGTATGGCAAACCGGAATCTTTGCCGATCACCGAAAACGCGCCTTTGCGAGCAACCAATCCTTATGGTCAGACCAAGCTGATGGGCGAAGAAATGCTGCGCGAGTTGGAGCGCTGTGATGCTCGTTGGCACGTGGCCTATCTACGGTATTTCAACCCGGTGGGTGCCCATGCCAGTGGTCGCATTGGTGAAGATCCCAGAGGGGTGCCCAACAACCTGATGCCCTACGTGGCTCAGGTGGCGGTGGGCAAGCGTGAACACCTGAACGTGTTTGGCAACGACTATGACACGCCCGATGGCACGGGAGTGCGCGACTACATCCACGTGTGTGATTTGGCTGAGGGGCACGTGGCGGCGTTGCGCTATCTGGCCGACAAGGGGCAGTCGCTGACCGTCAACCTGGGAACCGGGCAAGGCTACAGCGTGCTTGATCTCGCGCGTGCTTATGGCCAGGCCTGTGGCCGCGAAATTCCGGTGGTGTTTGCGCCGCGACGTCCAGGTGATGTCGATGCCTGCTACGCCGATCCGACTCATGCGTTCAACGCGATGGGGTGGAAGGCGCGCAGGGGGCTGAATGACATGTGTGTGGACTCCTGGCGCTGGCAGTCCACCAACCCGAATGGTTTTGAGGGCTGAGGGCTCAGGGGGCTCTGGCGTTTTAATTTGACAGAGAAGTGAACAACATGACGCACAACATTCTTCCCGTCATCATGGCTGGCGGTTCAGGGACCCGCCTGTGGCCGCTGTCGCGTGCCCTGTATCCGAAGCAATTCCTGGTGCTTCAGGGCAACCAGAGCCTGTTCCAGCAAGCCCATTTGCGCCTTCAGGCGCTGGGTGCTGACGACATCGCGGTGTCGCAGCCTTGCGTGGTTGGCAACGAAGAGCATCGTTTCCTGGTGTTGGACCAGTTGCGTGAAGTGAAGGGTGTCCCTTCTTCGCTGGTGCTCGAACCTGCGGGGCGCAATACCGCGCCAGCGGTGACTTTGGCGGCTTTGCAAGCCATCGAGAATGGTGAAGACCCGATCCTGGTGGTGACGCCTGCGGACCAGACCGTGACGAATGAAGCCGCATACGTGGCTGCGCTGCAAACGGCCATCCGTGCCGCAGCAGGTGGTGACATTGTGATTCTGGGCATCACCCCCGATCGCCCCGAAACCGGTTTTGGCTATATCCGTTCGGGTGAGGCCGATGCCCAGGGCGCACGTCCCGTGCAAGCCTTTGTGGAAAAACCCAATCTGGAAACAGCCAAGTCGTACCTGGCCCAAGGCGGCTACTACTGGAACAGCGGCATGTTCGTGATGAGGGCCTCGCGTTGGCTGGCTGCTTTGGGGCAGTTCCGCGCCGACATTGCTGAGGCCACGCGCAAGTCATGGGACGTGCGTGCCAAGGACGATGTATTCGTGCGCCCAGGCAAGGCCGAGTTCGTGGCCGTGCCGTCTGAATCGGTGGACTATGCTGTGATGGAACAATGCCCTGCGAAGCCCGAGAGCGGTTTCGTGGTGCGGATGGTGCCGCTGGATGCGGGGTGGTCCGATCTCGGGGCTTGGGATGCCGTCTGGCAGGTCAGCGAGCACGATGCCAAGGGCAATGCGGTGCATGGCGATGTGTTGATGCAAGACACGCAAAACACCCTGGTCCACGCCACCAGCCGCTTGGTGAGCACTGTGGGGCTGGACAACATCGTCGTGGTGGAAACGCCCGATGCGGTGTTGGTGGCCGACCGCAGCCGCAGCCAGGACGTGAAGAAGATCGTCGAGAAGCTGGGCAGCCAGTCGCGCTCCGAAGGCACCTTGCACCGCCGCGTGCACCGCCCTTGGGGGTGGTACGACTCGATCGATGCTGGCCCACGCTTCCAGGTTAAGCGCATCATGGTCAAGCCCAAGGCGTCCTTGAGCCTGCAGATGCACCATCACCGCGCCGAGCACTGGATTGTGGTGAGTGGTACCGCCGAGGTCACCAACGGCGATAAGGTTTTGCTGCTGTCGGAAAACCAGTCGACCTACATTCCGTTGGGTACGGTTCACCGCTTGGTGAACCCAGGCACGATTCCGTTGGAAATCATCGAAGTGCAGTCGGGTAGCTACCTGGGTGAAGACGACATCGTTCGCTTCCAGGACAACTACGGTCGTTCGGCTTGATGTTTCGGTGATCGACCTGACTAAAAAAAGCCACCCGAGGGTGGCTTTTTTGTGAGCGAGGTCAGGGGTTCAAGCCCAGCAGCGAATGAGATCGATGGGGGTGTCGGCGATCACGTCGGCTTCCCACACACGGATGTCGGTGCCGTGGCCCAGATAGCCCCAGGCCGCAGCCGCGCTTGGCATGTGGGCCGCTTTGGCAGCTTGAATGTCGCGCAGGTCGTCACCCACATACAGGGTCGCAGCGGGCGACACGCCCAGTTGCTCGCAAGCCGTGAGCAAAGGCAATGGGTGCGGTTTGGCATGCGCCGTGGTGTCCCCGCTGATGATGACGCCCGCGCGCGATGCCAGCCCCAGGCCGGCCATGACGGGCAGCGTGAAGCGATGCGGCTTGTTGGTGACCACGCCCCATTTGAGTCCGCGAGACTCGATGTCTTGCAAGACCGCTTCCATGCCCTCAAAGAGACACGTGGTTTCTGCCAGGCAGCCCATGTAGGCGTCGAGGAAGCCCAGGCGGTAAGACTCGTAGTCAGGGTGATCGGGGTGGATGTCCATGCCTGCTGCCAGCAAGCCTCTTGCGCCTGCCGAGGCCCAGGGGCGCAGCAATTCAAGCGGTTGTGGTGCCAGGCCTTGCTGTGCACGCAGTTGGTTCAGCGCACCGGCGAGGTCGCCTGCGGTGTCGGCTAAGGTGCCGTCCAGATCGAACAGAACAGCCTGCGGGGGCTGAGCCCATGTGAGGGTGGGTTTCATGTGCTCTGGGGTTTGCGGCAGGCCAGCAGGTAGTTGACGCTGGTGTCACCCGAGAGCCAGTAGCGGCGGGTGATTGGGTTGTATTCCATGCCTTTGAACTGACCCATGTCGAGGCCCGCTTCGCGGCACCAGCGGGCCAGTTCGGCCGGCTGGATGAAGCGTGCGAATTCGTGGGTGCCTTTGGGCAGCATCTTGAGCAGGTATTCGGCGCCCAAGATGGCGAACAGGTAGGCCTTTGGGTTGCGGTTGATGGTGGAGAAAAACACCCATCCGCCAGGCTTGGCCATGTCGGTACAGGCCTTCACGACCGAAGCCGGGTCGGGCACGTGTTCGAGCATTTCCATGCAGGTGACCACATCGAACTGGCCAGGCTGTTCTGCGGCCAAGTTTTCGGCGGACACGGAGCGGTAGTCTAGGTTGGCGACGCCTGCTTCCATGGCGTGCAATTGGGCCACCTTCAAGGGGCGCTCGGACAGATCAATGCCCAGCACATCGGCGCCACGTCGGGCCATCGATTCGGCCAGAATGCCGCCGCCACAGCCGACATCGACCACGCGCTTGCCGCGAATGGCGCTGAGCTGGTCGATCCAGTCAAGCCGCAGGGGGTTGATTTCGTGCAGTGGGCGGAATTCGCTTTCCGGATCCCACCACTTGTGGGCCAGGTCACCAAATTTCGCGAGCTCTTGGGGGTCGGCATTCGTCATCATGGGTGTGATGCTACCCAAACCCAGGCGCACTTCACGAGGCATGGACAATTTCCTCGCATTTTTTTGATCTGGTTTGGGGCGGGCGGAGGGCTGCCTTGTGCCACAGTCACTGTTTGAACTCTATCCCCGTCCATTCTGAAACATGAGCACCCTGATCGTTTACGGCATTCCGAACTGCAACACCGTCAAGAAGGCCCGGACCTGGCTCGAGGAACAGGGGCTGAGCTACACCTTTCACGACTACAAGAAGCAGGGTGTGCCGGCCGATCGGCTGAACGACTGGATTGAGCAAGTGGGCTGGGAGCTGCTGGTGAATCGCCAGGGGACCACCTGGCGTCAACTTGATGAGGCGACCAAGGCTGGTGTGGTGGACAAGGCCTCGGCGTGTGTCCTGATGCTGGACAAAGCCAGTGTGATCAAGCGTCCTGTGGTGGAGCTTGAGGGCAAGGTGTTGTCGGTGGGGTTTGACGACAAGCGGATGAGCGAGCTGGCGTCGAAGCTGGCGGGTTGAACGTGGGCGAACAAGGTGGTCAGTCGGTGACCGACCACCCCGTTTCGATCAGCTTACTGGCCTTGGCAAAGGCGCAGGTCTTTGGCTGACCGAATCTGGCCAGTCAGACAGCGCGCATAGCCGGGCTCTGTGGCCAGTTCATGTAGCGTGCGGGCTGCCACGGCGGTGTCGGCGAAATCCGAGAACACGCCGTCAATGCCCAATTGGTAGAACTGCAGATACTCGTTGACGGGGTTGCCTGCGTAGTCGCCGGCCAATCGACGGGCTTCGTTGCGGAAGGTCCAGGTGTGAACCAGCAGGCCAGCTTGGTGGGCCCGGTCAATCAGGTCGCCAGCTTCTGCCAGTTTCAACTGGGCTTCACCGGGGCCGGTGCCATCCGGGTTGGCTTCTGTGGACACGATGTAGCGCTTCCAGGGGCCAATGCCATCGGCGTAGCTGGCGACTTCTTTGAGCCCGTCATCGGTGGTCAGGTAGCCAAAGGTGCGGGCCAACAGTTCGGGTTGGCCGGACGCGGTCCAGTCATAAGGGCGATCGTAGGGCGCAGTGAAATCGAGGCTGCCATCGGCGTTCACGTCGTTGGCGTCGATCAGCTGAATCAGTCGGACCGAAGTCTGCTTGCGCAGGGCCTTGAGGTTGGCTTGCTCGAACGATTGAATGAACACGGGAGCCTGACGGTGGTTCCACCCAGCGCGTGTCAGGGCTTGCAGCAAACGGGGCTCCAGAGGCAGGCCCAGTTTCTGGTGATACGTGGGATGCTTGGTTTCCGGATAGATGCCGATCGTGCGGCCCTTCTCGATCGACTTACGCTTGGCCAGTGCAATCACTTCGTCCAGGGTCGGGATCTGGAACTGACCGTCGAACTGATGCGGGCGTTCGGCAAAGGCCTGCTTGGCGCGCAGCGTCTTGATTTCAGCCAGCGTGAAGTCGCTGACGAAGAAGCCTTCTTCCAGGGCGCCATCGACCATGGCCTTGCGGCGGCGTGAGGCGAACTCGGGGTGGTTAGCCACATCGGTGGTGTTGACGATGTTGGGCTCGTGGCGAGCAATCAGGACCCCATCCTTGGTGATGACCAGATCAGGCTCAATGAAGTCGGCACCCAGTTCAATCGCCAGCGCGTAGCTTTCGAGCGTGTGCTCTGGCAAATAGCCAGGCGCACCTCGGTGCCCAATGACGAGCGGACGTTGTCCGGCTTGCATGTGTTCGCGCCCTTCGGTGGCGCGGCCCTCGTGGGCATAGGCGGGGCCATTCATCAACAGGGCGGCGGCAGAGATCGCCAGCAGGGTGCGGATGCTGGAGGGAAGGTGGAAATGAATGCGGGAATGCATGGTGTGTCTCCTCGGTGCAGGTTTCACTTCCAACCTTAGGCAGTGCGCATGACCCCCACGTGACCCCGATGGGGGGGCGTCACAGTCCGTTTGGCGCGGGCACAATGACAGCCTGTTGATTCAAGCAAGGAACCGATCCGTGGCGCAAAGTGCGTCTGCCAGTGCAGCGAAGAACCAGACCGACAAGCGATCCGTGCCGCAAAAGGCCATGGACAAGCTCGGGCTGGTGCGCGACATCGACCTGGCTTTGCATTTGCCATTGCGTTATGAAGACGAGACGCGCCTGACGCTGTTGCGCGATGCCCGTGATGGGCAGACCGTTCAGGTCGAGGGGGTGGTGCGCGACAACCGCATTGAAATGCGTGGGCGGCGCCAGTTGATTGTCAAGCTGGACGACGGCACAGGCGAGGTGCTGCTGCGGTTTTTGAACTTCTACGGGTCACAGCAAAAGAGCTGGGCCCCGGGCGTGCGCTTGCGCGTGCGTGGCGAGTTGCGCCTTGGGTTTTTTGGCCGCGAGATGGTGCACCCCACGGTGAAGGTGGTGCGCGATGACACGCCTTTGGCCGAAGCCCTTACGCCCGTTTACCCGACCAGCGCGGGCCTGCCGCAGGCCTACTTGCGCAAGGCGGTGGCTGCAGGATTGGCTCGTGCACCGTTGGATGACATCATTCCGGCCCATTTGTTGCCGGCGCGTTGGCCCAGTCTGCGTGAGGCTTTGCACTTTTTGCACCATCCTAGCCCGGAGGTGTCGGTGGCGGCGTTGGAGGACCACAGCCACCCGGCTTGGCAGCGCTTGAAATTCGAAGAGCTGCTGGCCCAGCAGATGTCGCAACTGCAGGCGCGCATGGAGCGGGCGGCCCTCAAGGCCCCCGTGTTGCAGACGCGGCCGCAGGGCCTGCACGAGCGGCTGCTGGGGGTTCTGCCGTTTGCCTTGACGGCTGCCCAGCAGCGTGTGTGCACGGAAATTGCCGAAGACCTGGCCCGACCTCAGCCCATGCACCGCTTGCTGCAGGGCGACGTCGGTTCGGGTAAAACGGTGGTGGCGGCCATTGCCGCCGCGATTGCCATGGATGCCGGCTGGCAGTGTGCCTTGATGGCCCCCACAGAAATCCTGGCTGAACAACATTTCCGCAAACTGGTGGGGTGGCTGGAGCCCTTGGGCGTGAAGGTGGCCTGGTTGACCGGCAGCCTCAAAGCCAAGACCAAGCGCGAACAACTGGCCCTGGTAGCCAGTGGCGAGGCGCAGTTGGTGGTGGGCACCCATGCGGTCATTCAAGACCAGGTCGAGTTTGCCCGTCTGGGCCTGGCCCTGATTGACGAGCAACACCGTTTTGGCGTGGCACAACGCCTGCAACTGCGCCGCAAGCTGGAGTCAGCCGAGCTGGAACCCCATCTGCTGATGATGAGCGCCACGCCCATTCCTCGCACCCTGGCCATGACCTATCTGGCAGACCTCGAAGTCAGCACGATTGACGAGCTCCCTCCCGGGCGCACACCCATCGTCACCAAGGTGTTTGCCGACACCCGGCGCCCTGAGGTGATCGAACGCATTCGCGACGAAGTGGCCAAGGGCAGTCAGGTGTACTGGGTGTGCCCGCTGATCGATGAGACGGAAGAGTCGGACCAGGCGGCCGATGAAAAGGCCGGACGTGCCAGCAACAAGCGCCCGCCACTGGACCTGAGTAACGTGACCCAGACCCACCAGGAACTGAGCGAAGCCCTGCAAGGTTTTGGCGTGGGCCTGCTGCATGGCCGCTTGCCAGCCGCCGAAAAGGCCGACGTCATGGCCCGGTTTTCTTCGGGCGAGTTGTCGGTGCTGGTGGCCACCACCGTGATCGAAGTGGGGGTGGACGTGCCCAACGCCAGCCTGATGGTCATCGAGCACGCCGAGCGTTTTGGCCTCAGCCAGCTGCACCAGTTGCGCGGCCGGGTGGGGCGCGGGGCGGTGGCCAGTGTGTGTGTGCTCTTGTATGCCTCACCCTTGTCAGATACGGGTAAATCGCGCTTGAAGGCCATGGCCGAGACCAACGACGGCTTCGAAATTGCACGGCGCGATCTCGATATCCGAGGCCCGGGCGAATTCATGGGGTCAAGGCAGTCGGGCGCGGCCTTGCTGCGTTTTGCCGATTTGGTGGAAGACCAGGCGATGGTCGCACGTGCTCGTGCGGCCGCTGAGCAAATGCTTTCGCAGTATCCTCAGGCCGCACAGCGGCACATTGCGCGCTGGCTGGGCAACAAATCGGAATACCTGAAGGCTTGAAGCTCGGCGCGGCAGGCTTGCAGGCACAATGGCTTCATCATGACGCTGACTGAACTTCGATACATCGTGGCCGTGGCTCGGGAAAAGCACTTCGGGCGTGCGGCAGAGGCTTGTTTCGTTTCGCAGCCGACGCTGTCGGTCGCTGTCAAGAAGCTGGAAGACGAACTGGATGTGAAGCTGTTCGAGCGTGGCAGCTCGGAAATCACGGTCACGCCGCTGGGTGAAGACATCATCCGCCAGGCCCAGTCTGTCCTGGAGCAGGCTCAGGCCATCAAGGAAATCGCCAAGCGCGGCAAGGACCCACTGGCCGGGCCTTTGCGCCTGGGGGTCATCTACACCATTGGCCCCTATTTGCTGCCCGATCTGGTCCGTCAGGCCATCGATCACGTGCCGCAAATGCCGCTGATGCTGCAGGAAAACTTCACCGCCAAGCTGCTCGACATGCTCCGTGCAGGTGAATTGGATTGCGCCATCATGGCTGAGCCCTTCATGGATGCCGGCCTGGCCATGGCCCCCTTGTACGAGGAGCCCTTCATGGTGGCTGTGCCCCGCACGCATCACCTGGCCAGTCGTGACAAGGTCAGCGCCGAAGAGCTCAAGAAGGAAACCATGCTGCTGCTGGGGGCCGGGCATTGCTTCCGCGACCATGTTCTTGAGGTGTGCCCTGAATACGCTCGCTTCTCGAGTGATGCCGAAGGCATTCGCAAGAGCTTTGAAGGTTCGTCGCTCGAGACCATCAAGTACATGGTGGCCGCAGGCATGGGGGTGACTGTGGTGCCGCAATTGTCGGTGCCGGCCGAGCCCAATCAGCACATCGCCTACATTCCCTTTGAAGACCCGGTGCCCACACGGCGCGTGGTGCTGGCATGGCGCCGCAGTTTCACTCGCTACGAGGCCATTGCGGCTCTGCGCAATGCCATTTACGCCTGCCCATTGACAGGGGTGACGCGCTTGTCGGCTTAAGCGGGCTCAGCTGGCCTGCGCGGGGGCCTCGAAGCAGTCGACCACCGTGAAGTACAGCGAGGCGTAGAACGCGCCTGCCACCCACATACCCAGGATCACTGCCAGCACTTCGGTCACGGCGGGAACGGGAATGAGGGCCGCCAGAGCCCGAATGACCAGGCCCAAGGCTGTGGCCACGCCCAGCCAGCCCAGGCCATACACGGCAAAGGCGGTCAGGTTGCGCCAACTGGCCACGGCGCTGAAAAACAGGGCCTTGGCCACGGGAATGCGGCCCCACATGACCAGAGCGGGCGTGTGCCAGAACACCAGAGCCACCGGCAGGGTCAGTACCCAGCGCCAGAACAGATCGGCCTGCACCAACGGGTCGCTGATCAGGTCGACCACATCTTTGGCTTGCGCGTTGGCGTCTTGCAGGGCTTGCACACCAGGGCCGACCCAGTCGGCCACCGTCATGGCCAGGAACATGGCGCCGATGTAGGCGGCACCCAGTTGTAGCCATTCTTTGCGCGGGGCATCGGCCACACGAGCCGGTTCAATCAAGACTGCGGGGGTGATGCGTTGGCCGGTGAGCACACGACGCGTGGCCAGCATGAAGCCCATCCAGATCATGGGCATGGCCCCCATGACCAGCAGCGGCCCGATCAAGGGCAAGACCATCAGCAGCAGCGCGCCACTGGTGAGCATGCCCATCAAGCCCAGGTAGCCGACCGATTGCTGCCAGCAGGCCATCAGACCATGTCGCAGCCACACAAACCCTTGGCGGGCAGGCACCAGGCGTAGCTTCATGATGTCAGGCGCTCCGCTTGTACTGCCAGGGTTGCTGGCGACGCAAGGTGAGCACGCGCTCGAAGTGCGTCGGGTCATGAGGCTGCAGCATGGCTGCGTCGCGCGGCAGGTAGAAGTCCCACAGGCGCGAGGTCCAGAAGCGCAGCGCGGCGCCCCGCAGCAAGGCAGGCATCAAGGCCAGTTCGGCGTCGGTCAGGCGGCGCTCGGCATCGTAGGCGGCCACAAAGGCTTGAGCACGCGCCTCGTCTAGCGCACCCGTGGCCAGATCAATACACCAGTCGTTCAGACACACAGCAATGTCAAACCCGAAGGTGTCGCAGCCTGCGAAATAGAAGTCGAAGAAGCCCGACAACTGAGCGCCGTCGAACATCACGTTGTCGCGGAACAGGTCGGCGTGAATGGGGCCGCGAGGCAAGCTCTGGTAAGCCGACGACGTGGCCAGCTCTTGCTGGAAAGCCAGTTCGGATTCGATCAGGGCCTTTTGCTCGGCATTCAGGTGCGGGGTGACCACGGGAACGGTGTCCACCCACCAGGACAGGCCACGCAAATTGGGCTGCTGGGCTGCATAGTCCTGACCAGCCAGATGCATCTTGGCCAGCATGGCTCCCACCTGAGCGCAGTCGGGTGCTTGCGGGGCCAACTGGTTGCGGCCCTTGAGGAGGGTCACCACCGCTGCGGGCTTGCCTTTGAGTGTGTGCAGAATTTCACCTTGTGCATTGGCCTGGGGGGCCGGCACTGGAATGCCCTTGACCGCCAGGTGCCGCATCAGGTTCAAGTAGAAGGGCAGTTGCTCGAAGCTCAGGCGCTCGAACAGGGTCAGCACATAGTCACCCCGGTCGGTGCTCACGAAATAGTTGGTGTTTTCAATACCGGAGGTGGACCCACGCATCGATTGCAGGGTGCCCAGCCCCAAATCGGCCAGCAATCCGGAGGCTTCTTGAGGGGTGACTTCGGTGAAAACGGCCATGGGGTGACTCGGGCTGGGGTGAACAAAAACAGGGCAAGCCCGCGATTGTAAAAGTCTGGCCGGCCCCTGGGCTGGGCTGGGCCTACTTTTTGGCAATTGTTTCCGTTTCGCCGGGGCCTCAGCATGGCCTCACGCATGGCCTCACAATGGCGGCCATGAACGCAATGGCTCCTTCCTCTCCGTCTCCTGATTCCCTGCCCATCTTGTTGCTGGTGGATGGCTCCAGCTACCTGTATCGGGCCTTTCACGCCATGCCCGACCTGCGCGGGCCACAGGGCGAAGCCACCGGCGCCATTCATGGCGTGGTGAACATGCTGGGGTGGTTGCGAGATCACATTCAGGCCGAGCACGCGGTGTGCGTGTTCGATGCCAAGGGGCCCACCTTCCGTGATGAGTGGTACCCCGCCTACAAGGCTCATCGTCCGCCCATGCCCGATGACCTGCGTTCGCAGATTGAACCCATCCATGAGGTGGTCAAGCTGCTGGGGTGGCCCGTGCTGGAGGTGCCGGGCATCGAGGCCGACGATGCGATTGGAACCTTGGCCCGGGTGGCTGCGGCTTCGGGGCACCGTGTGGTCATTTCCACCGGCGACAAGGATCTGGCGCAATTGGTGACGCCTCAGGTTTCTCTGATCAACACCATGGCCAAGCCGCCCGAGGTGCTGGACATCGGCGGGGTGCAGGCCAAATTTGGCGTGCCGCCTGAGCTCATCATTGACTACCTGACCCTGATTGGCGATACGGTGGACAACGTGCCCGGGGTGGAGAAAGTCGGCCCCAAGACGGCCGTGAAGTGGTTGCTCGAACACGGTTCGCTCGATGGCGTGATCGCGGCCGCTGATTCATTCAAAGGCGTGACCGGTGAGAACCTGCGCAAGGCGCTGGACTGGCTGCCACAAGGCCGCCGCCTCATCACCGTCAAACAAGACTGCGATCTGGCGGGGCATGTGCCCAATTGGCCTGAGCTGGACGCCCTGGCCTTGAAGGCGCCTGACCTGCACGGACTGCTGAGCTTCTACACCCGCTTTGGTTTCCGCACGGCCAAGGCTGAGGTGGAGCGCCAGTTGGGGGGCGGGGCAGTGACCGTCAGCGCGGCGTTGCCTCAGACGAAGGCTGCGACCGGCGGTACACCGGATCTGTTTTCTCAAGAAGATCCGCCCGAAACAGGCGGCGCGGCAGTCGCTTCGGCCCTGGTGGAAGCCCAGTACGACACCGTGCTGGACTGGGCCCAGTTCGATGCCTGGCTGGCTCGCATTCAAGCGGCCCCGCTGGTGGCGTTCGATACCGAAACCGATTCGCTTGACCCCATGCAGGCCCGCATTGTGGGCATGAGTTTTTCCGACCGGGTGGGCGCGGCTTGCTATCTGCCCTTGCGCCATGAAGGGCCCGATGCCCCCACGCAGTTGCCGTTGGATGAGGTGCTGGCCCGTTTGAAGCCTTGGCTGGAAGATGCTTCGCGGCCCAAGGTGGGGCAGAACATCAAGTACGACACCCATGTGTTGGCCAACCATGGCATTCAGATGCGCGGCTATGCCCACGACACCATGTTGCAAAGCTATGTGCTGGAGGCCCATCGCCCCCACAGCTTGAGCAGCCTGGCACAGCGCCATGTGGGCCGCAGCGGCCTGAACTATGAAGACGTGGCAGGCAAGGGCGCCCAGCAAATTCCATTTGCCCAGGTGGCCGTGCCTGTGGCCACGCAATACGCCAGCGAAGACAGTGATTTGACCCTGCATGTGCACGAAACCCTGTGGCCGCAACTGGAAGCTGAGCCCAAGCTGCGTGACATTTATGAGCGTTTCGAATTGCCCACCTCGCGGGTGTTGCAGCGCATCGAGCGCAACGGGGTGCTGATCGACAAGGCCTTGTTGCAACAGCAAAGCCATGAACTGGGTCAGCGCATCATGCAGCTGGAGCAGGAAGCGTATGAACTGGCTGGCCAGCCTTTCAACCTGGGGTCACCCAAGCAGTTGGGCGAAATTTTGTTCGTCAAGCAAGGCTTGCCGATTGTGAAGAAGACGGCAACCGGTGCGCCTTCGACGAATGAAGAGGTACTGGAAAAGCTGGCGGAAGACTACCCCTTGCCGGCGCGCATTCTGGAATACCGCAGCATGGCCAAGCTCAAGTCCACCTACACGGACAAGCTGCCGTTGATGATCAACGCTGAAACGGGCCGGGTGCACACCAACTATGCTCAGGCTGTGGCGGTGACGGGGCGCCTGTCGAGCAACGACCCGAATTTGCAGAACATTCCGGTGCGCACGGCCGAGGGGCGCCGCATTCGCGAGGCCTTCATTGCGCCGCCGGGCTATGTCATTGTGTCAGCTGACTACTCGCAGATCGAATTGCGCATCATGGCGCACATCTCGCAAGACGAGAACCTGCTGCGGGCCTTTGCCGAAGGGGTGGACGTGCACCGCGCCACGGCCAGCGAGGTGTTCGGGGTGCCGGTCGATGAGGTCGCCAGCGAGCAGCGCCGCTATGCCAAGGTCATCAATTTCGGTTTGATTTACGGCATGAGCGCCCATGGCCTGGCCAAGAACCTGGGTATCGAGCGCAGCGCCGCCTCCGCCTACATCGACCGCTATTTCCAGCGCTTTGCCGGCGTCAAACGGTACATGGACGACACCCGTACCATGGCCAAGGCGCAGGGCTATGTGGAAACCGTGTTCGGGCGCCGCTTGTGGCTGCCTGAAATCAACAGTGGCAATGGTCCGCTGCGTGCCGCGGCCGAGCGAGCGGCCATCAACGCTCCGATGCAGGGCACCGCAGCCGATTTGATCAAGCTGGCCATGGTGGCTGTGCAGGATGCGCTGGATGCGCAGGGCAAGCGTTCACGCATCATCATGCAGGTGCATGACGAACTGGTTCTCGAGGTGCTCGATGACGAAGTCGAGTGGGTGCGCGTGGAGTTGCCTCGCCTGATGGCCTCAGTGGCGCAGTTGCGTGTGCCTTTGCTGGCCGAAGTCGGGGTGGGGCCGAACTGGGAGGCTGCGCACTGAGCGGTTCACATTCCGCCCAAGCACAGATACTTGAGCTGCAGGTATTCCTCGATCCCGTGCCGCGAGCCTTCGCGGCCGATGCCTGACTCCTTCACCCCGCCGAAGGGCGCCATCTCGTTGGAGATCAGGCCCTCGTTGATGCCGACCATGCCGTACTCCAGTTGTTCAGCCACCCGCCACACGCGACCGATGTCGCGGGCATAGAAGTAGGCGGCCAGGCCCGAGCGGGTGTCGTTGGCCAACTGCACGGCTTCGTCGTCGGTGTGGAAGCGAAAGATGGGGGCCACGGGGCCAAAGATCTCTTCCTGCGCCAGGCGCATCTGAGGCGTGACGTGGGTCAGCACCGTGGGCGCGTAAAAATGCCCTCCCAAAGCGTGCCGGGTGCCTCCTAGCGCGACCTGTGCGCCCAGGCGAATGGCGTCTTGCACCAGCGCGTCTACTTTGTCGACTGCGGCGGCATTGATGAGGGGGCCCAGTTGCGTGTCGGGAGCCAGGCCGTGTCCCACTTTCAGCGCGGCCACTGCTGCCACCAGTTTGGCGGTGAAAGCGTCATACACCTTGTCATGCACCAGCAGGCGGTTCGCGCATACACAGGTCTGGCCGGCATTTCGGTACTTCGAGGCCAGGGCGCCTCGCACTGCTGCATCCAGATCGGCATCGTCAAACACGATGAAGGGGGCATTGCCGCCCAACTCCAGCGACAGGCGTTTGACCGTGGCGGCGCACTGCGCCATCAACTGTTTGCCCACCGCCGTCGAGCCGGTGAAAGACAGCTTGCGTACAGTGGGGCTGGCCGTGAGCACCTGTCCCACCAACGCCGGCCGCGCTGTGGTGACCACATTCAGCACGCCCGCAGGGATGCCGGCGCGATGCGCCAGTTCGGCCAAAGCCAGCGCGCACAAGGGCGTGGCTTCAGCGGGTTTGACCACGATGGTGCACCCGGCCGCCAGCGCGGGGGCTACCTTCCGCGTGATCATGGCAATCGGGAAGTTCCACGGCGTGATGGCAGCCACCACCCCGATGCCCTGGCGAATCACGACCAACCGTTTGTCGGGACTGGGGGCGGGAATTACCTCGCCAGCCACGCGCTTGCCCTCTTCGGCAAACCATTCAATGAAAGAGGCCCCGTAGTTCACCTCGCCACGCGCCTCGGCCAGCGGTTTGCCTTGCTCCAAGGTCATGAGGCGGGCCAGGTCTTCCCGATGGGTGTGAATCAGGTCGAACCAACGTCTGAGCAGGGTGGCGCGGTCTTGCGCTGTGCGTTGGCGCCAAGCCGCTAGGGCGGCTTCGGCTGCGGCAATGGCACGTGTCGTTTCGGCGGCGCCCATGTCGGGCACCTCGGCCAGCAAGTCGCCATCGGCCGGGTTGTGCACCGGGTGGGTGGCGCCGTTGTCGGCGGGCACCCATGCCCCGTCAATGTAGGCCTGGGTTTGCAGCAGGCGGGGGTCTTGCAAGGCGATCATGGTGAAGCGAGGCAAATGGCCAATCAAGGCCCGAGTAAAACGGGCGCCAAGGTGACGCTAGGGCATCGTACTCCTGTCAGATTCGGACACGGCGATGCGTCAGGGCAACGCCAGATGCCCGCATTTACCCTTGGTCTGAGCTGTCATGCTTTTGTCAAACTTCTGACATGAGTGCCGTCATACACTGAATTCAGTATTGCCCGTTGTATTTGTTGTTCCAGAAGGTCCCTCTGTGCCAGGAGTTCCACGTTTGAAATTGCTCAGCCGCGAACAGGCCATCCTCGAGTTCAATCGCCGCGTGCTCGCACAGGCCCAACGTGAAGACGTCCCTCTGCTGGAGCGCCTGCGCTACATCTGCATCCTGTCGTCCAACCTCGACGAGTTTTTCGAGGTTCGCTATGCCGATATTCTGGAAGCGTCCAAAACCCGTGGTACCGGTATCGGCGCCCAGTACCTGGCCGATGTGGCCAAGGAATCGCACCAACTGGTGGAAGACCAGTACCGCGTGTTCAACGACGAATTGGGCCCCCAGCTGCGGGCGGCGGGCATCGTCATCCTCAATCATGAAGAGCGCAATAACCTGCAGCGCGAATGGGTAGCGGGTTTCTTCCAGAAGCAGGTGCAACCCCTGTTGGTGCCCATCGGGCTGGACCCTTCCCACCCCTTCCCGCAGGTCGCCAACAAGACGCTGAACTTCATTGTGCGTCTGGGCGGTCGCGATGCCTTTGGTCGCGATAACGACATCGCCATCGTGCGCATTCCTCGTGTGTTGCCTCGCGTCATTCGCCTGCCAGACGAGGTCAGTGAGGGGCAGCAAGCCTTTGTGCTCTTGTCCAGCGTGATTCGCGCCCACCTGCACGAACTCTTCCCTGGTCGCGAGATCAAGGCGTTTTCGCAGTTCCGCCTCACCCGAGATTCCGACATCGAGGTCGATGAAGACGATGTGACCGACCTGCGTCTGGCCTTGCGCTCCAAAATGAGCACCCGCCAGTTCGGTCAGGCCATTCGCCTGGAAGTGGTGCGCAGCTGTCCGAAAGACCTGTCTGATTTCCTGCTTGAGCAGTTCGACCTGTCTCGCCACGCCCTGTTCCATGTGAATGGCCCGGTCAATCTGGTTCGCTTGTCGCAACTGGTGGACCAGGCCGAGGGCGATCACCTGCGCTTCGCCCCTTACCAGCCCAGCTGGCCCGAGGGCCTGCCGCAGCACGGCGGCATGTTCGACCACTTGCGCCGCAGCGACGTCATGCTGCACCACCCCTTCGAGTCGTTTGACGCTGTGGTGCAGTTCCTGCGCGAGGCGGTGTACGACCCCAATGTGCTGGCCATCAAGCAAACCATTTACCGCACTGGCAGCGAGTCGGTGTTGATGGATTTGCTGCTGGAGGCCGTGCGCCGGGGCAAGGAAGTGCTGGCTGTGGTGGAGCTGAAAGCCCGGTTCGACGAAGAGGCCAACATCAACTGGGCGGAACGCCTGGAGGCGCTGGGTGCCCAGGTGGTGTACGGCATCGTGGGTTTGAAAACCCACGCCAAGATGATGCTGGTGACCCGCCGTGAAGGTGGTCGTCTGCGCCGTTATGCCCACCTGTCCACCGGCAACTACAACCCCAAAACGGCCAAGCTCTACACCGATGTCGGTTACCTGACCAGCAACCCCGACATCACGGCCGACGTGGACAACCTGTTCACCCAGTTGTCCAGCATGACCCAGCTGAAGGCGGCTCGCCAGTTGCTGCTGGCTCCCTTCAATTTGCAAAAAGCCCTGATTCGTCAGATGGCCCGGGTGGCAGACGCGGCTCGCGAGGGCAAGCCTGCGCGCATCGTCGTCAAGGTCAATGCCCTGACCGACGAACCGCTCATTCGCGCCTTGATTGATGCCGGCCAGGCAGGGGTGGAAATCGACCTCATCGTGCGGGGCGCCTGCGTGTTGCCGCCCGGCGTAGCGGGGCTGACCGATCGCATCCGTGTGCGCTCGGTGGTGGGGCGGATGTTGGAGCACACCCGCGTCATTTACTTCCGCTGGGGCGAACACGAGCACGACGAGGCCCTGTACCTGTCGAGCGCCGACTGGATGAACCGCAACATGACGCGGCGCATCGAACTGGCTTGGCCCGTGCGCGATGCCGCCTTGCGTCAGCGGGTGATCGACGAATGCCTGATCCCCTACCTGATGGACGGGCGGGACGCCTGGGTGCAAGACAGCGAAGGGTTCTACAACCGTGTGGGCACCGAAGGGCACAGCGCTCAGCAGGCGTTGATGGCGCGTTACCGGGCGCCGCTTTAAGGCGTGCTAGAGCCCGATGGCGCTGAAATGGGAGAGGGGACAAAGTGGATCTGATCTTGTGGCGCCACGCGCAGGCCGAAGACCTGCCTCTGACAGACGAGCAGGCGCAAGCGCTGGCCCAGGGGCAGGACCTCACCGTGCGGATCGATCCCGTTCGCGATCTGGCGCGCAGCCTCACCCCGAAGGGGCACAAGCAAGCTGAGCGCATGGCCGCCTGGCTGAATCAGCGCTTGCCTGAGTCGACCCGGGTGCTGGTCAGCCCCGCACAACGCACGCAGCAAACCGCCCTGGCCCTGGGGCGTTCGTTCAAAACGGTCAAAGCGTTGAACCCGGCGGCTTCGGTGGATGACTTGCTCAAAGCCGCCCGCTGGCCTCAGGGCAAAGAGCCGGTGTTGATTGTGGGGCACCAACCCACCCTGGGCGTTGCTGCTGCACGCTTGTTGACGGGCCATGATCTGGTCTGGTCGGTCAAGAAAGGGGCCGTGTGGTGGTTGCGCCTGCGCGAGCGTCATGGTGAACAACAAGTGACCCTGCAAACGGTGCAGTCGCCCGACTGGCTCTGATCCGGCTCGTAAAGCCGCGATAATCGAGCCTGATGAATGCCTCTGCCAACGCCGAGTCGGGGAACTCTGCCCCTTCGTTTCAGCTCCATGTCCGGGTGTACTGGGAAGACACCGACGCCGGCGGCATTGTGTTTTACGCCAACTACCTGAAGTTCATGGAGCGGGCGCGGACCGAATGGTTGCGCACGCTGGGCTATGGCCAGGAAACGTCTCGGCAGTCGGGGGGCGGCATGTTTGTCGTCAGCGAAACCCAGGTGCGCTATGTGCGGCCGGCGCGGCTTGACGACTGGCTGACCGTGACCGTGCAGGTGGCGGAAGCGGGCAGGGCATCCATGGTGTTTGATCAGAAAGTGCTGCGGGGCGACCAGGTCTTGACCGAAGGTCGCATCCGCATAGGTTGGGTGCAACCGGGGGCTGAAGGCTTCAGGCCCGGACGCATTCCGGCTGACATGCTGGCCGTGCTGACCGGGGCGGCCGGCATCCATCACAATTGACTTTGGAGGTTGATTTTCATGAACCAGGATTTGTCCATCATCGCGTTGGTGATGCATGCCAGCTTGGTGGTGCAATTGGTGATGGCGTTGCTGCTGACGGTATCGCTGGCCAGCTGGACCGTGATCTTCGGCAAATTCATTGGCTTGCGCCGTGTGCGCACTGACAACGAAGAGTTCGACCAGGAATTCTGGGCGGGCCGAACCTTGCAGGAGCTCTACCAGGACGCGCAACGCGGCGAAGGCCCGGTGTCCCCTCAAGAGCGCATCTTCGCCGCCGGCATGCGCGAGTTCATGAAGCTGCGTGAGCGCCGCGTCAACGACGTGGCCGCCTTGCTTGACGGGTCGCGTCGTGCCATGCGCGCCAGCTATCAGCGTGAAATGGACATGATCGAAGCCAAGCTCGACTTCCTGGGCTCGGTGGGCTCCGTATCCCCTTACATCGGTCTGTTTGGCACGGTCTGGGGCATCATGCACGCCTTCACGGGCCTGTCGAACCTGCAGCAGGTTACCCTCGCCACGGTGGCCCCTGGCATTGCCGAAGCCCTGGTGGCCACGGCCATTGGCCTGTTCGCTGCAATTCCCGCCGTGCTGGCTTACAACCGCTTCTCACGCGACATTGATCGCATTGCCATCCAGATGGAGTCTTTCGTCGAAGAGTTCTCCAACATCCTGGCGCGCAATGCCACCCCGGCCGAACCCGGCCGTGCCAACGTGGGGCAGTGATCGTGGCGGAACCATTCGGCCTGGGCGGCCGTCGCCGCCGAACCAAGAGCGAAATCAACATGGTGCCGTTCATCGACGTCATGCTGGTGTTGCTCATCATTTTCATGGTCAGTGCGCCTTTGCTGCCCACAGGGATGGTCGACCTGCCCACCATGGGCAAGGCCCAGAAGGCACCTGAAAAAGTGGTCGAGATCGTGGTGGAAGACGAAGATCGGGTGAAGTTGCGCGTCAACAGTCGCGATGCCGGCATGGTGATGCTGCCCGATCTGGCCACCAAGGTGAAAGAGGTGCAAGACAGTGCGGAAGGTGGCATGGCCGCGGTGCCGGTCATCATTTCTGCGCGCAAAGACGTGCGCTACGAGGCCGTGGTCAAGATCATGGACACCCTGCAACGCGCTGGCATTGGCCGCGTGGGCCTGTCGGTGCGCACCACAGGCGGTTGACCATGTCGGGAGCGATGGTGCTGGCTGATTCAACTCGGTTCCGTCCGCAAGACGCCGGAGGCTGGAAGCCTGGCCTGGCGATGGCTTTGTTCGCCCACCTGTTGCTGGTGGGGGCTTTGGCCTTGGGCGTGCACTGGAAGATCCAGCCACCGCCCCCGGTCGAAGCAGAAATGTGGACCGAGGTGCCCAAGGTTCAGGAAGGCAATCCACAGCCCGAGCCGCCACCACCGCCGCCACCTCAGCCCGCTGAGGTGACTCCACCGCCCAAACCCGTCCCTCCCGCCGAGCCCGCGGTTGAAAAGCCCCTGGAGAAGCCGGCCGACATGGCCATGGTGCCAGTCAAGCCCAAGGCCAAGGCGGAAAAGGAAGCCAAGAAGCCTGCCAAGAAGGAACCCAAAGAGGTCTTCCTGCCCGATCCGCCCAAGAAGGTGCCCCCCAAGGCGGCTGAAAAGCCACCTGTGAAAGCCCCTGCCAAGCCAGAGTCGGTGAAGCCCGATCCGAAAGCGGAAGCCAAGGCCAAGGCGGAAGAGGCGCGCGCCAAGGCTGCTGAAGCGGCCAAGGCCAAGGCCGAAGCCGAAAAACTGGCTGCGCAACGCCGCGCCAACCTGGATCGGCTGATGCGCAACCTGGCGCAAGACCAGATTGCCTCCGCAGGGTTGAGCGACAGCTACATCGGCCGTCTGCGAGCCCGTATCAAGGCCAACATCGTGTTCCCCCGCGATGGGGTGGCGGGTAACCCAGCTGCATTGGTCAAGGTGGAGTGCAACTCGGAAGGTCGCATCACCCGCAGCACCATCATTGCCGCTTCCGGCAACGAACAGTGGGATCAGGCCGTGCTGCGCGCCCTGGAACGCACCCAGGTGCTGCCACAAGACGAGCACAAGCGCGTGCCTTGTCCGTTCGAGTTCAATTTCCGCCCGCAGGACTTCTAACAAGCCTGACTTTCGGCCTCTGATGGCCGGATTGTGAACGCCTGCTTTTCATAAGATGGCACAGGTTGAATAGGATACCTGTGTCATGTCTGAACCGTCTCAGCCGCCCCTGTCTTTGACAGACACCGATGTTTCGGCCCCGGACGCGGGTCTGTTCCGCTGGCCGACGCCTCCTTACGCCTGCTATCCGCAACCCGAGCCCCAGACCGACCATGAGCCCTGCGAAATCGTGGGCCTCAATGGCCGCCTCATGCGCGGACGGCTCGTGTTTTTCGTGCCAGACGAGCAGGTGGCTCAGGTGCAGGTGCCGCCGTCACGCACCACCATGCCCTTGCGCTTTGGCCAGTTCCGCTCGCTGCTGCTGACACGGCCTTTCGCCGCCTCCGTGACCTCGCCCGAGGTCGATCCGCACGCAGCGGTGCTGGATCAGCGCATGAACACGGAATACCGGGTCTGGCTCAAGGATGGGTCGCAATTGCGTGGCCACACCATGGGGCATGCCCAGATGCCCTTCGGCCTGTTCCTGTTTCCGCCGCTCGACGCCGATGGCAACGTCAATCGCCTGTTCATTCCAGCCGAAGTGATTGACCGGGTCCAGTTCGGGCCTCGCATTGGAGAGGTGCTGGTCGAGCATCAGGCGGCCACGCCAGCCCAGATCAATCTGGCCATCGACGAGCAAGCCCGCTTGCGCAATCAACGCCTGGGTGAAATTCTGCTGACGCGTCAGGTGGTCACCGCCGAGCAATTGCTGCGCGCCATTGAGCAACAAAGCTCCATGCCCATGGTGCGCATTGGCGAGGCGCTGACCGCCATGGGCATGATCACCGAAGCGCAGTTGCGCGATGCCCTGCATCAGCAAGAGCGCGACCGGGGGGTGCCACTGGGTGAATTGCTCATTCGGATGGGTTTGGTCTCGCGTGACGATTTGCAGACGGCCTTGTCGCGCAAGATGGGCTATCCGCTGGTGAACCTGGAGAAGTTCAAGCCTGAAATGGACGCCTTGCTGAAGGTGCCATTTCAGGTGGCGGCGCGTTTGCATGTTGTGCCCTTGCTGCAGCGCGACAACACCCTGATCGTGGCCTTGGAAGACCCCAGTGCTCACGCCAAACTGGCTGAAATCGAGTTCGTGACTCAGAGCAAGATCGTGCCGGTGCTGGCGCAGCACAGCCAGATCGACTGGGCCATTCGTGATCTGTACGCCAACATCGGGGCCGATGTTGGCCACCATGCCGCCAACATGAGCGCCGAGCCGCCCGCCTACGACATGGAGTCCGTCGATTCCATCCAGTTGGTGGCTGATCTGGAAGCCGATCGAGAATCGAACAACCGGGAAGAAGACCGGACGATCGAGCAAAGCGACAACTCGCTGGTGCGATTGATCAACACCATGATTGTCGAGGCCTACACCCAGGGCGTGTCAGACATCCATGTCGAATGCTACCCAGGGCGTGAGAAGGTCAAGATTCGCTTCCGCAAAGATGGGGCTCTGCTGCCCTACCTGGAGCTGCCTCACAACTATCGCAATGCGATGGTGGCGCGCTTGAAGATCATGTGCGATCTCGACATCTCCGAGCGCCGCAAGCCGCAAGACGGCAAGATCAATTTTGCTCGGTTTGTGCCCCAGTACAAGATCGAGCTGCGGGTGGCCACCATTCCGACCAACAACGGCCTGGAAGATGTGGTGATGCGGATTCTGGCCTCGGCCAAGCCCCTGCCGCTGGACAAAATCGGTTTGAACTCCCGCAACCTGACACGTCTGAAAGAGGCCATGGAACGGCCGTACGGCATGGTCTTGTGCGTGGGGCCAACCGGTTCAGGCAAGACCACCACGCTGCACTCCGCGCTCAGTTACATCAACGTGCCAGAGCGCAAGATCTGGACGGCAGAAGACCCCATCGAAATCACCCAGCCGGGGCTGCGGCAAGTGCAGGTCAACAGCAAGATCGACTGGACCTTTGCGAAGGCGTTGCGGGCGTTTCTGCGTGCTGACCCCGACGTCATCATGGTGGGGGAAATGCGCGACGAGGAAACCGCCGGCATGGGCATCGAAGCCTCGCTGACCGGTCACTTGGTCTTGTCGACCCTGCACACCAACAGCGCGCCCGAAACCGTCACGCGCCTGCTCGACATCGGCATGGACCCGTTCAATTTTGCCGATTCCTTGCTGGTGGTGCTGGCGCAGCGTCTGGTCAGGCGCTTGTGCACGGAGTGCCTGGTTTCCGAACCAGCGAGTGATGCCTACATTGAAGAGTTGCTCGCCGACTACCTCTACTGCGTGCCCCAGGGGGTACCTGAGTTGGCTCGAGAGGCGGTGCTGTCGCGGTGGGCTCAAGAGTTTGGCCAGAACGGCAAGCTCATGCTGCACCACAACAAAGGGTGTGAACGCTGTGCTCACACCGGCTTCAAAGGCCGGGCCGGCATTCATGAGCTGATGTCCATCAGCCGCGAGTTGCGCCGCATGATTCAGACCGGAGCTCGGGCGGAAGAGTTGCAGCAGCAAGCCATGCGAGAGGGCATGCGCACGCTGCGCCAGGACGGTATCGAGAAAGTCCTGGCTGGGGTGACCAGTCTGGATGAAGTGCGAGCGACAAGCAATCGATGAGGTTGTTGTACTGATGCAGCAACACGCTTGTCAAAAAAGGTGCAAGATAGAGACAAGGAAGTCGCGAATTGGGCCGGGAAACCATGGTTTCTCTGGGTATCCAGATCAGGCGATTTCATTGATCTTAGGTGTTAAGGCGATGCGAGTCAGTTAGGCCGGGTCACCGCAGCTGGATTCCCGGTCTTCCAGATGAACATCAATGGCTTGAGTCGTTGGTTCTGGAGGTCTGCATGGACGTCATCAGCAACTTCGCCGCTCGTTACGAGCGCACCCGCGAAGAGGAATATTCCCTGGAGGAATACCTCGAGATCTGCAAGCGGGACACGACCGCTTACGCCACGGCTGCCGAGCGCATGCTCAAGGCCATCGGTGAGCCGCAGATGATCGACACGCGCAACGATCCGCGCCTGTCTCGCATCTTCACCAACAAGGTCATCAAGATCTACCCGGCTTTCGAAGAGTTCTATGGCATGGAAGATGCCATCGAGCAGGTCGTGAGCTACTTCCGCCATGCGGCGCAAGGCCTGGAAGAAAAGAAGCAGATTCTTTACTTGCTGGGCCCGGTGGGTGGCGGCAAGTCTTCGATTGCCGAACGGCTGAAGCTGCTGGCCGAGAAGGTGCCGTTCTATGCGATCAAAGGGTCGCCCGTGAATGAGTCGCCGCTGGGGCTGTTTGACCCGACGGAGGATGGCCCGATTCTGGAAAAGGAATACGGCATTCCTCGCCGCTATCTGCAGCGCATCCTCAGCCCCTGGGCGGTGAAGCGCCTGGAAGAGTTTGGTGGCGACATCCGCAAGTTCCGGGTGGTCAAGCGCTACCCGAGCATCCTCAAGCAGGTGGGCATTGCCAAGACCGAGCCCGGTGATGAAAACAACCAGGACATCTCCAGCCTGGTGGGCAAGGTCGACATCCGCAAGCTGGAAACCTACGCGCAAGACGACCCCGACGCCTACAGCTACTCGGGTGGCCTGTGCCTAGCCAATCAGGGCTTGCTGGAATTCGTCGAAATGTTCAAGGCCCCCATCAAGGTGCTGCATCCCTTGCTGACCGCGACCCAGGAAGGCAACTTCAAAGGCACGGAAGGCTTCGGCGCCATCCCGTTTGACGGCGTGGTGCTGGCTCACTCGAACGAATCCGAGTGGAAGGCCTTCCGCAACAACAAGAACAACGAAGCGTTCCTGGATCGGATCTACATCGTCAAGGTGCCGTACTGCCTGCGTGTGAGCGAAGAGATCAAGATCTACGAAAAACTGGTGCGGGGCTCGTCGCTGGCCAGTGCGCCATGCGCTCCCGGCACCCTGAAGATGATGAGCCAGTTCGCCATCCTGACACGCCTGAAGGAGCCGGAAAACTCCAGCATCTTCAGCAAGATGCAGGTGTACGACGGCGAGAATCTGAAAGACACCGACCCCAAGGCCAAGTCGATTCAGGAGTACCGCGACTATGCAGGTGTCGATGAGGGCATGAGCGGCATCTCCACCCGCTTTGCCTTCAAGATCATCTCGAAGGTGTTCAACTTCGACAGCCAGGAGGTGGCGGCCAACCCGGTGCACCTGATGTATGTGCTGGAGCAGCAGATCGAGCGCGAACAGTTCCCGGCTGAGACGGAGCAAAAGTACATCGCCTACATCAAGGAGATGCTGGCGCCTCGTTACGCCGAGTTCATCGGTAAAGAGATTCAGACTGCGTACCTGGAAAGCTATTCCGAGTACGGCCAGAACATCTTTGACCGTTATGTCACCTACGCCGATTACTGGATTCAGGATCAGGAATACCGAGACACCGACACCGGCGAGATCTTTGATCGTGGGGCGCTGAACGCCGAACTGGAAAAGATCGAAAAGCCTGCTGGCATTGCCAACCCGAAGGACTTCCGTAACGAGATCGTGAACTTCGTGTTGCGGGCCCGGGCCAACAACGGCGGCAAGAACCCCTTGTGGACCAGCTACGAAAAGCTGCGCACCGTGATCGAGAAGAAGATGTTCAGCAACACCGAAGAATTGTTGCCGGTCATCAGCTTCAACGCCAAGGCCAGTGCAGATGAAGTCAAGAAGCACGAAGACTTTGTGAACCGCATGGTCCAGAAGGGCTACACGGCCAAGCAAGTCAGACTGCTGTGTGAATGGTACTTGCGAGTGCGTAAGTCGTCCTGATCGGAGTTCTATGCAGGTGAGCGTAACGGAGCGGGCGAGCCCGTCGCCGGGCCGCCCCAAGGCGGGCGAGATCCCCTCGGGGGATCGCTCGTGGTACTCCGCGAGCGAGGGGCTGACATGACGCGTCAACACATCATCGACCGCCGACTGGCGGGCAAGAACAAGTCAGTCGGCAACCGCGAGCGCTTCTTGCGTCGCTACCGCGACAAGGTGCGAGAAGCCGTTCAGCGCGCCATCAATGGCCGCAGCATTCGCGACATTGAAAAAGGCGAAGACATTGCCATTCCCAAGCGTGACCTGTCTGAGCCTGTGTTCAGTCATGGCGATGGCGGCACGCGCGAAGTGGTGCACCCCGGCAATCGCGAATATGTGCGGGGCGACCGCATCGAGAAGCCGCAAGGTGGCGGCGGGCAGGGCAGTGGATCGGGGGATGCGAGCGATTCCGGCGAAGGTGAAGACGACTTTGTCTTCACCCTGAGCAAGGAAGAGTTCATGCAGGTCTTCTTTGAAGACCTGGCCTTGCCCAATTTGGTTCGCACGGCACTGGCTGAGGTGCCTGAATGGAAAAGCCAGCGCGCGGGTTACAGCAGCGATGGCACGCCCAACAACTTGCACGTGGTGCGCTCCATGCGCGGGGCCTTGGGGCGCCGCATCGCTTTGGGCGCCAGCAGCCGTCGCGAAGTGCAAGAGCTGGAAGCGCGGCTGGAGGAGTTGCGTCGCCTCAATGCCGAGGCAGGCAGTGCCCCGGGCGATGCCGCCTTGGTGCAGGAACGAGCCAAGGAAATTGAAGAGATTGAAGCGCGTTTGCACCACCTGCGTGGGCGCATCATGGGCATTCCCTTCCTGGACCCGATTGATCTGCGCTTCCGCAGCCGCATCAAGGTGCCGGTGCCGACCACCAAGGCTGTGATGTTCTGCGTGATGGACGTGTCGGGCTCGATGGACGAGCAGCGCAAGGAGTTGTCCAAGCGCTTCTTCATCTTGCTGTATTTGTTCCTGACCCGTCACTACGACAAGATTGAGTTGGTGTTCATTCGCCACCATACCCAGGCGCAAGAGGTCAACGAACACGATTTCTTCCACGCTACCGAAACCGGCGGCACCGTGGTGTCGAGTGCCTTGGTGCTGCTTGATGAAATCATTCAGGCGCGCTACCCCACCAGCGAGTGGAACCTGTATGTGGCGCAGGCCAGCGATGGCGACAACTGGCACCACGATTCAAGCCGCTGCCGCGAAATCATCGAAGACAAGATCTTGCCGCTGGTGCGCTACTACGCCTATGTGCAGGTGGCGCAGACCGAACAGAACCTGTGGGACGAATACCTCGCTCTGGCGGAAAAGCACAAGCACTTTGCGATGCGCAAGGTGCTGGAGCCCTCGCAGATCTACCCCGTCTTCCGTGAGTTGTTCAAGAAGGAAGGAGTGGATGCATGAGCACGTCTGACCACACCAAACCCTTGCCGGGCCCTTCTGACTGGTCTTTCGAGTTGATCGAGGAATACCACGACGTCATCCGCAACACGGCGCAGCGCTACCAGCTTGACACCTACCCGAACCAGCTTGAGATCATCACTGCCGAGCAGATGATGGATGCCTACGCCAGCGTGGGCATGCCGGTGAACTATCGGCACTGGTCGTACGGCAAGGAATTCATTGCCACCGAAAAAAACTATCGCCGTGGCTTCATGGGGCTGGCGTATGAAATCGTCATCAACTCCAACCCCTGCATCAGCTACCTGATGGAAGAAAACACCATGGCCATGCAGGCCCTGGTGATTGCGCATGCGGCCTATGGGCACAACAGTTTCTTCAAGGGCAATTACCTGTTTCGCATGTGGACCGATGCGGGGTCGATCATCGACTACCTGGTCTATGCGAAGAACTACGTGGCCCGCTGCGAAGAGCGCTATGGCATTGACACCGTAGAAGAGTTGCTGGACTCGTGCCATGCTCTGATGAACCACGGTGTAGACCGGTATCGTCGGCCGAGCAAGTTGTCTCTGGACAAGGAACTGGCGCGTCGCGAAGAGCGCGAGGCCTACCTGCAACAACAGGTCAACGACTTGTGGCGCACGCTGCCACGCCGGGCCGACAAGTTCAGCGAGGAAGAATCGGTGCGGCGCTTCCCGGCCGAGCCGCAAGAAAACCTGCTGTACTTCATTGAAAAGAATGCGCCCTTGCTGGAGCCCTGGCAGCGCGAGATTGTGCGCATCGTGCGCAAGGTGGCGCAGTACTTCTATCCGCAGCGGCAAACCCAGGTCATGAACGAAGGGTGGGCCACGTTCTGGCACTACACCTTGCTCAACACCATGTATGACGACGGCTACCTCACCGACGGCATCATGCTGGAGTGGCTGAAGTCTCACACGAATGTGATTTATCAGCCCCAGGTGGGCAGCCGGGCGTACAGTGGCATCAACCCCTACGCGCTTGGTTTCGCCATGTACACCGATCTGAAACGGATCTGTGAGCACCCCACCGAAGAAGACCGCCTGTGGTTCCCCGATTTCGCCGGTTCAGCTCAGAACACGCCCAAGGAAGAGCATGCTTGGCTGAAGACCTTGGACTACGCCATGCGCAACTTCAAGGATGAAAGTTTCATCGGGCAGTTCCTGAGTCCCAAGGTGATGCGCGATTTCCGTTTCTTCGCCATTCGTGATGAAGAAGAGGCGTCGGAGTATGAAGTCAGCGCAATACACGACGATTCGGGCTACCGAGCGCTACGCGAGTCCTTGTCGCGCCAATACGATCTGGGCTCGCGCGAGCCCAATATTCAGGTTTGGAGTGTGAATTTGCGGGGAGACCGATCTTTGACCCTGCGCCATACCCGCCACAACGACCGGCCTCTGGGTGACAGCACCCGCGAGGTGCTCAAACATGTGGCCCGCTTGTGGGGCTTCCCGGTCCATATGGAAAGCGTGAACCACACGGGAGACATGCGCCAGCATTGGACGGTGGTGCCGGCCAACGCTGAGTGATCGGAGTGGGGCGGCGCGGCTTGGGGCTGTGTGCTTCGACCGCTGCAAAGACTGCAGGTGTTACAGAGGCCCGGTGTTGGTGTCCAGATCCTGCAGCAGGCTGTCAACCGCACGTTGCATGAGGTTGCGGTCTTCCAGGCTGGTGGCCAAGCCCTCCGAGCGCAGGCGCTCGAGCGCGCGGCGAGTCAGTGAGTGCATGCGTCCGGCATGATCGCTGGAGAACATGAAGAATTGGCGGTTCGCGCTGAACCAGAGCAGGTGGGCTGAGACCCATTGCCCCTGGAGCAGCAGCTTGCACCAACTGCCTTTGTGCAGGGTGTCGATCCATTCGGACACGGCCGCATTGGGCGCATCGCTCGGGATCTCATCACCAAATGACATGGGGACGGTCGGCAGGGAGCCGACATTCGTGTCGAGTTCCTGACGCGGACGAACCGGCTCTGGCTCGAGTTCCTCCTCCTGCGTCATCTCGTCCTGCATCTGACGCACCAACTCCTCAGGCGTAGGCTCGCGTTGGGGCTTCGGCGTCGAGCGGAGGTAACGGCTGTGAATGATCATCAGCTCGTCCAGAATGGCATCGCGTTGACCCTGAGGCAGGTCGATCAAGGCCATGCCTTTTTGCAGCCGCTCGATCAGGCCGGGGAGTGCTCGACGAAGCGCTTGACGCTCTTCGGGCGTGGCCGGTCGCTGCAAGCTCATGAGCAGGTCGTCGACCGTGCCGAGCATGGTTTGCACCTCGGCATCGTCATGGTCGTGGGTGGCCATGGTGTGGGCCAGCACATCGACCCAAGGGCCGCTGAGAAAGTCTTTGACGCGCTCGGTCACTTTCGTTGCCGCCAATTGGCGCGCAACCTGCTGGCGCAAGATGGGTTTCAGGGCCTGTCGCTGGTCGGCGATCTCGAGCTCGCTGACAGCCTGTTGAGTGGGCTGCAGTTCTGCTTGAGAGCGCAGTTCGATGAAGTTCTGAACCTTATGCAGGGCCTCTTCAAACTCGGCCGCTTGCGGGCGTGGGTTTTCAACCAGGTTCTGAACCAGCGGTTGCAGGAAGGCCATGAAGGAGGACAGCCCGGATTGCTTCGGGCCGGTGTGGCCGTTCGCGTAGGACGCCACTTCGTTCATGAAGCGCCAGGCCGGGTGTTTGTCGGTTCGCAGCAGGCGAGGGTCGTGCATGGCCACACGCAGCACCGAGGGCTGGAGCTGGGCAATGACCTTTTTTACGGCGGGTTGCAGCTGCTCGTCCTTCACCATTTGCTCGAACAGGCGCGACATCAGGGCGACAGTTTGAGGATCGGCTCGGACCCCGGGTGGCGGAGGAGCGCTGATCTGACCGCTACTGGGAAGCTGCCCCAAGGCATGGTCGAGCGAGGCTGCCACCATGGGTGCCGGCATGGCGCGACCCATGAGGTGCTGCGATGGAATGCGGTGCAGCAGGCTTTGCAGGGCGCCAGGCTGCGTCACGTTGATGTCGGAGGCGGGGATGCGGGGAGGCATCGTCACGGCTCGGTACGCCAGTGGCGTGTACCCCTGGTTGCGCAGATCGTCGCAAATTTCAGCGTAGAAATTACGCAGCAGTTCGGACAAGACCTTGGCGCCGATGCGCAGCAGCAGATTGCGTTCGCCAACGGATAAGCCCAGATCGTTGGTGGCGTTGCTCAGGGCGCGCGCAAAAACCGTGGGCCGGAAGATGTTGGCCTCGGGCCTCAAGGTGCTCTCGCCCTGGAGCGTGGCGGCAAACGCTTGAAGCTCTCGCAATTCCCACTCTGCCTTGAGGTCGATGAGTTGCAGGGTGCGAGAAATTTCGATTTCTTTTTCCGCTTCTGATTCGTCCACCAACTTCAGTTGGTCCAGCCGCATGTTGTCCAGGCTGGTGGCGCTGCTAGGGCGATCGGCGGCCTCGATTTCGGCCTGAATCTGGTAAGCAAACTGGTCTTCCAGCTTCTTGCGTTGGTTCTGAAGCGATTCCATCAGCTGGAACAGCAGCCGACGGTCGTTGGCCAAGGCCAGATCAGTATTGGATGCCCGCAGAGCGCCCAAGGTCAACGAGACCCACTGCGCCGCCAGCGTTGGCACGCGGGCCATGACGCTCTGGACATGCTTCAGGTAATGGGGGTTGTGGGCCATGGGGGCATGCTAGTGGTTTATCGGGGGGCGTAAGCCGTGAAGAGGCTCACACAAAGCGGTCATTTGTGGAGATTGCGGTGAGGGGCTGGTCGAGTTGAGGGCAGGGCGGGTCGGGGCGTCGGTTCGAGCGGGTGCCTTCCGGGGCGCGAAATAGAGCCTGTTGGGCCCCGCTTATCTCGCTAAAGATTTTGCTGCGGTCCTCAAGAATCGGGGACAGGTCGCAGTAAATCCCTTTCGCCATGTCCGAAGAAAGTTCACAAGACAAGCAGTTACCCGCGTCAGAGCGGAAACTGCAGAAAGCCCGAGAAGACGGGCAGGTCGTGCGTTCGCGCGATCTGGGGCATTTCCTGGTGGTTCTGGCTGCGACTGGCATCTTGCTGGCGCTGACCCCTGTGTGGATGGACCGCCTGCAATTGCAGATGACCGCCGGCATGCGCTTTGACGCCCGCACGGTGGCTGCCCCTGAAATGATGCTCGAGCGTCTGGGCAGCCTGGCTGGTCAGGCCTTGCTGATGATCGTGCCATTTGGTCTGGCTGTGGCATTGGCATCGGTCGCAGCCGGCGTGATTGCTGGCGGCTGGGTGATGACCTTCAAGGTGCTGCAGCCCAATTTCGGCAAGCTCAATCCCATCACTGGCCTCGGGAATCTGTTTTCCAAGCAACAGTTGATCGACGCCCTCAAATCATGTCTGCTGGCCCTGATTCTGGGTGTAGCCGGCGCGATGTTCCTCTCCAAGGTCTGGCCTGACATGGTGCAGTTGCTGGGCCGCCCCTTGCCTGCCGCCATTCACGACCTGGGCGTGACGATTGGCGAAGTGCTGGGCTCCATGCTGCTGGTGATGGCAGCCTTTGCCATCGTGGACTGGCCTTTGCAGCGTTTCCTGTTTGCTCAGAAGATGAAGATGAGCCATCAGGAAATGAAGGACGAATTCAAGCAGCAGGAAGGCAATATGGAGGTCAAGGGCCGCATCAAGCAACGGATGCGCGAGATGGCCAAGAAGCGTATGCTGGCTGCTGTACCCACGGCTGATCTGGTGGTCATGAACCCCACCCACTATGCCGTGGCACTGAAGTACGACGAGGCGACGATGGGCGCCCCGCGCGTGGTGGCCAAGGGCCTCGATCTGCTGGCTTTCCGCATTCGCGACATTGCCACCGAAAACCGCGTGCCCGTGCTGGAAGCGCCGCCCCTGGCCCGTGCGCTGTACGCCAATACCGAAGTCGACGCCGAAGTGCCCATGGCCCTATACAGCGCTGTGGCGCAGGTGCTGGCCTATGTGTACCAGTTGAAGGCGGCCTTGTCTGGCAAGGCCCCGATGCCCGGCAACATGCCCGACCTGGATGTGCCGGCGGCCCTTGATCCTTTGCAATCGGCCAAGCTCAAAGAGCAGGTCGAAGCCGAGTCTGATGCCATGAGCAGTGTGGAGGCTGAATGATGAACCCCTGGCTTCAAAAACTTCAACTCGTCTTGAATGGTCAGGCCAAGAACACCCAGGCCATGTTGGCCCCGCTGGTGGTGGTCTTCGTGCTGGCCCTGATGGTGTTGCCCCTGCCAGCCTTTGTGCTGGACCTGTTCTTCACCTTCAACATCGCCACGGCCCTGATGGTGATGATGGTCGCGGCCACCATGCTGCGTCCGCTGGACTTTGCGGCCTTTCCTTCGGTGCTGCTGCTGACGACCCTGTTGCGTCTGTCGCTGAACGTGGCCTCGACCCGCGTGGTGCTGATGGAAGGCCACACCGGAACTGGCGCGGCTGGCCGGGTGATCGAGTCGTTCGGTCACTTCCTGATCGGTGGCAACTTCGCCGTCGGTCTGATCGTGTTTGCGATTCTGGTGGTGATCAACTTCGTGGTGATCACCAAGGGCTCTGAACGGATTGCCGAAGTCAGCGCTCGCTTCACTTTGGATGCGATGCCCGGTAAGCAGATGGCCATCGATGCCGACCTCAGTGCCGGCCTGATCGATGACAAGGAAGCCAAACGCCGCCGCAAGGAAGTGGGCGAAGAGGCCGAGTTCCATGGCTCGATGGACGGTGCCTCCAAGTTCGTGCGTGGCGATGCGATTGCCGGCATCCTGATTCTGTTCATCAACATCATCGGTGGCTTCATCATTGGGGTGGTTCAGCACAATTTGTCGCCCGGCGATGCGGCCAGTTCTTATGTGCTGCTGGCGGTGGGTGATGCCCTGGTGGCCCAGATTCCTGCCCTGCTGATCTCGGTGGCTTCCGCCATGGTGGTGTCCCGCGTCGGCAAAGATCAGGACGTTGGCCAGCAAATCATGGGCCAGATGTTCACCAACCCCAAAGTCATTGGGGTGGCAGCTGGCATCATCGGCATGTTGGGGGTGATTCCTGGCATGCCGGCTCTGATCTTCCTGCCGGTGGCTGGTGGCCTGGGTTACGGTGCCTGGAAGCTGAACGAAAAGCAGGAGGCCGAGCGCAATGCGCCCAAGCCGGTCGAGAAACCAGCCGAGGCCGCCAACCCGAATGGCGAAGCCACCTGGGAAGACCTGCAACCTGTTGACACCCTGGGCCTGGAAGTGGGCTACCGCCTGATTCAGCTGGTCGACAAGGACCGTGGCGGCGATTTGCTGAATCGAATCAAGGGCGTTCGACGCAAGTTCGCGCAAGAAGTCGGCTTTTTGCCGCCATCTGTGCACATTAAAGACAATTTGGAGCTGCGCCCCAGCTTCTACCGCATCACCCTGCGCGGTGCCGTGGTGGGCGAGGGCGAGGTGTTCCCAGGCATGCTGATGGCGATCAACCCTGGCCACGTGACCAATCCGATCCAGGGTGCCCCGGCGGTAGATCCCGCCTTCGGACTGCCCGCGGTGTGGGTGGAAGAACGACAAAGGGATGCCGCGCAAATGGCTGGTTACACGGTCGTTGATCCCTCGACTGTCGTGGCCACTCATCTCTCACACTTGATGCAACTGCATGCGGCGAAGTTGCTGGGACGAGTCGAAACTCAACAACTGGTCGAGCATGTAACGAAACTGGCTCCCAAACTGATTGAAGACGTGGTTCCCAAGATGGTTGGTATCGCTACCCTGCAAAAAGTGCTGCAACTGCTCCTCGAAGAGGGCGTGCACATTCGCGACATGCGCTCGATCATTGAAACCGTGGCCGAGCAAGCCGCGATGATCCCCGCGCTCGCCAACGATCCCTCCGAGCTGGCCAAGCGCATTCGCGTCGGTCTCGCTCCCGCCATCGTCCAGCAAATCTACGGTCCAGTTCGCGAACTGGATGTCATCGCCATCGAACCTGATCTGGAACGCCTGCTGACTCAGGCCCTGACCAGCGCCGGTGGCCCCATGCTCGACCCCGGTGTGGCGGATCATCTGACCCGCCAGGCCGCAGACGCATCCCAACGCCAGGAAAACCTGGGCCACCCCGCTTGCCTGTTGGTGCCCGATTCCATCCGCCCGATGGTCGCCCGCCTGCTCAAGCGCGCCGCACCCCGCCTGAAGGTGCTCGGCCACAGCGAAATTCCTGAGACTCATTCGATTCGCATCGGTACCCTGATCGGAGGCCACGCATGAACGTCAAACGCTTTATCGGACGCAATTCTCGCGAAGCCATGCAGAAGGTCAAAGCAGCCTTCGGGGATGATGCCGTCGTCCTGTCGACCAAGCCCGCTCCTGAAGGTGGCATCGAAATTCTGGCCATGGCCGCTGACAGCGTCCCAGCCATCGATTCTTACCCTGTCGAGCGCTCTGAGCCTCAAGCTCGCCCTGAGCCTGTGACCTTTCCCAAGGTGGCACCCGCTGCTGCGGCTGCGACCAAGGAGGCTGCGCCTCAGCGTGAGTCGGGCAAGTCTGGCGTGGGCAACACCGTGGCCAATCTGGCTAACTCGGTGCAAGACGACGTCAAGCAACTGGCCATGAGCACCCTGTCGTTCCAGGACTATGTCCGCGAGCGCATGCTCAAGCGCCGTCAGGCCGCTCTGCAAGCCCGTACCGAACCCGCTCTGGCCGTGTCGCCCGAAGAGCAACTGAGCCAGCGTTTCGCTCAGCCAAAGCCCCAGCGCCCCGCCGTGTCCACCTCGGTGGATCTGGGTGGTGAGCCGATGATGCAGCAGGCGGCCCCCGTGCGTGATGAGCCCGTGGAAGCCTGGCCCGATGTGCAGCAACTGCTGCGCCCTCAGGCTGCTGCGCCACAAGCGGTAGAACAACCCAAGCCTGCCCCGGCACGTCCTGCTCAGGTGGTGCCGCTGCGCACCGACAACCCCGAGCTGACCTTGTCTGGCCTGACTGCTCGTCAGAACCCGGGCCGCGATTCTCGCCCCGACGCCGCCACCATGGAAGCCTTGAAGGCCGCGCAAGAGGCCAATGCCACCATGCTGGGTGAGCTGCGTGCCATGCGCGCCATGATGAAAGAGCAGTTCGAGACCATGGCTTTCATCGAAAAGCTGGGCCGCACGCCTTCGCAGGCCGCACTGGCGCAGAAGCTGCTCGACGGAGGCTTCTCGGCTGTGCTGATTCGCAAGATGCTGGACGCGATGCCCGCCGAGGTATCTTCCGGTGCCGCCGACGAAGTGCAGTGGGCCACCCAGGTGCTGCAACGCAACCTCAACACCGCCGACCAGGAACCCGGCATCGAAGACCGTACTGGCGTGTTCGCCATGATCGGCTCGACCGGTGTGGGCAAGACCACCACCACCGCCAAGCTGGCGGCCGCGTTTGCTGCCAAACACGGTGCCCACAACCTGGGCCTGATCACCCTGGATGCCTACCGGATGGGCGCCCACGAACAACTGCGCGCCTATGGCCGCATCCTGGGCGTGCCCGTTCACATGGCCCATGACCGCGCTGCGCTGGAAGACCTGCTCGAGTTGCTGGCCAGCAAGAAGCTGATCCTGATCGACACCGCCGGCATGCCCCAGCGCGATGCCCGTTGCAAGGAACTGCTCGACATGCTGGCTCACCCCAGCATCCAAAAGCTCTTGGTGGTCAACACCGCAGCTCAGGGTGACGCCATCGAAGACGTGATGCTGTCCTACCAGGCAAACCAATGCGCGGGCGTGATTCTGTCCAAGCTGGATGAAGCCGTGAAGCTCGGTCCAGCCCTGGATGCGTTAATTCGTCACAAAACTCGGGTTCTCGGTGTAGCAAACGGCCAAAGAGTGCCAGAAGATTGGCATCGTCTGTCTGCTCAGGCGCTGATCCATCGGGCTCTGCGTGCCAGCCTCAACCCGGCTTATCGCCTGGATCCCAACGAGGTCAGCCTGGTGTTCTCGATGCCACCAGTCAACCTGAGTGAAGCACAGGCGTCCGCGCGAACTGTTTGATGACATCTGATTCTGTTTGACCGATCTGATAACCATCACAAAAACATGATTCGTTCTGACCGTTCAACCTCTGCAAGCGCCCCGGGAGCCGGGCGCCCCACGGATCAGGCCCACGGCCTGCGCCAGATGTTTGCCTCCCGGGTGATTCGGTTCATCCCGGTGGTGGCCAACCCAGCCGCAGCCTGTGGTGGGCTGGTTCTAGAGCGCCTGTGTACCACCTACGCCGGCTTTGGTCTCCACACTCTGGTGGTCGACGCCAGCGATCAGGCTCGTCCTCCCAGTGAGTTGGCTGCCTTTGACCTGGCTGAAGGCATTGAAGACCTGTCGCGTCAGGTGCGCTATATGCCGGCTCGAGGCCTGCCCCTGCGCCATGTGGATGCCCGAGGCTCGTGTGCCACCTTGCTGGATGCCCTGGCCGACGCATCGCCGCAGAGCGATGTCATCCTGATTCACGCCTCGGCCAGCGAGCTGGTTCGCATTTTTGGTCACCGAGCCGGGCACGCCAATCTGCGTCCCTTGCTGTTCAGCAATGACCTCGCAGAAGGCCTGACCGACGCGTATGGTGCCATCAAGGTCATCGTGCAGCGCGGCCATTGGCTGGCCTACGACCTGGTGGTGTGCGCGTCGGCCCGCTCGAAGCAGGCCGACGAAGTGGCTCGCCGCCTCGCGCAATGTGCCGACAGTTTCCTGGGCGCAGCACAGCACCGCAGCTTGCGGCTCGACCCTCAAGAATCCTCTGACCGCGATCCCAGCGCCGAATTTCAGGAGCTGGCGGCAGGACTGTTGCGATGCGCCTGGGTTCAGACCCTGGGCGACACCGCTTTCGACCACCTGGTGTCACCCGGGGCAGCTTTGCCCTCGCGTGTCGCCCCTGTATTGAATTGATGCCATGGAGCAGAACATGTACACCGCCAAAGGCCGTCTCGACATCGATTCCATGCTCAAGCAATACAGCCCGCTTGTGCGTCGTCTGGCCCACCAGATGATTGCCAAGTTGCCCGCCAACGTCGAAATCGACGACCTGATCCAGGTTGGCATGATCGGCCTGTCCGACGCGCTGACCCGATTCGATGCAGGGCAGGGCGTGCAATTTGAAACCTTCGCCACCCAGCGCATTCGCGGCGCCATGCTCGACGAACTGCGTGGCGCAGACTGGCTCAGCCGCGGCACCCGCAAACAGCAGCGCGACATCGAGTCGGCCGTGCACAAGCTGGAGCAGAAGCTGGGCCGAGCGCCGCAGGAAAGCGAAATCGCCAAGGAAATGGGCCTGACCCTCGTCGAATACCAGGAAATGCTCGGCAAAGTGCGCGGCACCCAGCTGATCTACCTGGAGGACATGAGTGGCGAGGATGGCGACAATGACTACCTTGACCGCCATGTGTCAGACGAGGGCAACGACCCGCTGAGCATGCTGCAGGATCACCGCATGCGTGTGGCCTTGGTGGAAGCGATCAAGAACTTGCCCGAGCGTGAGCAGTACGTCATGAGCATGTACTATGAGCAGGACATGAATCTCAAGGAAATCGCTGCGGTTCTGGGCGTGACCGAGTCCCGTGTGTGCCAGTTGCACAGCCAGTCGATTGCACGTCTGAGAGTGAAGTTGCGCGAATGGTGAGGTGTGGCCGGCATCACTGATCTGATCAAGACGGTGAGGCGACCATGTTCAATGTATTTCGTCGTGCGCCAGCAGTTCTCCCTGGGGAGTCTGCTGGCGTTTTGCCTTCTGAGGCGCCGCAGCCCGACCTTCGTTCCCTGGCTTCGGGTCTTGCGCGCGATGCCGACAGCCTCGGCAAGGAAGCTGCGCAGTTGCGCGGTACGCTGGAAGACACCAGCGCCGTGGCCATTCACCAGCAGGACGCCCTGAAACAGCTGACGGCCCAGCTGCAAGACATCATTCAGGCGCAGTCGCTCATTCGGGACCTCACCGTGCAGGGCTTGCAATCTGTCGCTGGTGCACGCGACACGGTGGCGCATGTGGGGCAAGAAGTGTCAGGGGTGGTGGCCACATTGCAGGAAGTGGCGGGTGCCGCAACCGATATCACCCAGATTGCATTGCAAACGCGTCTGGTTGCGTTCAATGCATCTGTTGAAGCCAAGCGTGCCGGAGTGGCTGGAGCCGGCTTTTCTGTGGTTGCTGATGCCGTCAAAGACTTGGCCACCCAAGTCGAATCCAGCTCGAAGGCCATCATGAGTACGGTGGCCCAGCTTGATCAGCGTATCCAGAGTCTGGCGCAAGAGTTGTCTCGAGATGCTGCCGCTCGGCAGACCAATGCCAGTCGCCATTTGACTTTCTACGAGTCGCTCGGTCGCGTGGAAGAGGGCGTGCAGCGTATCGCTCAGGCCGCTCAAGAAAGCTGTGCGTCGTCGAATCTCATCACCACGCAAATGCAGACCATGGGCCAGGAAATGGCCCGTACCCGAGATGCCCTGGGCACGGCACTGCAGCGTAGCGAAAGCGTGCTGGGCATTTCCGAACGGTTGATGGAAGCGATGGCCTCGTGCGGGATTCGCACCTCTGATACGCCCTACATCGAACTGGCCCAGCGGGTTGCCGCCCAGATTTCCCAGGCCCTCGAGACGGCATTGCAGCGTCATCGCATCCAGCTAGATGACTTGTTCGATGAGCATTACCGCCTCATCGAAGGCAGTGAGCCCAGGCAGCACGAAACCCGCTTCAACGCATTGGCTGACGAACTGTTTCCCCCTATTCAAGAGCCGGCCCTGCAAGCGCTGCCCGACATTGTTTTCTGCATTGCAGCGGACCGCAACGGTTATATCTCGACGCACAACCGCGTCTATTGCCAGCGTCAGCGCCCAGGCGAGGTGGTCTGGAACACGGCGAACTCGCGTTGGCGCCGGGTGTTCAATGACCGAACCGGCCTGGCCTCGGCGCGCAGCACGCGCCCCTTCCTGCTGCAGACCTATCGCCGCGACATGGGTGGGGGGCAGTACGTTTTGCTGAAGGAAGCTGCGGCCCCCATCATCGTTCAAGGGCGCCACTGGGGCGGCCTGCGGCTCGCGTACAAGTTCACAAGCTAAGTCTGCTCGTCTGTTGTCTAGGGTCAACGTTGGTTGACTCAAATCGGCCCTGCTTGGGGCCGATAAACGGTGATCACTCGAACCGGACTCGAGCAGTTTTGTCCGGCAAGCTCAACCTCATGGCCTGGAGCCGGACATGAATTTCTCACAGATCAAGATTGGCACGCGCATTGCCATCATGGCATCCCTGCTGTTGACCCTGTTCTTGATGCTAGGCGGTTATGCCGCCCGCGTCATGAAGACCGATACGGATCACTTCGTTTCAACCAATGATCAGGCCAGAGCCTTTCAGGAAGTGGTCGATCTGGCGCGCAACGCCCAGGTTACGTTCAAGATTCAGGTGCAGGAATGGAAAAACTTTCTATTGAGAGGCGGCGATCCGGCTGCCAACGACAAGTACCGCAAGGCCTTTGCCAAGGAAGGTGAATCCACACGCAGCAAGCTGCAGCAACTGCAAGCCAAGATGCGTGATCTGGGGTTGCCCACCCAAGGGGTTGACCGGGCATTGGCATCGCATGAGCAGTTGATGGGGAAGTACGGCGAGGCCATGGCGCACTACGACCCCGCCAGAGCCGCTGACAGTGCCCATGCCGTTGACAAGCTGGTCAAGGGCATGGATCGCCCCCCGACAGAGCAAATTGATGCCATCGTGGCTGAGGTGGTGAGCGCATCGGTTCGTCGTCACGAAGAAGCTGAGGCGGAGGCGCTCGCGTCCTACAGCGAGGCGCTTTGGACCTTGGGCATCATCATGGCCCTGGCCGCTGCAGTGGGAGTCGGGTGTTCGTGGTGCATTCTGCGAAGCATTACCAGGCCGCTGCAAGAGGCGGTTTCCGTCGCGACGGTGGTGGCCGATGGCAACCTGACCCAGCGCATTGACGTGCAAGGTGCCGATGAAGCCAGCCAGGTCATGCAGGCGCTTGGCCGCATGAATGACAGTCTGGCCAAAGTGGTCGCTCAGGTGCGCGAGGCGTCCGGGTTCGTGGCTGAGGCCTCCAGTGAAATTGCCACAGGCAATCTGGATCTGTCGAATCGCACCGAGCAGCAGGCATCGAACCTGCAAGAAACGGCCGCAGCGATTGAACACCTCACCACCAGTGTGCGCCAGAGTGCTGACAGTGCGCATGAGGCCTCGCGGCTTGCTTCAGATGCCTGCGTGGTGGCAGAGCAAGGGGGCGCGGTGGTCAGCAATGTGGTGGCCACCATGAACGACATCAACGACAGTTCGCGCAAGATTTCCGACATCATTGCGGTCATCGATGGCATCGCGTTCCAGACCAATATCCTGGCATTGAATGCCGCCGTTGAAGCCGCCCGGGCGGGCGAGCAGGGGCGCGGTTTTGCCGTGGTGGCCTCGGAAGTGCGAGCCCTGGCTCAGCGCAGTGCAAATGCCGCACGGGAAATCAAGACATTGATCAGCGCCAGTGTGGAGTGTGTCGAGCGGGGTTCCAACCTGGTCAATGATGCCGGTACCACCATCGCCTCTGCCGTTGCTGCGGTACAGCAGGTGCGCGACATGATCGCCAGCATCACCGAGGCGGTTGAGGAGCAATCCTCAGGCATTTCTCAGGTCAGCCAGTCGGTCTCAGCGATTGATCAGACCATGCAGCAAAACGCCGCATTGGTGGAGCAATCGGCGGCGGCGGCCGCATCCTTGAAACAACAAGCCGACAATCTGGTGCAATCGGTCGAGTTCTTCAGGACCTGATTCACACTCAGAATCAGCCAATCCGACAAAGCAAAAGGTACTCCATGAGTACCTTTTGTACGTGTAGTCTGTTTTGGCTTCGGCACGCCGCTTCGCGGCTTCACATCGCTGCGCGATATGAGCCTGTGCCGGAACCGCCTGCAGGCCTGTCGGCCCCGGTTCACATTGGCTGTTAGCCAATGCGCCCCAACAAAAGGTACTCCATGAGTACCTTTTGTACATGCAGCCGGTTCTCTGCCTCGTCCCAGACGACGGATTGGGGGCCGTCGATGACGTCGGCTTCCACTTCTTCGCCGCGGTGGGCGGGCAGGCAGTGCATGAACAGGGCATCGGGCTTGGCCACGGCCATCATGTCGCGGTCCACACACCAGTCGGCAAACGCCTTCTTGCGTGCTTCATTTTCCGCCTCATAGCCCATCGATGTCCACACGTCGGTGGTGACCAGATCGGCGCCGCGGCAGGCGTCCATCGGGTTCTTGAAGACCTTGTAGCAGTCGGTGTTGCTGATGCCAGCCACAGCAGGGTCAATCTCGTAGCCGCTGGGTGTGCTCACGTGCACCGTGAAGCCCAGAATCTCGGCCGCTTGCAGCCAGGTGTTGGCCATGTTGTTGCCATCGCCCACCCATGCGACCACCTTGCCCTTGATCGAGCCGCGGTGTTCGATGTAGGTGAAGATGTCAGCCAGGATCTGACAGGGGTGGTATTCATTGGTCAAGCCGTTGATGACTGGCACGCGCGAGTTCGCCGCGAACTTCACCAGTTTGGCTTGTTCGTAGGTGCGAATCATCACCAGGTCGACCATGCGCGAGATGACTTTGGCACTGTCCTCAATCGGCTCGCTGCGGCCCAGTTGGCTGTCGCCGGTGGTCAGGTGCACCACCGAGCCACCCATCTGGTACATGCCCGCCTCAAAGCTGACGCGAGTACGCGTGCTGGCTTTCTCGAAAATCATGGCCAGGGTTCGGTCTACCAGCGGCGTGTACTTTTCGTAGTTCTTGAAGCGCTTCTTGATGATGGCCGCGCGTTCGAACAGGTACTCGTACTCGGGGGCCCGCAGGTCCTTGAACTGCAGGTAATGCTTGATCAGGCTCATTCCGGGTTTCATGTCTCAGGCAGCACTTTCAGACAGAAATTGACGCACCAGCGGAGCCAGGATGGCCACGGTCTGGTCGGCTTGTTCGGTGGTGAAGATCAGCGGAGGCAGCAGGCGGATCACTTTATCGGATGTGACGCTCAGCAGCAGGCCAGCTTCCATGGCGCGGTTCAGGATGACACCGCAGGGGCGATCCAGCTCGATGCCGATCATCAAGCCCTGGCCGCGGAACTCGACCACGCCAGGCAAATTACCCAGTTCTTTGCGCAGGGCCGCCATCAAGTGGTTGCCCACACGTTCGGCATTGGCCAGCAACTGGTCTTCTTCCATGATCTTGATGGTTTCCACCCCGGCGCGCATGGCCAATGGGTTGCCACCAAATGTGGTGCCATGGTTGCCTGGCTGCAGCACGTTGGCTGCCTTGGGGCCGCACACCACGGCGCCAATTGGCACGCCAGAGCCCAGCCCCTTGGCCAAGGGCATCACGTCAGGCTGAATGCCGGTCCATTGGTGGGCAAACCACTTGCCAGTGCGGCCCATGCCGCATTGGACTTCATCGAGCATGAGCAGCCAGCCTTGCTTGTCGCACAAAGCGCGCACGGCTTGCAGGTATTCGGCACGGGCGGGGTTGATGCCGCCCTCGCCCTGGATCACCTCCAGGAACACCGCGGTCACGTTCGGGCGTGTGCGGGCCACTTCTTCCAGGGCAGCGATGTCGTTCAGCGGCACGCGCACGAAGCCTTCTACCAGGGGCTCGAAACCGGCGTGCACCTTGGGGTTACCGGTGGCCGACAGCGTGGCAATCGAACGGCCGTGGAAAGCCTTCTCATAGACCACCACTTCGGCCTTGTCGATGCCTTTGTCGTGGCCATACTTGCGGGCAATCTTCAGGGCCGCTTCGTTGGCTTCCAGGCCCGAATTGCAGAAGAACACATTGGTCAGGCCCGAACGCTCGACCAGCAAACGGGCCAGTTCTTCCTGAAGGGGCACCTGGTAGTAGTTGCAGCAGTGAATCATCTTGCTGACCTGATCCTGCAGGGCAGGCGTCAGCTTAGGGTGCTTGTGTCCCAGGGTGTTGACCGCAATGCCAGACAGTGCATCCAGATAACGTCGGCCGTCGGTGTCCCAGACGTAGGCGCCTTCGCCGTGCGACAAGGCAATCGGCAGGCGACCGTAGGTGGGCATCACATGGGGCATCGACACGGGAGCGTTCATGGCAGTGAAGGGTCTCTCAAAAAAGAAAAAAGCGCAGGGCAGGGCTGCGCCGTCACCATTCTAAGTAAAAGGCGCCGCCGAATCGACCCTGGACGTGTCCAAATGCCAGAACAGCCCGACTGTTGAGCGGGTGATCGTTCACGCTTGGCCATGATTGGTGCACACTGTGTGTCAAGTTGGTGCTGCATTTGACGAGATGCATACCGGGTACGGCGGTTCCTTGGCTGTCCTTGGTGCGCCCCTGCGGGGCGCCTCGAGGCATTGAACTTGCTTGTCTTTCCAGGGTCAGCCACGTGAAGGAGCTGTCAGGTATGGAAGCGGTTGTAGAGGTCGAGTCCATCGCCAACGATGGGCCAACGGGTCACCATCCCGGACTCCCTGTAGATTCACGCGGCGCGCAGACACAATCTGCCGTCGCAACTGTCAATGCACCTGTCATTGCACAGCCAGCCAAAAGCAGCACCGTGACCACGTTTTCTCGTATCAAACCCAGAGAAGTATTCATCCAAGGCGTCAACAGCAAAGGCAGAGCGTTTCGCCCCAGTGATTGGGCAGAGCGCCTGGCCGGGGCCTTGGCCAGTTTTCGCCCCGGTGGCGTGGCGATGGGGGCGGCAGCCCATCTGGGGTATTCGCCTTACTGTGTTCCCACCACGATTGGCGACATCAAATGTGTGGTCGTCAGCGAGGCGCTGAAAGACGTCGAGCCCATGGCCTGGGACTTCGTCATGAACTTTGCCAAAGACAACGACCTGCAGGTGGTAGACGGGTGTCTGTTGCCCTGAGTCGTGCGCAGATCCCGCACCGGGGTGGGCCTTGATCTTTGTGTTCCGTCAGTCCTTGGGGCAGCGAGCGAAGAACTAGAATGGGGTCTCGAATAAAAGATCTCAGGGGAAGCTCGCATGAGCAAGAAATTTTTTGCGATGGCCTCGTTGGTCGCTCTGCCAACGCTGGCTCAGGCTGGCGTGTACAGAATTGCTTTCGATGCGACCAACTTCAAACCGGTCGTTTCGCTTGCTGGCGAGACTTTCGGCCCCTCGCCTGTGAGCGTCATCAACGGTGCCGCTACCGTTGATTTCGGCGAAAACGACCTGGGTGTCCCCGTTCTGCTGGATATGCAGACAACGGTTGATGGCGTGTCTCATGTCTTCCCTGATCTGGCGGCTTTGCGCTCATCGCTTGATGCCAACTGGGAAGCGTTGATGATCGGCGCGGGCCCATCGGGGCTGCAAAGCATCGCATCGGCCACGGACGACTTTTTCTTCAGTGCCGTCAAACCTCAAGGTGCAAGCCCTTTGAACCTGATCTGGGGGCGTGTGACTTACTCGCTGTCTGGCACTGCCGGCATCTGGAGTGCCGACCCGGTCGCGATGTCCGTCACCGCTGTGCCTGAGGTAGGCACGCTGGGTTTGAGTCTGATGGGCGTTTGCGCGATCGCGCTGGCTGCCAAGCGGAAGTCGGCGGTCTTGAAGCACCCCAAGCGCGCCTGATCGGGGCTTTGTCACCTCAGTTCGGCGGTGATGGCCGCCAATAAAAAAAGGCTCGCAGTGCGAGCCTTTTTTGCGACCAAGGTCTGAGATCAGGCGGCGATAGCCTTGATCTTGGCAGACAGGCGGCTCTTGTAACGAGCAGCCTTGTTCTTGTGGAAGATGCCCTTGTCGGCGATCGAGTCGATCACGCGCTGAGCCGACTTGAAAGCGTCGGAAGCCTTGGCCTTGTCGCCGGTGGCAACAGCCTTCAACACGCTCTTGACAGCGGTGCGGAACTTCGAGCGCAGAGCCGAGTTGGCAGCGTTCAGCTTGACGTCTTGACGAGCGCGCTTACGGCCCGAAGCAATACGAACGGTCTTTTTGGCTTTGGATGCAGATGCCATGATTTTCTGGCCCTGTAGATGCCTGGCGCCGGGCAAACCCGACAACCAATTCGCACCCCACAAGGCAAAGTTGGTTGGAAAGCCTGCGAATATATCATGGCAGGAGCCACCTGGCTAGTGGGGCGCAGGCCCTTCCTATAATGCCCGGATGAGCTTGCTGAAATCCGCGTCCATCGTTTCCCTGCTGACCCTGGCGTCGCGCATCACGGGATTGGTTCGGGAGTTACTGATTGCCGCCGCTTTCGGCGCCAGTGCGACCACCGATGCCTTCAATGTGGCGTTTCGCATTCCGAATTTGCTGCGACGCTTGTTTGCCGAAGGGGCATTTTCGCAAGCGTTTGTGCCCATTCTGGCCGAAAGCCGCACACGCAACGGTGAACAGGCCACCCACGATCTGGTCAACGCCGTGGGCACGGTTCTGTTTGGCGTGCTGGGCCTGGTCTGCGTTCTGGGGGTGATTGGCGCGCCGGTTCTGGTGTGGGCGATGGCCTCGGGCTTGAAGGAAAGCGGCGGGTTTGACGCCGCCGTGGTCATGACCCGCTGGATGTTCCCCTACATCGGCTTCATGTCGCTCGTGGCGCTCAGCGCCGGCATTCTGAATACCTGGAGCCGATTCGCGGTGCCTGCTGTCACGCCAGTTTTGCTGAATGTGTCCACCATTGGGGCGGCGCTGTTTGTGGCCCCCCTGTTTCGCAACCATGGCATTGAGCCGGTCTATGCCCTGGCCGTGGGGGTGATGGTGGGGGGCTTGCTGCAATTGGCGGTGCAGGTGCCCGCCTTGCTGAAAATCGGCATGGTGCCTCGTATCGGGGTGACCTTGTCGGCCTGGCGCACAGCGCGTGCCCACCCTGGAGTGGGGCGCATTCTCAAGCAAATGGCGCCAGCGATTCTGGGCGTGTCGGTCGCGCAACTGTCGTTGTTGGTCAACACCCAGATCGCTTCGCACCTGGGGGCAGGGGCCGTGTCGTGGCTGACTTATGCTGATCGCTTGATGGAGTTCCCCACCGCCATGCTGGGTGTGGCCCTGGGCGTGGTGCTGCTACCCCAGTTGTCTCGAGCCCAGGCTGGGGGCGACGCTGCGCGTTTCTCCGATCTGCTGGACTGGGGGCTGCGCCTCGTCTTGCTGTTGGCGCTGCCCGCTGCGGTGGCTTTGCTGGTCTTTGCCAAGCCCTTGGTGGCGGTGCTTTACCACTACGGCCGCTTCACGCCCAACGATGTGCAGCAAACCGTGCTGGCGCTGTCTTGTTACGGCGTGGGTCTGATGGGCTTGATCGGGGTGAAGGTGCTGGCACCGGGTTTTTACGCCACCCAAGACATCAAGACGCCCGTTCGCATTGGTATCACCGTACTGGCCATCACCCAAGGCTTCAACGTTATTTTTGTGCCCCTGCTGGGCCATGCTGGCTTGGCCTTGTCGATTGGCTTGGGCTCGCTGGTCAATGCCTCGTGGTTGCTGCTGGGTTTGCGCAAGGCCGGGCGCTATCAGCCGGCGTCTGGCTGGGCACTGTTCACCCTGCGGGTGGTGTTCGCCACAGCGGTGCTGGGCGTGGGGCTTTGGTTGGCCACCACCCACATCGACTGGATCGGTCTGCATACCCAGAAGATGCTGCGTGTGGGGGCAATGGCGGCTTGCCTGGTGGGCGCTGCCGTGCTGTATTTCGGCACTTTGGCGGCCACCGGCTTGAACCTCAAGAAAGCGATCCGCCGCTGAATCAGAGCAGTGAACGGACCAGCTCGATGGCTTCTTCCACGCGCTCCACGGCGTGAATGGTCAGTCCGTCGATGGGTTTTTTCGGTGCGTTGGCTTTGGGGACGACAGCGATCGAGAAGCCCAGCTTGGCTGCTTCCTTCAAGCGATCCTGTCCTCGAGGCGCTGGGCGCACTTCTCCCGCCAGGCCCACTTCGCCAAAGGCAATGAAGCCTTTGGGTAAGGCGCGGCCGCGCAGGCTGCTCTGAATGGCCAACAGTACCGCCAAGTCGGCTGCGGGTTCACTGATGCGGACCCCGCCCACCGCGTTCACGAACACATCCTGATCGAAACAGGCCATACCGGCGTGGCGATGCAGCACGGCCAGCAACATGGCCAGTCGGTCGCGTTCCAGGCCCACGCTGAGTCGGCGTGGACTGGGCCCGCCGGAGTCGACCAGCGCCTGGATTTCGACCAGCATGGGGCGCGTGCCTTCCAGCGTGACCAGCACGCAGGAGCCGGGTACAGGTTCGCTGTGGGTGGACAGGAATATCGCGCTGGGGTTGGTGACCCCTTTGAGGCCCTTGTCCGTCATGGCAAACACGCCAATTTCATTGACGGCACCAAAGCGGTTCTTGATGGCGCGAATCAAACGGAAGCTGCTGTGCGTGTCGCCCTCGAAATACAGCACCGTGTCGACGATGTGTTCCAGCACACGCGGGCCGGCCAATGCGCCTTCCTTGGTCACGTGGCCCACCAGCACCATGGTGCAGCCACTGGCCTTGGCGACGCGGGTCAGGTGGGCTGCGCATTCGCGCACCTGGGCCACCGAACCCGGCGCTGAGCTGAGTTGGTCTGAAAACAAGGTCTGAATCGAGTCGATCACGCAAAACGCGGGCCTTTCCGCCTCCAACGTGGCCACGATGTTTTCCAGCTGAATTTCGGCCTGGACCCGAACAGCGGAGCCGTCCAGCCCGAGGCGTCGGGCCCGCAGGGCCACCTGGGCGCCGCTTTCTTCGCCGGTGACATAGAGCACCGGCATCTGGCGGGACAGGGCATCCAGCGCCTGCAGCAGCAAGGTTGATTTGCCAATGCCGGGGTCGCCACCGATCAGCACCACCCCGCCCGCGACGATGCCGCCGCCGAGCACTCGGTCCAACTCTTCCAGCCCGGTGGGCGTGCGCGAGACTTCGGCCGCTTCGATGTCAGCCAGCGTGGTCACCGGCTGAGCCGCATTGAGGCCGCGGGCCAGCGCCTGCATGCGGTTTTTCCCGGGTACTTCGGCCCGGGTCTCTTCCAGCGTGTTCCAGGCGTTGCAGTGGGGGCATTTGCCCAGCCATTTCGGGCTGGTGCCGCCGCATTCGCTGCAGGTGTAGACGGTTTTCTCTTTGGCCATGCGCTAAGGATGAAGGGGCAGTTGGGCCCCTTCTTGCGCAAGGGGGATCAGCTGCCTGGATGAGCAGAAATTTCCTTGAACCGGCGTTCCAGTTCCTGGCGCAATTGTCGGCGCAGTTTGGCTGCCTCGAATCGGCGCTTTTCGTCGGCGGTGCCCGGTGTCAGCGCGGGCACGGCGGTGGGCTTGCCCTCGTCGTTGACGGCCACCATGGTGAAAAAGCAGCTGTTGGCATGGCGCACCACCTGGGTGCGAATGTTTTCGGCAATCACCTTGATGCCGATCTCCATCGACGAGGTGCCGGTGTAGTTCACCGAGGCCAGAAAAGTCAGCAACTCGCCGACGTGCACGGGTTGTCGGAATGTGACCTGGTCGACCGACATGGTCACCACGTAGGTGCCTGCGTATCGGCTGGCGCACGCATAGGCCACCTGGTCCAGCATTTTCAAAATGGTGCCACCGTGCACGTTGCCGGAAAAGTTGGCCATGTCCGGCGTCATGAGCACGGTCATGCGGAGTTGGTGGCGTTGTTGATCAATGTCCATTTACTGCTCGCTCAGCGGGTTTGTTATCAAAGGCAGGTCACTGAATAAGCAAGACCCATACCGATCAGGGGTTCAGTGGGAGTCGATCAAGCGGCGTTGTCGATCACCTGTACAGCCACCCGGGGCGACAGTGCACACATCAACTCGTAGCCAATGGTGCCGCAGTGCTGGGCCACTTCGTCGATGGACAACTGGGTGGTTTGTCCGTTGACTTGCGGCCCGTGTCCCCACAGGGTGACCTCGCTACCGATTTCGGCTTGCGGCACCTCGGTCAGATCCACTTCCAGCATGTCCATCGACACCCGGCCGACGATGGGGACCTTCACGCCATTGACCAGCACGGGGGTGCCATCGGGTGCATGGCGAGGGTAGCCGTCGGCGTACCCGCAAGCCACCACGCCGATGCGCATGGCCTTGGAGGCGGTGAATCGGCTGCCGTAGCCTATGGTGTCGCCTGCGTTCAGGTGTTGCACGGCGATCAGGCGCGAGCGCAAGGTCATGGCCGGTTGCAGGCGCCAATGCATGGCGTCGTGTTCTGGATAGTCAGGGGAGGCGCCGTACAGCATCACCCCGGGGCGGATCCAGTCGCCGCGTACAGCGGGGTCGTGTGCGTGGCGCAAGGTGGCTGCGCTGTTGCACAGGCTGCGTTCGCCGCTGAGGTCGGCCGTGGTGGTTTGGAACACTTCGACCTGATGGGCGATGCCTTTGGGGCTGTCGGCGTCTGAAAAGTGGGTCACCATCGACACTTCTTCCACCTGAGGCAGGGCGCTCAAGCGGGCCCAGGCGCTGCGAAACGCTGCGGGCTGAAAACCCAGTCGGTTCATGCCGGTGTTCATTTTCAGGAACACGCGGTGGGGCCATTCGGTTTTGTGTTGCGCGATCCAGTCAATCTGCTCGTCGCAATGCACCACATGCCATAGGCCCAGGCGCGAGCACCATTCGAGGTCTCGGGCGTCGAACACCCCTTCCAGCAACAAGATGGGGCCTCGCCAATCCATTTCCCGCAAGCGGCGGGCTTCGGCGATGTCGAGCAGGGCGAAACCGTCGGTGGCCCTCAGGCCTTCGAAGGCGCGCTGCAGACCGTGTCCGTAGGCATTGGCTTTGACGACCGACCAGATTCGCGCATCGGGGGCGCACTCTCGGGCGCGTTGCAAGTTGTGGCGAAGGGCGTCGACGTGGATCAGGGCTTCAAGTGGGCGGGGCATAGCGAGATTTTGCCAGCGCCCGTGCTATAACCGGCCACCGCTGTGGTGATCGACCTTTTTTCGCGCCAGGGCATTTTCTAGAACGAACACGATTTCACCTTCGCGCGCGCATGAAAAAAGGCTTTTTCACCATCATGGCGGCCCAGTTCTTCAGTTCGCTGGCCGACAACGCGCTGTTTGTGGCCGCGGTAGAACTTCTCAAGTCGGGTGGTGCTGCTGAGTGGCAGCGGGCGGCTCTGGTCCCCATGTTTGCGCTCTTTTACGTGGTGTTGGCGCCTTTTGTCGGCGCGTTCGCCGATGCGCTGCCCAAGGGGCGAGTCATGTTCATGTCCAACGCGATCAAGGTGGTGGGCTGCTTGATGATGCTGTTTGGCACCCATCCGCTGGCCGCGTATGCCATCGTCGGTCTGGGGGCGGCTGCTTATTCGCCCGCGAAGTACGGCATCCTGACCGAGCTCCTGCCTCCCTCCCAGTTGGTCAAGGCCAACGGTTGGATCGAGGGCTTGACCATCATGTCCATCATCATGGGGGTGGTCCTGGGTGGGCAATTGATGGGGCAGGTGGTCTCGCCGCACTTGCTGGCTTTCGACCTCCCTGGCTTTGATACCGGTATCGATACGCCCCCCGAGGCAGCCATCGCTTCCCTGGTCATCTTGTACGTGCTGGCTGCAGGGTTCAATCTGCGTATTCCCCGCACGGATACGCCTCTGCAATCGTTCCCATCGCATCCCGCCACCCTGGTGAACGACTTTCTCGATTGCAATCGCCGCCTGTGGGTTGACAAGCTGGGCCAGATTTCTCTGGCGACGACCACCTTGTTCTGGGGCGTGTCCGGCAATCTGCGTTACATCGTGCTGGCCTGGGCGGCCGTAGCGCTGGGTTATGACACCACCAAGGCGTCGTCTCTGGTCGGTGTGGTGGCCGTTGGCACGGCAGTGGGGGCGGTGGTTGCCTCCATGAAGATGCGTCTGGATGCGGCGACCAAAGTCATCCCCTTGGGCATCAGCATGGGCATTCTGGTGCTCGGCATGAACTGGTTGCGCGATGTCAGTCTGGCCATTCCCTTCCTGATCTTGCTGGGGGGGCTCAGTGGCTTCCTGGTGGTGCCGATGAATGCGCTGTTGCAGCACCGGGGGCACAACCTCATGGGGGCTGGGCGTTCGATTGCCGTGCAGAACTTCAACGAGCAGGCTTGCATCCTGGCGCTGGGTTTTCTGTATAGCGCCTGCACCAAGGCAGGCTTGTCAGCTTATGGTGCCATCACGGCCTTTGGTCTGACAGTGGCCGGTTTCATGTACGTCATCAAGCTTTGGCATGAACGCAATCTGCGCAACCATACAGACGAAGTCGAGCAGTTGCTGGCCATTGCCCGAACCGACGGTCATCACCACTCGCATTCGCGTCACTGATCCGTCCGTGGTCAGGCGCGATGAGGGAGCGCCTGGTTGGGGAGCCAACCAGGGCTGTTAGCGGCTCAGCGCCGGCGTCGGCTGGAGCCCGATCCGCCCAGAATGGAACCCAGCACGCCGCGGATGATTTCGCGGCCCACGGTCGAGCCAATGGTTCGGGCTGCCGACTTTGCCAGGGTCTCCAGAATCGAGTCCTTGCGGCCGCTGCCTCGAATCAGATCGCCCGCCGCATCGCCCAACCAGCCGCCGGCTTGCTCGGCCCCCCGCGTAGCGGTCTCGCCTTTCAGCACCCGATTGGCCTCATCCCGCATGGAGCCGGTTTCCGATGTCGATGCTGCTGGCGCGGCGGCCGCACGGCCTTTGAGCCGTTCGTAGGCCGATTCGCGGTCCACCATTTTTTCGTACACACCGCTGACCAGCGATTGAGCCAGCAGGGTCTGCCGCTGCGCTGGGCTGATCGGGCCAATCTGACTACCGGGTGGCAGCACGAACACGCGTTGGGTCACACTGGGCCGCGCCTTGTCGTCCAGCAGGCTGACCAAGGCTTCGCCCACAGCCAACTCGGTGATGGCGGTGGCAATGTCCAGGCCCGGGTTGGCGCGCATGGTCTCGGCGGCTGCTTTCACGGCCTTCTGGTCGCGTGGTGTGAACGCGCGCAGAGCGTGTTGAACCCGGTTGCCTAACTGGCCGAGCACGGTATCGGGCACGTCCAGTGGGTTCTGAGTCACAAAGAACACGCCGACGCCTTTGGAGCGCACCAGACGCACCACCAGTTCGATGCGCTCGATCAGGGCGGAGGGGGCATCCTTGAACAGCAAGTGTGCCTCGTCGAAGAAGAACACCAACTTGGGCTTATCCAGATCGCCCACCTCAGGCAGGGTTTCAAACAACTCCGACAGCATCCACAGCAGGAAGGTGGCGTACAGCCGTGGCGAGTTCATCAGCTTGTCTGCCGCCAGGATGTTGATCACGCCCTGGCCTGACACGGTCTGCATGAAGTCTTGAATGTCGAGCATGGGCTCGCCAAAGAACTTGTCGCCACCTTGTTGTTCAATTTGCAGCAGGCCGCGCTGAATGGCGCCGATGCTGGCCGCACTGATGTTGCCGTACTCGGTGGTGAACTGGCTGGCGTTGTCGCCCACATGCTGCAGCATGGCGCGCAGGTCTTTCAGGTCGAGCAACAGCAAGCCGTTGTCGTCGGCAATCTTGAAGACCAGTTGCATCACCCCGGCCTGGGTGTCGTTGAGGTCGAGCATGCGCGCCAGTAGCAGCGGGCCCATGTCGGACACCGTGGCGCGTACGGGGTGGCCCTGTTCGCCAAACACGTCCCACAGCGTGGTCGGGCAGGCGGATGAGCTGGGGGTTGGCAGGCCACGCTCAGCCAGAATGGCGGCCAGCTTGGGCGAGACCGTCCCCGGCTGGGAAATGCCGGTCAGGTCACCCTTGATGTCAGCCAGGAATACCGGGACGCCCGCTTTCGACAGGCTCTCGGCCAAGGTTTGCAGGGTGATGGTTTTGCCCGTTCCAGTGGCCCCGGTGATCAGTCCGTGGCGGTTGGTCAGGGCGGGCAAGAGGTGACATTCGGTGTCGCCGTGGCGGGCAATCAGGATGGGGTCTGCCATGGATCAGGTTTCCCGGACAAAGCAAAAGGTAAAATCACAGTATCCCTGCAATTTAACTATTCCGGAGCACCGCATCATGGCCGGTCATTCCAAGTGGGCCAATATTCAGCACCGCAAAGGTCGTCAGGACGAAAAGCGCGGCAAGATCTGGACCCGCATCACCCGTGAAATCATCGTGGCAGCCCGCCAGGGTGGGGGTGACATCAACATGAATCCCCGCCTGCGCCTGGCCATCGACAAGGCCAAGGCAGCCAACATGCCTGCCGACAACATCAAGCGCAACGTGGACAAGGCCACGGGCAATCTCGATGGGGTCACCTACGAAGAAATTCGCTACGAAGGCTACGGCATTGGCGGCGCTGCCATCATCGTCGATTGCATGACCGATAACCGCGTTCGCACGGTGGCTGAGGTCCGTCATGCCTTCAGCAAGCACGGTGGCAACCTCGGCACAGAAGGTTCGGTGGCGTTTCAGTTCAAGCACGTGGGGCAGTTCCTGTTTGCCCCCGGCGTGAGTGAAGACAAGGTCATGGAAGTGGCCCTGGAAGCCGGTGCCGAAGACGTCATCAACCACGATGACGGGTCTGTCGAGGTGCTGAGTGCGCCTGGCGACTTTGAAACCGTCAAGAATGCGCTGGAAGGTGCTGGTCTCAAGGCCGAGTTGGCCGAAGTGACCATGCGTGCCGACACCCCCGTCGAACTGAGCGGCGATGATGCTGCCCGGATGCAGAAGCTGCTGGATGTGCTGGAAGACCTGGACGACGTCCAGGAGGTCTATCACAACGCCGAATTGAACTGATCGAATCACTATGAAAATTCTTGTCATCGGCTCAGGTGGCCGTGAACACGCTCTGGCCTGGAAGCTGGCCCAATCGCCCAAGGCCCACAAGGTGTTCGTGGCACCCGGCAATGGCGGCACGGCGCGTGACCCTCGTCTCACCAACATCGCGATCACCGATGTCAAGGCGCTGGCTGATTTCGCTGAAAGCGAAAAGGTCGCTCTGACCGTGGTGGGCCCTGAGGCCCCCCTGGCTGCCGGCGTGGTCGATGAGTTCCGTGCCCGTGGTCTGCGTATCTTTGGCCCGACCAAGGCGGCAGCCCAGCTGGAGAGTTCCAAAGCCTTTGCCAAGGACTTCATGAAGCGCCATGGCATTCCCACGGCTTTCTATGAGACCTTCAGCGACCCCGTGGCGGCGCACGCTTATGTGGACAAGCATGGCGCGCCCATCGTCATCAAGGCCGATGGCCTGGCTGCGGGCAAGGGCGTGGTCGTGGCCATGTCCTTGCAGGAAGCACATGAGGCCATTGACTTCATGCTGCTCGACAACAAGCTGGGCGTGCAGCACAACGAGGGCGGTGCCCGCGTGGTGATCGAAGAGTTCCTGCAAGGCGAGGAAGCCAGCTTCATCGTCATGGCCGACGGCAAGAATGTGGCGGTCATGGCCACCAGCCAGGATCACAAGCGGCTTCTGGATGGCGACGAAGGCCCTAACACTGGTGGCATGGGTGCCTACTCACCCGCACCTGTGGTCACGCCCAATGTGCATGCCAAAGCCATGCAGGAAATCATTCTGCCCACCTTGGCCGGCATGGCCAAAGACGGCAATCCCTTCACCGGCTTCCTCTATGCCGGCTTGATGATTGACGCGCAAGGCAACCCCAAGACCCTGGAGTTCAACACCCGCATGGGTGACCCTGAAACCCAGCCCATCATGATGCGCCTCAAGAGCGATCTGATCGATGTCATGATGCATGCCACCGATGGCACGCTGGATCAGATCGAACTGCAATGGGACCGCCGTTTTGCGCTGGGCGTGGTGATGGCCGCTGGCGGCTATCCCCTCAGCCCCAAGAAGGGCGATGTCATCACCGGATTCCCGGCTGATGCCGATGACGCCATGGTGTTCCACGCCGGTACGCAAGAGGTGGATGGCCAGACCGTGACCAGCGGTGGCCGTGTCTTGTGCGTGACGGCGTTGGGTGAGTCGGCCAAGCTGGCGCAGCAAAAGGCCTACGAAACCCTGGCCAGCATCCAGTTCGACGGCATGCAGTTCCGCAAGGACATTGGCTGGCGCGCGATCAAGCGCTGATGGCCGCATTCATGACCTCCCCCATGACCGACACCTTGCAAACACAGGCTGTGCGCGATTACCTGCTGGGTTTGCAGGACCGCATCATCTCTACCTTCGAGGCTGCCGATGGCAAGCCCTTCATCCGCGATGCGTGGGTGAGGGGCCCTGAGGAGCGCCTCCAGGGTGACGGTTGCTCGCGCCTGGTCGAAGAAGGCAACCTGCTTGAGCGCGGGGGCTGCAACTTCTCCCACGTCAAGGGCCCCAGCCTGCCTCCCTCGGCCACGCAGCATCGTCCTGAATTGGCCGGGTGCCCGTTCGAAGCGATGGGTGTGTCCCTCGTTTTTCACCCCCGCAACCCCTATGTGCCCACCGTTCACATGAACGTGCGCATGCTGGCCGCGCACAAGCCCGATGGCACCGTGGTGGCCTGGTTTGGTGGCGGCATGGATCTCACTCCCTACTATGGCTTTGAAGAAGACGCCAAGCACTTTCACCAGGTCTGCAAAGACGCCTTGGCGCCGTACGGTGAAGACAAGCATCCCCGCTTCAAGAAGTGGTGCGACGAGTATTTCTTTCTCAAGCACCGCAACGAGGCGCGCGGCGTGGGCGGCATCTTTTACGACGACCTCTCCGAGCTGGGTTTCGATGGCGGCTTTGCACTGACGAAGTCGGTCGGCGACGCCTTCATCGAGGCCTACCTGCCCATCCTGCAGCGTCGCAAAGACACCCCCTACACCCAGCGCGAACGCGACTTTCAGGCTTTTCGTCGGGGCCGCTACGTCGAGTTCAACCTGGTGTGGGACCGTGGCACGCTGTTTGGACTGCAGTCGGGTGGTCGCACGGAAAGCATCCTGATGTCGATGCCCCCCATCGTCACCTGGCGCTACAACTGGCAACCCGAAGCCGGCACGCCCGAGGCGCGTCTGTACACCGATTTCCTGCCCCCGCGTGACTGGGTCTGAGCCAACTCGTCGCCGCATCGGCATCATGGGCGGCAGTTTTGATCCCGTCCACACAGGCCACGTGGCGCTGGCCGAGTCCGCTCTGCAGCATCTGCAATTGGACGAAGTTCGCTGGGTGCCGGTGGGGCAGGCATGGCAAAAGAGCCGACAATTGACCCAGGCAGAGCACCGCCTCAACATGGTGAAACTGGCCACAGCTCACGAACCGCGTTTCGTGGTCGATGCCATCGAAGTGAACCGTCCTGGTCCGTCTTACACCTTGGACACGGTTCGGGCCTTCCAGTCGCAGGCAGGCTCGTCCGCATGCGACTGGTTTCTCATCATGGGGCTGGACCAATACCGCAATCTGCCGACCTGGCATGGGTGGCAGGAATTGCTGAATCGGGTGCAGGTGGCCGTGGCTTGCCGCGACGCTGCTGCCATGCCCGAATTGAACCTGGGGCGGGCAACCGCTCTGCCCATGCCACCCCTTTCTGTGTCTTCCACCACCATTCGTCAACAAATATTGGCTGGTGCAGACCCTAAAACGCTGGTGCCCACCATGGTGTCCGACGCCGTGGCGCGCTATATTGCCCAACATCAACTCTATGCCGACAGGCACCCTCCGCTGAATGGACATCCGTAAACTGCAACGCGCCATCGTCGATGGCCTCGAAGACGTCAAGGCCCAGGACATCGCTGTCTTCAACACCGAACACCTGTCGCCCCTGTTCGAGCGCGTGATCATTGCCTCCGGTACGTCCAACCGACAAACCAAGGCCCTGGCTTCCAGCGTGCGTCAGGCCGTGAAGGCCGCCGGCTTCCAGGTCATGCGGACGGAAGGCGAAGACAACGGTGAGTGGATCATCGTGGACTGTGCCGCTGCTGTCGTGCACATCATGCAGCCGGCCATTCGCCAGTACTACCAGCTGGAAGAAATCTGGGGTGAAAAGCCTGTGGCCATTCAGGTCAAGGCAGGCCGCAAATCGCTGGTCAAGGCGTCCGAACCCATGGACGAAGAAGAGCCAGTCAAGCCCAAGAAGGCCTCTGGCAAGACCACTGCTGCGAAGAAGGCAGCCACCACCGCCCCCACACGCAAGGTGGCCGGCAAGGTTGCAGCCAAGAAGGCCCCAGCCAAAAAGCTTGCTGCTGTGAAGGAAGCCGCACCAGCCAAGGCCCCGGCCGCCAAAAAGGTTGCTGCCAAGAAGGCCGCAGTGAAGACCGTTGCGGTCAAGAAGGTGGCTGCCAAGAAAGTGGCAGCCAAGAAAGCCACTGTGAAGGCCCCGGTGCAAAAGGTGCTGGTGAATGCGCCTGCCAAGAAGAAGGCCCCAGCAGCCAAGAAGGTGGCTGCCAAAAAGGTGGTGACACGCAAGGTCGCGGCCAAGAAGGTGGCGGCCAAGAAGGCTCCCGCCAAGAAAACCGCTCGTTGAGACTGAGTTGTTGGCATGAAGTTGACCGTGGTCACCATCGGTCATCGACTACCAGGCTGGGCGGACGAAGCGTGCGAGGACTACCTCAAGCGCTTTCCGCCTGACTGGAAGGTCGAGGTCAAGGCCCTCAAGGCCGAACCCCGTGAAGGCAAGCCCGTGCCTGCCATCATGCAGGCTGAGGCCGCTCGCATCGAGGCCGCGTTGGAGCGCGGTGTGCGGCGCGTCATTCTTGACGAACGTGGCACCCGCCTGACCAGTGTGCAACTGGCTGAACGCTCAGAGGCCTGGCTTCACGACGGCCGCGATGTGGCACTCATCATTGGCGGGGCTGACGGCATCGACCCGGCGCTGAAGCAAACCGCCGATGAGGCCATTCGCCTGTCTGACATGACCTTGCCTCATGCACTGGCCCGCGTGTTGCTGCTTGAGCAGCTTTATCGGGCCTGGTCTTTGAGAAACAACCATCCCTACCATCGCGCCTGAGACCGTGCCTGACTCCGCCCACACGCCCTTCATCTACCTGGCTTCCCAGAGCCCTCGCCGCCGTCAATTGCTCGATCAACTCGGTGTGGCCCATCGCTTGCTTCTGCCAGATGCGAGTGAAGATGCGGAAGCGTTGGAAGTGGAGCGTGAAGGCGAAACCCCGGAAGACTATGTCTTGCGGGTGACGCAAGCCAAGTGGGAGGCCGCTGTGGCACGTCTGGCGCGTTTTCGTCAGCAAGACGCCGGTATGCCAGACGCACCCATCTTGTGTGCTGATACCACGGTGGCGCTGGACAACGCTATTTTGGGCAAGCCGCGTGACGAGGCCCATGCGGCACAGATGCTGTCCAGCCTGTCTGGGCGCAACCACCGTGTTCTGACGGCGGTGGTCGTCAATGGGCACGCGCTGGTCAGCACCTCTCACGTGGTCTGGCGGGCTTTGGCGCCAGACGAAATCACACGTTACGTGGCCAGCGGCGAGCCCATGGGTAAAGCCGGGGGCTACGCCATTCAGAGCCGAGCTGCTGCGTGGACCGTGCGCATCGAAGGCAGCTACAGCGGCATCATGGGGCTGCCCCTGTACGAAACAGCCGAACTGTTGCGCCCCTTGGGCTGGCAGTTCTGAGCCCCACTCGATCGATTGACATCAACCACGACGCCATCGTCATGCCAAGCACCCAAGACATCCTTGTGAACTGGACACCCCAGGAAACCCGCGTGGCCATCATCGAAGGCGGCGCGGTGCAGGAATTGCACGTCGAACGCACCCTGGAGCGAGGGCTGGTTGGCAACATCTATGCCGGCAAGGTGGTGCGCGTGTTGCCCGGCATGCAGTCGGCCTTCATCGACATTGGTCTGGAGCGTGCAGCCTTTCTGCACGTGGCCGACCTGCATCGCGAAGACCCGTCGGCCAAGCCGGCATCGCGGTCTGCCGAGTCGCAAACGCCCATTGAAAAACGGGTTCATGAAGGCCAGACCTTGATGGTGCAAGTCATCAAGGACCCGATCGGCACCAAGGGCGCACGCCTGTCTACCCAGATCAGTGTGGCCGGGCGTTTGCTGGTGTTTTTGCCCCAAGACGACCACTTGGGTATTTCCCAGAAGATCGGCTCGCCGGAACTGCGCGACCAATTGCGCGAGCGCATGATGCGCCTCATTGGTGAAGCCGATAACCGGGAAGGCCGAACCCGCTCGGGCGGCTTCATTCTGCGCACCAATGCGGAAGACGCCACCGACGACGAACTCGCCTCAGACATCGCCTACCTGCGCAAGACCTGGGCCACGGTGCGCGAACTGGGTTTGAAGTCGCCACCGGGCACCCTGCTGTATCAGGAGTTGAATCTGGCCCAGCGCGTGCTGCGCGATCTGGTCAACGAATCGACCAACAGCATTCGCATTGATTCGCAGATTCAATTCGAAGCGCTTAAGGCGTTTGGCCAGGAATTCACGCCTTCCGCTGTCGATAAGCTGGCCCATTACAAAGGCGAGCGCCCCATTTTCGATCTCTACAACATTGACCGTGAAATCGAAAAAGCGCTGGCTCGGCGAGTTGACCTGAAGTCGGGTGGCTACCTCATCGTGGACCAGACCGAAGCATTGACCACCATCGATGTCAACACCGGTGGGTATGTCGGGGCACGCAATTTCGACGACACCATTTTCAAGACCAACCTGGAAGCCGCTCAGGCCATTGCCCGCCAATTGCGCCTGCGCAACCTCGGCGGCATTGTCATCATCGACTTCATCGACATGCTGCGCGAAGACCACCGCGACAGCGTGCTGGCGGAGTTCCGCAAGCAATTGCTGCGCGATCGCACCAAGGTGACTGTCAGCGGCTTCTCGGCACTGGGTCTGGTCGAAATGACGCGCAAGCGGACTCGCGAATCCCTGGCCCACATGCTGTGCCAACCGTGCCCCACCTGCGATGGGCGGGGGCAGGTCAAGACTGCGCGCACGGTGTGCTACGACATCCTGCGCGAAATCTTGCGTGAAGCACGCCAGTTCAACCCGCGTGAGTTCAGAGTGGTGGCCAATGCCACCGTGGTGGAAATGCTGCTGGATGAAGAAAGCCAGCACTTGGCCGGTTTGAGCGACTTCATCGGCAAGCCGGTGTCGCTGCAGGCTGAGCCCACCATGTCACCGGAACAATACGACATCGTTCTGCTCTGAGTGCAAATTTACATAACTTGACCTGATTCCGGGGGGGAATTGGCTGTTTTGGCCAATCCTGTCATCTGAAAGGGGCACAATGTCGCCTGTTTTCGAAAATCACCCAATCTGATCCAGTTGATGTCGCTGCTTCATCGCCTTTCCTCGCGCCGAGCCTGGTTGGCTGCGGCCGCTTTGGCCATGGCACCCCTGACTGGGGCCTGGGCCCAATTCCGGGTCGAAATTTCTGGTGTGGGCGCCACGCAAGTGCCCGTGGCCATCGCCAAGTTCAAGAACGAAGGCCTCGCGCCCCAAGCCATTTCCGCCATCATCAAGGCTGATCTGGAGCGAAGCGGCCAGTTCAAGATGCTCGATGTGCCCGGTGAGCGCTGGGACGATGCCAATCACCCCAACCTGGCTGAATGGAAGCCCAAGGCCGATGCCATGGTGGTCGGCTCGGTCACCATGCTGGCGGATGGCCGCTACGATGTGCGCTTCCGTCTCTGGGACACGCTCAAGGCGGCAGACATGGGTGGGCAGAGCCTGGTGGTCACGCCGGGCGACCTGCGATTGGCCGCGCACCGCGCCGCCGACTTCATCTATGAAAAGCTCACCGGTGACAAGGGGGCCTTCGCCACGCGCATTGCCTATGTCAGCAAGGTGGGCAAGCACTACACCCTGAATGTGGCCGATGCGGACGGCGAAGGCGTACAGCCCTCGCTGACCAGTCCCGCTTCCATCATTTCTCCTGCCTGGTCGCCTGATGGCCGACATTTGGCTTATGTGACTTTTGAGGGTGGCAAGGCCATCATCGTGGTGCAGGAAGTGCTGACCGGCCAGCGTCGTGTTCTGGCGGCATTCAAAGGCACCAACAGTGCTCCCGCCTGGTCTCCCGACGGTCAGCAACTGGTCGTCACCTTGAGTCGAGATGGGGGCTCGCAGTTGTATGTCATCGGCACCAGCGGCGGTGTGGTGCGTCGTCTGACCCAGTCGTCGGCTATCGACACCGAGGCCGTGTGGTCGCCTGACGGCGCCTCGATCTATTTTGTGAGTGACCGTGGGGGCGGACCCCAGATTTACCGCGTCCCCGCGCAAGGGGGGGAGCCCACCCGTGTCACATTCAATGGCTCTTACAATGTGAGCCCAGCCATCAGCCCTGACGGCCGTTTGATGACCTACATCGGCCGGGTGGGCGGGGCGGACCGGGTCCACCTGATGGAATTGTCTTCCGGCAACGTGCGTGTCCTGACCGATACGAGCGATGACGAGAGCCCCAGTTTTGCGCCCAACAGCCGCTTGATTGTCTATGCCACCCGTGTCAATGGTCGGGAGGTATTGATGACCACGTCGCTGGATGGACGCATCAAGGCCCGGTTGGCCACACCGGCAGATGTTCGTGAACCCGTCTGGGGCCCCCAGGCAGGCGCGGCACGCCGCTGATTTTTGTTTTTTTCTGACTCAGATCGTTTTCGGAGATCCATATGAAGAACGTTCGCACTCTGTCTCTGGCTGCCCTGGCTGTAGCTTCCGCCGCACTGCTGTCTGCTTGCGGTTCGGCCGTCAAGCTCGACGAAAACCAGGCTAACGCCAACAAGCCCGCTCCCATCGCCAACGCCGGTTCGGGTAACGCCTCTGGCGTGAACAACGGCGGCGCCGCCACCACCACCGTCGCTCCCATCGTGGTCGATGGCAAGGCTGGTGCTGATGCCAACCTGGCCAACGTGATCTACTTTGACTTCGACAGTTTCGTGGTCAAGGACGAGTTCAAGCCTGTTGTCGAAGGCAACGGCAAGGCCCTGATCGCTTCGGGCAAGAAGGCCGCTGTGGAAGGTCACGCTGACGAGCGCGGCAGCAAGGAATACAACCTGGCTCTGGGCCAAAAGCGTGCTGAAGCCGTGGTCAAGTCGCTGACCCTGATCGGCGTGAAGGCTGAGCAACTGGAAGCTGTGAGCTTCGGCGAAGAGAAGCCTGCTGTGACCGGTTCCGGCGAAGAAGTCTGGGCCAAGAACCGTCGCGTGGAACTGCGCACCAAGTAATCTGAATTCCGAGGAAGTGCAATGCGTGTGTTGAACCCTCTGCAAAGCCGTTTGCGCCCCGTGGCGCTGGCCTTGTTGGCCCTGACCGGGGCATCGTCTGCCCGGGCCGGGTTGTTTGAGGATGAAGATGCACGCAACGCCATCCTGGAGTTGCGGCAGCAGCGCGTTCAGGACCTGGACGCGCAAGCTGCCCGCCTCAAGGAGCTCTCGGCGCAGATCGATGTCCTCAAGCGCAGCTTGCTGGACATGAATTCCCAGATTGAACTGGTTCGCAGCGATCTGGCCAAGGAACGTGGGCAAAGCGAAGTGCTGGCTCGCGACCTGGCTGAGGTGCAGCGACGCCAGAAAGACATGCAACAGGCTGCTGATGAGCGCGCTCGCAAGCTCGAGCCTGTGGGTGTCAACCTCGATGGCAAGTCTTTCAAGGCAGAGCCCGAGGAAAAGAAGCAGTTTGACGACGCCTTGCTCAAACTGCGGTCTCAGGACTTTGCTGGCGCGGCCGCAGCCCTGAATGCCTTTTTGCAGCGCTATCCTTCGACCGGCTACAAGGAGTCGGCCTACTACTGGCTGGGCAACGCCTACTACGGTGCCGCTCAGTACAACGAGGCCATCGGTGCCTTCAAGCAGCTGATTGCCCAGGCGCCTGACCACGCTCGCTCGCCTGAGGCCATGTTGTCGATTGCGAATTGCTACAGCGAACTCAAGGACGCCAAACAGCTGCGCAAGACGCTGGATGAAGTGGTCAAGCGCTACCCTCAGTCTGAAGCGGCCCAGGCTGCCAAAGACCGCATTGCGACCACGGCCGCCCTGAAAACGCCGGAGCCTGCTGCGGCCTCTGGCTCTGCCGCTGGCAAGACCAAGCCTCGCAAGTAACTCACCCGTCCATCTTGACCGAGGTGAGGGCATGATTTCCGATTCTGCAGATCTGGAGCGTCGCTTCGGTGGTTTGCGCCGCCTGCATGGCGTCGCGGCATACGAGCGTCTGCGCCAGGCGCGCGTCGCGGTCATCGGTGTGGGGGGCGTCGGATCGTGGGCTGCGGAGGCTCTCGCACGTAGCGGCGTCGCCTCGCTGACGTTGGTGGACCTTGATCATGTGGCCGAGTCCAACATCAATCGGCAGGTGCATGCATTGGAGTCGACGCTGGGCCAGGCCAAAGTTCTGGCGTTGAAGGATCGCATCGCCCAGATTCATCCCGGATGCGATGTGCACCCCGTGGAAGAGTTTGTAGACGAGGACAATGTGGCCACCCTGTTGCGGCCCGATGCGGTCGACGTGGTGCTGGACTGCTGCGACCAAGTCAAAGCGAAGGCGGCTCTTGCTGCGTGGGCTTGGGCGCACAAGAAGCCCTTCGTCACGGTTGGGGCGGCAGGTGGAAAAACCAGTCCTCAATTGGTTGAGGTGGCCGATTTGTCCGATGTGACACATGACCCCTTGCTGGCAAGCTTGCGCCAGCGTTTGCGCCAACGCCATGGGGGGGCTCGCAAGGGCAAGATGAATGTGGCTTGTGTCTTTTCGCGCGAAGCGGTCTTGCCGCCTCAAGACGCCTGTGAGGCTGACGCAACAGGTGATGGCTCACTGAACTGCCATGGTTATGGCTCGTCGGTCACGGTGACGGCCACTTTTGGCCTGGTTGCGGCGGCTCAGGTGATCCAGAGAATGATTGCCTGACAGGCAAACCTTACATTATCGCATTCAAAGTCCCTCTTGGTGTCATGCCTTATGGTTTGTCTCAGGCTTTTTGCCTGAGTGACCGTGGCACATTGGATTCATAAGAGGGGTGCTCAACGCGTTCGCCAGGTGGCGCGCAAGCCGTTGCAGAAGATCCCCTCCAGATCCAAAGGGAGGGGCGCAACGTGTGTTGCATGTGTTTTTGTGTCAGGGCGATTCATGCCAACTGGAGGCAGCCGTGTCAGCCCACACGTCAGTCACACCTGTGAGCAGCGATCCTCTGGTCCCCGGGCTCGAGTTGCTTGCTCGTGCCTTCAATGCGGCTCCCAATGGGTTTCTGATCGTCGATGCAGCCGGCACCATCGTGGCGGTCAACACCGAGCTGGAACTCATGTTTGGGCTGCCCGCCGACCAGTTGGTGGGGCAGCCCGTTGAGGTGCTGCTGCCAGAGGGTTCTCGGGGCGTTCATGTCGCATTACGGCAGGGCTTCTTCGACCAGCCTGATCGTCGCCCGATGGGGGGTGGACGTGTGCTCTACGGGCGCCGAGCCAATGGCTTGGAGTTTCCTGTCGAGATTGGACTCAATCCCGTAGCGGGTGCGCAGGGCCCTTTGGTTCTGGCGTCGGTTGTCGACATCAGTGAACGACTGGCATTGGAGTGGGCATTCAGAGGCTTGTTCGAGGAGTCTCCGTATGGCCTGCTGATCGTCAATGATCAGGGTGAAATTGTGATGGTCAACAGGGTGTTGGCTCAGTCCTTGGGTTACGCCCCTGCCGCTTTGGTCAACCAACCATTGCACATGTTATTGCCTGAGCGGCATCGCCATGCGCATGGTGGCTTGATGGCTGGCTACACAAAGACTGGAGAGGCCCGAATGATGGGCCAGGGACGGGACCTGACGGCGCTGCACCGCGATGGCAGTGAGGTGCCCGTTGAGATTGGCCTCAGTCGCGTGAGGTGGCAACGCCAGGCCATGACCTTGGCGGTTGTCAGTGACATCAGCGTTCGCAAGCGTCTGGAGTTGGCGCTCAAGCAAGCCAACTCCAATCTCGAAGAGTTCACCTATGTCGCCTCTCACGATTTGCGGTCGCCGCTGCGTGGGCTGGCTGATCTGATGGAGTGGATTGAAGCCGACCTCGGTAGTGCGGTGGCACCGTCTGTGGCGCGAAACCTAGGGCGTATGAAGCAACGTATCGAGCGAATGGAGCGCCTGATCGAGGACCTGCTCAACTACGCTCGAGCAGGTCAAGCAGCCACCAACTACACCACGGTCGATATTCAGGATCTTGTCGAAGAAATCATCGAGTTGCAGCCTATGCCGCCCGGCCTTCGTCTTGAGTTGGACATTGCTTTGCCGCTCTTTCATGCGACTCGCACCCCGTTGGAGACGGCGTTGCGCAATCTCATGGCCAACGCGGTCAAGCATCACGACAGAGACGAGGGCGTCATTCGTGTTGAGGCTCACGCTGATGACAGTTATGCCGTCATCAGCGTCATTGACGATGGCCCTGGTATCCCTGTTGCATCGAAAGACCGCATCTTCAAGCTCTTTCAAACACTCACGGCAAACCAGCGCGGGGGATCGGGCATTGGCCTGGCGTTGACCAAGCGCGTCGTGGAGGTGCATGGCGGGCGTATCGAGGTGGTGTCGCCGGTGGCCAATGGGCGAGGCGCTTGCTTCCGTTTCTGGTGGCCGCGCTTCCCAAGGAGAGGTCAAGATGTATCGTGATGTGATCCCCACCATCTTGCTGGTTGAGGATGACGATGTCGCTGCCGAGTCGGTCGTCCGCAGTTTGCAAAAGCACGGCTGCAACTACCCGGTCGTGTGGGCTGAGGATGGTCAGCAGGCGCTGGACATGTTGCGTGACAAGGATGCTGAGCATGTCGTGCCCAGACCGAGGGTGATTCTGCTGGACCTCAACATGCCCCGCATGAATGGCTTTGAGTTCCTTCAGCAGTTGCGAGCCGATCCGGTCTTACGGGGAGATGTGGTGTTCATATTGACCACATCGACGGCCGATTCGGATCGCACTCGGGCGTATCACGAGTGCATTGCGGGCTACATGGTGAAGTCAGCGGTAGGACCTCAATTCGTGAAGCTGGTCTCTTTGCTCAATAGCTACCAAAACGCCGTGCGATTGCCGGGATGAACACCATGCTGACCTCAGCCGCCACAGACAATCTGAAGATGCTGGTCGTTGACGACGATGACGTCGATCGGGAGCGGGTTCGGCGCTATCTCGATCGCAGCGCCTTATCTGTCGAGATTACCGAGGCTGAGTCCGGCTTTCAGGCGTTGCAGTTATTGAAGGGCGCGCAGTTCGATTGCATTGTTCTGGATAACCACCTGGGTGATACCACGGGCGCCGAACTGATTTCAAGAATCCAGTCAGAGGACCGCGCAGCTTGCCCCATCATCATGGTGACTGGTGCAGGCAACGAGGCGCTGGCGGTGCAGGCGATGATGGAGGGGGCATACGACTATCTTCCCAAGACGCATCTGTCTGTCGACGTGCTCCAGCGTTCTGTGCGACGCGCGGTTGAAATGCATCGGGTGCGTTGTGAGTTGCGTCAGATTCATGAATCACTGGAGCAGCGTGTCGACGAACAGGCCGCAACCATTCGCCAAAGCGAGAAGGACTTGCGTGCGCTGGTCGACAACTCTCCCATGGCCATGGCGTATTGGGATCATGAGGGGCGCTGCCGCTTTGGCAATTTCTGCATGGAACAGTGGTTCCAGATTCCTGGCTCGCAACTCAAGGGCATGGCCTTGACCGAAGTGCTGGGGCCGGCTGCTTATTCCAATGCCGCCAAACATGTGGCAAGGGCTTTGAAGGGCGAAGAGCAGGTATTCGAGCAGTTATTTGTGCGGTACGACGGATCGACCGCGCGGTGGGGCTTGTGGCAGTTGAAGCCGGATGTGAGTGATGACGGGACCTGTCTGGGCTTTTACTCGACCTTGTCTGACATCACCGTTCGCAAGCAAGTCCAAGAGCGCGTGGAAGAGCTGCTTCGCTTCAGCGATGCCATCATTCAGCATTCGCCAATCGGTATCGCTGTGTTTCAGGCAGACGGCACTTGCACACTGACCAATCAGGCCTTTGTTGAAGCGTGCGGTACTCAACTCAAGTCGATGGCGTCGTCCCTTTGGCAATACGTCACAGCCACTTTGGACGATGGTGTGCCGCGTCGCGTGGACGTGCCTTTGGGCCCGGTGCAGGGCGTGGCGCGGCAGTTCTCTTGTTCCCTGGCTCGGTTTGAGCGGGAAGGTCTGCCTCTGGTGTTGGTGATGGTGCGAGATGTGACGGAGCAGCTCTCGGCCTATGAGGCCTTGGTCAAGGCTCGGGATTCTGCTGAAAGTGCCGCGCGAGCCAAGAGTGCCTTTCTGGCCAATATGAGTCACGAGATTCGCACCCCCATGAATGCGATCGTGGGATTCTCGCGGTTGGTGCTGGAAGATGAGTTGCTGCCTTCGGTTCGCAGTTACATCGAGAAAATGCACACGTCGGCCTTGGCACTGATGGACATCCTTGATGATGTCCTTGACTACTCCAAGATCGAGGCAGGCTTCATGCATCTGGAGCGCACGCGCTTTGCCCTCGAAGATGTCATGCAACGATTGGCAGACTTGTTTCAAGCTCGCATCGAGCAGAAGAATCTCCAGTTCATTGTCGACCTCGCGCCAGACCTGCCTCGGTTTTTCCTGGGTGATCCGCTTCGCTTGTCGCAGGTCTTGACCAATCTGATTGGCAACGCCATCAAGTTCACTGACCATGGCCACATCCTTTTGCGTGTTCGCGCCGGATCCGGGCCGGATGAGGCTGGGCGCATGGCGTTGCTGTTCTCGGTTCAAGACACGGGCGTTGGCATTGCGCAGGAAATGCAGTCGAGGCTGTTTGAGGCCTTCATTCAAGGCGATGGCTCGATCACCCGGCGTTTCGGTGGAACGGGTCTAGGCCTGGCGATCAGTAAACGTCTGGTCACCCTCATGCAGGGTCAAATCGGCGTACGCAGCGTGCTGGGGCAGGGAAGTGAATTCTGGTTTCACGTTCAGCTGGATGTTGCCGATGTGCAGGGCGTGCTGGATTCGGCTGCTGATGTGGCTGGGCAGCGTGCTTTGGTGATCGATGCCAATCACGCCTCCAGTCGCACCCTGCAGCGACAGTTGCGCTCCTGGCACGTTGTGCCTCACGCTGCCGCCGATGTCCTGGGTGGGGTGGCGCAAATTGAGCGGCTCAATCGCAAGGGGCTGTCGGTAGACGCCTTGGTCATTGATTTCTCGCTGCTTGGCTCTGACGGGGTGGCCCATCTGGCGCAGCTGATTGATCGGGCCAGGCTCGGGCGAGCGCGACCATTGAAACTGATTTTGACAGCCAGCCAAAGTGAGCGACTGGCAGCACAGAAAATGCATACCGATGTGACCGTGCATGCCGTCTTGGTCAAGCCCGTTCTGGCCTCGAAGCTATTGGAAGCTTTGCGACTGGAAGAGGCTGCTGATGCCTTGGTCGAGGTGGCCCGGTCGCAAGACTGGCAGTCGCGTTCTGACCGTCTGCGTGCGCTTGCCGTGCCGCTCCAGGGGGTTCGTGTCTTGCTCGTGGAAGATAACGAACTCAATCAGATCGTGGCTGATGAGTTTCTCAGGCGTTGTGGCATGGAGGTCACCATCGTCGATGATGGCGCCAAGGCCGTGGCGGCGGTGCGTCAGGGCGGCGTCGGCGCCTTCCAAGCTGTGCTGATGGACATGCACATGCCGGTGATGGATGGGTTGGAAGCGACGCGTCAGATCAAAGCCTTGCCGCAAGCGGTTGACTTGCCGGTGATTGGCATGACTGCGGCCGTCCTGCCTGAAGACCGCATTCGCTGCAAGGCGGCGGGCATGGTCGATCACATTGCCAAGCCGGTGATACCTGAGAACGTGATTGGCATTTTGCTCAAATGGGTGTCGCAACAGTCTTCCGGTGCAAGCGAGAGTCCAGATGAGGCGAGTCGGGTCGATGACATCGATTTGGATGCCTTGCGTGCGCGGGTGCACGGCAACGATGCCCTGGTATGGAAACTGTTGTCGGCCTTCGTGAGGCAGGAGTCTGATGCGGTGGCGGTCTTGAGGCAACAGGTGAGTCAGCTGGACATCGAGTCTGCGCGCAGGAAAGCGCATGATCTCAAAGGCAGCGCCGCGAATCTCGGACTGATGGCCTACTCCCAGGCGGCCTCACAACTGCAAGAGGTTTTGCGCAGCGGGCAGGGCGTAGATGAAGCCATCACTCAGTTTGAGTCGGCTCATCGGGCCTGTTTTCACGCTTTGCATGTCTTGTTGCAACAGGTGGGTGAGTAACGACTTCAACGCTGAGATCAACCTCTTGCGTTAGCCTGAAAAAACAGGTTATACTTTACGTCTTTGCCGGGGGTCGGTAGCTCAGTCGGTAGAGCAGCGGACTTTTAATCCGTTGGTCGCGAGTTCGAGTCTCGCCCGACCCACCAAAAAATTTTCAAAGACTTCGTTGTGACACAAAATTTGTGTATATAATGTGAGTCTTCGCTAGATAACCAGTTCTAGCGGTCTTCGAAAGAAGATACCAGGTGCGGGCTCTTAGCTCAGTTGGTAGAGCAGCGGACTCTTAATCCGTTGGTCGTAGGTTCGAATCCTACAGGGCCCACCAAAATTCCAAAGCCACCCAATCGGGTGGCTTTTTTATTTGGTTTGCTTGGCCTCGCCGGTCAAAAAGAATTGCCCACCTGCGCTGTAGTGAACCGTTCTGGGGCCGCCTGTTTCAAAGAGCCAGCGCCCTTGTCGGAAAACACTTGGATCGGCCCACGCAGCCAGTACTTCGACAATGAACAGGTCGTGTTGGCGCTGGTTGTGAGGTTCCGGCAACACCTTGCATTCGAGCCAGGCCAGACAACCGGCAATGAGCGGTGCTGCCACATGGCTTCCCGGACACAACTCAGGCAGTTCACGCAGTTTGTCTACGCTGTGCCCGCTGGCTGTGCCGGCATGCACGATGGCTTCAAGCATGCGGTCTGAGGGGATGTTGATGACCAGTTCGCCACTGCGTTCGATCAACTCCCGGCTGTAGGTCTGGCGGTCGATTACCACGGCCATTTTCGGCGGCGAAAAATCGACCGGCATGGCCCACGAGGCGGCCATCACGTTGCGCCGTCCTTGGTGGCAGCTGCTGATCAACGTCACGGGCCCGTGATTCAGCAGGAGGTAGGCCTTCTCCAGCGGCACGGGGTCGTGTGATGACTCGGGCTTGGCCTGCATGTCAGTCTTCATCACCGTCGTGCTCGTCGGGCTTGTCGGCGTCTTGTTGCGCGGCACGGATCAGAGACGACTCCAGTTCGCTGGCGTCTCGAACGAATGCCGATGTGGCGACCGGGGTAGCCAAGCGAAGCGATGGCGGCGGTAGAGTGGTCATGTACAAGGGCTGCAGCCAGCGATGCTGATTCGAGTAGAGCTTGATGGTTGGGGGGACCCAGATCAGCAGCGCCAGCACGGTCAGCGCCAGTGCGGCCCGGCGTTGTCGTTTGGGCCAGATCTGGCGCGCGCAGAACCAGCACGCGGTCAGCGCGCCGACGGTACTGGCCCAGCCCGACAGGTGAGACAGCACCGGCCATGAGAGCGAGTACGCCGCCAGGCTCATGCCAAGGGTCATGGCGCCCACCAGCAGATAGGCCACCATGCCGTGCTGCAGATGCTGCCAGAAGGGCATTTCGCGCCGGAAGATCTGGTTGATGATGCTCCACAAGCCACCCCACAGTGCGGCAAAGCCGAGGGTGGCGAGCAATTCATCGAAGTAGGCCGACCACGGGCTGCCTGGGGGGCTATCCAGCCAGTTGCTGCCTAGGTTCCAGGCGCATACCAGGCCGAGCAACAGCATGGCTTTCGGCGAAGGCAAGTAGCGGCGCCATTTACTTTGCTTGTGGTGGTGATCGAGGGGCAGGGGCAGTTCTGCCGCCATGGCCTGCATGGGATGGCGTAAACGCAGACGGGTCTGCCCCAACTCGATTTCTGCACCTGCTGGCAGGGCGTGCTGCTCGTCAACGGCAAGCGCAACGCCCTCGTGCCAGGCCCCATTCAGGCTATGAGGCAACTCGAGCAGCCAGCCCTCGTCTGTGGTGCGCAGGCTGGCGTGGTGCTCGGCGGTGTAGGGGTCCTCCAGCACGATGTCGCAGCCGAGTCCCCGGCCAATTCGAATGGGCTCGGGGCCCACGCGATAGCGGCCGATCACCTCGTCATGGCGATCCAGCAGTTCGATCAGTGCGCGCGCTTCCATCCGAACCCTTCGAGGTAATGAGCAGTCAGTTTCATGGCGTTGCCAAAGCTCACGCCGTTGGCCTCAAACTGTCCTTGCACGCCTTGCCGTTCATCGTCAACGGTGGCGGCCAGAACGGTCAGGTCGTACAAGCCTTTGAGTTTCTTGTAGGCGTTCATGCACACCACGGCCCGTACGGGCAGGCCATGGCTGTCCACGAACGACTCCTTGCACTGGGGCGCGGTACGTTCTTTGCCGGTGTTCATGCTGGCATTGGCGCCGAATCGCTGGCTGTACAGGCGCGAAAAACGCAAGGGGCCAATCTGCTTGCCATCCATGCGGTATTGCTCGAAGTCGAGATAGCCCAGGCGCAGGCTGTCGCGAATGAACAGGTTGTGCTCCATTCGGCAGCGTGTTGATTCGGTTCGAATGCCCTTGGCTTCGCTGGCCGTGTTGCCACCCCAGCAGCGCATGAACTGCTCTTGCGGCATGGGCAGGCGGTAGTGCTCGTGACCGCCATCACGCCAGGGTTGAGCGAGGAAGCGGCGGGTCAGTTCGTCCTGGTAGGCCAACACTTGCTGGGTGATGGTGGGCCACACTGGCGTAGCGAGGGGGTGTGTTTTGGTGCGTGAGCGCTCCAGCAGTGCCTGCGCATCGCCGCCAGGAACCAGGAAGCTGATTTGCTCGGCAAACACCATGGCCGAGACATTGATGCCGACGACTCGGCCTTCGTCATCGAGCACAGGGCCGCCGCTCATGCCGGGGTTGATGCTGCCTGCGTAGTAGATCAAGGGGTCGAATGACCGCTCGACCAGGCCATTGAAGTTGCCTTCAACGACCGCGAACGTGACATCGCGCGGGTTACCCATGGAGAAAATGCGTTCGCCTTTTGTCAAGGGCTGAGAAGCAGGGCGGAAGGGCAGCGCACCCCGGATGGCTGGGTGCCTTGCCGGCAGCCGGAGCAGGGCCAGATCATGTCTGACATCGATGTCAATTAGCTCGACTGGGCCCTCGAGTCCATCGGTTGTGGCGAAGCGAAGGCGGTAGCGATCGGGCTCCAGAGCGTACTGGCTGACGACATGGTAGTTGGTGATCAGCAAGCCGGACTCATCGACCAGAAAGCCCGAGCCGACGGACGCCTGGCTGTCTTGACCTTTCAGCAAGGTTCGCACTTGCAGCAATTGCAGTCGGCTTTGGTCGTAGATGCGCTTGGCCGACGCGGACAGACTGGGTGGGGCAGGCGTGCTGGCGGCGTTGGCGGGGGCTGGAGCGTGATGTCCGTCGTGAGGCCCTTGGGCCATTGCGCCCGAGGACAGGAGTAGTCCGGCGGCAGCGAGTCCGGCGTTCAGCAGCCGGGTGTAGGAGGCACGCATGTGGGCTTGGCTTGATCGATGGAGTGAAGGGTGTCCTCAATGGCAGGTAGCCATCGAGGTTCGCGTGTCTGGGCAATGTCGAGGGCGCGCTCTGCGGATTGTCTGGCCTCTGCTCGGCGACCGAGTTTCAGCTGGGTCTGCGCGAGGTTGTTCCAGGCCGCGGCGCTGTTGAAACGATGCGCCGCCTGTTCAAAATGCCGGGCGGCTTCCTGGTGCCGCCCCAGTGTCTGGAGTGCATTGCCCCAGGCCAGGTAACCGAGCAGCCGATCAGGCCAGCGTTGAACGAGGCTGGTCCAGACCGGAAGTTGGTCAGCAGCGGATGCCACTTGAGCGAAGCCCAAGGCCGCGCGTTCCGCTGACTCTGGTGTGACCGAGTTGGGGACGGTGCCGGGGCGTGCGACCACCATGCTCCAGTGCCGAGCGCGGCGCCATGTGTGCTCGAAGGTTCGCAGCGGCATGACCTCACGGGGGCTGGTGCCACTTCGCAAAACGATCTCGCCTCGGTCCAGATCGAATCCCATGACCACCGCGTAATGCCAGCGCGGTGCCCAATCGAGCCCGAGGTTGAGTAGCACGACAGGGCTGTGGCCGGCTTGGCTTTCGTCGAGCAAAGAGGTTAACTGGCCATTGAGCTCGTAGGCCAGGGCCCCGAACTGGCGAGGGCCAGACAGCATTTCAGCTTGAAGCGTGCCCGAGCGTTCAGGCAGAAAAACCTTGCCGGCGAGTGTTTGTTGGTCGGCAACGAGGCCCGCCTGAGTCAGCACCATCGCCAGCGCGGCCGGCCCGCAATAGTCGGGCTCTTGCAGAACGATCGGCAAGTTCGATTGTTCCCATTGGCGAGTGCCCTGCCAGGCCATGGATGAAGGGGTCGAAGACCCGAGCAAGGCGTCACTCTGCGGCGTGGCCGGCAGGAGGCCGCAAGCCGACAGCATCAAGGTGGCAGACAGGAGGATGGCCCCCTGTCTGATACCGAGGCGGGGTGCGATCAACGGCGAACCGAGCGGGTGAAGGGGAAGACCTTGGTCAGGCCCAGGATGTCGGTGACCAATAGCAGGACAAACAGGAAAACCAGAACGCCGAGAACATCGGAGGCGCCTGCGGGGGCTTGATCGATCTGGACGGCCAACAATTGAGCTTCGTCGTCGGTCAGGGCCGCGACGCGTGCTCGTACCTGGTCAAGGTTGACCCCTTTTTCGGCCAGGGCGGCTTGAAGGTCGGCGCGAGCCAGGGCCGCATCGATCTGGGCTCGTGCTGCACTGGCGTCAGGCAGGCCTGACTCAGCGGCCTGTGCGGCGGCGAACTCTTGGGTGGAAATGCTGGCGGCCTGCGCGGTGCTCCAGGCGCTCGACAACAGGACCGATGCGGCGACAACGGCCGAAATGCTGCGTTTGACTCGAGTCATGTCCGAAACTCCAGGTGATGAACAGGTTGAGAGTGAATCTTTTGTCAACAACAGTCGCTAAACTCGGCCCCTGTTGTTTTTCAAAGGGGATCGCTATGAATTCTGGCATGTGGATGCGCCGTGGCGCTGTGGTGTTTGGCACAACGTTCTTGTCGTTTGCACTGGTTGCCTGCGGCACCACCCCTGGCGGTGCAGGCCAGCAACAATCTGAAGGCGGCATGTTCGGCTGCAAGGGCCTGCCCAACTCGCAAGGCAAGAATGCCGCCATTGGCGCGGTGGCAGGTGCTGTGCTGGGCGGCGTCATTGGCAACCGCGTGGCGGACAACCGTGGTGTGGGCACACGCAATGGCGCCTTGCTGGGCGCATTGAGCGGCGCTTTGATCGGTTCGCAGTACAAGGCGTCGATCAGCCTGACTGAAATGCCCGATGGTTCGGTCAAGATGAACATCCCCGGTTCATTGCTGTTTGAAACCGGTCAATCCGCCGTCAAGCCTGCTTTCCAGCAAACGCTGGATCAGGTCGCCAAATCGCTGCGCGAGTACTGCGGTTTGCGCGCTCGTGTGGTGGGTCACACCGATGATGTCGGCGGTGATGCAGCCAACGACAAGCTGTCGATGGCCCGTGCGCAGTCGGTCATGCACTACCTGCAAGGCCAGGGCGTGCGTTCTTCCAACCTGAGCGCCGAAGGCCGCGGTGAGCGCGAGCCCATTGCACCAAACGATTCGGCAGATGGTCGCGCCCAGAATCGTCGCGTCGAGATCTTTGTGTCCGAGTCCAACTGAGTCTCAACAGGGCAGTGGAGATGCGTGCGTCGGGGTGGGCTGTGTTGGTGCGCGGGCTGATCGTGCTCGCACTCAGCGGCGGCCTGCTCTGGTGGGCGATTCTGCTTTGGGGGGCAGAGCATCACTGGTTGTTTGCCGCCCTCCAGTACGCGCCGTTCTGGGGGTGGTTGTTGCCCGTAGGGGCGGTGAATGTACTGGCGTTGACTCAGCCCTGGCGCTGGCGCCTTGTGGCCTTGGCCGCCTTGCTGGTGGTGCTGGGCCCGGTGATGGGGCTGGTGCTGTCCAAGGGCGATGAAGGGGCAGGGCGTGTGCGCCTGATGACCTACAACGTCAAGGCCTTCCTGAATATTCAGCAAACCGGGGGACTGGGGCGCTTGGCCTGGGAGGTGAACCAGCATGATCCCGATGTGGTGGTCATGCAGGACGCGGGAGAAGCGGGAGCCACGCGCCGCCCGTTGTCGGATGCCGCTCAAAAATTGATCGGTGATCGCGATTTCTATGCCTATGGCCAGTTCATTGTGGCCAGCCGCCTGCCGATGCGCGATTGTGCGCCGGCCTTCGTCTCGTATTTCAACGAAACGCATACCTATGTACATTGCGTGATCACCGCGTACGGGAAAGACATCGACCTGTACACGGTGCACCTGTTGTCGCCGCGGGAAGGGCTCAATGCCTTGCGTGCCAAGTCATTGGCCGGATCGACGAACTGGAAGAAGAGCTTTCAGGCCCGCTTGATCCAGGCGGGTACTTTGCGTGACCAGTTGCTGGCTCGCGAAACGCAGCGGCCCGTCATCATGGCCGGAGACTTCAATGCGCCTGAGCGCTCGATGGTAGTCCAGACCCTCTTGGGGGCGGGGCTGCGCGATGCGTACTCCGCCGCAGGCCTGGGCTATGGCTACACCCATGGACATTCCTTGCGCCCGGGATGGTCAATCAACCGGATCGACCACATTCTGGTCAGCGATGACTTAGGCGTGGCTCACTGTGACGTGGGCGGCAAAGAGGCTTCCGAGCATCGGCCTGTGATTGCCGATCTGCTGGTGCATCGCGACTGATCTGGCCTACCGCGTCGGGGCATTCAAGCGGCCAAGCGCCCCGGGCGTCGCCGTGCCGCCATCTCCCGTCCCATGCTCTTGAGGTTCCAGCTGGAAATGCGTGCTCGGGCCTCAGGGTAGATCAGCGATTCCTCCAGACGCATGTGGTCGTGGTAAAGCGCTGCGAACACCGGAACGGCATGTTCGAGCTGCTCAATGTTGTACCAGTTGTAGCCCGCTGAGATCGATTCGATCTGGGGAGCCAACTCCAACCAGTCTTCTTCGATCCAGCCGTGGTCTTGCTGAAGGCGCAATGTGGTGTGAATCAGTTGGTCATCGCCGCTGCTGATCAACTGTGGGAAGACGTGCTTCTCCTCATCCAGATGGTGCTGGCGCGCCGTGTTCATGAAAAACAGGAACAGACTCTTGGCGGTGTCTTGGGCATGACGATCAACACCGTTTTCCCGCAGATGGGAGACCAGTTGCGTCAGTTGCTGCAAAGCGGTCACGATTTGCTGGTGGGTGGCGTCCAGAACCTCAAATGGTTCCACGTTGGAAATCTCAGCTGAGGCCGAATCGGCAGGGGTCGAGGTGGCTGTCACAGGCATGTCGGCTCCTAGGGGAAATCACTGATTCATTCTCTCTGCCATCGCTTGGCTGGGCTTGCGTTAGGTCAACCCCGATAGAATCCTGCCCCTGCTGCGCAATCGGTTTGCGCCATGAGGAATCTCCGTGTCTGATCGTCTGTTCGTACTGTCGCAATACCTTCTGCCCAAACAGGCATTGACGGCCTTGGCCGGTCGCCTGGCCAATTTGCGTGGGGGTGGGGCGACGACCGCCTTCATCAAGTGGTTTGCGGGCAAGTACGGCGTGAACATGGCAGAGGCCGCGAATCCTGATTTCTCGGCGTATCCCACGTTCAACGAATTCTTCACCCGCCCCTTGAAAGCCGGGGCACGTCCTTTGGCAGACAAGGCTTTGGTGTGCCCGGTCGATGGCGCCATCAGCCAGTTGGGTGCGATCAAGAAAGACCAGATCTTTCAGGCTAAAGGCCACCATTACTCCACCCGCGCCCTGGTGGGGGGCGATGCCAAGCTGGCGGCTGAGTTTGAAGATGGCACCTTCGCCACGATTTACCTCAGCCCCAAGGACTATCACCGCATTCACATGCCCTGCGATGGGCGTCTGACTCGAATGATTTATGTGCCGGGCGATCTGTTCTCGGTGAACCCGGCCACGGCCCGCGGCGTGCCTGGCTTGTTCGCTCGCAACGAGCGGGTGGTGTGCGTGTTCGAAACGGCAACAGGCCCCTTTGTTCTGACCTTGGTCGGGGCCACCATTGTGGGCAGCATGGCCACCGTGTGGCACGGTGTGGTCAACCCACCCCGCACCCGCAATGTGCGCGAATGGCGTTACGACGACCAGAACATCGTGCTGAAAAAGGGCGATGAGATGGGGCGTTTCCTGTTGGGCTCGACCGTGGTTTTGCTGTTTCCCAAGGAAGGCCACGTTCAGTTCAACCCGGCTTGGGAAGCCGCTCGTCCGGTGCGCATGGGCGAGGCGATGTCGCGCAACTGATTGGCCGCGGTGCCATCGGCTTGATCGCCTTCGCCGCGATCAGTTCGGCCAGTCCAGAGAGCGTTGCGACTGAAAGGTCCGACCTTCCCCGGTGATCGGGTCCGTGAAGCTCACCGTTTGAGCCAGCAGCTTCAAAGGTTTGCTGTAGTCGGGGATGTGGTCTGGCTGCAGTACGGGGTAGTACAGATCGTTGACGATGGGCATGCCCAGGGCTGACATGTGAGCACGCAGCTGGTGCTTCTGTCCGGTGATGGGCTGCAGGCGATAGCGGCTCAGATTGCCGCGCTGCTCAAGAACGTCGATCACGGTCTCGGCATTGATGGGGCCAGCGACCTCTTCCATGGCCATGAACTGGGCGCTTTCCTGCAGCCGGCTACAGTGGGTGTAGGGCCAGCTCAGATCGGTGCGGGTGGGGGCGATGGCCTCGTACTGTTTCGAGATGGTCTTGTCGCGAAACAGGTGCTGGTAGGCTGCACGGGTGTGCGGTTGAATGGAAAACAGCACCAAGCCAGCGGTGTCCCGGTCAATGCGGTGCATCGGTGTGAGCGTGTCGATTCCCAGCTTGCGCTTGAGTCGTACCAGCAAGGTTTCCTGCACATAGCGGCCCGAGGGCACCACCGGCAGAAAATGCGGCTTGTCCGCCACCACGATCCACTGATCTTGAAACAGGACGGTTTCCTCAAACGGAATCGGGTGTTCGTAAGCCAGGCGCCGGTAGTAATAAACACGCGTTTGTTTGCGGTAGCGGGCCTCGGGGCCGAGTGTCTGGCCCTGCTCATCGAGCACTTCTCCGGCTTGCATGCGGGCCAGCCAATCTTCACGGCTCACAGCGGGAAGGCGATGCACCAGATAGTCGATCAGGCGCAGCCAAGGGCCGGGAGGCAGCACCAGTGAACTGGCACTGACGCCATCCACCGTGGGCGGGGTGAAGTTGCGGTTCATCGGGGCGCAGTGGCTGGCTGGCGCGATCAGGGGTCCAGACGATGAGCGCGTTCCAGGCGCCACTTTTCTTCTGGCTCGTTGGGGTCATAGACCTGGTCGATGGTGGTGGGCGTTTCCTGCAAGTGGGTGTCGATGGCGACCCGGCTGTCAAACACGAAGCACTCGCCTTGCCAGTCCTTGTTGGCATCGGGCAGGGTCAGGAAATAATTCAGGATGCCGCCTTCGAGCTGGTAAACATCCAGCCCCTTGTCCTGCATCCAGCCGCTCATTTTTTCGCAGCGAATGCCACCGGTGCAGTACATGGCCACCTTCTTGCCCTGGGCCTTCCATTCGTCAGCGTGCTCTTCCACGTAGCGCGGGAAGTCGCGGAAGTTATTGACCTTGGGGTCCACCGCGTGGTCGAAGTGGCCCAGGCGGTACTCGAAGCTGTTTCGGTTGTCCAGCACGACCACGTCGTCGCGTTGAATCAGTTCCCGCCATTGCTCGGGGGGCACATGGTTGGCCGCGGCGCGGTTGTCGGTCAGCCCGGTGATGCCGTCAATGCCAAAGGCCACGATTTCGCGTTTGCGGCGAATTTTCATCTTGAAAAATGGACGGGTTTGGCAGGGGCTGTGTTTGAACACGATGTCGGTGAAGGCTCCGCCAAAGCGTGGGTCGTGCCTCAAGGCCTCTTCTGCCTCGGTCAGGGCTGCCTCGGGGCCCGCCATCACACCGTTGATGCCTTCTTCGGCCACGATGATGCTGCCCATGACGTGACGGGTCACGTCGCGCAGGGCTTCGGCTACCGCGTCGGGGTCGGCCAGCGGCACGAATTTGTAAAACGAGGCGTGAATTTGATTCGCGGGTGCTTCAGGGGCATTCATGCCCGAAATTGTCGCATCGCAGAGCGCAGGGCGTTGAGCCGGGGGCATTCACTCCACGGCAAAATAGCGGGCTATGACAAGTCCTGCCACTGAATTGCTTTTGCCCGCCGGCTCGCTGGAAAAAATGCGTGCCGCTTTCGACTTTGGAGCCGACGCGGTGTATGCGGGGCAGCCCCGCTATTCCCTGCGTGCGCGCAACAACGAATTCCGCCTGGAGCAATTGCAGCAAGGCATTCAGGAGGCCAAGCAGCGCGGCAAGAAGCTGTACGTAACCAGCAACCTGATTGCGCACAACGACAAGGTGCGCACCTACCTGCGCGACATCGAACCTATCATCGAAATGAAGCCCGACGGCATCATCATGGCCGACCCAGGCCTGATCATGATGGTGCGCGAAAAGTGGCCCGAGGTGCCGATTCATCTGTCGGTGCAGGCGAACACCACCAACTACGCCACGGTGAAGTTCTGGGAAAAGATGGGCGTGCAGCGCATCATCTTGTCGCGCGAGTTGAGCCTGGACGAAATCGAAAAGATCCGTCAGGAATGCCCCAGCATGGAGCTGGAGGTGTTCGTGCACGGGGCGCTGTGCATCGCCTACTCGGGGCGTTGTCTGCTGTCAGGCTACTTCAACCGCCGCGACCCTAACCAGGGCACCTGCACCAATGCGTGCCGTTGGGAGTACAACACTTACCAAGGCACGCAAGCGTCTGACACGGGCGAGGTCATTCCCATCAAGCTGGAAGGTGACTTCAATTTCGCCAAAGAGCAGGAAGACGCCGAAAAGGCGTTCTCGGCCTGTGGCGATGGCAAGCGCCACCCGGCGGCCGATCAGGTCTACTTGATCGAAGAGGCGGGACGTCCAGGCGAGCTCATGCCCATCATGGAAGATGAGCATGGCACTTACATCATGAACTCGAAAGACCTGCGTGCGGTCGAGCACGTGGAACGCCTGGTCAAGATCGGCATCGATTCGTTGAAGGTGGAAGGGCGCACCAAGTCGCTGTACTACGTGGCGCGCGTGGCCCAGGTCTATCGCCAAGCCATTGATGATGCCAAGGCGGGGCGCCCGTTCAACAAGGACTTGTTGCTGCAACTGGAAGGCATGGCCAACCGCGGCTACACCGGCGGTTTGCTGGAGCGCCGTCCCGCGCAGGACTACCAGAACTACATCACCGGCCATTCGGAATTTCAGCGCAGCAAGTTCGTGGCCGAGGTGCGCGGCGTGGCCGATGGCTGGGCCGAGGTTGAGGTGAAGAACAAGTTCGCCGTGGGTGACCACATCGAAATCATTCACCCCAGTGGCAACCAGATTGTGAAGCTGGATGCGATGCGCAATATGGACGGCGAGGCCATTGAGGTGGCCCCGGGCAGCCCTTTGCATGTGCGCATTCCGCTGGAAGAGAAGTACAGCGGTGCGCTGTTGGCGCGTTTGTTGGAGCCGCAGGAGGCCTGATCGAATGCAGCGATGCTCCGAAAAGGGCGCGTCGCTGCCGATAGAGGCTTAGACCGGATGACGTTTTTTTGAGCGCAAGACGATCAGCGCGCCTATGCCAGCCAAGGCAAAAGCTGAGGGCTCCGGCACCGCCGTGATGGCGAACACTTCCATTTTCTGAATGGGGTTGAAGCGACTGTTGGGCACAATCGATTGGGTCAAGTCTTCGTCTGCTCCATAGGACCAAAGCCAGGAGTGCACGGAGCTGAGTTCGTGACCGACAAAAATGTCGTGTCCCCCGCCAAAAGTAGGGCCGTATGCTGAATTGTTATATGTTTGGTAGTCGCCCTGAAAATCCAGTCGCTGCGTTAGTTTGATATCTTTGGATAAGTTGAATATAAAAGCAACTTTTTCAGCCGGGTCTGGAGTCATGTTGTAGACATTATCGGAACTCCAAGACACCGGATTGTAGCCACCCACGATATTTGTTTCTCCGGTCGCCCCACTGGTTACGGAGAACAGCACGAATGTGGGGCCTTTCCCATCCACTTGCGCATGAAAGTCGTATGACGTGTCGTCAGCGTCCTTTGTGAAAATATTTGTGAGTTTAATCGGACCATTTCCAAGCCAGGCCTCAAGCTTGGCGGCTTTTGCATCGTCCAGTATTTCAGATGCATACCCTATTGGGGTGGCGTAAATCTGAATGGAAAAGGTCAATGCGCATGACATGATCAATATTGAACGCATGGTTTTCTCCTTTAAAACATGATGAGGTGCGTGGGCTTGATGGGCTGTCTGTCGCGTTTTCGGATGAAATCAGCAAGGCTGCCATTTTTCATTGGTGGATGAAAAATATTCCTTCGTGTTGTCGGTGTATATGTCCACTGCGTAATAATTGCTGTCCGTAAAGACTGCGACGCATGAGGTTCCGTTTTGGGCTCGTGCGAGTACTACGTAAACTGGGGTTCCATCAAAATAGCCAAGGTAGCCATATCCGGTCGTAGACAAGCAGGCATTTGAGTATTCAGTCTGTCTATTCAAGCTGTAGAGGCACTTCGTTTGGCTGTTGAATTTGAAGGCATCCCCGCTGGCATCCATGACGTTTTCGCCATTGCTGCTATTGAGCCAAGTAATGTAGGAGGTTGACGTCTGGCCTCCATTTTGGTTTCCTCCCGTGCCTCCGGTTATGGTTCCGCTTCCTCCGCCGACGCCATTGCATTGATAGCTCCAACCACTTGCATCAATGTCAATGGCCATCAGGCTGCCATCGCTGCAATATAAAACTGCCAGCTTTCCTCCGCCCGCCGCTGCGCTGAGATATACGCCACCAATCGCGCGGCCGTTGTTCATCAGATTGATGCCGGACAGTGAGAGGCCATTCAACTTGGTCTCGACTCCCCCACCAGGCCAGTAAAACATCTGTCCGTCTGAAGCGCGAAATCCAAATACCTTTCCGCTGCTGTCACGCACGCCAGCTCCGTTTACGCTGCCTTGCCATTGGAAATAGGTTATGGAGGTGCTGTTTCCTCCATTGTTTTGCCCGCCGCTATCCGAGTTGTCGCTGCTAACGGATGCGCCTCTCACATTGTCGTTGTAGAACGCTACCGTGATGCTGGTCGCCGCTTGGGGAAATTTCTCTTGGCAGGTTTGGCCTGTACCACTGAGTGACTTTATCTCTCCCGTTAGTTTGTAGTAGGCAACCAAATTTGCTGTGACAGCTTTGCCAGAGTCACTTCCGGGGTCAACATACTCCATGTCTTTAATGCAAACGGTATATGACGAGCCGTCTTTTACGCCCGTTACACCAAAGTAGGTGGAATCGGCTTCGTTGCTGCCACTGCCTCCGCACCCTGCTATGGAAAATACTATGAAAATTAATGCTAGGTATTTCATGAATAATCCTTTTGTTGAAGCGTTTCCGGGTGGCATTGCCGCTGCAATATTTGCTTGAGGTTAGGAAAATGAATGATTGCGAGCATCATGCAAATTGATGAGTGCCCCTCATGTGTGGGGGTGGTGTTTGCGCAAGTGAGTTAGGGCCGAATAAAGTCCGGGCAAGGGGGGGGCTGTGATGCCGCCTCGGCGCGTGGGGGACGCAAAAGATGAGTTGCCTTCAGGCCATTGACGATGTCATCGTCCAGTTCTACAGATCGGCGTCAGGTGAGCAACCATGGGGCGTAGCTCTCGAACATTTGCGTTTATTGCTTGACGCGCGAGTGGTCACGTTGCACGGCCTGTCAAAGACCAGCAGAACCGTCGCATTCAGTTTTGAGGTGGGGGACATGTCCCCACAAGCAGCGCTTGACTTCATCCGTCGCTATCACCAGATTGAGCCAAGAACGCCTGTGCTGTTGATGCAGCCCGTTGGTCACGTAATGAGCTGCCATAAGCATTTCAGCGAAGAGTTCGTTGCGACAGACCCCTATCACCAAGAGTTCTTGATTCCTTACGGCCTACGGTATTGCACTGCGATCAAGGCTTATGAAGACAGCGACACGGTGGTGCTGTGTGCCGTTCATCGAGGGACGACGGCTACGCCAATGACGAGCGACGATGAAGCAGTGATGCATCGACTCGGGAGGCATTTGGAGCAGGCTCTGTCGATGCATCTCTCGATGCAGCCCTTGACAGGTGCCATGTCAGTTGGATTGGATGCTCTGAGACGCTTGCCCTACCCAATTTTGCTGTTGGACGAGACACGTCGCATCGTTTTCGAGAATGCCAAGGCCAGTGAGTTGCTCAAGGGAACACATCCCATTCGTTGTCATGACAACTTGCTTGGAGGTCCAGACCGTGATGGTGACGCTCAAATTTTGCTGGCGCTCAGAAGTCTTGGTCTATCCGGTGGTTCGTATCCGGGGGATCAGCCTGACTCGGTTGCTGTGAACAGGTCGTTTGTGCGCTTATCCAATAGGCAAGGTGATTGGATCGGCTTGCATTGTTATGCGTTACGAGCGAGCGAATCAATGGGGGCTTTCGGTTCGAAAGACCTGGCACTGGTCATGCTTCATGCACCAGAGGCGACGTTGGAGACGGATCCTTTTGTGGTGGCGGCAATGTGGGACTTGAGTCCGGCCGAGGCGGGCGTATTCATGGCATTGGGGCAAGGGATGAGCGCTGATGAAATAGCACTGGAGCGAGGGGTTTCATTGGCGACCATACGCACGCAGATTCGGGGGGTGATGACCAAAACAGGTGCGAACCGCCAGGCGGAACTGGTAAGCCTTCTGGCATGCATGCCGCGTCGATTGGGGGTAGGCACATGACCGATTCTGACCTGGATGACATCATCATCGATTTCTATCGGGCATCAAGCGATCAGGTTCCGTGGGGGGTGGGCCTGGAAAAGGTTCGACAGCTTCTGAGTGCGCAAGTTGTGAACCTGTACGGTGCCATCAAGAGCAATGGAGCGATGGCCTTCAGTTTTGAGGTTGGGGAAGCGAATCCAGAGGCGGCGTTGGACTTCATTCGGAAATATCACCAGATTGATCCGAGAGCGGCGCTGGTTATGAGCAGCCCTGTCGGACAGGTGTTGAGTTGCCATCGCCATTTTGATGAAGCGTTTGTTGCCCAGAGTCCCTTCTATCAAGAATTTTTGATTCCCTATGGCGGTCGGTATTCCTCGGGGATGAAAGTCTATGAAGACAACGAGCAAGCGGCCATTTGGGGTGTTCATCGTCCCAATGGGGCAATGCCTGTGAACGAATACGAGGAGGATCTGATTCGTCGATTGGGAATGCACTTGCACAATGCCGTCACCATCTTCATGAGGCGCCGGGAGGCCATGCAACCGGCTGCGCTAGGGCTAGAACTGCTGCAACGCATGCCTCAGCCCATGTTGTTGCTCGACGAAACCCGTCGAATTGTTTTCTGCAATCCCTCTGCTCGCGATTTGTTAAACCGGGAGCAGGTGTTGTTTGATAAGGGTGGGCTGCTCAGTGGATCGTTGCTTTCGGATGATGCGCAACTGTTGATCGCTCTTCGTTCGTTGGGTTTGTCATCCCGCTCTTATCTCGGGGGGGAGGCTTCGGAAAAAGTTTTCCTCCGCATGATGGGGGCAACGGGGGGGTGCTGGGGAGTCTACCTATACGCGATGCGGCCCGACACATCGCTGGGTGCATTCGGCTCAAAGGGCTTGGCTTTGGTGTTGCTTCATGATCAGCTTCACCATGACAAGCTGGATCCTTTCGTTGTCGCGGCCACATATGACCTGAGTCCCGCTGAAGCGAGAGTGGCAATTGCGTTGAAAGAAGGCTTGTCTGCGGAAGCCATTGCGTCCAAGCATGGGGTTTCCCTGAACACCATACGAACACAAATTCGTGCGGCCATGGAGAAGATGGGCGTATCTAGGCAAGCACAACTGGTTCGACAACTCGCTTCCATGCCACCGTCCTTGATATGACCAAGGCGTGGACGATATTGCGCATGTCCACTGGTTTTGTCGCTTAATGGCTGCGGTGTTGATCGTAGGTCACGAATTCCTGGCCATCGGGAGGCAGGCGCAACCATTCAGGATGGCTCAGAGTGTGGCGAATGTCTTTCAGCCCCGTGTGCCAGTGCGTTTGCATGGTCTGGAAGCTGAATTCGTAGTCTTTGGCATGGCCCTCCCATTCCTTGTCCTGGTAGATCAGGTGAATGACAGCGTACTGCCTGGAGCAGGCTTCTTCTGCAGCCTGACGGCACCAGGGGTTGGTCTGCCGATCTTTTTCCGGGATCAGTTCCAGCAACTCGCGCAGCAGGTGCCGGTTGCGTTGCTGGTGCTGCATGATGTCGGTGATGGCGCGGGTACGGCTGGAGTACTGAATGTCCTTTTGCCGCTCTTGCGCGTCGAACACATTGGTGGGCAAGGGGCCTTTGGCGCTCCACAGGTCCACCTGGAAGGTCAGCGTGTTGCGACGCGGTGAAGCGTGCAGTACCTCTGCCAATGGCGTGTTCGAGACGAGGCCGCCGTCCCAGTAATAGCGGCCCTGGACTTCGACGGCTGGAAAGCCGGGTGGCAGGGCTCCCGAGGCCATGAAGTGCTCGGGCCGCATGCAGCCTTTGGCGGGACCTTGAGTGTTGTCGAAGTAGGTGAAGTTACCAGTCTGAACGTCAACGGCCCCCACCGACACGCGCACCACGCCAGCGTTGATGCGGTCGAAATCGACAAAGCTTTCCAGCGTGGACTTCAACACCGAGGTGTCATAGAAACTCACGTCCGTGACGGGCTCATCCAGTGCCAGCCAAGGAGAAAGGCCCCGTGGGCAGAAGAACCCGTTTTGTCCCATAGTCAGGGTCAGCCCTGCTTCGACCGCACTGCGTACTTTGCTGATCGGGGTGTGAAGGGTTTGAGCGAACGGTATGCTCGGCAAGGCCCCTAGCGACAGCCCGCGTGGCGGACTGCAGATGGTTTCCCAAAATCCCTGCAGTCGCGATAGGCGGTGTTCGGGAGCATTGCCGGCAATGATGGCACTGTTGAGTGCGCCAATTGAAATGCCGGCAACCCAGTCGGGTTCTATGCCCGCTTCGAGCAAGCCTTCAACCACACCGGCTTGGTAAGAACCTAAAGCGCCGCCGCCTTGCAGCACCAAGGCGACGGTATCCCATTCACCACAAGGCGAAGAGGGTAATCTGGACGACGAGGGTACTGCGCGAGAGTGGGAACTCATGGCGAGTCCTTTCGCGGTGGAGCAAGTGGTGGCTGTCAGTATGGCAGCGACGTCGCAGGTTCACAAGCGCCGTTGGCGAGGGCCTGCAGGATGTGCCGCAGCAGTGACCAGGTTCGATCCACGGCCTTGATCTCCACCGCTTCACCTGGCGCGTGCGCGCCGCGGATGGTGGGGCCAAAGGACACGATATCCATGCCCGGATATTTGGCAGCAATCAAGCCGCATTCCAGTCCAGCGTGAATCACCTGCAGGTGAGCGTCTTGGCCATGCAGTTGTCGGTACACGGCCTGGCACTGCGCCAGCAAGGGTGAAGCCGGGTTGGGTGCCCAGCCAGGGTATTGGCCACTGGCCGAGGCCGAGGTGCCCGACAGTTGGAACAGGCTGATGATCTGGTCGGCCAGCGCATTGAAGCCTGACTCGATCAGTGACCTCACCATGAAGTTGCACGAACCGTGCGCAGGTCGCACATCGACCATGCCCAGGTTGTTGGAGGTTTCGACCACGCCGGGCACCTTCAAGCTCATGCGTTGCACGCCATGGGGGGCGGCATTCAGGCTGTTCAGCCAGATGGCTTGTTCTGCGGTCGACAAGATTTGGGTGACGCCTTCTGCGGCTTGGATGCGCAAAGCCAGCTTGGGCTCGATGTCCGACCATTCTTGAATCAGCAGGTCTTGCCATTGCTCGACTGCGGCAGCGATCGACGTTTGATGCTGGGCAGGAACAGCCAGGGTGGCAAATGCTTCGCGAGGCAGGGCATTGCGCGCCGTGCCGCCTTGCAGGCTGGACAGGCGGACATCGAACCGCTGGCTCAAGTCCAACAGCACACGCACCAGCCATTTGATGGCGTTGCCCCGGCCTTCATGGATGTTGACACCCGAGTGGCCGCCACGCAGGCCTTGCAGGCTGATCTTGAGTGGCACGTAGCCATCTGGCAAAGACTGCGCTTGCCCGGGCCGCTCGACATTCACGTCGACTCCGCCCGCGCAACCCAGGTAAAACTCGCCCCACTCTTCGGTGTCCAGGTTCAGCATCAGTCTGCCTTGCAGCAAGCCCGGTTGAAGACCGTGTGCACCGCCCATGCCGGCTTCTTCGTCCACCGTGAACAGAGCTTCAATGGGGCCATGTTTCAGTCCGGTGTCTTCCAGCACGGCCAGCATCATGGCCACGCCCATGCCGTTGTCTGCACCCAGCGTGGTGTCGGGGGCTTTCACCCAGCCATTTTCGACCACCGCGCGAATCGGGTCGCGGGTGAAGTCATGGTTCGAGTTGGCGTTCTTCTGGCAGACCATGTCGAGGTGTGCCTGTAGCACCACGCCAGGTGCCGTCTCACAGCCCTTCGAGGCAGGCTTGCGAATGATCAGATTGCCAGCCGTGTCAATGATGGTTTCGAGTTGACGCGCTTGTGCCCAGTGCTGCAGATGGTCACGCAGGGGCCCCTCATGTTTCGATGGGCGCGGAATCTGGCACAGGGTGGCAAAGTGTTGCCAAACGATGGTGGGTTGCAGGTTCTCGAACATCGGGCAGGCTGGGGTGTGGGTGCGTGAGTACGGTGTCAGGCTTCGGCCAGGGCCTTGGCAATGCGCTGGCGGTTCACGGTGGGCCGGGGCACGCGCACGTCAAACCAGCTGCGCACGTCGGAGTCCAGCCCCACGCCATGCATGAAGTTGTAGATGGCCTTTTTCAGGGCGCGGCCCATGGCATCGTGGTCCACCCCGGTCGGGTCGATGAAGGCGATGTCATTCTTGGCAAAGGACACGGGCGGCAAGGCCTGCAGGGTCACGCCGTATTCCTCGGGGTTCATGCCCACGGGCGAGTGCACAGTGCAGGCAAAACGGTGAAAGAAGCCGCTTTGAATGCATCCGTTTTCAAACAGTTGGCGCACGTATTCCAGCGCGTCGACGGTGTCTTGCACGGTTTGGGTGGGGAAGCCGTACATGAGGTAGGCATGCACCAACACGCCCGCCTCGGTGAACGAGCGGGTGACCTTGGCCACCTGTTCGACCGACACACCTTTTTTCATCAAGGCCAGCAAGCGGTCAGACGCGACTTCCAGCCCGCCTGAAATGGCAATGCAGCCACTGTCGGACAAGAGTTGGCAAAGTTCGGGGGTGAAGGACTTTTCAAATCGGATATTGCCCCACCACGAAATCTGGACTTTGCGTTTGATGAGTTCGTGCGCCAACGCCTTGAGTGCCTTTGGTGGCGCCGCTTCGTCGACAAAGTGAAAGCCGGTTTGCCCCGTTTCTTTCACGATGGCCTCGATGCGATCGACCAGGATCTCGGCCGTGGCGTTTTCGTATCGGCCGATGTAGTCCAGGCTGATGTCACAGAAACTGCATTTCTTCCAATAGCAGCCGTGCGCGATGGTGAGCTTGTTCCAGCGTCCGTCTGACCACAGTCGGTTCATGGGGTTGAGCATGTCCAACAGCGACAAATACTCGGTCAGGGGCAGGCCATCCCAGGTGGGTGTGCCCACTTCGGTAAAGGGCACATCGGGCTCGGCCCAGTTCATGTACTTGACTTGACCTGATTCGGCGTCGCGCACAAAGGTGCGCACCAGTCGTTGTTTGCTGCGCTTGCCTTGCAGGTGCTCGAGCAGGGCCAGCAGAGGGCGCTCACCGGCGTCCAGCGTGACGAAGTCGAAGTAGTCGAATACGCGGGCTTCGCTCAGTTCACGCAACTCGGTGTTCACAAAGCCGCCACCCAGCGCGGTATGGATGTGCGGGAAGCGGGCCTTGATGGTCTGTGCCATCCGGAAGGCTGCGTACACATTGCCGGGAAAGGGCGTGGACACGAGCACGAGTTGGGGCTGGTGTCGCTCGACTGCCTCGACCGTTAATTCCGCCAAGAGCTTATCGACCAGATTGGACGGGGCTTCCAGCGCGTCGGCCAAAGGGTCAAAGGAGGCTTGGCTGGCGGCCAGCGATTCGGCGTAGCGCACGAACTGAAAGCGTTCATCGACCGCATCGCGCAGCACATCGGCCAGGTCGTTCAGGTACAGCGTGGCCAGGTGCTTGGCGCGGTCGTGCATGCCCAGCGAGCCAAAGGCCCAGCCAATCGGATCTTCGCCTTCTTCGCCCACGGTGTAGTGCTCGATGGCGTCAAAGCGAGGCCCCTCGGGCAGAAAGCTGCGATTGCAGATGCGGTGCCCCAAGGTGGAGTCTTTGCCCTGCAGAAACCTCAGGGTGGGGCCAATGGTGTCGGCATACCGTTCAAACTGTTCTTCGAACGATTGCAGGGCGGGCGTGCGCGCTTTGCGGGGCACGGCCTTGACGCGGTCGAGCACGGCCTGCAAGCCCTCGCGGGTGAACAGGCGCAGCACCAGTTTCAGGGCCAGGTCGTCCTGAAAGGCCGGCACACCGCGGGAGCGCAAGAAGCCAGTGAGGTAGGCGGTAGACGGGTAGGGCGTGTTGAGCTGTGTCATCGGGGGGATGAGCGACAGCACGCGAATGGCTGCTTTCTCCGTCGCACTCGCCATCACAGGAAGCGCTCCAACAGCTTTTTGGAATGCTTGTCGAGGTCGCGCCAATTGCCGATGCGAAATTGCAGACCATTGCTGCTGGAGATCAGCAGCTGACCCTCGCCCAGACGGCGGATGTCGTCTTCGGATTTCAGCACCAATTGGGTCGGCCCCCGGTCTGTGTCGACATCCCAGGTGCTGGGGGTAGAGAAGGTGGATACCTTCAAGATGCGAGCCACCGTGGGCGTGAACTCACGAATGGCCAGGTCTTCTTCGATCAGGCTGCGCGTCGCTGCTGGCAGGTCAGCCAGGCGCGAGACCCAGGCCAGCTCGTGGCCGTCGGTGCTGACCAGGGACAAGCCTTCCTCGGGGGCCGCAATGGGGAAGGCGCGTACGGGGGTGACGCCCACGTGTTCGACGCCCTCAGCATCGACATAGACCAGCTTGCCAAACGTATTGCGGCTGAGTTTCAAGTTAGCGCTGTTGGTGTTCATGGGGCCGCTCCTCAAATGGCGTCTTGTTCGGCCTTGCGAGCCTGGGCTTCATACAGACGCCAGTAAGCGCCTTGTTGGGCCATGAGTTCGTCGTGCGGACCCACTTCTACCACTTGGCCGCGGTCCATCACCACAAGTCGATCGGCCTTGCGCAGGGTAGACAAGCGGTGGGCAATCGCGATGGTGGTGCGGCCTTGGACCAGGTTGTCCAGCGCCTTCTGGATTTCCTTTTCCGTTTCGGTGTCCACGGCCGAGGTGGCTTCGTCCAGGATCAGGATGCGGGGATTGATCAGCAGGGCGCGCGCAATCGAAATGCGCTGGCGCTCGCCGCCGGACAAACCTTGGCCGCGTTCACCCACCAACGAGTCGTAACCTTGAGGTAGACGCAAGATGAACTCGTGCGCGTGGGCCGCGCGCGCCGCAGCGATGATTTCTTCGCGTGTGGCGTCCGGCTTGCCGTAGGCAATGTTTTCGGCAATGGTGCCAAAGAACAGGAAGGGCTCTTGCAGCACCAGGCCAATGTTCTGGCGGAAGTCCGACACGGCAATGCGGCGGATGTCGGTGCCGTCGATCTTGATGGCGCCGTCGGTCACGTCATAAAAGCGGCAGATCAGGTTCACCAGCGTGCTCTTGCCGCTGCCGCTGTGGCCGACCAGGCCGATCATTTCGCCGGGTTTGATGTCCAGGCTGAGGTTGCGGATCACGGTGCGGCTACCGTAGCGGAAGCCAATGCCATTCATTTCGATGCGGCCTTCGATCGGGCCCAGTTTCACTGGGTTGACCGGATCGGGCACGTTCGAGACGTGATCGAGGATGTCAAAAATACGCTTGGCGCCAGCCGCCGCCTTTTGCGTGACGGAGACGATGCGGCTCATGGAGTCAAGCCGGCCGTAGAAGCGCCCGATGTAGGCAATGAAGGCGGTCAGCACACCCACGGTGATGTGGTTTTGCGAAACCTGCCAGATGCCGAAGGCCCACACCACCAGCAGACCGATTTCGGTCATCAGCGACACGGTCGGCGAAAACAGCGACCAAGTCTTGTTGAGCTTGTCGTTGACTTCCAGGTTGTACTGGTTGGCGGCGCGGAAGCGGTTGGCTTCGCGCTTTTCCTGGGCAAAGGCCTTGACCACGCGGATGCCGGGGATGGTGTCAGCCAGCACATTGGTGACTTCACCCCATACGCGGTCAATCTTCTCGAAGCCGGTACGCAGGCGGTCGCGCACCAGATGAATCAACCAGGCGATGAAGGGCAGGGGCACCAGGGTGACCAGCGCCAGCCAGGGGTTGATGGACACCAGAATCGCGGCCGTCATGGCGATCATCAGCACATCGGTGGCGAAATCGAGCGCGTGCAGCGACAGGAAGACGTTGATGCGGTCGGTTTCCGAGCCGACGCGGTTCATCAGGTCACCGGTGCGCTTGCTGCCGAAGTAGTCGAGCGACAGGCGCAGCAGGTGTTCGAAGGTGGTGGTGCGCAGGTCGGCACCGATGCGCTCGGACACCAGCGCCAGCACATAGGTGCGCGCCCAGCCCAAGGCCCAGGCGAACAAGGCCGAGGCCAGCAAGCCGCCCAACAGGCCGCCCACCAGCATCGGGTCGATTTTCTGGCCGTTCTGGAAGGGAATCAGCACCTTGTCCATTAAGGGCATGGTCAGGTAGGGCGGCACGAGTGTGGCGGCGGTGGAGCCCAGGGTCAGCAAGAAGCCCAGCAGCAGTTGCCACTGGTACGGCTGGGCAAAGCGCCACAGGCGCAGCAGCACCCAGGTCGAGGGCGGTGTCTGGCTTTCGCGGTTGCAGACCGGGCACTCTTCGGCGTCGGGCGGAATCTGGGCATGGCAAGTGGGGCACACGCCGGCTTCGTCTTCCTCTTGGGCTTGCCCGGATTGCTGAGCGGCCTGCTGACGTTCGAACTGTTCCACCAACCGCATGGCGGCACTGTGCTGGTCCAGCGTGAAACGCCACAGGGCGATACGCTTTTCCGTATCATGCAATTCCAGGGTGCCCACCCCGGCGTGGTCGTGGTGCTTCAGGCTCAACCCGGGGTGCAGATCCCAAGTTTCCCAACTGGTGCCACCCGCCTTGAGCGACAGCAATCTCTGGTTGCTCAGGACCAATTCACCACGGCCAAACTGGAGTTGCAGGTCCAAGTCAACCGAAAATGATGCTAAAACGTTTTCACCTACAGCCAGCGGTATCGGCTGCGAGGGGCGAAGAGTCTCTTGTGAAGGGTGTGTGAGCATGTGTTTCCCGTATCAGGCTCCCTATTTTCGCCCAATGCCGCCGGCACAACCGAGTTTCAAGAGATCCCGCTGGGTATGAGTCAGAAGAACGACATCAAGCTGTTGCGTATCAATTACCTACGCGGCCCCAATATCTGGACCTACCGATCCGTCCTGGAGGTCTGGCTGGACCTGGGCGAGTTGGAAGACTTCCCGTCCAACAAGCTGCCAGGGTTCAACGAGCGCCTGATTGCGCTGTTGCCGGCCCTGGAAGAACACCACTGCGGTGTGGGTGAGCGTGGCGGCTTCATCCAGCGTCTGCAGGAAGGCACCTGGGCCGGTCACATCCTCGAACACGTGGTCATCGAGTTGCTGAACCTGTCGGGCATGCCCACAGGTTTCGGTCAGACCCGCAGCACTTCGCAGCATGGTGTGTACCGCATGGTGTTCCGTGCTCGCGACGAGCAGGTGGCGCGCGTGGCTTTGGCCGAAGGGCATGCGCTGTTGATGTCTGCCATCAACGACCAGCCGTTTGACGTGACTGCCGCGGTCACCAGAATCCGCGCCCAGATCGACGATTGCTACCTGGGCCCCAGCACCGCTTCCATCGTGGGGGCTGCCGCCGACCGTGGCATTCCCCATATTCGCCTCAATGATGGCAACCTGGTTCAGTTGGGGTACGGCAAGGCTCAGCGCCGCATCTGGACCGCTGAAAGCGACTTGACCAGCGCCATCGCCGAAGGCATTGCGGGTGACAAGGATTTGACCAAGTCCCTGCTGAAGTCTGTTGGCGTGCCTGTGCCCGAAGGCCAAGTGGTCAACAGCCCGGCGGAAGCCTGGGAAGCCGCGCAAGACATCGGCCTGCCGGTGGTGGTGAAGCCGTCTGACGCCAACCACGGCCGTGGGGTGTCGCTGGAGCTCTCCGAGCAAGCCGACATTGAAACGGCCTACGGCATTGCCGATGCCGAAGGCAGCGACGTGATCGTCGAGCGCTACATCAAAGGCGATGAACACCGCCTGCTGGTGGTGGGCGGCAAGGTGGTGGCGGCCGCGCGTGGCGAGAGCCTGTGGGTGACTGGCGACGGCGTCAGCTCGGTGGCCCGACTGATCGACCTGCAACTCAACACCGACCCGCGTCGAGGCGAAGAGGAAGAGTTTCCGCTGGAAACCATCATCCTTGACCGCGAGCCAGCCATTCGTCTCTTGCTGGAGCGCCAGGGCCTGACCGGTGAGTCCGTTCCGGCCGCAGGCCAGCGTGTCCTGATTCAGCGCAACGGCAACGTGGCCATTGATTGCACCGATGAGGTGCATCCCGACGTGGCCTACCTGGTGGGCCTGGCTGCCCGAGTCGTAGGCCTGGACATCGCCGGCATTGATCTGGTGGCGCAAGACATCTCCCGCCCCTTGCTGGAGCAGGGGGGCGCCGTGGTGGAAGTGAACGCCGGCCCCGGTTTGCTCATGCACTTGAAACCGGCCGAAGGGCTGCCCCGCCCGGTTGGCAAGCACATCGTCGATCACTTGTTTGACGAAACCGAGTCGGGACGCATCCCCATCATCGGTGTGGCGGGTTCGCGCGGCGTGGCGGAGGTGTCGCGCCTGGTGGCCTGGCTGCTGCAGTTGAGCGGTCGCCATGTGGGGCTGGCTTGCCGTGGCGGCTTGTTCCTGGGTTCGCGCCGGGTTGACAGCGCCAACAGCGCCACCTGGGCGGCCGGCCATCGTCTGCTGATGAACCGCGAAGTCAATGCGGTGGTGCTGGAAAACGGGGCCCCGTCCATCTTGCAAGACGGTTTGGCCTACGACCGCTGCCAGGTGGGCGTGGTCACCGATCTGGATTTCGAGGCTTCGCCCGAATTGGCCAAACACGACGTCAATGATGCAGCGCAGCTGTTCCGTGTGCTGCGCACCCAGGTCGATGTGGTCTTGCCTGAAGGCACAGCCGTGCTGAACGCCGACAACGAGCGCCTGGTCGAAATGGCCAGCCTGTGCGACGGGCAAGTCATTTTCTTCGCGGTCGATGGCCAGAATCCTGCCGTGGTGGCACACCGCGCCGCTGGGGGACGTGCCGTGTTCCTGCGTGACCAGCACATCGTCATGGCCCAGAACGGGGCCTACGAAACCCGATGTATTCACGTCAACAGCCCGGCGGTTCAGAAGATGGTGCAGGCCACCAGTCAGGCCGAAACAGAGCGGGTCTTGCTGGCCGTGGTGGCAGCCGCCTGGGCCATGGGCATCACACCCGAACTGATCATTGCCGGCATTGAGACCAGCGAGCAGGCTCCCAAGCCTGCCCGTTGAGAGTGGGTCTGCCGAGAGATTTGAAAGATACGCTGATGGAAGTTTCCCGTATCCGGGCCCTGCGAGGCCCCAACCTCTGGAGTCGCCATACCGCGATCCAGGCCATCGTGACCTGCACGCCACAAGAGTGCGATCTGGCCCAGTTGCCTGGGTTTGAAAAGCGCTTGCGCGAGCTGTTCCCTTCCATGGGGGCCCTGCGCCCTGATGGGCGCCCTGGGCAGATCGGTTTGGCGCATGCGCTCGAAGCCGTGGCCCTGGCCCTGCAGGCGCAAGCAGGGTGTCCTGTGACCTTCAGTCGCACCGCCGCCACGGTGGAGTCCGGTGTGTTTCAGGTCGTGGTCGAGTACAGCGAAGAAGACGTCGGTACCCAGGCCTTCGAGCTGGCCGAGGCCCTGATCCAGGCCGCGCTGACGGGTGGTTCGTTTGAAATCGACAAGGCGCTGGACCAGTTGCGTGAGCTGGATGAAGACGTGCGCCTGGGCCCTAGCACCGGCTCCATCGTGGAGGCCGCCGCAGCCCGTGGCATTCCTTGGCGTCGTCTGACCAAAGGCAGCCTGGTGCAGTTTGGCTGGGGCTCCAAGCAGCGCCGTATCTGGGCGGCCGAAGTCGACAGCACCAGCGCTGTGGCCGAGTCCATTGCGCAAGACAAGGACTTGTGCAAGCGCTTGCTGGCTGCCGCTGGCGTGCCCGTGCCGATTGGCCGTCCGGTGACCGATCTGGAAGACGCCTGGGCTGTGGCCTGTGAAATCGGTGTGCCCGTGGTGGTGAAGCCTCAAGATGGCAACCAGGGCAAGGGCGTGACCGTGAACGTGGTTGACAAGGACCACCTTGCCATCGCTTTCAAGGCGGCTGCCGAAATCGGTACCGTCATGGTCGAAAAATACCTGCCTGGGGCCGACTACCGCTTGCTCGTGGTGGGCGACAAGCTGGTCGCTGCCGCGCGACGCGACCCGCCCCACGTGATCGGCGATGGCGTGCACACCGTGCGCCAACTGGTTGAAAAGGTCAATGCCGATCCCCGTCGTGGTGATGGTCACGCCACCTCGCTGACCAAGATCCGATTCGACGACATCGCCATTGCCCGTCTGGCTCTGCAAGACCTGCAGCCCGAATCCATTCCGGAAAAGGGGCGTCGGGTGATCTTGCGCAACAACGCCAACCTCAGTACAGGCGGTACCGCCACCGACGTGACCGACGACGTTCACCCCGAGGTGGCCGCTCGCGCCATTGCGGCGGCCCAGACTGTGGGCCTGGACATTTGCGGCGTGGATGTGATGTGTGAAAGCGTGCACCGCCCCCTGGAGGACCAGAACGGTGGCGTGGTGGAAGTGAACGCGGCACCCGGCTTGCGCATGCACCTGTCGCCGTCGTACGGCAAGGGGCGCAATGTGGGTGAGGCCGTGGTCTCGCACCTCTACAAGCAGGGCGAAGACGGCCGCATTCCCGTGGTGGCCGTGACCGGTACCAACGGCAAGACCACCACCGCACGACTGACCGCGCACCTCATTGCCACCAGTGGCTTGCGGGTGGGAATGACCAACACCGATGGCGTGTATGTCAACGGTCGCCAGATTGACAGCGGCGATTGCAGCGGCCCCAAGAGCGCTCGCAATGTGCTGATGCACCCCGATGTGGACGCGGCTGTGTTTGAAACCGCGCGCGGCGGTGTGCTGCGTGAGGGCTTGGGTTTCGATCGCTGCCAGGTGGCGGTGGTGACCAACATCGGCGCGGGGGACCACCTCGGGCTGAACTACATCACCACCGTGGAAGAGCTGGCCGTGCTCAAGCGCGTGATCGTGATGAACGTGGCCGAGAAGGGGTATGCCGTACTCAACGCCGCCGACCCCATCGTGGCGGCCATGGCGCCCAAGTGCCCGGGGCAGGTCATTTTCTTTGCGCGTGACTTCCATCATCCGGTTCTGACTGCGCACCGTGCACAAGGCAAGCGTACCGTGTCGGTTGACGGCGACTGCATCGTGGCGGCCGAAGGCAGCTGGCGCGAAAGCATTCCACTGCGCGACGTACCGCTGACTCGCAATGGAACCATCGGCTTCCAGGTTGAAAACGTCATGGCCTCGGTGGCTGCCGCCTGGGCGGCCGGCATTGATTGGGACAGCATCCGCAACGGCGTGGCCAGCTTCGTCAATGACGCTGACAACGCGCCGGGTCGTTTCAACGTGATGGACTTCCGTGGCGCCACGGTCATTGCCGACTACGGCCACAACCCGGATGCCATGCGCGCCCTGGTCGCGGCAGTCGAAGGCATGCCAGCCAAGCGCCGCTCCGTGGTGATCAGCGGGGCGGGTGACCGTCGAGATGAAGACATTCGCGAGCAAACCGCCATTTTGGGCGAGGCCTTCGACGACATCATCCTGTTCCAGGATGCCTGCCAACGTGGTCGCGCCGATGGCGAGGTGCTCAAGCTCTTGCGTGAAGGCTTGCAGCAAGCCTCTCGGGCTTCGCATGTGGAAGACGTCTACGGCGAGTTCCTGGCCATCGATACCGCTCTGAATCGACTCAACCCGGGCGACCTGTGCCTAGTGCTGGTCGATCAGGTCGAAGAAGCGCTGGCGCATCTGGCCCGTCGCTCCCAGGAAGGCTGAGGCCTCCTGCGGGAAGTTTTGCCGCGATCAGGGTGGCCCTCCTTGGCAAAACCTGAGCAGGCGTTGTAGCCTTGGTGTGGGGATGATCCCCATGCCGAGGTAGTCATGCTCAGGTCCTTGTCAGACGCCGCCCTCAGCCAGTTATTGCTCGACGATGCGCCCTATGGCGACATGACCACCCAGGCCCTGGGCCTCAATGGTACGCAGGGGCACCTGACCTTTGCCGCCAGCCAGCCTATGACCGTGTGCGGGGTGGAAGAAGCCCAGCGCCTGTTTGAACTGGCGGGGGCCACAGCCCACATTCACGCCCCATCGGGGCGCCACGTGCTCGCCCAGGCCGAGTTGCTGCTGGCGCAAGGCCCGGTGGCCGCCCTGATGCTGGCCTGGAAAACGGCGCAAACCCTGATCGAATCCAGCAGCGGCATTGCCAGCGAGGTGGCTCGCATCGTGACTGAGTTGCGTGCAGCGGGCCTGCAGCAGCCCTTGGCCTGTACCCGCAAGGCCTTTCCCGGTGGGCGAGCGCTGTCTTACAAAGCCGTTCAAGCGGGCGGAGGCATGCTTCACCGGCTGGGGCTGTCTGATGGGGTGCTGCTTTACCCCGGGCACCGCGTCTTTCTGGATGCGAGCGTGGACGACATGGTCGGTCGCCTGCGCAAGGCGCAACCCGAGCGCAAGATGGTGGCATTGGTCAGCAGCCTGGAAGAGGCCATGACGTTTGCGTTGGCCGGCAGCGATATCTTGCAATTGGATGGCTTCACACCGGAAGGCGTTCGCCAGACCCGGCTGGCCTTGCATAACAGCCGTTTGCATCCGACCTTGGCGGTGTCTGGCGGGGTGACGGCAGCCACCGCGGTGGCTTATGCCGAAGCGGGGGCGGATGTGTTGGTTAGCTCTGCGCCGTACCAGGCCCCCCCCAAAGACATCGAGGCCAGCTTTTCTCGCGTGTTGAGTGCCTGATCGACCCAGTTGCCTCAGTAATTGACGACGTAGCGGTAATTGCGGAAGCGGAAGACCGCCGATTTCAGCTTGATCTGCTCGAGGCTCAGTTCCGGGTTGATCTTGTCGCCCTCGTGCAAGACCTGGCTGTTGATGATCAGCACGCGCTGAGAGGGGGTGTCAGAGTACATGGCCCCACCAATCGTGATGGTGGGCAGTTCGCGCCGAACCGACTCAGGCAGTTCCTGCACGGTCATGATTCGGCCTTCGTCGACTGCCTTCGGCTGAGTTGGGGGGGCGGTTGCCTGAGGGGCGGCCCCCAGAATCGCGCGGGCAGACGAGGCTGATGGGGCTGCCGGGGGCGTTGGCTGCGGTGCAGCGAGCGGGTTCACTGGAGGAAACACCCCAGGTGGTGGCGTGATGGCAGCCGTCTGAGGCCGGGGCTCGGCAGGCAGCGTCGCCGTGTTGGCTGGCGGCACCGTGGGTGGAACTTGTCCGGCGGTTTGGTTGTGGCTCGTCGCGATGGGCTCGGTTGGTACCGACTGCTGCGACATTGCCAGCGGTGGTGGTGCAACATCAGCGGCAGGTGTCGGGGCGGCCGAATCGGAGCGGCCCCAGAACATGACCAGCAAGGTCACGGTGAGCAAGCCAGCCAACACGGCCACGGCCCAGATCAACTTGCGGTTGATGCCCTGAGGCGTGGGCTCACCCACTGCCGGAAGGTGCGGTTGTGCATGCAGGCCGGGAACTTCACCGCGCTCCCGTTCCGAGTCGGCTTTGCGCAGGGCATCAAGGATGTACGACATGGGGGCCTTGCAGTTGGGGTTCGGCCACGCCCAGGGCGCGGTTCAGTTGCATGAAAGTGGTCGGGCCGGCCACGCCATCGGGCTGCAGGCCCTGGGTGAGCTGGAAGGCATGCAGCCGGGCTTTCAATTGCGGGTCGAGCTTCTGCTTGCCCACCGGGGGCGGTTCATGCTGGATCACCGCCAGCTGCTGGGCAAGCCATTCCACAACCGGCCCCGACTGACCATCGCTCAGTTTGCCTTTATAGCCCTCGGGTGTCTGCCACAGGGTGCCGAAGTCACCCCGCCACATGCGTGACAGTTCGGCCAGGGATAGGCGATGGGTTTGATCACCAATCTGCACCTGGGCTTGCTGGGCAGACAAGCCGACGAGCAAGCCATAGGCGGGCTTGCCTTCCTGGTCGAAGAGGGTCAGCACGGCAGGACGGTCGAGCAGCTGGACCAGCCCGAGGCCGCTGTTCGATCGAAAGCAGGCCAGCTGTTGCTTGGCTGCCTGTACGCAAGGGTCATCCCCTTCGGTGACCAGGCCCCATTGCTGCCCCAGCAGTCGCCAAGCGTCCTTCTCTTGTCGAAGGGCCGGCGCAAAACCAGCCGACCAGTCGAATGGCGTCGGCGTCGACGCGCGCAGACCTGCGGCCGCGCCGGAGGCGGCTGTCGTGCCGGGATTTGATGCCGCGGTCTCAACCAAAGGGGAAGACGAAGTCGTTGTGGCCGACGATGCGGCAGAGGCCAGAGGCTGAGGCGCGGCCACGCTGCCTTGAGGGGGCTGCGCCTGGCTGTGCTGGAAGGAGCCCCAGGCCCCGATGCCGATGGCCACCGCACATGCCGTGCCTGCAGCCAGCCAGGGCCAGCCCGGCAAGCGCAGCCTTTTCGGGAACCCGAGCCATTTGCCGGGCGAGCGGTGCGCCCGCGTGGCCGGCCCGAGGAGCTTGCCCGGTTGCAGTTCAAATACCTCGCGGGCGGCTTGCACCACGATGTCCTCGCTGACGACGGGCTTGCCTGTGGCGTAAGCCCCGAGCAAGGCCCGGTCGCATAGCAGGTTGATGCGGCGAGGCACCCCTCGGGTTACCTGATGAATGCGACGCACCGCTGCCGCATCAAACAATGTGCCGGCTTTGAGCCCGGCCACGCCTAGGCGGTGGGCGATGTATTGGCCTGTTTCGGCCTCGGACAAGGCTTCCAGATGAAAGCGGGCAATCACACGCTGCGCCAGCTGTTCCAGTTCGGGGCGCGCCAGCATCTCACGCAATTCAGGTTGGCCGATCAAAATGATTTGCAGCAGCTTGCGTTCGCTGGTCTCGAGGTTGGTCAGCAAGCGCAGTTGCTCCAACACGTCTGACGAAAGATTCTGTGCCTCGTCGATGATCAGCACATTGTTCTGGCCCACGGCGTGGGTGCGCAACAGGAACTCGTTGAGGCGATCCAGGTAAGCCTTGACCGTGGCTTGCGCCGGGTCCAGGTCTTCACAGGGAATGCGGAACTCCTGGCAGACCGACTGCAGCAGCTCCAGCACCGTCAGCTTGGGGTTGAAGATGTAGGCCACATTGCAACGGCGCGGGATCTGCTCTAAAAAGCAGCGGCACACCGTGGTCTTGCCGGCACCGATCTCGCCCGTCAGCAGCACAAAACCGCCGCCCCCGCCGACCCCATAAAGCAAGTGCGCCAGGGCTTCCCGGTGGCGTTCGCTCATGAACAGGTAGCGTGGGTCTGGTGCGATGGAAAATGGCTCTCGCTTCAGGCCGAAGAATGACGCGTACATGCCGCAAGAATAGCGTGTTCTGCCGGCCCGAGGGCATGGGTAGACTATCGGTATGGGATCAAGCAAGGATGCACACCATCATGGGCCGGGTCGGTACTCCGTGCCCAACGCGGCCGAGCAGGGCGAAAGTGTGCCTCTGCCTGACGCCACAGGCACCTGGATCGTTGACACCAATGTGATCCTGGTGGCCAATGGTCAACACGAAGACGTCGACTCCGCAGCGCAGCAGATTTGTTCGCGTTGGTTGCAAGCCCTCATGCAAACCGGGCGTGTGGCACTGGATGCCGGGCATGCTGTGCTGGGCGAATACCTGCACAAGACCCACGCCAGTGATGGCCAGGGAGTGGGTGACGTCTTCTTGCGCTGGCTGTTGCACGAGCAAAACAACCCGGCTCGGGTCGATCTGCTTGAGTTGCCACAAGACGAATCAGGCCGCTTTACCCACTTTCCGGTCGACGAGCGGCTCAATGCCTTTGACCTCTCTGACCGCAAGTTTGTGGCCTTGGCGGTGGCGCATCCGGAGCACCCTGCCATCTGGCAGGCCACTGATTCCAAATGGCTGGACTGGGCTGCAGCCTTGCGCGATCATGGTGTGAAGGTGCAGTTCCTGTGCCCCCGCACCATTGCCGCATTTCATGACAACAAATCGCCCCGTTGAATTCAACGGGCGCATGGATTCAGGTAAGTCGATGACCGAATTTTTTCGCTTTCCTCATACCCCGCACATCGCCTGGTTGGCGCAAGGGCAGCCGCGTGATGACAAGGTCTTGTCGATCGATGAAGCCAAGGCCCTGCTGGCGCACGAAGTGGTGGTGGAAGAAAAGCTCGACGGTGCCAACATGGGTATTTCGTTCTCGCACGAAGCGGTGCTTCATGTCCAGAACCGCGGGCAGTATTTGAATCGCCCTTATGGCGGGCAGTTCTCTCGCCTTGATGAATGGCTGGCCTCGCGCGAAGATGAGTTGTTCGATGCCCTGGGCAGCCATCTCATGCTGTTCGGTGAGTGGTGTGCGGCCCAGCACTCACTCGACTACGACACCTTGCCCGACTGGTTCATGGCCTTTGATGTGTATGACCGCCGGGAGCAACGTTTCTGGAGCACCCGCAGGCGCAATGAACTGGCCGACAAATTGGGCGTCAAGGTGGTGCCACGTGTCAGCCGTGGCTTGACTGACTTGCCCGCCTTGACTCAATGGGTGAAGGAAAAGAGCAGCCACTATCGCCAGGGCAATCTGGAAGGGGTGGTGATTCGATACGAAGACGAGGACTGGCTCTTGCAGCGCGCCAAGCTGGTTCGCCCCGATTTCGTTCAAAGCATTGAAGAGCATTGGCGCAGCCGCGCCTTGCAGTGGAACCGGATCAGCTGGGAATGAGTGATCTGCATCCTTGTCAGACCTGTGGCGCCTGTTGTGCGACGTTCCGGGTCTCCTTTTATTGGGCTGAAGCCAGCGATGCGCCCGGTGGCTCCGTGCCCGTCGCTTTGACGGAACCCGTCTCGCCGCACTTGCGGTGCATGAGGGGCACGCGAACCCATCCGGTTCGGTGTGTCGCTCTGGAGGGGCAGGTCGGGCAGTCGGTGTCTTGCGGTATTTATCCCTTGCGCTCGTCCACTTGCAAGGAGGTCGAATTGGGTGATGCGCAGTGCATCAAGGCCCGCTTGGCCCATGGCCTGCCAGCGGTGCCAGCAGGTCATCCAGATCTTCCGGTGTGAACCAGCTGGGGCCGCTGTGATCGGACCCCAGAACGGCATCGGCCAGATCTGATTTGCGCTGCTGCAGCGTTTGGATGCGGTCTTCAATGCTGCCTTCCACCACCAGCTTGTAAACGAACACCGGCTTGTCCTGCCCGATGCGGTGGGCGCGGTCGGTGGCCTGGCGCTCGACAGCCGGGTTCCACCATGGGTCGATGTGGATGACGGTGTCAGCAGCCGTCAGGTTCAGGCCCACGCCACCGGCCTTCAGGCTGATCAGCAGCAGGGGACACAGCTCGCCCTGGAAACGATCAATGATGCGAGCCCGCTCTGCTGTGGGCGTGTCGCCTGTCAGCAGCAGCGCGGTTTGTCCGATCTGCTGCAGTTCGGCCGCCACGATCTGCAGCATCTGGGCGAACTGCGAAAAGACCAGCACGCGGCGGCCCTCGGCAACGAGCTCGGGCAGGGTGTCGAGCAACCAGTGCAACTTCACGCGTTCCATGCGCGCAGGGAGGTGGCGGCCCTTGAGCAAATAGGGGTCGCAGCACACCTGGCGTAGTTTCAGCAGCGCATCCAGAATGGTGATTTGCGAGCCTGCAAAGCCCTGGCGGGTAAGGGCTCGGCGCACGAAATCGTCGGCGGCCACGCGCACGCTTTCGTACAGATCGCGCTGTAAGCCGGTCAAACGCAGGCGCGTGACGATCTCGGTCTTGGCGGGCAGTTCGGTGGCCACCTCTTCTTTGCGCCTGCGCAGCACAAAGGGGCGAATGCGTTGCGCGAGCAACTGCGCCCGCAGGGTTTCGCCGTTCTTTTCAATCGGGTCGCGCCAACGGCGTTGGAAGGTGCCGGCATCGCCCAGGAAGCCTGGCATCAGGAAGTCGAACTGCGCCCACAGTTCACCCAGGTGATTTTCCATGGGGGTGCCAGTCAGGCACAGGCGGTGTGTGGCCTGTAGTTCGCGCAAGGCCAGGGCACTGCGGCTGCGCGGGTTCTTCACGGTTTGCGCTTCGTCCAGAATCAGCAAGTGAAACCGAATCGCCTTGAGCTTGTCGATGTCGCGCCAGATCAGCGGGTAGGTGCTGATGATCAGGTCGGCGTGATCGATCTCGTCGAGTCGGCCATCGCGGTCGGCACCATGCAGCACCAGCACGCGCAGATCCGGCACCATGCGGCGTGCCTCATTCACCCAGTTGAACACCAGCGAGGTGGGCATGACGACGAACGCGGGCCGGGTGAGCCGACCGGCTTCTTTTTCGGTCAGCACATGGGCCAGGGCTTGCGCTGTTTTGCCTAGCCCCATGTCATCGGCCAGAATGCCGGCCAAGCCGGCTTGACGCAAATGCTGCAGCCAGGCCAGGCCTTGCTGTTGGTAGGGGCGCAAGGTAATGGTCAGCCCTGTTGGTGCGCCTGGCGTGTTGAGTGCCTGCGGCGGGCGCAATCGTGCCATCAGCTCTGACAGGCGGGCATCGCAATCCCAATGCCACTGGCCATAGGCTGCAACCCGGTGGCTCAGCGAGGTTTGCAACTCGGCTTGCATCCGCTCCAAGCGAGCCACATCCCAATCTGACACCACACAGGCCGAGTCTCGGTACAGAGGTTCGAGCAGCAACTCCAGCATCTGGCTGACGATGGCCTTGATCGGGCCCGCCTGCGCCGGGATGCGCTTGCCGCCCGGCGCACGCAGCAGCACGGTCGCGTCATCTTCCATGGCGGCCACGGCACGCGCATCCAGCCAGCGGGCATCCCGTTTGATCAGGTCAGCCAGCAGGGGGGCCAGGTCCAGCCGCTCGCCGTCCAGCATCACGCCCATGGTCACCAACCACGAGCCTTGTCGGCCGGGCAAAGCCAAGGGGCTGACCTGAATGCGCCAACCCTCCGCGTCTTGTGGGTGGTGGGCAAACCCCGGGGCCAGCTCTATGTGCCAGCCCCGTTCCTTCAGTTCGGGAAGGTGCTCGGCGCAAAACTCGGCAAAGTCATCCTCGCGTGTCAGGGTCCACCACTGGCGGCCTTCTCGGCGAGCCTGTCTGGCCAGTTCTTCGCTGCGCCATTGCAAGGCCGAATGCGGCACACGAACCAGGCCCAGTTGCAGGGCCAGATAGGGTGCCTCTGGTTCGATCTCAACCACCGTGACCTCGTTGCCGCGTGGCCCGACTTTGTCAAAAGGGGCCATGCCCAGCAAACCATCGCCGCGGTTCAGCGTGCGCAGGGTCATGCGCCACACGGGTTCCGTGCGTGGAGAGGAGGTCGGGCGAGGCGCAGAAGGAGAAACGGGTGGCATCGAGGCCACATTGTGACCGCAATGCCACCCGCAGGTGCAGGCGCTTCAGCGCAGGTCGGAAGGCTTATTCCAGAACCAGGTCTTCGGTGCGCTGGCGAGGTTGGCTGGGGAACGCGTGGCGAACAATGCGCCAGATCACGGTCGAGAACTGGCGGGTGAATGAGCCGTTGCTGTAGTACTGGCCATACCGCTTGCAGATTTCCTGAATCTCGGGTGCCATCTCCACGTAGCGGTTGGCGGGCAGGTCAGGGAACAGGTGGTGTTCGATCTGGAAGCTCAGGTTGCCAGACAGCAGATTCAGGATCTTGCCGCCACGCAGGTTGGACGAACCACGAATCTGACGCAGATACCAGTGCGCGCGGGTTTCGTTCTTCAAGACGCTACGGGGGAAGGTTTCCACCGTGTCCGTGAAGTGGCCGCAGAAAATGATCGAGTAGGTCCACAGATTGCGGATGCCATTGGCAGCCAGGTTGCCCAGGAAAACCGGCAGGAAGAAGGGGCCTGCCAGCAGTGGGAAGATCACGTAGTCTTTGACCAACTGACGGCCAGCTTTGGTCAAGGTGGGCTTGGCCTGACGGTACAAAGCCTTGCCCGAGATCTTGCCCAGGAAGTAGCGACCGATGCGCAGGTCTTGAATGGCCACGCCCCATTGGAACAGCAGCGCGAAGATCACGGCATAGATGGGCTGGAACAGATTGGCCGGGTGCCACTTCTGTTCCGGGAACAGGCGCAGCACGCCGTAGCCGCCCACGTCATCGTCCATGCCATGGATGTTCGTGTAGGTGTGATGACGGAAGTTGTGGGTCTTGCGCCAGTTATCGGCTGTTCCCACGATGTCCCACTCGTATGTCTTGCCTTGCAGGCGCGGGTCACCCGTCCAGTCAAACTGACCATGGATGATGTTGTGACCCACTTCCATGTTTTCGATGATCTTGGACAGACCGAGTAGCAGGGCGCCCAGCACCCACAGTGGAGGGAACCAGCCTGATGCCACCAGAACGGCGCGGCCAGCTACTTCCATCCAGCGCTGCAGGCGCATCACGCCACGGATATAGCGCACGTCGCGCTCACCCAGGTCGGCACGAACACGGTCACGCAAGGCGTCAATTTCAGCGCCGAACTGGTTCAGTTCTTCGGGCGTCAGCGCCCGGTGCTTGGGAGAGGGGGCAGTCATGAATCAGATGTCCAAAGTCAGGTCGGTACGCGCGCTGGCGATGCACAGGCGCACAGAGGTATCGGGTTCGGCGTCGAGTTCGCCACTTTGCAGATTGCGAGTGGTGCCAGACACCTTGGGGCATGAGCAGGTGTTGCACACACCCATGCGGCAGCCAAACGGCAATTGCAGTCCGTGAGCTTCCAGAGCCGGCAGCAGTGGCTCGCCGCTGTTGACGGTCACGGTGCGGCCGCTTTGTTGCAGCACCACACGCACAGGCGCGACCGCTTCGTCACTGGATGTGACCAAAGCGGGTGGGGTGAAGGCTTCCGCGTCAAACCGGCGAGCGCTTTCAGCGGTCAGGGCTCGCGCCGTATCCACAAAGCCGGCGGGGCCGCAGGCCAGCACCTGACGCTCAGTCAGATCACGCACTTGAGATTGAATCAGCGCGGCATCGATGCGCCCGCCGATTTCGCTGTTCAGCAACTCTGTCTCGCGTGACAGAACGATTTGCAGCTTGAAGCCAGGGTTGCGGCGAGTCATCTCTCGCAGTTCTGCGAGGAAGCACAAATCGGCGCGTTGGCGCGCGGCGTAAATCAGCGTCACATCGGTCTGGTTACCCGATGCCTGCGCCTGGCGCAGCAGGCTGATCATGGGGGTGATGCCGCTGCCAGCGGCCAGCAGCAGCCATTTGCCAGACGGTGCTTGCGACCAGGTCATGTGGCCGAACACCTCGCCCACTTCGAGCACGTCACCGGCTTGTGTGTTGTGACACAGATGGCTGCTCATGGCCCCTTGCGGGATGTGCTTGACCGTGATGTCCAGCGTGCCTGCCCGGCGATCAATGCGGGTCGGGCTGTAGCTGCGGGTGGTGCGGCGGCCATCCACCTCCACGCTGATGTTCACGTGCTGACCCGGCTTGGGCCAGGTCACCAGACGGTTGGGGCGCAGGGTCAGGGTCACGGTGTCGCGGGCTTCGACATGGCGTGCCACCACGGTAGCCAGCGGCCGATCCCATGACCAGTTCGAGCGCAGATGCTGCGCCCAGAAATCGAGGGTGCCGGGGTTGACGAAGGGACTGAGCAGACGCTGCAGTGCGCCGGGGGCAGAACGAGACACGGTGACTCCATAGGCGTGACCAGCGTCACGCAATGGGCGCGATTATAGAGAATCAGTCACAAATGTCTATACACGTGTATAGTAATATGTAACGGTATGATGCGGGGCATCTTGTTTCTGCAGTACTGCTGGATCGTCTGTGAATACGCCGCCTGCTCCTTTGCGTGACCGCGCTGTGCCGTTGGGCCGTAAGCCTGTGATCTCCCGCGAGGACATCATTGAGGCTGCGCTCAAGCTCGTCGGGCCACACCGCAGTGTGTCCACCCTCAGTTTGCGCGAAGTGGCGCGTGAAGCCGGCATCGCGCCCAATAGCTTCTATCGTCAGTTCCGAGACATGGACGAGCTGGCGGTGGCACTGATCGATCGGGCAGGGCGGTCCTTGCGTCGCATCATTGGCGAAGCGCGCCACCGTGCCAATTCAGGGCAAAGCGTGGTGCGAGGCTCGGTGGAAGCCTTCATGCGGCAACTGCGTTCAGACGACAAGCTTTTGCACATGCTGCTGCGTGAGGGCACGGTCGGTTCAGACGCCTACAAGCAGGCTGTGGAGCGGGAGTTGCTCTCGTTTGAAGATGAATTGCGTCAGGACCTGATTCGTCTGGCGCAAGCGAATCGCACCGGTTTGTACGAGCCGGCGGTCACGGCCAAGGCCATCACCCGCCTGGTGTTTGCCATGGGCACCACCGCCATGGATTTGCCAGATGAAAAGCACGCCGAGTGGGCGGATCAGTTGGAACTGATGCTTCGCATGATCATTGTGGGCACGCAGACCTTGGCTGCGCGCCCCGAACTGGCCGGTCGTGCCGCAGTCGAGCCCGTCGTGATCAAGCCTGAGCCAGCCAGCGTTGCACCAGCTTCACCCACAGGGTTGCCCCCAGCGGAATCAGCTGGTCGTTGAAGTCGTAGCTGGGGTTGTGCAGCATGCACGGCCCCAAGCCGTGTCCCCCTTCGCGGTGGGTGCCGTCGCCATTGCCAATGAGGAAATAGGCGCCCGGCTTTTCCTGCAGGTAATAGCTGAAGTCTTCAGCGCCCATGGTGGGTTCGAACACCAATACATTGTCGGCCCCGACCACCTCGACCATCACTTTGCGCACGAACTCGGACTCGTCGTGGTGGTTCACCGTGGGCGGGTAGTTGCGCTGGAACACGAACTCGCAACTGGCGCCATAGGCTGCGCAGGTGTGTTGGGCAACCGCTCGCATGCGCTCCTCGATCAGGTCCAGCACTTCGGTGGTGAACGTGCGCACCGTGCCTTGCACCGTCACATAGTCGGGAATCACGTTCGTGGCTTCACCAGCCTGAATCATGGTGGTCGAAATCACGCCCGTATCGATCGGGCGCACATTGCGCGACACAATCGTCTGGAATGCTTGCACCATCTGGCAGGCCACGGGAACAGGGTCTATGCCCAGGTGCGGCATGGCTGCATGGCAGCCCTTGCCTCGAATCGTGATCTGAAACTCGTTGCTGGAGGCAAAACAGGGGCCGGGCTTGATGGCGAACTGGCCTGCAGCCATGCCGGGCCAGTTGTGCATGCCGAAAATCGCGTCCATGGGGAAGCGGGTGAACAGGCCGTCAGCCATCATGGTGGCTGCACCGCCGCCAGCTTCCTCCGCTGGCTGAAAGACCAGATAGACGGTGCCGGCGAAATCACGATGGGCAGCCAAGTATTGGGCTGCTGCCAGCAGCATGGCCGTGTGGCCATCGTGTCCACAGGCGTGCATCTTGCCGGCGTGCTTGCTGGCGTGAGCAAAGCGGTTGTGCTCAGTGATGGGCAAGGCATCCATGTCCGCGCGCAAGCCAATCGATCGGGCGCCTGGTCGTCCCTGAATCACGCCGACCAAACCGGTTTTGCCCAGTCCTCGATGCACCTCAATGCCCCACGAAGCCAGTTGCTGCGCGACCAGATCCGCCGTGCGGATTTCTTCGAAAGACAGTTCGGGGTGTGCGTGGATGTCGCGCCGCAGTGCGGCGATGCCGGGGCTGAGTGCCAGCAATTCGGGCAAGGAAGGGTTCAAAGTGTCAGCAGACATGGCGTGAGCAAGCCCTTTATATGGAGCCACGACATCTTACTGCGGCGGCTCGGCGCTACACTGCGGCCCGCAGTTCAATTCACCTGAGATTTCATCATGGCTGACATCAATATTTCTCGCCCTCATTCCCTTGGTTTGCCCGCTGCCCGTGAACTGGCCAACAAGTGGATGGAAGGTGCCGCCCAGAAAATGGGGCTGACCTGTTCGCTGGTTTCGGGTGAAACCGAAGACCAGATCAAGTTTGAACGCTCGGGTGTCACCGGCGTCATGAAGGTGCGTGGCGACGCCCTCGAACTCGAAGCCAAGCTCGGCATGATGATGAAGGCCCTCAAGCCCATGATCGAAGCCGAAATCGACAAGAATCTGACCCGTTTGCTGGAAAAGGCTGGCGGCCAAGGCTGATAAAAAAAGCCCCTGACCCGATCCGGGCAGGGGCTTTGATTCCGCCGCTTGAGTTTACTTCTTCAGCGATTCGATCAGGTCGATGTACGTTTGCTTGGCCTGATCCAGGCTCTGGCCCTTCAGGTCAGCCCACGCATCGTACTTGGCGCGGCCGACGAAGTCGGTGAAACCAGGGCGCTCGCCCTGCACATCGCCCGTGGTGGCTTGCTTGAACAGCGAATAAATCTTCAAGAGAGTGTTGTTATCAGGCTTGGAGGGCAGCAGCTTGGATTCAGCCACAGCCTGCTCAAAGCGAGCGTTCAAATCGGACAAGATTGTCTCCTCGGTGCGCGGTCTCGAACAGAAAGTCGGCGGCAATCGTACTGCGCGACTCAGGGTTTGTGTTGATATAAGGCCCCCTTAAAGCGGGGGCGTGACACCCTCTCTACAATGCAGACCCCATGAAAGCGGTCTCATTTCACAGCGTCGCCAAAACCTTCCACCCCGGCGGCCGCCCTTTGCATGCGCTCAAAGGGGTGTCCTTCGACATCGAAGAGGGGGAGTTCTTCGGCTTGCTGGGGCCCAACGGCGCAGGCAAGACCACGCTGATCAGCATCCTGGCCGGCCTCAGTCATGCCACCTCCGGTCAGGTTTCTGTTTGTGGTTTCGATGTGGTGCGCGACTACGCCAAGGCCCGGCAAGCGCTGGGTGTGGTGCCGCAAGAGCTGGTGTTCGATCCGTTTTTTTCCGTGCGCGAAACCTTGCGCATTCAAAGCGCCTACTTTGGGCTACGCCGTAACGACGACTGGATCGACGAGTTGCTGCAGCACCTGGGGCTAACCGACAAGGCTGATGCCAATATGCGCCAGCTGTCGGGGGGCATGAAGCGGCGTGTGCTGGTGGCGCAGGCCCTGGTGCACCGCCCTCGGGTCATCGTGCTGGATGAGCCCACGGCCGGGGTCGATGTCGAATTGCGCCAAACCTTGTGGCAGTTCATTGCCCAGCTCAACAAGCAAGGTCACACCGTTTTGTTGACCACCCACTACCTGGAAGAGGCCGAGGCCCTGTGCCACCGCATTGCCATGATCAAGCAAGGCCAATTGGTGGCGCTCGACAAGATGTCCAATCTGCTGGCTGGCACCGCCAGCACCATGCTGCGTTTCAAAACCGACCAGACTTTGCCTGTTGACCTCGCGGCGCATGCGCGTGTGACTGGGCGCATCGTGCAGTTGCCTGCGCGCGATGCGGCAGAGGTCGAATCCATCCTGGGGCGCTTGCGTCAAGGAGGGTGTCAGGTGGAGGACCTGGAGATGGGGCGGGCGGATCTGGAAGACATCTTCCTCAACATCATGCATGGCCAGAAACTGGATCGCGAGGTGCAAGCATGAGCCTATTCGCCGGGGCGCGGCCCCTTCTTTACAAGGAAATCCTGCGATTCTGGAAAGTCAGTGCCCAGACGGTGGGGGCGCCGGTGCTCACGGCCATCCTGTATCTGCTGATCTTCGGGCATGTGCTGGAAGACCATGTGCAGGTATTCAGCGGCGTGGGCTACACCCGCTTCCTCGTTCCCGGGTTGGTCATGATGAGCGTGCTGCAAAACGCGTTCGCCAACAGTTCCTCCTCGCTCATTCAAAGCAAGATCACCGGCAACCTCGTGTTTGTTCTGCTGACCCCTTTGTCGCACCGTGCCTGGTTTGTGGCCTACGTGGGAGCCTCGCTGGTGCGGGGCTTGGCTGTGGGTCTGGGCGTGTTTGCGGTGACCTCGTGGTTCGCCTGGCCGGGGCTGGCCCAGTGGTGGTGGATCGTGGTGTTCGCGGTTCTCGGGGGCATTCTGTTGGGCGCATTGGGACTGATCGCGGGCTTGTGGGCCGAAAAATTCGATCAGATGGCCATGTTCCAGAACTTCGTCATCGTGCCCATGACCTTTTTGTCGGGCGTGTTTTACTCAGTGCATTCGCTGCCTGACTTCTGGCATGCGGTGTCCCGCATCAACCCATTTTTCTACCTCATCGACGGTTTCCGTTGTGGTTTCTTCGGTGTCAGCGATGTCAGCCCCTGGGAGAGCCTGGTGATCGTGTCACTGGCTGTCGTGGCTGTGTCGGCTTTGGCGCTGCATTTGCTGAAAACGGGCTACAAAATCCGTCATTGATCGTTTTCTTGTTCTTATTTTCGAAAGTCTCAGATGGCTGATCCCACACCTGCCGAAGTACGGCAATACATCGCTGACGGCCTGCCTTGCTCCCACCTGGTGGTGGAAGGCGATGGCCAGCACTTTTTCGCCACCATCGTTTCGGCAGAATTCGACGGCAAGAGTCGAGTTGCGCGTCATCAGCGCGTTTACCAGGCCCTGGGCGATAGAATGCGGGCTCAGATTCACGCTTTGTCGATGAAGACCCTGACCCCGGCCGAATGGGCCGCTCAGTCTGGCGCTTGAATCCGGCTTGTTTTACTTTTGACTTCGGCGCGATGCCAGCCTAGCGGCGGCCTCGTGCCCTTTGTTTTTTCATGGACAAACTCCTGATTCGTGGCGGTCGTCGCCTGCAAGGCGAAGTGACGATCTCTGGTGCCAAGAACGCTGCCTTGCCTGACCTCTGCGCGGCCTTGCTCAGCGCCGAGCCGGTCACGCTGGTCAACGTGCCTCAATTGCAGGACGTGTCCACCACCTTCAAGTTGCTGGCCAATATGGGCGTGGTGTCCGAACGCCACGGCGACGACCCCAATGTCGTCACCTTGGATGCTGGCAAGGTGAACAACCCCGAGGCGCCTTACGAGCTGGTCAAAACCATGCGCGCCTCGATCCTGGTGCTGGGGCCGCTGTTGGCGCGTTTTGGCCGTGCCCGCGTGTCGCTGCCGGGCGGTTGCGCCATCGGTTCTCGCCCGGTCGATCAGCACATCAAGGGCTTGCAAGCCATGGGTGCCCAGATCACCGTCGAGCATGGCTACATTGAAGCCCGCACGCCGCTCGACGCCAACGGTCAGCCCACGCGTCTGAAAGGCGCCCGCATCACGACCGACATGGTCACCGTGACCGGCACTGAAAACTTCCTGATGGCCGCGGCGTTGGCCGAGGGCGAAACCATTCTCGAAAACGCCGCCCAAGAGCCTGAGATCATCGATCTGGCCCATATGCTGATTGCCATGGGCGCCAAGATCGAAGGGCATGGCACCAGCCGCATCCGCATCCAAGGCGTCGACAAGCTGCATGGTTTGAAGGGTGAGCAGGCTCACCACATCATTCCGGATCGCATTGAAACCGGCACCTTCCTGTGCGCCGTGGGCGCAGCGGGGGGCGATGTCACTCTGCGCAAGGCCAATGCCGAGCACCTTGAGGCCGTGATCGAAAAACTGCGTGAAGCCGGCGTGTCTGTTGAGTCAGGCCCAGACTGGATCCGTGTGAAGGCCGACGCTCGTCCGAAAGCAGTGGGCTTCCGCACTCGCGAATACCCGGCGTTCCCTACCGACATGCAGGCGCAGTTCATGGCGCTGAACTGTGTCGCCGAAGGGACCGCGGTCATTCACGAAACCATTTTTGAAAACCGCTTCATGCACGTCAACGAGCTGATCCGCCTGGGCGCCAAGATCGCCGTCGACGGCCACAGCGCCGTGGTCACCGGAGTCGAGAAATTGTCTGGTGCCACCGTGATGGCCACCGACCTGCGCGCCTCTGCCAGCCTGGTCATTGCCGGTCTGGTTGCCGAAGGCGAGACCCTGGTCGACCGCATCTATCACTTGGACCGTGGCTATGACCGCATGGAAGCCAAGCTGCGCGCCATTGGCGCTGACATCGAACGGGTGAAAGCATGATCACACTCGCACTCTCCAAAGGCCGCATCTTTGAGGAAACCTTGCCTCTGTTGGCCGCGGCCGGTATCACCGTGACCGAAGACCCTGAAAAGTCGCGCAAGCTGATTCTCGGTACCAACCGCGACGATGTGCGCGTGGTGCTGGTTCGCGCGACCGACGTGCCCACCTATGTGGAGCACGGCGGCGCCGATATCGGCGTGGCCGGCAAGGATGTCCTCATCGAGCACGGCGGCGACAACCTTTACCAACCGCTCGACCTGAACATCGCCAAGTGCCGCATGAGCGTGGCTGTGCGCGCTGATTTCGACTACGAAGCGGCGGTGAAACAAGGGTCGCGTATTCGTGTGGCGACCAAGTACACCACCATTGCGCGCGAGCACTTTGCCAACAAGGGCGTTCACGTCGATTTGATCAAGCTGTACGGCTCGATGGAACTGGCGCCGCTGACTGGTCTGGCTGATGCGATCGTGGATCTGGTGTCCACCGGCAGCACCCTGAAGGCCAACAAGCTGGTTGAAGTCGAGCAAATCATGAACATCAGTTCGCGTCTGGTGGTGAACCAGGCTTCGCTCAAGCTCAAGCGCGAGCCCATCCGTGCCCTGATCCAGGCATTCGAGTCAGCCATTCCTGCTTGATGCTGGCCTCGCTTTCTTGAGATGCTATGGCGGTGGTAGTCACAAACCATCGACTTCGCCGCCGCGTGTCCCCTGATTTCTGAGATCCTTACTGCCATGACAGTCCAGATTCGCCACCTCTCCACCGCTCAGCCTGACTTCGATGCCGCTTTCCAGAAGGTGCTGCATTGGTCGGCCGAGACGGATTCGGCCATCGAAGACCGCGTGGCCGCCATCCTGGCCGATGTCCGCTTGCGCGGCGACGCGGCCGTGCTCGAGTACACAGGCCGATTCGATCATCTGCAAGTCGATGGCATGGCCGCTTTGGAGTTGGGCCAAGCCGAGCTCAAAGCCGCTTTCGATAGCTTGCCTGCAGAGCAGCGCACCGCCCTGGAAAGCGCGGCTGCTCGCGTGCGGTCCTATCACGAGCGCCAGAAGCAGGCCTGTGGTTTGAGCTGGTCGTATCGCGATGAAGACGGTACCTTGCTGGGCCAGAAGGTGACCCCGCTGGATCGCGTGGGTATTTATGTGCCCGGCGGCAAGGCCGCTTACCCGTCGTCGGTGTTGATGAACGCCATTCCTGCTCATGTGGCCGGTGTGGGCGAAATCATCATGGTGGTGCCCACGCCTCGCGGCGAAAAGAACCCGCTCGTGCTGGCTGCCGCCTATGTGGCCGGCGTGACCCGCGCCTTCACCATTGGTGGCGCGCAAGCCGTGGCCGCCTTGGCCTATGGCACGGCCACCGTCCCGAAAGTGGACAAGATCACCGGGCCGGGCAATGCCTATGTGGCCAGCGCCAAAAAGCACGTGTTTGGCCAGGTGGGCATCGATATGATTGCGGGCCCCTCTGAAATTTTGGTGTTGGCCGATGGCTCCACACCGCCCGACTGGGTGGCCATGGACTTGTTCAGTCAGGCTGAGCACGATGAGTTGGCGCAAAGCATCCTGCTGTGCCCCGATGCAGACTACATCGCCAAGGTGCAAGCCGAAATCGACCGTTTGCTGCCTACCATGCCTCGTGCGGACATCATCCGCGCTTCGCTGGAAGGCCGTGGCGCTTTGATCCTGACGCGCAACATGGAAGAGGCTTGCGACATCAGCAACCGCATTGCCCCCGAGCACCTCGAAGTCAGCAGCAACGAACCCCACAAGTGGGAGCCTTTGCTCAAGCACGCGGGCGCCATCTTCCTGGGCGCCTACACCTCTGAGTCCTTGGGTGACTATTGCGCGGGCCCCAACCACGTGCTGCCCACCTCCGGCACCGCGCGGTTCTCGTCGCCTTTGGGTGTGTACGACTTCCAGAAGCGCTCCAGCCTGATCGAAGTCAGCGAAGCCGGTGCCCAGATTTTGGGCAAAACCGCCGCCGTGCTGGCCTACGGCGAGGGCCTGCAAGCCCACGCCCAAGCGGCTGAGTTCCGTCTGAAGAAGTAAGCCACGCCCCGAGCCCACCAAGAGCCTGTCAAGCGCCATCACCAAAGCCCCACCATGAGTTTGCTCGACGTCTTCCGTCCCGATGTGCTGGCCATGCACGCCTACCATGTGCAAGATGCCGCTGGCTACATCAAGCTCGACGCGATGGAGAACCCCTTCACGCTGCCCGCTGCGTTGCAGGCTGAGTTGGGGCAGCGACTGGGCCGCGTGGCGCTGAATCGCTACCCCGGCACGCGCATCAACGATCTGCATGTGGCTTTGCGCAGTTATGCCAAGGTGCCGTCTGACTGCGGTTTGGTGCTGGGCAATGGTTCGGATGAGCTGATCTCCTTGTTGTCCGTGGCCTGTGCCAAGCCGGGGGCCGTGGCGCTGGCGCCTTTGCCCGGCTTCGTCATGTACGAGGCCTTTGCCAAGCAAACCGGCATGCGTTTTGTGGGCGTGCCGCTCACGGCTGATTTCGAGTTGGACACCCCAGCCATGCTGGCGGCCATCCGCGAGCACAAGCCCGCCATCACCTACATCGCCTACCCCAATAACCCCACCGCGAACCTGTGGGACGACGCCGCCATCGAGCAGATCATCGACGCGGTGGCCGCCAATGGCGAAGGCCTGGTGGTGATGGATGAGGCCTACCAGCCGTTCGCGTCGAAGTCGTATCTGGATCGCTTGAATCGCCACCCCCATGTGCTGCTCATGCGCACCTTGTCCAAGTTCGGCTTGGCCGGTGTCCGCTTGGGCTACATGATGGGCCGCAAGGACCTGATCGAGCAGGTCGAAAAAGTGCGCCCCCCCTACAACATCAGCGTGCTCAACACCGAGGCGGCCCTGTTCGCCCTGGAGCACGCCGACGAGTTTGCCCGCCAAGCTGAAGTGATCAAATCCGAGCGCGAGCGCCTGTTGGCAGCGCTGGCCCAAATGCCTGGCGCCAAGGCCTACCCCAGCCAGGCCAATATGATTCTGGTGCGGGTGAACGACGCTGCCGCCGTGTTTGCGGAACTCAAAGCACGTGGCATCCTGATCAAAAATGTCTCAGGACTGCACCGTTTGCTGGCAAACTGTGTCCGTTTGACCGTGGGCTTGCCCTCGGAAAATGACGCCCTGATGTCAGCGCTGGCCGACATCTTGCGCGAACCCCTTACTTCCAGCCCCGCATGAACGCTCCAGAACAGGTCGGAACCGACCGCATCGCCGAAGTCACCCGCAACACCGCTGAAACCCAGATCACCGTTCGCGTGAATCTGGACGGCACGGGCGCCGCCAAGCTGCACACCGGCATTGGCTTCTTCGACCACATGCTCGACCAGATTGCCCGTCACGGCCTGATCGATCTGGACATCCATGCCGTGGGCGATCTGCACATCGACGGCCACCACACGGTGGAAGACGTGGGCATCACCCTGGGCCAGGCGTTTGCCAAGGCTGTGGGCGATAAAAAGGGTATCCGCCGTTATGGGCATGCCTATGTGCCTCTGGATGAAGCCCTGTCGCGTGTGGTGATCGACTTCTCTGGCCGTCCTGGCTTGCATGTTGATATTCCCTTCACCGCTGGCAGCATCGGTGGTTTTGACACCCAGTTGACCTTCGAGTTCTTCCAGGGCTTTGTCAATCACGCTGGCGTCACGCTGCACATCGACAACCTGAAGGGCGCCAATGCGCACCATCAGTGCGAAACCGTGTTCAAGGCATTTGCTCGCGCTTTGCGTGCCGCGCTGGAGCGCGACCCCCGCATGGCCGGCATCATCCCGTCGACCAAGGGCTCGCTGTGAGCCGCTCCCGTCTCGACGCCCCTTGTGATGTTTTCTTTCTGACGCCATGAGCCAGCCATCTACCGTGGCCGTGATTGATTACGGCATGGGTAACCTGCGTTCCGTTTCGCAGGCCGTTGAACACGCAGCCAAAGACCTGAACCTGAAAGTGGTGGTCACCAATGACCCCGCCGTGGTGCGTGCCGCCGAACGCGTCGTGCTGCCAGGGCAGGGCGCCATGCGTGACTGCATGCGCGAACTGCGTGAAGCCCATGGTGGCGAACTGCTGGGCGCCGTGCTCGACGCGGCTGCCAACAAGCCCTTGATGGGGGTGTGTGTGGGCATGCAGATGCTGCTCGACCACTCGGAAGAGCAGGACACGCCTGGCCTGGGCCTGATCCCTGGCAAGGTCATCAAATTCCGCCTGGACGGCCTCAAGCAGCCCGACGGTAGCCGCTATAAAGTGCCGCAGATGGGTTGGAACCGTGTTCACCAAGCGCGCCATGCTGCCGTTTGGGGCGGTCAGCCGCATCCGGTGTGGGCGGGCATCCCTGACGACAGTTACTTTTACTTCGTTCACAGCTACCATGCGGTTGTGGACAATCCCCAACATAGCGCTGGCGAAACCGAGTACGGCGTTCGCTTTACCTGCGTCGTGGCAAGGGATAACATTTTTGCCACTCAGTTCCACCCTGAGAAGAGTGCGGAGCACGGCTTGGCCCTGTATCGCAACTTCCTTCAGTGGAAGCCCTGATTTTTTTACCGATTCCCCACCCCTTGTAGCAACAACATGCTGCTGATCCCTGCGATTGACCTGAAAGACGGCAAATGCGTGCGCCTCAAGCAAGGCGATATGAACGACTCCACCACTTTTGGTGACGACCCGGCTGCCATCGCGCGCCGCTGGTTGGATGCCGGCGCGCGCCGTCTCCATCTGGTCGACCTCAATGGTGCGTTTGCCGGCAAGCCGGTCAACGAGTCGGCCATCAAGTCCATCATCAAGGAAGTCGGCGGCGACATCCCGGTGCAATTGGGCGGTGGCATCCGTGACCTCGACACCATCGAGCGCTACCTGGATGACGGCCTGAGCTACGTCATCATTGGCACCGCCGCGGTGAAAAATCCCGGTTTCCTGCGTGATGCCTGCACCGCATTTGGCGGCCACATCATCGTCGGCCTTGACGCCAAAGATGGCAAGGTGGCCACCGATGGCTGGAGCAAGCTGTCTGGCCACGAGGTCATCGACCTGGCCAAGAAGTTTGAAGACTACGGCGTGGAAGGCGTGATCTACACCGACATTGGCCGTGACGGCATGCTGTCGGGCATCAACATCGAAGCCACCGTCAAGCTGGCTCAGGCCTTGACCATTCCCGTGATCGCCTCGGGTGGCCTGTCCAACATCAAGGACATCGAAGCCCTGTGCGCAGTCGAGTCCGAAGGCGTGGAAGGCGTGATCTGCGGCCGCGCGATCTACACCGGTGATCTGGATCTGGCTGCAGGCCAGAAGCTGGCTGACGAACTCAACGGCAAGGGCTGATCCGTGCTGGCCAAACGCATCATTCCTTGCCTGGATGTGACAGGCGGGCGCGTGGTCAAAGGCGTCAACTTCGTGGAGTTGCGTGACGCAGGCGACCCGGTTGAAATCGCGGCCCGCTACAACGAGCAAGGGGCCGACGAACTCACGTTTCTGGACATCACGGCCACCAGCGATGGTCGCGATCTGATCCTGCACATCATCGAAGCGGTGGCCAGCCAGGTCTTCATCCCGCTGACCGTGGGCGGCGGGGTGCGCACGGTGGAAGACGTGCGCCGTCTGCTCAATGCCGGTGCTGACAAGGTCAGCTTCAACTCGGCAGCCATTGCCAACCCCCAGGTCATTCGCGATGCGTCTGACAAGTACGGTTCGCAATGCATCGTGGTGGCCATTGACGCCAAGAAGCGCCAGGGCGACGACCTGGCCGCACGCGGTCCGGGTTGGGATGTCTACAGCCATGGTGGCCGCAAGAACGTGGGCCTGGATGCCGTCGCGTGGGCCAAGCAAATGGCCGACTATGGTGCCGGCGAGATCCTGCTGACCAGCATGGACCGCGATGGCACCAAATCGGGTTTCGATCTGGACCTGACCCGCGCAGTCAGCGACGCTGTGGGCGTGCCGGTCATCGCCTCGGGTGGCGTGGGCAACCTCGATCACCTGGCTGATGGCGTGCAGCAAGGCGGTGCCGACGCCGTGTTGGCAGCCAGCATCTTCCACTACGGCGAATACACCGTGGCGCAAGCCAAGGCCTTGATGGCTCAGCGAGGTATTCCAGTTCGGCTGTGAACCCGATGCGGCTTGCGGGTCGATGGTGAAGCGATGCGAGAGGCCCTGCGGGGCCTCTTTTACATCGTGATGGGTTTCACATCAACAGGGCAGGTCCGGGGCCATAGGCATTTCCGAACGGCGCGCTTAGGCGTAATCTGACGTTGTCGATGGAGTGTGTGTGTTCTGGAAAGGACGTCGCTATGCCACTTGCCAATCGTTTCAGGCCGCTGACTCTGCAGTCTTTGGATCAGGCGCCCCGTTTGCCCTCGGTGTCTCGAACGGCCGAGCCTCATCATCCCGCCATGAGCTTGCTGACCGACTTGCAGCAAAGCCCGTGCGTGATCGCCAGCTATCAAGATGGCATTGAGCCCACGCTGCATCTGATGCAGCGCGCTGGGGTGCGTATGGTGTTCGTTTCTGGGGCCGATGGGGCCTTGGTGGGCATGGTCACCGCAGAAGACATCCAGGGTGAACGCCCGGTCGTGCGGGCTTCGAGTCAGCATGTGCCCATGCGCGAGTTGACCCTGGCCGATGTCATGGTGCCCGTGGGGTCTTGGGATGTGGTGGATCTCAGCCAGGTGCGAACCGCGCGGCTGGGCGACATCGAAGCCACCCTGCATGAACACAACTTGCGCTACCTGTTGGTCACGCAGACCAAGAATGGTGAAACCTGTTTGCGCGGACTGTTCTCGGCCAGGCGGCTGGAGATGGCCATGCGCAAGCCCATCCATGCAGACCTGCACTCACGCACCTTTGCCGAACTGGAGTCTGTTCTGGCGCATTGAGGGGCATGTTCGGTGAACCCGAGCCGCTTCGTGTGGCGCGGGTGTCTCGCTTATTCTGCGCGGGTGATCAGGCCGGATTGTCAATGTCGATGAACTCGTGGTCCAGCGAGAAGTCGTGGGCCACGCGGCGGCCGAGTGCTTGAGCCCCATAGCGTTCACTGGCGTGATGCCCGCAGGCCAGGTAGGCCACGCCGGTTTCGCGGGCGTAGTGGGTTTGAGGCTCCGAAATCTCACCGGTCAGATACACATCTGCGCCGGCCGCAATGGCGGCTTCGAAGCTGCCTTGCGCGCCACCCGTACACCACGCAATGCGACGCAGCGGGCGCCCATCGCCTGGCACGACTGTTGGAGGCTTGCCCAGTGCGAGGGCGACCTGGTCGGACAAGCCTGCCAGAGTCATGGCTTCTGGCAACTCACTCAAGCAGCCGAGATCCTGATCCCCAAAATGGTGATCGGCGGCCAAGCCCAGACGTTTGCCAAACTGGGCGTTGTTGCCCAGGCTGGGGTGGGCATCCAGCGGCAAATGGTAGGCAAACAGGTTGATGTCGTGAGCCATGAGGGCGGCCACGCGGCGTTTCATCCAGCCGGTCAGCCGGCCGTCCTGGCCGCGCCAGAACAGGCCGTGGTGCACGATGATGGCATCGGCCTTGGCAGCAATGGCCGCTTCGATCAATGCCATGCTGGCGGTCACGCCGCTGACGACCTTGCGAATCTCGGCTTTGCCCTCAACTTGCAAACCGTTCGGACCATAATCCTTGAATCGCGACACCTCCAGCAAGTTATCCAGGTGTCGGTTCAGTGTGTCTCGATCAATCACAGCAGCTCTTTCTTCGAACAGTGACATTCACATGCGTAAAGTTTGGTTGATTTTTGCCCAGTCCGCCACTGTGGCGATGGCAGTGTTGTTTGTGGTGGCCACCTTCAAGCCGCAGTGGCTGCAGGGGGTGACGTGGCGCCCGGCGTTGCCCGATGCCACGGTGTCAGTGGTCGCCCAGGGGGCGTCGGCGCCGGGGCGATTGGTGAGTGGGCAAATTCATTCCAGCGGCTATGCCGATGCCGCTCGGACTGCGGCGCCCACGGTGGTCAGTGTCATCACCAGCACATCGCCCGCCCGCAATCAGCGGGGCGATCAATGGTTCCGCTATTTTTTCGGTGATCAGCAAGGCCAGGCGCAGTCGGGTGTGGGCTCGGGCGTGATTGTCTCGCCCGAGGGTTACATCCTGACCAACAACCACGTCATCGACCACATGGATGACATCGAGGTCATGCTGGTCGATGGTCGCAAGACTCAAGCCAAAGTCATTGGCACCGATCCGGAAACCGATCTGGCGGTGTTGAAGATCGATCTCGACCGCCTGCCTACGATCACCTTTGGCAATTCCGACAACCTGCTGGTGGGCGATGCTGTGCTTGCCATCGGCAATCCGTTCGGTGTGGGGCAAACCGTCACGGCTGGCATTGTCAGCGCGCTGGGCCGCAATCAGTTGGGCATCAGTACGTTCGAGAATTTCATTCAAACCGATGCGGCCATCAACCCCGGTAATTCGGGTGGGGCGCTGGTCGACGCCCAGGGCAATCTGGTGGGGATCAACAGCGCCATCTACTCTCGTTCGGGGGGCAGCCTGGGCATTGGCTTTGCCATTCCCGTGTCGGTGGCTCGGCAGGTGATGGAAAGCCTGATCAAGGAAGGGCAGGTAACGCGCGGCTGGATCGGCGTGGAGCCGCGTGACCTCACACCTGAGATTGCCGAAACCTTCAACTTGCCCATTCGTGAGGGCGTGCTGATCACCGGCGTGTTGCACAACGGACCGGCGGCCTTGGCGGGCATTCGCCCGGGGGATGTGGTCACGCAGGTCGCATCGGCACCGGTCAACAACACCTCACAGTTGCTCAACACCGTGGCGGCGCTGCCGCCAGGCAAACCGGCCGCAGTCAAGGTGCAGCGAGGCAATCAAGCCATGACGCTTTCGGTGGTGGTGGCCAAGCGACCCAAAGCCACGGTTCAGCCTCAAATTCGAAGCCAGGAAGAATGACGCCAATTGACGTTGGCTGATGGGGGCTAGCTAGCTGGCCCTCTGGCCGCGAGCAGGGGCGCGTGTCACGATCGGCCTGATCGTGACAGCCGAAGTTCAGCGAGCGGTTTCGTTGTCCGGTGCTTGCGTGTGTTTCACAAACAGCACCGCGGCCCAGATGCCCAGTTCGTAAAGCAGGCACATGGGGATGGCCAACGACAATTGCGACACCACGTCAGGTGGGGTGATCACCGCGGCAATGACAAAAGCGATCACGATGAAGTAGCTGCGGAACTCGCGGAACTTCTCCACCGAAACCAGCCCCATTCTGGCCAGAATGACGAGTACCACCGGCACTTCGAAGGCGGCGCCGAAGGCCAGGAACATGTTGAGCACGAAGCTGAGATACGCCTCGATGTCAGGCGCAGCCGTGATGCTTTTGGGCGCAAAGGTCTGGATGAAGGCGAACACTTTGCCAAACACGAAGAAATAGCAAAATGCCACGCCTGCGAAGAACAGCAAGGTGCTGGACACGATGAGCGGCATCACCAACTTCTTCTCGTGGTTGTACAGGCCAGGCGCAATGAAGGCCCAGATCTGATAAAGCACCACGGGCAGGGCCAGCATGAACGCAGCCAGCATGGTGACCTTGATGGGCACCATGAAGGGCGAGATGGGGTTGGTGGCAATGAGGGTGCCGCCTTTGGGCAGATGGGCCACCAAAGGAGCGGCCAGCCAGTCGTAAAGCCCAGCAGGGCCGGGGTAGAGCGCCAGAGCCACAAACACCACGCCGACAGCGACCAAGGCTTTGACCAGTCGGTCACGTAACTCGATCAGGTGGGTGATGAAAGGCTGTTCCGCGCCCTCCAGGTCATCGGGGCTTTTGGATGAGTCGCTCACGGCTGGGGCTGTCAGTTACGGGTGGAGTGGGGAGGCTGTGGTCGGAAGCGAGCCACACGGGCTGCACCGGATTGAGCGTGGCGGCGCACCCCGCTTTTTTGCTTGTACCAAAGGGGCGTTGCACCACGCTTGAGGCGCCAATTCTTTCGCACGGGGGTGGCGTTGCCGTAGTAGGGCGTATCGGCATCGCCGAAGCTGCCGTAGCGGTGGGCCATCTCGCTGTCTTCGGTATACAGGTCGCGTGTGGCTTCCTGCAGGCCGGCTGACACCTCGGTGTTGATGTTGTGGGCCGCTTCTTCAATGCCCTGCTTCATCTTTTTGAGCTCGTCGAGCTCCATCGAGCGATTGACCTCGGTTTGCACCTGCGAAACGTAGCGCTGCGCCTTGCCCACCAGAACGCCGATGGTCCTGGCGACGCGGGGCAGCTTTTCAGGGCCAATGACGATCAGGGCGACTGCGCCGATGATCGCCAGTTTGTCAATGCCAAAGTCAATCACGGATCAGGACTTGGTTTTGGCGTCGACGTCGACGGTGTTGCTGTCCTGACGGGTCGCGTTGGTGACCTGCTGAGGGGCTGCGGCCTGATTGGCTCCGCCGTCCTCACCCTTCATGCCGTCCTTGAAGCCCTTGACCGCAGAGCCCAGATCCTGGCCAACGTTTTTGAGCTTCTTGGTGCCGAACACCATGACGACGATCAGCAGCACGATCAGCCAGTGCCAGATGCTAAAGGAACCCATTTTGAGTACTCCGAAGAAAAGGTCTATTCAAAAAACGCCTGCATTGGCGGTGTGCAGCCTGCACTCTAAACCGATTGTGTCGACCACGGTGGGCATGTTGATATCGGTTTAATTCATAGCAAATGTGGTGCCAGCTTAGGTGGTGTCAAACTTTGTTGCCTGGGCGAGACGCAAATTCCACCAGGCCTGAGAGGCCTTCCCGGCGAGCCAGCTCTGCCACCACGTCTTGAGGCCCCAGTCCCAGGTGGGCCATGGCCACCATCGAGTGAAACCACAGGTCGGCAAACTCGCCGACCAGGGCTTTGCGGTTCGCGTCACTGGCATCAGTGGCCATGTCCTTGGCCGCGAGCACGGTTTCGGTGGCTTCTTCGCCCACCTTTTTCAAGATGGTGTCGGTGCCTTTATGAAACAGGCGCGCCACGTAACTTTTGTCGGGGTCGCCGCCTTTGCGTGACTCGATGACGTCGGCCACGCGGGCCAGTACGTCGAGAGTGTTGGCTTGAGAGTCGCTCATGTTGCTGGTTATTTGTAGATCGAGTCCGGGTTTTTCAAGACCGGATCGACCGGTTTCCATTCACCATTTTCCAGCCGGCTGAAAAAGCAGCTGTGGCGACCCGTGTGGCAGGCAATCCCTGGCTCATGGCCCAGCTGGGTGATTTTCAGCAGAATCACGTCGTTATCGCAATCCAGGCGAATTTCGTGAACCTTCTGCATGTGGCCGGATTCTTCACCCTTGTGCCACAGCTTTCGGCGAGAACGGCTCCAGTACACAGCCTCACCGCGCTCGGCGGTCAGCGCCAGGGCGTCACGGTTCATCCAGGCAAACATGAGCACGTCGCCCGTGCTGGCCTCTTGGGCAATGACGGGAACCAGCCCGTTTTCATCCCAGCGAATATCATCTAACCAAGTCATGCCTGAAGTGTATCAACGGGGGCGTGTCAGTCTCGTTATTTCCGCGCCCCTGCCATCTTCTGTCATGAGCCATTCAGTGCCTTCGCCTCAACCTCTTGCCTTCACCATGGGGGATGCCTGTGGCATCGGTCCCGAAATTTTGGCCAAGCTCTGGGCAGCCGAATCACCCCAAGGGCTGGTCATCGGTTGTCCGGCGGTCATGGCTCGGGCGGTGGTCACCGTAGGGCAAACGGGCGGCTTTGCCGTGCAGCAGCGGCCTCATGTGGTGGCCTTGTCAAACCCCGACGACTGGCGGAGCTTGACGACTGGGCAGATGGGGGTGTGGGCGCCTCCCGGGTTGCCCTCTGATTTGATCGATGCGCCGCTCGGGCGGGTGGATCGGCGTGCCGGTTTGGCTGCGGCAGCCTGTATCCGGGCTGCGGTGAGTTTGGCCCAAGATGGGGGGGTGGCAGGCATCGTGACAGCGCCCTTGCACAAAGAGGCCCTGGCAGAGGCTGGGGAGCCCTATCCTGGGCATACCGAATTGCTGCAAGCAGAAGGGGCACCCCCAGGGCAACCGCCCGCACCGGTTCGCATGATGTTGATGAATGACCAACTCAAAACCGTGCTGGTCACCATTCATGTCAGCCTGCGGCAGGCAATCGAGCAGGTCACCTTCGAGGCTGTGCTCGAAACGATCGAGATCACCCACCGCAGTGCCCTGCAATGGGGGCTCAAGCAGCCGCGCATTGCTGTGGCCGGCTTGAACCCTCATGCAGGCGAGGGCGGATTGTTTGGCGATGAAGAGCTTCGCATCATTGGCCCAGCCATTGAGGCGGCGCGACGCGCGGGCATCCAGGCCATGGGCCCTTTGGCGCCCGATACCGTGTTCATGCGCGCGCGTCATGCTCCGCCCGAGCACCCGGGCGAGTTCGATGTGGTGGTGGCGATGTACCACGACCAAGGGCTCATTCCGGTCAAATACATGGGGCTGGATCACGGGGTGAACGTGACGCTGGGGCTGCCTTTTGTGCGCACCAGCCCTGATCATGGCACCGCCTTTGATCTGGCAGGCACCGGGCGGGCTGATCCGTCCAGCCTGATCCAGGCCATGCGCATGGCGCAGGTACTGATTTCCGGGCAGGGCTCAGGCGGCTGATTTTTTCGGCATGGCCAGTGCGGCCAGCTGGCGACGTGCGCGGACTGTGGCGCGCTCGATCAGTTCAGCCTGCTCGTAAGCCTTGAAGCGACCGCTCTCGCACATTTTCGCCAGGGTGCGTCCTGTCAGCGAAATGGTCTGCTTGTGCATGTGGTGGCCCTGCGTGAAGATGAAGAACGACCGTCCTTCGCTCACCCAGGTCAGGCGCACCTTTTTCCATTCGCCCTGCATCATCATCTGATAAGCGGTGCCCTTTTGAATGTGGTGCACCAGCTGGATGCCCGATGTGGGGGGCGGAGGAATGTCGAGATTGATGTCCAGTTCCGCCAGAGACGGGTCGGCTTCACCCGGGGCGTCCAGATTGATGTCCAGGTCACCCGCTGCTGTGATGGCGGCTTCGTGAACGAAACCGGCCTTTTGCACCTCGTCGGGCGACAAAGCGGTCACGACGGTCAGCAGAGGAGGGGCATTCAAGTCCTCCAGCGTGGATGGCAGTGGGTCGTTGGCGGCCTCCTCCCGGCTGGGGATGGACAGCTGTTCGACCTTGTTGAGCGCGTTTTCCTGCAGGCGCTGGGTCAATTCATGCTGAGGCGCCGCCTTGAGGCATTCGGCGTGGGCGGGCAACAGCTGGGCGAAGAACTCCTTTTTGGCGTCCTCAGACCATTGGATCAGTGCGAGGCCCTCATTGAGGTCCTTCATCAGCTTGGGCAAGCGCAGCAGGAAATCCTTGCGCAGTTGGGGGCTGCCCTTGGGCTGCACGCTGCTGACCAGCTCGTGGCCGGCTTTCCGCATGCGAACCGCCAATTCCGACTGCGCGCCGTCACGCGCAGAGGCCATGACCTGCACCTGACTCCAGATCTGAGCCAGGAAATCGCGCACGAACTCGGGCATCTCGATCTGAGCGAGCTCTTTGCGCAGGATCTGCATGTAGCGCTGTTGCACCCGCAGATCGGCTTCCTTGTTGTTCAGCAGTGCTGCCACGGCAGCTTGCTCGGCAATCTCTCGCTCGGTTTCCGACTCGGTGAACGATTCCAGCTCTTTGAGCTTGGCTTCGTACAACTCCATCTTGTCGAAGTCGCCCTCGACGATGTCGTTGACCAATTCTGTGATGTGCGCCAGGAACTCCTTGCCAGGGCCTTCCTTGTGGTTGTCGAATGACGAGGCCAGCGAAGCAATGCGATTCACGAAGCGCCGAACCGGATGCTTGCGTGAATTGAAGAAGCTCATGTCACCCAGGGCGACGCGCAGCACCGGCATTTGCAGTCGGGCAATTTGCCGTGCGGCCTCTGGTGGCACCTTGGGGTCAGACAGAACCTGATCGAACAGCGCGGCCACGATGTCGATCACCATCTGATCAATGGCGGCGCCCCCGCTGGCGCGGACGAGTTCGTCGCGGTGGGCGCGAATCAGGTTGGGGGCCATCAAGGGGCCGGCAAATCCAGCTCCGGGGGGGAGGGTACCCGCCGCGCCCAAGGCGTTCGGATCAAAATCGGCGCCGGGCGAAGTTGCAGACCAGTCCGTCGCCGCCGTTTGCACGCTCAATTGGCGCAACAGGTTGCGGAAGTCTGGTGTGATCGGGGCAAATTGACCAGGTTGGGGGCGGCCTGCCCGCAAGCTGATGGGCGCAGGCCCATCGGTGGCCCCCATCGGCACGCTCATGCCGAACATTTCACTCAGCGCCTGAGCAGCCCGTACGTGGGGTTCGCTTTGAGGTCCGTACCAAGGCGCGTTCCCGCTGCCTGTCAGAGGGCCGGGTTGTGTTGGGCTGTTCCAGTGCCCTGGTTGCGTATGCCCGGGGCCGGTGTCGTGCAGAGAGTTGGGCCGCGTGTTGGCGTGGTCCGAGCCGGACTCGGTGGCGCCGCCCGCGCCGCGCGTGCGGTGCACCGACAGACTCTGCGGCTGGATGCCCAGGTTTTTCAGCTCCTGGGTGGTTTGCTCGTAGGCTGAGCTCAGCTGTCGAGACAGTTGGCGCCCGGTTTGTTGAACGATCAGGTTGATCACGCCCAGGTCATCACACAGCTCGCCCAGGGCCTTCAACCAGGCTTTGGCAATCACCTGCGGACGCAAGGGATTGGTATTCGGGCTGCCATCTTCCAGGGCGGCGCTCAGATAGCTGTTCAGTGCTTCGAGCGCCTTGTCGCATTCACCCGCGAGTTGGGCGGCCAATCGATCTGCGGCCACGCCGCGTTCGACTTCGGCGTCATCGACCAAAGACAGCATCGACCAATCGGTGTCGGAGAGCATGCCGCTCTTGCTGTCCGCCTGGCGTCGGGCCTCTTTTTCGACTCGCTCCTGCAGTTCCTTGGCGAAGGAGCGATGCAGTTTGCCGCTTTCCTTGCTCAGGATGTGTTCGGCATCCATCAGCAGTTGTCGCTGGGTCGCGCTGCTGGAATTCAAAGCCAGTTGCCCCAGAACGGTGCCCGACGAGTTGGCGGCCTCATGCATGGCCGACTCCAGGCGAGCCAGTGCTGCCTGCAAGACGGAATCAAGACGGGGGTCGGTCACGGCTTCGGTCCAGTCAATCGGTATCGCAACGTTTGTGTTAGCCAGCCCTCTGGCTACGTTGGTTATCGACGCGATCCGCTGAACCTGATGGCCTTGTTTCAAACTGTCACGAATGCGTTGTTCACCCAGGCGGGAGCCTGAAAAGATCGGAGTGTTTCCGGGTGTTGCAGAAAAGCCATAGAAAAAAAGTGGTCGGATCTCGGCCGCCTTGCGCTACTTCAGTTCAGCGGGCAGCCAGTCGTCCGTTAGAATCTCAGGTTGACCCTAATCTAATGTCATCGTCCTCGAGGATAACCATGAGCAATCAGCCAGTGGATCAAAGCCGTCGGACTTGGGTGACCATGGCCTGCGCCGCCGGTGGCGTGGGTGGCGTGGCCACTGCGATCCCCTTCGTTTCGACCTTCCAACCTTCCGAACGTGCTCGCGCAGCTGGTGCTGCTGTCGAGGCTGATATCAGCGCCCTCAAGCCGGGCGAGATGATGACCGTCGAATGGCGCGGCAAACCCGTTTGGATCCTCAAGCGCACACCAGAGCAACTGGCTGCCTTGGAAAAGATCGACGGTCAGCTGGCTGACCCCAAGTCCGAGCGCAAGCCCAGCGAACTGACCCCTGAGTACTGCCGCAATACCCATCGCTCCATCAAGCCTGATGTGTTGGTGGCCGTGGGCATCTGTACCCACCTGGGCTGCTCGCCTTCGTCCAAGTTCCAGTCTGGCCCTCAGGCTTCGCTGCCTGATGATTGGCCCGGTGGTTTCCTGTGCCCTTGCCACGGCTCCACCTTCGATCTGGCTGGCCGCGTGTTCAAGAACAAGCCCGCTCCAGACAATCTGGAAATCCCTCCCCACATGTACCTGTCTGAGACCAAGCTGCTGATTGGTGAAGACAAGAAGGCCTGATCGGAGAAACACAATGGCTGAATTCAAGCAAGCGCCGGCCGGAGCGTCGGCAGGCGAGAAGTTCATGACCTGGATCGACAATCGATTCCCGGCCACGAAGATGTACAAGGAGCACATGTCCGAGTACTACGCTCCGAAGAACTTCAACTTCTGGTATTTCTTCGGTTCGCTGGCCATGTTGGTGCTGGTGATCCAGATCGTGACCGGCATTTTCCTGGTCATGAACTACAAGCCCGATGCGGCTGTGGCCTTCGCCTCGGTCGAGTACATCATGCGTGATGTGCCGTGGGGCTGGCTGATCCGTTACATGCACTCCACCGGCGCTTCGGCGTTCTTCGTGGTGGTGTATCTGCACATGTATCGTGGCCTGATCTACGGTTCTTATCGCACTCCGCGTGAACTCGTCTGGATCTTCGGTTGCCTGATCTTCTTGTGCCTGATGGCTGAAGCTTTCATGGGTTATCTGTTGCCTTGGGGCCAGATGTCCTACTGGGGCGCCCAAGTGATCATCAACTTGTTCGCCGCTGTGCCGTTTGTGGGCCCAGACCTGGCGATCTTGATCCGTGGTGACTTCGTGGTGGGCGATGCGACCCTGAACCGCTTCTTCTCGCTGCACGTGATTGCTGTGCCCCTGGTCCTGTTGGGCTTGGTCGTGGCTCACATCATTGCGCTGCACGAAGTGGGTTCCAACAACCCCGATGGTGTTGAAATCAAGGAAAAGAAGGACGCCAATGGCATCCCTCTGGATGGCATTCCTTTCCACCCCTACTACTCGGTGCACGACATCGTGGGCGTGGTCGGCTTCCTGATCGTCTTCTCGGCCGTGATCTTCTTCATGCCCGAGTTTGGCGGTTACTTCCTGGAGTACAACAACTTCATTCCTGCTGACCCCTTCAAGACGCCTCCTCACATTGCCCCTGTCTGGTACTTCACGCCTTTCTACTCGATGCTGCGTGCCACGACCGACTGGATGGTGAACGTGTTGGCCATTCTCATCGGCCTTGCTGCTGTGCTGAATCTGGTCAAGGGCTCTGGCGATGGCAAGACCAAGATGGGTGCCCTGGTGGGTGCAGCCGTTCTGATCGGTCTGCTGAAGATCTTCGAAGCCAAGTTCTGGGGTGTGGCCGTGATGGGCGGCGCCGTCGTGATCCTGGTCTTCCTGCCTTGGCTCGACAAGAGCCCAGTGAAGTCGATTCGCTATCGTCCTACCTGGCATAACCTGGTGTACGCGGTGTTCGTTGTGAACTTCGTGATCCTGGGTTACCTGGGCGTGCAGCCTCCGTCCCCCGTGGGCGAAAAGGTCAGCCAGGTCGGCACTTTGATCTACTTCGGTTTCTTCCTGTTGATGCCCTGGTGGAGCCGCGTTGGTTCGTTCAAGCAAGTGCCTGAGCGCGTGACCTTCAAGCCCCACTGATCAAGGCAGGAGACATTTCATGAAAAAAATTCTTGCTTCTCTGTTGGCAGCCCTGGCCATGGTGTCGGGCGCCCAGGCCTCTGGCGGTGATCTGGTCCTCGACAAGTTCCCCAAAGAGCGCATCACCGACATGGCTGCGCTGCAAAACGGTGCCAAGCTGTTCGTCAACTACTGCCTGAACTGTCACGCTGCGGCTTTCATGCGTTTCAATCGCCTGAAAGACATTGGTCTGACCGAGCAACAGATCAAGGACAACCTGCTGTTCCCCACCGACAAGGTTGGTGAGGTCATGAAGGTGTCCCTGGACTCGAAGGACGCCAAGGAATGGTTTGGGGCGGTGCCTCCTGACCTGACCCTGGTGGCCCGTTCGCGCGCCAGCCACAGCGGTACCGGTGCAGATTACCTCTACACCTACCTGCGTTCGTTCTACCGTGACGAAACCCGTCCTACCGGCTGGAACAACCTCGTGTTCCCCAACGTCGGTATGCCGCACGTGCTGTGGGAACTGCAAGGTCAGCGTGCCGCCAAGTTCGTGGAAGAGACTGATCCGCATGATCCTTCCAAGAAGGTTCACCACTTTGACGGTTTCGAGCAACTGACTCCCGGCAAGATGTCGGCTCAAGAGTTCGACAGCAATGTGGCTGACCTAGTGGCCTACATGCAGTGGATGGCCGAGCCCATGCAGACTCAACGTACCCGCCTGGGCGTGGGCGTGCTGATTTTCCTGGCCGGCTTCTTCTTCATCGCCTGGCGCTTGAATGCAGCCTACTGGAAAGACGTGAAGTAATCGGTGACGCCCTCGCTGCCCAAGGTGGCGAGGCGTCTACGGCGCAGTGTTCCGCTTTCTGGCGGCGCTGCGCTTCGTTGTTTTGTGGTGCTCGGCGCCACTTCCTTTTTTTGATGTGAGGAATCCACCGCCATGATGGTGCTCTACTCCGGAACGACCTGCCCCTACTCGCATCGTTGCCGTTTTGTGCTGTTCGAAAAGGGCATGGATTTTGAAATCCGTGACGTCGACATCTTTGCCAAGCCCGAAGACATCGCGCTGATGAATCCGTACAACGAGGTGCCAATCCTGGTTGAACGCGATCTGATTCTGTATGAGTCGCACATCATCAACGAATACATCGACGAGCGCTTTCCGCATCCTCAGTTGATGCCCGGAGACCCCGTTGCACGTGCCCGCGTACGCTTGTTCCTGCTCAATTTTGAAAAGGAACTGTTCGCCCACGTCAACACGCTGGAAGGCCGTGGTGGCGTCAAAGCCAACGACAAGCAACTGGAAAAGGCGCGTTCGCAAATTCGCGATCGTCTGACCCAGCTCGCGCCGATCTTCCTCAAGAACAAGTACATGCTGGGTGACGACTTCTCCATGCTCGACGTGGCGATCGCTCCTTTGCTGTGGCGTCTGGATTACTACGGCATCGAGCTGTCGAAGAATGCGCTGCCCTTGTTGAAGTATGCTGAGCGAATCTTCTCGCGTCCGGCCTACATTGAGGCGCTGACGCCGTCCGAAAAAGTGATGCGCAAGTAAGTATCGAACCGGCAGCCCATGACCACGTCCATCGATCAAGATAGCCAAGGCAGTTCTACTCGCCCGTACCTCATTCGTGCCTTGCACGACTGGTGTACTGACAATGGGTTCACGCCCTACCTGGCGGTGTACGTGGATCGCTCCGTGCAGGTGCCGCAGGAATACGTCAAGAACAACGAAATCGTTCTCAATGTGAGCTTTGAGGCCACAAGCCAGCTGCAGTTGGGCAATGAGTTCGTCGAGTTCAAGGCGCGTTTCGGCGGTGTGGCACGTGAGATCGTGGTGCCGGTCGATCATGTCATTGCCATCTACGCCCGTGAAAACGGTCAAGGCATGGCGTTCCCGGTTCCTTCTGTCCTGTCTGCGGCTGATTCGGATGACGGCGACGCCGCTGCCACTCCAGCTGCGCCCGAATCTCGTGGTGGTGGTTTGAGACTGGCTCGCGCAGCGAAGGACGAGGCGGGAACGAGCGCGCCCGAGGCAGCGACTGAGAAAAGTGGTGCGGCCTCTAGCCAGACCAAGCTCAGTGAGGCCACCGATGGGGATGACCAAGGTCCTCCCGAGGTGCCGCCTCCTAACAACGGTCGCCCGACCTTGCGTCGAATCAAGTGAAGATATCGTTGTAGAATTTCAGCCTTGCGTGCCGGCTTAGCTCAGTTGGTAGAGCAACCGCCTTGTAAGCGGTAGGTCGTCAGTTCGAATCCGACAGCCGGCACCAAACATTCAAGCCTCCAGACGAAAGTCTGGAGGCTTTTTTGTTGGCTCGGAGGTGCATCTTGTCAGGTGGGGCTGAGTCTCGCCTCGTGTCGTTGGGGACACACTGTTACAGCGTCTTGGTCATCTGGCAGGCTGTGGCTTGCGTTGAATGAAGCTCCTAAAAAGTGACTAGTGAAAGAGGGAGCATGTATGTGGCAAGCTAAAAAAGCCTATGTCGGGCTATCGGTATTGTTTGGCTTGGGTGTGCAGGTCGCGCACGCCGCAACGTCGGTCGCGGTACAGCCTGGTTTGTGGGTGGGGGCAAGCGAGACGACCATCAACGGCAAGAGATTGCCCACCCTGCTCGACATCCGCGGCGCCTTGAGTGCGGAGCAGAAAAGTCAAATCACCAAGGCCATGTCCGCCCATGGATTGCCTGCCGGTTGGCAGCCCGGCACGATGTGTGTCACAGCGAGCAGCTATGACTTGAATGCGTTCTTGTCAGCGGCAGGGCGCCAAGGCTGCGCCTTGAGTAGCGTGCAGTCCACCCCCGGTCATGTGCGCTTCAAGGGGCGCTGTGACTTGCCCAACCCTGGCTTGGGGCCAACAGTTGGTGATGTGGAGGGCGAACTCAGTTTGACGGGCAAGACTGATTGGCGCATGGAGACCCGGATGACCGGCACCATTGGCGGCTATGCCATGACATCGGTGAGCAAACAGATGGGCAAATGGATTGCCGCTGACTGCCGGGCTGTACCCAAGGGCTTGGAGGATGGGCTATTGGGTGGTGCGGCCGATGACGAGGGTGATGCAGGCGAGGACACCCACACCGAGCCTTGAAGGCGGGGCAGAACAGGATCGACTGCCACGCAGGTGGCGGCAGGCGTCGATGCCAGCCGCCCAGGAGGGGCAACCTCTAAGAATTACTTGGCCGGTGTAGCCAGCAGCTTATTCAGGTTGCCCAGGTCTTCTGCCTTGAGTGTGCCGCTGGCCTGACGCAGTTTCACGGTGGCCAGAATCACGTCGTAGCGAGCTTTGTAGAGATCTCGCTGGGTGGCGGCGACCTGAGTTTGCGCGTCCAGCACGTCTTTGTTGATGCGCACGCCCACGCGATAGCCCAACTGTGTGGCCTCAAGGGCCAGTTTGGCCGATGCTTCAGCTGCCTCGTATGCCTTGACTTGAGCCAGGCCGGATTGAACGCCAGCGAAGGCCTGGCGGGTGCCGAGGGCCACGCTGCGTTTGGCGTTATCCAGATCACTCTCGGCCTTGTTTTCGAGCACCAAGGTTTCCTTGACCCGATTTTGAACTGCAAAGCCGGCGAACAGTGGCACGTTCAATTCGAGGCCGATGGCCTTGGCTGTGCCTGCGCCCATGGAAATCTGGGACTGGGTGTTGGTTCCGGCGACTTTGTATCCCGACAGGTGGGTGTTGCCGACGGAGGCTGTCAGGTCAAGCGTGGGCAGGTGACCGTCGCGAGCCTTGCTGGTTTCCAGGCGTGCAGCCTCACGGCCTGCGTTGGCTTTGCGAACGATGGCGGCGTTGCTTGATTGGTTCACCCAGTCGTCTACCTGGCCGGGATCAAGTTGGCTGAGGTTGACGGGAGTTTGAAGTGGATCAGGCTGAACGCCGTTGCGCCCGACGAGCTGGTCCAGCGCGATGCGCTTGACGTTGAGATCGTTGGTGGCAGCAATTTCCTGCGCTGTGGCGAGGTCAAAGCGGGCTTGTGCTTCCCGGGTGTCGGTGATGGTGGCGTTGCCCACCTCGAAGCTGCGTTTGGCCGCAGCCAACTGTTCAGCCAGAGCCTTTTTGTTGGCTTGGGCCGTAGTGAGCATGTCTTGCGCAGACAGCACGCCGAAGTAGGCTTGGGTCAGGCGGACGACCAGGTCGTCTTCGGCCATTTGCAGGTCAGCCTCGGCCGCGATCACGGCTTGGTCGGCTTGGCTGATGGTGTCCCAATTCGTTTTGTTCAGCAGCGCTTGGCGCGCCTGAATGCCGATCTTGCGGGTGGTGCCGCTGACCGTGGGGACCTGGCTTACCGATGAGTCGATTTCGCTGCGTGTCAGCGAGGCTTGTGCGCCTACTTGGGGCAGCCAGGTCGATCGCGCTTGATCGGCCTTGTATCCAACGGATTCGGCTTGTGCTTTGGCTGCCAGGTAGCTAGCGTCGTAGGCCTTGGCCGCTTGATACAACTCAACGAGCCCTTCAGCATGAACGGCGGAGGCGCCCTGAAGCAGGGCCGCGCAAGCGGCCGCCGTCAGCAGTGGCCGCAAGGCTGGGCGTTGACTGCGGACGGGGCGGGAGGCACGGGAGGGGAGCCAGTTCAGCATGAAGGGTCCTTTTCCGGTTTCGGAAATCAGAAGGTGAAGCGGTTTTGCGTGGCAAAACCAGGCAGACGAGGCGCGACGGTGTCAAACAATTCTTGTTGTTCGAATTGCTTGTCGCCCGTGCGGGTGATCAGTGTGGCTTGCATGACGGGTTCATTGCCGACAATGGCCAGCAGTCGGCCACCGATCTTGAGTTGGTCCAGCAAAGCTTTCGGCACGCTTTGCACTGATCCAGCCAGCAAGATGGCGTCAAATGGAGCCTGGCCCAGCAGGCCTTGGGTGCCGTCGCCCTGTTGAACGTCGGCGTTCGAAATACCTGCCTTGCGCAGGTTCTGTCGCGAGATCTCGACGAGGTCGGCGCGGGCATCGAGTGCGGTGACACGCTGGGCCTTGTGCGCCAGCAAAGCGGTGATGTAGCCGGTGCCCACCCCAATCTGCAACACCGAGTCGTGTTTGTTGAGGTTCAGATCTTGAACCAGGCGGGCTTCGACGCGAGGAGCCAGCAGACTGCCGCCGTTCTCCAGGGGCAGCTCCAGGTCCATGAAGGCCAGGCTGCGGTGTGCTGCAGGAACGAAGTCTTCGCGGCGCACGGCCGACAGCAGCGCCAGGATCGAGGTGTCCAGAACGTCCCAGGGGCGAATCTGTTGTTCGATCATGTTGAAGCGGGCTTGTTCGATGTTCATGCTGGCGTCCTTGACAGTACAGAGAGGCAAAAACGGGATTTTAGGGAGCTGGAAGGGCTTCGGCTGCCTGCGACTGTTTTTGCGTGTTGTTTGTGCGTGATCTATTGGGGTGGAGCTGACTCAGATCAGGCCGCAGCGCCTGAGGGGCCAAGGTTGGCATCCGGTCGGACTTCAAGGCCTCGGAGAAGCAGTTCGATCTGGGTTCGGATGAACAGGTCGGGCTCCATCGGCACAGGCGTGACGGTACAGGCGGCGGCACACTGTTGATAGAGCACGAGAAACTGGACTGGGGCGACCAGCGCCATGACGACAGAGGAGACGTCCATGGGGCGAAATTCACCCCGGTCGATGCCTCGTTGCACGGCGCGGCCCAGCAGCGCATGGCAGGGGGCGACGACCTCGTCCATATAGAACTGAGCGAGGTCGGGGAAATTGGCCGCTTCGGCCACGATCAGTTTGATGATGCCGGCCGCTTGGGATTGCCCCACGCGAGACCACCAGGTCTTTGCGAGATCCTGCAGCAGTTCTGCGGCGGAACCCTCGTGCTGGTCGACCAGATCGGCACTTTCAACGATGAACTGCCCGAGGTAGGTGCGCACCACGGCTTTGAACAGCTCGTCTTTGCTGGGGTAGTAAAGATAAAGGGTGCCCTTGGAGACCCCGGCCAGGCGTGCGACTTCCTCTGCGCGTGTGGCAGCGAAACCCTTTTCAACGAAAAGGGTGAGGGCTGCTTCCAGCAATTCCTGGGGGCGCGCCACTTTTCGGCGACGACGGACCAGCTGCTGTAGCGGGCATGTAGATGGGGCGTCGAGGGCGTGGGTGCTCACGGCGATGATCGTGATTTAACTGACTCGTGAGTCAGTAATGTACAGCGAGTGCTCCAGAGGGTCAATATACCCCAATGGGTATATCTGTTGCGTGCAGGGATCACCGGGTGGGGGTGTTGTATGAGGGTAAAACTGAAGTGTGGCGTTGTCACAATCTGAACTGCGTCGTGAATAATGAGTCGATCACTTTTCCATTTTTCGTCGATTCAGCATGAACGCTTCTCCATCCTGCCCGCGTGAACCCGACCTGATCACACCGGAGGGCATTGCCACGGTGGATCGCGCCATCACCTCTCGCCGCTCGATTCGCCGCTTTTTGCCAACCCCCGTTCCTCGGTCTGATATTGAAGACATTCTGCGAGTGGCATCGCGTGCGCCTTCGGGTACGAACACGCAACCCTGGAAGGTGCATGTGCTGACGGGGGAGAGTCGGCAAACCCTGGTCGACAAGATCATGGCGATTCACAATGACCCCAGCCAGCAAGCTCAGCATGGGGAAGAGTACGACTACTACCCCAGGGAATGGGTGTCGCCCTACATCGATCGCCGTCGCAAAGTGGGGTGGGATCTGTATGGCCTGCTGAACATTGCCAAAGGGGACAAGGTTCGGATGCACGAGCAGCAGGGGCGCAACTTCACCTACTTTGATGCGCCCGTGGGCATGGTGTTCACGATTGACCGGGTCATGGGGCGCGGCAGTTGGCTTGATTACGGCATGTTCCTGCAAAACATCATGGTGGCCGCACGGGCTCGAGGGCTCGACACCTGCCCACAGGCTGCGTTCAATCATTTCCACGACGTGCTGGAGGCGCACTTGGGCTTGGACAAGACCCGTGAGATGGTGGTGGCCAGCATGGCATTGGGTTATGCCGACCCTGATGCGATTGAAAACACCTTGTTGACGGAACGTGAGCCTGTTTCTGGCTTTGCCACGTTTCGCGATTGAGCCGCTACTGACTGAATCGCGTTTGAGTGCTGGTGCCAGCGGATGCGCCTGTTGAGCTGCTTCCGAGTCTGGCCGATGAATGAGCAGAGTATCTGAGGAGACAAGAATGAGCCTGATGGGCCAGATGATGAACATGCCCTTGATGATTTCTTCGCTGCTGACGCACGCGGCTCGCCACAATGGCGATGTCGAGGTGGTGTCCAAGCGCGTGGAAGGGGACATGCACCGCACGACCTGGGCTGAGGTCGAGTTGCGTTCACGCAAGCTGGCGCAGGCGCTGGCGCGATTGGGGTGTCAGCCGGGTGACCGAGTCGGCACCTTGGCCTGGAACGGATATCGACACCTGGAGGTGTACTACGGGACATCGGGCTCGCAGTTGGTGTGCCACACCGTGAACCCGCGTCTGTTTCCTCAGCAAATTGCCTGGATCATCAACGATGCGCAAGACAAGGTGCTGTTTGTTGACATCAACCTGTTGCCTCTGGTTGAGAAGTTGATTGGCAGTTTGCCTACCGTGAAAGCGGTGGTGCTGATGGCGGGGCGTGAGCACATGCCCGCGTCCAGCCCCATTTCGGGTTTGCTGTGCTACGAAGACCTGATTGCTGCTGAAGATGGACAGTACATCTGGCCCACCTTTGATGAGAACGCTGCGGCATCGATCTGCTACACCTCGGGTACGACAGGCAACCCCAAGGGAGCGGTGTATACCCACCGCTCCACGGTGCTGCACGCGTTTGCGGCAGCGATGCCGGACGCCATGTGCATCAAGGCCACTGACACCATCTTGCCGGTGGTGCCCATGTTCCACGTCAATGCCTGGGGCATTCCGTATGCAGCGGCCCTGGTGGGGTGCAAGTTGGTTTTCCCTGGCCACCACCTGGACGGCGCTTCCTTGTACAACCTGTTTGAAGAAGAGCAGGTGACCATGAGTGCCGGCGTGCCCACTATCTGGTTGGGTTTGTTGAATCACGTCAAGGCCAACAACCTGAAATTCTCCAGTTTCCGGTCTACGGTGATCGGCGGGGCAGCCTGTCCGCCCGCCATGATTCGCACCTTTGAAAGTGACTACGACGTTGAAGTGGTGCACGCCTGGGGTATGACCGAGTTGTCGCCGATCGGCACCTTGAGCCGCTTGAAGACCAAGCACCGTGACCTGCCCATCGAGCAAAAACGCAAGGTGCTGGAAAAGCAGGGCAAGTCCATTTACGGCATCGACATGCGCATCGTTAACGCCGAAGGCGAGGTGCTGCCCTGGGATGGCAAAACGTCAGGCGACCTGGAGGTGCGAGGTCACTGGGTCATCAACAGCTATTTCAATGTCGACAAGTCACCGCTTCATGATGGCTGGTTTCCCACAGGAGACGTTGCCACCATTGACCCGGATGGCTACATGCAGATCACCGATCGCAGCAAGGACGTGATCAAGTCCGGCGGGGAGTGGATCAGCTCGATCGACCTGGAGAATGTGGCGATGGCTCATCCCGCCGTGCACGAAGCGGCGGCGATCGCCGCCTTCCACCCGAAATGGGACGAGCGCCCTTTGCTGGTGGTGGTCAAGAAGCCGGGTGCCGAGGTCACTCGCGAGGAGCTGATTGCCTTCTATGACGGCAAGATTCCCAAGTGGCAAACGCCGGACGACGTGGTGTTCGTGACCGAAATTCCCCACACGGCGACCGGCAAGATCTACAAATTGGGTCTGCGCGAACAGTTCAAAGACCATACATTGCCCACTGTCTGACGGGCCTTGGGGCCAGCGCCGGGGGTTGGGGACACGCCCCCGGATTGTCATGTGCTGGACTCGGGAATGGCGTACGCATCGTTACGTCTGCTTAATAATTCTTACAATACGTCTTTTCAGAAATGACGCGAAACGTCAATCGCGTCGTATCGTGACATCTGGGTCGCCCGGTGTCTGACATCTTGTGAGAGTTGTATGAGCACTACCTACAGCGTGAACGACGGCGTGGCCGTCATTGCCCTGGCCAATCCCCCTGTCAACGGTTTGGGGCAAAGCACCCGCGCCGGCATTGTCGACAGCCTGAAGCAGGCTTTGGCAGACGACAGCGTCCAGTCCATCGTGTTGATGGGCTCAGGCAAGGTGTTTTGCGGCGGTGCCGACATTCGCGAGTTCAACACCCCAGCGGCATTCGCCACACCGGGTTTGCATGCCGTGATCAAGGCCATTGAAGCCAGCACCAAGCCGGTGGTGGCAGCCATCCACGGTGTCGTCATGGGTGGGGGGCTGGAATTGGCGCTGGGCTGCCATTACCGCGTGGTGGCGCCCGGTGTGCAAGTGTCTTTCCCTGAGGTGAACATTGGCCTGATTCCTGGTGGCGGTGGTACGCAGCGCATGCCTCGCGTCATTCCTGTGGAGATGACCCTGCAGATGGTCACCAGTGGGGCCTCGGTGCCCAGCGACAAGTTGTGCAAGGTGCCTGGCCAGAAGCTGTTTGACCGCTTGATTGACGGCGACTTGCTGGCTGGCGCGGTGGCCTTCGCCAAGGAAGTGGCGGGCGTGCGCCCGATGCCATTGATCCGCGATCTGCCTGTGCAGCCCGTGGCCGATGCCGGGCTGTTCAACCAATTCCGTGCCGACATGGCCAAGGCCCGCAAGGGGCTGGTCTCGCCCCAGCGTTGCATTGACGCGGTGGAAGTGGCCACCCAGATGGACATTGACGCGGGCATTGACCGCGAGCTGGAGATCTTCAAGGACATCATGGTCGGCTCGCAGGCCAAGGCCATGCAGCACGCCTTCTTTGGCGAGCGCGCAGCCGCCAAGATTCCAGATGTGCCCGACAACACCCCGGTGCGTGACATCAAGCAGGTGGCCGTGATCGGCGCCGGCACCATGGGGGGCGGCATCACCATGTGCTTCTTGAATGCCGGCATTCCGGTGACCTTGCTGGAAATGAAGCAAGAAGCCATTGACCGTGGCGTGGGCGTGATTCGCAAGAACTACGAAGCCCAGGTCGCCAAGGGCAAGCTGGCCCAAGACAAGTACGAAGCCCGCATGGCCTTGCTCAAGACGACCTTGAGCTACGACGACATCGCCCAAGCCGACATGGTCATCGAAGCGGTGTTTGAAGACTTTGGCGTGAAGTCGCAGGTCTTCACCAAGCTGGACCAGGTCATGAAGGCGGGTGCCATTCTGGCGTCGAACACCTCGACCTTGGATGTGGACAAGATTGCCGAAGTCACGAAGCGTCCCGGCGATGTCGTGGGCCTGCACTTCTTCAGCCCCGCCAATGTCATGCGCCTGCTGGAAGTGGTGCGCAGCAAGCACACCGCCAAGGATGTGATGGCGACCGTCATGCAGGTGGCCAAGAAGATCAAGAAGGTGGCCGTGGTGTCGGGCGTGTGCGATGGCTTCATTGGCAACCGCATGTTCGAGCAGTACACCCGCCAGGCTTTCTTCCTGGTGCAAGAGGGCGCGACCGTGCAGCAAGTGGACAAGGCCGCCGAGGCTTTTGGCTTTGCCATGGGGCCCTTCCGTGTGGGCGATCTGGCCGGCAACGACATTGGCTTTGCCATTCGCCAGCGCCGTGCGGTGGAGCAGCCCAACGTGATCTACAGCAAGGTGGGTGATGCCATTTGCGAACTGGGCCGTTATGGTCAGAAAGTGGGCAAGGGCTGGTACGACTACGAAGCCGGCAAGCGCGAGCCCGTGCCCTCTGCCGAAGTGCAGGCCGCCATCGACAAGGTGCGCGCTGACAAGGGCATCACCGCACGCGCCATCAGCGACGAAGAGATCGTGGGGCGCCTGGTGCTGGCCATGGTCAACGAAGGGGCCTTGATTCTGGAAGAAGGCATCGCCAACAAGGCATCAGACATCGACATGGTGTACCTGACCGGCTATGGCTTCCCGCTGGTCTGGGGCGGCCCGATGCTGTACGCCGATCTGATCGGTTTGCCCAAGGTGGTGGAGCAGATGAAGCAGTTTGCAGCCAACCCGAACGATGATCAGGCCTTCTGGCAACCCGCGCCGCTGTTGCTGAAATTGGCCGCAGAGGGCAAGACCTTTACCGGTGTGAAGCAGTAACAGCAGGGGGCTCGCCCCCTCGGAATACGACTCTTTCGAAGTCCGCATGGCAAAAGTCATGCGGACTTTTTTGTTTTTTTGGCACCATGGATTGAATTTGACATGAATTCATGTCAAATTAGCGGGCGTGTCACCAACCTGACTCAGCGAGTGCCCATGTCCTTCATTGAAACCCGCCGCAACGGCCATGTGCTGGAAATCAAGGTGAATCGTGCCGACAAGCACAACGCCTTGTCTCCCGAGATGTACCGAGACCTGGCTCGCGCCTATGCCGAGTTGAGTCGCGACCCCGAGTTGCGCGTGGGGCTGCTGTATGCCGATGGCAAGCACTTCACCTCGGGCATCGAGTTGGACAAGTGGGCCCCCATCTTCTCGGGTGGCAACGGGTTCAGTGTGGGCGAGGGTGAGGTCGATCCCTTCGGTTTGAAGGGCCCTCGCCATAGCAAGCCCGTGGTCATGGCCATGCAGGGCAACTGCTTTACCTGGGGGGTGGAGATCTTGCTCAACACCGAGGTGCGTGTGGCCGCAGACGACACTCGATTTGCGATGCTGGAAGTCAAGCGGGGCATCTTCCCCTGTGGCGGCGCGACCTTGCGCTTGCCGCAACAAATGGGGTGGGCCAATGCGCAGCGCTATTTGCTCACGGGCGATCCGTGGTCGGCTCAGGAAGCCCATCGCCTGGGCCTGGTGCAGGAAGTGGTGCCCGCTGGACAGCAACTGGACAAGGCGCGCGAGATCGCAGAGAAGATCGCCAAGGCGGCCCCCTTGGGGGTGCAAAACGTATTGAAGTCCACCCGCTTGGCGTGGACCGAGGGAGAGCAGGCCGCCGTTGAATGCTTGTTCACCGACATGCTGACCGTGATGAAGAGTGAAGACGCGATGGAAGGCGTGATGTCCTTCGTGCAGCGTCGAGAGGCCGTGTTCAAAGGCCGCTGATCGGCTTGCCGCGTTGTTCAACCCATTCAATCGATTCAAACCATGAGCTTGCGTCCGACCCTTGATTTCATGCTCTATGACTGGCTGAACGTGGAGCAGTTGTGCCAGCGTCCGCGCCATGCTGAGCACAATCGCGAGACTTTTGATGCGGTGCTGGACCTGAGTCAGAAGCTGGCTGATGAGCAGTTCGCCCCCTACAACCGCCTGGTAGACGTGCAAGAGCCTGAATTCGACGGCGAGCGTGTGCATTTGCCGGCTGAAACCGAGCAGGCACTCAATGCCTTTCGGGATACGGGCTTGATGGCGGCGGCGATGGATCACGAGGTGGGTGGCATGCAGTTGCCCACGGTGGTGGACATGGCTTCGCGTGCTTTCTTCTGCAAAGCCAGCATTGGCATGTCGGGTTACTTGATGCTGACCCGCGGCAATGCCAACACCATCCTTGCGCATGGCACCCCCAAACAGATCGAGGTGTTTGCCAAGCCGGGCTTTGAGGGGCGCACTTTTGGCACCATGTGTTTGAGCGAGCCCCAGGCGGGCTCCAGCTTGTCAGACATTGCGACCAAGGCCGTGCCCGATGACTCAGTCGATGCAGGCTTGGCGCCATGGCAAGACGACCCACTGGGGCCACGCTACCGCCTGACTGGCAACAAGATGTGGATCTCTGGCGGCGAACACGAAATGGGCGAGAACATCGTTCACTTGGTGCTGGCCAAGATTCCCGATGAAACGGGCAAGACCATCCCGGGTGTGAAGGGCATCTCGCTGTTCATCGTGCCACGCAAGCTGGTGGAGGCCGATGGCCGCATCACCGATCAACGCAACGATGTGTCGCTGGCAGGCCTGAACCACAAATGCGGTTTCCGTGGCACCGTCAATACCTTGCTGAATTTTGGTGAGGGGCGTTTCAAGGTGCGCGGCAAAGCCGGTGCTGTTGGCTACCTGATTGGCCAGCCAGGGCGCGGTTTGCAAGCCATGTTCACCTTGATGAACGAGGCGCGCATCGGGGTGGGCCTGGGGGCCACCATGCTGGGCTACGCGGGCTATGAAGCCTCGCTGGACTATGCCAAGCAGCGCCCACAAGGTCGCCCCATGACGGCCGCCGGCAAAGACGCGGCCAGCCCGCAAATTCCAATCATTGCGCACACCGATGTGAAGCGCATGCTGCTGGCGCAAAAGGCCATCACGGAAGGCGGCCTAGCCCTGGGGCTGATTTGCGCGAGCCTGGTCGATGAAGAGCAAACCGGCACGCCCGAAGACAAGGCGCAAGCCACTTTGCTGCTGGAGTTGCTCACCCCCATTGCCAAGAGCTGGCCCAGCGAATGGGCACTGGAAGCCAACAGTCTGGCCATTCAGGTCTTGGGCGGCTACGGCTACACCCGCGACTTCCCGGTGGAGCAGCACTGGCGCGACAACCGCCTCAACATGATCCACGAAGGCACGCATGGCATTCAGGGCCTGGACCTGCTGGGCCGCAAGGTAATCATGAACAAGGGTCAGGCTCTGGCCGTACTGGGTGCGCGCATCACGCAGACCATTCAAAAGGCCAGCGGGGTCGAGGGCTTGGCGCTGCATGCCAAGGCATTGGGCCAGGCGCTGAACGCCATCGCACATGCCACGCAGTCTGCCTGGTCAACCGCCAAGCCTGAGGAGGCTTTGGCCAATGCGACACCGTATCTGCAAGCCTTTGGTCACACCGTGCTCGCCTGGATCTGGTTGGAGCTGGCTTTGGCCGCGCAAGCGGTGAAGGCTAGTGGAAACCGCCCAAATGACGAGCACTTGCTTCAGGGCAAACTGGCAGCTTGTGACTACTTCTATCGTTTTGAACTGCCGCGGATTGACGCTTGGCTCAAGGTGGTCTCGCAACGAGACATGACCTGTGCCCAGATGCAAGCCGAGTGGTTCTGAACCCAAGCCAACATGATTCGACACATTGTGATGTGGACGCTCAAGCGTCCGGAAGACGCCGCCAAGGTCAAGGCCTTGCTCGATACCTGCAAGACCCTGGTGCCTGGCATTCATGAGTTTCAGGTCGGCATCAAGACCGATGGCCTGGAAGCCAATTGCGATGCCGTGCTCGTGTCCACCTTCGAGGATGCAGATACCTTGGCGTCTTACCAGATCCATCCCCACCATCAAGGTGTGGTGGCACAGATTCGAGAAATGGCTGCGACGCGGCACGTGGTCGACTACCACTGCTGACGAACAGCCAGTTCGATTCATTCCGATATTCGTCTAAACAGGAGAAACACATGTCTTACCTGAAACTGGAAGCCGGTCAGACGGCCGTGATCACTGGGGCTGCCAGCGGCTTTGGTCTCGAGTTGGCGCGTCTGGCCGCCAGCAAGGGCCTGAACCTGGTCATCACCGATGTGCAGCGTGAAGCACTCGACAAGGTCACTGCCGAGCTGACTGCAACCGGTGTTCAGGTGGCCGCCCTGCGTGGCGACGTGTCTCGTTCTGAAGACGTGCACGCCTTGGCCGAGATGTGCCAGGAGCGCTTTGGCGCGCCCAACATCGTCATCAACAACGCGGGCGTGGCTCATGGCGGTTTGATCTGGGAACACTCGCAGCGCGATTGGGAATGGGTTCTGGGCGTGAACCTGTGGGGTGTGATCCATGGCATGCGCCACTTCATGCCCCTCATGCTGGATGCGGCCTCGAAAGATGCCAACTGGCGCGGGCACATGGTCAACGTGGCCTCGATGGCTGGCTTGGTCAACACGCCGAACATGGGCGCCTACAACGTCAGCAAGCACGCCGTGGTCAGCCTGAGTGAAACGTTGTATCAAGATCTGGCCTTGGTGTCAGAGCAGATTCATTGCTCGGTGCTGTGCCCGTACTTCGTGCCCACCAGCATTCACAACTCGCACATGAACCGCCCGGCCGAGCTGCGCAGCGACAGCAAGCCCACGGTCAGCCAGATGGTGGCTCACGCGACCAGCACCAAGGCGGTCACGTCAGGCAAGGTGACGGCAGCTGATGTGGCGGCTATGGTCTATGACGCGATCGAGAAGGGGCAGTTCTACATCTACAGTCACCCCGAGGCGCTGGCCATCGTCAAGACCCGCATGGATGACATCGTCTCGGGTCGTAACCCCAGCGATCCGTTTGCGGCCAAGCCCGAGTTGGGACAGCAGTTGCGCGAGGCTCTGAAGGCCGGCCTGAAAACTGCGCAGCAAAAATAAGCGCGGTTTTCAGCGGGCGTCCTGCTCCCGGTGACGGGTCAGCACGACGCCTCTGGCGCCGAAGCGTTGTGCCAGCTGCTCGACGCAATACACCGAGCGGTGCTGACCGCCGGTGCAGCCAATGGCCACCGTCACATAGCTGCGCTGGTCCTCTTCCATGGAGGGCAGCCAGCGCAGCAAGAAAGCCTCGATCTGGGCGATCATCTCGGCCGATTCGGGCTGCTGGGCCAGGTAGTCCATCACGGGCTGATCTCGCCCCGTCAAGGGCTTGAGTTCCTTGATGTAGTAGGGGTTGGGCAGCACGCGCACGTCGAACACGAAGTCGGCGTCAATGGGGACGCCATGCTTGAACGCGAACGACTCGAACACCAAGGTCAGGCGTGACGGCACGGCCTGAACCACGTTGTGAATCCAGGTGCGCAATTGGGCCGGGCGCAAGAGGGAGGTGTCGATCACGGTCGAGACCTCGCGCAGTGGGCTCAGCAGTTCGCGCTCCAGGTTGATCGTGTCGACCAGAATTTTTTCACCCGAAGAGCCTTCGAGCTGCTCCCCACCTTGTAGCAGGGGATGAGGGCGTCGGGTTTCCGAGAACCGGCGAACCAGGGCATCGGTGCTGGCGTCCAGAAACACCGAGCGCACCTTGATGCCTTCCTGGCGCAGCTGGGTGAGCACTGGCAGCAGGTCCGGTAGCGACTGCGCGCTGCGTACATCGACCGACACGGCCAGACGACGCTGCTGTTCGGGGGCGCGTTTCTGTTCCAGATCGACCAGACCTCGCAGCAGTTGCGGCGGCAGGTTGTCGACGCAGAAATAGCCCGTGTCTTCCAGCGCATTGAGCGCCACAGATTTGCCCGAGCCGGAAATACCAGTCAGCAAGACGATGTCGAGTACGCTCATGCGGCCACCTTTTTGTTGCGGGGCCGGGTGGCAGTCGAGGTGTTGTTGCCCTCTGGTGCCGTGTCTGCAGTGTCTGCCGAATGGGCGGTGTGCAGCATGGCTTGGGCATGCGCCCGGCTGGTGTCGGTGATGGCGCCGCCCAGCATGCGCGCAATTTCCTGAACGCGGGCTTCGTCTGATACTGGGCGAATATCGCTGCTGGTCTGGCCATCAACCGAGGCCTTGGACACGACCAGATGCTGGTGGGCGCAGGCGGCGACTTGGGCCAGGTGGGTCACGGCCAGCACTTGGCGATCACGGCCAAGTTGTTGCATCAATTGGCCCACGGTGTCGGCCACCGCGCCGCCCACCCCTGAATCGATTTCGTCGAAGATCAGGGTGCCGACGGCGGTGGCCTGGTCGGCGCGCTGCGTCGTGGTCACGGCAATGGCCAGGGCCAGCCGCGACAGTTCGCCACCGGATGCCACTTTGCCCAATGGGCGAGGGGTGCTGCCCGCATGGCCTGCCACCAGGAACTCGATCGACTCCAGCCCGAAGGCTTGGGGCTCGTCTTGCTTGACCAAGGCGACTTCGAAGCGACCGCCGGCCATGCCCAATTTCTGCATGGCTTCCGTGACCGACTGACTCAGCACCGGTGCGATGGCGGCGCGCTGTTTGGAGGCAACTTTGGCCGTAGCCAGCCACGCCTGGTGGGCGGCTTCGGCTTGTTGCTCCAAGGCGGCCAGATCGGCTGCGGCATCGACCTCGGCCAGTTCGGCTTTCCAGCCTTGTAGCAACTCGGGCAGCTCGGCTGGTGTGCGGCGATACCGGCGCGCCAGACTCATCCACAGCGACATGCGGCCATCAACCTCAGCCAGCCGGTCAGGGTCCAGATCGGTGTGGCGCAAGGTGGCACTCAGGCTGTGGGCTGCATCTTGCAATTGCGCCTGCGCGCTGCGTAGCACCTCCAGGGCATTGGCCAGTTCGGGCGCATAGCGCGCCACGTCGTCGAGTGCGTCAATGGCGCGCGAGGTCAATGAATCGGCGCTGTCATCGGCTTCGGAAATCTGGTTCAACGCCAACTGGGTGGCATCGAGAATGGCCTGGCCGTGACTGAGGCGCTGGTGTTCTGTGTTGAGTTCTTCCCACTCGTCGGCCTGCGGGTTGAGCTTGTCGAGCTCGGCAATTTGCCACTGCAGGCGCTCGCGTTCACGGTCCAGATCGGCCTGGCGGGTCCGAGCGTCTTCCAGCTTCTGGCGTGCCTGGCGGCGTGTGGCCCAGGCGGCTAGCAGGGCAGCGGTGTCAACCCCAGCTTGCTCATCAACCAGCGCGCGAATGGCATCGGCGCGCGTCAGGCTTTGCCAGGCATGCTGGCCGTGGATGTCGACCAGGTACTCGCCCAGCTCTCGCAGTTGTGACACGGTCGCGGTGCGGCCGTTGATCCAGGCGCGGCTCTTGCCCTGGTTGTCGACCACGCGGCGCAACAGCAGCGGCTCGCCGGACGCGGCCTCGAAGCCCGCTTCTTCCAGCCAGGCACTCAGTTTGGCCATCAGGGCGTTGTTGGGTTCGAACTCGGCGGTGATGTCGGCCCGCGCAGCGCCTTCGCGCACCACGCCAGCGTCGCCCCGGCTGCCCAAAGCCAGTTGCAGGGCATCAATCAAAATCGATTTGCCTGCACCGGTTTCGCCGGTCAAGGCAGTGAAGCCGCTGCTCAGATCAATGTCCAGCGACGTCACGATCACAAAGTCGCGCAGGTTCAGGCGACGCAACATGTCAACTCACTCCTTCGTTCCAGCGCATCTTGCGCCGCAGCGTGGCGTAGTAGTTCCAACCTTGGGGGTGCAGGAAGCGAATCCGGTGGGCCGAGCGGCGAACCGTGACGCGGTCGCCATGCAACAAGCTCGCCAAACTTTGCATGTCGAAGTTCATGCTCGCGTCTTTGCCTGCGACGATCTCAATGTCGATGGTGCCGGTGTCTGGCACCACAATAGGCCGGTTCGACAGCGTGTGCGAAGCGATGGGCACCATGACCCAACCATTGAGGCCCGGGTGCAAGATGGGGCCGCCTGCGGAGAGCGAATAAGCTGTCGATCCGGTTGGCGAGGCCACGATCAAACCGTCAGCCCGATAGTTGGCCACGAACAGCCCGTCCACCTCGGCACGCAGTTCCACCATGCTGGCCGTGGCGCCACGGCTGACCACCACTTCGTTGATGGCGTAGTCTTCGTAAATGGTTTCCAGACCGCCATCGCGACGGGGGCGTAGCACAGCCCCCTCCAGCACCGAGCGGGTTTCCTCTTCGTAGTGACCGGCCAGCATCACGGGCAGCACGGTGGCCACGTCGCGTTGCTGGATGTCGGTGATGAAGCCCAGACGCCCTTGGTTGATGCCGATGAGGGGCACGTTATAGCGGCACAGTTCGCGTGCCACGGCCAGCATCGTGCCGTCGCCGCCCACCACCACGGCCACATCGCATTCGCGGCCAATTTCATTGACCGTGAGCGAAGGATAGTCGCCCATGCCGGTGTTCAGGGCCGTTTCCACTTCCAGAGAAACCTCAACGCCGGTGCGAGAGAGAATGTGCGCCACATCTTCCAGAATCGGGCGAATGCCACGGGCCTGGTATTTGCCGATCAGGGCGGCATGACGGAAGCGACAGTTGGGTGGACTGGACATGCGGGCGATTACACCACAGCGGGTTGTGAATCCGTACCACGCATCCGGTGGGCGGCCCCCCGGTTTGCCCTCAGTCGGCCTAAAATGAAACGGCCATGATGGATGATCGAGCCAAGATTCTGCTGAAGGCGCTCGTTGAGCGTTACATTGCCGACGGCCAGCCCGTGGGGTCGCGCACCTTGTCGCGTGCCTCGGGCCTGGAGCTCTCTGCTGCCACCATCCGAAATGTGATGGCTGATCTGGAAGAGCTGGGTCTGATCGTCAGCCCCCACACCTCTGCAGGGCGCGTGCCGACGGCGCGCGGCTACCGCATGTTCGTGGACACCATGCTCACCGCGCGGCAGTTGTCCCTCAACGATCTCGATGCCCAGACGCGCGAGCAGTTGCTGCCTGACCAACCTCAGCGCGTGATTGCCAACGCGGCTCAGATGCTGTCGAGCCTCTCGCAATTTGTTGGCGTGGTCACGGCCCCGCGCAAGCCATCGGTGTTTCGCCACATTGAATTCCTGCGTCTGGGAGAAAAGCGGGTGCTGGTGATTCTGGTGGCGCCTGATGGTGATGTGCAGAACCGCGTCATCTTCACCCCGCAGGACTTCAGCCAGGCTCAATTGGTTGAGGCCAGCAACATCCTCAACACCCATTATTCGGGCCTGTCGATCGAGGCCATGCGTGAGCGGCTCAAGTCGGAAGTCGATCAACTGCGTAGCGACATGGCTGCCCTGATGCAGCAGGCGGTGCAGGCTGGCAGTGAAGCCCTGGCTGAGAGCACCGATCAGGTTGTGGTGTCGGGCGAGCGCAATTTGCTGACGGTGGAAGACTTCTCCAACGACTTGGGCTCATTGCGCCGCATGTTCGATCTGTTCGAACAGAAAACCCAGCTCATGCGCCTGCTCGATGGTTCCAGCCGAGCCGAAGGGGTGCAGATCTACATTGGTGGCGAAAGCCAGGTGGTGCCGTTTGAAGAGCTCTCGGTGGTGTCGGCCCCGTATGAAATCAACGGCCAGGTGGTCGGTACGCTGGGCGTGATCGGGCCCACCCGCATGGCCTACGACCGCATGATCGAGATTGTGGACATCACGTCCCGCCTGGTCAGCAATGCGCTGAGCCAGAAGTGAACGTGCGGCCCCACTGATTCAGCGCTTCGCCCCTCCTGGCGCCTGCCTGGACTGAGACTGATTGTGGCTACCCACATGCGACTCACGGTCGCTTCGGCTTTCTGGGGTGCGGTGACCTTGATTCAGTTGGGTGTTGGCTTGCTCGCCCATCCTGTTGTGGTCGTTTTCAACCTTGCGGGCATGCGGGGTTTGCTTGTCGGCCGGGTTCCTGCTGTTGGGCATGGTCTGCTCCTTGTGTTCAGTGAACGGCGCTAACGGTCAGCCGTTGCGTTGAAAGTACTGCGTTTTGCAGTGCGAGCCCATCCCTAAAGTGTGCTCGGTCTACGCACTACAATTCGCACCGTGTCTTCAAGGGCGCAACGGGCCTCTAGCTCATGCTTGGTTAGAGCAGCGGACTCATAATCCGTTGGTGCCGGGTTCGACTCCCGGGGGGCCTACCAACAAGCGGAAAAGCCAACCTTTCGGGGTTGGCTTTTTTGTTTGGGCTCAACGCAAAGTCCTTGCGCATCAGGATTGCTCATGACCTGACGAGGGGGTATAAAACAACTGCAGTTGTGTTTCCCATAATTCACCGAGGCGACGATCATGACACGCAAGACCCCAATCGGAACCCCCGAGGCTGTTTCAGCACCAGCATCCCCAGTCTGGCTGGAAGCGCCAGCCCAGATTGCTGATTTCTGGTTGCAGATGATGAAGCCGCTGCCTGGCGTGGAGAAACAGCTTGAGGGCGGCAAGGACATGCTCAGCGTGCCGGTGACAGCGGGTGTCGATGAGGCCATGCGCATGGCGGAGTTGTTCAACTCGTTGGTCAACACCCAGATGAAGGCGTGGACGCAGTGGCAAAGCGGCATGGCTCAGTGGATGTTGATGGCCAGTCCGGATCAGCCCGCGGTGAACCCTGATTCGGCTGGGCCTTTGCTTTGCCCGCCAGAAGACCTGACTCCGGCGAATTTGCTCAAAACCGCCAATGGCGTCATGAACGCCATGGCAGGGGCCTGGATGACGGCTGTCCGCCACGACGTGGAGGACATGGCGGAGCAGGCTGCCAAGCCGCCGCAGGAATGAACTCGGCAGGCGAGCCTGTCGGTTATTTCTGGGGGGTGTGAGGGTTTGCTTAAAATTTGAGCAGAATTTGCCCTTGAAACCCGCTCTTTTCTTGCCTTGGCGCAGAGGGCTGGCGCCCTATCGTTGGCCTCGTTCTATTTCACAGAGCGAGTGCCCAGATGACCCCGTGCGCCAGCCGTTTTGCAGTACAGATTGCCACCACTGACGATGACTTGCGAGACGCCTGCCGGGTGCGCATGGCAGGCTACGGGCACCACCTGGGAGAGGTCGGGGCAAGTTTTGGGCAGGTCGACCACCTCGATGTGGCCGACGATGTGGCCGTCCTGATTTGCCGCGACACGGACACTGGCGAGCCTGTGGGGACGGTTCGCATCCAGACGCATGAGCGACACCCTCTGCAGGTCGAACGTTGCGTCATCTTGCCGCATCAGATCACGTCGGCCGCTCGTGCCGAAGCGACCCGGTTGGCGGTGCTGCCCGGGGCAGACGCCAGCGTCAAGCTCCATTTGATGAAAGCGGTCTACGACTACTGCGAGGCCCATGCCATTGAGTGGCTGGTTATTTGCGCGCGCAGCCAGTCGCTGGCGCGAACCTATCGCATGCTGGGTTTTCAAGACTATCTGGCCCCAGGTCAGATGGTGCCGCTGACCTATGCAGGCAACATTCCCCATCTGGTATTCACCATGAACTTGCCTCAGACCCGTCAGGTCTGGGAGCAGGCCGGGCACCGCTTGCAGCAATTCATGCTTGCGCCGTCGCGCCTTGTGTCGGCTCCGGCTCAGGAGCAAAGTGCCGGGCTTCCTGCGGTGGCGGTGCAGGTGGCGTGATCTGGCGCGAGGTCCAACGGTTGACCACGCGGCTGAGATCTTCGAGCGTGCACGGTTTGGACAGGAAGTCATCCATGCCGGCCTCCAGGCAGTCTTGCTTTTCTGCGTCGCCTGCGGTGGCCGTCAGGGCCACGATGGGAACCGGGATCAGGCCAAGTTGCTTTTCCTGCTGACGAATCTCTCGGGTGGCCTCATAGCCATCCATGATTGGCATGTGGCAATCCATCAGGATCAGGTCGGGGCGGTTGATCTCTCTCAGTGCGTGTTGAACCGCCTCTTTGCCATCTTTCACGTGTTCCGTACTGACGCCGATTAACTCCAGAAAGTTCGTGGCCACGAGGGCGTTGACTTCGTTGTCTTCGGCGAGCAGGACCAGGCATGGGCTCAGCGCCCCAGGGGGCTGTGCAGATTGATCCAAGGGGTGCCCCGTCGCCGCAGCGGCATGCCATGCAGGCGTGGCGCTGTGCTCCACAGGGGCTGCCACAGCGGGTTGATAGGCTGTGTAGACCATCGTGGTGCCGTAGCCGGGTTCGCTGGTGGCGGTGATGTCGCCGCCCATCGCGCGAGCGATGTCTCGAGCGATGGTCAGGCCCAGCCCCACGCCTTCATGCGAGCGGTTCGCCGAACCCGATTCCGATTGCTGGAAGGCATCGAAGATGCGATCGAGGTCAGCTGGGGCAATGCCGGGGCCCGTGTCGGTGACTTCAGCGCACACGTCCCCCTCGTCAGGATCGTGTGTGATCGTCAGGGTCACACTGCCATGGTGTGTGAACTTGATGGCATTGCCCAGCAGGTTATGAAGCACCTGCCGAAAGCGTGCTGCGTCGCCCATCACCCAGCAACTTCTGGGTAAACCATTGCGAATCTCAAAGCGCAGCCCCTTTTCCTCGGCCCGCACCGTGTACAGCCCCGCCAGCTGGCGAATCTGTTCTTGCAGGTCATAGGGTTCGTTGCGCAGCACGAACTGCCCGGCCTCGACTCGGGAAATGTCAAGCAGGTCGTTGATCAGGCTGAGCAGATGGGTGCCTGAAGATTGAATCAACTCGACACGCTGCCGCAGACGCGGATCGTGCACATCAAGGTGCAGGATGCGAGCCATGCCCAAAATGCCGTGCAAGGGGGTGCGCAGTTCGTGGCTCATGTTGGCGAGGAACTGTGTTTTCACGGCGCTTTGCCGAACGGCTGTTTTCAGGGCGTCGTCTTTTTCCTGTGCGAGTGCCTGGGCCTGCATGCGCAAACGGATCGATTCGGTCAGGCGCTGTTCGCTGCGCGAGGCGGTGATGAGTTGCAGCCCTAGCAGCATCAGAAGTCCCAGGCTGCCCAACTGGCCCAGCATTTCGCCACGTATGAGCATGCCCAGGGCGGTAGGAATCAGCATGGGCAGCACATACCCGGCCGTGTAGCGCACACTGAACTGCAAGCCAAACGTGGCCACGCATGAAATGCAAGCGAGTGCTGCGATGACGAAAGAGGCGTGTGTCCACGGGGCCGTGACGGATACGTACAGCCCGGCGGTCCCCCAGATCAGGCCATCCACGACCAGACCGGTGAGGGTGGCTCCGCGAGAGGGTGGGTGGTTGAGTCCTGCGCGCCCTTGAAGCCAGCGAAAAGTGGAGACGACCACTTTGACCACCAGCCAGGCGTCTACCGCCGTTTCGGAGCCCAGGTCTTCCCGCAGCCCCAATCCGAGCACGACAGCAAACGCTGTGGCGACCAGCACGCCAATACGGGCATGGGCCCAGATCATGCGAAGCTGCTCTTCTTGTACTGCTCGTCTGGATGGGTGGTTCGATTGCATCGCGCGATGAGGCGATTAGGGGTTGGACGGCTACAACCTACTGCAGTGTGACACTTTGCGTCAAAAAGACCGGCAGGTCTAGCTTGAGGCCCTAACTTGACCGGCAAACCCAGATCACGGCTGACCCTGGATGCGGTGGCGCAACATGGCGGCGCGAATTCGATCGATGGTTTCGTCCATTGGTGCGGAAGACGATACCTCCAGCCCCAGTTGTCGAGCGATGTCGTTGATGATGGCCGGGTTCAGGGGGAGTCCGCCTGCATCGACTGCGTCCAGAAGCGATTGCGCGCGTTGATAGATGTCTTGCGGCTTTTGACGGGCGGCTTGTCGGCGCTGCAGCAGGCTCTTGAACTGGGAAATCATGCTGCGCATCGTATCAGGCGGGGGCAGGGTGCAATTGACAGCCAGCTTGTGTCATCCGATTCACCGCATCGCACGTTAGAGGAACGTGTCCTGAAATGTTTTGCCCAGTCATGAACCGTCATACCGAGCAACAGTTGCTGAATTTCTGTGTCGCCCAGCATGGGCGTTTCAATGCCGAGGCCTGGGGCCAGCTTGAAGGGGTCGCTCCCGAGCAAAAGGCCTGCGCCATGCTGTTGCTGGCCAATGCCCGCTGGTATGGGCGCCTGAGTGAATTGCGTGATCTTGTAGGGAAATCCTTGCCGTCTGGTGAGGTTGAGTTGACTAAGATGTCTAACCGCGCAGGCTTCAATCCCGCTCGCTTTGCTCAGCGTCTGCAAGGACTGTTGTGGCAAAGCACCGAAAGCAAGCGCTGAAGTTATCCACGCAAGCTGTGGGTAACTTTGTTGGCAAACCGGGGAGAACTGTGTTTTCTCCTATGAGATGGCTTGGTTTGCCGCTTTTTTAAGCATGACTGATTGGGCCGGTTCTGGTCCCGAATCGGGAAAATTACGGCCTTCGCCGCCCCGAACTCTGGGTAAGCTGTCGGTTTGGCAAAAGCCCACATAAGTTCAGGGAAAATTTTGAGCAGGTCGCAATCGATTTCGGAAGTGCGCCGAGCATTGGCTTTGAGCCTGATGCTGGCAGGCTCATTCCGGGTCGGTGCAGCGGAAGATCGAAGCCGCAACATCGCGGTGCTCTACCCTGATATCGGCGAACCCTACCGAAGCGTCTTTGCCGCCATCATCGGTGGCATTGAAGATCAGGCCAATGGCCGGGTGGCGAGTTTTGCGGTGGGCGCCAACGCCAATGCAGTCGACATGGCCAGCGAGCTTCGCCGACGTGATGTCAAGGTCGTGATTGCCTTGGGGCGCAATGGCCTCAAGCTGGCTTCCACCATGGAGCGGCAATGGTCGGTGGTGGCTGGGGGCGTGATCGCTGTGCCTGATGTTCAGGCGCGCGAATGGCCAGTGCAAAGCCTGGCCCCTGATCCTGCCGCGCTGTTTTCCCGTTTGAAGTCGATGCTGCCTGCCGTACGTCGGATCATGGTGGTCTATGACCCACGCCAGAACGACTGGCTGGTGCGTCTGGCCCGCGAAGCGGCCAGGGCACAGGGGTTGGAGTTGCTGGCCCTGGAGGCGTCTGACCTCAAAACAGCCGTACACCACTACAAAGACGTCTTCGTCGGTGCAGATACACGGCGTGATGTGCTGTGGTTGCCCCAGGATTCGACCACGGTTGACGAGTCGGTGGTGCTGCCGATGGTTCTGGAAGAGAGCTGGGGGCGCGGTCTTGCGGTGTTTTCCAGCAACTTGGGTCATGTCCGTCGCGGGGTTCTGTTTGCGCTGTATCCGGACAACGTCGAAATGGGGCGAGGTTTGGCGCGTCAGGCATTGTCGACAGGCGGTACACAACCTGGCCTGAGCCCACTGAAAGAAGTACTACTGGCGGTGAACACCCGTACGGCCAGCCACCTTGGTATCAATGTCGACACGCGTCGCTTGCGTGTCGAAATGGTCTTCCCGGAGCCTTGAGAAGATGGTGAAAACTCAGAACATGCTCCAACAACAAGGCATACGGCGCCCCTTGCGCAGCATGACCTTCAGGCGGCAGCTCAGTCTGGCCGTGGCCTTCGGTGTCCTGATCATGGCGATTCTGTCGTCTTTGGTCAGCGCGTGGCAGGGCAGCCAGCAAATTGTGGAAACCCTCACCCAGCAAGGCCTGAAGGTGGCGTCGAGCATGGCGCGGCAGAGTGCGTTGGCGCTCCTGGCTGGATCGTCAGATAACGCCGATCGTGCGGTGGAAGCCACGCTGGCGTTTCCTGATGTGTTGCGTGTGGATCTGGTCAATGCCGACGGATCGCTGCTCATGGGGCGCGGTACGGGTGGTTTCGCCAAGCCAGGCCGGCTGCAAGGCAAGGTCTTGCCCCGAGAGGCTTATCTCGATCAGGAGTCCGACGACGCCTGGCATTTCATTGCCCCGGTCTGGACACGCACCGACGCCTCGCCCTTCGAGGTGGAAGCCCCCAAGGAAACTTTCGTGGGCCACGTTCGGGTGGTCTACAGCAAGGCCACGTTGCAGCGCATGACTGCGCACGTGTTCTTTGCCAACCTCATCATTTCCTTCACCTGTGCCGCTGTCTTTCTGGTGGTGATTCGCTGGCTGTCTGTCCGATTGACCCAGCCATTGAAAGATCTTTCGGGGGTGATGGCGCAGGCCGAGCACGGAGACGTCACCGTCAGAGCCGAAGTACACGGTTCGCAGGACATTGCCGCCATGGCGCAGGCATTCAATCGCATGATCGCCTCGCTTGAAGAGCGCGGGCAGGAGTTGCGCCGGCATCAGGAACAGCTGGAAGACCTGGTGCGGGAGCGCACGTTGGAGTTGCAGCAGGCCAAGGAGCGAGCCGAAGAGGCCAATCAGGCCAAGAGCAGCTTCCTGGCGCGCATGAGCCACGAGCTGCGTACGCCGCTCAACGCCATCATGGGCTATGCCCAACTGCTGCGCATTGGTGATCCGCTCAACGAGCGCCAGAAGGTCGGCTTGAGCACCATCTACAGCAGTGGTGAGCATCTGCTCTTGCTCATCAATGACATTCTGGATCTGGCCAGCATTGAAGCAGGCAAGTTCCAACTCTATGAGGCCTCTGTGCCAACGCGTGATTTCTTCAAGGGCCTGGGCGATATCATTCGAATCAAGGCGGAAGAAAAGCAGTTGGGTTTCGGGTTGCAGGTTGCGGCTGATGTGCCCGAGGTGGTGCAGCTTGATGAAAAACGGTTGCGGCAGGTTCTGCTCAACTTGTTGAGCAATGCGATCAAGTTCACGGCTCAGGGGCAAGTCAGGCTGACGGTCAGCGGCATGGGGTTCTCTCCCGCGCGCGGGCATCGCTTGCGTTTCGAGGTGCAGGACAGTGGGGTGGGCTTGGCTCAGGCCGACATCGAGCGCATCTTTGAACCGTTCGAGCAAGCCGGCGATGGACGCAGTCGAGCTGCGGGAACCGGTCTGGGGCTGGCCATCAGCCGTCAGTTGGTGCGCATGATGGGCGGCGAAATCCGGGTGGAAAGCCAGCCGGGGCAGGGCAGTTTGTTCTGGTTCGATCTCTGGGTGAAGTCGTCGCAGGAAGCTCCGCCCGATCTGGTCGCCAGCGATGTGAGTTTCGACCGGGTCACCGGTTATGAGGGGGCTCGCAAGCAGATTCTGGTGGTGGACGATGTGGCGGCCAATCGGCGCATGCTGGCCGACCTGCTGTCGCCTTTGGGGTTCGACATTCGGCAGGCAATTGACGGGGTGGATGCCTTGGTTCAGATTGCTGACACCGCGCCCGACTTGGTGGTCATGGACATTGTCATGCCTGAGATGGATGGGATTGCCGCGATCGAACGCTTGCGCCGCAAGCCGGGGCAGCCCCATCTGCCTGTCATAGCCTTGTCGGCCAATGCCTCGATGGCTGATCAGGATCGCGCTTTGACGGCGGGAGCCGATGCATTCTTGCCCAAGCCGCTTGAGCGCGACCTGCTGCTGGCGCGCATCGGTCAGTGTTTGTCGTTGGCGTGGAAGCGTTCAGTGGGCTGAGGCACGAGAGCAGGGCACGAGAGCAGGGCGCGGGAGCAACGGGGCCCCTACGCCTAGCCCACAGAATTCAGAATCGATAGCTGGCCTGCACGTAGAACGATCGACCTGGCATGGGGTAGTCGTTGGGCAACGAAATGAAGGGGCGGCCAGGGGTGGCGTCGTAAGCGAAAGGCTCGCGCACGTCTGCGTTCAGCAAGTTGCGTACTGAAAACGTGGCGCCCCAGCCTTTCTTGTCTGAGGGAGTTCGCAATGTCACATCGATGGTGTTGTAGCCCTTCAGAGCAGGGCGGGTGTCGGCCAGCACGCGAGTCTGATCGCTGACCCAGTTGACCTGAGTGTGCAGCGACCAATTTCGAGGTAGGCGCCAGTCGAGCCGGGCGTAGATCTGATGGTGCGGAGCGTTGCCGGCGTCGTGTTCAGTGGCACTGTCCACGGTGTACTGGTAGCTGTAGTTGCCCGACAGACGTACGGCAGAGTTCAATGTCCAGGCAGATTCCAGCTCGAGACCGTTGCCTGTGAGGCTGCCTGTGTTCTGGTACACGAAGCTGACCAACTGGATGATGTCATCCATGCGGAAATGGTAGACGTTGGCCCCCAGTTGCCACGCAGGGCTAGCCTGCCAGGACAGGGCCGCTTCCACGGTGCGGGTCTTTTCAGCTTTCAGGTTCGGGTTGCCGTTGGCCACAGGGTTGTTCACCGCGAACATCTCGGTGAAAGAGGGGGGGCGGAAGGCCGATCCCGCCATGAATTTGGCAGTGAGGTTGTAAGCCGCATCCCATACCAGGGCCAGTCGTGGGTTGGTGGTGTCACCAAAGTCTGAATAGCGGTCGTGGCGCAGACCTGCGGTCAAAGTCCAGTCAGGCACCAGTTGCCACTCATCTTGCGCGTACGCATAGCGCACCTGACGCGAGTGCGGACGAATGAAGGGCCAGGTGTCAGATACATCGATCACATCGGAGAGGGACCCCGCACCAATCGGTGTGAAATCGATGTTCATGTTGCGCGTTTCGCGAATCTTGTACAGCTCGGCCGAATGCATCCCCAAGCCGAAGCGGACGCGGTGTTTGAGCCAGCCGCTGTAGGTGGCCGTGGCCCCCAGGCGATGATGGCGTTCCCATTTGTAGGGGTTCCCGATCATGCCGTCGGTAAACACGCCACCCAGGTTGGCGCCTGCGGGAAACAGGAACAGGTCGGACCGCTCGCTGTAATGCAGGGCCGACAATTGGGCCGACATGGCCCAGTCCGGTGCGATGTGCTCGTTGTTGTAGCTCAGGTCGGACGACAGGCTCTGGTTGCGACTACTGCCTCGCGGGTCGAGTGCAGAGGCAATGCCCTGGGCCGAACCGACGTTGTCACGGTCGCGCAGACCGAAGCGCCAGCGCCAGTTTTCGTAGTTGAGGTCGAGTTGGCCGTCGATGACGTCTCGACCTGTGTTGAGTCGGCCCGGGGCCAGCGATGCATGGGTGCCCAATAGGCGGTCGAAGCCAGTCTGGGCATCGGCCTCGACGAGGTTATTGGTGCCATCGGTCGAGCCCACGCGCACATAACTGGCTACGTCAATGGGGCCCCACTGCCCGCCGTACTGGGCCCAGCCATCGTGTGTGTGAAATGTGCCGGTTCGGGCACCCAGTCGGGTCCCGTCAATGTCTTGGGCGGTCTTGGTGATGATGTTGATCACACCAGCCACGGCATCGGCGCCGTACAGGGCCGAGCCTGGCCCCCGCAGCACCTCGACCCGCGCGATGTTTTCAATGGGGTAGCCGCCCCAGAGGTTGCCACGATTGCCGGCATACACCGTGGTCAAGGGGATGCCGTTGATCAGCACCAGAACTTGAGGATTGAAGCCGAGGTTGACGCCGCGCACCACATACACCGGCGAATACCCCTGGCTTGACCGGGCGACATGCAGGCCCGGCACGCTTTCCAACACCTCGTCGAGGTCGGTGGCGCCCATGGCTTCGATGTCGGCTGCCGTGATGACGGAGGCCACGCCGGGCGCGCGGCTGAGTGGTTGTCTGGCACCCGTGGCAATGCTGACCAGAGCCTGGTCGCCGAACACCTGCGCCAGGTCTTCCTCTTCGTTGCCTGCCAAGGCACTGGCAGGGCTCAGAAGCCAAGGCAATGCGGCCAGGCAAGCCAGTCGGGCCGCGGCTGCGCGCGGGTGCCGACGAGTTGCAGAGTGAGCCAGTTGGGGTGTTTCTGTCATGCCGATGGAGGTGCAAGTACAGCGTTAAAAGCGGTAGGTGCCCTGCACGTAGAACGAGCGTCCTGGCATGGGGAGATCGTTGGGCAGGGAAATGAAGGGGTGAGCCGCTGAGTAATCGTAAGTCGTCGGCTCGCGAACGTCGGCATCCAGCAGGTTGCGAATGGAGAACGCGGTGCTCCAGCCCTTTTTGTCGGCGGGGGTACGCAAGGTCACGTCCAGAGTGTTGTAGCCGGCCAGCGGCGATCGGGTATCGGATAACACGCGGGTCTGGTCGCTGATCCAGTTCACTTGGGTGTGCAGGGACCAATTCTGGGGCAGACGCCAGTCAAGCCGGGCGTAGACCTGATGGTGCGGGGCACTGCCCGCATCGTGGCTGGTGGCGCCATCAACGGTGTATTGATAGCTGTAGTTACCCGACAGGCGCACGGCGGGGCTCAGGGTCCAGGCCGATTCCAGCTCGACGCCGTTGCCGGTGAGTTTGCCGGTGTTCTGGTACACGAAGCTGACCAGTTGGATGATGTCATCCATGCGGAAGTGGTACACGTTGGCACCCAATTGCCAGGCCGGGGTGGCCTGCCATGACACGGCCGCTTCAACGGTATGGGTCTTTTCCGCCTTCAGGTTCGGGTTGCCGGTGACCACCGGGTTGTTCACCGCAAACATTTCGGTGAAAGAGGGCGGGCGGAATGCCGAGCCCGCCATCAGCTTGGCCGTGAGGTTATAGGCCGCATCCCACACCAAGGCCAGGCGCGGGTTGGTGGTGTTGCCAAAGTCGGAGTAGTCGTCATGCCGTAGGCCGGCAGTCAGGGTCCAGTCGGGTACCAGCTGCCATTCGTCTTGCACATAGGCGTAGCGAACCTGGCGTGAATGGGGGCGGATGAAGGGGCGGGTCTCGGATACATCGACCAGATCAGCTAGTGAGCCGGTGCCGATCGGGGTGAAGTTGTTGTTCGAGTTCCGCGTGTTCTTGATCTTGTACATCTCGGCCCAATGGGCGCCCAGCCCCAGGCGAATGCGGTGGTTTTGCCAGCCGCTGTAGGTGGCGGTGGCACCCAGGCGGTGGTGGCGTTCCCACTTGTAGGGGTTGCCCATCATGCCGTCGGTGTACACGCCACCAATCTTGGCGCCGGCAGGGTACAGAAACAGATCGGAGCGTTCGCTGTAGTGCAGGGCTGACAACTGGGCATTCAGAGCCCAGTTGGGGGCAATGTGGTCGTTGTCGTAGCTCAGGTCAGACATCAGGCGTTGGCTGCGACTGGTACCGCGGGGGTCCAGCGCAGAGGCGATGCCGGGGCCTGAGCCGACGTTATCACGGTCGTTGAGGCCCAGGCGCCAGCGCCAGTTTTCCAGGCTCAGGTCAAGCTGGCCGTCAATGAAATCGCGACCATTGTTGACCGGGCCGGGGGCCAGCGAGGCATGAGTGCCGCGCAGGGCATCGAAGCCGGTTTGCGCGTCGGCTTCGATGATGCTGCGAGCGCCTTCGGTGGAGCCCACGCGTACATATGCGGCCACTTGGACAGGGCCCCATTGGCCGCCGTGCAGGGCCCAGCCATCGTGCGTGTGGAACGACCCGGTTCGGGCGCCCACCACGGTGCCATCAATGTCGGCAGCTGATTTGGTGATGATGTTGATGACCCCCGCCACAGCGTCTGCACCGTACAAGGCAGAGCCCGGGCCGCGCAACACCTCAATGCGGGCAATGTTGTGAACCGGGTAGCTGCCCCAGACTATCCCACGGTTGCCAGCGAAAACGGCGGTCAATGGAACACCATTCACCTGCACCAATACTTGTGGGCTAAAACCCAGGTTGACGCCTCGAACAACGTATAACGGGGAATAACCTTGAGTGGATCTGGCCACGTGGAAACCAGGCACCGTCTCCAGTACCTCGTCCAGATCGGTGGCGCCCATGGCCTCAATGTCGGCCGCCGTGATGACGGTGGCTACCGCGGGCGCGCGACTGATGGGTTGTTTTGCACCCGTGGCAATACTGATGGTTGCTTGGTCGCCAAAGGCTTGGGCCAATTCCTCTTCGTCCTCGCCCGTGGAGCCTGCGGCCCAAGCGGAACCCAGCAAGGCACTTGCCCCGAGCAGGCAGACCAGCTTGGCGGCCACGGCACGCGGGTGGCGCCGAACTTGGTTGCAGGCTGGAGTGGGAAGGAATGGGCTGCAGCCGGAAGGGCAAGGCGAATTCATGCAGAGAGGTGTCCGAAAAGCTTTGACAACATTTTCGGCACATTTGTGCAGCCACTCCGAGCTTGTTTACCCGTATTTCTCCTGGGGCGTTGGGTTATGGTTACAGTGAAGCATTCAGACATATCCAGATCATGTTTCCTGCGGAAAAAATCGTGGCGGCATTGGTTGCCGTAGCTTGCCTGGTGATGGTGGTGCGCCTGGCTTTGGGCGAGCGTCGCCGTGCGCAGCTGGACCGAGTGTTTTCGGAGAGCAGGCGCAAGCTGGTGCGGCTGTACCGGAGGCAGGCCACACGCAAAGAGGCTCGCAAGGCCACTCAGGAAATCTTGCAGCGACTGCGGCAACCCGTTGAGCGGCAGGGCAATGTGATCACCCCTGAGGCTTTCAAGCGCCGTGACACCTCCGGTGGCCGAGCCGGTCGGTCTTCTCCTGAAACAGACGAAGAGGTTTGATGGGCTGTCAGGCTTTTCAGGCTTGGGCTTGAGCCAGACGGCGTGATGCCAATCCCTGGCCCACCAAGGTGGCCGAAACAATGCCTAGCACCAGGACGACGGCCGACCCGGCAAACACGCCTTGGGGATGACCGTGGTCCATCATCGCGCCAAAGACGGGGGCGGCGACTGCGAAACCCAGGTCCAGCCCTGAATACACCATGCCATAGACCCGGCCGGTTGCTCCCGGCGGAGCTGCGCGTTTGATGAGCATGTCGCGCGAGGGACCCGCCAGACCCGTTCCCAGGCCTGCCAGCGCGGTGACCAAAGCGGCCAGCAGCCCAGGCAGCACGCCCATGGCGGTCAGAAGCAGAAGGGCGGCTGCCAGCGACATGGCTGCAGCAATGATGCGCTCCAGTCGTTCGGCGCGGTTCACCAGAAAGCCACCTGCCACCATGCCGGCGGCGCCAAACAGCATGTAGCCCGTGACGACAAATGCCGTGATGGAGTCGGGTAGGCCGTAGAGCTGTTGCAGGGCGGGGCTGGCGAAGCTTTGAATGGCGGCCAGTGCCGATGTGGTCCAGAAGAAAAACGAGAAGCACAACCAGACCGATGGCAGCCGCAGAAATGCCAGTGCGTGCTCCTTGGGCGGCTGTTTGAGGTGGGGCTGCGTGTGGGGTGATGTGTTGTGGTGGTCGTCGATGGCCTGACGTTGCCAGATGAGCACCAGCAGCACGCCCAGGGTGAGGGCCGCGGCAGCGGCATAGGCCCAGCGCCAATGACCGCTCAGGGCGGTGATGCCCAGCATGAAGGGGGGCGCAGCAGCCCAGCCCAGGTTGCCGCTGATGCCGTGAACCGAAAAGGCGTGGCCCAGTCGGGGCAGAGACACGCGCTTGTTCAGAATGGTGAAGTCAGCAGGGTGAAAGGGGGCGTTGCCTAAGCCCGCCAATGCAGACGCGAGCATCAGGCCGGCATATCCCTGGGCGTTCAAGGCCGCCAGCGAGGCCGCCACGAAGCAGCCCAGGGCGGCCAGTAACACGGGGCGTGCGCCAATGCGGTCCACCACGAATCCCGCCAGGGCCTGGCCTACGCCGGAAATCACAAAGAACACGCTGACCAGCAAGCCCAGTTGGGCGTAGTTCAGGCCGAAGTCCCGGATGAAGACCGGAAACAGCGGCGCCAACAGCATGTGGTGAAAATGGGAGGTGCCGTGCGCCAACCCGATGAGACCGATGGTGCGGACGTCTTGCTGTGGCGTGGAAGAGGGGTGCGGGGAAGTCATCCCGACACTGTAGCGACAAGTCAAAGACCTCGGCGGGAATGGATGGTGTGTGACTTTGTTGGCATTCGGCCCCACATCATCCCCAACTTTGCAGTGGTTTACCCAGGCCCCCTGTTGGGCAGGTGGCGCTGGAATTACCATCCGCATATCAAATTGCCCCGGGTCCGAGCGTTCGATGTCTCTTTTCCGTTTTGCATGGTTGGCGGCAGCCTTGGCTGCGCCCTTGTTCGCGCAGGCTGATCCGGGTGCACGGGTGATTGTCAAGCTTCGCGCTGACGCGGCAATCTTGTCTGCACAAAGTGGCACTCAGGCAGCCGGTTCCCCGTCCGTCTCGACAGTGGGGCGCATGCAGCGCCTGGGCCAGAAGATGGGGCTGGCCCTGACAGACGGGCGGCAACTGGCTCCCCGAATGCATGTGGCACTGGCCTCAGGTCTGTCTTCCGCCGCTTTGGTGGCCAAGCTATCTCAACAGCCCGATGTGGAATATGTGGTGGCAGACCAGTTGCGGTTTCGCCAGTCCGTGCCCAATGACCCTCTGTTTGGCAACTCCCCATCACTGGCGGCAGGTCAGTGGTACCTCTACCCACCTGACGCTGACACCCCGGCTTCGATCAACGCCGTGGAAGCCTGGAATGTGACGCAAGGGCTGCCTTCGGTGACGGTGGCCGTGCTGGACACCGGTGTTCGCAGCGACCACCGAGATTTCAGCGGCAAGTTTCTGCCCGGCTACACGATGATTTCTGATCGCATTCGTGCCGGCAACTCGAGCGGGCGAGGCCCTGGGGCGGAAGATCTGGGCGATTGGGTCACGCAGCAGCAAATTGACGCCAACCCGGTCAGCTTCCCGCCTACGCAATGCAAAGAGGAGCTGACCAGTTCCTGGCATGGCATGGAGGTGGCTGGCGTGGTGGGCGCGGCCACCAACAACGGTGAAGGCATTGCGGGGGTGGGGTACAACACCACCATCCTGCCAGTGCGCGTACTGGGCAAATGTGGCGGGTATGACTCGGACATCATTGCTGGCATGCGGTGGGCTGCAGGTTTGTCGGTTGACGGGGTGTCCGGTGAGCAGGCTCAACCTCGTGCCCGTGTCCTGAACGTGAGCCTGGGCTCGACGGGAGAATGCTCTCAGGCCTATCAAGAGGCCGTGGACGCCGTGCGAGCCCGGGGAGTCGTGGTGGTGGCGTCGGCCGGCAATGGCAGCCGCACGGTCGATACGCCCGCGAATTGTCGTGGCGTCATTGCCGTGGGCGGGTTGCGGCATACCGGGACGAAGTCGGGTTATTCGGCTGCTGGACCCGAGGTGGCCATCAGTGCCCCAGGGGGAAACTGCGCAGACGATGCCGGGGTGAACTGTTTCTACCCGATCTTGTCTGCCTCGAACGGGGGAACGCAAGACCCCAAGTATGACGCGGAGGGGGGCTCGACTTACAAGGCCGGCTTGGGCACCAGTTTTTCTGCGCCGATGGTCAGTGGCACGGTGGCGTTGATGCTGGCAGCTCGCCCTGCGTTGTCGCCCGATGCGGTCCTGCGCATTTTGACGCGCACGGCTCGAGCGTTTCCTACCAATGGGGCCGTGGCAAACACGCCAGTGTGCCGTGCGCCTAACCTCAGCGCCGATCAGTACGAATGCTATTGCACGACCAGCACCTGTGGCGCTGGCATGCTGGATGCCGCTGCGGCCGTGACTCAGGCTGCTTCAGATGGGGTTGCGCTCATCGGGGTCAGCCCCGCACAGCCTTTGGCTGGTGAGTTGATGGAGCTCAGTGCAGCCGGATCCTTCCCCAGTGCCCAGGCCACTCGCATTGTTCGGTACGAGTGGCAACTGGTGGACGGGGGCGGTGTCGTCAGTGCTTTGCCGGGCGACCTCAATGCCCCGACCGTGTCTTTGCGGCCGGCTCAAGCGGGCCAGTTCGTGGTGCGCCTGACGGTGACCGACGACCTCAATGTGTCGTCCTCTTCTACGCAGACCGTCACAGTGAAGGCTGTTTTCCAGCCCAAGCAAGGGGGCGGAGGTGGCGGCGGCAGCATGGACGTGATGGTTCTGCTGTTGGGGGCTGGCTGGGTCATCTGGCTGTGGCGGCGCACATCTCGCCCGGTTTGATTTAGCTCAGACCAGGGTGATAAGCCAGGGCAGGTCCCTGGCTTTTTTGTACTCTATGCATGATAATGCGAACCATTGTTATTTGCATTAGTTAGTGCATCATGTCCGGTTCGATTCGTTTGCCTCTGTTGGCGTTGCTTGCCACTGTGTCCGTACTCCAGGTGGGCTGTGGTGGCGGAGGGGGCGACAGCACGACCCCAGTGGTGCCCGGCGCAGTGGTGCAGGCGCAGGCCTTGTCCGATGTGGCGGCGCTGGGGCAGAAGATTTTCAACGACCCCAGTTTGTCGGCCTCGGGCCGGCAGTCATGCGCCAGTTGCCATGACGAGGCGCGTGGCCATGCGGCTCCCAATGACCTGTCGGTTCAGTTAGGCGGTGTGACAGGCACCGACCAGCACGGCACGCGCAATTCGCCTTCGATGCGCTACCTGCGCTACAACCAGGATTTCCGCTTCGACAGCGAAGGCACACCCACCGGCGGTTTCTTCTGGGACGGGCGCGCCACCTCATTGGCAGATCAGGCCAAGGGCCCTTTTGTGAACGCGCGTGAAATGGCCAATGCCAACCCCGAGGCCGTGGTGGCGAAGTTGGCTCAGGCGTCTTACGCCGATGAGTTCCGTCGCGTGTTTGGTGCAGATGTCTTGGCTGACACCGCCAGCGCTTACGAGCGCATGGCCTTGGCCATTCAAGCCTTTCAGCGCGAAGACGCGCGCTTTGCGCCGTTCACCAGCAAGTACGATGCCTTTTTGCGGGGCCAAGCCAAATTGACCGAGCAGGAGTTGCGCGGGCTGGCGCTGTTCAACAGCCCCTCGAAAGGCAATTGCTCGGCTTGCCACCCCAGTGCCAAGGGGGCAGACGGTAGCTTCCCCTTGTTCACCGATTTTTCGTATGACTCGCTGGGTGTGCCGCGCAACTGGACGATTGCGGAAAACCTCGACCCGAACTACTTCGATCTGGGGCTGTGCACCAGCACCAACCCGGCCATTCAGGCGTTGACCGATGCCCAGCGTCAGCCCCTGTGCGGCGCGTTCAAGGTGCCGTCTTTGCGCAATGTGGCCCAACGAGGCGCCTTCTTCCACAACGGCGTGTTTCATGACCTGATCACGGTGGTGACCTTCTACGCCCAGCGCGACACCAACCCCGAGAAGTGGTACCTCACAGCCTTGGGCGAGGTCGATCGTGATGTCAACGGCCAGGTCAACCGTTTCCAGGACCTGCCGGTGATGTACCGCGGCAATGTCAACACCAGCGAGGCTCCCTACAACCGCCAGCCCGGTGGTCAGCCTGCTTTGACCGAGGCCGAGATTCGCGATGTGGTCGCGTTCCTGGGCACCCTGACAGATGGCTGGTCGCAGTGACCGGCAGGCCAGATTTTTCGAATATTCATTGAAAGCTCTCACCATGAAACAAGCTCACCACGCTTTCCGCCTGGCCTGCCTGGCTGCCGCCTGCGCCTTGATGTCTTTGCCAGCTCACGCACAGTCGGCAGATTTGGCTGCGAAGGTTGATCAACTCAGTAGCGAGTTGGCCGCGGTCAAAGCCCAATTGGCCTCTCAATCGGCCGCTCAATCGGCTTTGCAAAATGCATCTGTCGCCAATGGTGCGACGGTTGAGGCTGCCACGGTGCTGACCAGCTATGGCGAGATGGGCGCCCGTTTCTATAACAAGGACACCGCCCGCAACAGCGCTGATCTGACTCGTTTCGTGCTCGGCTTTCAGCACCGATTTGATCCGAAGACCAAACTGGTGGCCGAAGTCGAGGTCGAGCATGCAGTCACCTCGGCTGACGATGCCGGTGAAGTCGCGATCGAGCAGGCTTATGTGGAGCGCCAGTTGAGTGATCGCTGGGCTGCCCGCGCCGGTTTGTTCGTCATGCCCATGGGCCTGCTCAACGAGAACCATGAACCCACGGCGTATTACGGTGTGGAGCGCAATTTCGTGGAAACCGCCATCATTCCCAGCACCTGGCGCGAGGGCGGGGTGCAGTTTGTGGGCGAGCTGGATCGTGGTGTGACGGTGCAGGCTGGCGTCAGCACGGGGTTCAACCTGACCAAGTGGGATTCAACCGATGCGGAAACCGCTGAGTCGCCCTTGGGCGCGGTGCACCAGGAAATGTCGCAAGCCCGCTCGCGCGATTGGGGCTTCTTCGGTGCCGTGAACTGGCGTGGTGTGCCGGGCCTGCAACTGGGCACCGCCTTGTTCACGGGGCAGGGTGACCACGGCGACGCAGGGGTGCCCAAGATGGGCGTGACCTTGTGGGATCTGCATGCGCGCTACACCCCGGGCGCTTGGGACCTGTCGGCTCTGTATGCCCAGGGCACCATTTCGCGCACGGCCGATTTCAACCAGACCCTGGTGGGCAATGACTATCTGGTGCCATCGCGTTTCAGTGGTTGGTACACCCAGGCTGCCTACAAGCTGTGGTCGAACGGGGACCTGACCTTGTCGCCGTTTGTGCGTTGGGAGGAGTTCAACACCCGTGAAGCCTATGCCGACCTCGGTGCGGGCCTGACCCCTGCTGCGGCCAAGGCCGAGCGTGTCATCACCGTGGGCGCGAACCTGGCCGTGGGTTCGGGCGTCGTGGTGAAAGCCGACGTGCAACGCTTCAAGCAAAACAGCAACGACAATCGTCTGAATCTCGGTTTGGGCTGGAGTTTCTGATGTCGATGCGACCTTCTACGGGCTTGGCGGTGGTGCCGCTGGCCCTGACCGCTTTGGCACCCACTGCGGCTTTCGCGGTGGACTACCTCAGCCCGCAGCAGGCCCAGCAGCTGATGTTCCCGACCGCCGACCGATTCGAGGTGCGCGATGTGCGCTTGGATGCAGCCCAGCTGCAAGCGCTGCAGCAGCGCTTGGGCATGCCAGCCCGCTCGGCACAGTGGAAAGTGGTGGTGGCCAGCCAAGGTGGCAAGACCTTGGGCTTCGTGGTGGTCGACAACGTGGTGGGCAAGTTTGAGCTGATCACCTATGCGGTGGCGGTGCAGCTGGATGGCACGGTGCGGCAAATCGAGATCTTGTCTTACCGAGAAAGCCATGGCGGCGAGGTGCGCCTGCCGGCCTGGCGCCAGCAGTTCGTGGGCAAGGGCCCGCAGTCGGCTCTGAAAACGGGGCAGGACATTGCCAACATCAGCGGGGCCACCTTGTCCTGCTCGCACGTGACCGAGGGGGTCAAGCGCATTGTGGCGGTGGTGGAGGCTGCGCGTGCCAATGGGCAGTTGGTGGGCGGATGACGGTGTTGCGGCGTGCCCAGCCTTTGCTGGGGACCTTGGTTGAAATAGGGGTGCCGTTGGGGGCCTTGGACATGGGCGTGGCCCATCAGGCCATCGCCGACACCTTTGCTGTGGTTGCGCAAGTGCAGCGCGCCATGTCTCGGTTCGACCCTGACAGCGATGTGAGCCGATTTCATCGTGCCTCAGTGGGCCAGCCCTTGGCCATCAACCGGCATACCCGTGAGGTGCTGGGCCTGGCGGCCCAATTGCACGCCCAAACCGGCGGTTTGTTTGATGTGGCCTTGGGCACTGGGCGATGGGATCTGGATGCCAACGGCTACTGGGTCAAGCTGGATGAGGGGGTGTCCATCGACTTGGGTGGCATTGCCAAAGGCTACGCGGTTGACGTGGCCATCGGTGCCTTGGCTGACCGCCTTGTGCCGGTGGCCTGGGTGAACGCCGGGGGCGACCTGCGTGTCCGTGGCATGGCCTTGCCTGTGGACTTGCGTGACGAAGCCGCAGGCGGCGTACGCCGCTGGGGCGACGTCAAAGACGCGGCCTTGGCCACCAGCTACTTCGGTCCAGACGCGAGGTCGGTCTTGCACGGTTCGGGCAAGAGCTTGCATGTGACGGTGGCGGCACCTGCCTGCGCGCAAGCCGATGCCCTGACGAAGGTGGTGGCGCTGGCCGGACTCGAAAAATCGACCCCCTGGCTGGATTTTTTCCAGGCGCAGGCCTGGGTTCATGCATGATGCCGGGCATGGTATTTCATCCCCATCGACGACACGCGTTGCGGCCTTGGCTGCGTTGGTCTCTTCACGCCTTGCTGCTGGCCCTGGTAGTCACGGGTGGCTTGTGGCTGAGTATTCATTTCCTGGCATGGCCCGCTCTGGCGCGGCCTGAGATGGAAGGCTTGCCCAGCCCCTGGGAAGCCCCTTTGATGAAGTTGCATGGGGCTGCCATGCTGGCCATGGTCTTTCTGGTGGGGCGCCTGTCTGGCACCCATGTGCTGTTGGGCTGGCGCTTGCGCAAACGGGTGGGCGATGGCGTGGCCTTGTTGGCTTTGATCGCGGCGCTGGCCCTGTCTGGCTACGCCTTGTACTACTGGGTGCCCGAGGGCTGGCGTGATGCCTTGGGCCTGGCGCATGGTGCCGCCGGGGTGCTGATGGCGTTGGTGTTTGTGTTTCACCGCCGCCGCTGACGCTGCGTCGAGAACGTATTCAGGGCCAGGGCGTGTCTTGCGCCTGCTCTTGCATCACTTCGATTTGCTGGCGCAACAAATCGGTTTGCTGTTGCCAGTAGGTGCCGTTGCCAAACCAGGGAAAGGCGGCGGGGAAGGCCGGGTCATGCCAGCGCCGTGCCAGCCAGGCGCTGTGGTGAACCATGCGCAAAGCCCGTAGTGCTTCAATCAGACGCAGTTCGTGCCAATCGAAGTCGATGATGGATTCATAGCCATCCAGCAAGGCGTACAGCTGAGCCTGGCGCTGTTGCGGGTCGCCGCTGAGCAGCATCCAGAAGTCTTGAACCGCTGGGCCCATGCAGGCGTCGTCCAGGTCCACGAAGTGCGGGCCGTCCGGGGTCCACAGAATGTTGCCGATGTGGCAATCGCCATGCAGTCGGCGCAGTGTCAGGCCGTCAGTCCGATCAAAAGCGGCTTGGGCCAGGTCCAGTGCTTGCTCGCAGGCTTGTTGCCAGGGGCGGATCTGATCCGGGGGAATGATGTCGTTTTCGAGCAGCCAACGCTGCGCCTGCCGACCGGTCTGCTCCACACCCAGGGTCGTGCGGTAGGCGAAGGCGCGTCGGCTGCCCACACTGTGCAGTCGCCCCAGAAAGCGACCAATCCAGCTCAGCACTTCAGGGTCTTCCAGTTCGGGGCCGCGGCCGCCTTTGCGCGGGCACACCGCCACGCGTATGTCGCCATCGCAGCCCAGGGTGGGGGGCACCCCTCGCAGGCGGCTTTCATCGGCGCAGGTCAGTGTCAGTGGGGCCACCACAGGCACTTCGGCGGCCAGCAGTTCGTGGGCGAAGTCGTGTTCTTCGAGGATCTGATCGGTGGTCCAGCGGCCAGGGCGATAGAACTTGGCCACGACCATGCCGCCATCTTCCAGCCCGACTTGAAAGACGCGGTTCTCGTAGGAATTGAGTTGCAGCAGACGCCCGTCGCCGAACACGCCGAAGTCCTGCAGGGTGTCGAGCACCCGGTCTGGGGTCAGCTCGGCGAAGGGGGTGTCAGCGGTGGCGTGCGGTGCGCCAGAGTCGGGCATGGAAGGCATGCCCGATCTTAGGTCATTCAGGGGATCGCTGCGACGATGCGGCTGATGTAGCGTCGGCCCAGCTTGTCGTGCGCCACCATCCACAGTTGGCAGGCCGTGGGGGATGCGGGCGGGCTGACCACCGCCGGCACGTCGGTGACGGTGTCCGACAAGGGCGTGACCGATGCGGTTTGCACCCAGGGCAGGTGAGCGGCACCGGTCACCACGCTGTAAACCGACTGCATGCGCAAGGTGGGGTTACTCGCGGCCCAGCTGTTCCAGGTCACACGCGTCCCTGCGAGAATTTGAGTGCAGGTCAGTGGTGATCCGGCTGCCAGTCCATCCGGCAGAGGGAAGGCCGTCGCACTGGCTTCCGTCGGCACGTCCTGGGGCAGGATGGCAGTCGATACTTCCTGCGCCAGGATGGCTTGCGCCGAGAGTCGGTAGATCGCGCCGCGCGTGGAGTCTTGCTGCGCGCCATACCAGCCCAGGGTGCCTGCTTGCAGGAATGAGTCGGTGAGGAGGTCGCCCGTAGCGGTGGCCGACAGACACCAGTTGCCCATCTGACAGTCGAGCAATTGCACGGTGTAGCCGCTGGGCAGAGTCAGGCTGGAGAAGAGGGTGTCGGTGATCGGCTTGATCGACAACTGCACCCCTTGGCCCGAGCCTGTCGATTGCCCTGTTGAATTCCAGGCACGCCATGCAGCGGGAATGACCGACCAGTTGCTGAGCTTGCCGTTGCCCTGGAACACCCAGCCGGTTGAGGCCTCGTATTTCACGACGTTGTCGAACACGCCGACGACCTGACCGGTGGCATTGCTCAACAGGGCAGATACCTGAGCCAGGTTACAGCCTTTGGCTGGCATGGGGTCGTCGGCGCAGCCGGTGAACTGGAACCGGCTGAGTTGCCAGCCGTTGCTACCGTATTGGGCCAGTTGCGCGGCCAGGGCATCGATGGCGACGCCATTGTGGCTACCGTAGGTGTTCGAATAGATCGGCAAGACCATGATCATGCCGGAGGTGTTGCGTTCTGCCAGCGCTCGGTTGAGTGCGATGCCGAGGTTGTCGAGCGTGCCCACGTTGTTGAGCAAAGTGGTTGCGCTGGTGGTGACTTTGGCACTTGATGTGATGGCATTGGCAACTTTGCCTGTGCTGCCCAAGGCCAATTGCGTACGGGCGACGCTGAGGTTGACGGTGACCTCTGGATCAGAGGGTTGCTTGAGTCGGCTGCTGAACTCGAGTTGATCTCGTCCGGCGCGGTCTTTGCCGACCTGGATGTGGAGCCCTTCCAGAATGGCATCAGCACCGGTCTTGTTGGCGCTGAAGCTGGCATCCTGGAAGAAGTCGATCTTGGCGGCATCGGCGACCTTGGTGTCGGTGATCACCGGTTTGGCGATGGCTTTGACCAGATCGGACGCGTTTTTCAGCGCAGTGGCATCAGCCAGCAGGGTCCAGGTGCTGGCCAGCGAGCTGGCAGATTGAAACTGAGTTGCAGGGTCGGCACCCAGCAACATGGCCACGATTGCGTCGGTGATGCTGGTGATGTTGGCCGTGCCTCGGGTAGCACCCGTCGTGCTGGTTTGCACGACGGAGTGCAGGATCACAGGCTTGCCGGTCATGTCGACCCCTGAGGCCTGGATCAAGAGCGGCAGTGGGATGTGCGAGCCGGTCAGGGCGACGGCGTAGCTGCCGTCTGACGTATTGGTACGAGTGCGGCCTTGTTCTACCCCCTTGCCGTCGACCACTGTGACCGTGGCTCCGAGCAAAGGCGCGCCAATGGCCGCGACCCCGGAAACGGTGAACGGACCGACTTCGCTGGCAGGGGTGCCAGTTTGTCCTGGGCTGGTGTCTCCCGGGCCCGAGTTGGAGCCTCCACCACTTCCGCCGCATCCCGCGGTGAGTGCCATTGCCGCAAGGGCTGCCAGGGTGGCGAGGAGACGTGCCAGGCGGGGGGACCTGATGGGCGAGATGGCATTCATGGATACGGCCTCGAATCGGGGCGCACCCACGCGGATGCGCGCTCCCCGATTGTTGAGGCCGACGCCCAACCTGGAAAAGCGGAAATGCCGGGCCTAGCCGGCCTATTTCGCTGAGGTCAACGCTGGGCAGTTTTGCCTGTGCCCCAATGCATCAGCTTGTCGTTGACCAGATGGGTGACCAGGCCGGCAAGGGCCAGTTGCCAGGACAGATCAAGGGCTGAAATGGGCACGGTATTGCTGCCGTCGGCAGAGGGCACGATCAGCATGGCGGCCATCGCGCCAGAAAAGGGCAGACAGGCAGCCAACGCGCCCGCGATCAGGGTACGCCAGCGAATGGTCTTGCGCCGGCCGAATGCCCGCAAGATGCCCAGCTTCCAGGCGGCACGGAAGAAGTTGACCGTCAGTGCCACGCACAGAACGATGATGCCGATGAAAGGGGTGACGGGATTCATGATGTCGCCAAGGATAGCGACTGCACCCGCGCACGCAAGGGTTAACCCTGTGTTTGAGGGGGTGGGGGGTGTGAATCCTTTCACGAATCAAAAAAGGGCCCGTGTGGGCCCCTGGGTCGCGGCAGGGCAAGCGCTTATTCGAGCTGGCTCGCCGCTTTGAGTGCGCGCAACACGGCTTCGTTGATGTCCTGGAAGGTCAGCAGCATGTTGTCTGCGGCCTCCTTGATTTCATACATGGTGCTGCCCTCGACGGCTTTCACCAGATTGAAGTACGGCTCGTAGGGGCCGGAATGGTCAACCAGCGCCTGGTAGACCCGTTCTGGTACCGGAATGGTCTTCAGCAATTCGCTGAAGGGCTGGCGGAACATGCGGTCCAGCAGCGAAAACACGCCGCAGATGAACAATTCGCTGCGCTGTTCGTCGTCACCACTGAGCTTGCCCAGCTCTTCCATCAGCAGACCACGGCGCACGGCGGCAAACATCACCGGGCGCATGTTCGGATCCTTGGAGGCGGTGGCCAGCAGCAGGGCCAGCCAGCGCTTGAGGCGTTGGTAACCCAGGATCATGATGGCGTGGCGGAAGGAATTGATTTCAACCGACAAGCCGAATGCTGGCGAATTGATGTAACGCATCAGCTTATAGGCCAGGGCCGGGTCGCGCTTGAGGGTGTTTTCCAGATCCTCGATTTCCGCCTCTTTGTGGACCTGGTCGATCAGGTGCACGATGACTTGCAGGGCGGGTTGGTCGGCCGGACGCGTCGACTCTTCAATGATGTTGTCGATGGGCCAGCCCAGCACGGCGAAAGCGCCCTTGCGGAATGCCGTTTCCATGTCGGTGACATTGCTGACACCGGCCTGAACGTGCCCGATGGAGCGGATCACGCCACTGGGTGGGGTGGCGGGCTCGACGCCATCCTGATGAATGCGACGGTCGTCATCGAAGTCGATGATCGAGTGCTTGAAGCAGGGCAGCACCTCGCGCGGCAGTCCTTGCAGCGGGCGACCTTTGAGCAGCAGTGTGCTGCCGTTGGCCTGCAGGGTGCACAGGGCATCAACGTTGCTTGGGTCGCTGGCCATGAACGCGGGCACTTCGATGAGGATGTGCGTGCCCGGTTGGGCCGCGAGCATGTCGCGCAGCAGGCTTTCGCTGACGATGTTCATCCACAGCTGCGGACCGTCGGCGGGCCAGGTCTCTGAAATGGCGGCCAGCAAGGCCTGCGGCTGAAGAGAGGCCCCTTGCGACAGCGGGAACACACTCAGGCGCGTGGCAGTGACATTGCGATTGCGATCGATGACTGGGGAGTAAGCCAGTGCGACTTGACCAAGAATGGGGTGGTCCATTGTGTCTGCCTGATTGAATTAGGAGTTGAGATATTGGAACAGGGACATCTTCTGCACCATGGAGTAGCTCTTCAGCGCCGCGTCGTAGCCCGTTTGTTTGGCCTGGAAACTCGAGATGGCTTCCGTCATGTCGAGGTCTTCGGCGTTGGATCGCTCCGATTGAGCGGCCAGCTTGGTGGCGCTGATGCGGTTTTCGGTGCCATCCATGCGGTTGAGTGTTTCGCCTACAGCCGAACGGGCGCCTTGCATGGTGCTCAGCACGCTGTCCATGTCGGCGACCCCCTTGTTGACCGCCTGGCTGACCTGGCCATTGTTCTGGTTGCTGGCGCTCAAGGTGGCGATGACGTTGTCCAGCGCCTTGAATACGCTGAGGTCCTTTTGCGAAGGGGAGATCGTGAACTTGTCGCCATTGGCGGGCCCGCCTTTGACGGTGACCGACATGCCATCGAAGACGATGGCCTGTCCACTCACGTAGGGCGTGGCCGGGCCGCCGTTGACGGTGTAGGTGGTCACGCCGCCGCTGACCTGAAAGTCAATGTCGTAAGGGGCGTTGGACAGCCCAGTCAGGTATGGATTCGCGCTGGGATTGGTGACCGAGCCTGAGGTCACCCAGGCCGTTGACCCGGATTGGAGGGTTGCGCTGGTCGTGAATACGCCATTGCCGGAGTTGGCCTTGAGCCAGACGTTCTCACCGTCGATCGTGAGGTTCATCTGTTCGCCGGCTGCGGCCTGCGTTTCCCCTCCTTTGCCGACAAACTGAACCCCGCCGGGTGCGTCGATGAAGGGCGGCGTGTCAGCGCCTTGACCCCCGAATACATAACCACCGCCCCCATCGGCACGGTTGGCCACAGTGAGCAACTGGGTGCGAATTTCCTGCAGCTTCTTGGCGACGCTTTTGCGCTCCGAATCGGTGAAGCTGGCATTGCCTGCGGAGACGATGGTTTCGCGTGCCTGTTGGATCAGGTCGACCGCATCGGCCATGGATGACTCGGCGATCTGCATGGCATTGCGACTGGCTTCCAAGGCCCGCTGATTGGCGTCGGAGCGTGCAATGGTGGCAAGCGATCGTTCTGCTCGGGCCGCGGCGATCGGGTCGTCGCTGGGGACATTGACCTTCTTGCCGGTGGTGAGCTGTGCTTGGGCCGCAGCCAGATCGGTTTGACGCTTTTGCAGCGATTCGATGGCTTTGTCGTAGGTGTGTGCGGTACTGACGCGCATGATCAGTCTCCTTAGTTACCCAACACGCCCAGCAGGGTCGAAAACACAGACTGGGCCACTTGCAGAACTTTGGCCGCCGCTTGATAGTTTTGTTGATATTGAATCATCTTGGCGGCTTCTTCGTCGAGGTTGACCCCGGTCTTGTTCTTCAACAGCGTCTCTGAGTCGTCGGACAGCTTCCCGGAAATATCAGCCGAGGTGGTGGCGCTTTGAACGGTCACGCCAATGTTGCCGATGAGTTGCGAGTAAGCCGTGGTGATGCTGGCACCGGGTACGGGTGCGTTGAGCGGGTTGTTGTTGTCCCGCTGACGTCCGACGATGTCCTCATCGCGGATGCTCAGCATCGTCAGGGCATTGCCGTTGTTGCTCTTCGTGTTGGTGGTGAGGTTGACTTCAATCTTGTCGCCCACCCCATTGGCCCCTTGGGTGCCGCCCTTGGGCACCCCATTGAGGTTCAGGTTCCAGCCGTTGTAGCTGATCGCGTTGCCTGGTGACCAGGTTCCCGTCACCGAGGTGCCGTTGGTGAGGTCGGTCAGGGTGTAGGGGACGCTGCTGTCGGTGGTGTTCAGGTCTTCCGTGAAGACGATTTCCACGTTGCCGTGAGGCACCGTGTTGGCAGAGGAAACCGACAGGGAAGCCAGGGTGGCGGTGCCTTTGTTGCTGGCCGAAACCGTGGCAGTGACGGGCGATGCCGCAGCAATGCCCGTGGGCTTGTCCAGTAGCCGTGTGATGGTGGTCGCGGCATTGGCTACCGGGCGCAGCAGAAACTGGTCTCCACTGGGGACGGCGCCATTGATATTGATTCGCAGCCCATCGATTTGCGTTCCGTCAACGACGTTCGTGGCAATTTGCTGGTTGTCTCGCAGCAGGCGCAGGGTGCCTGGCGCGTTCGGGTCTTCTTCCAGCAAATATTCACTGGCCTGAAGTTCACGCCCATCGGTGACGGTCAAGCTGACCGGTGGGTTAGACAAAGACGAGCTGTTGGTGCGTGATGGCAAGACCGCCGGCGCAGCGATTCCGAACACGCTGGCGCCAGGGTTGCCGCTCAGATCCAGGCCGAGTCCTTGCTGGTTGTTGACTCGCCAGGCCAGGGCAGACACCAGTTGTCCGAGTTGATTGCGCGCCGCAGGGATGTCCTCGTCCTGAGTCTGAAGCAAACCCTTGAGGCTGCCCCCGGTGATGGTGGCCTGATCCAGTTGGGCGTTGCCGTTTGGGGTCGTGATCGACAGCCGGCCCATGGTCGCATCGAATTCATCGACTTCCACGTTCAGGGTCTCGGCCTGATTGCCCAGCACCAGACGCTGTCCGCCGCCCATGAAGACGCTGATCGTGCCGTCGCCCGCTTCGATGGTTGACACCTGCACCTTGGTGTTGAGTTCCTTGACCAACTGGTCGCGGGTATCGAGCAGGTCATTGGGGCTGTGGCCATTGCCTTGCACCACCGCGATTTTCTGGTTGATGCTGGCGATCTGCTTGGCGTAGTCGTTGATCTGTGCCACGGTGGTCTTCATGTCCGCCAGCACACCCGATTGCAGCGAGTCCAGCTGTGTCGAGGCACTGCTAGCACGGCTGACAAAGTCCTGCGCGCGAGCCAGAGCCACCTGGCGAGCGGAAAGGTCTTGAGGCTGGTTGGCCACGTCCACAAAGGCGTTGAGCATCTGGCTGGCGGCATACCCGATGCCGGCCTCTCCGGTCTGGAAGACCTTTTCCATCTGCTTGAGCTTGTCCAGGCGAGTCTGGTCTGCTGACGAGGCCGCCAGGTTGACGTTGGCTTCGCGTGTCAGGAACTGATCGCTGGAGCGCGAAACCGTCTGAATGCGCACACCACGGCCAAAGAAACCCGCGCCGGAAAACTGGCCCCCTTCGGTTGCCAGCTCGACCGATTGGCGTGAATAGCCTTCGGTGTTGGCGTTGCTGATGTTGTGGCTGACCGTTTGCAGCATGGCCGTGTTGGCCAGCATGGCTCGGGTGCTCAGGGCGAGAATGCTAGATCCCATGGGGTACTCCGATCAGCCACTCAAGAGACCGAGCGCTGTACGCGCAAGGTCGTGTTGATCGCTTTGGTCAGCTTGTCAGCATAGGCGGGGTCGGTGGCGTAGCCCGCCTTTTGCAAACCCTTGGCATAGTCCTTGACCGAATCCGCCGAAGCCACGGTTTGACTGTAGCGTGGGCTTTGGCTCAATAGGCGAGCGTGGTCCGTGAAGGCCTCGGCGTAAGAGTCATAGGCGCGAAATTTCGCCGTGACTTTTTTCGCAACGCCATTGAAATACTCGGTCGTTGTCACTTCTGCCACTTTGCCCTTCCAGCCCGCCCCAGCCTTGATGCCGAACAGGTTGTGACTGGAGCTGCCATCTGGCATCTTGATTTCATGCTTGCCCCAGCCAGACTCGAGCCCGGCCTGCCCCAGGATGTTCGATGCGGGGATGCCTGTGGCCGCTTCGGCGGCCTTCGCAGCGGTCTGGTGCTTGAGCACAAAGCGTTCCGAAGCGGACAGCGCACGAGTGTTGCCGATATCGTTGTTGCCGCTCTGGGTGCTTTGCACCGAAGAGGAGGGCGGTGTGCGCAGGGTAGGCAGAGCCACAGCGCGATCAAAGCTGCTGGTATCCACCTCGGGCTTGATGCCCATCTGGCGCTCCAGTTGCTTGGCAATCTTGTCGGCCAGGCCACCCGGAATGCCTGCCATCTGGTTGGCAAACTGGGTGTCGAGCATGCTGGTGCCCATCTCGGTGGCCTCGTTGTCGAGCATGCCGCTGTTCATGGTCGAGGCGCGCATGCTCTTCATCAATTCCTGCATGAACAGGCCTTCGAGCTGCTTGGCCGCTTCCTTGATGCCGGACTTGGCATCCGCGCCTGAGGCCGACTTCAAACGGTCCAGCGACCGCAAGTCCATGCTCAGGTTGGTGTTACCGGTTTGCGAGAGACCCATCAGATCACCTCCAGCTCAGCTTCCAGCGCGCCCGCCGCCTTCATGGCTTGCAGGATGGCCAGCAGATCCTGCGGGTTGGCGCCCAGGGTGTTGAGGGCCTTGACCACGTCGGTGAGCTTGGTGCCCGCTGGCAGCTGGATCAAGGAGCCGGGTTCCTGATTGATCTTGATGTCGTTCTTCTCGCCCACCACTGTTTGCCCTTGAGACAAGGGGCTAGGTTGGCTGATGACCGGGGTCGAGCTGATGGTGACCGACAGGTTGCCGTGCGCTACGGCACAGGGGCCAATCGCCACGGCCTGGTTGACCACAATGGAACCGGTACGGGCGTTGATGATGACCTTGGCTGCTGGTGTGGCGCGCTCGATGGGGAGGTTTTCCAGGTCGGCCATGAAGGCCACGCGCTCGCCAGGCTGGCTGGGCAGGCGCACGGAAATCGTACGGCCGTTGAGCGCTTCGGCTACACCGCCACCCTTGGCCTTGTTGATGGTGTCGGCCACCTCGCGAGCGGTGTTGAAGTCGTCAGACTGCAAGTCCAGTTGCACCACGGAGCTCTGCAGCCACGGGGTGGGCACACTGCGCTCCACTGTGGCGCCAGCGGGGATGCGGCCTGCACTGAGGTGGTTGATCTGGACCTTGGCACCGCCAGCTGAGGCACCTGCGCCGCCCACGATCAGATTGCCCTGGGCCATCGCATAAATCTGGCCATCGTTGCCCTTCAGGGGAGTGGCGATCAGGGTGCCGCCGCGCAAAGATTTGGCGTTGGCCAGCGAAGACACGTTCACGTCCACAGCCTGGCCAGGCTGGGCAAAGGGGGGCAGGGTGGCCGTGACCAGCACGGCGGCCACGTTCTTGAGCTGCATGGCTGCACCTGCGGGCACCGTGATGCCCAGCTGCTGCAGCATGGCGTTGAGACTTTGGGCGGTGAAGGGGGCTGAGGTGGTTTGGTCGCCGGTGCCGTCCAGGCCCACGACCAGGCCGTAGCCCATCAATTGGTTAGGGCGAACCCCCTGAACCGCCGCGATTTCCTTGAGTCGAACCGCGTGGGCTTCCACAGGCCACCACATGGCAGCCGTAGCGGCCGTGAAGGCCATGGCGATGAGCCATTTGAGGATGCGATCGGTGGTGTTCATGGGGCCGACTTTCTAGAAGGTTCGACCCCATTTTTACGAACTTTAGAACGGGAGAATGTTCAAAAAGAAGCGTGCTAGCCAGCCTATTCCTTGCGCATCCGACTGGGCGCCGCGGCCCTTTTGCTCGATGCGGACGTTGGCAATCTGGGTGGATGACACCGTGTTGCCGGGCTGAATGGTGACCGGGTCGATCTGGCCGGAGAATTTCAGGATGTCGACGTTCTTGGCGACACCGATCTGCTTCTCACCCGAGATGATGAGGTGCCCGTTGGGCAGCACCTCGACGACGGTGCAGGTGATGATGCCCGAGAAGTTGTTGCTGCTCTCGGTGCTGCCCTTGCCGTCAAAGGTATTGGCCGACTTGCCGTTCACATCCAGCTTGCCGAGTTGATCGGCACGGATGAGGGGAACTGCCGTGATCGCACCCCCCACCGTGCCCGATTTTTCGATCTTGCTGGTGGTTTCCTGCTTGGCGGAAATCTTTTCGTCAATCGTCACCGTCACGATGTCGCCCACCATGCGTGCACGGTAGGTTTCATAAAGTGGACGGTAGCTGGCAGCTTGAAAGATCGCGCCATTGTTGGTTGGGGCGTAGCGTGAGGCCTCGGGTCGAGCCTGGGTCGGCTCGACGACGTCCACCGTTGGGGCCGTGGCCATGCATCCGCTCAGGGCCAGCGAGCCCAGGGCCATTGCGGCCCAGGCCATCAGACGGTTAGACGACAGGTGTTTCATCACAGTTGTCCCAGGCGTTGCAGCATCTGATCCGAGGTCTGGATCGCCTTCGAGTTCAGCTCGTAGGCGCGTTGGGTCTGAATCATCGAGACCAGCTCTTCCACCACGTTCACGTTCGACGTTTCCACAAACCCCTGCGACAGGGTGCCCATGCTGTTGGTGCCGGGGGCAGACGTTTGCGGTGTGCCGGACGAAGCCGTTTCCGTGAAGATGTTCTGGCCGCGAGGGTCAAGGCCGGCCGGATTGATGAAAGTGGCCAGCTGGATCTGACCCAGGTTTTGCGGGGTAGCTTGGCCGGGCAGCAGCGCCGAGACCGTGCCATCGTTGCCGATGGTCAGGCTTGTGGCGTTGGCCGGCACGGTGATGCCGGGTTGAACCAGATAGCCGTTGTTGGTCACGATCTGGCCCTGGGCATCGAGCTTGAAGGAGCCGTCGCGGGTGTAGCCAGTGGTGCCGTCGGGCATCTGAATCTGGAAGAAGCCATTGCCGTTGATGGCCACGTCCATGCTGTTGCTGCTCGATTGCAGGTTGCCCTGGGTGAACAGGCGAGAAGTGGCGACGGGGCGTACGCCCAGGCCGACTTGCAAGCCTGTGGGCAGCTGCGTTTGTTCAGAACTGTTGGCGCCACTTTGGCGCAGGTTCTGATACATCAGGTCTTCAAACACCGCATGCGAGCGCTTGTAGCCGTTGGTGCCGCTGTTGGCGAGGTTGTTCGAGATGTGATCCAGCTGAGTTTGCTGGGCTTCCATGCCGGACTTCGAGATCCACAGTGAACGCATCATGGCCGTTCTCCTTTGACTACAGGATTAAGGGTCAGGCTCCGCTGCCTGACAACAGTTGCGTTGCGGCTTTCTCGTCCGCCTCGGCGGTCTGCAGCAACTTCATCTGGGTTTCGAACTGGCGTGCAGCGGAAATCATCGCCACCATGTTTTCAATCGGGTTCACGTTCGAGCCTTCCAGGGATCGGTCCTGGAGGCGCGCATTGGGGTTGGCTGGCAGATCATTGCCATCGGCACCGCGAAACAGACCGTCTTCTCCCCGAACCAGCTTGGTCTCGGGGATCACCATCTTGATTCGACCCACTGTGGTGCTGCGACCGTTGGCCTGTTTGGCGCTGACGGTGCCGTCCGGGGCAATGCTGGGCTCGGTGTTGGCCGGCAGGGTGATGGGGCCGCCATCGCCCATCACGGTCAAGCCGTTCTGGGTCATCAAGGTGCCTTCGGTGTTCACGGTCAGTGAGCCGAAACGGGTATAGGCCTCGGTGCCGTCCAGACCCTGCACGGCCATCCAGGATTTGCCTTGCATGGCGACATCGAGGTTGCGACCCGTGAAGTTGATCGGGCCGGCCGAGTCGTCGTAGCCCACCGTGGTTTCCAGCGCGTACACGCGGGTGCTGGCGCCATCGCCACGAACCGGCACGGCGCGCACGGCCTGCAACTCGGCGCGAAAGCCGGTGGTGCTCGCGTTGGCCAGGTTGTTGGCCAGCACGTCTTGCCGTTGCATATTGGTCTTGGCACCGGTCATGCCCAGATAAATCATGCGGTCCATGTGGAACTCCTTGGTCCGGCCTGTTCAGCGCAGTGCATCAGCGCATGTTCACCAGGGTCTGCAACACCTGGTCTTCGGTCTTGATGGTCTGTGCGTTGGCCTGATACATGCGTTGCGCCACCATCATGTTGACCAGTTCACCGGTCAGGTCGACGTTCGATTCCTCCAGCGCGCCAGACTGCAGCAAGCCCAGGTTGCCCGCACCTGGCACACCCGTGATCGGGTCGCCTGAGGCAAACGTGCTGGACCACTCATTGCCACCTTGGGGTGACAGACCTTGTGGGTTGCGGAAGGTGGCCAGTTCGACTTGGCCCGCCGGTTTGGACTGGCCGTTCGAGTAGCGCGCCATGATCACGCCGCTGGAGTCAATCGAGATGCTCGACAACTGGCCAGGGGCGTAGCCGGTCTGGCCCAGGTTGGTCACGCTGAAGGTCGAGCCGTATTCGGTTGACTTCGACATGTCCATCCGGATGCCCGGAATCTGCTCCGTGAGGGCGCCACCCGTCAGCGTGGCCGATGGAATGGTTGGAAGGGTGAACATGCCGTTGGTGACAGTCGATGTGACTGCGCCGGTGCCGTCATACGTGGAGATGGTGCCGGCATCTCCCGGGTTGTTCAGACCCGTGGTGTTGGTCGCGGTGCCACCGGCGGCAGGGAAGGTCATCGAGGCCACGCGCATGGCTCGGGCCGGAGTGCCACCGTCATCCTGAATCGGTGTGCCATTGGCCGTGGCATACATGTCCCAATTGTCGGCCCCGGTCTTGACGAAGTAGTAGTTCAGGCTGACAGCCTGGCCCTTGGCGTCGAAGACGGTTTGCGAGGTCGAGAAGTTGTAGGTCCGTGGGTCGCTGAAATCGACCGGGGTCTGAGACGGTACAGCCTGACGAGAGTCAAAGTTCATTTCCAGATTGATCTCATCGGTGGCGCGTGGGGCAATGCCCGAGGTGGGCAACTGCAGTGGGCTGGCTGCGCCAGAGATGATGGTGCCTTGGTTGTCAGCCTGGTAGCCGAGCAGCTTGTGGCCCTGGTTGTTGATGATGAAGCCGTCGCGGTTGACCTTGAATTGGCCATTGCGGCTGTACATCACGGGCTTGGCCCCGTCGGTGACCTGGAAAAAGCCGTTGCCGTTGATGGCCAGATCCATCGGGCTATCCGTGGTGGTGATGTTGCCCTGCGTGAACTGCTGCGAGACAGAGGCCACGGTGGCACCAATACCGACGTTACTGGTGCCCGCGCCGGTCAATGCGGCAGCATACATGTCGGCGAACTCAGCACGCGAGGCTTTGGCACCGTAGGTGCTCGCGTTGGCCACGTTGTTGCCAATCACCTCCAGGTTGCGGGAGGAGACGTTCAGACCGGAAAGACCTTGTTGGAAGCCCATGGTGTGATCCTTTCAATGTTTGAGTAATGCAGAGATTGAGCTGATCAGCCCACGGCCTTGACCTTGCTGTAAGCCACTGTGCCGCTGTTGCGAAGTTCCAGGTTGACGCCGCCTGTGCTGGCATTGCTGACGGCATCGACCTGATCCAGCATCAAGGTGTTGGCGCCCACCTTGGTGGTGCCATTGGTCGCCTTGACACGGAATGTGAAAGACTGGTCCTTGCTGACGCCCTCGGGAGGGGTCCAGGTGAAATCATGTCGACCGGAGGTCGTAGCGCCTTGGCTGATGGTGTCCACCACCACGCCGGCTGACGACAGCACTTCGATGTTCACGTTGCGCGCGTTGGCATCGAGCTCATAGGCTCCACCGGTCTTGCCATTGGTGTCGAGGTTCAACTCGTTGCCGTCCACCAGCACGCTGTGGCCGACGATGTTGGCGGCCTGCAGCAGTTGCAGTTGGCCAAAGTTGGTGCCAATGTCCTTGACGGTGTTGTTGAGCTTGTCGATGCCCGTGACCGTGTTGATCTGGGCCATCTGGCTCGTCACCTGGGCGTTGTCCATGGGGTTGAGCGGGTCCTGGTTCTGCATCTGGGTCACGAGCAGTTTCAGGAAGCGATCGGCGGTGGCGTCGGTCGTGTTTTGAGCCGTCGAGGTCTTCTGGTTGGCCAGATAGGCATCCAACCCGGAGGTGCCGGAGGTCGCGGTGGTGGTGGTCATGGTTCAGCCTCTAGGTAGGGGGGGATCAGCTGCCTTGACCCATTTGCAGGGTCTTCATCAGCAGGCTCTTGGTCGTGTTCATGACCTCGATGTTGTTCTGGTAGGACCGCGAGGCAGAGATCATGTTGACCATCTCTTCCACGGAATTGACGTTGCTGTAGGTCACGTAGCCATCGGCGTCGGCTTGCGGGTGTTTGGGGTCGAGCACGCGGCGACCGGGGGTGTTGTCTTCGGTGATCTGAGAGACCGTCACGCCCGCGGTGCCCACTTCGCCCATGGGGGTGGTGCTGAACACCACCTGGCGGGCCTTGTAAGGCGACTTGTCGGGCCCAGCCACGGTGTCGGCATTGGCCAGGTTGGATGCGACCACATTCAGGCGCTGAGACTGCGCGCTGACCGCGCTGCCTGACACGTTGAAGATCTTGAACATCGACATGATGATCTCCTTAGCTAACCGTCTTACTGACCGGTGATGGCCGTGTTGAGCGTACGGACCTGCGAGTTGATGAAGCGCAGCGTGGCTTCGTAGCGCACGGTGTTGTCGGCGAAGTTGGCCCGTTCGCGGTCCAGGTCGACCGTGTTGCTGTCCAGATTCGTTTGAGATGCGGCGGCGTAGCCCAGTTCGGGTTCAGCGCGGCTGCCGGCTGGGGCGCCGTTCAAACCCAGATGGCCGGGGTTGGCACCCTGAAGTTGCAGGCGAGTCGTGCCGATAGAAGAGTCACCCACCGAGCGTTGGCCGGTGGCTTGACGCAGCGCGGTCGAGAAATCAAAGTCCTTGCTGACATAGCCGGGCGTGTCCGCGTTGGCGATGTTGCTGGCAATCAGGCGCTGGCGCTCAGACCGCAGCGACAGGGCTTCGGCCTGGAAATTCAAGGTATCGGTCAATCGGTTCAACATGGCGCTTCTCCACGCAGCTTGCTGGACATGTTGACGGCCTGACGGAAAAACATGAGCGCGAATAAGCGGGCTTTCCTGCCTCATTTCGCTCCCTCATGGCTCGGCCAGATCCGTAGAGTCAAGCCACCATGAAACCGACTCTCACCCCCTCCCAGACATCTCGCGCCTCATCGCGCTCGGTGGCATTGCTCCGGGCCTGGTTGTGGGCGTGGGTGGCCGCCGTGGCGTCGCTGGCCTTACCGGCCTTTGCGCAGGGCGATACCCTGCAGGCCACGATTGAAGAATTTGTCCGGACTCAGTCCACCACCGGGGCAAGCACTGCGCAAGCCCTGGAAGAAGACAAGCCGCGTCGAGTTCAGGTCGAATTGGGTCAACTCGACCCACGGCTGAAACTGGCGCCTTGTGAAAAAGTGCGCGCCTATGTGCCAACCGGGGTGCCTCTTTGGGGGCGCAGCCGTGTCGGTCTGCGTTGCGAGCAGGGCGTCACCCGCTGGAATGTGTTCTGGCCGGTGACCGTGAAGGTCTACGGTCAAGCCTTGGTCGCTGTGGTGCCGCTGCGCCCGGGGGCCTTGGTCAATGCGGCTGATTTGCGCGTGGCAGAGGTCGATCTGGCGGCCAGCCCCTCGCCGGCCGTCGTGAACCTGACCGACATCGTGGGGCGTGCCGTGGTGCGCAACATTGAACCCGGCCAGAGCATCCGCCAGGAAGACATCAAATTGCGTCGCTGGTTTGCCGCCGGCGACCCGGTTCGCGTGGTGGTCAAGGGCTCGGGTTTTCAGATTTCATCTGAAGGAACGGCACTGACCCCAGGTGACGAGGGGCGGTGCGCGCGAGTTCGCACCGATAATGGCCGCGTTGTGTGCGCCCAGCCCGTGGGCGATCGGCAAGTGGAGTTGGTCTTATGAAACACTTATTGCCGATTGCACCCCCCTGTACAAGGGGGTTTCGGTGTTTGGCATTAAAGTCAGAACAGGCCGCGTCGATATCGCGGATGTGACCACTCGGAAAAGACCGAGTCAAAGGAGTACATCATGAAGATCGGCAACCCTATCGATAAAGCACTCGGTGGCTCGGCGAGCCAGCGGGCCGAGGGGGCCTCAACCACGGCCCCAGGCAAGACAAAGTCCCTCGACGGCGGCGTCTCGCAAAGCGCCAAGGTTTCTCTGTCGCCCATGGCTTCCAGCCTGATTTCCGGCATGGACCCTGATTTTGACGCCGACAAGGTCGACAAGGTCAAGCAATCCATTGACAACGGCACGTATCAAGTCGATGCCGAAGTCATTGCCGACAAGTTGATCGCCAATGCGCAGGAACTTCTGAAGCGCAGTTCCAACTGATTTGTGTCGTAGTGCACACGTAGTACCCGAATGACTGACGCCGCTCGCTCCGACACCGTCGCCCAGGCGCTGGATTTGTCTGCCCATGTGACCGACATTGAACAGCGCCTGAGTGACCTGGATGCCGCTTTGGTGGCCGGAGACCCTGCTGCCATAGAGCAAGTAGGGCAGCAGTTGCAACGCAGTCTGGCCGATTCCCTGGCCGCATTCCGGCATGCTGCGCATGAGGGCAAAAGCCCCATCAGCCCGGAATTGAAGCAACGTCTGGTGCTGGCGCAAGCGCGCATCACCGCCCAGCAGGCTCTGGTGCACCGTGCCGGTGCCGCCATCGAGCGCACGCTGGACATCCTGCTGCCGCGTGAGGCCTCGCCCACGTATGAAGCCCCCGGCGCTGGCCGTGTGGCGAAGGCCTATCGGGGCGTCTGACCTGGGCTGACCCAGGCTGACGGCAGCGGGCTCAGCCTTCCGCCATTCCCTCGACCATCAGTTGCACCCGCTGACGTCCCTGGAATTCATCCAGGCTGACGCGGAATGCCAATTGCGTTTTGGCTGGCAGCGGCTCGGTACGACCGAACCAGATTCCATCGCGAACCTGACCTTGCACACGCAGGCTCAATTTCAGGTGGCGTTCGCCCACCAGGCGCTGCCCCACCACATCGACCTCGTCGCTGAAAACCGGCGGCTCGAAGCCCGGTCCCCACACGGCGCTGTCGAGTGCGGCCACGGTTTCGGCGCTGAACCATTGGGGCTCGAGCGGGCCATCGGTGCTGATCTGTCGGGCCAGCAGGCTGGCGTCCAATCCTTCTCGCGCCACTTTTTGCAGAGCCTGGTCGAAGGTGTCAAAGTCTTCCTCGGCAATGGTGCAACCGGCCGCCATGGCGTGTCCGCCAAACTTCTTCAGCAAGCCCGGGTGACGTTTGCTGACCAGATCGAGGGCATCGCGTAGGTGAAAGCCAGGAATCGAGCGCCCGGAGCCTTTGAGCAAGCCGTCTTGCCCCAGGGCGAACACGAAGGTCGGGCGGTGCAGGCGATCTTTCAGACGTGAGGCCACGATGCCCACCACACCTTCATGGAAGTCGGGGTCGAAGATGGCGATGGCGTGTGGCGGTTCACCCTCCGGCATCAGCGACTCGAGCAGTTGCTCAGCCTGGTCGCGCATGCCGCTTTCCAGTTCACGGCGCTCGCGGTTGATGGCGTCGAGCTGGCGTGCCAGCTCCAGCGCACGGCCCGGGTCGTCGCAGGTCAGGCATTCAATGCCCAGCCCCATTTCTGCCAGGCGGCCTGCGGCGTTCACCCGCGGACCCAGCGCAAAACCAAAGTCTTGACTACTGGCTTTGGCAGGATCACGGCCAGCTGCCTCGAACAAGGCAGCAATGCCGGCTTGCATGCGCCCGCTGCGAATGCGCTTCAGGCCCAGGCTGACGAGGCGGCGGTTGTTCGCGTCAAGCTTGCCCACATCGGCAATCGTGCCCAGGGCGACCAGGTCGAGCAAAGCGTCGATGCGAGGCTGCTGGGCGGCCTCGAAGGCGCCACGCTGGCGCAATTCGGCGCGCAGCGCCAGCAACACGTAGAACATCACGCCCACACCGACCAGCGCCTTGCTGGCGAACGGGCAATCAGGCTGGTTGGGGTTCACGATCACATCGGCGTCGGGCAGGCTGACCTCACCTTGGTCTGTGACCACGGGCAAGTGGTGATCGGTAATCAGCACCTTCAACCCCAGCTCATGGGCTTTGCGAACGGCTTCATGGCTGGCCATGCCGTTGTCCACAGTCACCAGCACGTCGGCCCGTTTGGCCTTGACCAGATCGACGATGGGGGGCGTCAACCCATAGCCATGCACCGCCCGGTCGGGCACCACATAGTCCACTTGATCGGCCTTGGCGCCCAGCATGCGCAAACCACGCAGCCCCACGGCACAGGCGGTCGCGCCGTCGCAGTCGTAGTCGGCCACGATGCAGATGCGCTGGCCCTGCTCAAGGGCGTCGGCCAGCAGCACGGCCGCTTGCGCTGCGCCCTTGAGATCTGCTGGGGGCAGCAGTTTGGCGGGGGTGTCGTCCAGCTCTTCAGCCTGGCGCACGCCTCGTGCGGCAAACAGTCTGGCCAGCAAGGGGTGAACGCCAGCTTGCTCCAGGGCCCAGGCGGCACGGGGAGGGACGTCGCGGTGAATGATGTTCATAGGTCTTTGAGCAAGGCGGGCAGGTCGGGGCGACGTGAGGGCATCCAGCGGCGCAGGGTTTGCCGTATGCCCGTGAGCCAGCCTGCGTTGTTCGAGGGCTGCGCCCAAGTCTGGGCATGGCGCTCGCCGCACAGGGTCAGCATGATGGATTCGCCACTGTCCAGGCGGGCCACCGCGTCTTGCAGCACCGAGGCGTCGAGTTTTTTCCAGGCTTGCAGCCAGGCCAACATGTCGTCGGCCAACAGGGGCTGCCTGAGGGTGGTGACGAGCTGAATGTCATGCTGGCCGGTGGACCAGGCCTCGCCCGCAGGCAATTGGCCGCAGCCGCTCAGCCAGAACGAGTTCACCGTCAGGGCGCCGCGCGCCTGGCGCTCGTCGTGCGAGGGGTGCTGGTACAGCAGCATCTGCACTTCGCTTTGCAGTCGGCGCAGCAAGCGAGCCTGCGGGTGGTCGTTCAGCCAGAGGTCGGGGTTGCGGCCAATGACGCGGTCCAACGAGGCCGTGGGCAGGTCGCGCAGCGATTCGTGCGACACGTACCAGCGTGTGGGGGCGCCCCAGACCAGCTTCCAGCCCTCGCTTTCGAACAGCGGGCGAATGGCCTCCAGCAATTCGCGGGATTCGGTGGCGGTCAGAGCCAAAGCCTGCGGGTCCAGCAAGGTCAGGTGGTCACGGCCCATCAGCCAGTGGCACGGGCTCATCAGGCCCCAGGGGCGGTCGGTGTCAAGGGCCACGCCATCTTGTCGGGCCCACCAGAGTGCCCAGGGCGCCTGATCGGGGTTCCAGCCCATCTGGCGGGCCAGCCACTTTTCGTGGGGCAGGGTCAGGTCGAACTCGTCGCCTTCCAGGCGGCTCGAAGGTTGCAGGCGTTGCAGCAGTTGCTGCAAATTGGGCAAGGCCGGGTCCTGCCCCAGGCGCGGCAGCGCATGCTGGCACGGTTCGGACAGACTCGAAGCAAAGGGCAGAACCCAGTGGGTGACGGTCGGGACACTCATGGTGGCATTATCGAATGAGTACACTCCTGTCACCATGAACCTACCTTATGAATGGCGTGTCGGGTGGCGATACACCCGCGCCAGCCGCAGCGACCGTCGCAACGGCTTCATTTCTTTCATTTCCGGTGTGTCCGTCATCGGCATTGCGCTGGGCGTAGCGGCCCTCATCATCGTGCTGTCGGTCATGAACGGCTTCCAGAAGGAGGTGCGTGACCGCATGCTGTCGGTGGTGGCCCACGTCGAGTTGTATGACGCATTGGGCGGCCCCATTGCCGATTGGCGTGCGGTGGCCGAGCAGGCGCGCAAACAGCCTGATGTCGTGGGCGCAGCACCCTTTGTGCCCGCGCAGGCCCTGATTGCCCGCGGGGAAGACATGCGTGGCGTGATGGTGCGCGGCATCGTGCCCGCTGAAGAAGCGCAGGTCACCCCCTTGGCGGCTCGCATGGTGTCGGTGTTTTCGCGTCTTCAGCCCGGTGGTTGGGGTGTGGTGCTGGGCAGCGAGCTGGCGCGCAGCCTGGGGGTGCGCGAAGGTGACACCATCACCCTCGTGGCCCCCAGCGGTCAGGTCACGCCAGCCGGCGTGGTACCACGCTTGAAGCAGGTCACGGTGGTGGGGCTCTTTGAGGCGGGGCATTACGAATACGACTCGGGTCTGGCGCTGATGCATGCCGACGACGCGGCCCGCCTGTTCCGCACGGGTGGGGTGTCGGGCGTGCAGCTGAAGCTGAAAGACCCTCAGCGTGCGCGTGCCGTGGGCGATGAGCTGTCGAAGACCATGCCCCAGATGCTGGTGCGTGACTGGACCCACACCAACCGCAACTGGTTCGAAGCGGTTCAGGTGGAAAAACGCATGATGTTCATCATCCTGACCCTGATCGTGGCAGTGGCGGCGTTCAACCTGGTGTCCACTCTCGTCATGACCGTGACCGACAAGCGCGCCGACATTGCCATCTTGCGCACGCTCGGGGCCACGCCGCGTTCCATCATGGGCATCTTCATGGTGCAAGGCGCCATGTCGGGTGTCTTGGGCACCCTGGGTGGTTTGGGCCTGGGGCTATTGGTGGCGTTCAACATCGACGTGATCGTGCCGGCCATCGAAAGGTTGCTGGGTGTCAGTTTTCTGCCCGGCAGCATCTATCTGATCAGCAAGATGCCCAGCGATCCGCAATGGTCGGATATCCTGCCCATTACCGTCATTTCCTTGATTCTGGCGCTGCTGGCCACCCTCTACCCCAGCTGGCGCGCCAGTCGTGTGCAACCCGCGGAGGCCCTGCGATATGAGTGATCACAACCCCTTGCCCAAGACACCACTGCGGGTTCGCAAGGTCCATCCCTTGCGCGCCTGGATCTGGTTGGTGAGGGGGTGGGCTGACTTCATGGAAGCGCCCCAGGTCGGCTTGGCGCATGGCGCTGCGGCAGCGCTGTTTGGCGGCTTCGCCCTCTGGTTGGCCTGGGATCGATTCTGGGTCCTGGCCGGGGCGTTTTCCGGCTTCCTGCTGGTGGGGCCCTTGCTGGCAACGGGCTTGTATGCGGTCAGCCGGGCGCTGGTTCGCGGCGAGCGCGCTGATTTTTCGACTGTATGGGCGGTCTGGGCGTCGCTGGATCGCCGGTTGATCCAGTTCGGCATCTTGCTCACCGTATTGGGAACGGGCTGGGTCATCACCTCGGCGGCGCTCATCAGCTTGGGTGTCCACCCTCCGGTGACGACGCCGACCGATTTCCTCCAGCGGGTGGTATTGGCCCCGCAGCCTGGCCTGTTCGAGATCTGGTTGGTGGTGGGGGCCTTGATGGCCGCCCCCGTGTTCGCTTCCAGTGTGATCGCCATTCCCCTGCTGATGGACCGTCAAGTGGGTGTGCAGCGTGCCGTGCTCACCAGTTGGCGTGCGGTGCTGGCCAACCCCGTCGCCACCGGCCTGTGGGCCGGCGTGGTCATGGTGCTGACGCTGCTGGGTCTGGGAACCCTGATGTTCGGATTGATTCTGGTGATGCCGGTGCTGGGTCATGCCAGCTGGCACGCCTACCGCGACCTGGTGGTGCGCGAAAAGGTTTGAGATGTTTGGTTTGACAGAAGAGCAGATTGCTCAGCTGGGCCTCACGGTTGGGGTAGGGGGCTTCATCCTCTACATGTTCGTCATCATCTGGCAACTGGCCAGGGAGTCGAAGGCCGGACGCTTTGGCACATTCGTGTTGTTCATTGTTCTGGGCTTTGGCATGCTGGGCTTCATCGCCAAGAATGTCATTGCCTGGCTGCTGAACATCTGACCGGGGTCACGCATGACTGATGCCGTCATCCTGCAGGCGCAGGGCTTGATCAAGCGCTTTCACGAAGGGCCGCTGGATGTGACCATCCTGCAAGGCGTGGATCTGAGTGTCGAGCGTGGCAAAACCGTCGCGGTGGTCGGGGCCTCGGGCTCGGGCAAAAGCACCTTGCTCCATTTGCTGGGCGGGCTGGACGTGCCTACCAGCGGCACCGTTCGCCTGATGGGCCGGTCGTGGTCTGACCAAAGCGCTGCCGAGCAAGGCGCCTGGCGCAACCAGCACCTGGGCTTCATCTACCAGTTTCACCACCTCTTGCCCGAATTCACCGCGATCGATAACGTGGCCATGCCCTGGTTGATCCGCCGGGAGCCTCTGGCGCAAGCACGAGACAAAGCGCGTGCCTGGTTGGCCCGCGTGGGCCTGTCCAACCGTGCCGAACACCGTCCGTCCGAACTATCGGGGGGCGAGCGCCAGCGCGTGGCCGTGGCTCGCGCCCTGGTCACCCAGCCCGCCTGTGTGTTGGCCGATGAACCCACCGGTAACCTCGACCGCAACACAGCCGATGTGGTCTTCGACCTGATGCTGCAGTTGGCAGCCGATCAGGGCACGTCGGTGATCATGGTCACGCACGACACGGCCTTGGCAGCCCGTTGCGATCAACGCCATCACCTGGTCAACGGGCTGTTTGCGCAGTAAGGTTCAGGCATGTGGATCGATACCCACTGCCACCTGGACGCTCCTGAATTCGATGCCGATCGCGCACAGGTGATGGCTCGCGCGCGTGACGCTGGCGTGGGCTTGATGGTCATCCCCGCCGTGTCACCGGCCACCTTCTCCACCTCGCGCAACGCAGCGCAGGCGTGCCAGGGCGCTTATGCTTTGGGCATTCACCCCTTGTACGTGAAAGCGGTGCCACACGATGCCTTGCAGCAACTGGCGCAAGCGCTGGCACAGTCCGCGCATGACCCGCGTCTGGTCGCCGTGGGGGAAATCGGGCTGGACTGGTTTGTGCCCGAGTTGCAAGACGAAGCCAGTCGAGCCCTGCAGGAAACCTTTTATGCTGAGCAGCTGAAGCTGGCAGCCCGATATGGGTTGCCCGTCATCGTGCATGTGCGGCGCAGTGCCGACGTGCTGCTCAAGCACCTGAGGCGTTGCCGCGATGTCGGGCAGCCTGTGGCGGGGGGCATTGTGCATGCCTTCAATGGCAGCCACCAGCAAGCCCTGGCATTCATTGAACTGGGTTTCAAGCTGGGGTTTGGCGGGGCCATGACCTACGACCGCGCCTTGCAAATACGCCGTCTGGCAGCCGATCTGCCGGCCGAGGCCTTGGTGCTCGAAACCGACGCGCCCGACATTCCGCCCCACTGGTTGTACAAAACAGCCGAGCAGCGCGCTCAGGGCGAACGCAGTCGCAATGAGCCCGCCGAGTTACCTCGCATCGCGCAGACCTTGGCGCAAGTGCGTGGCTGGACGCCGGCCGAGGTCGAAGCCCAGACGCAGCGCAATGCCCTGGCTGCGTTGCCGCGTCTGACGAGCTTGGTCGCCGAAGGGGCTGCTCAAGGTTTGATCGGCAGCGACATTCCCAGCATGGGCAAGACCTGATCCACGACGAAGGCGGCAGCCACCAGCAGTGCCACCGTGCTGCTGACCAGCACCGCCGCCGCCGCAACGTCTTTCGTCACTCGAATGGCTTCATGACGTTGGGGGTGCAGGTGATCGGCCAAGGTCTCGATGGCCGTGTTGATGAGTTCTGTCGCCAGGACCAGGCCGATGGTTAGTGCCATCACTGCCCACCACATTGCCGGGGCCCGCGTGATGACCAGCGCCAGCATCACTCCTGCGGTGGCTAAGGCGTGGGTGCGCAGGCTCTTTTCGGTCAGCCAAGCTGTGCGCAAGCCAGCAAACGCGTAACCCAGGCGGGTCAGCCATCTTTGCCCCTTCATGAGCGAAATTCCTGTCCGATGTGCAGCCGGTGCGCGATCAGCCAGCAACCCATGGCCCAGGCCGCTCCGGCCGCCCAGCCCGCGGCCACGTCCGAGATCCAGTGCACCCCCAGATACACGCGAGATAGGCCTGTCAGCCCCGTCAACACCAGGGCGATGCCCATGATGTACCACCGCAGACGCACGCGCGGGGCCACGCGTGCCAGCAGCGCGGCCAGGGTCAGAAACACCACGGCAGACATCATCGCGTGCCCGCTGGGGAAGCTATAGCCATTGGCCACCGTGGCGTGGTAGAGCGCATCGGGGCGGCTTCGCGAGAACAGGTTCTTCAACAACATGGCTGTCAACAGTCCGCCCCCGGTGGCCACCGCCGTGAGCCAGGCCAGAGGCTTGCGTCCGGCCAGCATCAAATAGCCCCATGCCGCCCCCACCGCCAGGGCCAGCACCGCAGGGCTGCCCAGAGCGGTCAGATCTCGCACCCCTTCCTGGAACCATTGGGGCCCAATGGGCAGCGATGCCTGGCCGGGCACCCGGCACCATTGCAAGACCATCATGTCGATGGCATGGGTATCGCCCTCGAGCATTTCGCCCGCGATTTTCACAAAGGCCCAGGCCGACGCGGCCAGCAGCAAGAGCGGCCACAGCACTTTGGGCGGGAGGTCAAGGCGCGTGTTCATGATCGGGTGGCCTCCACTGAAGTGGGCAACAACACATGGGTGCCGGTCTGTTCGAACACGGCCTGCCAGGCAGCCAACTTGCGTTCGAAAGACCACGATGCATTGGCCGGACTGGTGGAGGGCAGCTTGAACACAGGCAAGCCCAGCGCCTGGGTGATCTTGATGTGGCGAGCCGATTCGCCACCGTTGTGGGCAATGCCCCGCAAGGTTGGCGTGCTTCGGATGAGCCCTGCCAGATCGTTCAGTTCAGCCGCTTCGATGGCGCTGTCGAGGCTGCCTTCGCGCATGCAAGCCGAGTAGACATCCCAGATCGCCAAGCCATGTCGCATCGCAACGGGCAGGCGATCGGGGTAGGGCAGGTTTTGCAAGCTTTCTGAGCCACTCAACCCCCAGATGGCCGACAGAATGGGCCAGAACTGGTTGCGAGGGTGGGCGTAATACTGCTGGGCAGCCAGGGATGCCGCGCCTGGAAAACTGCCCAGAACGAGCAGCCGGGCTCCTGGCCCCACCACGGGCGGCAACCCTTGTAGACGGCGGGCGGCATTCGAATCGGAGGGCGACGTAGCAGAACACATGGCAATGACTGTGCCACACTCGCCCCCGTGAAACGCAGCAAACCCCAACTGGCCGAAGCCACCATTTCCGAAGAACGCGGCATTCGCTATCTGCACCTGGGCACCCCCTGGGTTCAGGGCGCCATGCGCATCAGCAAGCCCACCAAGCTGGAACTTGATTACATCCAGCGCATGATGGCCTGGTTGTTGCTGCGTGACCCGCAAGATCTGGCTGACACGCGCTGCTTGCAACTGGGCCTGGGCGCGGCGGCCATCACCAAGTACTGTCACAGTGTCTTGCGGCTGCCGACCACGGCGGTGGAGATCAATCCCGCCGTCATCGGGGTGTGCCGAGTCTGGTTTCATTTGCCAGAAAATGATGAAAGATTGACGGTATTGAAGGCGGATGCCGCCAAGTACGTTGAAGATGATCGCCACATTGCGTCGGCTGACGCCCTCTGTGTCGACCTGTATGACCATGAGGCCGCCAGCCCTGTGCTGGACGACGAAGACTTCTATCGCGCCTGCTGGCGCGTGCTGGATGATGGCGGGGTGATGACCGTCAACCTGTTTGGACGTGATGCCAGTTTCGATCGCAGCGCTGCGCGCATTCGGGCCGCCTTCGGCGAGGACCGTGTTGCCATGCTGAAACCCACCACCGAGGGCAACACCATCGTCCTGGCGTGGAAGGGGTTTGACCTGCCTGAACGAGAAGTGCTGGCTCAACGAGCCGAAACTTTGCAGACCAAATGGGACTTGCCTGCGCGAAAATGGGTCAAGCTCCTGTCTACCTTCACGCCCAAGCTTTCGAAGAAGTCCTGAGATGACCGCATCAGCCCACTCCAAACGTCGCGTCTCCACCCACCAAGGGCCGCTGGATTGGGTGCTGGTCTTGTCCTGGTTGACGGCAGACGGCGTGCTGACCGAGCAAGACGCCCAACTGGTGCGGCAGCGCTTTGCCGCAGGCAGCAGCTCACAGCACCCTCTGGTGCGTCTGGCGGGCCTCGGGCTCAAGCGGGCCGACACCGGGGCCGCCTTGGAGTTGGAGCCGCTGACCGAATGGCTGGCTGGCCATCTCGGATTGCCTTATTTGCGCATTGACCCGCTGAAGGTCGACGTGGGTCGTGTGGCCGAGGTCATGTCCATCAACTACGCCGAGCGCCGTTCAGCGCTGCCCGTGCAGGTGGGGTTGACCGACATCACCATTGCCACCTGCGAGCCGCTCGATGTGGCCTGGGTAGACGAGATCCTGGCGCACACCAAGAAAAAGATTCGCCTGGTCGTGTCCAGCCCGCTGGACCTGCAGCGCTACCGCACCGAGTTCTACACCCTGGCCAAGTCGGTTCGCGATGCCAGCAAGAAAACCGGTGACTCGGTGGTGCATAACTTCGAGCAGCTGGTGGAGCTGGGCAAGACCAATCGCCAGCTCGATGCCAATGACCAGGGCATCATCCAGGTGGTTGACTGGTTATGGCAATACGCGTTTGACCAGCGTGCTTCCGACATTCACCTCGAGCCCCGCCGCGAAATGGGGGCCATTCGCTTCCGCATCGACGGGGTGCTGCACACGGTGTACCAGGTGCCTTTGGCGGTGATGCAGGCCATGACGGCTCGCATCAAGCTGCTGGGGCGCATGGACGTGGTGGAAAAGCGCCGCCCGCTCGATGGCCGCATCAAGACCCGCAATCCCGGTGGCGACGAAGTCGAAATGCGCTTGTCGACCATGCCCACAGCCTTTGGCGAAAAGCTGGTCATGCGGATCTTCGACCCTGACAACACGGTCAAGTCGTTTGATGCGCTGGGCTTTGCCCCCAATGAAATCCAGATCTGGGAGCAATTGGTGGGTCGCCCGCACGGCATCATTCTGGTGACCGGGCCCACTGGCTCGGGCAAGACCACCACCTTGTATTCCACCCTCAAGCGCGTGGCCACTGACGAGGTCAATGTCTGCACCATCGAAGACCCCATCGAAATGATCGAGCCGGCCTTCAATCAGACCCAGGTGCAGCCCGGTATTGACCTGAGTTTTGCCGAAGGGCTGCGAGCCCTCATGCGGCAAGATCCCGACATCATCATGGTGGGCGAAATCCGTGACCTGGAAACGGCGGAAATGGCCATCCAGGCCTCGTTGACCGGCCACCTGGTGTTCTCTACCCTGCACACCAACGATGCGGCTTCGGCCATCACCCGCCTCACCGATCTGGGGGTGCCACCCTATCTGATCAGTGCCACCGTCATCGGTGTGCTGGCCCAGCGTCTGGTGCGCACCTTGTGCCCCAGCTGCAAACAGCCCGATCATGATCTGACGCCAGAAGCCTTGGCCGAAGTGATCCGGCCTTGGCGCATGAACGGCAAGATTCAACCCTACAAGCCCGTGGGCTGCCTGGAATGCCGAATGACTGGCTACAAGGGGCGCGTGGGGCTGTATGAACTGCTGCCCGTGTCTGAGGGCGTGCGCCATGCCATGCACCCTGGCATTGACATGCATGCCTTGCGCAAGACCGCGGCCAAGGAAGGCCTGCGCCCGCTGCGTTTGTCTGGCGCCATGAAGGTGGCCGAGGGTTTGACCACCCTGGAAGAAGTGCTGCGCAACACGCCTCAGTGGGAAACCTGAGGGTCGGGGGCTTGGCCGGCTGACGCCGAGAAGGGCTCCACGACTACCTCGCAACGAATGCCGCGCGGCTCATTGCTCATCCAGCGCACGACGCCGCCCAGTTGTTTGACCCGCTTGCGCACGCCACCCAGACCCAGGCCGTGAGACCAGGTGGTTGGCTCCACTCCCACGCCGTTGTCGGCCACGACCAGGGTCAAGCGATCCTGCTCCAATGTCACGCTCACATGGACCTTGTTGGCCTTGGCATGGCTGATGGTGTTGTTGACCAGTTCCCGCAGGATGCGAGTCAGCGCTGACCATTGCACCATGGTCAGCACCACATCCACATCGATCTGAAGCTGCCACTCGAGCTCGCAGCGGGCAGCGCCCAGGCGCTGGCTCAGATCGCGTTTCCATTCGCCTGCTGCTTCCGACAGGGCGTGGGACTGTGCTGCCAGCCCGCGTGTCAAGGTTTTCAGGTCTTGTAGCGTGTGGCGGATGTACTCCTCCATGGCCGGGTTGGGGGCCTGGTACATCAGGGTCAACAGACGCGCGCCGATGTCGTCATGCAGATCTTGCGCAATGCGCAGCCGTTCTTCGCTGCGGCCTTGCTCAACGGCTTTGTCGAAGTTCATGGCTCGGTGCAGTTGTTCTACGATGCGATCGGCCAGGCGGGCGTCTTCGCCGGTGAACAGGCGCTGGCCCTTCTTGGCGTATTTCAGAATCAGCACACGCCCCGAGTCGGAGTGAGGACGATCCAGTTGCGGCAGCGGCATCAGCAGCACCGAGCCATTGCCCTTGAGGGTGGCAGCCCCGACCGAACCTTGCAGCAGGGAGGCCTCAAGCGGATCAAACAGTTCGCGCATCAACTGCATCAACGAGTTGTCGAGGGCTTCGGGTTGTCTTTCGACTTCCCGAGCAATGCGGTAGAGGCGCTGAAACAGGCGCTCGGTGGTCAGGGGGTCTCGGCCTGGCAGACGGGTCATCAGCCAGCGCCGAATTGACAAATACACCCCGAACGACAGGAACAGCGACAAGGTCATCGACGTGAACTGACCCAGCGAGAAGATGGCCACGAACAACAAGTCGAGCGAGGCCGCTACTGTGCTTGATGCCGCTAGCAGAGAGAACTCCTGCAAGATCAGTTTGGAGCGTGACAGGTAGGGTGACAGCAGTAACTGGGACGCCGCGAAAACCTGCCAGGTCATGACCCCGAATGTGGCCACATTGAGCTGCATGTCGGCGCGCTGAATGCCCACGGCGATGGCCAGGCTCAGCAACAACCACGATGCGAGCGTGATCAAGGCGAAGCGACGCATGATCAGCGTGAACGGGTGGGGAACGTGGTGATGATTCAGCGTCATCACACCGATGGCGGCCAAACCCATCGTGGCGCATGCCCCCTGCAGCCACCACCAGCGCCAGGTCATGGGCAAGAGCGCCAACCCCGCAAGCGTGACCAGCATGCCTGAGGCGGCCCCGGCCACGGCCCAATGCCAGCGCGGCAATGGGCGCGGATGCAAGGCTGCCAGGATGACCATGGTCGAGGTGATCAGCAAATCGCACACGGCGCGGATGCGGCTGTCCCAAACGAGAAAGCCTTGGGGCGTGAACAGGTCCAGGCTGGTAGATATGCCGATCAGGGCCAGTTCGACGCTGTGACACACCGCCACCACGGCAAACGCCACGTTGCGCCATTGCGGATTGGCCAGCAGGACCACGGCGCCCACGGCATAGACCATGAGCGACAGCAGGCTGAGAACCCAGAACAAGGGGCTCAGCCCCATCAGACCACGCGGCGCGATCAGCACCGATTCGGTGGGGCCAGACTGGAAGCCCAGGTCCACCATGATGCTTTTGCCGGCTTGCCAATTTGACAGCAGGGCTGCCAGAGCCGCGTGCTCATCGAAGTAGCGTTGTCGCGATTCGGCTTGGCTGATCCAGCGGGCCGATCGCTGCAGTACCAGCAGGTCGACTGGCGCAATCTGGCGACCATCGCTCGCGATGGCCGGGTCTTGAGCGTGCCAGGCCACAGAGGTCAGCACGCGGCCCTCCAGCCGTTGCAAGGTGGGGTAGTCCACGCTGTGAACCCTCACCAGCCCATCGGGCGTCCCCCGCAGCGTCAGGGGCAACTTGGGTTGGCTCATCAGCCAGTTGGCTATGCCGAACACCAGGGCGCAGCCGAGTAGCACCCAGACCACCAAGAGCTTGAGCCGCCAGCCCAGCCAGCGGGGCATTTCGAGCGGCCCCTGCAGGACTGCCTCCAGGCTGGGCCAGTGCGAGGTGATCTGGCTCGTGGGGGCTTCGTCCGGATCGTTTCGGGGTGGGAATGAGGCGGACATGCCAGCCTACTGGGTCAGACCAGCCCTTGTTTGCTGGCTAGAACAGCGGCTTCAGCACGGCTGGATACGTTCAGCTTTTTGTAAATCGATTTGATGTGGTCGTTCACTGTGAACCACTTGATGCCCATCAGGGCAGCGATTTCCTTGATGGTGAAGCCCTTGCTGAGGTAGGTCAGCACTTCGCTTTCCCGAGGCGTCAGGCGTTCATGGTCCAAGGGGGCGGCCACTGCGTGGGCTGGCTGATGAAGGGCCGTGGCTGTGGCATGACCATTGCCTTGCCCGAACGAGGCGCCTTCGCCGGTCCGGAAGTGGGTCAGCAGGCGGCGGGCAATGGCTGGCGACAAGGGCGGCTGCCCACGCACAATCTTCTGCAACTCTTCCACCAGCACTTCGAAACGGTCTTCTTTCAGCAGATAGCCGTCTGCGCCACATTGCAGGGCAGGAAACAGGTGTTCGTCGTCCGAATACAGCGTGGTCACGATTCGGGTGGCGGGGTAAGCTGCCAATTCCTTGAGCAACTCCATGCCGCTGCCGTCTGGCAACTCCAGGTCGACCAGAATCAGCTGATAGGGGGCTTGGTCGGCAACGGCCTGCCCGCCCGGGGCATAACCCAGAAGACGGCGAGCGGCTTCCAGGTCGCCAGCCTCGGTGATGCTGCTGACGTCGCTGAAGCTCTCGCGTACCACGCGGCTCAGGAAGCTGCGGGCTACGGGGTTGTCTTCCAGAATCAGAACCTTGACAGTCATGAAGCTCCTCCCGAGGCGGGCCTGTCGGCAAGCCTGGGTTGATGGTTTCCCCTTGGACAGCTGGGGTGCAGGGCTCATCCATTTGGATGATGGGTACCGGCGCATTATCAGTGCGCAGACAGGCGCCGTCACGCGGGACACCCCCCTTGGTTTGACGGGGAGGAGACACCAAAAGGGCTTACCCTAATGCCTCGGCGACTTGGCCGAGGACTTTTACAATAGACCCATGCGTATTCTGATTGCCAACGACGACGGATATCTGGCCCCAGGGCTGGCTGCTCTGGTCAAAGCCTGCGAGGGCCTGGGTCATATCGACGTGTTTGCGCCAGAACGCAACGCGAGCGGTACGTCCAATGCCCTGACCCTTCACCACCCGCTGACCGTGCACACGGCTCCCAGCGGCTTCCATTTCGTCACCGGGACGCCGTCTGACTGCGTGCATCTGGCCTTGACCTCGGGCTTGATCCCCAAGCCGGACCTCGTGCTGTCGGGCATCAACAATGGTGCCAACATGGGCGACGATACCCTGTATTCGGGCACAGTGGCTGCGGCCACCGAAGGCTATCTTTTCGGGGTGCCGGCCATTGCTTTTTCCCTGACGGACAAAGGCTGGGGGCATCTGGACAAGGCTGCCCGGGTGGCCCGTCGCGTGGTCGAGTCGGTTCTGGCGCGCCCGCCCGCTACGGGGCCTTGGCTGCTGAATGTCAACATGCCTGCCATCGAAGACCTGGAAGAGGCACCCTGGCACGTGACCCGTCTGGGGCGCCGTCATGCCAGCCGGCCAGCCATTGCGCAGACCAATCCGCGTGGCGACACGATTTACTGGATCGGGCCTGCCGGCGATGCCCGGGAAGAGGGCGATGGCACCGACTTTCAAGTCACTCGCGACGGCGGTGTGTCGATCACGCCTTTGCAGGTTGACATGACCGATCACGGTGCCATGCCCACCTGGCACGGCTGGTTGGGTGTGCGATGAGCCACGGGCGGTCGTCAGACAACAAGCCGCCCAAGCGGTTTCCTTTGCCGCTCGACAAGGTGGCCAGCCCCAGCGGCGGGCCTCGTGGTCGTGCAGGCCCCGTTGTTCAACGCGAAGTGTTGAGGCCCCAGGCCCATCTGCATCAGATCGAACAGGACCGCCGTCGACACACGGTGCCCCAAGGTGTCGGACTGGACTCGATGCCCGTGCGCTTGCGCATGGTCGAGCGGCTGCGGGCTGACGGCATCACGCACACGGCGGTGCTGGAGGCCTTTGCACGCATGCCTCGGCATTTGTTCGTGGACACGGCGCTGGTCAATCAGGCTTATGAGGACACCAGTCTGCCCATTGGCCTGGGGCAGACCATTTCCAAGCCCTCTGTGGTCGGCACCATGTTGCAGTTGTTGTGCGCTCGGCCTGGCCTGACGCTGCCGCACGTGGACCCCGCTCGTCCTTTGGGGGCCTGCCTTGAAGTCGGTACCGGGTGTGGCTACCAGGCCGCCTTGTTGAGCCTGTTGGCCCGGCACGTGGTATCCATTGAACGGCTGCGCGATCTGCACCTCAAGGCGCGCAGCAATCTCGATGTCATTCGGCAGCATGTGCCCGCGTGGCAAGACGTGCGTCTTGTTTACGGCGACGGCATGGTGGGCCATCCGCCGCAGGCGCCTTATGACACCATCATCGCGGCTGCGGGTGGTTCGGCCTTGCCCCAGGCCTGGTTGGACCAGTTGGCGCCGGGTGGTCGTTTGATCGCGCCCATGGAAGACAGCCGCGGGCAGGGACAGGTCCTGACCGTGGTGGATCGCCTGCCCGATGGCAGTCTGCAGCACACTCGCGCCGGAGCTGTTCTGTTCGTGCCACTAAAATCCGGCATCACTTGAAGTGACGCTCATGCTCATGACTTCCCGTTTCCGTCTGGCCTCCTTGGCTGTCCTGTTGTCCCTGTTGGCCGGTTGTGCCACCCAGCACCATCGCGCGCCCGTGGAAGATCGCGGTCGTTCCGGTGGCGCCTCGGGCAGTGGCAATGTCAGCGCACCCAAGCCTCCGCCCGGTGCCGAAAACGCCGGCAAACCCGGTTACTACACCGTGGCCAAGGGCGATACCTTGATTCGCATTGCGTTGGAATCGGGGCAGAACTATCGCGACATTGCCAACTGGAACAACCTTGAGAACCCGAATCTGATCGAGGTCGGTCAGGTGCTGCGCGTGGTGCCGCCGTCGGTGGATGCCGCCAGCACCTTGCCCGCGGCCAAGCCCATCAGTGTGCCCAAAGTCGAAGCCAAGGGGCTGGATGGCAAGGGCAGCACCGCCGCGGCCCCTGTGGCCAGCGCAGCCACCAAGCCTGCCGGGGCAGCTGGTGTGGTGGCCTCTGCTGCGTCTTCTACGGCACAGACGCCGGCTCCTGTCGCGTCTTCGGCGTCCGAATCGTCCAAAGACACTGCGGACGAGCCCGCCTGGATCTGGCCATCGAACGGGCCGGTTGTGGGTGGCTTTGAGGAAGGCAAGCGCAAGGGCCTGGCCATTGGCGGCAAGGAAGGCGACCCCGTGCTGGCGGCTGGCGACGGCCGCGTGGTCTATGCCGGTTCGGGCTTGCGAGGCTACGGCAACCTCATCATCATCAAGCATGGTGGTGAGTACCTGACGGCCTATGCCCACAACAAGGTTTTGCTGGTCAAGGAAGATCAGGTCGTGCGCAAGGGGCAGAAAATTGCCGAAATGGGGTCCACTGATGCGGATCGGGTGCAGTTGCACTTCGAAATCCGCAAGCAAGGCAAGCCGATCGACCCCTCAAAACAGCTGCCCGCACGTTGAAGCAGCGCTCATCCCTGAGACAATTCGGGGATGAGTCAAGAATCCGTTTCCACCGAATCTGTGGCGCAGGCTCCTGAGGCTGCGCCGGTTGCTCCCGTGCACCCCAGCCAGGAATGGCTGAAGGTCGAATCCCTTGATCTGGAAGCGCAGGGCGTGGCCCATCGCGCCGATGGCAAGGTGGTCTTCATCGACGGCGCCTTGCCGGGTGAAGAGGTGCGCGTGTCTGTGTCCCGCAAGAAGAACAACTGGGAACAGGCCACGATGACCGAGATGCGTCGCGAGAGCTCGCAGCGTGTCACCCCAGGCTGTCCTCACTTCGGTGTGTGTGGTGGCTGCAAGATGCAGCACTTCCATGCCTCGGCTCAGGTGGCCGTGAAGCAGCGCGTGCTGGAAGACAACCTTTGGCACCTGGGCAAGGTCAAGCCCGAAACCCTGTTGCGCCCCATTGAAGGCCCCACCTGGGGCTACCGTTTCCGTGCCCGTTTGTCGGTGCGCTATGTGGCCAAGAAGAACACCGTGCTGGTGGGCTTTCACGAGCGCAAGTCCCGCTATGTGGCGGACATCCAGACCTGCGCCATCTTGCCGCCTCACGTCAGCCGCTTGCTGATGCCGCTACGCGAGTTGATCGGCTCCATGGCCGAGCGCGACCGCTTGCCCCAAATCGAAGTGGCCGTGGGCACCAAGGTGACAGTTCTGGTGCTGCGCCACCTGGAAGCGCTGGGCGACAGCGACCGCCAGAAGTTGCTGGACTTTGCCAAGGAGCACAGCGCCTGGAACAACGGTGAGCACCTGATCTCATGGTGGTTGCAGCCCAAGGGCCCCGATACCGTGCATCCGCTCGATCCGTCCCTGCCAGGTCTGGACTACACCTTGCCTGAATTCGGCATCACCATGCCGTTCAAGCCCACCGATTTCACCCAGGTCAACCATGCCATCAACCAGGTGCTGGTGGGCCGGGCCTTGCGCTTGCTCGATGTGAAGCGCGATGAGCGTGTCATCGACTGGTTCTGTGGCCTGGGCAATTTCACCTTGCCTTTGGCTCGACAGGCCCGTGAAGTGCTGGGCATCGAAGGCAGCGAGCAACTGGTGGCTCGCTCGCGCGAAAACGTGGTGGCCAATGCCATTAGCACGCCCACGACCTTTGTGGCGCGCAATCTGTTCGAGATCACCCCGCAGGAGTTGGCGGGTTATGGCTACGCCGACAAGTGGCTGGTCGACCCCCCTCGTGAGGGCGCGTTCGCCCTGGCCAAGGCCATGGCTGACCTGCATCAGGATCCATCTCTGGTGCCTGATTGGGTGGCGCCCAAGCGCATCGTGTACGTCAGTTGCAACCCCGCCAGCCTGGCGCGTGATGCTGGCTTGCTGGTGCATCAGGCCGGCTACCGCTGCGTAGCGGCCGGGGCGGTGAACATGTTCCCGCACACCGCCCATGTGGAAAGCATGGCGGTGTTCGAGAAGGCCTGATCAGCCTCGTGCGCGTCGGTCGATGCGCACGGTCTGGGGTTGCGGCTGCAGGGGCAGGGTGGGGCGATCGTCGCCCAGTGCCCGGGCTCGCAGCTGTCCGCAGCCACCATCCACGTCTTGCCCTGCCGAATGGCGCAGCTTGGTCAGAATGCCGCGCTGGTGCAATTGGCGCGCCATGGCGGCGGCCTGTTCCCACTCAGGACGGCGGTAGGGCGTGTCTTCGACCGAGTTGAAGGGAATGAGGTTCATCATCGCGTACTTGCCCGATAGCAGGCGCACGATGCCGTCGATCTCTTCCTGTGAGTCGTTGATGCCTTCCAGCAGCGTCCATTGGTATTGAATGGGGTAGCCAGTTGCTCGCGCGTATTGCTCGCCCAGTTCCACCAATTCCTCGGGGCTCAGGCGCGGGGCCTTGGGCAGCAGGCGGGCGCGTAAATCGGCCCTTGAGGTATGCAGTGACAAGGCCAGCGCCGGTTTGACGGGGCCTTGCGGCAGGCGCTCGAACACCCGAGGGTCGCCCACCGAAGAAAACACCAGGCTCTTGTGGCCGATGGCCCCCAAGGTACCCAAGGTGTCGATCGCTTCCATGACGTTGTCGAGGTTATGGGCCGGCTCCCCCATGCCCATGAATACCACTTTCTTGACCGGGCGACGGGTGCGTGCCAGGGCCACTTGGGCCACGATCTCTGCGCTGCTGACCTGGCGCAGCAGGCCGTCCTTGCCGGTCATGCAAAACACACAGCCCACGGCGCAACCCACTTGGGTGGATACGCACAAGCCATCACGGGGCAGCAGCACGCTTTCCACGGTCTGGCCGTCGGCCAGGTCGACGAGCAGTCGTTCCGAACCGTCCTCACCAGGGTGGGCCGAGCGCAAGGTGGCCAGGCCCTGCAGTTCGGCATTCAGGCTGGGCAACAGGTCGCGAACCTCTTGAGGCAGGAAGTCTTGCGGGCGGCGGCGCCCGCTGTCATGAGGGCGGGCTTGCACCCAGTGGCGCAGCACCCGCTGCTCATGGCAGGGCTTGGCGCCGCGCTCACGCAGGCGTTGGCGGATGTCTTCAATTCGCATGGGAGGCGAGTGTACGCAAGCCTGGGGACTGTTGCTCGAACAGGGCAGCGCGGACCGCGCTGGGTGCTTCACCGGTCCAGCGCTTGTAGGCCCGGGTGAAGTGGGCCGGGTCGTCAAAGCCAATTCGCTGCGCGATGTCGGCAATGGCCAGAGCCCGATCACTCAGCATGCTGTTGGCAGCACGCAGTCGTGCGGCATCTTGCAGCGATTTGAAGGTGCAGCCTTCTTTCTGCAGTTGGCGTTTGAGTGTGCGCTCCGATGTGCAAAGGCGGGCGGCCATCTGTTCAATGGTTCGCGGGGCGAGCGTGGGATCCTGCAGGTGGCTCAGGACGCGTTCGCGCCAGGTGCCCGCCAGCCCCAGTCGCACCCATTCGGCGTCACATTGAGCGCAGGCCTCTTTGAGCGCTTCGGCGTTGGCAGAGGGCAGTCGGGCGCTCAGCGCGTCGATGTGAATGGCCAGTCGGTCAACCGGCCAGCCGAAGGTGCAGGGCGGCAGCCGATCTTGGTAGCGATGGAAGAAATCGGGCTCGGCCATCGTGAAATACAAGTGCAACTGGTCTCGCGGCACAGGGGCCAGCGTCCGAATCAGGGTGGCGATCTCAACCAGGGCAGACAGCTTGCCGAATTGCTCCAGACCATCCACATGCAGGCGTTCATGCACATCCACCCAGATCCAATCGGCGGGGGCGTTGGGGGATGTGTGCAGTTGCATGTCGTAGTACGGCATGCGTGTGGGGTGATAGCGCATGCCCAGTTGCATGGCGTCGGCCAATGTGGCGCAACTCATGAAGGCCACGCCCAAGGGGCCGTGCTTGGTGGGGTAGCCGCGTAGGCCAGCCTCTACGCCTAAGGCCTGTCCGAAAGCCTGCAAAGCCATCAGCAACAGCGACTCGTAATCACGGCAGCGCAGGCGACCCGTCTGGCGCCCGAGTTTCAAGGCGGGGTGTTGGGTCATCCAGTCCTGTTGAATGCCGTGGTCATTCAGTACCGATTCGACGACCGACCAGTACGACATGGAAACCAGGGGTTTGTCTGAGTCTGGGTGTGGGGTGGGTACCATGCTGGCCCGAAATGGCAATCAAATTGGCTCGATTGTCACTCACGGTTCGTCGGTGGTGATTCGGACAATTGCGTATCGCATCAACACAACGAGGGCATGTTTGTGAAGTTCGAGGAATACAGACAACTCGATGGCCTGGCTCTGGCCGAATTGGTTCGCAGCGGACAAGTCAGCGCCCAGGAGCTGTTGGACACTGCTTGGGCGCGCCTGGAGGCGGTCAACCCCAAACTGAATTTTCTGGTCACCCCTCTACGAGATCGCGCCCAGGAGCAAGTCAAGCGCAAACCATCTGGCCCATTTGCGGGTGTGCCTTTCCTGACCAAAGACCTGTTTCAGGACATCGCCGGCGTGCCCAACTACAACGGCTGCAGGGCCCTGCACCAATCTGGTCACGTCGCCGCGCAGACGGCCACCCTGACTCAGCGTTGGTTGAATGCAGGGGTGGTGGTGCTGGGCACGACGAATACGCCGGAGTTTGGCTCCAAAGGGGTGACGGAACCGGCTGTTTCCGGCGTGACGGCCAACCCGTGGAACCTGGCGGTGACCCCGGGCGGATCGTCTGGCGGTTCCGCTGCTGCCGTGGCCGCTGGTGTGGTGCCGCTGGCTGGCGCCAACGACGGCGGTGGGTCTATTCGCATTCCGGCTGCTTGCTGTGGTCTCTTTGGGCTCAAGCCGGGGCGTGGGCGCAACCCTTGGGGACCCCAGTTGAGCGAGTACATGCATGGTGGTGTCATGGGGCATGTGCTGACCCGTTCGGTGCGCGACAGCGCAGCCATGCTGGACGCTACCCACGGCCCGGAAGTGGGGGCACTTGCCTTGCTGGCGCCTCCGGTACGGCCCTACCTTGAGGAGGTGTCGCGCCCACCTGGCAAGTTGCGGGTGGCCTTCAGCACCCGCTCACCGCTGGGCCTGGGGGTGGATCCGTCTGCTGTTGCGTCTGTTGAGCGCACAGTGGCCTTGCTGAAAGACCTGGGTCATGAGGTGGAAGAGGCCCAGCCTGACATTGATTTCTTTGATGCGGCGCGGCGCTTCATGATGCTGTGGTGTGTTCAAGTTGGCCAGTTTGTACAAGAGGTGCGCAAACAGACTGGGTGCGGTTGGGAGGGGTTTGAGCCTGATACCCGTTCCATGTGCTTGCTCGGCCAGGCCTTGTCGGCGGCTGAGTACCTCGATGCCCACACCGTCGCGAAGGCCTGCACCATGGCCATGGGGCATTTCTTCGAGCGCCATGATGTCTGGCTGACGCCCACCTTGGCCACACCGCCTGGGGCGCATGGCAGCACGGCGGTCCCTGCCTGGCAGGTGGCAGCTTTGAAGGCTGTGGCCACTTTGGGCCTGACGCGTGCCCTGATTCGCGCGGGGGGCATTGACCAACTGGTGCGTGACAACATGGCCTGGCTGCCGTTCACTCAACTGGCCAACCTGACCGGGTTGCCAGCCATGTCGGTCCCGTTGTTCACGACCGACGAGGGCTTGCCCAGCGGTGTTCAATTCATGGGGCCCATGGGGCAAGAGGGCTTGTTGTTCAGCCTGGCGGGGCAACTGGAGCAAGCCCAACCCTGGGCGCAGCGCGTACCACCGATCTGATCTGAGGCCTGAGGCGGCAGGGCCGAATCAGGCAAGAAAAAAGCCGAGGCATCTGCCTCGGCTTTCGCTTTTGGGGCGAGGAAAAATCAGAGCACTTCCGAAGCGAAGTCAGCCAGGCGCGAGCGTTCGCCTCGTGCCAGCATGACGTGCCCACTGTGTGGCCAGCCCTTGAACTTGTCGACCGCATAGGTCAAGCCCGAACTGCCTTCGGTCAGATAGGGCGTGTCGATCTGCGCCAGGTTGCCCATGCAGATGATCTTGGTGCCTGGGCCAGCCCGGGTGATCAAGGTCTTCATCTGCTTGGGCGTGAGGTTCTGCGCCTCGTCGATGATGACAAACTTGTTCAGGAAGGTGCGGCCACGCATGAAGTTCATGCTCTTGATCTTGATCTTGCTGCGCACCAGTTCATTGGTGGCGGCACGGCCCCATTCGCCCGCGCTGTTGTCGCTGCGGGCTAGCACTTCCAGGTTGTCGTCCAGCGCACCCATCCAAGGCGACATCTTTTCCTCTTCCGTGCCGGGCAGGAAGCCGATGTCTTCGCCGACGGGCACGGTTACCCGTGTCACGATGACCTCGGTGTAGCGGCGGTCGTCCAGAACCTGGCTCAAGGCAGCAGCCAAGGTCATCAAGGTCTTGCCGGTGCCGGCCGACCCAGTCAGCGTCACGAAGTCGCATTCTGGGTCCATCAGCAAGTTCAATGCGAAGTTCTGTTCGCGGTTGCGCGCGGTCACGCCCCACACGCCGTTCTTCGGATTGGTGTAGTCCTTGACCGTTTTCAGCACGGCATGCTTGCCGGTGATCTCGGTGACCTTGCCATACCAGGGCGACACCCCGGGCGCTTCCAGGTAAACGAACTGGTTGACCATCAGGGCAGGCACCATGGGGCCGGAGACACGGTAGAAGGTCTGGCCACCTTGGGTCCAGCTTTCCATGCCCTTAGCATGGCGTTCCCAGAAATCGGCGGGCAAGGGCAGCACCCCGGTGTACAGCAGGTCGCCGTCTTCCAGGGTCTTGTCGTTGAAGTAGTCTTCCGCAGGCAGGCCCATGGCACGGGCCTTGATGCGCATGTTGATGTCTTTGGACACCAGCACCACCTCGCGACCTGGGTGCTGATTGCGCAGGGCCTGAACGACGCCCAGAATCTGGTTATCGGCTTTGCCTTGGGGGAGCCCCATAGGCAATTGCACGGCCATGGCCGTGGTCTGGAAATAGAGCTTGCCACCGGCCTCGATGTGGCCGTTCTTGGCCAGCGGGATGCCAGCCATGGGGTCCAGTTGACGGTGCTGGCCTGCATCGGTGGCCAGAGCGTCCAGCTCACGGCTGACCTGGCGTGCGTTGCGGGCCACTTCCGTCATACCCTTCTTGTGCCCATCCAGCTCTTCCAGCGTGATCATGGGCAGGTAGATGTCGTGCTCTTCAAAGCGGTAGAGCGACATGGGGTCGTGCAGCAGCACGTTCGTGTCGAGGACGAACAGCTTGGCGGGGCCAGTGTCGGTTGGCTTGCGCTTGCGAGTGGATGCACCAGCAGTCGGCTTGGATTTCGCAGAAGCAGGTGCGCTGGCAACCGGGGTGGCCGCCACTTCTTTTTCTGCGACCACAGGCGGCGCAGCCCGCTCGGTGCGAGCAGGTTTGACCAACTCCAGAACCGGTGCGGGGGCGGCTGGTGTGGCCTGCACCTCGGCTGTACGTTTGGTGCCTTTGCTTGATTTCTTGGCTGGTTTGGGCTGATTCACATAAGCATCAGCGGACAGCATGTCAGCACGTTTGGTGGGCGGCTTAGGCAGAGGCATGATGAGGTCCCTGGCAGGTGTGGCACAAACAAAAAGGCCGCACAGAACTCTGTGCGGCCAGTGCCTGAGCGTCCTCGCAGACTACGGCAGGTCGGTATTCCTGAATGAAGCAGTGTCGAGAAAAGCCCAGATGCATGCGATTGATTATGCACAGTTCATGCCTGCCGCGAACAGGTGTCTGCGTGATGCAACACGCAGTCCCTCTCGTGTAGGTTTTGCATGTCAAAAAACAAAGGCGCCCCGCAGGGCGCCTGTTGCTTCGAGGGCTGTTGGTCAGGCCGCTTGCTGGCCCAGATTCTGAACCGCTTTGAGTACGTCATCGACGTGACCGGCTACCTTGATGCCGCGCCATTCTTCCCGCAGCACGCCGTTGGGGTCGATCAGGAAAGTCGACCGTTCGATGCCCTTGACCTTCTTGCCGTACATGATCTTGTTCTTGACCACGCCAAACATGTGACACAGCTTTTCCTCGGTGTCGGCGATGAGCTCATAGGGCAGTTCGAGGTTCTGCTTGAATTTGTCGTGCGAAGCGAGGTTGTCGCGAGACACGCCAAAGACCACGGCGCCAGCTGCCACGAATTCGTCGTGCTTGTCGCGGAACTGCATGGCTTCGGTCGTGCAGCCGGGGGTGTGGTCCTTGGGATAGAAGTACAACACCACGGTGCGACCCGCAAAAGCTTGGGGGGTGAATTTCACGCCGCCGGTGGCGATCGCTTCAATTTCGGGCAGAGGTTTGTTAAGGGCGGGTGTCATGTTCTAGTGATCAGCCAGCAGGAATAGCCTGCGATTATAAAGTGCTTGTCAGACCTGCCCCGAAGGGCTGTTGCTTGATCTGATCAGGGATAGGCCTCAAGGTTCCACCAACAGGGCGGCCATGACACGCCTGCCCTCGGCCACCAGGATGTTGTAGGTGCGGCAAGCCGCAGCGGTATCCATGGTCTCGATGCCGATGCGGGCGGCCATCAGCGGTTGCAGAACTTGGGGCGGGGGGAATCGCAAGGTGCTGCCGCTGCCGAAAATCACGACCTCAGGCGCAGCGTCGGCGATCTGCTGAAAATGCGCTTGCGTGAGCTCAGCCACCGACGTGGCGGGCCAGTCGATCATGTCGCCCGTAGGGGGCACCAAAATGGAGCGTGTGTAGGTCTGGCCGTTCACCGAGACCGACTGGCGCGTGTAGGCGTGAATGACATTGACGCCTTCTGCGCGGTCTGCGTGCAGTTTCATGTAGGGAAATGGATGGCTGTGGTTAAATTGTAGCTTTCCCCAAATTTCCCTGTTTGCGTGCGCCGAATGCCATTGTTCGGGCCGCCGGGGGCCCAGGAGATCGTTTTGAAGCCCATCGTCAAGTCCAGCAAACTCGCCAACGTCTGTTACGACATTCGTGGTCCCGTGCTGGAAAAGGCGCGCCAGATGGAAGAAGACGGGCACAAGATCATCAAGCTGAACATCGGCAATCTGGCGGTGTTCGGTCTGGAGCCGCCCGACGAGATCGTGCAGGACATGATCCGCAATCTGTCGGGCGCAGCGGGTTACACCGATTCCAAAGGCTTGTTTGCCCCGCGCAAGGCCGTGGTGCATTACTGCCAGGAAAAGAACATCCAGGGTGTGACGGTCGATGACGTCTACCTGGGCAATGGTGCGTCCGAGTTGATCGTCATGGCCTTGAACGCCATGCTCAACGAAGGCGATGAGGTGCTGCTGCCAGCGCCCGATTACCCGCTCTACACCGCTGCGGTGTCCCTGTCTGGTGGCCGCCCCGTTCACTACATCTGTGATGAGCAGGCCGACTGGAACCCCGACATTGCCGACATTCGCGCCAAGATCACGCCCAAGACCAAGGCGATCGTGGTCATCAACCCCAACAACCCCACGGGTGCGCTGTACCCCGAGAGCTTGTTGAAGGAAATCATTCAGGTGGCGCGTGAGCACCAGCTCATCGTGTTGGCCGACGAGATCTACGACAAGACCTTGTACGACGGCAACACCCACACCTCGATGGCGTCGCTGGCCGATGACGTGCTGTTCCTCACCTTCAACGGCCTGAGCAAGAACTACCGCTCTTGCGGTTACCGCGCCGGCTGGATGGTGGTGTCCGGCGAGAAGCGCCATGCCAAGGACTACATCGAAGGCCTGAACATGTTGTCGTCGATGCGCTTGTGCGCGAACACGCCAGGCCAGTTGGCCATTCAAACCGCCTTGGGTGGTTACCAAAGCATCAAGGACTTGGTGGCACCCACAGGCCGCCTGTGCAAGCAACGAGATCTGGCGTATGAGTTGCTCAATGCCATTCCCGGCGTCAGCGTGGTCAAGCCCAAGGGCGCGCTGTACATGTTCCCGCGCCTGGACCCCAAGATGTACCCGATCGCCAACGACCAGCAATTTGCCTACGAACTGCTGGCCGAAGAAAAGGTGCTGATCGTGCAGGGCACGGGCTTCAACTGGCCGCACCCTGATCACTTCCGTCTGGTCTTCCTGCCTAACAGCGACGACCTGACCGAGGCCATTGGCCGCATCGCCCGCTTCCTGGAAGGCTATCGCAAGCGTCACGGCACAGCCTGATCCCTGCTGCGATCCTGTCTATTGTTTTGAATTGATCCCATTACACGTACAAACGTCATGAGCCAAGATAACCAGAAACCTGTTCGCGTCGGCCTGTTGGGCATTGGCACCGTGGGTGGTGGCACCTTCACCGTTCTCAAGCGCAACCAGGAAGAAATTCGCCGTCGTGCGGGGCGTGGCATTTCCATCGACATGGTGGCCGACCTGAATGTGGCGCGCGCCAAGGAACTGGTGGGCGATGCGGTTGAAGTGGTGAGCGACGCTCGCCAAGTCATTGCCAACCCCAACATCGACGTGGTGGTGGAGTTGATTGGCGGCTACGGCATTGCCAAGACCCTGGTGCTGGAAGCGATTGCCGCTGGCAAGCACGTGGTCACCGCCAACAAGGCCCTGCTGGCTGTGCATGGCACCGAAATCTTCGCTGCGGCTCGCGAAAAGGGCGTGATGGTGGCGTTTGAAGCTGCGGTGGCTGGTGGCATTCCCATCATCAAGTCGTTGCGTGAAGGCCTGACCGCCAACCAGATTCAATGGGTGGCCGGCATCATCAACGGCACCACGAACTTCATCTTGTCCGAAATGCGTGACAAGGGCCTGGACTTCGACGTGGTGCTCAAAGAAGCCCAACGCCTGGGCTACGCCGAAGCTGATCCCACGTTCGACATCGAAGGCATCGATGCGGCCCACAAGGCCACCTTGCTGAGCGCCATTGCCTACGGCATTCCCGTTCAATTCGACAAGGCTTATGTGGAAGGCATCACCAAGCTGTCGGCTGTGGACATCAAATACGCCGAACAACTGGGCTATCGCATCAAGTTGCTGGGCATCGCCAAACGTCAGGCTGCCGGCATTGAGCTGCGCACCCACCCAACCCTGGTACCTCAGCGCCGCCTGATCGCCAATGTGGAAGGCGCGATGAACGCCGTGATGGTGCAGGGCGATGCCGTGGGCACCACCATGTACTACGGCAAGGGTGCAGGCTCTGAGCCCACCGCTTCGGCTGTGGTGGCTGACCTGGTCGACATCGCTCGTTTGACCGATGCGCCAGCCGCTTCCTACGTGCCGCCACTGGCTTTCCAGCACGATTCGATGTCGACCCTGCCGATCTTGCCGATCGAAGAAGTGGTGACCTCGTTCTACGTGCGTCTGCGCGTGGCCGACCAAACCGGCGTGCTGGCCAAGATCACCGGCATCCTGGCTGAACAAGGCATCAGCATCGACGCCGTGATCCAGCGCGAGGCTGACGAGGTGAGCGGTGAGAACGGCAACCAGACCGATCTGATCCTGCTGACCCACGACACCAAGGAAGGCCGCATGAACAAGGCGATTGCCGCCATGCAAGCGCTGCCCACCGTGCTGGCCCCGATCGTGCGCCTGCGTAAAGAAGAACTCGCCTGATCTCTCGCCCTGGACCGACCATGAAATACATCAGCACCCGCGGCGATCAAACCCAGCGCAGCTTCTCGGAAATCCTGCTCGAAGGCCTCGCCCCCGATGGCGGCCTGTACCTGCCCGTGTCCTACCCCAAGGTGGACGATGCCACGCTGACCAAATGGCGCGGCCTGAGCTATGCCGAGCTGGCGTTCGAAATCCTGTCGCTGTACATCGACGACATCCCTGCTGCTGACCTGAAGGCCATCACCGCCAAGACCTACAACAAGCAGGTTTATGGTTTTGATGAGATCACACCCCTGAAGCCGTTGGAGCCGGGTCTGGCGCTGGAAGCCTTGTCCAACGGTCCCACCTTGGCCTTCAAGGACATGGCCATGCAGCTGCTGGGCAACCTGTTCGAATACGAACTGGGTCGCCGTGGTGAGCAGTTGAACATTCTGGGCGCCACCTCGGGCGACACCGGCAGCGCGGCGGAATACGCCATGCGCGGCAAGAAGGGCGTGCGTGTCTTCATGCTGTCGCCACACGGCCGTATGAGCCCCTTCCAGCAGGCGCAGATGTTCAGTCTGCAAGACCCCAACATTCACAACCTGGCCGTGGAAGGCGTGTTTGACGATTGCCAGGACATCGTCAAGGCCGTGTCCAACGACCTCGAGTTCAAGCGCAAGTACAAGATCGGTACGGTGAACTCGATCAACTGGGCGCGCTTGCTGGCTCAGGTCGTGTACTACTTTGCTGGCTACTTCTACGCCACCAAGTCGAATGCCGAGAAGGTGTCGTTCACGGTGCCATCGGGCAACTTTGGCAACGTGTGCGCCGGCCACGTGGCTCGCATGATGGGCTTGCCCATTGATCAGCTGGTGGTGGCCACCAACGAAAACAACGTGCTCGACGAGTTCTTCCGCACCGGCACCTACCGCGTGCGCGGCAGCGCTGAAACGTATGAGACCTCGTCGCCCTCGATGGACATTTCCAAGGCCTCGAACTTCGAGCGCTTTGTGTTTGACCTGCTGGGGCGCGATGGTGCGCGCGTGAAGGCTCTGTTCAAGGATGCCGTGGAGCAAACCGGTGAATTCCATGTGTCTGCCGAAGAGTTTGCCAAGGTGGCTCAGTACGGCTTCGTGTCGGGTTGCAGCAAACACTCTGATCGCTTGAAGACGATCAAGGATACTTTTGATCGTTTCGGCATCATGATCGACACCCACACGGCCGACGGCCTGAAGGTGGCACGCGAACACGTCAAGCCTGGCGTGACGATGCTGGTGCTGGAAACGGCCTTGCCCGCCAAGTTTGCCGACACCATCGTCGAAGCCACCGGCCGCCAGCCTGAGCGTCCGCACTGGATTGCCGGCCTGGATGGTCTGGAGTCGCTGCCCAAGCGCTTCACGGTCATGCCCAAGCTCACGCAAGCCGTGAAGGACTACGTCGTTCAACATTGCGCTGACTGAATCAGCATCGAGTTTTCTGCATGGCACCCAAGCCCCTGATGCCTCTGGACGAGGCGTGGGCCCGGTTGCGCGACATGGTTGCGCAACACGTGGCGTCAAACCCCCTGTCTTTGGAACAGATCGACAGCTTTGACGCCCTGGGCCGGGTGCTGGCGAATGACCTCGTCTCCAGCGTGGCGGTGCCCCCGCTGGACAACAGCGCCATGGACGGCTATGCCGTGCGGGTGGCTGACTTGTCTGGCCCGGGGGCGGCCTTGCCGATGTCGCAACGCATTGCGGCAGGGCAGGTTGGCGCGACGCTGCAGCCTGGAACCTGTGCCCGCATCTTCACCGGTGCGCCAATTCCTGCGGGTGCCGATGCTGTGGTCATGCAAGAGCACACCGAAGCAGCCGGCGAGGGCCTGGTTCGTTTCAATGAGACCGTTCGCCTGGGGCAGAACATTCGCCGTGCGGGGGAAGACATTCAATCCGGCCAGACGGTGTTGTCTGCCGGCGTGCGCCTGACGCCAGCTGCGCTGGGCGTGGCGGCCTCGGTGGGGGCAGCGCAGGTGCCGGTGTATCGCCGTGCCCGCGTGGCCGTGCTGACCACGGGCAATGAACTCGTCATGCCTGGCCAGCCTTTGCCCGCTGGTGCCATCTACAACAGCAACCGACACACCCTGCGAGGGCTGGTGCAGGCCTGTGGCGCCCAAGCCGCTGACCTGGGCGTGATTCCAGACAATCTGGAGCAGACCCGCGCGGCCCTGCGGCAAGCCGCTGAAGGACATGACCTGATCATCACCAGCGGTGGTGTGTCGGTGGGCGAAGAAGACCACCTGCGCAATGCCGTGCTGGCCGAAGGTGGTTTGGAGTTCTGGGCCCTGGCCATCAAGCCCGGCAAGCCCTTCGTGTGCGGCTGGATTCGTCGTCAGGATGGCTCGAAGGCGCTGTACATGGGGCTGCCTGGCAACCCGGTGGCCAGTTACGTGACCTTCCTGATGCTGGTGCGACCAGTGATGGATGTGTTGGGTGGTTTGGGCTGGGTCTTGCCCCGACCCATAAGCTTGAAGGCCCACTTCGAATGGCCCCGCCCAGACAAGCGACGCGAGTTCGTGCGCGTGCGCCTCGATGCCGACATGGGGGTGCTGCTGCATCCGCATCAGGGCTCCGGCGTACTCAGTTCGGCCGCCTGGTCTGACGGTTTGGTCGATCTGGCACCCCAACAGGTAGTTCAACCGGGCGATACCGTGGCCTATTGGCCTGTGGCAGAGTTGATGCAGCCGGCGGCCCATGCCCGCCAGGAGACTGCATGAAGATTTCTGTTCGATATTTCGCCTCGGTGCGTGAGCGCTTGGGGGCGGGGCAAGATGTGTCTTGGGCGGACGACGCTGCCGACAAACCTGCCACGGTGGGCCAATTGCGTGAGTGGCTGATTCGGCAATCGGATGACCACGCTGAAGTTCTGGCGCAGACCAAGGGCTTGCGTGCAGCCTGCAACCAGACCATGTGCTTTGCCAACGAGCCCCTGACCGATGGGGCCGAGGTGGCGTTTTTTCCGCCGGTTACCGGTGGCTGAGGTCGTCATGGCATCCGTGCCTCAAACCAGCCCCTCTTTGGCCTGCGTGACGGTGGGGCCAGATGACTTCGATGTGTCGACCGAAGTGGCGCGCTTGCGTGCGGGTGACCACCGCGTGGGCGCGGTGGTGACGTTCGTGGGCACCGTGCGCGAATGGCGCCCTGATGCGGCCTCGTCCGAAGGGGCTGTCATGGAGCTGGAACACTATCCGGGTATGACCGAGCTCAGCATTGCCCGCATGATCGATGCGGCCAAAGAACGCTTCGATGTGTTCAATGCGCGGGTCATTCATCGGGTGGGGCCACTGGCCATTGCCGATCAGATCGTGCTGGTGGCGGTGACTTCCGCTCATCGCGGGCAGGCCTTCCAGTGCTGCGAATTCCTGATGGACTGGCTCAAAACCGACGCCCCTTTCTGGAAGAAGGAAGTGGTCAACGGGCAGGGGCAGTGGGTGGATGCCCGCGCGTCTGACGACCAGGCCATGGACCGCTGGCGCCAGGGCTGAACGCAGTCAAACGCCAAATTTTCCCGATTTTTCCGGCTTCCGCTCGGGAGCACTCGGTGGCATGCTGTGGTTTCCTCAGTGCTCCATCAGGTGCCAGCCCGAATGATTCAACCCGACATGTTCACCAGCTTTGCCATCAGTGGCGCGGCGTCCTTGTTCGGCTTGCTCATGTGTTTTGCCGTTCGGGCAGATCAGGCGCGCGTGGGTTACGCGCTCACGCTCTACCGTTGGGGCTTCTTGTTTTCTGCGCCGATTTTGTTGGCGTCGCTCGCGCCGGCTGACCGTGTGCATCTGGTTTTTCAGGCTGCGCAAGGGTGTACAGCCATGGGTTTGGTCCTGTTGGGCTGGGCCTCTCGACAATTGCAGGGGCGTCGGACTCCGCCTTGGCTGGGCTGGGGGCTGATGAGTTTTGTCGGCTTGGCCTTGTGGCTGTCTGCCTGGGGGCTGTCGCAGGCCGATTACGCCCGGGTGTTGTACGCCACGCTCTCGCTGATCTGCCTGGCGGTGTTGCTTGAGCAGTCGTGGGCCATTGTGCGGGGGGCCAGAATCAGCGTCAGTGAATGGGGTTTGCTGGCCATGCTCACGGGCCTGGTCGCGAATTGGGGCATCCACCTTGTGCGAGCCTTGGGGGGGCCCGCAGAGGGCACGCCCGATGGGCCCTGGACGCAGATTCCAGACTGGTGGGGTTTGCCGAGTGCGATGGTGGTGGCCATCTGGCCTTTGGCCTGGTTTGGCGTGGTGGTGGCCATGCTCAATGAGCGCCTGCAGCAGCAGTTGCATACCCGTGCCTTGTCTGACGAACTGACTGGCGCCTTGTCACGCAGAGGGCTGCGTGAGCTGGGTGAGCGCATGATTCTGGCGCGCCGTCGCCCCTACGATCAGTTGGCGGTACTGATGCTGGATGTGGACCATTTCAAGCGTGTCAACGAGACCTACGGCCATTTGGTGGGGGACGATGTGCTACGCCATGTGGTGCAGGTGGTGCAGGATCGCCTTCGTGATGACGCCCTTCTGGCACGCTACAGCGGCGAAGAGTTCGTCGTTTTGCTCCCGATTCGGCAGCCCCATGAGGCCAAAGTGGTGGCTGAACGGCTGCGCTCGTCCATCGAGGCCAAGCCTGCCCAGACCACGGCGGGGCTGGTGCGCCTGACTTTGAGTGTGGGGGTGGCTTATCACCACCCCTCCGAGACGCTTGAACATGCCTTGGCCATGGCCGAGTCCAGCCTGGCGCAAGCCAAAGAGGCGGGGCGCAACCAGGTGGCCTTCTCGTTGCCGGAGGAGGCTGTGGACACCATGCCGCCGGCTTCTGAAGTGGTGCATTCTTGATCTGACGCAAGCACCGAGATTTCCCGGGGTCTTGAAATGCGGTGGGGTTCCCCCATCTCCGAATGCAATCGGCCCCCATGCAGTCTCAAACCCAAGGGGCAACAGGAGTGCTCATGCGTCTGGACAAACTCACCACCAAATTTCAGGAAGCGCTGACCGAGGCTCAAAGCCTGGCAGTCACCCGCGACAACCCCTACATCGAGCCCGCCCACATCTTGCTGGCGATGATTCAGCAAGACGACGGCCCCAAGGCCTTGCTTGAGCGAGCGGGCGTCAAGGTCGGCCCATTGGCGGCGGCCTTGACCAAGCAAATCGACAAGCTTCCGCAAGTGCAGGGCGCCGATCAGGTGCAGGCCGGGCGCGATACGGTCAGCTTGCTGCAAGGGGCTGAAAAAGAAGCCCACAAACAAGGCGACCCCTACATTGCCAGCGAAATGTTCCTGCTCGCCCTGGCTGATCACAAGGGTGAAACCGGCGAGTTGGCGCGTGACCACGGCATGTCCCGCAAATCGCTGGAAGCCGCTGTGAAAGCCGTGCGTGGAGACCAAAAAGTGGACAACCCCGAAGCCGAAGGTCAGCGCGAGTCGCTGAAGAAGTACACCCTGGACCTGACCGAGCGTGCGCGTCAGGGCAAGCTCGACCCCGTCATCGGTCGTGACGAAGAAATTCGCCGCGCCATCCAGGTGCTGCAACGCCGCTCGAAGAACAACCCCGTTCTGATTGGTGAGCCTGGTGTGGGCAAGACCGCCATTGTGGAAGGCTTGGCCCAGCGCATTGTGGCTGGTGAAGTGCCGGACACGCTCAAGAACAAGCGCGTGCTGGTGCTGGACATGGCCTTGCTGCTGGCCGGTGCCAAGTACCGTGGTGACTTCGAAGAGCGCCTCAAGGGTGTGCTGAAAGAAGTGGCCAAGGACGAAGGCCAGACCATCATGTTCATCGACGAAATCCACACCATGGTCGGTGCGGGCAAGGCCGATGGCGCGATGGACGCTGGCAACATGCTCAAGCCCGCTCTGGCGCGCGGCGAGTTGCATTGCATTGGCGCGACCACGCTGGATGAGTACCGCAAGTACATCGAAAAGGATGCCGCCCTGGAGCGTCGCTTCCAGAAGATCCTGGTGGGCGAACCCACCGTGGAGGCGACCATTGCCATCTTGCGTGGCTTGCAAGAAAAGTACGAAGTGCACCATGGTGTGGAGATCACTGACCCGGCCATCGTGGCGGCGGCAGAGCTGTCCAACCGTTACATCACGGATCGCTTCCTGCCAGACAAAGCCATTGACCTGATCGATGAAGCGGCGGCCAAAATCAAGATCGAAATCGATTCCAAGCCCGAAGCCCTGGACCGTCTGGATCGCCGTCTGATCCAGTTGAAGATCGAGCGCGAAGCCGTGAAGCGCGAGAAGGATGAAGCCTCCATCAAGCGCTTGGGCCTGATCGAAGAAGAGATCGACAAGCTGCAAAAGGAATACGCCGACCTGGAAGACATCTGGAAAGCCGAAAAGGCCCAGGCCCAAGGCTCCGCCACCATCAAGGAAGAGATCGACAAGATTCGCTTCCAGATGGAAGAGTTCAAGCGCAAGGGTGATTTCAACAAGGTGGCTGAACTGCAATACGGCAAGCTGCCCGAGTTGGAAAAGCGTCTGAAGGACGCGCAGGACAAGGAAAACGCCAAGAAGGGCGGTCAATCTGATCGTCCCACCTTGCTTCGCACCCAGGTGGGCGCGGAAGAAATCGCCGAAGTGGTGGCCCGCGCCACCGGCATTCCCGTGTCCAAGCTGATGCAGGGCGAGCGCGACAAGCTCTTGTCGATGGAAGACAAATTGCACGAGCGAGTGGTAGGTCAGCAGGAGGCCATCGTGGCCGTGTCCGATGCGATCCGTCGCTCGCGTGCGGGCCTGTCTGACCCGAACCGTCCCTATGGCTCCTTCCTGTTCCTGGGCCCCACGGGGGTCGGTAAGACGGAGCTGTGCAAGGCTTTGGCAGGCTTCCTGTTCGACAGCGAAGACCACCTGATCCGCATCGACATGAGCGAGTTCATGGAGAAGCACTCGGTGAGCCGTCTCATCGGGGCGCCTCCCGGCTATGTGGGCTACGAAGAGGGCGGTACTTTGACCGAGGCCGTGCGACGCAAGCCTTACAGCGTGGTGTTGCTCGATGAAGTCGAGAAGGCCCACCCTGACGTGTTCAACGTGCTGCTGCAGGTGCTGGACGATGGCCGCCTGACCGATGGTCAAGGCCGCACGGTGGACTTCAAGAACACGGTGATCGTGATGACCTCGAATCTGGGCTCTCACCACATCATGCAGATGGCCGGGCAGCCCGCCGAGGACATCAAGGACGCGGTGTGGGTGGAGGTGAAGCAGCACTTCCGTCCCGAGTTCTTGAACCGGATCGACGAGGTGGTGGTGTTCCATGCGCTGGATCAGGCTCACATCGAATCCATTGCGAAGATTCAGCTCAAGGCGCTGGAAGGCCGCCTGGCCCAGATGGAGATGAAGCTCGACGTGTCGCCTGAGGCTTTGGCTGAATTGGCCAAGGTGGGCTTCGACCCGGTGTTTGGTGCCCGGCCGCTCAAGCGCGCAATTCAGCAGCGCATCGAGAATCCGGTGGCCAAGCTCATCCTGCAAGGCAAGTTCGGCCCGAAGGATGTGATTCCGGTCAAGGTCGACGACGGCGGCGAATTTCAGTTCGAGCGCGTGGTCCATTGAACGCATCCCGGGTGTCCCCCGGGGTGTGGGGGTATGTAGTCCGGGTGTCGTGACGCTGTCATGACACCCTTGCACGCTGTGGTCTCCTCGAATCAGAGCGTGCTCACCCAGTGTGACGCGCCCACCAAAAGGACTACACCATGCGTCAACATGCTATCTGGGCGGCCCTGGGTCTGGCTGCTGTAGCCCCCATGGGCCATGCCGCTTCCAATGCCTCCGCAGGCTTGAGCGACTTTCACTTTCAACTCGAAGACCTGAACCAGTTCGACGGGGTGGCAGCCTCTTTCAATTGGCTGTCGGGCAACGGCAGTGGCTTGACCGCGCTGTCGGCCTCGGCGCTCGACGACACCAGTGACGGCAGCGCCTCGAAAAAGAAGAGCCAGTCGTTTTTCCAGTACAGCGTGCAAGGGGCCAGTGACCATGCTCAGGCCTCCTCACTGATTTCATTGCCTGTCGGCAACTGGAGCCTGAACGCGCAAGGCCTGGCCAATGGCGGCAACTCCAACTTCGCTGCTTCTGCCTTGACCGGGCAGGGCGGCAACGTCAGTCTGGCGGCTCATTCGCGATTGACCATCACGGCCAAGGCGTCTGTGCTGGCCGCCGCGGCAGATCCCGGTGGCAACGGTTCTGACTGGGCCAAGGCGCTGGCCTCGCTGGGTTTGAGCTACAGCTATGGCACTGACAACGGCGCGATCAACTACTCGTTTGTGGATTCGCTGACGGCGACCGCCACTGCCGGGGGGTACTACGACTATCTGCTCAACGCGGCCACGGGCCAGATGGAAGTGGTCTGGGTGAGCGGCGCTTCGGCTCAGGACGCCCGTGACCGCGAACTCAAGGTGGTCTTCGAAAACACCAGCAATGCCACACAGTTGGCCACTCTGACCTTGCTGACGAAAGTCAGCGGGGTGGGCGCGGCCGCCGTCACGGCCCCTGTTCCTGAGCCCGCGTCTGCCGCTTTCGCTCTGGTGGGCGTGGCATGCCTGGGAGGCTGGGCGCGTCGCCAGCGCAAAGCGTAATCGGCGCTTTCTGACAAGAGCCGATAAGCCGCCATGAATGGGCGGCTTTGGTCGCTAATGCAAGGTTTACCCCGCCAGAACCCTGACACCATCTTGTCAGGGTTCTGGTTGATTGATGTCCGAAATCATTGGGCGTTTAATCGGAATCCGTCCAACGGAAAACGGGGGTCATATGCATTCGAGCAATCGTGTAGTTCGGGCAGTTACTCAGGCGGCCATGCTGGCTTGCGCCTTATCCAGCGTACCGCTCATGGCTCATGCGGCCCTGGAAGGTCGAGATGCCGACAAGAACCCCGACAACGGTTTTGAAGCTTATTACGACACCGTTCTGGATATCACCTGGTTGGCCGATGCGGGGTACTCCGCAACGACGGGGGCCTTGCCTGCAGACGGCTCGATGTGGTGGTCGGCAGCCTCCTGGGTTCAAGGGCTGGACTTCTTTGGCGTGAACGGGTGGCGGTTGCCGGCCGTGACATCGCGGATCAGTACCAAATCGATTGATCTCGTCACCCCGGGAGCTGGCAGCGATGCTCGCGCGAGCGAGCTCGGCCATATGTACTACGCCAACCTGGAGTTGGGGGGAGACCAGTCGCCTGCGCGTGGGTCGATCTTGATACCCGGTTTGCGCGACGGTGCGATCCGGAATTTTTCAGCCGACCTGTTCTGGACGAAAGACACCTACCAAGGCAATGTGATGACGGCGTGGGCGCTGTGGACCAGTTTCCCTTTCTCAGGCTCACAAGCCTACGTGCCCAAAGTGGCCAAAGGCGGTGCCTGGGCCGTGCACGACGGCGACCCATTCGGCTTCGTGCCAGGGCCTGCCCCGGCGGTCGATGAGCCAGCCACACTGTGGTTGCTCGTCGCCGGGCTTGGTGTGGGTGGCTTCATGCAGCGAAAGCGCCGCGTCAAGGCGTCATGATCTTTGGCGGGGCGGCACCTTGAGTGTGGCTCCGATGGCCAGTGTCATGAATTGATCTGAACTCAGCCCGGCCTGATGCAGGCAGCGGGCCAGTTCTCGTGGCGGCTCGTCCAAGGCTTCGTCGGTCAGCTGGAAGGTGCCCCAATGCACCGCGATGGCTTTTTTACAGCCCAGGTCGTGAAAGATCTGAACCGATTCCTGCGGATTCACGTGCTGGTCTTTCATGAACCAACGTGGCTCGTAGGCCCCGATGGGGAGCAGGGCGATGTCGAATCCTCCTCCTGAATCGGGTTTCTGCGCTTGAGCGAAGTGCTGACGGATGTCGGCAAAGTCTTTCGAGTAGGCGGTGTCGCCCGCAAAGAACAAATGGCAGTCGGGTGCCAGCACGGCAAAACCACCCCAAAGGCTGCGCAGGGCATCGTTGGCGGTGCGCGCTGACCAATGCTGAGCGGGTGTCAACGTGATGGGCATGCGGGCCGAGCGGTCGCTTGCTGGCAACACGTGCGTATCCCACCAGTCCAGTTCGACCACATGGCGAATGCCTCGCCGGGCAAACCATGCTTGGTGACCCAGTGGGGTGATGAACAGAGGAGGGCCTCCTGGCTGCTGCGCCAGAGCCAACAGCGAGGCCTCGTCCATGTGGTCATAGTGGTTGTGCGACAGCAGGACAACGTCAATGCGCGGCAACTGAGCCAGACTCAATCCGGGTGGGGTGGCGCGTTTGGGGCCCGCCCATTGCACCGGAAAGCAGCGCTCTGAAAAAACCGGGTCCGTCAGAATGTTCAGTCCGCCCATCTGGGCCAGCACGGTGATGTGCCCGATCCAGGTCACCGCCGGCTGCATGTTCAATCCAGCCTGGGCATTCGCGTGAATGAAGTCCAGGTCAGGCGACATGACCGGGATGGGCTCGGTCAAGGGGCGTGGATGCCCTGCACGCCACGCATTCCAGCGCCAGCGCAGAATTTCGTGCCAGCGCTTGCCGCGAAACGACTGGTAGTTGTTCTGGAAACCGTCAGGCCGGTGGTGCGGCTTGGCTGGGTTGTAGTAGCGGTTTTTCATGCCGCTACTGTACAAACCCTTCAGGCTTGAATCAGACTGGCCTTCAGCATCAGCCGGCGAATTTCCTTGTAGCGAGGCCAATCGAAGCCTTCCAGGAAGTTGATGGCCGACTGCACCCCCATCTCGAACAGCCGGAGCTTGGTTTCTCTGGGCATGTCGAAGTCGAGCCAGTTCACATCCTGGGTGTCGATGAAGGCCACCAGTTTGCTGAAGTCGGGGTTGCGGTGAATGAAGTCGCTGTCGAGCGCATGGCGTGCCGAGTTGAACGACTGAGTGACCACGTCAATGAGGGTTTTGATGTCGTGACGGTATTCGTCCCATTGCAGCTTGACCCCGAAGGTGGGCCGCAAAGGCACGCGGCTGGGGTTGTGGAAGGCGTTGATCGGGAAATTCGACAGCACCCCACCGTCGACAAAATGGTGCCGCTTGGGCAGGAATTCACCTTCGAATGCGCGAGCGGGCCGGTAGGGGTGAGCCTCCCTCCATAGGGGCCGGGCGTGCTCCAGGGGCAGGGAATCGATCTGGTAGGTTTCAAAGAAGCCTGGAATCGACATGGAGGCGCGGGCGAAATTCGCCACATCGACCTGTTCCGGTTCCTGCCAGTACAGCGGCGCGTGCTTGGGAAATTCCACTTTGCTTTCAGTCGAAATGTCGGCCGCGATCACGCACAGGTAGTCGGTGTTGGGGTTGCGGGTGAGTACACGCCGCCCGTCGGCCTGCACCGTGTAGGGCTTGACAGGCAAACCGTCATAGTCGCTGTCGAGGGCGCTGTCGCACACCCATAGAGGAGGCAGGTCATGCATGCGTTCGCGCAGAGCTGCTGTGGTCATGGTTTTGCCACCATTGAAGCCTCGCATCAGCGCCGACATCCAGTCAAAGAAGGTCTGGCCGCGGTTCAGTGCATGGATTTCGTGCAGGTTGTCCAGAACTTGCGCGGTTTTCCATGTTTTTACGAGCAGGTTGCGGCCTTTCATCCAGGCGTTCAGTGCCTCGATGGCATCGGTGTCACCCGGTTCCTTGCCATCCACAAAGCTGCTCATTGGCATGTTGGCCAGAATCTCCATCAGCGGCTGCATGCGCGATTCGGATGGCTTGGCTGCCGCTGCCAGCGCCACGGCTGACACGGCGCCAGCCGAGGTGCCTCCGATGCCGATGAAGCGCAGGCCAGCCTCTTCCAGTACGTGGATGTAGCCGAGCAGGGCAATGCCCAAAGTGCCGCCGCCTTCTAGGACCAGATCGATGTACTGCTGGCCTTGGCTGTCGATCACATCACTGTACTGTTTGGCTTTCAGTGCTTTCAACTGCCCTTGGTAGGCGCGCGTACAGGCAAGAAAGTCTTCGCGACTGACGTTGGTGGTAGACATGATGTAGGGCGAAGAGTGGCTGATACGAGGACAGTAGCGCGATCAGCGGCGGTGTGCTGCCCCTAGTTGTAGGGAGTTGGGGCATGGGTGCGCAACACCGAGGACAGAAACAAAAAAGCCCCGGTGCGAGCAGCCGGGGCTTTTTGGATGGGCGAGAACCCGAAGGATCACGCCACCGTTACGGGGATCTTGCCGATCTTGGCTTGCCAGGTCTTGGGCCCTTCGATGTGGGCGCTGGTGCCCCCTGCGTCAACTGCCACGGTCACGGGCATGTCGACCACATCGAACTCGTAGATGGCTTCCATGCCCAGGTCTTCAAAGCCCACCACCTTGGCAGCCTTGATGGCTTTGGACACGAGGTAAGCCGAGCCGCCCACGGCCATCAGGTAGGCGCTCTTGGCGTCCTTGATGGCGGCGATGGCTTCGGGGCCGCGTTCAGCCTTGCCCACCATGGCGATCAGGCCAGTCTTCTCCAGCATCATGCGGGTGAACTTGTCCATGCGGGTGGCGGTGGTGGGGCCAGCTGGGCCCACCACTTCGTCACGCACCGGATCAACCGGACCCACGTAGTAGATGACGCGGTTGGTGAAGTCCACGGGCAGCTTCTCGCCCTTGGCCAGCATGTCTTGAATGCGCTTGTGGGCGGCATCGCGGCCGGTCAGCATCTTGCCGTTGAGCAGCAGGGTCTGGCCGGGCTTCCAGCTGGCGACTTCTTCCTTGGTCAAGGTGTTCAGGTCCACGCGCTTGGACTTGTTGTAGTCAGGTGCCCAGTGCACGTTGGGCCACAGGTCCAGGCTGGGGGGATCCAGATAGACGGGGCCGGAACCATCCATCACGAAGTGGGCGTGGCGGGTGGCCGCGCAGTTCGGGATCATGGCGATGGGCTTCGACGCAGCGTGCGTGGGGTAGGTCTTGATCTTGACGTCCAGCACGGTGGTCAGGCCGCCCAGGCCTTGGGCGCCAATGCCCAGGGCATTGACCTTCTCGTACAGCTCGATGCGCAGCTCTTCCAGCTTGTTCTGGGGGCCGCGCTCCAGCAGTTCGTACATGTCGATGTCGTCCATCAGGGCTTCCTTGGCCAGCAAGGCAGCCTTCTCGGCGGTACCACCCACGCCAATGCCCAGCATGCCGGGTGGGCACCAGCCAGCACCCATGGTCGGCACGGTCTTCAGTACCCAGTCGACGATGTTGTCAGATGGGTTCAGCATGTAGACCTTGGACTTGTTTTCGGAGCCACCGCCCTTGGCGGCCACGGTCACGTCCAGCTTGTCGCCGGGCACCAACTCCATGAACACCACAGCGGGGGTGTTGTCCTTGGTGTTCTTGCGTTCAAAGATGGGGTCAGACAGCACCGACGCGCGCAGCTTGTTGTCGGGGTTGTTGTAGCCGCGGCGCACGCCTTCGTCGATGGCCTCTTGAATGCTGCGGGCGCCAAAGCCTTCCCACTTCACGCTCATGCCCACCTTGAGGAACACGTTGACGATGCCGGTGTCTTGACAGATCGGGCGGTGGCCTTCAGCACACATGCGCGAGTTGGTCAGGATCTGGGCGATCGCGTCCTTGGCAGCGGGGCTTTCTTCGCGCTCGTAGGCGCGAGCCAGGTGGGCGATGTAGTCAGCGGGGTGGTAGTAGGAAATGTATTGCAGCGCGGCTGCGACGCTTTCAACGAGATCGTCGTAACGAATGGTCGTCATGGCTGGGCCTTTGTGGGGCGGTGATTGGAATAGACCGACATTGTGCCAAAGGCACACCGTGGCGTCAGTGCGGCTTGTCGGAATTCTGGTGTCCGGCGTGAAGGATGCGGTCGGTGGCGGCAATGGCCATGGCTGACAGCAGGAAGGCCACGTGAATCACCGTCTGGGCGATCAGGGCCTTTTCCGAGTAGTTTTCGGCGTTGATGAAGGTTTTCAGCAGGTGAATGGACGAAATGCCAATGATGGCGGTGCCCAGCTTCACCTTCAACACTGACGCGTTCACGTGGTCCAGCCATTCAGGTTGGTCTGGGTGACCTTCCAGGTGCATGCGCGACACAAAGGTTTCGTAGCCCCCCACGATGACCATGATCAGCAGGTTCGAGATCATGACCACATCGATCAGGCCGAGCACCACCAGCATGATGGTCGTTTCAGTCAGGTGGGTGGGAGCCTCAGCCGAGCGTTGTCCGGATGCCGCAAAAATGGCTTGCAACGCTTCCTGGTTGCCAAAGGCGGCCTCGACCAGGTGGACCAGCTCTACCCAGAAATGGAAGGCGTAAACGCCTTGGGCCACGATGAGTCCGAGGTAAAGCGGCAATTGCAGCCAGCGGCTGGCGAAGATCAGGCTGGGAATGGTGCCAAGTTTGACCGGCTTGTCTGATTTATTCATGGGTGTGCTTGGGGAATGTCCGAGGTAACAAATTCTAGAGACTGGCGCAATGTCCTGTCTTGGTGCGCTTTTTACGTCTGCGTCACCAGTCCAACAGCGGGTGCCAAAAGCACCGGTATCAGGAGTCCACGCCATGTCTGGCCAGAATGTCAACACAACCCCTTCTCTTTACCCCGTTCCCGAGGCGTTTGCTGCCAAAGCACACATTGGTAGTCGTCAAGCCTACGATCAACTCTGCGCTGAAGCTCAGAAAGATCACGAAAGCTACTGGGCACGCCTAGCCCGCGAGTTTCTTTCCTGGAAGCAGCCCTTTACCAAGGTCCTCGACTCCAGCAATGCGCCGTTTTTCAAGTGGTTCGACGATGGCCAGATCAATGCCTCGTACAACTGCCTGGATCGTCACGTCGAGGCCGGGCGTGGTGATCGGGTTGCGATCGTCTTCGAATCGGACGATGGTCAGGTCAGCCGCATCACCTACAGCGACTTGCTGCAGCGGGTGTCGAAGCTGGCCAATGCGCTGAAAGCGCAAGGGGTCAAGAAGGGTGACCGTGTGGTGCTGTACCTGCCCATGTCGGTTGAAGGGGTCGTGGCCATGCAGGCCTGCGCCCGCATCGGCGCCACGCACTCGGTGGTGTTTGGTGGTTTCTCCGCTCAAAGTCTGCGTGATCGCATTGAAGACGCTGGCGCCGTCCTGGTCATCACGGCCGACGAGCAGTTGCGGGGCGGCAAAGCCTTGCCTCTGAAGGCCATCGTTGACGAAGCCTTGGGCATGGGCGGCTGCGATTCGGTGCGTCAGGTCATCGTGTTCCAGCGCACCGGCGGCAACATTCAAATGCAAGCCGGGCGTGACGCCTGGTTGCACGACGTGCTGGCTGCGCAGCCGGCCGAGTGCGCGCCCGAGTGGGTGAGCGCCGAACACCCGTTGTTCCTGCTGTATACATCGGGGTCAACCGGTAAGCCCAAGGGCGTTCAGCACAGCACGGGCGGGTACCTGCTGCATGCCGCGCTGACGACCAAATGGACTTTCGACCTGAAAGACGATGATGTGTTCTGGTGCACCGCCGACATCGGCTGGGTCACGGGGCATACCTATGTGGCTTACGGGCCGTTGGCACTGGGCGGCACCCAGGTCATCTTTGAAGGCGTGCCGACCTACCCGGACGCCTCGCGCTTCTGGCGCATGATCGAAGCGCACAAGGTCACCATTTTCTACACCGCGCCCACGGCCATTCGCGCCCTCATCAAAGCGGCCGAGACCAACGAAGCGGTGCATCCGCGCAAGTTCAACCTCAGCAGCCTGCGTCTGCTGGGCACGGTCGGCGAGCCGATCAACCCCGCCGCCTGGGAGTGGTATCACCGCGAGATCGGTGGCGGCCGCTGCCCCATTGTCGACACCTTCTGGCAGACCGAAACCGGTGGTCACATGATCACGCCATTGCCTGGCGCGCATGCCCTCAAGCCCGGTTCGTGCTCGCTGCCATTCCCTGGCATTGATGCCGCCGTGGTTGACGAAACCGGCAAGGAAGTGCCATGGGGGCAGGGGGGGGTGCTGGTGGTACGCAAGCCGTGGCCTTCCATGATTCGCACCATCTGGGGCGACCCCGAGCGTTTCAAGAAGAGTTACTACCCAGCCGACTTTGGTGGTCAGTACTACCTGGCAGGCGACGGCGCCATTCGCGATGCTGAAAATGGCTACTTCACCATCACCGGTCGCATCGACGACGTGCTCAACGTGTCGGGTCACCGCATGGGCACGATGGAAATCGAGTCAGCGTTGGTGTCGCACCCCCTGGTGGCCGAGGCCGCCGTGGTCGGTCGCCCGGATGATCTGACAGGGGAAGCCATTTGCGCCTTCGTGGTCCTGAAGCGGCCACGTCCCACAGGCGATGAGGCTCGGCAATTGGCCAATGAATTGCGCAACCACGTGGCACAGGAAATTGGCCCGATTGCGAAACCCAAAGATATTCGATTTGGAGATAATTTGCCTAAAACCCGCTCCGGGAAAATCATGCGTCGCTTGCTGCGTGTGATTGCCAAGGGGGAAGATGTGACCCAGGATACCAGTACTCTGGAAAACCCGGCCATTCTCGAGCAATTGGCGCAGAGCAACTGAGATTTAACAATCCAGCCACAATTCATAAGGGGCTCGACCTGAAAAGGTCGGGCTCCTTTTTTCATGGCTAATTTCAAATTAGTTTCATTTTGTGCACTTTGTCCACGTGACTCAGCATTCACCCTTATTACAAAAGGAACAGATCCCCCTTAAATTGGGGGGGAGGGTCACAAGCCCGGTTGAATCTGTCATCACGAGGAGCACACCATGGCGAGTAGCAGCATGACGAATGCACCCATGACGGCTGAGGAGAAAAAAGTCATTTTCGCCTCCAGTCTGGGAACGGTTTTTGAGTGGTACGACTTTTATCTCTACGGTTCGTTGGCGGCCATCATCGCCAAGCAATTCTTCGCGGGCCTAGACCCCACTTCTGCGTTCATTTTTGCCTTGCTGGCATTTGCCGCAGGTTTCATCGTTCGTCCGTTTGGCGCGCTGGTCTTCGGTCGCCTGGGTGACATGATCGGGCGCAAATACACCTTCCTGGTCACCATTTTGATCATGGGTTTGTCGACGTTTATCGTCGGTATCTTGCCCAATTACGAACATATTGGTGTTGCCGCCCCGGTTATTCTGATTGTGTTGCGCTTGCTCCAAGGCCTGGCCCTGGGGGGTGAGTATGGCGGCGCGGCGACTTATGTGGCCGAACACGCGCCTCACGGTCGTCGTGGCGCCTACACAGCCTGGATTCAAACCACTGCCACGATGGGCCTGTTCCTGTCGCTGCTGGTGATTCTTGGCACTCGTACCTTCGTGGGTGAAGACGCCTTCGCCGCTTGGGGCTGGCGCGTGCCGTTTATCGTGTCGATCGCTCTGCTGGGTATCAGCGTGTGGATCCGCATGAGCATGAACGAATCGCCCGCCTTCAAGAAGATGAAGGAGGAGGGCAAGACCTCCAAGGCGCCTCTGTCTGAGTCGTTTGGTCAGTGGTCCAACCTGAAGATCGTGATTCTGGCGCTGCTGGGTTTGGTCGCGGGTCAAGGCGTGGTCTGGTACACCGGTCAGTTCTATGCCCTGTTCTTCCTGACTCAGGCTTTGAAGGTTGACGGCGCTACTGCCAACATCCTGGTTGCCATCTCGCTGCTGATCGCCACCCCCTTCTTCGTGGTGTTCGGTTCGCTGTCTGACAAGATCGGCCGCAAGCCCATCATCCTGGGTGGCTGCCTGATCGCTGCGCTGACTTACTTCCCGCTGTTCAAGGCACTGACCGAGGCCGCTAACCCCGATCTGGCTCGTGCTCAAGCCACCGCCCCCGTGACTCTGGTGGCAGATCCAGCTGAGTGTTCGTTCCAGTTCAACCCGACCGGTACCGCCAAGTTCACCAGCTCTTGCGATATCGCCAAGCAGGTGTTGGCTGCCAACTCGGTGAACTACGAGAACGTGGCAGGTGCGGGTGTGGCCCAGATCAAGGTGGGCGACAAGGTCATCCCGTCGTACAGCTCGAAGGGGCTGGCTGCCGACGAGGCCAAGAAGCAGGATGCGGCTTTCAAGAAGGAAGTGCTGTCTGCCATCAAGGAAGCGGGTTACCCAGCCAAGGCTGACCCAGCCAAGCTGAACAAGCCCATGGTGGTGGCCATCCTGACTCTGCTGGTCATCTATGTGACCATGGTCTACGGTCCGATTGCGGCCATGCTGGTGGAGATGTTCCCCACACGCATCCGCTACACCTCAATGTCTCTGCCGTATCACATTGGTAACGGCTGGTTCGGTGGCCTGCTGCCGACCACCGCCTTCGCGATCGTGGCGCAAACCGGCAACATCTACAACGGTCTGTGGTACCCCATTGTGGTGGCGCTCATGACCTTCGTGATTGGCCTGCTGTTCGTGCGCGAAACCAAGGACATCGACATCTACGCAAACGACTGATCGATCTGTGTGACGCCCCCGCTTCTGGTGGGGGCATGAAAAAAGCCCCGCAGTGCGGGGCTTTTGATTTTTCGGCTGAGGAAATTACTTCAGCGACAGAATCCAGGAAACCAGTTGCTTGGCTTCTGCTTCATTGACTTGGCTGTTGGCAGGCATGGGCACTTCGCCCCAAGATCCCTTGCCGCCCTTCAGGACTTTTTCCACCAATTTGGCTTCAATGCCCTTTTGGCCCTTGTATTTCTTGGCCACATCCTTGTAAGCCGGGCCGACAATCTTGTTGTCGATGCCATGGCAACCCATACAAGCCTTCTTCTGAGCCAGTTCCTGGCTGGCAAAGGCGGGGGACAGGGCGGCGGCGCTCAGGGCTGTAGCAGCCAACAGAGAGGGCAAGAATTTCATGAAAGATCCTTCCGCAAGCGGGTCTAGAGTTAGGACCTCTTCATTCTAGCCATCGATTTCTGTTGCTGTGAAATTTAAGGACATCAAGATGTGGTTTGTAGCGATTGGAGTCTTGTTGCTGGTCATGAACTTTGCAGGTTTGGGGCCTGTCGGGGCGTGGACATGGGGTGAACGCTGGTGGGCCTTTCTGGCGCCCTTCGGCGCGGCCATCGTCTGGTGGGCCTTTGTGGATTCGACTGGTTGGACCCAGCGCAAAGCCATGGAGAAAGTTGACGACAAACGCAAAGCCCGGCGCCAGAAGCACCTGGAAGATCTGGGCCTGGACGCAAAGTCACGCGAGCGCCGTAAACAAGGCTGACTGAAAAGCCGACAGGTGCGAAGGGTGGGGTGGGGCTGAGGATAAAATCTGGGCCTCTCAAGCGAATCTAGCCCGGAGTTCCTTCATGCCTCAGTATCGTTCCCGTACTTCCACCGCCGGTCGCAACATGGCGGGTGCCCGCGCGTTGTGGCGCGCCACAGGCATGAAGGACGGCGATTTCGAGAAGCCCATCATCGCCATTGCCAATAGCTTCACCCAGTTCGTGCCGGGTCACGTGCACCTGAAGGATCTGGGTCAATTGGTTGCCCGTGAAATCGAGGCCGCTGGTGGTGTCGCCAAGGAATTCAACACCATCGCCGTGGACGACGGCATTGCCATGGGTCACGGCGGCATGCTGTATTCGCTGCCCTCGCGCGACCTGATCGCCGACAGCGTGGAGTACATGGTCAATGCCCACACGGCCGATGCGCTGGTGTGCATTTCCAACTGCGACAAGATCACCCCCGGGATGCTGATGGCCGCCTTGCGCCTGAACATTCCTGTGATTTTCGTCTCCGGTGGCCCCATGGAAGCCGGCAAGGCCAAGATCGAAGGCAAGGTCATTGCGCTTGATCTGGTTGACGCCATGGTCAAAGCCGCAGACAAGAGCTGCTCAGACGAAGAAGTGGCCACCATCGAACGCTCGGCGTGCCCCACCTGTGGTTCCTGCTCGGGCATGTTCACGGCCAACTCGATGAACTGCCTGACCGAGGCGCTGGGCTTGTCCCTGCCAGGCAATGGCACCATCGTTGCCACGCACGCTGACCGCGAAAAACTGTTCCGTCAAGCCGGTCGCAGCATCGTGGCGTTGGCCAAGCGTCATTACGAACAAGACGACTACTCTGTGTTGCCTCGCAACATTGCCAGCTTCAAGGCGTTTGAAAACGCTGTGGCTTTGGACGTGGCCATGGGCGGCTCGACCAACACCGTTCTGCACCTGTTGGCCGCCGCTCGCGAGGCCGGTGTCGACTTCACCATGAAGGACATCGATCGCATGTCGCGCAAGGTGCCTTGCCTGAGCAAGGTGGCCCCCGCCGTGCCAGACGTTCACATTGAAGACGTGCACCGTGCTGGCGGCATCATGGCCATTCTGGGTGAGTTGGCTCGCGGTGGGTTGTTGCACACCGACGTCCCCACGGTTCACAGTGCCACCATGGCCGAAGCCATCGCCAAGTGGGACATCGCCGTCACGCAAGACGAAGCTGTTCACACTTTCTACAAGGCTGCCCCCGGCGGCATCCCCACTCAGGTGGCGTTTTCCCAAGACAGTCGCTGGAAGGCGCTGGACCTGGACCGCGAGCACGGTGTGATTCGCAGCAAGGAACACGCTTTCACGGCGGATGGCGGTTTGGCTGTTCTGTACGGCAACATTGCCGAGAAGGGTTGCATCGTCAAGACTGCGGGTGTGGACGAGTCGATCTGGAAGTTCACCGGCAAGGCTCGCGTGTTCGAAAGCCAGGACGATGCGGTGGAAGGCATCCTGGGCGAAGTGGTTCAGGCTGGCGATGTGGTCATCATTCGCTACGAAGGCCCCAAGGGCGGTCCTGGTATGCAGGAAATGTTGTACCCCACCTCCTATCTGAAGAGCCGCGGGTTGGGTAAGGCTTGTGCGCTGTTGACCGACGGTCGCTTCTCGGGGGGTACTTCGGGTTTGTCGATTGGTCATGCCTCGCCTGAAGCTGCGTGTGGCGGCGCCATCGCGTTGGTGGAAGATGGTGACACCATCGAGATCGACATTCCCAACCGTCGCATTCACCTGGCCATCAGCGACGAGCAAATGGCCGCTCGCCGCGCGGCGATGGAAGCCAAGGGTGCGCAGGCCTGGAAGCCCGCAAACCGTGAACGAGTGGTCTCGGCCGCCCTGCAGGCCTATGCTTTGTTGACCACCTCGGCCGACACCGGCGCGGTGCGTGATCTGAGTCAGATTCAGCGTTGATCGCGCGAGTCACCACCTGGTGACCCGCATGAAAGGCCCGCTTTGTGCGGGCTTTTTTCTTGGCGTTGCCGATGTGGCATGGGTACACAATGACCTCATGCACAACACCCCCGCCATGATCCGAAGGGCCTATGCCATCCAGCGTTTGAAGGAGCGACTTGCGGCCCGGTCGTTTCCTCGCGTTCAGATGGGGTTGATCGTCGCGCTCACGGGTGGGTTTGGCTTGTTGGCGTCTTTCTCGTTGTTGCACCTCGGGTTGGATGCCATGGCGATACGCTATCCCTTGGCACTGCTGTGTGCTTACGGCTTCTTCCTCTTGCTCATCTGGTTCTGGTTGCGTCAGAACGCTTCGGACTACGCCGATGTGCCTGATCTGTCCTGCATATCTGGCGGAGACGGCGGTGGCATGTGCCAGGCACCGCTCGAGAGCGGCGGAGGGGGTGATTTCGGGGGCGGGGGAGCGTCCGGAACTTACGATGCGTCCGGAAGCGTCATGGACGATACGGTCGCGTCACCATTGAAGTCGGTCGGGGATTCTGTGGCATCGGTCGCCGAGTCAGATGAGCTGGCCATACCGCTCATCGTGATCGCGCTGGCCCTGGGGTTGGCGCTGGCATCGCTCTATGTGGTTTACATCGCGCCAGTGCTGTTCGCCGAGGTGCTGGTTGATGGGGTGCTGTCGTATGCCCTGTTTCGCCACTTGCGCCGAGAAAACTCCCCGCACTGGCTATCGAGCGCCTTTCGCCGCACCTGGCTTCCCTTTGCGATCACTGCCTTCTTCTTGATGGCGGTGGGAGGCGCGATGGAGATCTACGCTCCCGGAGCGCATTCAGTCGGGCAGGTGATTGAGTACGCGTCGAATCACTCGTCTTCAAACTGAGTAACCGGTTTGGGGGCCGGTCTCAGTTTGGATGGTGCAGCGAGGCAAGGGCGAGCAGCGGTTGATGCTGAGTCGACCCGTGCAATTCGGTATGGGTTGGTCTGATCAGAACGGAATCAGGTTGCCTTCGTCGAGTTGGTCGAGAACCTGGTTCCACTCGCTGTCCCAAGCGTCCAGCTCGAAAGTCATGATGTCGTTGGAAGAAAAGAGAGGGATCACTTTTGCCATCACAAGCTCCGCATCAAGGGTGTTGGTGAGCCTTCATTTAAGCACCCTCAATGCGCGCTGCGTGGGCCGGCTGACCGCGATCAGACCGCTTGCATGAACAAAATCACGCCAAGTTGATGGGGACGTTCAGGCTGCGGCTTCTTGTTCTCGCACCATTTGATCCAGCGCCGCGCAGACTTCTGCAAAACGACCGGCGATGACGGTGCGGCGTGCATCGCTGGGGTCGCTGCAGATGCGCAGGTGGTGCATGGGCATGCGATTGACTGTGCGGGACGCGGCTGGACGGACGATGGATCGTGCGTTGACGACGCCCGAGGCGCTCAGACCCACACTGGCTGGGCTGGCCATGCGCGGAGCTGTGGCCTGGGTGGGTTGCGAGCGAAAGAAGAAAGCGCGTGCGAATTGGTGAATCATGGTGAACTCCGGTTACTGAAAAGGAATTCGGCAGGATTCGTGGAAGGGACTGACGCGCGGGATCGCAACAAGACAGGCTGAACCTGCTTGCAGCAAATGCCCGCCACCCGCGCGGCAGTAGGGAATCAGTTCAGAGGCTGGTTGCGGATGAGTCCGACCGCCAGGCCTTCGAGCTCGAAGTCGTCGTCAGGGGTGACGACGATGGGTTTGAAATCAGCGTTTTCAGGCAGCAGTTCAATGCGATCTTTGGTTTTCTGAAAACGCTTGACGGTGACTTCGTCGCCAATGCGGGCGACGACGATCTGGCCATTGCGCGCTTCGCGTGCCTTGGCTACGGCCAGCAAGTCGCCATCGAGGATGCCGATGTCTTTCATGCTCATGCCTTTGACGCGCAGCAGGAAATCGGGCTGTTTGGCAAACAGGCTGGGTTCGACGCCGTAGGTTTGTTCGATGTGCTCTTGCGCCAGGATGGGCGCACCTGCTGCCACACGCCCCACCAGTGGCAGCATGAGTTGTTCCAGGCCCGGCAGGGTGCGATTCAGTGCGGGCAGCAAGCCAGCGGCTTTGCTCGGCTCGGTTTTCTTGCGGCTTTCATTGACGGTGCGCAAGGTGCCGGCTTTCAGACGGATGCCGCGCGAAGTGCCCCCCACCAATTCGATGACACCTTTGCGGGCCAGGGCCTGCAGGTGTTCTTCGGCAGCATTGGCAGACTTGAAGCCGAGTTCGGTGGCGATTTCGGCCCGAGTGGGCGGCGCACCGGTGCGCGCAATGGCACGCTGAATCAGCTCGAAGATTTGCTGCTGGCGCGGCGTGAGTTTGGGTTTATCGTTCGTCATCGCAAAGGCGCAGTCGTGGATCGACAATGACTGTCATTCTATACAGGGCTGTTTGTTTGTCCAGTACTTTTTGCAACGGCTTGGCACGAGGCAAGACACGGGAGAGAAATTGGAACGTCACATTGTGATTCTCGGCACCGGGGGCACCATCGCGGGCACCGGTCATGATTCGTCCCGTGCGTGGCACTACGATGCGGCGCAACTCAGCGTGGATCAGTTGGTGGCAGCGGTTCCTGATTTGGCCGGGGTGCCATTGCGGTGTCGTCAGGTGGCTCAGGTCGACAGCAAGGACATGAATTGGTCGATCTGGCAGGCTTTGGCGCTCGCGCTGGCCGACGAGTTGAGGCGTGATGACGTGGCTGGGGTGGTGATCACACACGGCACGGACACGCTGGAGGAAACCGCGTATCTGTTGCACCGTCTGCATGACGGGAGCAAGCCGGTGGTCTTGACTGCGGCCATGCGACCGGCGACAGCACCTGATGCGGATGGCCCTCGCAATTTGCTTGATGCGGTTCGGGCCCTTCGCTGGGCCGAAGCCCAAGGGCATGGTGGGGTGGCGGTGGTCATGGCCGGACAGGTCTGGTCTGGCCTGCATGTGCGCAAGGCCCACACTCATGCGGTGGATGCTTTTGACGGCGGTGGCGCCAGCGCCTTGGCAACGGTGTTGCCGAATGGGGAACTACTGGCGCTGGTCGATGCCTGGCCTCGGTCAGGAGGCGCCGGTTGGTCACGGCTCGACACTCCGGTGCCGCCGCGTGTGGAAGTCGTAACCAGCCACGCGGACGCAGATGGGGTGATGGTGCGTGCCCTGTGGGCTGCTGCGCCTGATCTCAAGGGCGTGGTGGTGGCGGCAACCGGCCACGGCACCATCAACAAACCCTTGTTGGAGGCTTTGCGCGGCTTACAGCAAGGTGGGGTGATGGTCTGGCGCAGTTCGCGCGTGGCGCGTGGTGGCGTCGTGCCCCGTGATGGGGACGAGTTCACTGCGGTGGAGGGTTTGACGGCAGCCCAGGCGCGCCTGGCGCTGGTGCTGCATGCATTAGGTGCCCGATTGAATGAATCTGAAGGCTAGGCGGGTATGGACTCAGTCGGTGGTGACCAGCTCGCATCAGGTTTGACCTGCTTGCCTCCCTGAGTTTGTCAGCTTGCGCTGCTCTCGGGCTGATGCGAACTTTGCCAGCGGTGTGTGAAAGCCGTGTGACACCAGGAAAAAACGTCAAGGATGCAGGCGCAAGGTCACTGGCGTGGAGCCCATGATCTGGCGGAACTCCTGGCCTGGCTGTGCTTCGCCCATTTGCGGGTGCCAGACTCGGACGCGGTGGTCACCCGAGGGCAGCTCCAATTCCACTTTGCCTTGGGCGTTTGTCACGCCAAAGTAGGGCGTATCCACGACGTGGATGTAGCCGACCATGCCATCGTGGATGTTGCAACCCAGTGTGGCTGTGCCTGGACGGTCGAACACCACAGGGGTGGAGGGGCGCCCGCTGTAGAGCTTGATTTCAAAGGGCTTGATGGCCGAAAACGAGTAGACGTGGTGTCGGATGGTGTCGAAGTTTGGGAACTGCACGGCCGAGCCGGTCTGAATGACCACCAGACTGGGCACGAACTGTTTGTCGCGCTGGGCCATGTCCACGGTGATGCCCGTGGTGGCGGCCGGGGTGCCTTTGACGAACACAGCGACGGCTGCGCCGACGAGGGGCTTGCCGGCACTGTCCAGCACGGTGACGGGAACCGGTGCCGCGTGGGCGGAAAGCACCAGGCATGTCGACAGCACCATGGCGGTTGGCGGGGCGGGGCGGAGCCTGTTGCGGCGCAGCGAGAGAAGGGTCATGAGCGAACTCCGCAAATCAGGGGCCTGATGAGGCATCTCAGGAGGCCTTCTAGGGGGCGTTGTCGGGGGCTTTTCAATGGGCTGTGACGATGTCACGCCGTGTGGGGGCCAATCGGCGCAGCAGCTCGTTCTTGGCGGCTTCTGAGGCCCCAGCGCGATCCAGCTCTTCACGCAACACGGTCACCATCAGATCAAATTCGGAAGACGTGATGGCCGATTTGGCGTGCGAGTTGGCCATGGTTTCGCCTTCATATTCGCAAGGGCCGTTGGCGACCTTGCAAACATACGCGGCCACGCTCTTTTTCAGATAGGGCATCTTCACGCCTTGGAACGAGCGCTTGCTGCGCGGGTCGCTTGCCACGCGATCCAGCGTGCGGCCAACCACCAGCTCGATCCCGCTTTGTCCGCCCAGTTGCTGGTAAAGGCTGTGACCTCCGGCGGGTGGGGTGGTGCAGGCCATCAACGCGGCCAGTGTCCAGCTGAGGGTGATGCCGATGAGCGCCCATTTCAGGTGCTGGGTGCGCTCGGGGGACCAGGAGAGCTGCAGTCTGTTCATGAGCCGAAACCTCGGGTTGGATTGCCGTTATTCAACGCTTCATGGTGCCTTCAACTCGGTCAGACTGCTGGCTGAAAAGCGGTTCAATTGAGCCGTTTCCCTCACGTTCCCCAGGCGTTCCCCTGCCGTTTCGTTCTTGATGGAGACTTGTCGATGAAAGCTTGCAAGATCTGGTTGGTGGCGCTGATCGGCGCCTGCTGCGCAACAGCTTATGCCGGTGATCGTCTGCTGGCCACCGGCGGGGTGACGACCATTGAAGGCGCAGGTGGCAGCGGTCTGGTGCCTTGGGCCACCATCACCGGTAACGGCAGTGCCAACCAGATTGGCGGGGTGGCTTTTGCCACTCGGGTGCAATTGCCCAGCCAGTACCGACTGGATGTGGCGGGCGCGGCCGTGGGGCTGTATGACCGGGTTGAGCTCAGCGCCGCGCGTTGGACCTTTGGCCTGGCTGACACGGTGCCAGGCAAATCGATCGAGATGAAAGTATTTGGCGCCAAGCTCAAGGTGGCGGGCGATGCGGTGTATGACCAGGACCGCTGGATGCCGCAGATCAGCGTGGGCGCGCAATACAAGATCAACGACGACGAGGGGCTGGTGAAGTCCCTCGGGGCGAAGTCCAACCGCGGGCTGGACCTGTATGCCACGGCCACCAAGGTGTGGCTGGGTGGCTTGGCCGGACGCAATGTGATCGGCACCTTCACTTCGCGGCTGACCAATGCAAACCAGTTCGGCCTGGTGGGGTTTGGCGGGCCTGCACGGGATACCCACCTGCTCAAACTGGAGGGCAGTGTCGGGGTGATGTTGCGAGACGATCTGGTGCTGGGTGCCGAGTTCCGCCACAAGCCCAATAACCTCGTGACCGACGATGGTGCCAACCAGGCGCTGCGCGAAGACACGGCCAAAGACGTGTACCTGGCCTGGTTCCCATGCCGAGGCGGCAGCATCACCGCAGCGTGGGTCAGCATGGGCAATGTGGTGACCAAGCCGTCGCAAAACGGCTGGTACCTGTCCGGTCAGTTGAACTACTGAGGCCTGGGTGAAGGGCCTGCGTGCAGGTCAGCGCCCGCCGGTCACATCCAGAATGGCGCCGGCCGTGTAGCTGGCTGCACTCGACAGCAACCAGACGATGGCTTGCGCCACCTCATCGGGGTGGGCGGCTCGCCCCATGGGCAATGTGGGGCCCAGGCGCGCAGCCCGGTCGGGCTCTCCTCCGGTGGCATGGATGCCGGTGTCGGTGATGCCGGGGCGCACGGCACAGACCCGCACGCCTTCAGCGGCGACTTCCTTGGACAGGCCCGCCGTGAACACATCAATGGCCCCTTTGCTGGCGGCATAGTCCACGTACATGGCTGGCGATCCTTGGCGCACTGCGCTGCTGGACACATTCACAATCACACCACCATGCCCACCGTGCCGGGTCGACATGCGCTTGACCGCCTCGCGGGCGCACAGCATGGGCCCCAGCACGTTCACGGCCAGCATGCGCTGGAGGCGTTCGGCTGACATCTGGTCCAGGCGCGCGGTCATGTCGACGATGCCGGCGTTGTTGACCAGGCCGGTCAGGGGCGGCAGATGGGCATCGACAAAGGCGAAGAGCTGGAGCACGTCGGCCTCGTGGGCCAGGTCCGCCCGGAAAGTTCGGGCCGAGGGGGCGCCCAGGGCCAGGCATTCGTGGGCCACGGTGTTGGCTGCAGCCTCGTCATGCGCGTAGTGAATAAGCACATGATGACCTTGCGCAGAAAGCAGTCGCGCGGTGGCTGCACCGATGCCCCGACTGGCTCCGGTGATCAAGGTTGAAGGTAGCATGTGACAACTTTACATTCCCTTTACCCATCGCGCATCGTGGCGCTACATGGGGCGGCGACAGTGTCAGTATGAACAAGAACAATGCATCGACTTGGCTCCGGCGTGGGCGCTGGTTTCTGGTAGCAGCCGTTGTGGCTGGCGCAGCATGGGGAATCCACGCGCGGTACTTTGCCAAGCCTCCGGCGCCGCAGGTCATCACGGCCAAGGTCGTGGTCGATGATCTGGAAGACACTGTGCTGGCCAGCGGCACCATTCAGGCCAGAAAAGAGGTCAGTGTCGGCGCTCAGGTTTCCGGACAGATCAAGCGCTTGTATGTCGACCTGGGTGACCGAGTTACCAAGGGGCAGTTGGTCGCCGAAATCGACTCGACCACGCAAACGAACAACCTGCGCAATGCCGAGGCACAGGTCGCCTTGTTGACCGCGCAGCGTGCCGCCAAGGTGGCCTTGCTCACCCAGGCCGAGCTGACCTACAAGCGCAAGCAAGATCTCTCGAAGCTGGACGCAGCCTCCAAAGCCGAGTTGGAAGCGGCCGAGGCCACCCTGGCCACCACCCGGGCCGACATTGGTGTGCTGGACGCGCAGTTGAAGCAGGCGCGCATCGCAGTGGACACGGCTACAGTGAACCTGGGCTACACACGCATCCTGGCGCCCATTGATGGTGTCGTCATCGGCGTGATCGCGGAAGAGGGCCGTACGGTCAATGCCATTCAATCGGCGCCGTCGATCATCAAGCTGGCCAAGCTGGATCAGGTTCAGATCAAGGCGCAGATTTCCGAGGCCGATGTGGTGCGGGTCAAGCCCGGCATGCCGGCCTATTTCACGATTCTGGGCGAGCCCACACGCCGTTTCCAGGCCACGCTGCGCGCCGTGGAGCCCGTGCCCGAAGTCAGTCAGACCGATGCGAAGGTCACCGCCTCTACCTCAACCACCACCGCCATTTACTACAACGGCTTGTTTGATGTGCCGAACCCCGATGGCAAGCTGCGCGTACTCATGACGGCCCAGGTCTTCATCGTGCTCGACAAGGTGCCCCATGCCCTGGTCATCCCGGCTTCGGCTTTGGGCAAGCGAGACCCCAAAACCCATGATTACACCGTCAGCGTGCTGGAAGGCCCGGCAGGGGCCCAGAAGGTGGTGCAGCGCCGCGTGCGCATTGGCTTGAACAACCGTGTGCAGGCACAAGTGCTGGAAGGTTTGAAGGAAGGTGATCTGGTGGTGGTGGGCGATGCCACGGCGTCAGGTTCCGGTGGTGGCTCGCGTCGTCCACCGGGCATGTTCTAAGGCCATGGGTTTGCAAACAGCCATGGACAAGGCCTCACATCAAGCGCCAGCCCTGCTGGAGGTGAAGGACCTCTGGCGGGAATACCCGTCGGGCGATGAGTCGGTGGCGGTGCTCAAGGGCATCAGCCTGAGCATTCGCGCGGGTGAGATGGTTGCCATCATCGGTGCGTCGGGGTCGGGTAAGTCCACCCTGATGAACATCCTGGGGTGCCTGGATCGTCCGACCCGAGGGGTGTACAAGGTGGCCGGCCAGGCCACCGCCACGCTGGATGCCGATGAGCTGGCACGACTGCGTCGCGAGCACTTTGGCTTCATCTTTCAGCGCTATCACTTGCTGGGCGACCTGACCGCCAGCGGCAATGTCGAGATTCCGGCCATATATGCGGGTCATGGCAAGGAAGAGCGCCGAGCTCGGGCGGCCGCCTTGCTGGGCCGACTGGGGCTGGGTGAACGCGTGTTGCACCGGCCAGGTCAGCTGTCTGGCGGGCAACAGCAGCGGGTCAGCATTGCACGCGCCTTGATGAATGGCGGTGACGTCATCCTGGCCGATGAACCCACAGGGGCCTTGGACAGCGTCAGTGGCGAAGAGGTGATGCGCATCCTGCAGGAGCTTCATGCCGATGGGCACACTGTCATCATCGTCACCCATGACCCCAAGGTGGCGCAGCACGCGCAGCGCATCATCGAAGTGGCCGATGGGGTGATCGTCTCGGATCGTCAGCAAGAAGGTGATCGTCCGGCGCGCACGGCCAAGAGAGAAGAGGGCACACCGCCGCCGCATCCGTGGCGAGCCAACTGGGACCGCTTCACGGAGGCCTTCACCATGGCCTTGCGCGCCATGGCTGGCCATCGCTTGCGCACCTTGCTGACCATGCTGGGCATCATCATCGGCATTGCGTCAGTGGTGTCGATGGTGGCCTTGGGTGAAGGGTCGCGCCAGCGGGTGCTCAAGGACATTTCGGCCATGGGCACCAACACCATCGATGTCTTCCCTGGCAAGAATTTCGGTGACCGACAGGCCACGCGGATTCGCACCTTGGTGCCTGCCGACGCCGATGCATTGGCTCAGTTGAGTTATGTGGACAGCGTGTCCCCCTCGGTCAGTACGAGCGTGACCCTGCGCCGAGGCAACATCGAGTCCACAGCCAACATCAATGGGGTGGGGGAATCGTTTTTTCGGGTCAAGGGCTACACCATGGCCCGCGGCATGGCGTTCGATGCCGACAGCGTTCGCCGGCAAACCCAGGAGGCCGTGATTGACCCGGCCACCCAAAAGGCGCTGTTCCCCAATGGCGAAGATCCGGTGGGGCAGGTGATCTTCCTGGGGTCGGTGCCGGTACGCATCGTCGGGGTGACCTCGCCGCAGGAAAGCGGCTTCATGATGTCGGACAACCTCAATGTGTGGGTGCCTTACACCACAGCCATGCGCCGACTGTTGGGTGTGCGCTGGCTGCGCAACGTGACCGTTCGCATCAGCGACGATGTGCCTTCGGCCGCCGCCGAGCAGGGCATCGTCAAGCTCTTGACCCAGCGCCATGGCACGCAAGACTTCTTTGTGCGCAACAGCGACAGCATTCGGCAGACGATTGAAAGCACCACGCAGACAATGACCTTGCTGATTTCCTCGATTGCCGTGATCTCGCTGATTGTGGGAGGCATCGGGGTCATGAACATCATGCTCGTGTCGGTCACCGAGCGCACCCAGGAAATCGGTGTGCGCATGGCCGTGGGGGCGCGTCAGAGCGACATCCTGCGTCAGTTCCTGATCGAAGCGGTGTTGGTTTGCCTGATTGGTGGGGTGCTGGGTATTGGCCTGGCCCTGGGCATTGGCGTGTTGTTTGACCAGTTCGGTGGCGGCACCTTCAGCATGGTCTATTCGTTGAATTCGATCTTGGCGGCGTTTGGTATTTCGTCGCTGATCGGTGTGGTGTTTGGGTTCCTGCCCGCGCGTAATGCGGCTCGACTCGATCCGGTCGATGCCTTGTCCAGGCAGTGAGGAATGTGATGAATCAGGTGTTGAAGCATCCTGCATGGAAGCCGTTGGTGCTGGGGCTGTTGGTGGCACTGGGGGGCTGTGCCAGCTCCGATGTGCGTCGTGCGCCTGACTTGACCGCGCCGGCGAACTGGCAGCAAGCCGGGCAGAGCGGGCTTGCGGTGGGGCAGACGGATAACGCGCGTTCGGCCTGGTGGCTGGCGTTGAACGACCCGGTCCTCGATCGATTGATCGAGCAGGCTCGAGCCCGTAACGGCAATCTGGCCCAGGCCGCGTTGAAGGTGCGGCGGGCTCAGTTGGTGGCAGGCCAGGCGGCCAGCGACCAGTTGCCCTCGGTGAATGTGCAAGGCACGGTGTCTCGGGCTCGCCCGCTCGACGGGGGGGGGACCACGAAGGTCAATACGGTGACTGCTGGGGTGAGCTGGGAGCTTGACCTGTGGGGCCGGCTGGCGTCGCTGCGCAATGCAGCCGATTGGGAGGCCCAGGCCACTGAGTTTGATCGCCAGGCTGCAGGCTTGTCCCTGTCTGCCACCGTGGCCAATCTGTACTGGCAGGTGGCCTATCTGAACCAGAGGGTGGTCGCGAGCGAGCAGAGCATCGACTACGCCCGGCGCACCTTGAGCCTGGTGCAGGCGCAGTACGGTGCGGGTGAAGCCTCGGGGCTGGAGTTGGCGCAGGCCACGCAAGCCCTGGCGGCCCAACAGGCCAGCCACACGCAATGGTTGCAGCAGCGGGTGCAGGCTCGCAATGCCTTGGCCATTTTGTTGGACTCGCCTCCCGGCTCGGCCACCGACGAGTCGCTGCGTTTGCAGGAGGGACCCTTGCCTGCTGTGGTCCCCGGCTTGCCGGCTTCCTTGCTGAACCAGCGACCTGATCTGCAGGCGGCGCAGTTGCGTCTGCGGAAATCACTGGCCAATGTGGACGCCACCCGCGACAGCTTCTACCCCCGCCTGACCTTGACGGGCAGCGTGGGCGGCAGCAGTACCGAGTTGTCGCAGGTGCTTCGCGACCCGGTGGGGACGCTGGGCGCCGGTCTGCTGCTGCCCTTTGTGCAGTGGCGCGACATGCAGCGCAGTGTGGCCATTTCCGAGGCCGACTACGAAGTGGCCGTGCTGGGCTTGCGGCAGACCTGGTATCAGGCCCTGGCCGATGTGGAAAACGCGTTGTCTGCGCGTCAGCAGTATGAAGACCAGGGCGCGCAACTGACCCTGGCCTGGCAGGCCGCTCAAACAGCCGAGCGCCTCAGCGAGGCCCGTTATCGGGCTGGGGCCGTGCCCTTGAAAACCTGGCTTGATGCCCAAGAAGCGCGTCGGCAGGCGGAAAACAATCTGGCGCAAAACCGGTTGAACCGTTTGAATGCGCTGGCCACCCTGCACCAGGCGCTTGGTGGCTGATGGGCCTCAAGCGTGACATGCATCACGCTTTGATTTGTAAATAGCGGCCCGCCAAGCCGCTTTTTTCGGGTCTTTCGACGGCGACGGTGGTGCCACGATCTGGGCTGGATCGGGGCATCTGCCTGCCCCGCATGAAAGGCCTGTCATGACTCAGCTGCTTCGCCAGATTTCCCTTGGTTCCAAATTTGCTGCCCAGTTTGGCGGCGTGGTGACCTTGTCGGCGGTTTCGGTGGCGGCGCTGACCTTGACTGGTACCTTGAAGCTTCAGTGGGCTCAGCCCCAAATGGCTGCGGCCGGCCTGTTGGCGACTGGGCTGGTGGCCGGTGCCTGGTCGTGGCTGGTGGGGCGCACCGCGGCGCGCCCCCTGAAAGAGGCCGTTGCACTGGCTCAAACTTTGTCCGAAGCCACTGGGCCAGTTCCCTTTGCGGTTGACCGCGGCGATGAGGCCACACGCTTGTTGCGCCACCTCACCCATGTGCAGGAACAACATCAGTCGCTGGCTCGCTCGTATGACGAGTTGAAGGCCGAGCAGGAAGACCTGAGCGATGAGTTGGCCCACTGGGCCACCGACACCCTTCGCATGCGTTCGGCGCTTGACGCCACCGGTGTGCGAGCCTTGCTGACCGACGAGGACGGCGTCATTCTGTTTGTGACCAAGACGCTGGCGGCGCTGCTCAAAGAGCACGAGGTCAAGATCAAGACCGTGTTGCCGCAGGTCGACCTGGGGCGCCTCATCGGGCAGCGTCTGGATGTGTTTTCTCAGGCCGCAGAAGGCGCTGACCTGGCCATTTTGCCCACCTCCGAGGGTGAAACCGAGTTGCGCTTCGCCGGCCTCACCTTGGCTTTGCTGGCGCAGCCCATCCGCGACCGTCAAGGCCAGATCGTGGGCCATACCGTCACCTGGCGCGATCTGAGCGCCAGCCTCACATCCCCAATTCAGAGCGGCCCTGCCACCGTGGCAGCCGAGGCAGCGCCCTGGCGCCAGATTCTCGACCTCAGTGTGTTGCCCAGCTATGTGGCAGCTCCGGATGGTCGCATCCTGATGGCCAATGCCGCATTGCGCCAATTGCTGGCCGATCGCACACAGGCCTTCAAGGCTGCCAACCCGGCTTTCCAGGCGCAGAAACTGGAAGGGGCAAGCGTGGCCATGTTCTATGGCGCCTCGCAAGACGAGTCGGTTGGCTTGAAAAACCTGAGCGATCGACGTGTGAGTCGTCGGGTTTTGGGCGGCCGCACTTTTGACATCACCGACACCCCGGTTCGCAACGAGGCGGGGCAGGTCGTGGCCGTGTTGTCGCAGTGGCAGGACTGCACCGATGCCTGGTTGGCTTCACACGCCTTTGCGGCTCTGGCCGAGCGCGTGTCGGAAGGCGACTATGCGCGTCCGGCCAGCCTGGAAGGTATGCATGGCCTGTTTCTTGATGTGGGGACTCAGCTCAATGCCGTGGTTGCTGCCATGAACCAGACCGTTGCGCCCGTGCGCGCAGCCACCGAGCAGCTGGGGACAGCCCTGGCTCAGGTGTCACAGTCAACTTTGAGTGTGCAGGAAGTCTTGCAGTCCTTGGCTCAAAAGCCCGCTGTGGAACGCGCGGTACCCAAGGCCACTGCCATGCTGGCTGAAAAGGCCGGGGCGGTGCTGGCCCAGATGGTGCCGGCCATCAATCACACGTCCGAGTTGCTGCAAGACCCCATGAACCCCGAGGCGTCTGAAGCACTCGCGTCGACTGCCGAACAGTTGCAGGCGCAAGCTGCGCTGTTGCAGGCCATGGTGGCCAGCTACCGTCTGGCAGTCGGGGCAGGCAAGGCGGTTCGCCCTACCGATGCCACCGAGTCCGAAGCGGAGCCTCTGGTGTCGGCCTGATCAGGCCTGGCCGGCGCGATCCAGTCGTGCTTCAAGCCAACCGATCACGCGGGTGATTTCCTGGTCCAAGGCCTCGATCAAATGGGGCAGTCGGTCGCTCAGCCCCTCGCGACAGTGCTTTTCAAGCTCGGAGCACAGGGTGCCGAGGTCTTGAGCGCCCACGGCCACCGCGGCCCCCTTGATGCGGTGCGCCAATGAGCCAGCGGCTTCCAGGTCTTGCGCAATGAGTGTGTGCAGGCGCTCGGCGTCATTGCGCGTGGTGGTGATGAACTGGTCGGCCAGCATGGTCTTGAGTTCGTCTTCACCTGCGGTCTGCCTTTCCCAGTAAGCCAGATCGATCGGGCTGTTGCTTGAGGTGAGGGGGGGCTCTGGCGATGGCGAAGCGGTATCGGGCGGAGGTGGCCCCCACTTTTTCAGCATGGCCGCCAGAACGGGCACTTGCAGGGGTTTGGTCATGTAATCACTCATGCCGGCGGCTTGACACTTCTCTGCTTCACCCTGAAGGGCGGCAGCCGTGCACGCCAGGATCGGCAGGGGCGCTCGTCCCGCTTCGGCTTCTTCGGCTCGAATGGCCTGAGCCAGTTGGTAGCCATCCATGCGGGGCATCTGGCAGTCTGTGATCAGCAGGGCCAGTTTGTACTGGTGCGTCATGGCCAGAGCCTGTTCGCCATCTTCCGCCGAGACCGACGTGTAGCCCAGCAGCGAGAGCTGGCGACTGAGCACATATCGGTTGATGGGGTGGTCATCGACCAGACCGATGAGACAGCCCTGGGCCTGAGCCTCTTCCACGCTCAACAGCTTGCGTGGACCTTGATTGCTGGGTGCCACCTGGCGAGCCAGATCATCCAGATGGGTTGAATTCGGTGCCTGATCGGTCAAGCCCAGGGGCAGGTCGACCGAGAAGGTGGTGCCTTTGCCCGGGGTGCTCTTGAGCGAAATCGAGCCGCCCATCAATTCAGCCAGCCGTTTGCAGATGGTCAGGCCCAGCCCTGTGCCACCAAAGCGTTGAGCCGTGTCGGCCGAGGCTTGCGAGAAGGCCGAGAACACCTTGTGTTGCGACTCGGGCGGAATGCCGATCCCCGTGTCGATCACATCGAGGCGGATCTGAATCTGCTTGTCGCCCTTGGGGAGGCCGCGCACGCGCACCGTCACACCGCCTTGCTGGGTGAACTTGAGCGCATTGCTGACCAGGTTGCTGACGATCTGGCGCATGCGCAGTGGATCGCACAACACCGTTTGCTGAATGCCGATGACCTGCAAGTCCAGCGTCAGTCCCTTGCTGCTGGCAGTGTCGCGGTAGAGGTTGGTGACCGAGCCCAGCAAATGGGGTAGGTCGACTGGCTCTGGGTTCACGTCCAGCTTGCCGGCCTCAATCTTGGAGAAGTCCAGGATGTCGTTGATGATGCCCAGCAAAGCCCCGGAGGCCTCACGCATGGCATTGATCTGCTCGCGCTGTTCGTCGTCCAGTTTGCTCAACGACAACAGATCCAGGGTGCCCACCACACCGTTGAGCGGCGTGCGAATTTCGTGGCTCATCGACGCCAGGAAGTCCTCTTTGGCCTTGGCGGCTGCTTCCGTCTTGATCATGGCGATCCGCAGCTGGGCATCGGTTTCTTCGACCTGGTTGCGCAAATTGCGCTCGACATCAAGGGCTTGGCCCACCTTGCCCAGCAACTCATTGACACCGTCAATCAGGGCGCCGACTTCGTTGCGTTCCAGGTGGGACGGTACTGTCAGCGCAGCCTGCTGACCCGGGACCACCCTGGCCAGTTGCCTCGCGGCCGACACCAGCGGGTCGGTCAACGTACGACGAATGATGAACATGAAGATGATGGTCGTCAGCACGATGATGCCGGCCATCCACGCCACCATGGTCAGCGCCGAATCTCGCGCCTTCTTGGCGATCCAATCGCGGTTCGGTTCCACCCGCAACTCGCCTACCACCTCGTCATCGCTGAACGGCGAGTGAATGGGCTCAACCAGGGCGTTCTTCGCGTTTTGCTCGCTGCCTGCCCTTTCGCTGGTGATGTTGATGCCGCGGTTTCCCGTCAACTGAGCACGTTGCACCACATCGTTCTTCAGCAAACCATCGATCGCGTCCTGTCCGATTTGCTGGTTGTTGGCGAAGGTGGCAATGGCCGCCGTGTTGTAGACCGTCGCCATCAGACTTTTGATCAGGGCACGGCTTTCCTCTTCAGATTTGGCCGCCTGAAAATGAAACACCAGCATGCCCGCGATGGTGGCCAGCACCAACGTGACCACGGCGGCGACGAAGCCCAGGTAAGTCTGCAGCGATCGGTTGCTGAAAATCATGGGGCGTTGATGCTCAGGATCACTTTGAGTCCCAAAGCTTCCGGGTTGGGCAGCTGCGCTTGCTCGACATAACCGATCAGACCGGGGTTGGACTTGATCGCTTCGATCACCGCGGCACTGTCTGCCAAAGGTTGGGGAGGAGAACTCTGGCCGGTGAACAGCAATCGGGCCCAGTAGGCGTTGATGTCGGTGATGGCCTTGCCCGTCAGGGCGCGATAGAACCGGGCGCGCACCGCAGAGGCCCCAGGGTGGTCCACCGCCACGATGGACTGCCCATTGGGCAGATTGCGGGTGCGGCCAAGGTACAGGTCTGCGATGTCACGGGCACTGACGGCGGTACTGACGTTGCGGCTGTTGACCACCACGAGCAGCGTGTTGTTGGTGCTTTGCGCTTGTGCCATGGGAGGCAGCCAAAGTCCGCTCAGGGCGAGAAGGAGGAGGATGGTCTTTTTCATGATCATCCTCAGAAGGTGAAGTCCACCGTGGCGGACCAGATGTGCTTGCTGCCACCACGCCAGTCGATCGTGCCGTCACCCCACATCTGCACGCCGGTCGGGCTGATCACCGAGCGGTCCCATTGCAGCTTCAGTGCGAGTCGCTCGGCGAAGTCCCACCTCACGCCGACTGCAGCGGTGTACTGATTGGTGTGAGTCGATTCGTAAGCCTGGTTCAATTGCGCGCCCAGGGGATCGAGAACCGGCGCGGGCGATGGGCTCAGCTTCAACTTGGAGGTATTCCAGTTGCGAGCGAAGGTGGCGTAGGGCACCCATTGGTTGAAGCGCCGGCCCACCGACATGTACGCGCTCAGCCCCTGAGGGGCAAACACGGTTTTGGCCGAGGTGGCGGCGACTTCGCCAGATACCTGCCAGCCATCGCGCTCCCAGGCCAGTCCGATCACGCTGTAATGCAGGTGTTGCCCGTCAAGCTTGAGGTCATCGGCGTAAGCGGCGGCAGAGGGCCACAGCGCTTGAACCACCGGGTTCTGCAGATAGGGAATGAGCTGATCAAACGGCGCATTTTTCTCGAAACGCATCCGTGTGTGACCCAGGCGCAGGCGCCACTCGTCCGATTCCCACGTGGCGTTCACACCCGTTGCCACGGCTTCCAGCGGGTAGCTCTTGTCCGCCCAGGGCATGCCGGTGTGCGTCGAGCCGGCAAAGGCTTTGACCTTCAATTGCCCATCGCCCAAGGTCCAGCGTTTGCTGATGTCGCCGCCGTCAAGGGAGTAAAACGGGATCCATCCATAGAACTCAGCCGACGGGCGAGCCCAGTTGTAGGCATAGCCCACACTGCGGTAGTCGGACAGCATGAAGGTGTCCAGCCCCACGCGCCCCACGCGCAAGTCGGTGTCGTGATTGGGCTTGTATTTCACAAAAGCCCATTCGACCGTGTCGCGGTTGCTGTAGGCCGCCTTTTCTCGAAAAACGAGTTGGCCCACGGCTTCCAGGTGATCCGTCAAGGCGTAATTGGCCTGCAGACCCAAGCGGGTGTCGGCCAGTTCATGGTGGTCTTTGATCTTCGGGCCGTTCTGGCTCAATTCGCGGCGAAAGCGCAGGTCGTCTTTGCTGTCACTCAGCCAATAGCCCACCGTACCGAAGCCCGATAGCTTCAGTGCGCTGCCCTCTGCAGCCAAGGCGGTCTGCGACATGAGCGAGCCCAGGCACACAGCCAGCAGGCTCTTCATCAAGAAACCAGGGGCTGATTCCTCTAACGGGACAGACAACGAAACCATGGCGCGGCACGATCCTTCTCAGATGGTCGAAGGGGTGTCGTCCGAAACTGCCAACGACACCAGTGGCCGCCTTTTGAGGCGGCATGTCGTCGCTATCGGTTGAACGCGGAGCTTCCTGAGCAGTTTTGGCGAATCAGGTCACACTTTGGAGGACGTTTGTGCAGTTTGGCGCAGGAGATCGAGTGTTTCCTGTGACCATTTCGCCCACCCCTCTTCGAACATGATGCCCGCCTTGAGGATCATGTGCTGGATTTGAGCCTCGCGGGTGAGGACTTTATGGGGCGGGAAATCGCGCGCCTCAATGGCGCGGTATCCAGCCAGTTTTTCCAGGTGAATCGCCATTCGACGTGCGATTTCGTCTTCCAGCCCCAGCGGGCCCAGGACGGCATCGGCGCGCAATCGCACAGCCAACTCTTCCCGCATGTCTTGCGGGGGGGCGGGTTCGCGAGCCCAGCGCATGAGTTCAGTCTTGCCCGCCTCCAGGACGCGATACATCTTCTTTCGGGTGCGCCCGCCGTCCGGGGCGGCAGCCGACTCGATCCAGCCCGCCTTCTCCATGCGGGCCAGCTCGCGATAGATTTGCTGATGCGTGGCACGCCAGAAAAAGCCGATGGACTTGTCGAAGCGGCGAGCCAGGTCATATCCGGAGCAAGACTTCTCCAGCAATGAGGTCATCAGGGCATGTGAAAGCGACATGCTTCGAGTCTAAGGGGCGGGCTTGAACTATGCAACCAGTTGCATAAATGCGGAAGCTCGCATACATTCACGGCACTGATTCATGCAACTGGTTGCATAGTTGGGGTAGGCCCCCACATGTGGCCGGCTTGTATCGGCTTATCTTTCACGATCTGACAACTGAACCCCTTCAGGACACGACATGACTGCTTTTCCCAATCTGCTGAAACCACTCGATCTGGGCTTTACCACGCTGAAGAACCGCGTCTTGATGGGTTCGATGCACGTGGGTCTGGAAGAAGCCAAGGACGGCTTCCAGCGCATGGCTGCTTTCTATGCCGAGCGTGCACGCGGCGGCGTGGCCCTGATGGTGACCGGCGGCATTGCCCCCAATGACGATGGCCGTCCTTACCCCGGTGGTGCGCGCCTGGCCACTGAAGAAGAGGCCGCCCAGCACAAAATCGTGACCGATGCGGTGCACGAAGCCGGCGGCAAGATCGCCATGCAGATCTTGCACTTCGGCCGCTACGCCTACCATCCTGGTCTGGTGGGTCCTAGCCCCATCAAGGCGCCCATCGCTCCGATGCCTCCCCGCGAACTGACCACCGCCGAGGTCTATCAAACCATCGAAGACTTTGCCAATTGCGCTGCCATGGCTCAGAAGGCTGGCTACGACGGCGTGGAAGTCATGGGCTCTGAGGGCTACCTGATCAACGAATTCATCGCTGCGCGTACCAACCAGCGCACCGACGAGTGGGGCGGTTCCTACGAAAACCGCATGCGTTTCCCCGTTGAAATCGTGAAGGCCGTGCGTGAGCGCGTCGGCCCGAACTTCATCATCATCTATCGCCTGTCCATGCTGGACCTGGTCGATGGCGGTTCTGACTTCGACGAAGTCGTGCAACTGGCTCAGGCCATCGAGAAAGCCGGTGCCACCCTGATCAACACCGGCATCGGTTGGCACGAGGCGCGTATTCCCACCATTGCCACCAGCGTGCCTCGCGGCGCCTTTGCCTGGGTGACCAAGAAGATGAAGGGCAAGGTGGGCATCCCTCTGATCACCACCAACCGCATCAACACCCCTGAGGTAGCCGAGCAAATCCTGGCCGACGGTTGTGCTGACATGGTCTCCATGGCTCGCCCCATGCTGGCTGACCCCGAGTTCGTCAACAAGGCGGCTGCTGGCAAGCCCGAAACCATCAACACCTGCATTGGCTGTAACCAAGCCTGTCTGGATCACACCTTCAGCGGCAAGATCACCTCGTGCCTGGTCAACCCACGCGCCTGCCACGAAACCATTCTGAAGATCGAACCCGCGCCTGCCAAGAAGCGCGTAGCGGTTGTGGGCGCTGGCCCCGCGGGTCTGGCCGCCGCCACCACCGCAGCCCGCCGCGGTCTGGACGTGACCTTGTTTGAAGCCGACAGCGATGTGGGTGGCCAGTTCAACGTGGCCAAACAAATTCCTGGCAAGGAAGAGTTCTACGAAACCCTGCGCTACTTCCGCAACGAAATCAAGGCCACTGGCGTGAAAACCCAGTTCAACACCCGCGTGACCGTGGACGATCTGGTCAAGGGCGGCTTTGACGAAATCCTGCTGGCCACCGGCGTGTCGCCACGCACCCCCGCCATCGAGGGCGTGAACCATCCCAAGGTGCTGAGCTACCTCGACGTGCTGCGCGACAAGAAGCCCGTGGGCAAGACCGTGGCCGTGATCGGTGCTGGTGGCATTGGCTTTGATGTGTCCGAGTACCTGACGCACGAGGGCGACAGCCCTGCACTGAACCTGGCCAAGTTCAACGACGAGTGGGGCATTGACAGCGACTACACCAACCGGGGTGGCCTCAAGCAGCCGCATCTCGAGAAGGCGCCCCGTCAGGTCTACCTGTTGCAGCGCAAGACCAGCAAGGTCGGCGACGGCCTGGGCAAGACCACCGGCTGGATCCACCGCACCTCGCTGAAGAACCGCAATGTTGAAATGATTGCCGGTGTCAGCTACAACAAGATCGATGACGCGGGCTTGCACATCACCGTGGGTGGCAAGGACATGGTTCTGCCCGTCGACAACGTGGTGCTGTGTGCCGGTCAGGAACCCTTCCGCGAACTGCAAGCCGGCCTGGAAGCCGCAGGCAAGAAGGTGACTCTGATTGGTGGTGCTGACGTGGCCGCCGAGCTCGACGCCAAGCGCGCCATCAAGCAAGGCACCGAAGTGGCCGCTGCGCTGTGATTTCACTGTGAATCTGCACTGACACCACCCTGGACAGGAGACGGTCATGAACGCACTCGATCCCAAACTGCAGCCGTCCGTGGCGGCTGCCCTGGCGCAGTGGCATGCCATGCTGGCCCAGCGCGACCTCAGCAAGCTGCGCGGGCTGCTGCATGACGACGCAGTGTTTCGTTCGCCCATGGCGTTCAAGCCCTATGTCAGCGCCGAGGCCGTGACCTTGATCCTGTCCACCGTGGTGCAAGTGTTCAGCGACTTCGAATACCACCGCCAGTTCGCCTCAGACGACGGGCTGAGCGTGGTGCTCGAATTCAGTGCCAAGGTGGGCGACAAATCGCTCAAAGGCATCGACATGATCCGCTTTGACGAAACCGGCAAGATTGTCGACTTCGAGGTCATGATTCGTCCCTTCAACGCCTTGCAGGCGCTGGGCGCCGAAATGGGCGCACGCCTGGCCGCCTACCTGCCTGCCTACAAGGCCCAACTCTGATCTTCCTTCCATGACACAGACGACTTTTGAAACCGTCACCGTCTCGGTTGACAACCACATCGCCACCGTTCGCCTGAACCGGCCCGAAAAGGCCAATGCGATGAACCTGACCATGTGGCACGACATCCGCAAGGCCTTCAACTGGATCGACGAGACCGCTGAAGCGCGCGTGGCCATCATCGAAGGCGAAGGCAAGCACTTCACCTCCGGCATTGACCTGCAGATGATGATGGGCCTGCTGCCCATGATCAAGAACGAATGCGATGGCCGCACGCGTGAAAACCTGCGCCGCGTGGTGCTCGATCTGCAAGACACGCTGACCGCCATCGAGCGCTGCCGCAAGCCCGTGCTGGCGGCCATTCACGGTGGCTGTGTGGGCGGTGGGGTCGACCTGATCAGCTGCACCGACATGCGCTACTGCTCGGCCGATGCCTACTTCACGATCAAGGAAATCGACATCGGCATGGTGGCCGACGTGGGCACCTTGCAGCGTCTGCCCAAGCTGATTGGCAACCAGGGCATCGTGCGTGAAATGGCCTACACCGGCCGCAAGGTCGAGGCCGCCGAGGCGCAGACCATCGGCCTGGTCAACCGCGTGTACGAGACCCGCGAAGCCCTGCAAGCCGGCGTGCGTGAAATCGCCGCCCAGATCGCGGCCAAGTCGCCACTGTCGATCCGCGGCACCAAGGAAATGCTCAACTACTCGCGTGACCACTCTGTAGCCGATGGCTTGAACTACATTGCCACCTGGAACGCGGCCATGTTGATGTCCAACGACCTCAACGCCGCCATGATGGCGGGCATGACCAAGCAAACGCCCGTGTTCAAGGATTGAGTTTTTCGGACAACTTGGCGTTTTGCCAAGCACAGTTCACGCACAGGACAACTGTGCACCAGGCCAAGTCTTCGCAAAATTGGTAAAACAATGCAAGCGAACTTGGCCTTTCTTTTACCCCGTCGCACACTCGCGCCAATTTCGAATCATCCGCTTTGAAGGTCGTCTGGCCTGCGTGCGGAGACCAAGTATGGCGATGATCTGTTTTACAGAAGCGGCGGGGTGCCGATGATGGGGGCCCGGCTGCTAAGCGAACCTGTCGATGCGCGTGAGTTGGTGGCTCGTACGCGCTGGGGCGACCTGCGTGTGTCCATGCCTTGGGGGGGGCTGTCTGATGTGGATGGGCTGGTGCGTCAATTGACCCACTGGTGCCAGCATCCGCTCGTGTTCGAGGTGAGGTCTGAAGCGGCCCCGGTGGGAGACGAGTTGGCGCCGTCCGAGCAGGTTCGCTGTGTCATCAGCGACATGCGTCTGGCACCCATCGGCACCGAGGTGTTTCTGCCCCTGGCGCTGGTGCTCGAATCAGTTCCTCCCGCGGCACTTCAAGGTGCCGCCGTGAACTGGCCTCAGTGGCATTTCCAGGTCACGGTCGGTTCGCTTCCCGAGTCTGCGATCGAGTCTGCGCACGTTCAGGAAGGCGGCCAGATTTTGCTGCCCAATGCCTTCCAGCAACCTTGGCTGGTGCGTTTGCACGCCGAAGAAGTGCCTTTCGGTCTGGTGGGGCATTTGCGGCTGAATGCCGGCATGATCGATATGCTGCAGCGTGCTGACGATGCGGCTAACGATGCGCAGCGTGAATTGCTGGATGTCGATGCCTGGCAGGTTCAATTGGCGCGTGCCGTGGTGCTTGATTTGCCCGTGGCCCTGGGCTGGGTGCCGGGCGCCCATGCCGTACCGGTTGACTACACCTGCCATGAAGACGACGACACCGAATTCGGGCTGGGGGCGCATTTGAATCACGAGGCAAGGGGGCTGACCCTGGTCGGCATGGTGGTGCCTGTGATGCCGGGTGCGGCTTTGCGGATTCGTGCGGTTCGTACGGTCCTGTGACGCCCTTGGCCGCGGACCTTTTTCACGCTTTGTTGGCCTGCTTGATCCCGACCGTGATTTCCTGACGCCAGGCCCCCTAATTTGAGGCATTGACGCTGACCGGCTGTAGTAACTTCAGAGCCGTTCAGACAGGAGATCTCAGATATGGCAACCGCGACCAGCAGTCCGCGAGCTTCAGGCGGCGAACTCAAGCTGGCCATCCTCATTGGCATTGTGACCCTCGTGGCGCTGTTGGGTGCCTGGGCGTACACCCGGCTGAGTTCTCAGCCGGAGGAGCCCAAGCGGCCGGTGCCGACGTGGTTGGGCGTCAGCCCCGTGACAGCGCAGACGGCCGACGGTCGCATCCTGTCCGTCAAAGTGAACCTCTTGCTGAAAAACGAGGAAGACCTGGATGTCTTGCGTCCGTACGAGCCGGCGTTCAAGTCACTGGTTGCCGAAGCCGGGTCGGGTTTTGACGCAACCGGCCTGCGTGGCCCGGATCGCATCCTCGAGTTCGGGGTACTGGTGAAAGAGTCGGTCAACGAATACCTCAACGAACAGCAGGTCAAGCCTCGCATCAAGCGCGTGGCGTTTGAAGAGTTCAAGTTGATGCAGTGACCTGGCGCGGGGCTTGCGCTCCAGCCCTTCGGGTTCACAGCATGACCTGGGTGCCTAACTCCACAACCTGGTTCGCAGGCAGCCTGTAATAAGTCGCGGCACCTTCGGCTTGGCGAGTCATCCAGCTGTACAGGCCGCATTGCCATGTCGGCAATACACCGGGGCCATCGACGACGGTTGATCGAGCCACAAAGTAGGTCGTCCGCATGGGTTCCAGATCCAAGCCTGCGTGCGTCAGCGCACCCAAGGCCTCTGGAATATCGGGTTCTTCTCTGAAGCCAAAGCGTACAGTGACCGTGTAAAGGCCTGGGCCTAACTCCTCCACAGCCACGCGCTCGGCCGCGCTCACGTAGGGGGCGTTGTCGTTGAGCACATGCAGGAACACTGTTTGCCTGTGCATGACCTTGTAGTGTTTGAGGTTGTGAAAAAGCGCGCTGGGCACGATGGTCGGGTCCGACGTGAGATACACCGCCGTGCCTTCCACATACGGCACATCGGGGCGTGGGCTGTGCACAAAATCATCCATGGGAATGTCGATCTGGCGGCGTTGATCCGCAACCAGGCCACTGCCTTTTTTCCAGGTGGTCAGCATCAGGAAAATGCCTGCCCCCAAGGTCAATGGGAACCAGCCTCCCTCGCCCAGCTTGCTCAGGTTCGACGCAAAGAAGCCTAATTCGAGCAAGGCAAAGCCCCCCAGGGCCACCAGGGTTGTGCGCCGCCATGGGCGGGGGCTGATGCGGGTGACGAAGGCCGTCAGCACGGTCGTGATGATCATGGTGCCGGACACGGCAATGCCGTACGCGGCAGCCAAGGCGCCCGAGGTCTTGAACGCCAGCACCAGAGCGATGACCGCGAGCAACATCATCCAGTTCACGCTGGGCACGTAGATCTGGCCGCGCTCCTGATCGGAGGTGTGCAGGATGCGGACACGCGGCAGGTAGCCCAGCCGGCTGGCCTGCAAGGTCATCGAATAGGCTCCCGAAATGGTCGCTTGAGAAGCGATGACCGTGGCGGCCGTGGCCAGGGCAACCAACGGAATCAGCAACCATTGCGGTGCCAGCATGAAAAAGGGGTTTGTGGCCGCGCTGGCGTCGCGAAGCACCAGTGCGCCTTGGCCGAAGTAATTCAGGATCAAGCAGGGAAAGACCAGCCCGTACCAACCCAGGCGAACAGCTTTTGCACCGAAGTGGCCCATGTCGGCATAGAGTGCTTCGCCACCCGTCATGGCCAGGAAAACAGCCGACAACAGCAGGAAGGCGGCTCCCGGGTGGTCCAATGTGAATTGCAGGGCATGCATGGGGTTGATGGCTTGCAGCACCATGGGGGTTTGGGCAATGCTGTGGACGCCCAATGCGCCCAGTGCAGCAAACCAGATCACCGTGATGGGACCGAACCACTTGCCAACGCTGCCTGTGCCTTGCTTCTGAATCAGGAACAGGCCGATCAAGATGCCGATGGTGATCGGTTCGATGAAGTGCTCAAACCGCGGCGTGGCCACGCTGATGCCCTCCACTGCAGACAGGACGGAGATGGCCGGTGTGATGATCGCATCGCCATAAAACAGCGCTGCAGCAAATACGCCTGCACCCACGACCAATACAGAACGTCTTGGTGCGTCGTGTGCCAGCCGATGGGCCAGCGCGGTCAATGCCAACACGCCACCTTCGCCGTCGTTGTCGTACTTCAGTACGATCCATACGTACTTGATCGAGACGATGATGAACACGGCCCAGAGCAAGGCGGACAGGGTGGCCAGTACGTTTTCTGGTGACAGCGCCAATGCATGGGGGCCATTGAAGGCCTCCTTGAAGGCGTACAGCGGGCTGGTGCCAATGTCACCAAACACAATGCCCAGGGCGGCGAGCGTGAGGGCGCCCAGGCTGGACTGGCCGTGACCCTGTGAGTCGGTCGAGGGGTGGGACATGAAACTCATACTCCTAGCTGGAATCGATAGCCGACGCCGACTTCCGTCAGGAAATGGCGTGGTTGAGCCGGATCGTGTTCGAGTTTCTGGCGTAGATGCCCGACGTAGATCCGTAAGTAATGGTTGCTCTCGGAATGGGACGGTCCCCATACCTCGCGAAGCAATTGCCGATGTGTCATGACCTTGCCTGCATGGGCCAACAGCACGCAAAGCAGGCGGTATTCGATCGGAGTCAGGTGAACGGGCTCGCCGTTTCGCCTTACCTGACGGGTGATCAGGTCGATGTCGACCTCGCCAAATCGATGGCACGGTTGTTCGATGTCGGTTCCTTTGCGGCTGCGGCGTAGCATGGCTCTGACTCGCGCCAGCAATTCACCGACGGCAAAGGGCTTGGTGAGGTAGTCGTCGGCCCCTGCATCAAGGGCATCGATCTTGTCTGTCTCTGTAGATCGGGCCGACAGAATCAAAACAGGCATGCCGGACCATGTTCGCAAATCTTGAACAAAGCCGCGTCCGTCCCCATCGGGAAGCCCCAGATCAAGGATGACCATGTCTGGCTTGCGTGTACCGGCTTCAATCAGGCCCTGACGCATGGATTCTGCCTCGACCACTCTGTACTGGTCGCTTTCCAGTGCGGTGCGAACAAAGCGACGAATGTGGGGGTCGTCTTCAACCAGCAAAACGATGGGGGCGTTCATGTGCGGTCCTCCCCCTCTGATTCCGGTTCGATGGTGGGCGGGGTTCCCAAGGGCAGGGTGAACCGCACTTGAGCCCCCCCTTCGGCCGGGTTGCAGGCTTCAATGCGACCGCAGTGGGCCTCGATGATGGCTCGGCAAATGGCAAGTCCCAGCCCCACACCGGGTACGGTCGATTCGGGCATGCCCCTCTCAAACAGGTTGAACACCTCTTGAAGTCTGTCGGGGGGAAAGCCTGCCCCATCATTGTTGATGCGCACTTCAAGGGTGTCGCCTTGAACCTCTGCATTGATGTGAATGGCTGACCCGGCAGGGCTGTACTTGGCCGCGTTCTCTATCAGGTTGCCGAACACCCGCTCCATCAAGACGGCGTCAATGTGCACCAGGGGCAGGTCTGAGCGCAGGTGCACTTGAACGGCATGGTCTTGCAGGGCCATCCCTAACATCTGAATGCTGGCGCCGATCACCTCTTCAATCGGTTGCCACTCGAGTCGAAGGGGCAGTTGTCCAGCGTCCTTTCCTCTCTGTAAGCGAGCCATGTCCAACAGGTTGGACACCATGCGGTTCAGACGCATCGCTTGATCGCGAATGGCGCTGCTCATTTCCTGCGCACGATCGGGCAAGGGTGGCTGGATCAGCGTCAGCGTGTCGGCCAGGCCGTACAGGGCAGTCAATGGGGTGCGAATGTCGTGAGACAGGGCTGACAGGATCGAGTTGCGCAAACGCTCGCCATTGGCTTCTATTTGATGTTGGTGAGCGACTTCAACAAAGTGCAGTCGCTCGATGGCAGTGGCAACCAACGATGTCACCGCATCCAGCAAAGGCCGATGGCGATCCAGCGTGGGGTCATGCGCGCGTAACGGGCTCAGCAGCAAGACCCCTCTTGAGCGCGTGGAGCCCGTCAACGGCAGCGCGATGACGAGCTGGCCGCTGTCTGCGAGCTGGTGCGAGGCCACCCCCTTGTGTTCGTGGTGAACCATGTGCATCACGCGGGCGACGTCAGGACCAGCCTGATGAGGCAGTGCGGCATCGTCGGGTGTTGCGGGAACGAGGGTGTTGTCGGGCGCGCAGACCCAAAGCGACAGCTCGGCATGCAGTTGTGTGGCCGCAAAGCTGGCACTGTGCTGCCGCACGTTCTCAATCGACATGGCCCCTGCCAGATGACTGGCCAATGTGTAGAGCGCCTGCGAGCGCTTGGCTGATGCGTTGGCCTCATCGGCGCGCTGTCGTAGACCGATGGTGAGATGGCCAATGATGAGGGCCACCGTTAGCATCACCGCAAAGGTCAGCAGGTATTGGATGTCGCTGACAGCAAAAGACCACCGAGGTGGCACGTAGAAAAAATCAAACAATCCGACGCTGAGGAATGAAGCCAGAACTGCCGGGCCCCGCCCCCATCGCGTGGCCACGAGCACCACCGTCAAGAGGAACAGCATGACGGTGTTGACCGGGTCCAGAATGTCATGAATGGGCCAGGTCAGGGCTGTGGTGAGGCCGCATGCGGCCACGGCCTTGGCGTGTCCAGCTCGTGGCGAAGAGGCAGTGGGGGCGTCTGGAATGGCCGAAGCGTCGTGCATACAAGGAAGCGGAAGCCCTGATGCCTACAGCTTAGGTGGGCGGGCATCTTGTTGTCGAAAATTCTGGCATGTCGGGCATAAAAATGCCGTAAAAATGCTGCCCCGCAGCATCGCTTCAGGTCGTAGCAGCGGGGCGTGCCCAGCCCTCAATGGCGCGAATCTTCATGTCCTGCCCAGCCAGCCAGGTTTTGCGAAACGACCCACATTGCGGACAGGGCTCGATTCGGTCCGGTGGCGACCACTGCGTGCCGCAGTCCTGGCAATGGGCCAAAGCGGCCTGCTGCACCATGTGGATGACCGCGCCGTCTGCCAGCGTGCCAGTCAGTGCGGTTTCCAGCGCCGTGAGCAAGGCTTGTGGCTCCACACAACTGAGGCTGCCGATATCCAACGTGATGGCCGTGATGCGTTCGAGCTGATCGGCCTGGGCTTCTAGCGTCAGCACGATCTCCATGGCCAGGGACGCTTCATGCATGGGTGTGCAAGGCTTCATCCAGCCAGGCCTGCATCAAATCCCAAGCTGTTCGCAAGGCCTGGCGCGCGTCGGTAGACAGCGGTGCCCCCAACTCGAAGCCTTCGCCTTTGACCGACAGCACGCTGCATGGCGGCGGCGGGTTTTGCAGCAGGTGCTGGTACAGCGCCAGCAAGGCCGGGGGCGGGCATTGGTGGCTTTGAACAGATGGCGGGGCAGGCAAGGCTTGCACGGTCTGGATCTGGGCCCCTGGCCTACCACTTGCGGCGGCGTCGATGATCAACACGCAGGGGCGGTCTCGCAGGTCTTCCACATGCTCCACCATGAGTTGCTGTTCGCAGATGATTTCGATGGCGCTTTGCACCGAAGCGGGGCGACGCTGCAGCCATTGCATCAGTCGTTCGGCCAGCAGAGGGCCCAAGGCATCGTCGCCTCGGCTGGGGTTGCCAATGGCCAGAACCAGAATGGGTTTCATGCATGCCCCGGGTGTTCGATCTGCCCATCTTCGTGTTTGAGCAGCAGGTCCACGGTCTGCCCCTGAGCGTCGAGCAGCTCCACTTGCAGGGGCATTTTGCCGAGGGCATGGGTGGCACACGACAGGCAGGGGTCGTAAGCCCGGATCGCCACCTCAATGTGATTGAGCAAGCCTTCGGTCAAGGCCCGGCCATCGAAATACTGCGCTGCCACGCTGCGCACCGCTTCGTTCATGGCCGTGTTGTTGTGCGTGGTCGATACGATGAGGTTGGCGTAGCTGATGAGGTCGTTTTCATCGACGCGGTAGTGGTGAATCAAGGTGCCTCGGGGCGCTTCGATCACGCCGATGCCTTCGCGCAAGACGGCTTGACCTGCCGGCAAACGGCCCATCAGGTCGGTGCTGGTGATGTCGGGATCGTTGAGCAGCCGCTCAATGGTTTCGGCGCAGTGCAACATGTCGATCATGCGCGCCCAGTGCTGGGCCAACGAGGCCGTCACCGGCTTGCCATGGTTCCAGGCTTTGAATTCCTCACGGGCGGCCTCGGCTCGTGGGGTGTCAAGGTAGCTGGCGTTGTTGATGCGAGCCAGGGGGCCGACGCGGTACCAGCCCCGATCGGGGCCCAGGGCCCGCAGGTGCGGGAACTTCATGTAGGTCCAGGGTTTGACTTCCTCGACCAGCAATTGAGGGTAGGTGTGCACATCGACCTGGTCGAACACGCGCAGGCCGGCCGCGTCGCTCACGCGCAGGGCGCCGTCGTACAGGTCGGCCGCACCGTCGGGCCGCACCAATGACATGAACAGCGAGGGGAAGTCAGCAAACGTGCTGTGCGCGGCATGGTTGGCCAGGAACAGGTCACGCGCCAGGTTCAGCGCCGCAGCACTCCAGTCGATGATCTGCGGCACTTCATGCAACAAGGCATCGCGATCAGCCACCGACAAGGGGCGGTTGAATCCACCAGGCACAGAACCTGTGCCGTGTACACGCTTGCCGGTCAGGATGCGAATGACCTCCTGCCCGAACTTGCGGATGCGAATGCCCCGCAATCCCAGTTCGCGTTCGTCTTGCAGCACGCCCACGATGTTGCGGTGGGGCACGGCATCGTCAAAGCCAAAGAGCAAGTCGGGCGAGGCCAGGTGGAAGAAGTGCAGGGCGTGTGATTGCAGCACCTGTGCGGCGTGCAGCAGTCGGCGCAGCTTTTCTGCCGCGGGGGGAATGCGTGCCGAGCCGATGACAAAGGGGTCGCAAGCCTTGCTGGCGGCCAGCAGGTGGCTGACCGGGCAGATGCCGCACAGGCGTTGAACCAGGGTGGGCACTTCCCAGTAAGGGCGGCCCTGAATGAAGCGTTCGAAGCCTCGGAATTCAACAATGTGCAGGCGGGCTTGTTGTACGCGACGGTGCTCGTCGAGCAGCAGGGTGACCTTGCCGTGGCCTTCCACGCGGCTGACCGGCTCGATCACAACGCGTTCGAGGCCTTCGGGGTGCGCGGCGGTTTCAAGTGGATGAGGCATGGGTGTCAGAGGTCAACCATCAGTCAAAACGGCGGGCTTGCTGCGGCAGTTCTGGCGCGCGGTTTTCCAGCTGCGCCATGATGAGCTCCTTGAAGGCTGCTGCCGGTGGCGGACAGCCTGCCAGGGTGTAATCCACGGGCACCACCTCGTGCAGTGGCAAGACCTTTTGCAGCAGAGGCGGCAATTCGGGGTCTTGGGGCACCTGAGGGTTGAGCAGATCTGAGCCCAGGTAAGCCTCGGCCACCAGTTCAGACACGGGGATGCCATTGCGCAGGGCAGGTACCCCCCCGTACATGGCGCAGGCGCCTACGGCCACCAGCACCTTGCAGCGGGCCCGGAACTCGCGCAGCACCTCCACATTCTCGGCATTGCACAGGCCACCTTCGATCAAACCAATGTCGACACCATTCGGGTTGACGTGTTTGATGTCGGTCAGCGGGCTGCGGTCGAATTCAATGTGGTCGATCAGGTCAGCCAGGGCCTCGTCCACGTCCAGAAAAGACATGTGGCACCCGAAGCAGCCCGCCAGCGAGCAGGTGGCGATGGTCAATTTGGGGCGAGGCACGCTCATGTGTCCTCCGGGTGCTGGGCAATGTCGGCCTGATCGTAGGGCCGCTGGCCAATGGGGATGATGAAGCCTTGCCGCTTGGGCATCAAGGCCCCCACGGGGCAGATGGACATGGCCCGGTCGGTGGCGGCAATGTCGCTGTCTTTCAGCAAGCCACTGGGGCTGTTGACCAGCAGTTCGGTTTTCAGGCCGCGCCCGCCAATGGCGAACACGTTCTTGCCATCGACTTCGCGGCTGGCCCGCACGCACAGTTCGCACAGCACGCAACGGCTGCGGTCCAGCCAGACATCCGAGTGAGAAGCGTCGACCGCATGGTGCGGGTACTCGTGCACGAAGTGGGTGTCTTGCATGCCCAGGTGGTAACCCAGCGCTTGCAAGTGGCAGTTGCCGCTCCTTTCGCAAAAAGGGCAGTGGTGGTTGCCTTCCACAAACAGCATTTGAATCAGCCGTTTGCGGTCGGCTTGCAGCTCGGGGGTTTCCGACTCGACCACCATGCCGGCATTCGCTGGCAGGGTGCATGACGTCATCAGCCGTCCTTTGACTCGCACGCTGCAGACCTTGCAGCTGCCAATGGGGTCGAAATCGACGTGGTGGCACAGGTGGGGAATGTAGACGCCGGCGGCCGTGGCGGCCTGCATCACGGTCTGGCCTGGGGTGAAGGGAATGGCTTGGCCATCCAGTGTGAAGGTGAGCGGCTCGGACATGGGCTCAGGCAGAGGTCTCAGACTGGGAGGACTGGGTTAGACGGGGCGCCAAGGCATGCATGTTGACCACCGCCGCACTCAGGTCGAAGGCTTGCTGCGCGGGCACCAGGCGCGACTGAACTTGCTCTGGGAAATGGGCCAGCACGTCCAGCAGGGGGTGTGCGGCGGTCTGCCCCAATCCGCAGTGGCTGGCCCTTTGCATGAGTTCGCCCGTTTCCTTCAAGCGTTGCACATCCATGTCACTGGCGTGGCCAGTGACCAGACGGTCGGCCGTTTCCACCAGTTGGCCGCAGCCGACTCGGCACGGCGTGCAGAACCCGCACGACTCATGGGCAAAGAAATGGGTGTACTGGCGCGCCACTTCCAGCATGTCTCGCTGGGCGTTGAACACGGTGAAGGCGCCGCCGGTGGGCAGGTCTTCAAAGCTGATGCGGCGCTGCAGCTGGCTGGCGTCAATCAGTTTGCCTGAGGGGCCGCCCACCAGCACGGCTTGCACATCGTGTGCGCCGCAGTCGGCCAGCACTTCGGCAACGGTCAGGCCCCAGGGGATTTCATACAGACCAGGTCGGGCCACGTCGCCCGCCACGCTGAGGATGCGTGTGCCTCTTGAGTGCTCGGTGCCCTGCGCGGCAAACCAGGCCCCTCCGTGCAGGGCAATCTGCGCCACCTGTGCAAACGTTTCGACGTTGTTGTTGACGGTGGGCAGGCCCAGATAGCCGCGGTCGACTGGGAAGGGCGGGCGTGTGCGGGGAATGCCTCGCTTGCCTTCCACCGATTCGATCAGCGCGGTTTCTTCGCCGCACACGTAAGCGCCGGCACCAAGATGAAGCTCGATGTCGAATGCATGAGCTGAACCGCCCACACGCTGGCCCAGCCAGCCCGCTTGTCGCCGTTGGGCCAGCACCTGGAGCAAATGAGGGGCAATGAATTCATATTCGCCCCGCAAATACAGAAAACCCTGCTGCGCGCCCACTGAGAGCCCGGCCAAGGTCATGCCCTCGATCACTTCATGGGCCCACTGCATCAACAGCATGCGGTCTTTGAACGTGCCGGGTTCGCCTTCGTCGGCATTGCAGGTGATGGCGCGCGGGCCCGGAGCCTGACGGCAGGCCTGCCATTTTTGCCAGGTTGCAAAACCGGCGCCGCCTCGGCCGCGCAGGCCAGCCTCTTTCAATGCGGCGATGATGCCGTCGGGCCCCATTTGCAGCGCTCGGCTGATGGCCGCCCCGGGGGCAATCGGATGGCTCAGTGTGAGGTCGTGACGGCCAATGGGGTTGCTGACGGCAAAGAAATCGACCGGCCATTCGTCCAAGGGCGAAGCGGCTTCAATGAGCGCTGCGATTTCATCGATGCGACGCGGGGTGAGTTGCGTGAGCGGGCGTCCATTGATGAGGCCGGCTGGCCCCTGGTCACACAGGCCGGTACACGCCGTACGGTGCACCGAGACGCGCAAGTCGGCCCGTGTCTGCTCCGGTTCGACGCGCAACTGGTCACACAGTCGTTGCAACAGCGCCTCGCTGCCCAGCATGCGATCGGTCACGCTGTCGCTGAGGTAGACGGTGTAGTGCCCACGGTGTTCGAAACTGAGGAAATGGTAGAAACCGATCACGCTGCGAATGGCGGCATAGCTCAGCTGCCATTGCGAGGCCAGGGTGTCAATGGCCCAGGCCGGAATGTGATGAAAGCGTGCCTGTATCAGACGCAAGACCTGCAACAGCGACCCTGGGCCGGGCGTATACCGAGCCAGGAGGTTGTCCAGATCGTGCTCTGGTGTGGGCGGCTTGGCTTGCGTCACGATGTCAGGCTGATGGTCAGCAAGGCCGAGGCTGGTTCCAATGCTTTGAGGCCATGGGGTTCGCCGCCGGCCAGAAAGACCAGGTCACCCGCCTTCAGGCTCAGTGTCCTGGTTTGAGTTGACAGTTCGATGACCCCTTCCAGGCATTGGATGGTGATTTCGCCATCCACCCGGTGTTCTTTCATGCCTTTGCCGGCAGGCAGCACCAGCCGGATGAGTTCGAGCTGTTCGCTTTTGAGCAGGGCATGGCTCTGCACGTCCGGCAAGCGGGCGCCCAAGGGTTGGGCGTGAATCAGATCACCTGATGCTGCGTGGGCAATGGCCATGATGCGGCTCCTGTTTCAGCAGATTCGGGGCAGGGGTTCACCAGTCAACCAGTCGAGCATACGCCAGCCACCGAATCGGGTGCGCATTTGCACGAAACAATGGGGGTCTTGTGTGACCGTGCCGATACGGCAGCTTTGCTGGGCCAGCGGGTGTGCTCGCATGGTGGCCAGCAGCCGTTCGGCGTCGTCATTGGCGCAGATTGCCAGCAGCTTGCCCTCGTTGGCCATGTAAAGCGGATCCAGTCCCAGCAGTTCACAGGCACCTTGAACGGCCGGGCTCACGGGCACGTCGGCTTCGTTGAGAGCCATGCCCACGCCCGAAGCCGCGGCGATTTCATTGAGGCTGGTGGCGACCCCGCCGCGTGTCGGGTCACGCAGCACCCGCAGCTGGGCGCCGGTGGCCAACATGGCTTGGGTGAGCGAATTCAAGGGGGCGCAGTCGGACACGATGGGCGAGTCGAACTGCAAACCCTGGCGCTGGCTGAGCACGGCCAGGCCATGGTCGCCCACTGGGCCGGACAGCAAGATGGCATCTCCCGGCCGGGCTTGTGAGCCGGACAGGCGCAGCCCTTGGGGGCGCCATCCCAGACCACTGGTGCTGATGTAGAGGCCATCACCCTTGCCGCGCTCCACCACTTTGGTGTCGCCTGCCACGATGGCCACGCTGGCCTGACAGGCGGCTTCGGCCATCGATTGGGCCACGCGTTGCAGGTCGGCCAGGGGCAGGCCCTCTTCCAGCACAAAGGTCACGGTCAGGCAGGCGGGCCGGGCGCCCATCATGGCCAGATCGTTGGTGGTGCCGTTCACCGCCAGACTGCCAATGTCGCCGCCTGGAAAAAACAGCGGCGCCACCACATGGGCATCGGCGGACATGACCAGATCGTGTCCAGCCGGCACTTGCAGGGCCCCACTGAGCACCACGCCATCGTCGCCTGCATCGTGCCAACCTTCGGGCCAGGTGCGCTCGAACGCGGGGCGGAAGATCTCCTGGAGCAGCTGATAAGTGGCGCGCCCGCCTGCGCCATGGCTCATGTCGATGCGGCCCTGTTTCTTGTCGAGCGGACGCAGATGGTGTCGGCTGGTATTCATGCAGTGGTTCGATGACGGCCGTAGTGGTAGTGCGCGGCACAAGCCCCTTCAGAGCTGACCATGCAGGCGCCCAAGGGATGTTCGGGACTGCAGGCCGTGGCAAACAGCTTGCAGTCTTGCGGTTGGCGGTGGCCTCGCAAAATGGGCCCGCACAGGCACTGCGGGTGGTCAGCCACTGGCGAGGCTGCTACGCCGAATTTGCGCTCGGCGTCATGTGCCGCGAACGCGTCTCGCAGGCGCAGGGCACTGTGCGGCATGGAGCCCAGGCCGCGCCATTCGAACTCGCTTCGCAAGGTCATCACCTCATGGACCATGGCTTGCGCCCGCCGGTTGCCTTGGGCATTCACGGCCCGGGTGAATTCGTTTTCCACCTCGGCGCGACCGTCGTTGACCTGGCGCACCAGCATCAAAATGGCCTGCATGATATCCAGCGGCTCGAACCCGGCAATGACCACTGGCAGGCCATACTGGGCCGGGAAGAGGGCATACGCCTGGGTGCCGATGATGGTGGACACGTGCGCAGGGCCGACCAGACCGTCGAGTGCCACCGGTTCGGTTTGATTCAGGATGGCGTGCATGGCCGCTGGTGTGAGCACGTGGTTGCACAGCACACTGAAGTTGGTCAGGCCTTCGCGCTGTGCGGTGAGCACGGCCACCGCCGTGGGCGGGGTGGTGGTTTCAAAGCCAATGGCCAGGAAGACGATTTCCCGATCTGGGTGTTGTCGGGCCAGGTTCAGCGCATCGTCTACCGAATAGACCACACGCACATCGGCTCCCTGGGCGCGAGCGCGCAACAGGCTGGTCTGCCCCGAGGCCGGCACACGCAAGGTGTCGCCATAGCTGCTCAGGATGACGCCAGGCTGCCGCGCCACCGCGATGGCCTGGTCGATGCGACCGATTGGCAACACACACACCGGGCAGCCCGGGCCGTGAATCATCCGGATGTTGGTTGGCAGCAGGTCCAGCACGCCATAGCGTGCCAGTGCATGGGTGTGACCGCCACAGAACTCCATGAATCGATAGGCACGATCGGGGCGTGCCTCGGCGCAGATGGCTCGCGCCAACGCGCTTGCCAGGGCCGGGTCACGAAATTCGCTGATGTACTTCACGGCGTTGATGGGGCCGGTGGCGGGGCCATTGGGCGCGCATCTGGTGCCCCCATCTCCGCAAACAAGGCCAAGGTGGCTTCGGCTTCTTGCGGGTCGAGTTTGGTCAGGGCATAGCCTACGTGCACGATCACATAGTCGCCGGGCTTGACGTCATCGAGCAGGGCCATGGAGATGTGCTTGCGCACGCCAGCCAGGTCGACATGACCATGACCAGTGGCATCGACATCGATCACGCGGGCGGGCAGGGCGAGGCACATGGTGTCAAAAAGCAGGAGGGGGCGACAGGCTTTGCAAGGCAACCCAGGCCTGACCCAAAGACAGGCCGCCATCACCACAGGGGTATTGTGAGGCCCGCCAGACTCGCAGGTCTTGTGCCTGGATCAATTCGGTGAGGCGGTCGTCCAGCAAACGGTTGACCAGACAGCCGCCGGTCAGCACCACCGTGTTCAAGCCTTGATCCCGACAGGCTTGTCCGACCCATTGCGCCAGGCCTTGAGCCAGAGCTGCGTGAAAGTAGGCTGCAGCCTGATGACGATTGTGGAGATCGCCAGACAAGGAAATCAGCGTGTGCATCAGATCACGCCAGTCCCATGGGGCGATGCCCGATTCCTCCTTTGGTGAGGGGGGGGCATGGATGCGGGCCATTGGGGCAGTCGCCTCGGTGGGCCATGCTGGTGAGGCACAGGCTTCAAGCAACATGGCCGCATGGCCCTCATGGTCTGACCACGAGGTCAAGCCAAGCAAAGCGGCTGCGGCATCAAACAGTCGGCCCACACTGGTGGTGGACAGGGTCTGCGCGGCGGGCTGGGTGCCTTGTTGCTGAAGCCAGGCTTGCAGTGCGCGAGCCTGAGGCTGCTCGGGCCAGCGCTGCCCAATTTCCGACGCTCTCCCCAGGTCATGCAACACCGCAGCGGCCAGGCGCCAGGGCTCCCGCGCGGCTCGCTCGCCTCCGGGAAGCAGCAGGGGGCGAAGGTGGCTCAGTCGGAGGCACTCAGCCCCGTGAACTCTCAACAGCTCGCCACCCCAGGCGTGACCGTCTGTGCCGAGGCCAAACCCATCCAGCGCCAGGGCGATCACGGCACCGGGTGTATGCCCCTTGGCAGCATGCTCAGCCAGCACTGCGCCCACATGGGCATGGTGGTGCTGCACCCGCACCCAGTCGGCTTCATACCTGTGGGCCAGATTCGCGGCGCTGCGGTGGCTGAAGAAGTCGGGGTGCAGATCGCTGGCCACGGCACGGTGCGCGGTCGAGTGGATGAATGTGTCACCAAGCTGATCCAGTTGGGCTTGGTAGACCTGCCGGCACGCTGCGCCACTCAGATTCCCGATATGGGGAGAGACTACCGCTTCCCATTGACCTTGCGGCGTGGTGCGAATCTGGCAGATTGTGTTTTTCAGGTCGCCCCCACAGGCGACGACGTTGACCCGATGCGGGGTAGGGCCACAGACCAAGGGCTCTGGGGCGTAGCCTCGGCTTCGGCGTATCCAGCAGGCGCTGCCGTCGGGTCGGACCCGCAATACGGAGTCGTCTGCCCGATGCAGGATCTCGCGGTCGTGCAGCAGCAGGGCATCGGCCAGGTCTGGCAACTGCTGCCATGCCTCGTCGTGGGTGATCACCAGGGGCGAACCCGAAACATTGGCGCTGGTCATCACCAGCAGCAGCTCTTGCGCGTGGTGCATCCAGTCTGTGCCGGCGGGGCGCTGTGCGGCTTCATGAAACAGCAAGTGATGAATGGGCGCATACGGCAGCATGGCGCCGATGGCGGTCAAACCCGGCGCGATGGGCGCAAGCTGTTGCTGCGCTTGCGGGGTTTGCTGCAACAACACGATAGGGCGACCGGCTTGGGTCAACCATGCTTCTTCGTGCGGCTGGATATGGGCCCACGGACGGAGCGAGGGCAGGTTGGCCGCCATGATCGCCAAGGGCTTGCTCGGGCGCTGCTTGCGTTGCCGCAGGCGTGCGACGGCATGGGCATCGCGCGCGTTGCAGCACAGGTGAAAGCCCCCGATGCCTTTGATGGCCACGATTTGTCCGGCCTGAATCAGCGCCAGTGTTTCGGCGATGGGATCCCGGTCGGTGGCGTCGCCTGCCAGCAATGTTCTGTCGCGGCGCCACAGGCTCAGGCGCGGTCCGCACGCCGGGCAGCAGGTGGTCTGGTCGTGGAAACGATGGTGGGTGGGTGACAGGAACTCCCGTGTGCACTGCTGGCATACCGCCATCGACGCCATGCTGGTGTGAGCGCGATCAAATGGCAAGCCATGGACCACGGTGTAGCGTGGGCCACATTGAGGGCAGTGAATGAAGGGGTGGCGCCAGCGTCTGTCTTGCGGATCGAACAGTTCGCTCAAGCAGCGTGGACAGGTGGCCAGATCGGTGCCAATGTGGGTGCCAAGGGCGTGGAGAGAGTCGCTGACAGTGCTCTTCAGAATTTGAAAGGCCCCAGCTGCAATGGGGGGCCAGTCATCCGCAGGCTTGGGTAACTTTTCGATGCGGTCAACCCGCGCTGGAAATGGCATGTGCGGCAGGTGCGACACCAAGGAGTCGATGTCGGCCGCGAGCCCTTCCAGCCGCACCGCGACACCCTGCGGCGTGTTGCGCACCCAACCGCTCAGGGCGCGTTGCGTGGCTTGTTGGTGCACCCAGGGGCGGCAGCCCACGCCTTGCACCAGGCCATGCAGGATCAGGTCTTGGCGCACTGCTGTTCAATCCATTCGAGCCAGGCATCGATGCCTGCGCCACTGGTGGCCGACACCTGCAAGATCTCCGCCTGCGGGTTGACCTGATGGATGTAATGCCTGGCTCGTTCCAGATCAAAACGCAAATGGGGCAGCAGGTCACATTTGGACAGCAGCACCAGCTGCGCTGCCTGGAACATGTCGGGGTATTTCAGCGGTTTGTCTTCCCCTTCGGTCACCGAAAACACCAGTACCTTGGCGGCTTCCCCCAGGTCGAAGCCAGCCGGGCAGACCAGGTTGCCAACGTTTTCGATCAACAGCACGCCATGGGGCAAAGGCGGCAGATGATGCAGGGCGTCATGCACCATGCGGGCGTCAAGGTGGCAGCCCTTGCCGGTGTTGACCTGAATGGCCGCTACCCCGGTTTCACGTATGCGCTCAGCGTCCAGACTGGTCTGTTGGTCGCCTTCGATCACGGCCACTGGGCGTTGGCTCTGCAATCGGCTCACGGTTTCCACCAGCAAGGTGGTTTTACCGGAGCCGGGGCTCGACACCAGATTCAGCGCCAGTGTGTGCTGGCCTTGAAGGTGCTCTCGAACGTGGGCGGCGACATGGTTGTTGCCCGCGAGAATGTCGTGCTCCAGTTGCAGCACCCGGGTGTGCAAGCCGGAGCCGGTTTGAGCGACTTCAGAGATCGGGTGCGCGTGCCCATCGTCCTCGGCATGTGGGTGCGAGGGCTCGTGTGGCGAGTGGTGATGGTGGTCGGCAGACTCACAGCCGCAAATGGTGCACATGGGGAACCTGCATGGAGACGGGATCAATCCATGCACCATAACGGACTCATGGTTTCCCCGCCGTCGGGCAATCCCCCTATTCGGGTGGGTCACAAAGTGCCATAAATGTCACGTTGTTTGACTTGAGACCCCGTAATGAGATCGTCCAAACAGTTCAAACGTCTGGCCAGCTCTGTCGCTGGTGTGGCAGCCGCTGCTGCTTTTTTGATTGGTCAGCCCTGGATGGGCGTGTCGCTGTGCACCGTAGCGGCATTTTTTGGCCTGTCAGCACTGCACCGTGTCGGTGGCCGCCAGGAGCGCCCGGTTCTGCGGGCGCCCATTCCCACCCTGGAACAGCGCAAGCGCATGTTCCAGGAAATGGCCTGAATCAACCGGCATTGCCCACCGGTTTGACGCGGTAGCCCGTGCGCGGGAAGTGCACGTGCACCGTGCCACAGCGCTCGCTTTGCAGGCGCAGCGTCAGCTGTTCCGCGTTCAAGCCGATCAGGTCGCCCTCGACGCTTTCCTGTCCCATGATTTCGGGGCGGACGCTCACGCGTTGGCCCACGCGCAAGCCGCTCGGATCTGTCTCAGCCGTTTCGTAGTCGAGTGCAGCAGGCTCCGTGTCTCTCGCCACGTCCAGTGCCATGTGCGCTGCCAGTTCGTTGCGGGTGCCATGTCCGAATGACTTCATGCGTTTCATCCAGGCCAGCGTGGCGGGGTAAGCGCTCAGATCCAGTCGGCTGACCTTCACAAACCACAAGGCGCAGTACAGCGCAAAGTCGCCATGGGTCGGTGTGTCTCCGCCTACAAAGGGCTGTGCTTGCTTCAAGCCTTGTTCCACCCAGGCGAGTTCACGTTCCAGCACCAGGCGGGCTTGCGGCCCAGACTGCTTCACCGCTTCACGGCTCATGCCTTGCATGCCGCTGAGTGCGGCTCGGTCTGCAAGAAAGTCGTCGCTGAGAAAGTCGACGATCTGGCTGAAGGTGTAGGCCACTGCTTTGCCAAAGAAGTTCACGTCCACCCAGTGGGCGATGACTTCGCTCCAGCCAGTTTCGGGCATCGCTGCCGGGGATGGGGCCAGCTTATCCAGCACGCGGGCAATCAGGCGGGTGTCGCAATACACATCGGCCCCCACCTGCAGCACCGGCACCTTGCGGTAGCCGCCCGTCAAGGCCGTCATGTCGGGCTTGGGCATCATCATCGGCACCACCACCGACTCCCAGGCCAGTCCCTTGAAGCCCAGCATGGCCCGAATCTTTTCCGCATAGGGCGACTCGTTGTAGTGGTGAAGGATCAGTGTGGGGTGTGTGGCGGTGTTCATGGTGCTCATTGTGGCCAAGCAGGCCGAACCATAGAATTGTCGTAATAGACATCTTTGATGCTGATATGGACATTGCGGCTCCCCAAGATCATCGTGTCGGCGTGTTGATCTGCCGGCAGCACAGCCTGGCCAGCTACGGCCTGGTGCTCGATGCCTTCCGCATGGCCAACCAACTGGGCGTGGCACATCGGTTTCACCTGGTTCGCATCAGTCAGGATGGCCAGCCCGTTGCGCATCCCGATGGCGATTTGCGCGTCGACGCCGGTCTGGAAGCCTTGTCGGGTGTCGACGTGGTGCTCATTCCTTCACTTTGGTTGAATGGGCCCGAGGCTGTGGCCGAGCAATCGCAGACGATTGCGGCACTGGCTCGGCTCGACTCGCGCATTTTGGTGGCCACCCTGTGCACGGGGGCTTACCTGTTGGCGGCCAGTGGGCGGCTGGATGGCAAAGCGGCCACCACCCACTGGATGCTGGCCAACGGCTTTCAGGCACGTTACCCGCAGGTTCGCGTACAGGCCAGCCACAACCTCACGCACGAGGCCGAGGTCGTGTGCTCCGGAGGATCCTTGGCTGCAGTCGATGTGTGCCTGTACGTGGTTCAGTTGTTGGCGGGGCGAGATGTGGCGCGTAACCTTGCTCGCTTGCTGGTCACGGATTTGAGCCATGGCCCGCAAACCTGGTACACACCGCCCCATGGTTGGCGCCGGCACAACGATGACGGCATTCACCAAGTCGAAGCCTTCATTGCCGAACACCATGCCCAGCCCCTGTCGCTGGAGCAGTTGGCCCAGCGTTTGCACACCAGTGTGCGCACGCTGCAGCGTCGTTTTCTGGCGGCCACCGGCATGACACCCATTCAGTACCAGCAGGCCGTGCGCATCGATCGCAGCAAGGATCTGCTTGAATCCAGTCGCTTGCCCATTGAAGCCGTGGCCGAGTGCGTGGGCTATCAGGATCGGGTGGCATTTGGCCGCGTGTTCAAGAAGGTCACGGGTCTCAGTCCGGCGGCTTATCGGCAGCAGCAGGGCGTGGGCGCCTAGGCCATCCGGCGCCTCGGTCTGATGTGGCGTGCTGGACAAGCGCGACCAAGCTGAGACAATGCCCGCATGACCTTCGATTCAGACTCCATCATTGGCCAGACGCAAGACTGGCTGACCCGTGCCGTCATTGGCCTCAACCTGTGTCCTTTCGCCAAGTCGGTGCATGTGAAGGAGCAGATTCGCTACGTGGTTTCTGATGCGACCACGCCCGAGCAATTGGTTGAACACCTGGTGACCGAGTTGAGCTTGCTGCGCGATGCCGACCCCGAGGAAGTCGACACCACCTTGTTGATTCACCCGCAGGTGCTGCAAGACTTTGATGACTACAACGCCTTTCTCGACATCGTTGATGCGGTGATCGATGAAATGGAACTGGAGGGCGAACTGCAAGTGGCCAGCTTCCACCCGCAGTACCAGTTCGATGGCACCGAGGAAGACGACATCGAGAACTACACCAATCGTTCGCCTTACCCCACCTTGCATCTGCTGCGTGAAAGCAGCATAGAGCGGGCCGTGGCGGCGTTTCCCAACGCCGAAGACATCTATGAAACCAATATGGAAACCCTGCGCAAGCTGGGTCTGGAGGGGTGGCGAAAGCTGTGGCTGCCCTGATGGCAGTTGGCCGCATCTTGGCCTAGACATAGCAAAACGCCCCGGCGTGGACCGGGGCGTTTTTGTTCAGGGGAAGCCTGTGAGCGATCAGCCTCGATGCAGTTTGAACGCGGCCACCTTGTCGGCCAGGCGTTGCGCCTGGTCGCGCATGCTCTCCGCTGCGGCGGCGCTTTGTTCGACCAAGGCCGCATTCTGTTGGGTCATTTGATCGAGTTGCGTCACCGCCGCATTGATCTGGCCAATGCCATCCGACTGCTCGGCGGTCGCGGCGGTGATCTCACCAATGATGTCATTGACCTGCTGCACGCTTTGAACGATCGCGCTCATCGACGTGCCGGCCTCCTGCACCAGGCGCGAACCGGTTTCCACCTTGTCCACACTGGCACCAATCAGTGTCTTGATCTCTTTGGCCGCATTCGCGCTGCGTTGTGCCAGTGAGCGAACTTCACCCGCCACCACCGCAAAGCCGCGACCTTGCTCGCCCGCACGGGCGGCCTCCACGGCCGCATTCAAGGCCAGGATGTTGGTCTGGAAGGCAATGCCATCAATCACGCCAATGATGTCGGAAATCTTGCGTGAGCTTTGGTTGATCTCATCCATCGTGGCCACCACGTGCGACACCACCTCACCACCGCGGCTGGCTGCATCGTGGGCAGAGGCTGCCAATTGATTGGCCACCCGAGCAGCTTCGGCGGTCTGACGCACGGTGCCGGTCAGGTGTTCCATCGAACTGGCGGTTTGCTGCAGGTTGCTGGCAGTTTGCTCGGTACGGCTAGACAGGTCCGAGTTGCCGGTGGCAATTTCAACCGACGCCACCTTCATGCTGTCCGTCGAGTTGCGCACTTCCGCCACCAGCGACTTGAGCGAATCCTGCATCGACTTCAGCGACAGCAGCAGATGGCCGGTCTCGTCCTTGTCGTGTGCGTCAATGTGCTCGCTCAAATCCAGCGCGGCGATGCGATCGCTGACTTCCACGGCCTTCGCCAAGGGCTGGGTCAGGGTGCGCGCCAGCCACAGGGTCAGTGCGATGCCCGAACCCAGGGCAAACAGGCCGAACACAATCAGTGCATTGCGGCCGGTGCTGTTGGCCGATTGAATCGACAGCGCCTGCTGATCGATGTCCTCACGTTGAGTCTTGACCAATTGCTGCACCAGATCCTGCAACTTGGCGGTGGCAGGCAGGAAGCCGCTTTGCAAAGCCCGTTCAGCCGCGGCCGTATCGCCGGCCTTCTTGGCGTCGAACACCTCAGCGCGGGTGCGAAGCATTTCCTTGCGCGCTTCGCCAATTTGGGCAAAGAGTTCCTTCTCCTTGGCGTTGACCATCAGCGGCTCAAGCTGCTTTTGAATTTCGCTTGAGACCTTGGACGTGGCGGCCGCATCATCGGAAAAGGATTTGGCGATGGCGGGGTCAGGGGCCAAAGCGGCAGCCTTGGCTCTCACGGCGTTCACAGACAGGTTCCGATACCAGTCAGCAGCCAGGCGCTCGGTGGTGAGGGAATCTTGAGTCAGGGCTTGGGTTTTGCCACTGATGTGGGTCAGCGACCAGATGCCGACGACGGAACCGATGCTGGCCAGCAGCAAAACGGTGGTCAAAACAAGAACAAGCCGGCGTTGGATTGATCCGGAAGTGGAAACTTGAGACATGGTGGCTCCGAAGGACAATGGGGCCACGAACTACCCAAGGGGGCGCGGCCTGCAAGCTTATTCGGAGCGTTTGGCACCAACTTGAGGCGTTTTGTCAGCCAGCAGCTGAATGCCAGCCAGTTGTGCAGCGCAGATGTCGCGCACGATCTGAACGAAATCTGCCAGATAAGGGCGACTTGCCAGCGCCTGGGGGGCGATGGCGTACAACTCGCTCCACAGGCCTCGCAAGCCAATCCGTTTGGCCAACACGTAGTCGTGGTCCACATAGCTTTTGACGCCCCAATTGGGCAAGGCCGCAACGCCTCGGCGGCTCGCCACCAACTGCAGCACCGCCACCGTCAACTCTGCCTTGCGCCTCGGCAGAGAAATGCCGGCCGGCGCGAGAATCTGTCGGATCAGGTCAATGCGCTCCTCTGGAACCGGGTAGGTGATCAGGGTCTCGCCCACAAAATCTTGGGCCTCTAGCCGGCGTTTGTTGCGCAAGCGATGTTCGTTTGGCAGCACGGCCAGAATCTCGAACCGAAAGAGGGGGGCAATGTGCCATTGGCCGGGGGATGATGGATGCGACCCGATCACCAGGTCGGCCCGGCGCCGCTCCAGCAAGTTCAATGGGTCGGCGTGAAAGCCCGCCACCAGATCGACCTCGACCTCAGGCCAACGCCGGCGAAATTCGTCCATCACTGGCATCAGCCAGTCGAAGCAGGTGTGGCACTCCAGCGCGATCCGCAATTCGCCTCTGGTGTCGCTTTTCATGCGTGTCAGATCCCGCTCCGCATCATGGATCTGAGGCAACACGGCGCGAGCCAGGCTCAGCAATCGTTCACCCGCCGGAGTGAAATGCATGCCGCTCTTGCTGCGTTCAAAAAGCACCAGGTCGTAATGCGTTTCGAGGGCCTTGATCTGGTGCGATAGGGCTGACTGGCTCAAGTGAACCCGCTCGGCGGCAGTGGCCAGCTTGCCTGATTCGGCAATGGCCACCAGTGAACGTAGATGGCGGATGTCAAGCATGAATGAAATTCATGGATGGATGAAAAAATGTCGCTTGTTTCATTCTAGTGGTATCGCCACACTTCGCGTCACTTTTCAATGACTGACACGGAGCCTCTCACCATGACTCGGACTCACATTCTTGGCTTTCCCCGCGTGGGAGCCCAACGTGAACTCAAGCGAGCCCTCGAAGCATTCTGGCAAGCCGCCCCCGAAGACCGTCAGGCTCGCGAGCTGACCCTGCTGGAAACCGGGCGCCAGCTGCGTGAGCGCCATTGGCGTATTCAACGCGATGCCGGCTTGAGCTGGGTCACCGTGGGCGACTTTGCCTGGTATGACCACATCCTCAGCCTGTGTGCCACTTTGGGTTGCCTGCCCGCACGATTCGGCTTTGCAGCCGACAAGCTCAGCTTGGCCCAGTACTTTGAGCTGGCTCGAGGCAATGCCCAACAGCCCGCGATGGAAATGACCAAGTGGTTCGACACCAACTACCACTATCTGGTCCCTGAGGTCGGGCCTCAGACTCGGTTTGACGGAGGCGTGACCTGGTTATTGGATGAGGTTGATGAAGCCCAGGCACTGGGCATGCCGGTCAAGGTGGTGCTGACTGGCCCACTGACTTTCTTGTACCTGGCCAAGTCGCACGGTGGTGCCTTTGACCGCTTGAGCCTGCTGCCCCAACTGGTGCAGGCTTATGTGCGCTTGCTTGGTGCGCTCCAGGCCAGAGGGGTCGAGTGGGTGCAGATCGATGAGCCCATTTTGTCGCTGGAGTTGGAAACCGATTGGCTGGCTGCCTTTGAATCGGCTTACGCCGACTTGCAGGGCTGTGGCATCAAAATCTTGCTCGCGAGCTACTTTGAAACCACCCGGCACCATGCCAAACTGATCTCTCAATTGCCGGTGGCGGGATTCCATCTGGATCTCGTGCGTGCCCCTGAGCAACTGGATGAATGGCTCGCGTTGCTGCCTGAGCAAGCCGTGCTGTCGGCCGGCGTGGTCGATGGGCGCAACATCTGGCGCAACGATTTGCAGGCCAGTCTGTCCAGATTGGACAAGGCCTATCAGCTGCTTGGGGATCGTCTGTGGGTGGCGTCGTCGTGCTCCTTGCTGCATGTGCCAGTCAGTCTCGCATCCGAACGCCGACTCGACCCCGAGATCAAATCCTGGCTCGCATTTGCTCAAGAGAAAGTGCAAGAAGTGGCCACCCTGGGCAAGGCCTTCGATCAAGGGGTGGAGGCCGTGTCCGAGGCCTTCAACGAAGCCTTGGCGGCGGTGCAGTCACGACGACAGTCCGGCCGTGTGCACCACCCCATCGTGCAAAAGCGCCTCGCCCAGATCAGCCCGGCCATGGCCGATCGCCAAAGCCCCCATGCCCAGCGGGCTCGCGAGCAAAGAGAAGCGCTCCAGTTGCCGCTCTTGCCCACCACCACCATTGGCTCGTTTCCACAAACGCCTGAGATCCGCCAGGCGCGGGCGGCATTCCGCCGGGGTGATCTCAGTGCTTTCGACTACTTGCAGCGCATGCGCGATGAAATCGCACTGGCTGTGCGCAAACAAGAGGCGTTGGGGCTGGATGTGCTGGTGCATGGCGAAGCTGAGCGCAACGACATGGTCGAATACTTTGCCGAGTACCTGTGGGGTTACGCCTTCACCGAGAACGGGTGGGTGCAAAGCTATGGCTCGCGCTGCGTCAAGCCTCCCATCATTTATGGCGACATCTTCCGCCCGGAGCCGATCACGGTGGAGACCACGCGTTATGCCCAGTCGCTCACCGACCGCCCCATGAAGGGCATGCTCACGGGCCCGGTCACCATGCTGCAATGGTCTTTTGTTCGAGATGATCAGCCTCGCTCGACCACCGCCATGCAACTGGCTTTGGTCATTCGAGACGAGGTGCAAGACCTTGAAAGGGCCGGCATTCGCGTGGTGCAGATCGATGAACCCGCCTTCCGGGAAGGCTTGCCCTTGCTGCACAGCCAGTGGCAGCACTACCTCGATTGGGCCGTGCAGGCGTTCCGCATTTCGGCTGCAGGCGTGCGCAACGACACCCAGATTCACACCCACATGTGCTACTCCGAATTCAACGACATCTTGCCTGCCATTGCCGCCATGGATGCCGATGTGATCACGATTGAAACATCGCGTTCGGCCATGGAGTTGCTCGATGGATTCGGTCGCTTTGCGTATCCGAACGAAATCGGTCCCGGGGTGTATGACATTCACTCGCCACGTGTGCCATCGGTCGATGCCATGTTGCATCTGCTTGAAAGGGCTTGCCAGGTCATTCCGGTCGAGCGTGTGTGGGTCAACCCCGACTGCGGGCTCAAGACCCGTGGATGGCCAGAAACCGAGGCTGCGCTGCAGCACATGGTTGAGGCGGCCCACATTCTGCGTGCGCGTCTGAGTCAGCCGGCCCTGGCCGCTTGATTTGATCGCTCGGGGGGGGGCAGCCTGATGTCTGCCCGAGACAGAAGACAGGCGTCATCCGAACCGCAGGGTCGGGCGTTGTATAACGCTCAGATTCCACTCGCCCAAGGATGGCGCCATGTCGAACCAGATTGCCAGGCAGACCCTCATATCGCTCGCATCATGGGGCTGCCTCGGAGTGAGTTTTGCCGCGACGGCCATTGAGCCCGGCATGCCTGAGCGCGTTCGCGCGGCCCAGGCCATGGCCAACAATGCGCCGCAGTGCCAGGTGGCGCAGCCTTTCTATTGGGAAATTGGCGATGGGCGGCGGGTGTTGGCCAGCGGGCAGGCCGGGCGCAAGGCGCCGGATGCCCAAACCCGGCTTCAGATCGCATCAGCCTCCAAATGGATCTATGGGGCTTATGTGGCTGAGCAGCGGGGCGGGGCCCTGACGCAAGACGATGTTCGCTATCTGAATTTTCAGAGTGGCTACACCCGCTTTCACATGTGCCGCCAGGGGCAAACGGTAGAGGAGTGCCGCACCAGCATGCTCAACCGGCGTGGGGCACAAGACCCCGAGACCATCGGGCGGTTCTATTACAACGGGGGCCACATGCAGCAACATGCTGCGTTGATGGGCCTGGGGGCACTGGATAACCAAGGCTTGGCGCAGGCCATCGTGCGCGGCTTGGGTAAAGCCGGGCAGGGCTGGGACCTGGTCTATGGTCAGCCACAACTGGCTGGTGGGGTGCAGAGCAGCGCGAGTGACTACGGTCGATTCTTGCGCGCCATGCTCTCAGGCGATCTGAAAATGGGCAGCTTGTTGGGCAGTCATCCGGTGTGTACCCAGCCGCGAGCCTGTCCGGGGGAAGCGCTCAAGACGCCTATTCCCGTCACCGAATCCTGGCATTACTCCCTCGGTCATTGGGTGGAAGACGACCCCGCCGTGGGCGATGGGGCCTTCAGCAGTCCGGGCGCATTTGGCTTTTACCCCTGGATCGATGCCGGGCGCCAGTTCTACGGCATCGTGGCCAGGGAAGAGCGCTCTGGTGTGCTCAGCGCAGACCCGGACAGCAAACCTGCTGTTCGATCTGTGGAGTGTGGCCGCCTGATTCGCCAGGCCTGGCTGCTGGGGCACGCGCCCTGAACTGAGACAATTACTACCTTTGAAATTGAATCGGTCAGACGGATGGAATCGAGTTGGCATGCCCTGGCGCGGGGGAAAGTAGCGCAGCTAGGGTTGGCTGGGTTGCTGGGGTGCGCAGGGGCTCATGCTGAGCTCTACGTCTGGTCGGGTGACGTCGATGGCCATTACGCCTTCGCACAAGCCACTTACACCACCCGTGAAATTTCCCTGTCGTCGGACCTGACCTTGCCTTTGCCGCACAGCGAGCTGGATGGCGAGTTTCGCTTCGATCGCGAGTACATCCAGATCAAGGGGACGCCGCTAGAGGTCAACACCGACAAGTACGATGCGATCCTGAAGTACAAGTACTTTCTGGACGACACGCCTTACTACCTCTACGTCTCACCCCGTATGCGCTATGACCGCTTCGGGTTCTACCAGAAGGCCCAGTCGATTCGCTCCGGGGCGGGGCGAAAATTTGGCTCGAGCACGGCCCTCGAGTACAACGTTGAGCTGGGTACTGGCTACCGCGAGGCCATGCTGGCCGGCCAGGGCGAGGTTTCAGAGATTCTGTACATCGCATCCATCAAGGGGCGATGGAATGCCAGTGAGACCGTTTCGGTCAAATTGAACTGGGTCAATGAGTGGAGCAGTCGTGAGTCCTACACGACCTTGACCCTAGGAGTGCGTAACAAGCTCACAGACAAGCTCGGACTGAAGTATGAGCTTCTGTATCGCCGAGCTTTCCCGTTCGATTCGCAGGAAAAGGATGGGGAATGGCTGTCGGAAGTCGGGCTGAGCTACAGCTTCTGATCAGCTGAGAATCAACCGCGCATCATCCACGCAGACGGGCCAACAGGGCTTCGGTTTCCACGCTGGCCTGCTTCATGGCTTCGTCATCCGAGACCATGGCCAGTTCTTGCAGCGAGGCGCTCAAGTTCAGCAAGCCATCACGCAGTTTGATCAGCATGGCCTGCATGTCCATGAACTGCTTGCGAGCCAGATCGGCGCTGTTGTCTTCGTTCATGGTGGGCTCCTGCCGCCTCCCGAAACTGCAGCTGAACACCGGTTCGGGGGGCAGAACACCGGGTCAGTGACACTGGAATCAACTGTACCCGGCAGGTTCGTTTTGGACTAGCCGCCTGATTGCGGGGGGGCGAGCTTCCGTTCGTGACAGATGTCTCGCCATCCAAAAAATGGCTTGAACCGTGGCCTGCTCAGATGGCCTTTGTGCGCCGTTCCAGCCAGGCTCGCGCCTCTCCTTGCACCATCGGGCTGACCCGCCGCCACACCTCAGCGTGATAGCTGTTGAGCCACGCGATTTCGTCGGCCCGCAGCAAGCTGCGGTCTATGCAGCGCGTGTCGATGGGGCACAGACTGAGGGTTTCAAACGCCAGGTACTCCCCGTACTCGGGTGTACCGGGTTGGGCGTTGGGTACCGTCGAGGGCAAGGGCACATTGAGCACCAGGTTTTCGATGCGGATGCCCCACTGACCGGGCCGATACAGGCCGGGCTCGATCGAGGTGATCATGCCGGGCTGCATGGCCATGTTCGTATCGGGAATGGCCTTCGAGATCGATTGCGGCCCTTCGTGAACATTGAGGAAGTAGCCCACCCCATGCCCCGTGCCGTGGCCGAAATCCAGGCCCTGTTCCCACAAAGGGGCGCGGGCTATCGCGTCCAGCATCGGGGCCAGGGTGCCGCGCGGGAAGCGCGTGCGCGACAAGCCCAAGGTGCCCTTCAGAACCAGGGTGAAATCTCGTTTCTGTTCGGCAGTCGGTTCACCGATGGCCCACACCCGGGTGATGTCGGTGGTGCCACCCAGGTACTGCGCACCCGAGTCGATCAGCAGCAGGCCTTGGGCAGTCAGCCCTTGCGGGGTGCTGATGACGGCATGGGCTTGCGGTGTTGCCCGGTAGTGGGGCAAGGCCCCATTGGCGTTGAAGCCCGCGATGGTGGGGAAGCTCAACGAAACATAGTCAGGCTGGCGAGCCCGTGCTGCCGTGAGCTTTTCGTCCACCGTGATCTCGGAGACGAACTCTCGGCCCAGGGCTTGCTCGAACCAGGCGTAAAACTCGGCCATGGCCGCACCGTCTCGGGCCATGGCTTCGCGAATGAAGTGGGCTTCGGCATCGGTTTTGCGTGACTTGGCCAGGGTAGTGGGGTTGATGGCCTCAATGACTTTGACCGTGTCCGGGACGGCCTGACGCAAACCCCAGGTGATGCGCTTGGGGTCGACCAACAAGCAGGCTTGCGCGGGCAGGTCTCCCAAGGTAGGCAGGGCCAGTTCATAGGCCTGGGTTTGAATGCCGTCGCGTGCCAATGATTGCTGCAACGCCGCAGGCACCTTCCCCTCGCCGACAAACAAGGTCGCGTGGTTCTGGCTGACCAGAGCGTGGCCCAGGAAGACAGGGTTGTACTCCACGTCTGCGCCGCGCAGGTTCAGCAACCAGGCCAGGTCATCCAGCGTGGCGATCCAATGGTGGGTGGCGCCTTTGTCTTGCATGGCCTGGCGCAGGGCCGCGAGCTTGTCGCTGCGGGGCGTGGCTGCGAAGGGAGCTTCATGCTCGAATACGGTGCCCGCAGGCAAGGGCGGGCGTTCTGCCCACGCTGCATTCAAGGGGTCGTTTCCAGCCTCCAGTGTCCAGCCGACCTCTGCGAGGGCTTGAATCAATTGCTGGGTCTGTGCCAAGCCCAACACGGCGCCGTCAACCGCAAGTTGGCCCTTGCCGGCCTGCATGCGCAGCCAATTTGCATAGGCCGGAGTGGCTGGCCCGTCTAGCTTGACCAGATCGACGCTCGTGCCGGCGAGTTCGGCCTCCGCCTGTTCCCAGTAGCGGCTGTCTGTGAACAGGGCGGCCTTGCTGCTCGCGACGATCAGGGTGCCTGAAGAACCCGTGAACCCGCTGAACCATTCCCGCCCTTGCCAGTGCGCGGGCAGATACTCGGACAAATGGGGATCGCTGCTGGGAATCAGAACAGCTTGCCAGCCTTGTGCGGCCATGTGGGCGCGCAGGGCTTGGAGTCGAGCAGAAACGAGAGCAGCAGACGTGGCAGGCATGTACAGGCAACTATGGGAGAACAAACACGCTCCCATGTTGCCATGTTCGGGCGCAGCCCGCTGCCGCAGGCGCGATGCACGCTGTTATCGGGCTGGCGCGGCCTGCCCACCTGTTGCGCCAGTGTTGCCAGGGGCTGACACGGTGGCTTGATTGGGGGCAGTGGTGGGTTGGCTCACGGCCGACACGCTGACAGGGGGCGTTGACGGGGGCGTGACTCGCACCACCATGGCATTGGGTTCGAGTGCATGTGGGTCCGGGAACACGCGAGCATGGCGCTGCGAGGTGAAGTAAGCCCAAGCCCAGTCCATCAAGACCACGGTGCGGTTACGGAAGCCGATCAGGAAGTAGACGTGCACGAACAGCCAGAACAGCCAGGCAGAGAAGCCGCTGAACTTCACGCGCTTGTTGATGAAGGGCAGGTCCAGCACGGCCACGGCGGCACGCTTGCCGATGGTGGCCAGATTGCCGTAATCGAAGTAACGGAAGGCTTGCGATTCCTTACCCTGAAGGCGACGCATGATGTTGAATGCCGCCTTTCGGCCCATCTGCTTGGCGCCCGGACTCACACCGGGAACGGGTGTGGGGTTGTCGGGATCGAGGTAGCTCTTGGCGCTGGCCAGGTCGCCCACCACGTAAATGTTCGGGTGGTCGGGGATGGTCAGGTCGGGTTGGACCACCACGCGGCCGGCGCGGTCGAGCTGGCAGCGCGTGCTCTTGGACAGGGCGCGCCCCAATGGAGACGCGGCCACACCGGCGGCCCACACCACGGTGCGGCTGGGCAGGAAATGCGACACCGGGTGAGGCGTGCCATCCGGGCCCGGCTCCATCGTGTCGTAATGAATGCCGAAGGCGGTGATGTTGGTCACCTTGGCGCCGGTCAGCACTTCGGCGCCCAGGCCGGCCAGTTGCTCCTTGGCCCGTTGCGACATGTCTTCGGGGAAGGTGCCCAGCACGCGGCCGGCGCCTTCCAGCAAGATGACACGGGCACGGCGCGAGTCAATGCGGCGGAACTCAGAACGCAGGGTCTGCTGCGCAATTTCCGCCAGGGTGCCTGCCATTTCCACGCCAGTGGGGCCTGCGCCCACTATGGCGAAGGTCAGCCAGGGTTCGCGTTTGGCTGGGTCGGTTTCCCGCTCGGCTTGTTCGAAGGCGGTCAGCACGCGGCGGCGAATGGTGAACGCGTCACCCAGCGTCTTCAGACCCGGCGCGTACTTGGCCCAATCATCGCGGCCGAAGTAAGAGTGGGTTGCACCCGCAGCCACGATCAGATGGTCGTAGTGAATGTGCTCGCCACCGTCGATCACCACACAGCTCGATGCGGCATCGATCGAGGTCACTTCACCCATCAGCACCGTCAGGTTGCCGCGCGCGATCTGCTTGCGCAGGATGTGGCGAATCGGGCCCGCAATGGCTGGGGCAGGTAGCCCGGCTGTGGCCACCTGGTACAACAGGGGCTGAAACAGGTGGTGGTTGGTGCGGTCAATGACCACGATTTCCACCGGCGCATGCGACAGGGCTTTGGCCGCTTCAAGGCCTCCGAAACCACATCCGATGATGACGACACGAGGCTTGGGCGCAGAGGGACGGCTGGTGTTGGGCATGCGTTGCGGTTGATGAAAAAGAGTAATGTGACACCGCCACGAAACGTGCCTGGTGAATTTCTCGTGGTTTATACCAGTACACGTGTCCTGTGTGTGGTCTTGCACCGCTGTGGTGCGCCCCTCGATCGAGGGGGCTCAGAGGACACGGAATGGGAAATCAGGCGGCGTCGAGCGCTTTCGGGGTCATCAGCAGGTCCAGCGTGCCACCCTGCGTGGCGAAGGCGTAGCGGTCTTTGCCCGCCCGCTTGGCGCTGTGCATGGCCTTGTCTGCGCGCACGCACAACGAGGCAGCGGTCTCTTTGGCTTCCCACAAGGCCACGCCCACGCTGGCGCTGATCACCACGGCGTTGTCGCCCAGGTCAAAGGGCAGACTCAGGGCGTCGACGATCCGACCGCAAATGCGCTCGACCTCGTCAAGCTGGCCGGCCTCTTCGAGGATCAAGGTGAATTCGTCGCCGGCCAAGCGGCAAACGGTGTCGGTGATCCGCGTGAAGGCGCGCATGCGGTTGGCAGCTTCAACCAGCAGGCGGTCACCCGCCTCACGCCCGTGCTGGTTGTTCACGCCCGCAAAGCCATCCAAGTCCACGTAGAGCACGGCCAGGGTTTGCTTGCTGCGACGAGCGCGTTCCACCGCGTGGTCCAGGCGTTCTTCAAAGGCGCGCGCATTGGGCAGGCCTGTCAACGCATCGTGACGGGTTTGCTCATGGTGTTCGCGTTCGCGGGCCTTGGACACGCTGATGTCTTGCATGACACGAATGTGCTGAACGATGCGGCCGGCTTCGTTGCGCAAGGTGCTCACGCGCATCAGGAGGTCAAGCGTCTCCCCGTTCTGTGCAATCTGCTGGGTTTCGCCGGCCCAGCGCTGGTTGCCCTTCAGTGCGGCATCAATGCCTTGCAGGTGGCTCTCGCGCAGAGGCATCAAGCCAATCAACTCGGCGTTTCGCCCCGTCACCTCGCTGGGGCTCATGCCACTGAGGCGGCAGAAGGCGGGGTTGACCATCAGAATGCGATCAAGCGCGTCGCTGATCACCACGGCGTCGCCGGTTTCTTCCATCACCCGGCTAGCCAGTCGCCACTTGTCAGCCGCCAGGCGGTGTTCGGTCATGTCACGCGTGATGGTCAGGATGTGGTCGATCTGACCGTCGGCACCCCAAACGGGCGACTTGATGACGTCAAACAGGCGGTCGCCTTTGGCCGTGCGCATGGGCACACTTTGGAAATGGTGCAGGGTGGGGTTCTGCTGGACCAGGGCGTCTTGCTGTTCGTTGCGGGTCGCCAGTTCGTCAGGCATGACCTCGTGGGTCGTTTTGCCAACCACGTCTTCGGTTGGCAACTGCAAGGTGTCCGAGGCGGCCTGATTCCACACCAGGATTCGATCGCGGTTCTCGGGGCGCACGCTCTTGGCGCTGACGGCAATCGGCAATGTGTCGACCAGGGTGCGGTAAAACAATTCCTGCTGCTTGATGGCTTGCAGAGCTTCATGCGAGGCCGTCGTATCGCGCGAAACCAGGGCCACGCCCTCGGGAATGGGGATGATCTGATGGTGCAGCCAGGTGGGCGCACGCCCCGATCCAGCCAGGTGCAACGGTGCGTACAGGTGCTCCTCGGCCACGGCCGTGCGTGTTTTGCGGGCGCGATTCAGGCGTTGGAAGAAGAGGGAATACTGGGGTTGAGGAAAGAGCTCTGCCAGATCCATGCCGATCAGATCCGACTGCGTCTGCCCAAACCACTGGACGGCCTGTTGATTGGCCCGGCTGACCTCATAGCCCAGGCGCTTGCCCGTGTCGTCGCGGCGAACGCGCACCACCATCACGGCATCCTGACTGCCATCCAACAGGGCTTGCCAGGTTGACTGAGCCGATTGCGCCACGCGCACATGCCGTCGCCAGCGGTTCATGAACCACAGTGGCGTGCCGGATGTGACAGCCAGCACCGACAGGCCCAGCCAGTGCAGAGCCCCTTGCGAGGAAGATGTCAGCACCAGACCCGCCACCATGCCGGCAGCCAGCAGGGGAGGCCAGGCGGCCATGGGCACGCGACGTATCAGAGTGCGCACCCTCTTGAACAACTCAGCAGAGGACATGATCACCCCAGACATAAGAAAAGTGCAGTTCACACCTTTTTCGGGTGTTGCTCCGCAAGTCTTGATAGCCGATCACGTCGAAAGTGGTGAGCGGTGTAACCAGCTGTGAATATGACCCCGCCTGGCGAAACGCTGCCCAGGCCCGCTACCATGCTCACCTGCGTCTGTACTGATTCGTTTTTGCTCATGAGCTCTTTGTCGTCTGTCGCTGCTGCTTCTGCCCTGGAAGTCGCGGTGCTGCAATTCAATCCCACCATTGGCGATCTGGCCGGCAACGCCCGCAGCATCGTGGCAGCGGCGCGTCAGGCCTACGCTGACGGGGCTCGTTTGGTGGTGACGCCCGAAATGGCGCTGTGTGGCTATCCCCCGGAGGACCTGCTGCTGCGCCCGGCCTTCATGCTCGCCTGTGAGCAGACTCTGAATCAGGTGGCGCAAGAGCTGGCTGACCTGCCTGATCTGCATCTGGTCATTGGACACCCCCAGATGGGCCCCGGTGACGATCTGCGCACCCGCTCTTGGTCGGTTCCTCGTCGCTTGAATGCGGCCAGCTTGCTGCGCGCCGGTCAGGTGGTGGCCACCTATGCGAAACGCGAGCTGCCCAACTATCAGGTGTTCGACGAGCGCCGCTATTTCATTGGTGGCCGCGAGGCCGGTCTGGGCCCGGTGGTGGTAGATGTGCTGGGCTGGAAAATCGGCTTGCTGGTATGTGAAGACGCTTGGTTTGACGAGCCAGCACAGGCGGCTCAGGCTCTTGGAGCGCAAGCCTTTGTGGTGCTGAATGCCTCGCCGTTTCATGCCGGCAAGCGCGCCGAGCGTGAAGACCGCATGGCTCAACGGGCACGCAGCCTGGGTGTGCCGCTGGTCTATGCCCATCTGGTTGGCGGACAGGACGAAGTGGTCTTTGACGGCGCATCGTTTGCCGTCGATGCGCAAGGTCAGGTTGGGGCCCGTGCCGCCAGTTTCGAATTGGCCACCCTGCGCCTGCGACTGGAGCCCCAGGGGGGCGTTCGCGGTGAACTGGCCGAGCCACCCAGCCATGAAGGTGAAATCTGGGCTGCCCTGGTGTGTGGCGTGCGCGACTACATTGGCAAGAATGGTTTTCCTGGCGCCATCATCGGTCTGTCGGGCGGCATTGACTCGGCACTGGTTCTGGCCATTGCGGTCGACGCTCTCGGAGCCGACAAGGTGCGCACTGTGATGATGCCGTCACCTTATACCGCCGACATTTCCTGGATCGACGCCCGTGACATGGCCGACCGGCTCGGGGTGCAACACGATGAAATCTCGATTGCACCGATGTTCGATCAGTTCAATCAGGCCTTGGCGCCGCTGTTCGTGGGCCGTCAGCCCGATACCACCGAAGAAAACATCCAGGCCCGCATCCGCGGCACCTTGCTGATGGCCTTGTCCAACAAGACCGGCGCGATCGTACTGACCACCGGTAACAAGAGCGAGATGGCCACCGGCTACTGCACCCTGTATGGCGACATGGCCGGTGGCTTTGCCGTCATCAAGGATTTGGTCAAAACGCTGGTGTACCGACTGGCGCGTTGGCGCAACGCCGAGGCCGTGGCTCGCGGCGAGGTGGAGCCCATTCCCGAGCGCATCATCACCCGCCCCCCCTCGGCCGAGCTGCGGCCGGATCAGAAAGACCAGGACAGCCTGCCTGAATACGAGGTGCTGGACGCCATTCTGGAGCGCTACATGGAGCAGGATCAATCCATTGAAGAACTCGTGGCGGCAGGTTTTGCCGTGGCCGATGTGGAAAAGGTGACCCGCCTGCTCAAGATCAACGAGTACAAGCGCCGCCAGGCACCGGTCGGCATCCGCATCACCCACCGTGCGTTTGGTCGAGATTGGCGCTACCCCATTACCTCTAAGTTCCGCGCCTGAGTGGCCTCAGACGTGATTAAATATCTGCTTTTGGAGAGTCCTTTATGAAACAGATCACTGCCGTCATCAAACCGTTCAAGCTGGAAGAAGTTCGTGAAGCCCTGGCCGAAGTGGGCGTCACCGGTTTGACGGTGACAGAGGTCAAGGGTTTTGGTCGTCAGAAGGGGCACACCGAGTTGTACCGTGGCGCCGAGTACGTGGTCGACTTCCTGCCCAAGGTCAAGATCGAAGTCGTCGTCAAGGGTGACGACGTGGAGCGTTGCATCGAAGCCATCATCAAGGCTGCCAAGACTGGCAAGATTGGTGATGGCAAGATTTTTGTGACCCCTGTTGAACAGGTTGTTCGCATTCGCACGGGCGAGACCGACGAAGCCGCGGTCTGATCTCACCGTCAGCAGTCCGGGGCTCAGATCCCCGGAACCACGCCGCCAGGGCCCGCATCGGGGGCTTGAGGCGGCGTTTGTTTTTGCAGCCTCAAGTGCTCTGCCTCAAGGCGGTCCAGCATCTCGGTGACCTGCGTATCGACTAGCAGCAGCTCTTGTACATCGGGCCACAGGAAGCCACTGTCGCGACTGCGGTCAATGAAGGCCAGCAAAGCGTCGTAATAGCCTTCCACATTGAGCAGGCCCAGCGCTTTGCGGTGGTAGTCGAGCTGGCGCCAGGTCCATACCTCGAAGATTTCTTCCATGGTGCCGATGCCGCCCGGGATGGCCAGGAAAGCATCTGAATGCATGGCCATCTGGTGTTTGCGCTCGTGCATGCTGTCGACCACCTGGAGTTCGGTGACGCCACCATGGCCCAGTTCGCGCTGAATCAAACGCTCCGGAATCACGCCCACCACTTCCGCGCCTGCGGCCAGAGCCGCGTCGGCCACCGCCCCCATCAGGCCCGTGCTGCCCCCCCCGTACACCAGGCGCCAGCCCCGTTCGCCAATCTGACGCCCGACTTCGCGGGCAGTTGCTTCAAAAGCGGGCGATGCCCCCATGCGGGAGCCACAGTACACACAGAGGGAGAGGCGAGTCACGTTGGGTTCAGCTTCGGTTGTCGATCACACGGGTGCCACAGACCGCATCGTGCCAGAACTGGCGCTGGGGGTGGAGGAAACTCAGCAAGGCATATGTGCAAGCCCAGACCAGCATCGCGCCGTACAACAGTTTGGATTGGTGCCATCCGGCCAGCCAGGCGGCCCCCAGGGCGGGAACAAACCACAGCCATGACAAAAGGAACCGGGTCAGCGCCTGACGCAGGGAAACCGCTTGGCCTTCGGTGTTGACCAGACGCAGTTGCCAGGACCGCATGGCCAGAGTCTGGCCGCCGTGGGTCCAGAACCAGATGAAGTAAAGCGCCAAAGTAAGGAACAACACCGCCTGCAGACCTTGGCGACCATGCAAGCCATGAGTCTGGTTCGTGCTGACCGAGTAGATGCCCCCTACGGTCATCACCACTCCAAATAACACCACGCCTTCATAGATGAATGCGGCCATTCGGCGCAGGAGGGTGGGGGCCGGGCCTGCGGCCCTTTGCGCGTACTGAGCGGCTGTCAGGCCGCCCTGATTGGGAGGGGTGCTCTTGATCATGGGGAGAGAATCTAACAGGCAATCTGACCGGCGGATGGCCTGCATGGGCAGCACAACCCATGTTGATGCCCAAGCCGGCTGGGGAATGCGCGTCAGTGACGGTGGTGGGGTGGAGCCGGGCGAGATGGGCCTGACTCAGGTAGGCTGGCCATCGCCGCACCCTGTGGGCCTTTGCGAGGCAGCAAGGTCTGCGGGTCAACAAAGCCCTTGGTCGCCGCGATTTTGGGCAGCCCCGTTTGCTGATGCATGGGCGGCGTGGCGCGTTCGTTCACCAATGTCGTGGTGGCGCCGCGACTGGGTTTGACCAGAGATGGCGAGGCCGATGTGGGCGCAGGGGCTGAACTCAGCGTGGCAGGGACCACGTTGGACTTCTTTTCCTGGATTTTGGTCACAGGCGTACGCCCGCTGAAGACCTGGCTTTGCTCGCGCGGCCCGGCCATGTCATCTGCCAGCAAAACCGGGTGCTGCTTGCGGCGAGCTTTTTGAGCCAGCGCGCGACGATCTGCTTCAGACAGAGCCTGATAAGCCTCCCACTTTTGCTGGCGCTCTTGCGAGGGCAGTTGGCGAGTCTGCTGGAAACGCAAACGGGCTTCACCACGGGTTTTGGGGGGCAACTTCGCCCACTGCGTCATGCGATCTTGAACGCGAGCTTGTTCCTGCGGGGGCAATTGGGCAAATCGACTGGCCACGTTGAGCCACTTGTCCTTGCTGCCGGGTTCTAGCGAGTTCCACTGGTTGGCCAGCGGCTTGAGTGCGTGCTGCTGCGCGGGTGTCAGTTGAGACCAGGAGGGGTTCGCGCCCACTTCGACGGCGCTGACGGGCGGCGGAAGCCCTGCGCCTCCTCCGGCAGCCAAGGGCGCAGAGGCGGCGAGCACAAGCAGCGAGCCGCCCAATCCCAAGGTGAAATACTTCTTGGCCAGCTTCATCAGGTGGTTTCGTGTGTCGCTGGGGTATCGCTGTCCGTCGCAGGAGCTACTTCGGCCGCTGGGGCGGCGGGCTCGTCGTCAGTGGATCGCAGGAACTCTTCAAACCCAGGATCCGAGTAAGCCGATGGCGGCAAATCGTCGGTCAGCAAGGCAATGTCGACCTCGGTGGTGGCTTGAAGTTGTTCCAGTCGGTACCACGTGTGGATGCCCCAAAGGCCCGCAACCAAGGCGACCACCGGCAATGCCGACGCCAGTCGCCACCCCCAACTCAGGGGCGCGTCATCAAGACGGCGACCGTGACCTGTGGCGCGCGCGATCGCGCGGCTCCAACCCGACAGGCGACTGCCGGAACCCGAGGCGCCTGCCAATTGCAGGCCCAGGACCGGTTGCGCCACCTGCACAGGCTTGACGGCGTGTGCCTTACTCAACCGTGCCTGGGCAATGGACTGCTCGCGCGCGACGCGCAATCGTTCCGTGATGTCGTGTGGCAGGCGTTGAGCGCCCGCCTCGAGGTGCGCGCCAATACGCAGAGCAACACGGGCCTCCAGGGACTCGCGTTGCGCTTCGTTCAGCGGGTGACGGGGTGCATTTTTCACAATGAGATACCGCGAGAGTGAAGGGCTTTAGACAAAGCCTGTACTGCACGAGAGCAATGCGTTTTCACGCTGCCCTCAGAACAACCCATGGCTGCAGCGGTCTCTGCTACATCCAGTTCCTCCCAGTAACGCAGCAGGAAGGCTTCCCGTTGACGTGCTGGCAGTTTTTCGACTTCAGCTTCGATCGCAGCCAGAATTTCGGTCCGACTGGCGCTGTCTTCAGCACCTTCTGTGCCAGGCTCATCGATTCGCAGCGCTTCCAGCAGGTCGAAGTCACCGTCGTCGTCTGACGAAATGCTGGACTCGAGGTCCCCGATGTTCTGGAACACCGCATTGCGAACCTTCTGGCGTCGAAACCAGTCCAGGGTGGCGTTGGAAACGATGCGCTGAAACAGCATCGGCCACTCGCTGGCTGGCCTATCGGCGTAGCTGCTGCACAGACGGATCATCGCGTCTTGCACGATGTCGAGTGCAGCATCTTCGTCCCGGACAGCATAGACCGTTCGCTTGAACGCTCGACGTTCAACGCTTTTGAGAAACTCGTTGAGTTCTTCTTCGACGGACGGACTGGGCAGAGGGGTCAAGACCAAGCCTTGAGGGGAAAAGGGACGACTGAGTTGCGGGCGAATTATGCATCCCCCTGGCTTCTGTGGTCTGTTACATGCGGTTTTGTGTTGGCGGCATGTGTAATGAGTGTGATAATCGCAGTCTTTGCGCCAATTCCGATCTGGTCTGGGTCTGAGTGTCAACCGACTTCCGATTCAGTCCGCGCAGGCTCCAAATCCGCCTCACAAGGGCGAGCGCACGGCCATCCGTGGTCGCAGCGTTGCTGGTTTATTCCTTCGGGGGTGAGCTGGTGTAGAGGGGCACCGATCGTTTTTCGTTAGAGAAATTCTGAAAGGTTCTGACATGGATATGTCTAATCCCACCACGCCCGAGATCCTCAACGGCTCGGACATTCTGGTTCGCTGCCTGCAGGCAGAAAACACCAAGTACATCTGGGGCTACCCAGGCGGCGCCGTTCTGTACATCTACGACGCGCTGTACAAGCAAGACACCATCGAGCACGTGCTGGTTCGCCACGAACAGGCCGCTGTGCACGCCGCTGACGGCTATGCACGCGCCACTGGCGAAGTCGGCGTGGCGCTCGTCACCTCGGGTCCCGGCGTGACCAACGCGATCACCGGTATCGCGACCGCCTACATGGACTCCATCCCCATGGTGATCATCACCGGTCAGGTGCCCACCGCCGCCATCGGCCTGGACGCCTTCCAGGAGTGCGACACCGTGGGCATCACTCGCCCCATCGTCAAGCACAACTTCCTGGTGAAGGATGTGGCTGACCTGGCCGAGACCATGAAGAAAGCCTTCCACATCGCCCGCACCGGCCGTCCTGGCCCAGTCGTGGTCGATATTCCGAAGGACGTCTCCCTCAAGACCACCGCATTCAAGTACCCCGAAACGGTCGAGATGCGCTCGTACAACCCCGTGCGCAAGGGCCACGGCGGTCAGATCCGCAAGGCCGTGAACCTGATGCTCACCGCCAAGCGCCCCTACATCTACACCGGCGGTGGTGTGATCCTGGGTGAGGCCTCCAACGAACTGCGCGAGCTGGTGAACCTGTTGGGTTACCCCAGCACCAGCACCTTGATGGGCTTGGGCGCCATTCCTGCGTCTGACAAGACCTTCCTGGGCATGCTGGGTATGCACGGCACCTACGAAGCCAACATGACCATGCAGAACGCTGACGTGGTCATCGCCATCGGTGCCCGCTTCGACGACCGCGTGATCGGCAACCCCAAGCACTTCGCCCAGGTCGAGCGCAAGATCATCCACATCGACATCGACCCATCGTCGATTTCCAAGCGCGTCAAGGTTGACATCCCCATCGTGGGCGATGTGAAAGACGTGCTGCAAGAGATGCTGGCGCAGATCAAGGAAACCACTCAGCGTGTCGATCCGAACGCGCTGGCTGCCTGGTGGAACCAGATCAACGAGTGGAAGAAGCGCGAGTGTCTGAAGTTCAAGACATCGACTGAGGTCATCAAGCCTCAGGCCGTGGTTGAAAAGCTCGCCGAGCTGACCAAGGGCACCGACTACTACATCACCTCTGACGTGGGCCAGCACCAGATGTTTGCCGCGCAGTACAGCAAGTTTGAAGAGCCCCGTCGCTGGATCAACTCCGGCGGTCTGGGCACCATGGGCGTAGGCTTGCCTTACGCCATGGGCATCAAGCTGGCCAAGCCCGATGCAGACGTGTTCTGTATCACCGGCGAAGGCTCGATCCAGATGTGTATTCAAGAGCTGTCGACCTGCAAGCAGTACAACACGCCGGTCAAGGTCATCGCTTTGAACAACCGCTACCTGGGCATGGTGCGTCAGTGGCAGCAGCTGGAATACTCCGGCCGCTACTCGCACAGCTACATGGATGCGCTGCCTGACTTCGTGAAGCTGGCCGAGGCCTATGGCCATGTCGGCTTGCTGATCGAGCGTCCAGAAGACGTGGAAGGCGCGCTGCGTGAAGCCATCAAGCTCAAGGACCGCACCGTCTTCCTGGACATCCGCACCGACCCGACCGAAAACGTCTGGCCGATGGTTCAGGCAGGCAAGGGCATCTCCGAGATGCTGTTGGGTTCCGAGGAGCTCTGATTCCGCGTTGATGCCCGTCATGCCAGACGGGGCAGCAGCCAGATCCTTGCCGGGATCTGTGCGGGCTGAGCCTGAAAAGCATGCCGGGTCTTGATTAATCCGATTCATCGAACCGCAGGCCAAGATGCCCGGGTTACCGCCCGGAACGTTGAAGAACCTGCCAGGACGATCACCATGAAACACATCATTGCATTGCTGATTGAGAACGAAGCCGGCGCCTTGTCGCGCGTGGTGGGCTTGTTCTCCGCTCGTGGCTACAACATCGAAAGCCTGACTGTGGCGACAACCGAAGACCCTTCGCTGTCGCGCATGACCATCGTGACCACGGGTTCCGACGACGTCATCGAGCAAATCACCAAGCACCTCAACCGCCTGATCGAAGTGGTCAAGGTGGTGGACTTGTCCGAAGGCCCTTACACCGAGCGCGAGCTGATGCTCATCAAGGTGCGTGCCGTGGGCAAGGAGCGCGAAGAGATGAAGCGCATGGCCGACATCTTCCGCGGCCGCATCATCGACGTGACCGACAAGACTTACACCATTGAACTGACTGGCGACGCAGCCAAGCTCGATGCCTTCATCGAAGCCATTGACCGCGCAGCCATTCTTGAAACCGTGCGCACCGGGACCAGCGGGATCGGGCGCGGCGAGCGCATCTTGCGCGTCTGATCCTCCCGCAATTTCCTACACGCTGCACAAGCAACTGATTTTCTGACGGAGCTAAAAACATGAAGGTCTATTACGACAAGGACGCCGATCTGAGCCTGATCAAGGGCAAGAACGTCACCATCGTGGGTTACGGTTCGCAAGGCCACGCTCACGCACAAAACCTGCGTGACTCTGGCGTGAACGTGACCGTGGGTCTGCGCAAGGGCGGCGCCTCTTGGGCCAAGGTCGAAGCCGCTGGCATCAAGGTCGCTGAAGTCAACGAAGCCGTGAAGAACGCTGACGTTGTCATGATCCTGTTGCCCGACGAGAACATCCCTGAGGTCTACAAGAACAACGTTGAGCCCAACATCAAGCAAGGCGCTGTGCTGGCTTTCGCTCACGGCTTCAACGTGCACTACAACCAAGTCGTGCCTCGCGCTGACCTGGACGTGATCATGGTTGCCCCCAAGGGCCCAGGCCACACCGTGCGTTCCGAGTACCTGAAGGGCGGCGGCGTGCCTTCCCTGATCGCTGTGTACCAAGACAAGTCCGGCAAGGCCCGTGACATCGCTCTGTCCTACGCTGCTGCCAACGGCGGCACCAAGGGTGGCGTGATCGAAACCAACTTCCGTGAAGAAACCGAAACCGACCTGTTCGGCGAACAAGCCGTGCTGTGCGGCGGCTGTGTCGAACTGATCAAGACCGGTTTCGAAACCCTGGTTGAAGCTGGCTACGCTCCGGAAATGGCTTACTTCGAGTGCCTGCACGAACTGAAGTTGATCGTCGACCTGATGTACGAAGGCGGCATCGCCAACATGAACTACTCCATCTCCAACAATGCGGAGTATGGCGAGTACGTGACCGGCCCCGAAGTGATCAACGATGCTTCCCGTGAAGCCATGCGCAATGCACTCAAGC
>NZ_DASUIN010000003.1:0-7092 GCF_036273115.1 Aquabacterium sp.
CGTTATGCCTGACGACCATAGCAAGTTGGTACCACTCCTTCCCATCCCGAACAGGACAGTGAAACGACTTAGCGCCGATGATAGTGCGGATTCCCGTGTGAAAGTAGGTCATCGTCAGGCTCTTATAAAGACCAAACGCCCCGCTCAAGACCTGAGCGGGGCGTTTTGGTTTTCTGGACGTAACATTCGTAGAATGTGAACATGGATCCCAAGCCTTATACCCGCGCACACCAGCTGCCCGAAATCCTTTCAAATCGCATTGCCATCCTGGATGGGGCCATGGGTACCATGATCCAGCGTTTGAAACTCACCGAGGCGAACTACCGTGGGCAAGGGTATGCTGGGGCAGATGCCGTAGGGGACCGATTCGTGGCCCATGCGCTGGACGTGAAGGGCAACAACGAGTTGCTTAGCCTCACACGGCCCGATGTGATCAGCGATATCCATGAGGCTTACCTTGCTGCCGGTGCGGATCTCATCGAGACCAACACATTTGGCGCCACTCGGATTGCGCAAGACGATTACCAAATGGCTGACTTGGCGCGAGAGATGAACTTGGCCTCTGCTCGGTTGGCGCGTGCCGCCTGCGACAAGTTCTCCACGTCAGACAAACCTCGTTTCGTTGCTGGGGCGGTCGGCCCCACCCCAAAGACCGCGAGCATCAGCCCCGACGTCAATGATCCGGGGGCCCGCAACGTGACGTTTGAAGGGCTGCGCTCTGCCTACTATGAGCAGATCGAAGCCTTGGTGGAAGGTGGCGCCGACGTGCTGCTGATCGAAACCATATTCGATACGCTCAATGCCAAAGCGGCTTTGTTTGCCGCTGCGGAGTATTTCGATGCCTCGGGCGAGCGCTTGCCCGTGATCATCAGTGGCACCGTAACCGATGCGTCGGGGCGCATTCTCAGCGGTCAAACCGTCTCGGCGTTCTGGGCCAGTGTGCGCCACATCGAGCCCTTGGCGGTGGGCCTGAATTGCGCCTTGGGTGCCGCGCTCATGCGCCCCTATCTACAAGAGTTGGCGAAAGTGGCCGGCGACACCTACATCAGTTGCTATCCCAATGCCGGACTTCCCAACCCCATGTCAGACACAGGCTTTGACGAAACCCCTGATGTGACGTCCCGCCTGGTCAAGGGGTTTGCGGAAGAGGGACTGGTGAACATCTTGGGCGGATGTTGTGGCACCACCCCTCAGCACATCGCGGCCATCGCCGATTCGGTCAAACCGAATGCGCCTCGTGGCCTCAAGCGCGACATGTTCTACCGAGAGGCTGCGTGATTGCCGGCCTGCCTGGTCAGGTGTGGAAACACCTTGGCCTGTGGGCTCTTGGGTTGTTGTTGATCGGCTGTGCAAGCCAACAATCGCCAGAACCTGCTTCGCCGCCTTCAAGCCCGGCAGAGCTTTCTCTCTCCTTGCTCGTGACCCCTGCCAAGGCCGTGCCTTGGACACCCCTCTTGTGGCCGGGCAAGCTGAACGTGCCTTTTGTGGCGACCCGCTACCAGGGGCGCCCCGCACTGCGGGTCAACGCCGACAAGTCGATGAGCATCCTGCGACAGCGCTTGACGGATGCCCCTCAGCGAGCCGGACAGATTGAGTTTTCGTGGTTGGTGGATGGCATGTTTCGGCAAGCCAACATTGGTGCCGCAGGGCAGGACGATGCGCCAGTCCGTGTTGTCCTCGCGTTTGACGGCGACCGTTCGCGTTTGTCCGCCCGCACCCGCATGCAATCGGAACTGAGCCGCACGCTGTTGGGGGAGGAAATGCCATACGCAACCCTCACCTATGTGTGGTGCAATTCGCGGCCCGTCGGCACAGTGTTGGTGAGCCCACGCACCGACAGGGTACGCAAAATCGTCGTGGAGTCGGGCGCGGACAACGTGGGTCAGTGGCGCGAATACCGGCGTGACATTGCCGAAGACTACCGCCGCGCTTTCGGCGAAGAGCCGGGCCCCTTGATTGGTGTCGCATTGATGACTGATGCCGACAACACCGGTGAAAAAATCACGGCCTGGTACGGCGCTTTGCGACTCACTGCGCCCTGACGACCGCTCTCGTCAGAAGAAACCCTGATGGGGGAAACTCCCTGTGACATTCCGGCCCGGATGTTGCATAGTACATTGCTTGAAAACTTTATTTAGGTGTCAAGCAATGAAATTCAGACTGATTGCCCTGTGCGCCATGTTGGGTCTGGGGGCGATGGCGCAAGCCAAACCCTTCAAGTGGACCAGTTCCAGCGATATCGCGACTTGGGACATCCACTCTCAAAACAATGCGCTGCAAAACGGCATTCACGCCGCGGTGTACGAGACGCTGGTCTATTACAACAGCAAGACTTTTAAGATTGAACCTGTTTTGGCCACGTCCTGGAATCAGGTTTCGCCGACACAACTGCGAGTGAACCTGCGCACTGGCGTCAAGTTCCACGATGGTTCTGCATTTACCGCAGACGATGCCGTGTACTCGATCCAGCGGGCCATGGCCAAGACCTCCAATTTTGCGGTCTACGCCCAGGGCATCGACAAGGTGGTGAAGGTCAATGCCAACACCATCGACATCTTTACCAAGGGGCCCAATCCGGTGCTGCTCAACCAGATGACCGAGCTGCGCATGATGAGCAAGGCCTGGGCGGAGAAAAACAACTCTGTCGAGCCCAAGGACATCAAGACCAAGGACGAGAACTTCGCCCACCGCAACGCAATGGGCACCGGCCCATACACCCTGAAGGAATGGAAGCAGGACCAGCGCCTGGTGTTGGCCAAGAACCCCAACTGGTGGGGGTCGATGGACAGCAACGTGACTGAAATTGTCTATTCGCCGATCAAGGCCGATGCCACGCGCATGGCTGCCTTGCTGACCGGTGAAGTCGACTTTGTCCTGGACCCCAGTCCCCAGGATTTGCCCCGCGTTCGACAGAACAACGCCCTCAAGGTCATGGATGGCGTGGAAAACCGGACGATCTTCTTTGGCATGGATCAGTTTCGCGAGGAACTGGTGGGCAGCAACATCAAGGGCAAGAACCCCCTGAAGGATCTGCGCGTGCGCCAGGCCCTGAACATGGCCATTGATGCGGATGCCATCACCCGTGTGACCATGCGAGGCCTGGGGCAGCCCACCAACGCGCTGGTTGCCCCTCAAGTGGCCGGGTGGAATGAGTCCATCCACAAGCGCCCTCCCGTGGATGTCGCGCGTGCCCAGAAGTTGCTCGCCGACGCCGGTTACAAGGACGGCTTCGAAGTCGACTTCGCCTGCCCCAACAACCGTTACATCAACGACGAGGAAATTTGCCAGGCCGTCACTGCGATGTGGTCGCGCATCGGCGTCAAGGCGAAGCTGCGCACGCTGCCTCTGGTCACCTATTTCCCCATGATCCAGCGTTATGAGGCCAGCATCTACATGCTGGGCTGGGGTGTGCCCACCTTTGATGCTTTGTACTCGCTGCAGTCGCTGGTCCGCACGGTGGGTGCCGGTGGCGATGGCAACTACAACGTCGGTCGCTACAGCAATCCCAAACTGGACGTCGTCATTGACCGCATCAAAACGGAAACCGATCCCTACATCCGCCCGCGCTTGCTGACCGAAGCGCTGCAGATGGCCTCAGACGACGTGTCACACATCGTGTTGCACAACCAGATCATTCCTTGGGCCATGAAGAAAAACATCGACGTGGTGCACCGCGCGGACAACCGCATCGACTGGCGTCTGGTCAAGGTAAACTGATTCACAGCTGTTGAATAAAGGGTCGCGGCGTACCGGTCGCGGCCCTTGATTTTTTATCGAACATGTTTGCATTCATCGTCCGCCGCCTCGCACAAGCCGTCCTGGTGATGGTCACTGTCGCCTTCATCGCCTTCATGCTGTTCCAGTACGTGGGCGACCCGGTCGTCTTCCTTTTGGGGCAGGACGCCACCCCCGAGCAGGTCCGAGAGCTGCGCGCGGCGCTGGGGTTGGATCAGCCGTTTTTTGTCCAGTTCTGGCACTTTCTGGTGAACGCGGCGCAAGGTGAGTTTGGCCTGAGCCTTCGCCAAGGCGCCAAGGTCTCGCGGCTCATTGGTGAGCGTTTCCCAGCGACGCTTGAACTGGCGCTGGTGGCGGGTGTGCTGGCCCTGGTGGTGGGCATTCCCATGGGCGTGTACGCCGCGTTGCGCCGGGGCAGTTTCATGAGCCAGGTGTTCATGACCGTGTCCTTGCTGGGCGTGTCGTTGCCAACCTTCCTCATTGGCATCCTGCTGATCTTGGTCTTCGCTGTCCAGTTGGGCTGGTTCCCCAGCTTTGGCCGGGGGGACGTGGTGCAGATGGGTTGGTGGAGCAGTGGCCTGCTCACCGCGAAAGGTTGGCACCACATCACGATGCCCGCGATCACGTTGGCCATTTTCCAGCTCACGCTCATCATGCGCCTGGTGCGTGCCGAGATGCTGGAGGTGCTGCGCACCGACTACATCAAGTTCGCTCGCGCCCGTGGCCTGACCAACCGGGCCGTGCATTTTGGACATGCCCTCAAAAACACCCTGGTGCCCGTGATGACGATCACCGGCTTGCAACTGGGCGGGCTGATCGCATTTGCCATCATCACCGAGACGGTGTTCCAGTGGCCAGGCATGGGTTTGCTGTTCATTCAGGCGGTGACCTTCGCCGACATCCCGGTGATGGCGGCCTACCTCTGCCTGATTGCGCTGATTTTTGTGGTGATCAACCTCATCGTCGATCTGCTGTACTTCGCGGTCGATCCGCGTCTGCGTGTCGAGAAGGCTGGGGGGCATTGAGATGCCGACGAACCGCTTGAAGGTCCATGGCCGGGCGTTCTCCCACATCGCCGAGTTCGTGCCCGAACTCACGGCCTTGCGACGCGATTTGCACGCGCACCCTGAACTCGGCTTTGAAGAGCACTACACAGCCAAGCGTGTCGTCGAGGCGCTCAAGGTGTGTGGCGTGGACGAAGTGCACACCGGCATCGGCAAGACCGGTGTGGTGGGGGTGGTGCGCGGCAGGCGCAACAGCAGCGGTCGCATGATGGGCCTGCGTGCCGACATGGACGCGCTGCCCATGACAGAGCACAATGACTTCGCTTGGCGCTCGACCAAGCCCGGCCTCATGCACGGTTGCGGGCACGATGGTCACACCGCGATGTTGGTGGGCGCCGCCCGCTACCTGGCTGAAACGCGCCACTTTGATGGCACGGCCGTGTTGATCTTCCAGCCGGGTGAAGAGGGTTATGCCGGCGCCAAGGCCATGATCGAGGATGGCCTGTTCGATCGCTTTCCGGTGCAGTCCGTGTATGCCATGCACAACTGGCCGCAGATGCGCCCGGGCACCGTCGGCATCAACCGCGGTGCCATGATGGCCGCGGCCGACCGCGTGACCATCAAGATCACTGGCAAAGGTGGGCACGGCGCGCACGCCTACCTCACCGTCGACCCGGTGCTGGTGGCCGCCCACATCATCACCGCCGTGCAAAGTATCGTGTCGCGCAACGTGCGGCCCATTGACGGCGCCGTCATCAGCCTGTGCGCGATGCAGGCGGGCGATCCGGGCGCGTTCAGCGTGTTGCCCGGCGAGGCCACGCTGGTTGGCACGGTGCGTACCTTCAGCCCTGCGGTGCAGGCCCAGGTGGAGCGCCGCCTCAACGAGCTGTGCAGCGCGGTGGCCCTGGGTTTTGGTGCCACGGCCACGGTGCACTACGAGCGCATTTACCCGGCCACCATCAACACGCCCGATGAAGCCCAGTTCGCGGCCGACGTGGCGCAGTCTCTTCTGGGGCGCGACCACGTGGACCGCGAGATGGACCCCAGCATGGGTGCGGAGGATTTCTCCTTCATGCTGCAGGTCAAGCCCGGCGCTTACCTGCGTCTGGGGCAGGGTGGCGAGGGCAGCTGCTTCCTGCACAACAGCCGCTACGACTTCAACGACGAGGTTTTGCCCCTGGGAGCAGCCTTGCACGCCGGCCTTGTCGAACATGGTATGCCCTTGGGCGACGATTGATCCGCATCGCCTTTTTTTTAACCTGGAGAAGAGCTCACATGATGTTCAAGAAACCTCTGATCTCAGTGCTGGCTTCGGCCGCCCTGGTGGTGTTGGCCGGTGCCGCACAGGCGCAGACCGTGCGCATAGGCAACCAGGGCGATGCGCTGTCGATGGACCCGCATTCGCTCAATGAATCGCTGCAGCTGAGCGTGACGGGAAACGTGTACGAGCCCTTGGTGTCGCGTGACAAAAAGCTCGCGCTGGAGCCTGCGTTGGCCACCTCCTGGAAGCAAACGTCTCCAACTGTGTGGCGCTTTGAGCTGCGCAAGGGCGTGAAATTCCACGATGGCACGCCGTTCACTGCGGACGACGTGTTGTTCAGCTTCACCCGCGCTGCAGGTGAGGGCTCCGACATGCGCAGTTACACCAACGACATCAAAGCGGTACGCAAGGTAGACGACCACACAGTGGAGATGGAGACCAACGCACCCTTTCCCATCCTGCCCGACGTGATCTCGCTCCTTTACATCATGAGCAAGAAGTGGGCGGAACAAAATCAGGCCACGCGCCCCGTCGACCGCCGCAAGGGCATTGAGAACGCCGCGTCGTTCCGAGCCAACGGCACCGGCCCGTTCCGCTTGCGCGAGCGCCAGCCTAACGTCAAAACCAGTTTTGTCCGCAACGGCAACTACTGGGGCAAGATCGAAGGCAACGTTGTCAACGTCGAGTACACGCCCATTGGCAACGACGCCACCCGCGTGGCCGCTCTGCTCTCGGGGCAGGTGGACGTGATCGAACCCGCCCCCCTGCAGGACGTGGCCCGCATTGACGGCAGCGGCAAGGCCAAGGTGTTGCAGGGCCCCGAGATCCGCACCATCTTCTTGGGTATGGACCAGAAGCGCGACGAGCTGCTGTACTCCAACGTCAAGGGCAAAAACCCCTTCAAGGATGTGCGCGTGCGCAAGGCCTTCTACCAGGCCATCGACATCAATGGCATCCAGCGCACGGTGATGCGGGGCGCATCGCTGCCCACCGCGCTGATGGTGGGTGAGGGCGTCAACGGCTTCCACGCCGACATGAACAAGCGCCTGCCCTACGACACCGAAGCGGCCAAGAAGCTGTTGGCCGAAGCCG
>NZ_DASUIN010000004.1:0-49924 GCF_036273115.1 Aquabacterium sp.
GCTCCGCCGCGTTGGCGCCGGTGGCCATCGAACTGGCGGCGCTGCCGCCCATGCCGATGCGCATGCCGGGGCCGCCCAGCTGGATCAGCAGGCTGCCGGCCGGGACTTCGATCTTCTTCGTCTGGTCGGCGGCGATGGTGCCCAGGCCGCCGGCGATCATGATCGGTTTGTGGTAGCCCCGCTCCACGCCGCCCACCACCTGCTCGTACTCGCGGAAATACCCCAGCAGGTTGGGCCGGCCGAACTCGTTGTTGAAGGCCGCACCGCCCAGCGGTCCCTCGGTCATGATCTGCAGAGGGCTGGCAATATGCGCCGGTTTGCCGTCAGGCTGGTCGGACGAGGCGGGCGGCAAGCCGGACCACATCGCCAGTCCGCTGCAGATCATGATCGAAGGCCCGCTGGGCGGCGCGGCCTTCAACAACGAATTCGGCCGGCCGAACCTGCTGGGCTACTTCCGCGAATACGAGCAACAGGCCGGCGACGTCGCCCGCGGCTACCACAAGCCCATCATGATCGCCGGTGGCATCGGCACCATCAGCAGCGAGCAGACCAAGAAGATCCAGTTTGCCGCTGGCACCTTGCTGATTCAGTTGGGCGGCCCTGGCATGCGCATCGGCATGGCTGGCGCGGCTGCGTCGTCCATGGCGGCGGGTACCAACTCGGCCGCATTGGACTTTGACTCCGTGCAGCGTGGCAATCCTGAAATCGAGCGGCGTGCGCAAGAGGTGATCAACCACTGTTGGGGCCTGGGCGCCAACAACCCCATCCTGGCCATCCACGATGTGGGCGCGGGCGGTATCTCCAACGCCTTCCCCGAGCTGGTGGACGGCGCAGGCAAGGGCGCGCGTTTCGATCTGAGCAAGGTGCCGCTGGAAGAGTCCGGCATGGCGCCCAAGGAAATCTGGTGTAACGAAAGCCAGGAGCGTTATGTTCTGGCCATTGCGCCCGAATCGCTGCCCATGTTCACCGAAATGGCCAACCGTGAGCGTTGCCCCTTCGGCGTGATTGGCGTGGCCACCGAAGCACTGGAACTGGTGCTGGAAGACACCACTCAGCCTGGCGCAGACAAGGCCGTGGACATGCCCATGGAAGTGCTGCTGGGCAAGCCACCCAAGATGCACCGCGATGTGAAGCGCGTGCAGTGGGACGGCGGCAAGCTGGACCTGACCGGCGTGTCGCTGGACACCGTGGCACTGGACGTACTGCGTCACCCCACCGTGGCCAGCAAGCGTTTCCTGATCACCATCGGTGACCGCACCGTGGGCGGCTTGAACCACCGCGACCAGATGGTCGGCCCATGGCAAGTGCCCGTGGCCGACGTGGCTGTGACTTTGGCTGACTTCAAGGGCTTTGCCGGCGAAGCCATGGCCATGGGCGAGCGCACCCCGCTGGCTTCCGTGAATGCGCCCGCTTCCGGTCGCATGGCCGTGGCCGAGGCCATCACCAACCTGTTGGCCGCGCCCATTGAGCTGTCGCGCGTCAAGCTGTCTGCCAACTGGATGGCCGCTTGTGGCGAACCCGGTGAAGACGCAGCCTTGTTCGACACCGTGAAGGCCGTGGGCATGGACCTGTGTCCGGCACTGGGCGTGTCGATCCCTGTGGGCAAGGACTCGCTGTCCATGCGCACCAAGTGGTCTGACAACGGCCAAACCAAGCAAGTGACGGCACCCGTGTCCCTGATCGTGACGGCGTTTGCGTCGATCGCGGACGTGCGTGGCACGCTGACTCCGCAACTGGTGACGTCGGAAAACGGCCAAACGCTGGACACCAGCCTGATCCTGGTGGATTTGGGCGAAGGCAAGAACCGCATGGGCGGCTCGATGCTGGCCCAGGTGCTGAACCAGTTTGGCAACGAGGTGCCCGACTGCGACAGCCCCGAGATGCTGAAAGCCGCCGTGAATGCCGTGAACGCCCTGCGCGCACAAGGCAAGCTGCTTGCCTACCACGACCGTGGTGACGGCGGCCTGTGGGCGACCGTGGCTGAAATGGCTTTTGCTGGCAACACTGGCGTGAGCCTGAACGTGGACATGCTGGTGACCGAGGGCACCGGCGTGGACGACAGTCGAGCTGACTTCGGTGACTCGAAGAACTGGGCGGGCCAAGTGGGCGAACGCCGCAACGAGCTGACCTTGAAGGCCCTGTTCAACGAAGAACTGGGCCTGGTCCTGCAAGTGCGTACCGCTGACCGCGACGCCGTGCTGCAAACCCTGCGCGAGCATGGCCTGAGCAAGCACAGCCACGTCATCGGCAAGCCCAACACCAAGCACACGCTGGAAGTGTGGCGCGATGCCAAGGCCGTGTTTGCCGCGCCCGTGGAGCAACTGCACAAGACCTGGGACGACGTGAGCTGGCGCATTGCCCAGCTGCGCGACAACCCCGCTTGCGCCAACAGCGAACACGAAGCCATTGGCAAGGCTGCTGACCCCGGCATGCACGTGGCCCTGACGTTCGACCCGCTGGAAGACGTGGCTGCGCCCTTCATCAACAAGGCGCGCCCCAAGGTCGCCATCCTGCGTGAGCAGGGGGTGAACTCGCATGTGGAAATGTCGTATGCCGTGGCCCAAGGTGGCTTCGACACCTTTGACGTGCACATGAGCGACCTGCAAGCCGGCCGTGTCAGCCTGGATCAGTTCCAGGGCTTCATCGCCTGCGGTGGCTTCAGCTACGGCGACACCCTGGGTGCCGGCGAAGGCTGGGCACGTTCGATCATGTTCAACCCCAAGCTGGAAGAGCAGTTCCTGGCCTTCTTCGGTCGCCAGGACACCTTCGCGCTGGGCGTGTGCAACGGCTGCCAGATGCTGGCGGCGCTCAGCCCGATCATTCCGGGTGCGCAAGATTGGCCCAAGTTCACGCACAACCAGAGCACCCGCTTTGAAGCTCGCCTGAGCCTGGTCGAAGTGCTGGAAAGCCCCTCCATCTTCTTCCAGGGCATGGCCGGCAGCCGCATGCCGATCGCCGTGTCGCATGGCGAAGGGTTTGCCAACTTCTCGCAGCGTGGCGACATCGCCAAGGTGCAGAAAGCCCTGCGCTACGTGGACAACACCGGTGCCGCCACCGAGGTGTATCCGTTCAACCCGAACGGCTCGCCCGGCGGTTTGACCGGCGTGACCACGGCCGATGGTCGCTTCACGGCCATGATGCCGCACCCCGAGCGCGTGTTCCGCAACATCCAGATGAGCTGGACCAGCGGTAACAAGAGCGATGCCAGCCCCTGGCTGCGCATGTTCCGCAATGCCCGCAAGTGGGTAGGCTGATCACGCAGGGGTGATCACGCGCCCGCTTGTTCAGGCGGGCGAGTCCAGTGCGCCAGTGTGCTCACCAATTGGGCCACCTGGAATGGTTTGCTGATGAAGTCATCCATTCCAGCGGCACGGCACTCTTGCATGTCTTCAGCTCGGGCGCTGGCGGTCATCGCGATGATGGGGGTTCGCGGCCTCTGTGTGTCTTGACGCATGTGTCGTGTAGCGGTCAGCCCGTCCATCACGGGCATGTGCATGTCCATCAGAATGCAGTCGAACGGCTCTGTGTGCCAAAGGTCAAGCGCTTGCTGTCCTGTTCGAGCCACGCGAACCACATACCCGTGCTGCTCAAGAATGCTGCGAGCCAGGATCTCATTGAGCTCGTTGTCTTCTGCCAGCAAAATGCGCTTGCCATTCAGTTGTGTGGTTTGAGTGCGCACTTCGCCACTGCTTGGGCTCTGCTGTGGCGGGCTGGTGTCAGCGGCCTTTTCGGCGTGAAGCGTGAACCAGAAGCGACTGCCTTGGCCAAGCTGGCTCTCCACACCGACTTCGCCTCCCATCATCGCCGCCAGTTGCTTGCATATGGCCAGACCCAGGCCGGTGCCACCAAACCGACGGGTCGTGGAACTGTCAGCTTGTTCAAATGCAGCAAACAGACGTTGGCGGGTCGGCTCGTCCATGCCAATGCCGGTGTCAGTCACGCTGACCTTGATGGTCACGTGGGTTGGGGTTTCGCTCAACAGTCGCACCTCAATCCCGACCCGTCCTTGTTCCGTGAACTTGATGGCGTTGTTGGCGTAGTTCAGCAGAATTTGCTCAACCCGAAGCGGATCACCCCAGATGGGAATGGCCGTTGCGGGTGGCGCATCCATTGACCAAGCCAGATTTTTTGCGGTCAGACGTGGTGAGATCTGTGTGGCGACCGATTGAATCACCGATCCCAGGTCAAACCGAATGCGTTCCAGCTGGAGCTTGCCGGCTTCGATCTTGGACATGTCGAGGATGTCGTTGATCAAGCGCAGCAGCTGGTTGCTCGCCAGCTGGATGTTGGTCATGTACCGCCGCTGATCTGGGTTGTCGGTGGTCATCAAAGCCAACTGCGAAAACCCGATGACGCCGTTCAGTGGGGTGCGGATCTCGTGGCTCATATTGGCCAGAAATTCGCTTTTGACCTGGCTGGCCGTTTCGGCTGCCGCACGCGCGGTCTCAGCTTGCTGTCGTGAAATTTCCAGATCGCGAGTACGTTCGGCCACACGTGCTTCCAGTTCTGCTTCACGTTGGCGGAGCATCCGCTCGACGATGATGAGCCGATCTCTCTCTCGCAACAGCACGCCCTGGCGGATGAAGGCGAGCATGACCACGATGGCAGCTCCCAGTTGGACGATCGAGCGTGTGGATTCGGGCAGGTTGTTCAACGACGCCGTCAGGGTCACGCCCAGCGCAGCCAGTAGCACCAGCACCAGGGGCAACATGCGCAAAACCCCTTCGCATTGGCGATCCCATTGCGGGCTGTCGTGGGTGTCGAGGCGCAAGGCCCGAAGGCCCACGCCCATGCCAAGTGCGGCGACAGACAGGCCCATGTTCACCAGGCTGCCGTCGGTATTGCTCAAGGTCAGCGAGTCCAGATTCCAGATGCTCCACAGCACCATCAGTGTTCCGGTGCTCACCGGTAGAAGCAAGCTTTGCCATTGGGCGCGAACCCGGAGTTTGAGCAGCAGGATCAGGCCCAGACTGGTGGGCGCCATCAGGCTGAGGGGATACGCGGCCAGCATGCTGACCAACAACAGGTCGCCCTCGCCCTGGCGAGGAATGAACAGCGCCAAAGTGGCCGCCAGGGTGGCCACCAGAAACCCTGCGGAGTCGAGGGCCACGGCTCGCCAGTCATCGGGCTTGAGACGGTTGAGGGTCATGTAGACCAGCCCAATCGTCAAGCAGGGTCCGCAAGCCAGGAAGAAGGCGTCCGCCAGCAACGACATGGCGTGCCAGCGACTCCAGGCAATCCCGTCTTGCAGCAGCTGACCCAGCAGCATGCTCAGAACCCCCGCCAGGCACCAGCCCAAACCCTTGCGCATGGTCCGGTCCTGGGTCTGTGCCCATCGTTGGTAGACCAAGATGGATGCGCTCAAATAACTGGCAGTCCAGTGCAGGTTGTCGAGCAGAAAGAGAGCGGCCGGCCGTTTGAAAACCAGCACCCCAAGCAGGCCGGCCAATGTGGCCAGCAGGGCCAACACGAGCACAGGTCGGGTAAGCCGGCTTGGCATATTCAGGGCACCAGAATGACCTTGACGCTGCCGTCAACCCAGCTGCGGTCCACGTAGCTGATCAGTCGAGGGTTGGCTGCGGTCAGCTTCACGGCGATTTCTGGCGGAATGGCTTCTCTCGGCGGGTTGCCCTTGCCTGTGAAAACCATGCGAGACCAGTAAGCATTCAGTTGCGAGGAGGCAATGCCATGCACCTTTTCGCTGAACTCGTCACGCAGGTCGGTGCCATTTTGCAGGTCAACGGGAATCGCTGGCGAACCATCTGGAAAGGTGTGGGCTCGCCCCAGGAAAATGTTGGAAACCTGCTGGCGGCTCAGAGTGTTGACCGGAGACCTGGCACTGACGATGACCACGACTTCAGCTCGCGCTTCGGTCTGAGGGCCCCCGATCAAGGCGGCGACAAGGGGCGTGAGGAGGGCAAAGCGACGGAGGGATGTCATTTGGCGTACCCCCATCAGAAGATGAAGTCCAGCGCGAGCGTGTACAGACCAAATGACTTGGTGCGGGGCTCGGTGGCTGGCGACAGTTTGGGAAACGAGGTGGGGTAGGCTCGTGCAGGGTCATCAAGCCTGACCTGAAGCATTTCGGCTTTCAAAGCAGCGTTGCGGGCGATTTCATACCGGGTGCCGATGGCCCAGGTTTGGCGTCCTGAGTTGCTGGGGAACAAGGGCTCTTTGTTGAAAGCGCGAAGCAGCGGGCTGACGTTGGGCAGGTCGGCGTCACTGATCCGGTGTGCTTTGACCTTCTTGAGTTTCTGGAGGCCATACGTTACGTACGGTGTCCATTGGCCCTGCCTGACACTGGCACCCAGGGCCACCCCTTGATAGCTGCTGCGAAGGGACTCCCGCGCCGAGTTGGTGAAGTACTCGCCCCAGATGGCATACGGCTTGAAGTCGTAACGCACACCGACATCCAGCAGGGTGCTCCCAATGTCGGTGAGGGTGTTTTGCAGGGCCTGAGCCACAAGCCGGCAGCTGCTGCATCCGTTGGCCTGGGCCATGCGGGCCTGCCCGAGCATCAGCTTGAAAAAGTCGGTGGGTGGGCCGTCAACGTAGTCGTCGAAGGTGGTGTAACTCATCCTGAAGGCCAACCGGTCGTGTTCCAGACTCAGGCGCAGGCCTTTGATCCAGTGTGCCTTGTAGCGAAACACGGTGTCACCCTCCGCGTCGCCAGGCAATTCGATGCTGGCTCGCCCGGCATAGCCCAGCACTTCCAGATGGGTGTCACCCAGCATGCGTTCGTGTGTGAGGTTGACGCCGTCGTGATTGGACAGAGGGTACAGGCTGTAGGCTGACAGGTCGGTGCGAACCGTGGTGTTGGCGTAGCCGACAAAGCGATTTTCCGAGTCCATTTGAACCGGGGTCAGCAAACGCCCAGCCTGCACGGTCCAATGATCGTCGTGTCGGTATTTGACGAAGCCCCATTCCAGCAAGGGCTCGATGCGGTCGTGAGCGCGGTAGCGCGCAATGACTTGGGCCGTGGCCGACAGCTGCTGGTCAGGGTTGACGTCGAGCTGCACGCCCAGGAGGGAGTCGTTGTGGATCGACCACTTGTTTCGACTCGCGCGGCTGATGTTCTGGGGGTAACTCAGATAGCCTGTGCCGCTGTCGTCGGTGCGAGTGGCACCCAGGGTGCCGAACCCACGCAGCAGCCAGGGTTCAGAAGGGGTTTGAGCGTACGCTGCGGCACCACCGCTCAGCAAACAAATCACAGCCAGTTGTCTGAGCGAACGCATGATTGGCAACCCCAGCGAATGTCGTTATGTCAATCGCATTTCAGTATCGAGTAATTCGGTCAGGCACGCAACATAACGTCTGATGCATATCGTTGTATATGCCTGACTTTTCCCGAGTGATTACGCCACACGCTCAACGCTGAAAGTCAGTCCGGCATCGATGGCCTGAATCAGGCGATCGATATTGGGGTGCTTGCCGGGGTTGGCTTTGGCATCTGCGGTGTGCTCGGCGTAGATTTCCAGCCCTTCAGCGGCAGCTTGCGGCGTGATGGCGCCGAATTTGTCAGCCAAAGCGGCGTAAACGCGCAGGGAGCCCGCCTGGCCGGGTTTGTTTTCAATGGTGGCCACGGTATTGCCAGCCGCATCTTTCAGGGTAATGGCTTGAACGCCATCAACGGCGGGAAGATTCTGGAGGTTGTCTGCAAATGCCATGAGATGAAATAGAGAAAAGTAATCAGGCCTAATTGTCCCAAAAACGGATTCAGCAGGCGTGGGGTATTTTCGGCGACGATTCCCCGACCCAATCGTTTACTGCCTGCGCGATATGGGGCGCCATCGTGATGGTGTTGCTGGGGTGGGGAATACAGTCGGTGCTCCAGATGTGCCGCACGCCCGCCTGGTGAATGATGTGCTGCGCATCATGGGCAAACAAAGCGTGGGTGACGGCCACATCCACGCTGGCGGCGCCCGCGTTCAGCAGCAACCGGCACGCGACGGCCAGGGTTCGGCCAGAGCTGGCCACGTCATCCAGGAGTACAACCTCACGGTCCTTCACGGACAAGTCTGGCAGTTCGATCTCGACCGCGTGGTCACCGCGTCGAACTTTGGTGCAGACGCCAAAGTCCCAGCCGTGCCGCGCCGCGGCCGATTGCACCCATTGCTCTGACTCGGCATCGGGCCCGATCAGCAGTGGGCTGCGGAGTTGATTTGCAATCCAGTCGGACAGGGCTGGGGCGCCGCTGAGGGTGACGGCGTAGGGCAAGGGCACGGCTTCTTCCAGGCGGCTGATGCGGTGCAGGTGTGGATCGACGGTGACGATGCCATCTACCAGGGTGCTCAGAAAGTGTCCAATGCGTTTCTGGCTGATGACCTCCCCTGGGTGGAAAGCGATGTCTTGCCGCATGTAGGCCAGGTAGGGGCTGACCAGCAGAATGCGCTGAACGCCCAGGCTGCGAGCCTCGCTGGCGGCCAGCAGCAGCGAGATGAGCTTGTCATTCGGATGGTCAAGCCCCCGGTAGATCACCAGGCTGGAATCGACCTGACCTGAGGCGTTGACCGGCAGCCGAAGTCGTAGCTCATCATCGGGGAACCGGTGCGATTCGATGCAAGCGCTGGGCAGCTTGCACAGTTGAGCCAAGCGCTGAGCGGGCTCGCGTTCGTCATCAAAGTAGAGCAAGGTGGCCAAGGTCAGAACTCCACGAACAGGTGGGGCACTTCATCCGCATGCCCCAGGCGGAAGCCACTTTGCTTGAGGGCCGATTGGCGAGCGAACTCCAGGTCGGCTGGATAGGCGGCATACACCCGGTACAGGGGCTCGCCCGCCGCCACCGGGTCGCCCAGTTTGCGCAGCAAATCCACCCCAGAGCCTTGCACCTTGGGGGCGCCTGCCAGACGGGCAATGCGAGCCAACTGCAGGTTGTCGATGCCGGTGACCACCGCGGTTTGGTCGGCCACGATGTCGAAGCTCAAGGGGGCCAGGGCCGGTGCATCGGGGTCGAAGGGCTTGGCGCCCTGCGCTTCGATGATGGCCTGCATCTTGGCCAGCGCACGGCCGGAGTCGAGAATGTCGCGGGCAATGGCGTAGCCGTCGCCGCCTCGCACATCGGGGTCGAATTCCAGCATCCGACCGGCCAGGCGCAGGGCCTTCTGGCGCAAGTCGCTGGGCGCACGTGGGTCGTTGCGCAGCACACGCATCACGTCGCGTGCCTCCAGCACGGGGCCGATGCCGTTGCCCACGGGTTGGCGCCCGTCGGTGATGACCACGTCCAGTGTCAGCCCCAGGCGGCCGGCCACGAATTCAAAGAGTTTGCGCAGGCGTTGCGCCGAGGGCATGGTGTGCACCTTGGCAGTGGGGCCCACCGGGATGTCTAGCAGCAGGTGGGTGGAGCCAGCGGCCACCTTCTTCGACAGAATGGAGGCCACCATCTGCCCGGGTGAGTCGATGGACAAAGGGCGCTCGACCGCGATCAGAACATCGTCTGCGGGCGACAGCTCACTGGTGCCCCCCCAGGCCAGACATCCGCGGTGCTCGCGCACGATTTCCCACAGTCGCTCGAAGGGCGGTTCGACCTCGGCCAGCACTTCCATGGTGTCAGCTGTGCCGGCTGGTGACGTGATGGCGCGCGACGACGTTTTCGGGCACAGCATGCCGTGTGCTGCCACGATGGGCACCACCAGCATGGAGGTGCGATTGCCTGGTATGCCGCCAATGCAGTGTTTGTCCACCACAGGGTGTTCGCGCCAGTCGAGCTTTCGCCCAACTGCGGCCATCGCTTCGGTCAGGTAGTAAACCTCTTCGCGGTCCAGTTGCCCTTGGTTGGAGGCGACCACAAACGCGGTCAGCTCGATCTTCGAATAGCGGTGTTCGGCAATGTCGCGAACAATCGCCTGGAAGTCGTTCTGCGTCAGCCGCTCACCGGCAATCTTGCGGTGCAAGGCGGGAATGGAGGAGGCAGGCTCCGCCTGACTGATGAAGGTGGGGTGCCCTTCCTCTACGCCCAACTGGGCGAACGCATCTTCTGACAACCCCAGTTCGTTGCAGCCCACGATGCCGTCGTCATCGACCACATTCAAGCTGGCCAGAATGCGTCGCCCATTGGCGCGGACCTCGACTTTGGACAGGGCCTGAAACCCTTCGGCCCGGTAAACCGCGCAGTCGCGGTGCAGGTAGGCCACGTTTTCGCGGTAGGTGTCAATGCCGACTCGGCGCACCTGCAGCAGGGGGGTATTGGAGGCGGGTGGGGAAGAGACTGAACTCATGTTTTCGGTCATCCTGAGCCCCCGGGAACATGGGGGCTCCCGCCAGTTTGCGGGCAAGCGCAAGGCTTTGGAAACCGTTGGTCATGGCAGCGTAACAATTTCACATCATTCTTGACCCCCGACAAGTGGGCTGTGGGGGGCGTCACGAAACCGTCAGCCCGCGTGATCCCATCAGACGATGGGGCCCGCAGCAGTGTGGACGCGAAAGGAATGACATGAAGAAGTGGGTTCAACACCAGCACGCCTGGTCCATGGGGCTGGCCGGCGCCCTGATGTTGTCTCTGGTTGGTTGCGGTGGCGGTGGCAATGACCCAGCGAGCGCGGCGCCTGCCAGTCAGGGCGGAAATCCACAGCCCGTGGTGCAGCCCGATGTGGTCAATGTGCAGGACGTGCCTGTGGCGGCGGGTGTGGGGTATTCGCTGGGCGTGAATGCTTCGGGGGCCGTTCAGGTGTGGGGCACCGGCATGGCTGGTTCTGCGCCTGCCGTGGCGAATGTGAAGGCCGTCGGGGCTACGCGTTGGGGCGGGAACTGGGCTGTGCTGGCGACGGGAGACGCCCTTTACTGGGGCAACGATGCCAGCGGTGCACTCAGCCATGCGTCGGCTGTGTCTTTGAGCGGCCTGGGCCGAGTCGCCGCGCTGCGGGCGTGCGGGCAGGGCGCAGACGCGCGTCTGGTGGCTTTGAAGACCGATGGCACCGTGCGAGTGGTGAGCCCCGCTGGTTTGAGCGCGTCGACTCAGGGCTTGACCGTGGCTGGGCTGAGCGCAGTCAAAGCCTTGGTGGATGGCGGCGACGCCTCCTGCAACAACGTGTTGGCCGTGGGGGCCAATGGCCTGGTTTCGCAACTGCAAGTCGGTGGCACAGAAGCGTCAGCCGTGTTGGTCGCCGGCCTGAGCCGCGTGGCGCAAGCTTCTTGTGCCTCGGACAACTGCCTGGTTGTGACCGACGAGGGCCAAGTCTGGGGGTGGGGTAGCAATGCCAAGGGTCAAATGGGCGATGAAACGGTCGATGCCCGCGTTGCGCCTGCTCAGGTCGACCTGAGCTTGCTGGCCACGGCAGGGGTCACGCCCAAAGTCCGCCAGGTGTTGCTGACCCAGGCTGGCGCAGCCTATGCGTTGAGCGAAAACGGTGCCTTGTACGGCTGGGGGCGCTTGGATGGCCGAGTCAAGGCCACGGTACCTGGGGCGCCAGGCACGGCACCCACACCGATCCTGAATGCGAACTTCAAGGTTCAGCAGGTGGTGTCAGCTTCGGCTGAATCCGGCCAGACCTTGATCCTCTCGGGCGATGGCAAGGTATTTGGTTGGGGCCGTAACGCACAGTCTGAAGTGACATCAGCGAACACCGCCACGCTGCTGAGCGACTTGACCGACACAGGGGTGAAGCTCCGCTGAGCATGGTGTAAACCATCTCTCGCTTCGCCCTTTGGCCTCGTAACATCGGCTAGAGCCGAGCTTGCCTCGGTATTCGCACGAGCATGAGGTTCAGGGGGTGAGGATGGTGCCAGTTCAGCACATCTGGGTGCGGTCAAGAGGGGTGAATCTGTCGGTCGAGGTCTCCATGCCACCCGACCTACCGGATGCCCCTACTGTCGTGCTGGTTCATGGCTACCCAGACACCTCTGCCGTCTGGCGCGATGTGCGTGAACAGCTGGCCAAAGACCATGTGGTCGTGACCTACGACTGCCGTGGGGCAGGCCAATCGAGTCATCCACAAGGCAGCCGACACTATGTGCTGGCGCGTTTCGTGGACGATCTGGTGGCCGTGACTGACCTGGTCTCGCCCCATCGGCCCTTTCACCTGGTTGGACACGATTGGGGTTCGGTTCACAGTTGGGAGTCGGTCACCGACGACAAGCTGAAAGGCCGAATTGCGTCGTTCACCAGCATCTCTGGCCCCTGTCTGGACCAACTTGCCCTGTGGAGTCGCAGCAAATGGGCTCGCCCCACCTTGCGGCACCTGGGGCAGGTGTTGTCGCAAACGCTGGCGTCTTGGTACGTCGTTTTCTTCCAGCTGCCCTGGTTGCCGGAGTTGGTCTGGCGCGCGGGCGGAAAATCGATGTGGCCACGCTGGCTGAAATGGACCGAAGGCGTTGAGGCGGAGGCTTCAGATACGTTCGTGGCCGATGCCTGCAGTGGTTTGGGCATGTACCGGGCCAATGTGCTCAAAGCCATGTTCCGCCCTCGCATGCGCATGGCGCACGCCCCGGTTCAGATCATCGTGCCCACGCATGATCGCTATGTTCGCCCCCAGGTGGCCGAAGCGGCCATGCCATTTGCGTCGGTGTTGTGGCGTCGCGATGTGGCTGACACCCACTGGGTGGTCCGCAAGCGGCCGGAGCTGATCGCCCGCTATGTGCGCGAGTTCACCGAGTGGGTGGAAGCCGACCGTGCGCCGGTTTTGCCGCTGCGCATGCATGCGGCCCGGCGCTGAACTGGATTCGGCGACGATCAACTCGCCGCTGGGGTGGGGCGCGTCTTGTAGAACTGAATGGGCGAGGCCGGAACCTGGTTCAGCACCGATTTCTTGATCTTGCCCACCACGTGCATTTCGCAGGGCTTGCAGTCAAAACGCAGTGTGAGCTTTTCCTTGCCGTTGATCAGCTGCAACGGCTCGGCCCGCACGGTGCCTTGCACCCCGGTTACGCCCTTGGCCTGCTTCGGGCACAAGCTCAGCGAGTAGCGCACGCAGTGCTTGGTGATCATCAGGCTGACTTCGCCCAGCTCTTCATGGCTTTCGTAGGCCGCATCGATCACCTTCACCCCGTGTTTGGCGTAGAAGTCGCGCGCTTTGTGGTTGAACACATTGGCCAGATAGCTCAAAGAGTCCTCGGGATACGGCACAGGCGGCTCGACTGCGGCCGCCCGCTCGGGGCGCTGATATGACTGTGCACGAGCCGCTTCCAAGGACGTGAAGGCGTCGCGGCGCAACTGATTGATGGCTGATGCCGGCGCGAACCACGGCTGCGCGGTCGACAAGCTCAGATCATTTGCATGGAAGATGGTGTTGCCCAGCTTGGTCAGGTTTTCGCGCAGGCTGGCTTCGGCCTTGTCTGGGTTCTGGGGCGGCTGCTTCTCGCAGCTGACGGTGGCCTGTCCCACGTGGCCGTTTTCGTCGGTCACCGTCAGGCTCAGACCGTCAGGGGTGTCGTTCAACTCCATCCACACGCCAATGCGGCGCTCCGCCGACTTCTTCGACAGCAGGTTTTCCCAGGCCCGATCGCGGTTGCGGTTGATGGCCAGGCCGGGTTTCAGGTCAGGCAGGGCGCTGATGTCTTCGTTGGGGAACACGCGCCAGATCCGGCCTGCCTTGCCAATGGGCTCGGCCGTGTTGACCTGCACGCCTACGATGTCCTTGGTCAGGGTCAGGTAGTTCAGGCCATCGCCGTTGTGAATGCCGCCTGCTTCCTGGGTCTCCGCATCGTCAATGGCCACATCAAACCAGCGGTCGCCCACTTTCGCCACTTCGCCCACGGGCAGCCCCAGATGCTTGGGCGACTCGAAGGCGCCAATGTCTTCCTTGCGACCGTTCACAAAATAGTCGGTGCTGCCGCGGTTGAAGTTGCGCTCGGGTTCAGGCTGGAAGTAGAAGGTGCATTCGCCCGAAGATGCCCGCGCCAGTTCGGGGCGCTCCTCCAGAATTTCGTCGAGCAGCATGCGGTAGTGGGCGGTGATGTTCTTCACATAGCCCATGTCCTTGTAGCGGCCCTCGATCTTGAAGGAGCTCACACCCGCATCGATCAGGGCGCGCAGGTTGGCGCTCTGGTCATTGTCTTTCATAGACAGCACGTGCTGCTCGAAGGCGACCACCTGGCCCGAGTCGTCCAACACGTTGTAAGGCAGGCGGCAGGCTTGTGAGCAGTCACCGCGGTTGGCGCTGCGGCCGGTGTGCGCATGGCTGATGAAGCACTGGCCGCTGTAGGCCACGCACAAGGCGCCGTGAATGAAGAACTCGATGGCCGCATGGGTGTTGACGGCAATGGTGCGAATCTGTTTGAGCGTCAACTCTCGGGCCAGCACGATCTGGCTGAATCCCACATCTTGCAAAAACTTGGCTTTCTCCACCGTGCGAATGTCGGTCTGGGTGGAGGCGTGCAGCTGAATGGGGGGCAGGTCCAGCTCCAACAAGCCCATGTCTTGCACGATCAGGGCATCGACCCCTGCGTCGTAGAGTTGCCAGATCAGCTTGCGGGCGGGCTCCAGCTCGTCATCGCGCAAGATGGTGTTGAGCGTGGTGAAAATGCGCGCGTTGTAGCGGTGCGCATGGGCCACCAGGCGGGCAATGTCTGCCACCTCGTTGCTCGCATTGGTGCGGGCACCGAAAGAGGGCCCACCAATGTAGACAGCGTCTGCACCGTGGTTGATGGCTTCGATGCCGATGTCGGCAGTCTTGGCCGGTGCGAGCAGTTCAATTTCGTGGCGAGCGAGGGACATGGTCTGAAAAAAGAGCAGTGAGGTCGGTGCCCCAGCTGGGCCGGGGCGGGCAAAACAGCGCCGATACTATCGCCATGAATGAAAGGACGACTATGCGGTACGCGCGGCTGGACCGAATTCGGGGCCTGGCGCTGGTGTGGATGGCGATTTTCCACTTTTGTTTCGATCTCAGCCACTACGGCTTGATCAATGCCAATTTTTATGTGGATTCCTTCTGGACCTCGCAGCGTACATTCATTCTTTCACTGTTCCTGTTGTGCGCCGGGGCCGGGCAGGCCGTGGCCACTGCTCAGGGGCAGACCTGGGCCCGTTTCTGGAAGCGCTGGGCGCAGGTGGCGGGCTGTGCCCTGGCCGTGACGGCCGGCAGCATGCTGATGTTTCCGAACTCCTTCATTTACTTTGGCGTACTGCACGGCATGGCCGTGATGTTGCTGCTGACCCGCGTGGTGGCCCACTTTGGTTGGCTCAAGGGGCGTTGGCTGTGGCCAGTCGGGGCCGCGGCGGTGGCTTTGCCCACGCTGATTCAGCATCCGTTTTTTGACACCCGCTGGACCAATTGGGTGGGCCTGATCACCCACAAGCCCATTACGGAAGACTACGTGCCCCTGTTGCCCTGGATCGGGGTGATGCTGTGGGGGCTGGCTGCAACCCAGTGGGTTTTGGCAAATCGGCCGCAGTGGCTCGTGGGCGACCCTGGCAAAAACCCTGAGGGGCGTGGTATGGTCGCCCATCTGGCGCCAGCTGCTTTGTTGAGCTTGCTGGGCCGCTGGAGCCTGACTTTCTACATGGCGCACCAACCCATTCTCATTGGCGCGCTGTCAGCCTGGATGCTGTGGCAGGGCCGGCCCCTGCCTTGATGCAGGCTGAGGCCTTTAGCAAGACCCATACGAATCTGATCTGGAACCGTCCGAATGAGCACCCCGATGACCCAAGACGAACTGAAAACCCTGGTGGGGCGAGCCGCCCTTGACTACGTTCAGCCTGGCAGCATTGTGGGCGTGGGCACAGGTTCCACTGTCGACAAATTCATCGACGCACTGGGGGCTGCCTTGGCGCAAAACCCCAGCTTCATTGCCGGTGCCGTGTCCAGTTCCGTGCGCAGTACCGAGCGCCTGGAAAAGCTGGGCGTGAAGGTGCTGCCCGCCGAGTCGGTGACGCAATTGGGCGTTTACATCGACGGAGCCGATGAAATCGACCACGCCGGCTACATGATCAAGGGCGGCGGCGCGGCCCTGACCCGCGAAAAGATCGTGGCCGATCTGGCTGAGCAGTTCGTCTGCATTGCCGACGAATCCAAACTCGTGCAGGTTTTGGGTAAGTTCCCTTTGCCCGTTGAAGTGATCCCCATGGCTGCCGCGCAAGTGATCCGTGCGTTTGCCAAGTTGGGTGGCACGGGCAAGGTGCGCGAAGGCTGCACGACCGACAACGGCAACATCATCGTGGACGTGACCGGTCTGCAAATTGCCCACCCGGCTCAGTTTGAGTCGGATGTGAACCAGATCCCCGGTGTGGTCACCGTGGGTGTGTTTGCGCGCAACAAGGCGTCGGTTTGCCTGTTGGGCACCGCCACTGGCGTCAAAACCCTGAAATTCTGATTCAGCAGGCGGTGCGGCTGGCCAGCCAGCCGTGAATGCCTTGGGCAGCCGCCACGCCATTCGAGAGGCAGGCCGTCAAGAGGTAGCCCCCCGTTGGCGCATCCCAGTCCAGCATCTCGCCAGCGAGAAACAGCCCGGGGTGCTGCTTCGCCATCAGCTGCTCATCCAGTTCGCTCCAGCGCACGCCGCCTGCGGTGCTGATGGCTTCGTCCATGGGGCGGGCTTGCTTCAGCGTCAGAGGCAGGGCCTTGATGGCGTGAGCCAAAGCGGCTGAGTCGTTCAGCGTGGCTTTGTCCAGCAGTTCAAACAGCAATCCCATCTTCAACCCTTGCAGACCCAGTCGGCTCTTCAAGTGGGTGGAAAGACTGCGTGGCCCTCTGGGGCGAGACACCTCGGCCAGAACCTGGTCTGGTGTATGGGCGGGCAGCAAATCCAGTTCGATCGTGGCTTGTCCGTGTTGGGCAATGGCTTGTCGAACGCGGGCGGAAAACGCATAAATCAGGCTGCCTTCCACGCCGGTTTCAGTCAGCACGAATTCGCCCTGTTGACGGTCGATCCGGCCGTCGTCGTGTCGGAAGGACACCGCCACAGGCTTGATAGGTTGCCCCGCAAAGCGGGTGCGCAAGTGCTCGGTCCAGCCCTCGGGCGTATCGAAGCCGCAGTTGGATGCTTGCAGGGGCGACACGCTCAGCCCCCGTTCTTCTAACAATGACACCCAGCGGCCGTCTGACCCCAGGCGAGACCAACTGCCGCCACCCAGGGCCAGCAGACACGCTTGCGCGCGCACTTGGCGGGGCCCATCGGGCGTGTCAAATACCAGCGCAGGGGGCGCGTCGGCGCTTTGGGTGTCCGAAGCCCAGCCTTGCCAGCGGTGGCGCATGTGGAACTGCACACCCTGGCTTCGCATGCGGTGCAGCCAGGCGCGCAGCAGCGGGGCGGCTTTCATGTCAGTGGGGAACACGCGGCCCGAGGTGCCGACAAAGGTGTCTACCCCCAAGGCCTGAGCCCATTCACGCACCTGATCGGGGCCCCAGTCTTGCAGCAGGGGGCGAAGGCGTTCTTGCCCCTCGCTGTAGCGCGAAATGAAGGCGGGCAGCGGTTCGGAGTGGGTCAGGTTCAGGCCGCCGCGGCCTGCCAGCAGGAATTTGCGACCCACTGATGGCATGGCGTCGAACAAATGAACCTGCACGCCTTGGCGGGAGAGGATATCGGCTGCCATGAGGCCAGCCGGACCACCGCCAACGATGGCCACGGTGGTGTCAAGAATGCGCGAGTCAGTCAAAAGCGGAAACCAGGGGGGGCGTTGCCCGCAGGGGGCTTGGCTGAGGACGATGGAGAGGCTGTGGGGGCTGTTGTGCGGCTGTCACCAGCGCTGCCCGACGGGTCGGACGAGCCTGACGAGCCCAAAGGCACCAAGGCGGTGGCTTCTGGCGCGCGGTAATTGGCAGGCAGCATGCTTTCCTGCGGGTAGCCTGCCGCATTGAGGTAGGAAGACCATTCCCCTTCACCGAAGCCTGTGATTTGCTGGTTGCCAATCTTCAAGGTCGGCAACTCTTCGGTTCCCGTCAGGCCTTTGTAGGCGCGGATGTCCGCCGAGGTGTTGACCGTCTTTTCAACGAAAGGAATGCCGCGGCGTGTCAGAAACTGTCGCCCCTGGTCACAGGGCGAGCAGCGAGCGCTGGTGTAAAACGTCACCGGGTAGCGGGTAGCGGCTTGCTGCAGGCTGTAGGGCAGGTTGCTGGCTTCTACCGTACCGCTGCTGGCGCCCTTGAGGGGCTGTGCCTTCCTGGCGTCGGCCGGTGGGCGATCGGTGTACGTGATCTCGCCGTTCGGCCCCACGACCTTGTACAGAGCCCAACTGGGGGTAGATGCTGCGAGCAGCGTCAAACCCAGGGCCAGCAAGCCGACACGAGAGGACAAATGTGAGCGAAACGGGCGAGTTGAAGTCATATCCTGCTTTTTTAGCTCATGCCCTGATGACGCAGCAAGGCGTCGATCTGGGGTTCGCGGCCACGGAAGGCTTTGAAGTTTTCCATCGCAGAGCGGCTGCCTCCTGCTTCCAGAATGGCTTCGCGGTAGCGGCGACCCACATCGGTGTTGAGCACGCCTGACTGACCGTCGGCAGCTTCTTCGAATGCCGCATACGCGTCAGCAGACAGCACCTCTGCCCACTTGTAACTGTAGTAGCCCGCAGCATAACCGCCAGCAAAAATGTGTGAAAAGCTGTGCTGGAATCGGTTGAATGAAGGCGGAATGTTCACCGCCACTTCCTGGCGCACCTCGTCAAGCACGGCTTGGACGCGCTGGTCGTTACCGGGTTCGGCGTGCAAACGCATGTCAAACAGCGAGAACTCGATCTGGCGCAAGGTCATCATGCCGCTTTGGAAGTTCTTGGCGGCGGTCATCTTGTCGAACAGCTCTCGGGGCAAGGAAGCGCCGGTGTCCACGTGGTGGGTGAGCTTTTGCACCACATCCCACTCCCAGCAGAAGTTTTCCATGAACTGGCTGGGCAACTCGACGGCATCCCATTCGACACCACTGATGCCCGAGACACCGATGTCTTCAACCTTGGTCAGCATGTGGTGCAGGCCGTGACCGAATTCGTGGAAGAGGGTGGTGACATCGTCGTGGGTCAGCAGGGCGGGCTTGTCGCCCACGCCCTTGGCATAGTTGCAAACCAGGTGTGCGACCGGGGTTTGGGTTTGCTGGTTGTCCGGGCGCTTCCAGCGGCCACGTACGTCGTCCATCCAGGCTCCGGGGCGCTTGCCTGGGCGGGCATAGGGATCCAGGTAGAACTGGCCGATCAACTCACCGCGCCGTTCAATGCGGAAGAAGCGCACTGACTCGTGCCACACCGGGGCGGTGTCAGGCGAAATGGTCACGTCAAACAGGGTTTCGATCAGGCCAAACAGGCCTTTGAGCACGGTGGGCTCGGTGAAATACTGTTTCACCTCCTGGTCGCTGAAAGCGTAGCGGGCTTCCTTGAGCTTTTCGCTCACGAAAGCCACGTCCCAGGCCTGCAGGTCGGCAATGCCGCACTCGGTGCGCGCGAAATCGCGCAACTCGGCCATGTCCTTTTCAGCAAAGGGGCGGGCGCGTTGGGCCAGGTCGCGCAGGAAGTCCATGACTTGCTTGGGGCTGTCTGCCATCTTGGGCACCAGCGACACATCGGCAAACGTCTCGTAGCCCAACAGCTTGGCTTCCTCCTGGCGCAAAGCCACGATCTGCTGCATCAAGGCAGAGTTGTCGCGCTCGGCTGGGCCGAATTCGCTGGCGCGGGTGCTGTAGGCACGGTACATGGTTTCGCGCAGCCCGCGGTGGGTGGCGTACTGCATGACCGGCAGGTAGCATGGCATGTGCAGGGTCAGCTTGTGGCCGTCCTTGCCTTCGGCTTTGGCTGCAGCGGCCGTGGCGTCTTGCACGTCTTGGGGCACGCCGGCCAGTTCTTCTGTGGTGGCGTAGTGAGCGAACGCGTCGGTGGCGTCCATCACGTGTTCAGAAAACGACTGCGACAGTGCAGCCTGCTGTTCTTGAATCGCCGCGAAGCGCTCCTTGGCCGCGCCTTGCAGTTCTGCCCCGCCCAACACAAAACCGCGCAGGGCATTGTCGAGCGCGCGCTTGCGTGGGGGCGTGAGGCTTTGCCCCTGCTCGGACTGTGCCAGCGCCTTGTATTTGGCGTACAGGCGTTCGTCGGCACCCAGGCAGGTGTAGAACTCGGTCACACGGGGCAGGTTTTCGTTGAACGCCGCGCGCAACTCGGCGGTGTCGGCCACGCTGTTGAGATGCCCCACTGCGCCCCAGGCGCGGCCCAGTTTTTCCGTGGAAACGTCCAGCAGCAAAGACAGGGCATCGTAGTCAGCCGGCACATGAGGGCCGGTGACTTTTTCCAGGGCCTCTTCGGCTTGTTTGAGCAAGACGTCGATGGCTGGGGTGACATGTTCAGGTTTGATCTGATCAAACAGAGGCAAACCGGTGGTGTCAAGCAATGGGTTCTGGCTCATGAGATCTTTCAGCAGCGTGGCAGGCAGTTCAACACTCGGGTCAGCGGGCAGCAGCAGCGCGCTCGGCTGACTCGATGGTGTTGACCAGCAACATGGTAATGGTCATGGGCCCAACCCCGCCTGGAACAGGGGTGATGTAGCCCGCCACTTCCTTGCAGCCATTGAAGTCGACGTCGCCGCAGAGCTTGCCTTCGTCGTCGCGGTTCATGCCCACGTCAATGACCACGGCACCGGGCTTGATCATGTCTGCTGTCAGCACGTTGCGCTTGCCCACGGCGGCGACCACGATGTCGGCCTGGCGGGTCATGGCACCCAGGTCAGCGGTGCCGCTGTGGGTGATGGTGACGGTGGCATTGGCTTGCAGCAGCATCATGGCCATGGGCTTGCCCACGATGTTGGAGCGGCCAATGACCACGGCGTGCTTGCCGCGCAGGTCTTTCATGCCGATGGATTCGAGCATCTTCATGCAGCCGTAGGGGGTGCAGGCCTTGAAGCCGGTTTGGCCCACCATGAGGGCTCCCGCGCTGGCCACGTGGAAGCCGTCCACGTCTTTCTCGGGCGAGATGGCTTCGATGACTTTATGGTCGTCAATGTGCTTGGGCAGGGGCAGTTGCACCAGGATGCCGTGAATGCTGGGGTCGTTGTTCAGGGCTTCGACACGGGCCAGCAGTTCGGCTTCGGTCATGGTGGCATCGTACTTTTCCAGTACGGAATGCATGCCTGCTTCTTCGCAGCCCTTGACCTTGTTGCGCACGTAAACCTGGCTGGCCTGGTTGTCGCCCACCAGCACCACGGCCAGACCGGGCTTGACGCCCTTGGCCGTCAGGGCGGCGGCACGCTGGGCCACTTCACCACGCAGTTGTTTGGACAGGGCGTTGCCGTCAATCAGTTGTGCAGTCATGTTGGTATCTCTTGATGGAAAAAGGCCGCACAGGCGGCCTTTGATTTGTGGAGTGGGTGCAGGCTCAGCTCTTGGCTGGGGCGGCGCCGGGTTGGCCGCTGGCGCCCAGGGCGATCTTGAGCAGATCGGCCACGGTGTTGGCGTTGAGCTTTTCCATGACGTTGGCGCGGTGAGCTTCAACGGTCTTGATGCTGATGCCCAGATCGTCGGCGATCTGCTTGTTCAAGCGACCGGCCACGATGCGTTCCAGCACTTGGGCTTCGCGGGTGGTCAAGCGAGACAGCAGCGCGTCGCGGCTTGCGGCTTCCTGCGATTGCGAGAACGACGAACGGGCCTGTTCCAGCATGCGCTCGACCAGTGCCACCAAGGCGTCTTCCTTGAAGGGCTTCTCGATGAAGTCCATCGCGCCCTTTTTCATGGTGTTCACTGCCATGGGCACGTCGCCGTGACCGGTGATGAACACGATGGGCAGAGGCGACTTGCGCTCCAGCAGTTTGTCTTGCAGTTCGAGACCGCTCATGCCGTCCATGCGGATGTCGGCGATCAGGCAGGCAACTTCGCGTGGGTCGAAACGGGCCAGGAAGGACTCGGCTGATTCAAAGCAGCGGACACGGTAGTCCTTGCCTTCCAGCAGCCACTGCAACGAGTCGCGCACGGCCTCGTCATCATCAACCACGTACACGGTGCCTTTTTTGGGAATCAGACTCATGGGTTATCGGCAAGCAGGTCGTTAGCAGGTGGGGTAACGGTATCGGTGAAATCCGAAGCCGCCCCGCTTTCTACGGGCAGGGTGCAGACAAAGCGGCACCCAACCACGTCAGAGCCATTGTAGATGTTCTCGGCCTTGATCCGGCCGTGATGTGACTCAATGATGGAGCGGCAAAGACTCAGGCCTATCCCTAACCCCTCCGCCTTGGTGGAGTGGAATGCCTCGAACAGGCGGCTCAGCATTTCTTCCTTCATGCCCGGGCCGGTGTCTGAGACGACGAATTCCACCACGCGATCGCCTTCCTCGTTTTTGCGAGTCTGCACCCGCAATTCCACCAGGCGCCGCGACTGCGGCATGTTGGCGGAGTCGATGGCTTCTGCTGCATTTTTGAGCAAATTCAACAAAACCTGCTCGATCAGGATGGGGTCGGCCTGCAGCAGCGGCAGGCGGTTGGCCACCACCGCATTGAGGGTGACGCGGCGGCGGCGCATCTCGAAGCCGGCCAACTCGATCACCGCGTCGGTGATGTCTCGAACCCGTGTGGTCTGGCGCTGAGGTTCGCTGCGCTTCACAAACTGGCGGATACGGTGAATGATCTGGCCCGCACGCTGTGCCTGGCGAGAAGTCTTTTCCAGGGCCTCGATGAGCTGTTCGTTTTCGATGTTGCCCGAACGCACACGGCTGATCATGCCGCTGCAGTAGTTGGAAATGGCCGCCAGCGGCTGGTTCAGTTCGTGCGCCACGGTGGAAGCCATTTCGCCCATGGTGATCAGTCGGCTGGTGAACTGGGCCTTTTCCGCCTGACGGGCGGCCGCTTCTTCAGCCTGCTTGCGGGCGGTGATGTCTGTGGCAATCAGCATCTGGGCCAGGTGGCCGTCGGTCCACTGCACATAGCGGGCGCGAACTTCAAACCACTTTTGCACGTTCTCCATGAACACTTCGCGTGAGTCGCTGCCTGCGTCGGTCAGCTCCTGGCTGGGCAGCCCGCCGAAACCGTCAACCGCTTCATCTTCGCCAAAGATGTTCAAAGGGGCCTCGCCGCCAGTCAACTGGCTGTGGGCGTCGGGGTTGGCGCCGAACCACAGTCGGTAAGTGCGGTTGGCGAACAACAACTCGCCCCGGTGAACGGAGACCACCGACACGGCTGCGTCCACGCCCTCCAGCACCGTGGTGAAGCGTTCGTGGGCGGCGGTCAGCTGGTCGCGCACCCGCTTGGCCTCTGTGATGTTGGTGACCGAAGTCATCCAGCCGGTCTGGTCGCCTTGGGCGTCGATCAGGGGCGACACATACAGACGCGCATCAAACTGGCTGCCGTCGCGTCGTTGCATGACCACTTCCACGCCGCCCATGGGGCTGCGGCCCAGCAGTTCCTGCTGGAACATGCGGTTGAATTCGTCCAGGCGGTCTTTGGGCCAGTAGGGGTAGGGCGGCACGCAGCCAATCAGTTCTTCTTCCGAAAACCCGGTCATGGCGCAAAAAGCCGGGTTCACGTAGGTAATGCGGCCTTCCAGGTCAATGGTTCGCATGCCAGTGAGCATGGAGTTTTCCATGGCTCGGCGGAAATTGGTTTCCTGCACCAGCGTTTTCTGAATCTGCGCGCGGCGGCGCATGTGGCGCAAAGTCCCCATCAGCGTCCACACCGTGAAGGCCGACAAGGCCATCACCATCCAGAACAGGGTGTTGCCGATCAGCTTCGACGAGGTGCGGTAGCCCATGCCCCGCAAGATCAGCCCGTTGCCCACCGGGGTCACCATCACTTCATGGACGAAGGTAGGGCGGGTGTCGCTGTTGCTGCCAATCGTGCTGGTCAGCACCTGGCCACTGATCTGGACCAGGCTCATGGCATGGCGGCTGGCCACATCGCGTGGCACCAGATAGCGCATCAGCGCCTCCAGCGAGTACTCGGCCACCAGGGTGCCATTGAAGCCACTGCGGTCAATCAGGGGAATGTGGAGCAAGATGACCTTGGAGGCCAGCTGATTCGTGTAGGGTTGGGTATAGACCGGCTGACCACGCTCACGCGCCAGCTTGAACGCACTCTTGGGTTCCAGGGCCTGTTGCAATGGGTCGTAGATGTCTTCCCGTGTGTCATTCAGATCCAGCCCTTGCAGCGGTTGCATGGGCAGGTTCAGCGCCAGGTGCGTTGCTTTCACGCTGGCGTCGGCCTGCATCCAGGTCAGGCTGATGATTTCCGGGCGTGCCCGCACGAAGTCGCTGGCCTGATGCATGAACTGCTCAGGGTTGACCTGCCGCAGGCTGATCTCGCGGGCCATGCGCAGCAGCTGCTCCTGGTTTTCGACCAGCCGCAAACGCAGTTGCTGCTGAACCACTTCCGTGTCGCGGCGAACCGACTCCTGCTCCCGTTCCAGCTCTTCGTTGCGCAGGTACCAGAACGCGGCAATGATGGCGGCCAGAAACAGCAGCACCGATACCAGGGGCCCCAGGGTGGCGTAGCGGTCTTGTTGGCTGGGCGATTGCTTGCGCCACCAACGCCAGAAAAGCCGACTTGCGGGGGGCTGTACCGGCGTAGCAACAGTGGTGGAAGTATTGGTTGAAGCAGAGAACGGCATGGCGTGATTATCGGTGTGCCGACGCCCGAAAGAGATGCCGCGGAATTGGTGGGCAAATTGCCTTTTATCGTTTTGTTCAAATTTTCCCACTCACAGTCGTTGTCGCTCATACTGAAGGAGGCCGTCAGTGCCCAACCTTGGAGGCTTGCTTATGTCAGCGAATGATCCTGTGTCGTCGATGGATCTGGATCCCCAGGAGACCCGTGAGTGGCTCGACGCCCTCAGCGGGGTCATTGAAACCGAGGGCCGAGCCCGAGCGCACGACCTGCTTGAACATTTGCTCGACCACGCGCGTCAGTCGGGCATCGACATGCCGTTTTCGGCCACCACCGCCTATGTGAACACCATCGCGGTTGAAGACGAGGCCCATTGCCCGGGCAATCTGGAAATCGAAGAGCGACTGCGCAGTTACATGCGTTGGAACGCCATGGCCATGGTGGTGCGCGCCAACCGCCACAACCCGGCAGACGGTGGTGACCTGGGCGGACACATTTCCTCCTTTGCGTCGCTGGCCACCATGCTGGGGTGCGGCTTCAACCACTTCTGGCATGGTGATCACGAAGGTCACGGTGGCGATTTGCTCTACGTACAGGGCCATTCCGCTCCTGGCATCTATGCGCGAGCCTTCATGGAAGGGCGCATCACCGAAGAGCAGCTCGAGAACTTCCGCCAGGAGGTGGGTGGCAAGGGGCTTTCCAGTTACCCGCATCCCAAGCTCATGCCTGAGTTCTGGCAGTTCCCCACCGTTTCCATGGGGCTGGGGCCACTGATGGCCATTTACCAGGCCCGCTTCCTGAAATACCTGCACGCCCGAGGCATTGCCGACACGTCCAAGCGCAAGGTCTGGGTGTTCTGTGGCGACGGCGAAATGGATGAGCCCGAGTCCCTCGGCGCCATCGGCTTGGCGGCACGCGAAAAGCTCGACAACCTCATCTTCGTGGTCAACTGCAACTTGCAGCGCCTGGATGGTCCGGTGCGTGGCAACGGCAAGATCGTGCAAGAACTCGAGGGTGAATTCCGCGGAGCCGGCTGGAACGTGATCAAGCTGTTGTGGGGCTCGTATTGGGACCCATTGCTTGCGCGCGACAAAGACGGCATCTTGCGCAAGATCATGATGGAAATGGTCGACGGCGACTACCAGGCCTGCAAGGCCAACGACGGTGCCTTTGTTCGCAAGAACTTCTTTGGACGCGACCCTCGCACCCTGGAAATGGTGGCTCGTTTGTCTGACGACGACATCTGGCGTCTGAACCGCGGTGGCCATGACCCACAAAAGGTGTACGCCGCCTATCACGCCGCGGTGAACCACACCGGGCAGCCCACCGTGTTGCTGATCAAGACCGTCAAAGGTTTTGGCATGGGCAAGAGTGGCGAGGGCAAAAACACCGCGCACCAGACCAAGAAGCTCACCGACGAAGACATCAAGGCCTTCCGCGATCGCTTCAACATCCCGGTGCCCGACGAAGACATCGCCAAGCTGCCCTTCATCAAGCCGGCCGACAACACGCCCGAGATGAAATACCTGCACGAGCGGCGTCAAGCACTGGGCGGGTACCTGCCCAAGCGGCGCGTCAAGGCCGACGAGACCCTGCCCGTGCCGGATCTGTCTGCATTCCAGTCGGTGCTGGAACCTACGGCCGAGGGCCGCGAGATTTCTACCACGCAGGCGTTTGTGCGCTGTCTGACCCCATTGCTGCGTGACGCCAACCTGGGCCCACGCATCGTGCCCATTCTGGTTGACGAGGCTCGCACCTTCGGCATGGAAGGCCTGTTCCGCCAGATCGGCATTTACGCGCCAGAAGGTCAGAAGTACACCCCGGTGGACCGCGATCAGGTCATGTACTACCGCGAGGACAAGGCGGGGCAGATTCTGCAAGAGGGCATCAACGAAGCTGGGGGCATGAGTTCCTGGATTGCCGCGGCCACGTCGTATTCGACGAACAACCGCGTGATGATTCCTTTCTACGTGTACTACTCGATGTTCGGCCTGCAGCGGGTGGGCGACCTGGCCTGGGCGGCCGGCGACATGCAAGCGCGTGGCTTCCTGCTGGGCGGCACCTCGGGGCGCACCACCCTCAACGGGGAAGGGTTGCAGCACGAAGACGGCCACAGCCAGTTGATTGCCAGCACCATTCCGAACTGCATGAGCTACGACCCCAGCTTTGCACATGAAGTGGCCGTGATCATTCAAGATGGCCTCAAGCGCATGGTCGAGAAGCAGGAAAACGTTTTCTACTACCTCACGCTGCTCAACGAGAACTACGCCCAGCCCGGTTTGCGCCAAGGCACCGAGGCCGAGATCATCAAGGGCATGTATCTGCTGCAAGAGGGCCCGGTGAAAACCCCTCGGGTGAATTTGCTGGGTTCGGGCTCCATCTTGCGCGAATCGATGGCGGCACGTGAATTGCTCGATCAAGACTGGGGCGTGGCAGCCAACGTCTGGAGTTGCCCCAGCTTCAACCAGTTGGCGCGCGACGGCCAAGACTGCGAGCGCTGGAACCTGCTGCATCCCACCGAAACGCCGCGTGTGCCGTTCGTGACTCAGCAACTGCAGGGGCATCCAGGCCCTGTGGTGGCCTCGACCGATTACGTCAAGGCCTTGCCAGAGCAAATTCGTGCCTACATTCCCAAAGGCCGAAGCTACAAGGTGCTCGGTACCGACGGTTTCGGTCGCAGCGATTTCCGCTACCGTCTGCGCGAGCACTTCGAAATTGACCGCCACTACATTGTGGTGGCAGCGCTCAAGGCGCTCGCCGAGGAAGGCTCTGTGCCGGCGACCGTGGTGGCCCAGGCCATTGAGCGCTATGGCATCCAGGCCGACAAGATCAATCCGCTTTACGCCTGAGGTCCGCTCCTATGGCACGCATTGAATTGACCGTTCCGGACATCGGTGATGTCCACGACGCCGCTGTGATCGAACTCCTGGTGCAACCTGGGGCCACCATCAAGGCAGAGCAAAGCTTGATCACCATCGAGTCTGACAAGGCCTCGATGGAGGTGCCGTCCTCGCACGCAGGCGTCTTGACTGAGTTGCGCCTGAAGTTGGGAGACAAGGTCAGCCAGGGCACCGTCATTGGTGTGCTGGAAACCGCCGCCGATGCCGCCACGCCGGCACCGGTCGCCGCCGCCCAACCTGCGCCCACAGCCCAGGCTGCCCCTGCCGTGGCGGCAGCACCGTCGGTCTCTGCCTCTGTGGCGGTGGCTGCGGAAGCCGTTGTCTCGCCCCTGCCGTCCAGGGTGGCCCCCACCGCGTCTTTGGGGCCTGCCGAGTCTGCTGCACCCGGCGCAGTGCCCCATGCCTCGCCGTCGGTTCGCAAGTTTGCACGTGAACTGGGTGTGTCGCTGAGCAAGGTGGCCGGCAGCGGCCCCAAGGGGCGCATCACCCATGAAGACGTTCAGGCCTATGTCAAAGCCGCGCTCAGCCGTCCTGATGTGGCGGTTGCGTCTGGCGCCAGTGCTGGCGGTACCGGTGCTGGTTTCGATCTGCTGCCCTGGCCGCAAGTCGACTTTGCGAAGTTCGGTCCCATCGAACGACAACCGCTGTCGCGCATCAAAAAAATCAGCGGCTCCAACCTGCATCGCAACTGGGTGCGTATTCCCCATGTCACCAACTGCGATGAGGCCGACATCACCGAGCTGGAAGCCTTTCGCCTCAAGCTCAATGAGGAACACGCCAAGGCGGGTGTCAAGTTCACCCTGTTGGCCTTCCTGATCAAGGCTTGTGCTGTGGCGCTCAAGCGTTTCCCGCAGTTCAATGCCTCCCTCGATGGCGATGATCTGGTGTTGAAGCAATACGTGCACATTGGCTTTGCGGCAGACACGCCCAATGGCTTGGTGGTGCCCGTCATACGAGATGCCGACAAGAAATCGCTGACGGACCTGGCTTCGGAAACGGCCGCCTTGGCGGCCAAGGCTCGCGACGGCAAGCTGTCTCCGGCGGAAATGCAAGGCGGTACCTTTTCGATATCGTCTTTGGGCGGCTTTGGTGGCACCACCTTCACCCCGATCATCAATGCGCCTGAAGTCGCCATTCTGGGTGTGTGCCGCGCGGCCATGAAACCGGTTTGGAATGGCTCTGCGTTTGAGCCACGGTTGACTCTGCCGTTGAGCCTGAGTTACGACCATCGCGTCATTGACGGCGCCGCCGCGGCCCGCTTCAATGCCTTCCTCGGTTCACTTCTGGCGGACTTCCGCCGCGCACTGGTGTAAACATGGCACCGATCGACATTCGTGTACCCGACATTGGCGACATCAAAGATGCCGCCGTCATCGAAATTCTGGTTAAGCCAGGGCAGAGCGTGGCCGCCGAGCAAAGCCTGCTCACGCTGGAATCAGACAAGGCCTCCATGGAGGTACCGTGCCCGCAAGCCGGGGTGGTGTCTGACATCAAGGTGAAGTTGGGTGATCGGGTCTCGACCGGTTCGCTGATCCTGACCTTGACCGTGGACGAGGCCTCGGTGCCTGCCTCGCCGGCCTCTGGCTCTGCGGCAACGGCCAGCGCAGCCCCGGCACCTGCGGCTGCTGTGCCAGAGCTTGCGGTTCAGGCCGCGACCACGACCATGAGCACGACGGCCAGTTCTGCTCCAGTGCCTGAGCAAACAGACTGCGATCTGTTGGTGCTGGGCGGTGGGCCTGGCGGCTACAGCGCAGCGTTTCGCGCGGCCGATCTGGGGCTGAAAGTCATCCTCGTGGAGCGGTATGCCGAGCTGGGTGGCGTGTGCTTGAACGTCGGTTGCATCCCTTCGAAAGCCTTGCTGCACGTGGCTGCCGTGATGGACGAGGTTCGCCACTTCGACAAGTTGGGCATCACCTTTTCGGCACCGCAACTCGATCTGGACAAGCTTCGAGCGCACAAATCCGGCGTCACATCCAAGTTGACCACGGGCCTGGCAGGCATGGCCAAGGCGCGCAAGGTGCAGATCGTGCGGGGCTATGGCAGCCTGATCGACGCGCATCACCTCGAGGTTGAACTCACCACGGGTGCCTCACAGGACAAGACCGGAAGCAAGCAAACGGTCAGTTTCAAACGCTGCATCATCGCAGCCGGATCGCAGGCCGTGCGTTTGCCCTTCCTGCCAGACGATGCACGGGTGGTTGACTCTACAGGCGCTTTGGCTTTACCGTTCGTGCCCAAGCGCATGCTGGTCATCGGTGGCGGCATCATCGGCTTGGAAATGGCCACGGTTTACTCCACCCTGGGGGCCAGGGTGGATGTGGTTGAAATGAGTGGTACCTTGATTCCCGGGGCTGACCGCGATCTGGTTCAGGTCTGGCAGAAGTTCAATGCCCATCGATTTGATCGCATCTTGCTCAATACCCGCACGGTGGGCGCCCACGCCAAGCCCGATGGCATCGAAGTGAGCTTTGACCCCGTCGATCCCGGCCAGGCGAAGCCTGATGCCCAAACCTATGACCTCGTCTTGCAAGCAGTCGGGCGCACCCCCAATGGCCGCAAGGTGGGGGCGGACAAGGCCGGTGTGCCGGTGAATGAGCGGGGCTTCATCACCGTAGACCGCCAGCAGCGCACGTCGGTGGGCAGCATCTTTGCCATTGGCGACATCGTGGGCCAACCCATGTTGGCCCACAAGGCCGTGCACGAAGGGCATGTGGCCGCCGAGGTGATCGCCGGCGAACTGCTCGGCGACGAAGCGTTGGCCCGCACCGAATTCGACGCCCGAGTTATTCCTGGTGTGGCCTACACCGATCCTGAAATTGCCTGGGTGGGCTTGACCGAAGAGCAGGCCAAGGCGCAAGGCGTGGCCATCAAGAAGGGCTTGTTTCCTTGGGGGGCATCTGGTCGGGCCTTGGCTAACGGCCGCTCGGAGGGTTTCACCAAGCTCTTGTTTGATGCCCAAACCCATCGCATTGTGGGGGGCGGCATCGTTGGCACGGGCGCGGGTGACCTGATCAGCGAAGTGGCCCTGGCCATTGAAATGGGCGCCGACGAAATTGACATCGGCAAAACCATTCACCCCCATCCCACGTTGGGTGAAAGTGTGGGCTTGGCGGCTGAAGCAGCGCACGGCAGCTGCACTGACCTGATGCCAGTGAGGAAGCGTTGAGGTCAACGAAGCGACGAAGCACTCAACGTTTCAGGCTCAATTTGCAGCGTACCAGCGATGAGCCGAACTCGCGCAGCGGCTTGGCCTTGAGCAGGCCAATGCCCCGAATGGGTACCGTGTCGAGCCATTCAATCTGAAAAGGGCTTTCCGCTACCAGGCGCTCGAACTCGGCGATTGTCAGCTGGTTCAGGCCACCCGCCACGTTCTTGAAACAGGTGGCACCATCGGCTTTGAAGTCGGCTCGCCATCTGATCAAGGCCGTTTCGGAAAAAATCAAGTGCGCCCATGGGAACACCGAAAAGAGATGGCCTCCTTTGGGATGCAGCCAAGTCGGGCCAAATGCCGCCAGCACATAGCCGTCGGGCTTTAACAGCCCCGCCATGATGCGCAAAATGGCGCCAGGGTCCTCGAAGTGCTCGAACGCGTCCTTGCTGATCAGGATGTCGGCGCGCTCGCTGGCGCAGGTCGTGAAATGGCATCGGTCGCTCACGCCGGCGCGATCAGCCTTATCCCGGCAGATTTCAAGCAAACGCTCCTGAATGTCCAGCCCAATGACTTTGCCAGCGCCGTTTGCAGCCATTTCCACGGCAGGTCCGCCTCGGCCACACCCGAAGTCGATGACAGTCTTGCCAGCGATCTGATCGAACAAATCCGCACCGAAGTACTGCTTCAACTTGGTGTCAGCCTCGCTGGGATCGGGCGCATTCGCATCGTGTGCGTCGCGCGGTGCAATCCGGCGCAGCAGTCGGTATCCCAGTTCACCCCCAATCAACGCCATGGCTTCACTACCTTGCCCTTGATGGCGTTGGCGCGTGCCGTGCAAACGATATGGCCCGTAGCCTGATCGGGTTTGAGTAATTCACGCACCGTGGCTTGAAGCGTGTTGATCTCGCTTGGGCTCATGGCCGCCAGTTGGGCCTTGACACTAGGCCCTCCTTGAATGATTTCCCAGTACTCGTCGAAACTGGCGAAGCGCCGCTCAACCGTGAAAGTGGCGGTCTCAACGGCAGTCAACCCGGCTTGTTGCCACAACTGGGTCAGTACCTCCAGGTTAGAGGCCTCCGGGCTGGGCGGCATGGGCACAGTAAAACCCATTTTGCGAATGGTCGACTGCAGCGGGGCATAAGGGAAGCCGCCCCCCTCCATGTCCCAGGCGTAGGCACAAACGGTGCCGTCATGGCTCACCACGCGAACCATTTCTGCTACCCCCTTGGCCGGATCCGGTACAAAAAAGATCACCAAGGGCATCACCGCCACGTCGAACCCATTGTCGGGGCAGGGCAGTGCCATGGCGTCGCCCTGCATCCATTGGGCACCCGCCAGGTCGGGTCTTTGGCGCGCGTAGGCCAGTTGTGGCTCTGAAGGGTCTACGCCGGCCATCAGCGTTGGCCCGCAATCACGGGCCACCATGGCGGTGAACGCCCCATTGCCACACCCCACATCCAGCCACCGCAGCCCTTGCGCGGGCGCCAGCCACTGCAGAAAGGCTTGCCCTACTTTCTGGCTCCAGATGCCCATGAAACGTTCATAGGCGGCGCCATCGTTGAAGCGGATCGGTTCATTGCTGCTCATGGCTGAAGCCCTTGGGTTGATCGAATCCTGCCGCACATCGAGGGCATAGGCAAGATCGATCGATCATATCGGGAGGAACGCGAGCCAGTGCGCCCGGAGAAACGCGCGTGTGGTTGCACCAGCAATCCACATCAAGCCGCCCCGTTTGCGCTGCCATGCATTCATTGGCCCCCCCGCACAGCGGGCAGATGTGGTTGGGAAGAGCTTGCATATGACGTAGGAGTGCCCTGATGCTGAAATGGTGCAATACCGAGAAAGGATAAAACACGGCTTAGCGTTGCGGGGCACGCATATTGGTAGTCGTGGTCAGATTGAATGGAAAGAAGCTCAACTGCGGGGCTTGCAGCGCATTGCGAGAAGGTGCCCGGTGCGCCGTATCGATCTGCCTCGCCTTGCACAATCAAATAGGGTGTGACGATGTTGCGCAAGGGGCTTGTGCGGTAGGGCTCGGCATCTCTTTCGGGGTGCTTGAACGGATAGCCGAAGCAAACCGTTTTCTGAATGCGCGTTTGTGCTTGTACCAACGCTGCAGTAATGCCGCCTGCCGAGTGGGCCACCAGAAAGACCTGTCGCAGGGCATGTTTGTTGATGAAGTCACTCAAGCATTTCGCAGCCGCTGCGTGCACCGCCTCGGGCGATTGCTCCACCAATTGTTCTGCTGCACCATACCGTAGTCTGAGCCAACATTGCACGGCGCGCCGGCTCCACGCTCCGATCCGGGGGTGAGCCAACACCAGCGCATGCAACCACGCGTCGCAGATTCGATAGTACGCAGCTTCCTTCAGCCGAGCATGCCGTTGCCAGCGGTGCTCGTACCAGCAAACGGCCACACCGCAGTCAACCAGGTGATCAATCAAGGCGTCGATCATGGCCGAGCGCCGTCTGAAGTCATTCCGCCCCAGAACAAACACGGTCGGCGCACTTGGCTCACGCCAATTCACTGAATGTATGAACGCCTCGCCGGCACGCATCACGCGCAGATCACGGTGCATGATCGATCTCGAATCCTTTACTTCTGTGTACAGCTTTCAAAGCCGAAGTTCCCACCTTTGAAATCAGGTTCGTAGTAGAACTTTCTGAAGCTCCACTTGCCCTGCTTGTTTTTCTTGAACGAAGCAATACCGGTACCGTAGTCTTTGGTGCTGGCGTCGGTATGGGCGAAGTAGATCGCCGCGTGGGTGCCTTCGCTTGCCGCGTGTCCAGGGTAAGAGCCATAGCCTGGAACGTTCAGCTTGAAGGCATAGGCGCCATACTTGCCCGTGCTTTGTGAGGGAATCAGCTCAAGGATGGCTGTGGCCGAATAGCCACCTTCATGTGAATCGTCTCCCTTGCAAACGTATTCCCCAGACAGATCCGGCCCGTGGAAAGGCTCTCTGGCATGTGACGTGCCAAGGCAAGCCAGAAGGAAAATAAACGTGAAATGCTTTCTCAAGGTATGACCTTTCTATCCATGAAAGCCCGCGATCAAGACAGATGTCGCGGGCCCATTGGCAATGTACGTTCCATGACGATATTGCACCGCGCATAAACAGGCTGCTGGCCTCGAGCAGTGACCCTGAAGTCGAACTGCTCGTACAGAGAAATAGCGGGTGCCAAAACGGTGTTCGACAGCAAATATAGCGATTTGGCGCCCTGAAGCGTTGCTTGTGCAATCGCGTGCTCTATCAACGCTCGGCCATAACCTTTACCACGCACGGCAGGGTCCACCGCCATGCGTGCCAGTTGAAACCGCTCATCAGACTCTTTAAAGAGCGCGCACACCCCAACGACTGGCCCCTCGTGGCTGAGACTGAAAACAAAACCACCGTTGTCGATGATCTTGCCCGGATCGGCAGCGAGGTCCCGGTCCGCTTGCTCGATCGAGAAGTGCTCGGCTATCCACAACTCGTTCAGGCGCACGAACTCCGCAAGGTGACCTCGGTTGTTGGTTTCGATCTGCATCTGGGGCTCTCAAAAGACTCGGCGTCGAGATGAGAACTGTATCGTGAGGCAGAGGTTCGCAAATGGGCAGTTCAAAACAACCTTCCAGCGATCCCCTTACGCATCTTGGAAGCAGCGCGACCGGCGCCAGAAGTCAAAGGTTGCAAAGCAGTTGGCGCATCAATTTAATGCGCTGCTTCATGCCTGATTTGGAATGAGCAAGATCAGGTCTGTCGCACCCACATTGATGCCTAGCTGTGAGAACAGCGTTGTCGCCTGGCCTCGGTGATGAGTCTGGTGATTGAAGAAGTGCAATAGAACTTCGCCGAGAAGTTTCTTGCTTTTGATGCCTTTGGTCGAGGTGTACTCAAACGGTGCATCCAACTGCTCTTGAGACAGTTCCTTGCTCAAATTCACGATGACCTCATCAAGTGATGCACGCAGATTGGTCAGCGTGGCAAAGTCCGTGCAAAGCTGTTGATCCAGATCCGTCGGCGCCTTCAATTCGTGCAATGGCGCCAGAGACGAAAGGTTGGGGAAGCAGTTTGCAACTCGCTTAAGCCACAGGATGTCTCCAACCGCGATGTGATTCAGCGTACCAAGGATTGAGCCAAAGAAGGCGCCTCTGTTTTGAGTCAGTTGCTCATCGGACAGAACGGAGGCTGCGTTGTAGAGCTTGCGATTCATCCATTGGTTGTAAGACGCCAGATGAGTGAAGTAAGAAGTACAAGTCATAGCCGCAATGGATGAGAGCCAACTGCCCAGTGGCAGAGCATACCGAATCCAATGACTGTGGCTGCTAAGAATCAGCCGCAGCAGACTTCGAGCAAGAAAACAAGCGTAGGCGCCCACACCAAAAAGGCCAGGCCCAAAACCAGATAGTTCCCAGTTCGTGGATCGAAGTCAGTCATGACCTTGCGCCAGGATTTGCGCATGACAAGCAGGCCCATGCCCATGTCAAACAGTGCCATGAATGTTGCAAGCAACAAGCCCAATGCCAAGTGCTGAGCAGGCCCCTGCAGACCGATGGCTGGAACGAAGACATAACAAATCATGAACGCCAGGATCGATCCGGTCAGCGCGCTGAGCTTGATTGCACGGTCTTTGCCAATGCGCGGAACCACCAGCACCGTACGAGCAATGCCATGCAGTGTTTCAGCGCAGGCGAGCAGCACGCATAAGGAGGCAACTCGAATCAATGTTTCAGTCGTCATACGCACGCGTCTTTGAATCGAATGCCTCGCCTATGCGGGTGTCTGGACCAGTCCGGGACTATTTCTTTAAGTCAAAGGTGTAAAAGTCAATGTATTGAACCCCGCCCACACCGGAGTTAACCAGTATTTTGACTTTTTCTGTGGATCCCTTTTTTGTGAAGGCCGAGAATTCGGTTTCATCAGAATCCACACTCCATGCAGTATCAGCTTTCAATGAGCTGTATTTGTCTATTGCAGCTTGACTCCCTCTTGGGAGTGTTTCTATGGATTGAATCAGTATTTGCTTTTCTGCCGGGTACTTCACAAATGTGAGGTTGATGTATCTGTTGTCGGTGACGAAGTTGACCATCAAAGTCTTGTTCGGTGATTTCCCAACCTTTGTCGAGTCCAGGCTTTCGTTGTTGTAGAGGTTGTATTGCCAGTTTTTGGAGTTGAGGTGGCTCTTCAGAAACGCTTCATAGATTCTGAATGCATCATCTTCCGAAATCTCTAGTTTTGTCTTGACATTGTCAGTGACCTTCTTGTCATCTCCAGACAACGTGCCATAGCCGCCAAGAGCCCAGGCATTCATGCTTAGGGCTGAAAAAATAACCAATAAGAATCGCTTCATTTTCACTCCTCGACAAGAAATTGGCAAAGCCTTTAGGGGCAGCCGTCAGCATATTTTGAAGGCGAATGTTTCGAACAGGATGGAACTAAGTCACTGTTTCAAGAGCAGAGCGCACGACTCAGCAAATGTCAGTTTGCTTGATGTGTTACGCGACGCCGTGGTTGGCGGCTGACCGCACAGATACTGGATCGCCTCCACGGTTTGGTGTGCTGTTGGTGCTCTGGCTCCTTCGTCCCTTTGTTCGCCCATGGCGATGAGACTGAAGGTCGAAGCCATCTCTAGGTAGCGGGTGGCCTTGTCTGGGTTCCCCTCTCTTAACTGCTTTAGTGCCTCAGCCTGAATGGGCAGATATGTTTCAGAAAATTCGACCTGCCATTTTTGAAACGGCTTGGCTAAATACATCAGCGACACGCCCACCCCAATTGCCGCGGCAATGATGGCGACGATCAAGTAACTGGCCAGTAGTGCAACTTTATTTTTCATTTGCTTGTAAGCGCTTGTTGGGGGTAATCAGCACGCTTGGTCCTGATTTTCATCAACTAATAGTGTGGGGTGCTGCGTTACTCGTAATGCGCATGTGCTTTGCAAACCAGGCCGGCATCATTGAATGTGAAGACTTCTGCTACACGCTTGCCTGTTGCGCCATAGTAATGAATGACCACGCTGTTCATGCCCAGCAACGTACAGATGTGAGTGAACTTGAGATTGGGGAACAGCTTTAGCGCTTTTGCCCAGTATTCGCCAACAGCTTGCTTTCCCTTGAGTACGCCATCAGGGTTGCCTGTTACTTGGGTGATGACGGGCGATGACATTTCGAAGTCGTCACTGTAGTGAGACAGAATGCTTTCAAGGTCATGGGCGTTCCACCCTGTGATCCATTCAGTCGCAAATTGCTCAGCAGATTCTCTGTCCATAGCATCTCACTAGTGGGTTTGTGTAACGCTTCAATTAGCCTGTGCCGCAGGGCGTAGCACCGATGGCACCGCTACGGGCCATGACAATACCGAGGCTATGTTCATAGTGACTCAAAGTTCGGGTTGAAAACGACTTCCCAGATATGCCCTTCTGTATCTTCAAAGTAGCCTGCATAGCCGCCATAGAAGGTGGATTGCGCGGGCTTGATGATCGTTCCACCTGCGAGTTGCACCTTTGCCAGGATGTCATCTACCTCTCGCGTAGATGAAACGTTATGGCCCAAAGTCAGCCCCGTGGGGGCTTTGTCAGAACGAGGCAGACCGGTGTCGTGGGCGATGCTTGATCGCGGCCAAAGCGCGAGCTTCAGGTTTGACTGAAGTTCAAAGAACGCCACAGCACCGTACTCAAACTCAGCACCAATAATGCCATTGGTATGGAAGCCAAGGCCATCGCGATAAAACGCAACTGCGCGTTCAAGGTCATCGACGCCAAGGGTGATAACTGTGATTGATGGCTTCATTTGAGCGAGCAGGATGCGCAGCGACGGGGCGTCTGCATTGAACCTTCTCTTAATTGGAAAGGTTCGCCATGGTCAGGATGAACCAGAATGCGCCTGACGTAATAAATGATGAAGCTACTGCGACGATGAAGGCGTGAATGAGCGTCAATCCTAGGGCTAGCTTGAAGCCCAGTATGTAGGCGCCTTGCTGGAGCAGTATTAGCGGTATCGCAGCTGCACGAGCCGAGGCCGGGTTCATGAAGATCTCCCTCGGGCCACCAATCAGAAAACTAAAAATTGTGAAGAAGGCAATGATTGAGAAAAAGAAGGAATAGATGATTGCCTTGAATGAATCTGACAGCGTTACGTTAACTCTTGAGAGTGTTGTCGTCGTTGCTTGAACGACCAGTGCACAAAGCAATAAGCTGCCGCAAACAATGGCGGTAACCTTGATCGGCGCGATTAAGAAAAGAACCAGAAAACTCAGACCGACCAGCACCGTTCCCATTCCCATACCTTCTATTTGATCGCCCAGACTCACTTCGGACGGGCGGTGGGGAATGGTAGCAATTTGAGGCTGTGGTCGTGATCCCCACTTCAGAGGGACCAGAGTCTATCGCCCTGGCTTGTGTTCGCGTCCGTGTTGACCCCTCAGCTAGGCTCGGGATCGTAGTGAAAGCCGATTCCATGTGAACGCCGGTGTCGTCCTCCCATGGTTCTCGATATGCAGATCAGCCCTATTTCGAGGGGTGTGCGAACAGCAAGGGGGCAGCATTGACGTGCTGCCCCCTTGGCGGGTTAGATCATTCCAAGGAGGGATCACCGTGAACTGGCGGCGTATGGGGTGATTGCTCCGTTGGCAACGCATGCGCTTTACGCTGTGCCTTCTCTACCTTCTTCTGCTTTTTCTGCTGCTCGCGCTGGCGCTTCTCGAACTGGTAATTGGGCTTTGCCATAGTGCTTGCTTTCTAGATGATGTTTGCTCACCTTAACACCATAGTGTGCGAAGAGCCTAACGCCTTGGTTAACCGGCAGCGTGCGGGCGAGGGCGTTGAGAACGCGTCAAACCCATATTTTGACTATTCAGGCAGATGGCAGACCGCTTCAATGTTGTTGCCTTCGGGATCTATGACAAACGCGCCGTAGTAGTTGGCATGGTAGTCCGGGCGTAGGCCCGGCGCTCCATTGTCTTTTCCACCAGCGGCAATGGCAGCCTGATGGAAGGCATCTACTTGCGCACGATTTTTTGCTCGCCATGCAAGGTGACAACCGGATGTTGCGGTTGGGCCGCCATATGGGGATGGCCCATCAATGAACCACACATCGGCTTTCTTTCCGTCTGGCTCAGATGCATCTGGGTAGGCAAGACCAAGTATGTTTGAGCCATAGTTGCCTTCAAAGCAGACGGTGTAGCCTAGCGGCGCCAAGGCTGCGCTGTAAAACGCTTTGGCCCTAGAAATGTCCGTTACGCGGAATGTCATGTGGTCAAGCATGCGGGGCTCCTGAAGTTGTTTGTGTGTGCAAGATGGCACCCAGTAACTGTATGCGTATACAGTTCTTCTTTGCAAGAGGCCTAACGCCCCGGTTAACCGGGGCCGTAGCGCGTAGCGCGGAGGGTACCGCCGCAGGCCATGAGAATGCCAAAGGCTAGAGCATGTTGGCGTCCGCGTTTTGGCCCCAGTTAAGCTGGGGCGCGCAGGCAGTATATTTGTCCGAAATCCAAAATTGACACCGGATAACTGCGGGAAGGATGTCGCATGAGTTTTATATCGTCACCTTGCTTCCGCGGTTTTCGGTTCGGCAAGCTGAGCGCAGCTGCTGAAACACCAACAGCGTAATACCCAGCAGCATCAGTCCAGTTGTCGTTGGTTCAGGCACAGCATTTGTGTAGCCTCGAATTTGCAAGCCAAACCCAGACTCGTTGTTCTCGTGCCATTCTGCGTTGCTTAGATACGCGTATTTTGAAAGTCGATTAGGAATCGTAGATCCGGCCAATCCGTCACCACCAACCAAGGTCGAGAAGTTTCCCCCGGATGGCGATATAAAGGCCGCCCAATACTGCCCGCCGGCCAATTCAAGCGATAAGTCAGTAGCGCCAAACCAACTGGATTTGGTGGGTGCACTCAATGCAATGGTTTGAGAAAATATTTCTACCCCGGGTAGCCCGTTGTTATCCGAATAAATACTTAAGACAAGTCCAGTTCCTGAGCTGTATGTGGGCGAGCCCATCCAAGCGGTGACACTGGTAAGTACTTCGTCATGAGCTAAAGAAAATTCTCCAGCAATGCCGCTTCCTGGTTTAAATAAAAGGCCACTCATGCACCCTAGAGGGCATGGCGCTCCGGTGTCGACAATCAAGTCATTCGCATGCGCAGTGAGCGAGAGGATTGAGGAAAGTGCGGTCGCGACAATTCTCTTTGTATACATGATGGTTCCCCCCTTTTTTGTTTAGTTGATGGTAACTGAGCCTAACGCTTTGGTTAACCAGCGCCGGAGCACAAAGTGCGGAGGGTGCCAACATGAGTCATGGCCTATGTCGGAGTCCGCGTTGCACCGCCCAGATAGGCTGGGGCGGGCAGGCATGGTGGTCGTGGTTCATCAAACGCTTCTTTATTCAAGCCAGAGCGTGATGCGGTTTGATAAGTTCGAGCACATGAAGCTCTGCGTCGAGTGGTTGGCCCACGCCAGCTTCGGTGGGATATGGATGTGTTGCACCAGTTAGGCGATAGCCTCGACGTTCATAGTAGGCCAAGAGTTCGGGCCTGGATGACAGCACCGACATTTTGAACCCATGTGCACCATAGCGAGAAATCGCTAAGTCTTCCGCCGCCGCGAGGAGTTTCTTGCCAAGGCCTTTGTTCTGCAGGGATGGCATGGTGGCTAGCATGCCGATGTAGCAATAGGGCTCTGCCCGTTCAATGTGAACGCAGCCAACAAGACTGTTGCCTTCGCAGGCTACCAACAAGGAACCGTTTTTACTCATCAAGCTGGCGACTTGCTTAGCGTTGATGCGATGACCAGAAACAAGTTCTGATTCATGCGTCCATCCTCTTTCGCTCGGTTCGGGACGATACGCCTTGTTGACTAAATTAGCGATCTGCTCTGCATCGCTTTGAGTTGCTTCTCTAAGCATCGCGTTGATCGTGTATTGAAGAGAGCCTAACGCCCAGGTTGCCGGTGCCGGAAGCAGAAAGCTGGAGGGTACCAGCATGGGCCTATTGGTTATTGCTTAGGCGCTTTTCCAAAAGGAAGATCTGGGCGAATGGCCTCAATCATTTCTCTGGAAATTGAGCCTTGGATCGAGCATCCTATTCTTGTTTGACCAGGGGTGCGCTCATAGGGCTCTATGAGCAGCACGCGCTCTACGGTTCCGGGCTTGGGCTCACCGCTTTCTGTCTCAACCTTTTGCCAACCCAGTTCACTCTTTGAGTTATCCCATAGTTCTGAGCGCACAAAAGCAGGACCATCTGCAACGATTCGTTGGTTGTCCCACATCAGTGGTCGCAATGTACGCATGACCTCGTCTGGCTTTGCATTGAGAACAAAACCCCAAGCGACAAAGCGTCCACCAGCATTCATGGACCACAGTTCATCAAAGTACGCTACAGCTTCGAAGGAGCTGATCTTGACTGACGGGGTGAGCTTGCTTGTGCTTTCTTCGTTGGCAAAGCGGTTTGGCACTTTGAAGTGCGCGTAATTCCCGCTGATCTCGTACTGTAAGACGCCTGCCATTAGTAGTGATTTGTTCTTGAGCGTACGGAAAAACGTCGCATCACAGCGGGACAGATCCGCCAAAATCGCGTCTTCAGGCGGCGACTCCGCCGCCACACTAGCAATGCAGAAAATGGTCAGTAATGTCGAGAGTATTTGCTGCTTCATTTTTTTACGGTTGCTTGCTTAAGCTTTTCCCTCTGGCGGTTCTGAGATCTGAGCCTGATGCCCTGGTTAACCGACGCCGGAAGCCAAGGCTGGAGGGCTCCGTCATAGGCCATCAAAATGCCGAAGGCATGGCCTATGTTGGTGTCCGCGTCGCACGCATAGTTAGGCCGGGGCGCAGTGGAGGCGGCGGGAATCACCTGAGCCTGACCGAATTTGTGGATGGATCAGGGGCCTTGGCATAGCGCCTGCCTTCCGTTTGTTGTTCGCACCAGTTTAACCAAGGCGTTTGAACTGTTGCAGCACCTGAATAGGTGAGCTGACCACCAGGCGAATTGAGCCTAGCTTGCACACGCCTATGCGAACCACGGTGAACTTGAGGGCGGGGCCTTGAGATATGCCCGATCATTCGAGCGGCCATAGAAAAGAGGGATGGCCTGCGGTGATGTCCACGCGCGATGTACCCCGATAGATAAACCATCTCAGGCGTGCCGCAGATCAGATTACCGCGAGTGACAGCGCCTGACGAAATGAAAATTGTCCCATTGCGGCACCTCATGCGAAGTACAACTCAATGGCGCTAAATCACAGGGTGATTGTTGGCAATTTGGGATGATGCTTGGCGGCCGGCCAGCAACCTTGACAGGAATCTGAGGCGACGTTTACCGAGTACCCCTGAAGACCGCGCTTCTGGCTCGCAAGACGATGGCCAAGCCGAACAAGACCAGCAATGGTGTGGTGGGTTCTGGAACCGATGGGATGGGCACCAACAACGGCGAACCGGGATCCTGCGGGAATGTGAACCAAGGCAAAAAAGCAAGGGATGTATTGGAGCAGTCAACACAGTCTTGTCTGGGCACCAGTGGAATGTCACCTCGATAAATGTCCAATCCATAAGGCGTACCGCCCGTGCTGGCGACCACATTTGGCATCAGGGCGGTCATCACAAAATGATCGTCGATGTAAGCCAGCGAAAAGATCGGATTGCCATTTTCGTCGTTCTGATAGTTGGCGGCGGGTCCGTTTTGTACCAACGAAAATTCAGGCCCACACAAGACAAAACCAAATCCGCACTCCTGTCGCAGTGTGAGGCTGCTGGCATGGGCATGGGATCCAAGCAGCGCGGCCCATGCGATGGCCAAGCGCCAGATCAATGGAAAGAAATTCATTCGATTCGCTCCAGTTAAGGCACTTACCTATGCGAGTCAATCTGTGGTTTGAGACACGGCTGAGGACTTCAATTCTTCATGAAGCCTCGATGGTTGCACCTTGACTGCGTGGTGAATAGACCTGCAATTTAGGGATTGCACAGGGTGGACACTACCTGATCAGACTTAACCGTGTACTGGCCGAAAAGCTGGGTGACTCTCTTTCGGATGATCTGCTGATGCTGGCTCGGCCAGTCAGGCATGAGCTCACTGCGGCGCCGGTATCTGCACTGCTTGGAACTGGGACAGCATTCGTACTTCAACACCATCTGCCGTCGCAAGCTTTCCTACCGCAGCGAGTGCCTCATCAACCTTGTCGAAGAGTCGTCCAGTTGGCTTGAGTGGCCTATCGAGCGATACGGTGAAATCATCCCAGTGAACCGGGACAACGATCTTTGCCCCTGTCGTCTGAACCACCTCCCGCCAATAGTCTCTGATGAAGGCATCCGACTGTTTGCCCAGCAGACCTACGCCCAGGAAAACAACGTCGGCACGCATGCCGGCGTACATGCCCGGCCTGTAGTTCGCGCTTGCATGGACCAAAACGCGGCCTTTCGGGTGTTCAATGAGGTACGAAAAATTGCCGCCTTCTTTGTACTTGCCGATTCCTGATGGCGTATCCAGCGGCGAAGTAATTTCGCCCGGAAAGACTGGGTTCGCAGAGTGCGGCGATGAAATGACATGGACTTTGAATTGGCCAAGCTCGATGGTCTCGCCCCCCAATACAGTCTTGGTCCGGCTAGCCGGCAGACCGCTGCCGAGTGCGATGTTCGCGACGGACCTGGTGCCGATCACGATGGCACCGGTCTTCATTGCCACAACGCCGACATCCATTGCATGGTCATGATGCGAGTGGGCCACCAGCAACGCGTCGAGTGAGGTGATTTTCCCTGCGGCCAACGCTTTGTTGATTCGACTTTCGTTGGGCGAAACACCCAGCACAAGGTGAAAGAAGTCAGGACGGGAGAAGAAGCCGTCGGTCATCACCGTGTGCTTTCCGTCAGACACTGAAACCGTCGAGACGCCGCGCATGAGGATTCCTAGTAGTTGATGGGTACAACGATGCAGGACTCACTCAACGCCCGAGCCTGACACCCTAGAAGGGTAGAGACCGTGAGCAACGATTTGTGTCGGTGTACCTACAAACTTGGATAACTCTGCCGATCAATATTCCCCTGCAAACCCAGGGTTTGAGGTTTACCCTCTCCGGTCAAACGAGTGTTGGCGTCGGCTTGACCGCACAGTCAGGCCACACAAATTTTTGCATGCAGGTTTGCCTTGATTGAAGGCCATTCGGTAGCAATGATGCTGAACATGACCGAATTTCGGAGGAACCCTTCGCGCATCACCATGTGACTGCGCAGCACACCTTCTTCCTTGGCGCCGATTCTTTGGATGGCGTTTCGGGATTTGGTGTTGCGCTCATCCGTGAGGAGCTCGACTCGATTACACGCCAAAGTTTCGAATGCATGGGAAAGCATGAGGTACTTTGCTTCAGTGTTGACATGGGTTCGTTGACTAGAGGCGGCAAGGAAGGTGAAGCCAATTTCGAGCCGACGGTGTGTGGCCTCAATGCAGCGAAAGCGCGTGCTGCCAACAACTTTGCCTAAATGCCTGTCCACAGTGGCAAATGCCAGCTCTGTTCCTGCACGGAAAGCTGTTTCTGCTGCATCTAGGAAGCTTGGTAAGTTGTCAGGATGCGGAACGAAAGTGACAGGAATTTCCCATAGCTTTCCATCCTCGATCGCGAGTCTGAGTCCTGATAGATGGTGTTGTTCAAGTGGTTCTAGCCGAACACGATGCCCTTCTAAGGTGAACTTTTCGATCTTCACTATCGTTCCCTGTTGATGTTCTGTGTTGCCTAACACCCTGGTCAACCGGCGCCGGAAGCCGAAGGCTGGACGGTGCCGACAGCGGGCATAAGAATGCCTTAGGCATGCCCGCTGTCGGCGTCAGCGTTGAACCCAAAGTTAGGCTGCAGTGCGAAGATGAGGTGTTGCAACCGCCTCAGCCAGACGGATACGACGGAAGCATGACTTTCTAAAGAGAACGGTTAGTAAGCCCCCTAGGAGGAGCAAGCCACACGAGGGTTCAGGAACCGCTGACACGGCGAACGAAGAAGGCTTCGCCCAGACACTCTTGTCGCCAAAGTCAATGCGCAAATCAACCGCGTTTGTGGATGCGGCAAGGGAGAACTCAGCAAGTGCTGATGAAACACTAGTGGCGCCGTTTCCGCCAAAGTGGTTGAAGGAAATGAAATCAATACCATCTGTTCTGCCAGTCGATGGCCAAATGTTTATTGCGTTTAGCCCACCACCCCAGGCGGCTATGTATCCTTCGGAGAGAGACGTTATACCGTTGATCGAGAAAGATTTAACGGAACCACTGAACATACCGTTCCATCCGGGCGCAGAGGGTGTCTGAGTATCGATTACGTAATCAATGCTAAAGACATTGCCAACTTCTGCAAAAGCTGGTGGAGTAAAACCCTCTTGCACATGGTAGGAGATCGATGTCAATCGCCAAGTCTGTAGTTCCGCTTGTGCGGACGTTGCCAGAAATGTCAAGGCAAGTGATGTGATTGCCGCTGCTGTTTTGATTTGCATGTTGGAGTCCCTTTTTTGTATGGTTGATATCGTGCTTCTGCAAGTGGCTACATTTGCAGAAGCACCTTATATCAAACTCTGGCTACTTTTTATGAAAGGCCTATAGCCAGCGCTATGGCGGTCTTTCGGGTAGAGCCTAACGCCTTGGTTAACTGGCGCCGGAAGCGGAAGGCTGGAGGGAACCAAGATAAGCCATGAAGGTGCCGAAGGCATAGCTGATGTTGGCGTCCGCGTTGAACCCACAGTTAGGCTGGGGCGCGTAGTCGATGCAGTTTGATCCACCTGAGCCTCTCCTTGTTCGTGATTGAATGGCTAGCTCAGTCGCCCTGCCATTTTATTTGTGCGCCGTCATTGGGCTCCCTGGGAAAGAGTGCTTAGATATAGGTTCTCGGGCGACGTGATGCATTGAACCAAAGCGCTGTTGAAAATTTTCTCAGTCAACGGTGGTGCTGCGATGAGCTGAAGAAACTCTTTTGTGACACCGAATAGTGCCATCTCAGAAAACGGCTTATTTGGTGATTTTTCGTTGAAAGCTCGTGCCAGTTCAGCCACTTCGGTACATGACATTCTCGGAACTCGTGACGGATCAAGCGGGCCGTATATGGCTGCAGGGCTAGGCCGGGTATAGAACGAGAAATCGAACGGAACGTAAGCAGTGAATGTTTCACGTCCAACTGTCGAAGGCCTACGTGGTGCAAGTTTTGCAGCTTTGACGCCTTCGAGGCACGCCGCATCAAGTTCATTGTTGCCGGATGATCTGTCAACTCTGGCTGCTTGAATTGTTCCATCCAATGTCGCTGTGACTTCGATTCGCACTTTGCCCATAGGGGTTTGAATGAGCGCTGCCGGTGGCGCAACGACTACGGGGGCTTTAACAAAATTCAATGGTTCATCTTCAGCTGTAAATCTTATGAAGAGCGTCTTCTCTGGTGCGATCGGTAGCTTCGTGTTCTGCGTGGCCTTAAGGGCTGCAGAGTCCCAATTGGGATCGGTGGATGGGCTGGCAATCCTAGCTTGCTGAAGATTCCCGCCATCTGTTTGCACAACTTCGATGGTTGTAGTCGGAGATGCGCCTGGACGTTTAGAAGGTGTGTAAGTTAGTGCCCTCGAAAGAGCTTCTTCTGCTTGCCGCAATTCGCTAGTTTGCGGCTTTACTGCGGTTGGGAGCTGAGCATTGACGTGGCATGCGGCTAGGATACATAGAAGCGGCACGATATGCCAGTAGAGGGATCGAATAGTCACTGCCGTATCCGTAACGAATTAAGCCTAACGCTTTGTTTAACCGGCGCCGGAAGCCGAAGGCTGGAGGGCACCAACATAAGCCATGAAGATGCCGAAGGCATGGCTGATGTTGGCGTCCGCGTTGAACCCACAGTTAGGCTGGGGCGCGTAGTGGAAGAGCGGTTTGACGTATATGGTCTGCATTGAAGGTTGGGGCCTAGTTTCTCCTGGTGCCCTGCGGTTAACGTCCATCTGATTTGGGGCCTTGATGGCCTTCATTTGTTGGGGCGGGCAATGGTTCTTTTCGGTTGGGTAAGCTGGATAGAAAGTAGAACATGAACATCAAGGGTAGTCCTAGTAGTGGGTAGGCCCATACGGGGAAATAAAACCCGCGTTCATGTTCAAAAACGGCTCGTGGATCGGCAATCGTATGAACACTAGGATTCATGGGGTCGACATGTACGACCACTGAATCGCCTACTCGCACATCGTTGCAATTGAACCCAGCGTAATAGGGGTTGCTGCCGATACGTCTTTTGCCGTTCCAGGTGAACTCGTACCAGAACTGGCCATGTTGACCGCAGTTGAGCTTATAGACGGAGCCGGTAACGGTTGTCCCGCGCTCAATCAGGTGTTGCTGATCTTGCGCCTGGTTATAGCAACCAAATTGCAGTGACCCTGCGACAAGGCAGGTGAGGTTAAGGGCGATTCGTCGATTCATTGGTAAATGCTCTGGAGAGCCTAACGCCCAAGGTAAGCGGCGCCGTAAGGAGCGCAGCGACTGAAGGGTACCAACATGGGCCAGGACAATGGCGAAGCCATGGCCCATGTTGGCGTCCGCTTGACCGCCCAGTTAGGCTGGGGCGCGTAGGCACAGTGCTGAGCCCTCAATGTATATGAGCTAAGTCGCACAAACTATCCGTAACGTGCTAGACCTGCAGACAGTGCAGGATGTTGACCAGATAGGTCTGCGGTTATTGCAAAGGTGCAAGACCCTGGGCGACCGGCACCATCTAGGTACGTTAGCCTTAACTCACAGTCGATAACACGTTGCTTCTCGAATACAAATTCGAGCCGAACTTGATGATGATTTATCCAGTGAGGAAGTTGCTGAGGAATAACTTTTTCCATTGGGGCTGAGAACTCGATTGAAACGTTCGTTACTGCTGCTCCTAGGTTTTTAATTGTTGCGGTGAATTGTGAGTGGCCATCGCCACGATGCATGCCGCCAAATCCTTCCGAGACAAAGCGGGGTAGGTATGCCTCCTCAATTCGACTACGTTCGAATTGCATTGCCTCGATTTCGGCTTGGAACTGCTGCCGAGACACTTCTACCATTTCTCTCTGCTGTTCAACTGAGTTTTTCAATTCCTCGGCTTGAAGCTCAAGTGCCCGTGTGTTTTGTTTGAGCTCAATGCCCTGTTGGAAGTATCCGAGAACAAGCCAAAGAAAGGCTACAGGGCCAAACACGCCAGCTAGAAAATCTCCGACCTCATTCAATGGCATGGCCTTTAATTGGAGGAATCGATCGGAGAGAAATAGCGAAAGAGCCACCACATAGGCAAGGGTAGCAATTACGCCAATGTATGTATATCGCTTTGTCATTCTCATTTTTCGCGTGAAAAGCCTAACGCCCTGGTTAACCGGCGCCGGAAGCCGAAGGCTGGAGGGTACCGACATAGGCCATGAAAATGCCGAAGGCATGGCCTATGTTGGCGTCCGCGTTGAACCCACAGTTAGGCTGGGGCGCGGAGTGGAAGGGCTTTGTAGCTGGTATGGCCTGCATTTTCTAGGTGTTGCACTTGATGCTTGAAGCTCGGCTAGAGAGCGTAGGCACACTCATGCAGTGAGACTCCTCGTGCGATAGACAATTGAGCGAAGGGCCTCATTCAGTTCATTTCCACATGCAACGACGGTAGGGGACAAAACAGAGTAAGCCTCCTCCATCATCTTGTCCGCGTTCACGGCAGGGTACTTGCATCCATTGTGTGAAAACCCGGGGAACTCAAGCTCATAAGTCTGTTGTGAGGGGGTTCGTAGGTCAACATTTAGTGATGGGCGAAGAACTCGACGATGCTTACTATGATTCACCAATGCCGAGAGGTGCTGTAGAACTTGATCTGTGTTCAGCAAGTTGAGTTGATCCCAAACCCCGTGGAAGTCGGTATCAGCAGCTAAAGCCTTTATGACTTTACCCAACGAAACATCTCGCTCTTTGATCGGAGTTGAGCCTAGATTTAGACCAGCTGCATAACAAACTGTATGAGCTAATGTATCCATAATCGCATGTAAGCTTTGAATGCATGCGATGGCATTTGCGCTGGCCTGCGTTAGCGCGTTATCGATGCGCCAATGTTCTTCCAATTCGATTGGCAGCGTCAGTTCCAGGAGAGACTTTTCTGCCAATTTTGCGTCAATCGCTTCATGGAGTATCCGTCGGTATTCATGGAAGTGATAACTAGCGTAGGTTTGCCTTTCGGCAAGTGAATCTATCGTGGTTCGGGCGAGTTCGAGTTGATCGCGTCCGTGCGCCTCAGCGATTAGCTCTCGAGCTTCTTTGACGTTCCAAGCGGTCTTCATAAAAGCCTAACGCCTTGGTTAACCGGCGCCGGAGCACGAAGTGCGGAGGGTACCGACATGGGCCATGAAAATGCCGAAGGCATGGCCCATGTTGGCGTCCGCGTTGAACCCCCAGTTAGGCTGGGGCGCGAAGTGGAGGGGCGTTCGAGCTGATTTGGCTAGCACGTCATTCTGTCTTCGGGTTCGGTCCGTACTTATTTGAGCCAAGGTCGCTATCGCGAATTGCAAAAGCAACTATGACAAGAAACCCGATGACGGGAACGACCGCAATAAGCTGCCACCAACCGGACTTTCCGATGTCGTGCAAGCGACGGGCACTAACAGCTATAGCCGGGATGAATAGGCCAAAGCTCGTAAGGAATGTGATGAGACCGGTTCCGCCCTCGTGGCGACTTGTTGTTCCAAGGGCTTCGTCTATGAATCGAGCCGCTAGGTATGTCAACGCATAGAAGAGAGTGAAGTACCAATACTCTGCCCTTTGTGCTCGCCCTTTGAATGACGCGTACTGCTTCATTGCTTTGGAGATCCAGAAGATAGGGTTGTGCATACCTTTTTCTTTTTATTTGTCGTGTTGTGGGACTAACGGTCGTGACATTGAAAGAGTAGAACAATTCGCTACAGCTTGTGTTTGCGTGAGCCTAACGCCCTGGTTAACCGGCGCCGGAAGCCGAAGGCTGGAGGGCACCAACATAGGCCATGAAAATCGCGAAGCGATGGCCTATGTTGGCGTCCGCGTTGAACCCACAGTTAGGCTGGGGCGCGTAGTGGAAGCGGGTTGAGCCACGTGAGCCTGACCGCATATGTTGAACGACGAATGGCGTTTCCATAGTTCCCTTCTCACTGTGTTTTGCTGCCAGACAGGCGCCTGATGATGGCTGGTAGCAATTTGAACCATTGGAAATAGCCAATGGCAGTCACAAGCACCCAATAGGGGATTAGATCAATGAGGGGTTGATACCCTAGCCCAAGGAAAGCGGAAATTGCGGGCCATGTAAGGCCAACCGTTGCGGCACCTACGAGGCCCAGCGGGAAGTTCAGAAGAACAAGCAGCCAAATGAATGCCTCCGGCATGTCATGAATCGCGCGTTGAACGAAGGCAAAAGTCAAAAGTGCAATTGCGGCGACAAGCCAAAGAACGAAAGCAAATTTTCCAGTAGTGCTCTTTGGCAAGTTCGACCTTTCGACCTGGGTGTGACGGTTGCAAGAGAAGAGCCTAAC
>NZ_DASUIN010000005.1:0-2486 GCF_036273115.1 Aquabacterium sp.
CGACCACGACCTTGACGCCGCTGTCGTTGAGGTTTTGTGCGTGGGCGTGGCCTTGCGAGCCGTAGCCAATGATGGCCACGGTCTTGCCTTTGATCAGGCTCAGGTCACAGTCTTTGTCGTAGAAAACTTTCATGGGGTTGCTCCGGTTGAAATTGTGAAAAACCAGCAATGGTAGCGGGTGATGATGGGGTGGTCAGACGCGCAGGATGCGTTCGCCACGGCCGATGCCACTGGCGCCCGTGCGCACGGTCTCCAGGATCGCGCTGCGGTCGATGGCTTGCAGGAAGGCGTCGTTCTTGGCCTGGTCGCCGGTGAGTTCGATGGTGTAGCTCTTTTCGGTCACGTCGATGATGCGGCCACGGAAGATGTCGGCCATGCGCTTCATCTCCTCGCGCTCTTTGCCCACCGCGCGCACCTTGACCATCATGAGCTCGCGCTCGGTGTACGAGCCCTCGGTCAGATCGACCACCTTAACCACTTCGATGAGGCGGTTGAGGTGTTTGGTGATCTGCTCGATGACGTCGTCGGACCCTGTGGTCTGGATGGTCATGCGCGACAGGGACGGGTCTTCCGTCGGTGCCACGGTCAGCGACTCGATGTTGTAACCACGGGCCGAGAACAGGCCCACCACGCGGGACAGGGCGCCCGCTTCGTTCTCGATGAGAACGGCAATGATGTGTTTCATGTGTTGATTCCTCTTTTCTGCGCCCTCCCCCGCTGCCGGTAAGCAGCGAGCTTGGCGACAAATAGATTCGTCTGAGGGTGGTTCAGCGCCAGGCGTTGAGCGTGGATTGAAGCTCAACGCATACGCCTGGCACTCAACCGCTTAAAGGTCTTCGGACCCCAGCAGCATCTCGGTGATGCCTTTGCCGGCCTGAACCATGGGGAAAACGTTCTCGGTCGGATCGGTGCGGAAGTCGATGAACACCGTGCGATCCTTCAGGCGGCGCGCCTCGCGCAACGCACCTTCCACGTCTTCGGGGCGCTCGATCAGCAGACCAACGTGGCCATAGGCCTCGGCCAACTTCACGAAGTTTGGCAGCGCGTCCATGTAGCTGTGGCTGTAGCGGCCGGAGTACTCAATCTCCTGCCACTGACGCACCATGCCCAGGTAACGGTTGTTGAGCGACAGCACCTTGATGGGGGTGTTGTACTGCAGGCAGGTGGACAGTTCCTGGATGCACATCTGCACCGAGCCTTCACCCGTGACGCAGAAGACTTCGCTTTCGGGCTTGGCCAGCTTGATGCCCATGGCGTACGGGATGCCCACGCCCATGGTGCCCAGGCCACCGGAGTTGATCCAGCGACGCGGTTCGTTGAACTTGTAGTACTGCGCCGCCCACATCTGGTGCTGGCCAACGTCGGACGTGATGTAGGCATCGGCGTCCTTGGTCATGTTCCAAAGGGTCTCGATGACCATCTGCGGCTTGATCACGTCCTTGTTGCCGCGGTCGTACTTCATGCAGTCGCGGGCGCGCCAGCCTTCGATGGTGTCCCACCAGGCCGACAAGGCTTTCTCGTCCGGTCGGGTGGTGCTCTCGCGCACCATGTTGATCAGCTCGGTCAACACGTCTTTCACGTCGCCAACGATGGGCACGTCCACCTTGACGCGCTTGGAAATGCTGGACGGGTCGATGTCAATGTGGATGATCTTGCGATCGACCGATGCGAAGTGTTTGGGGTTGCCAATCACGCGGTCGTCAAAACGGGCGCCCACGGCCAGCAGCACGTCGCAGTTTTGCATCGCGTTGTTGGCTTCGATGGTGCCGTGCATGCCGAGCATGCCGAGGAATTTTTTCTCGGTGGCGGGGTAGGCACCCAAACCCATCAGGGTGTTGGTGACTGGATAACCCAGCATATCCACCAGGGTGCGCAACTCTTGCACCGCGTTGCCCAGCAGCACGCCACCGCCGGTGTAGATGTAGGGGCGCTTGGCATTGAGCAGCAGCTGCAGCGCCTTGCGAATTTGCCCACCGTGGCCCTTGCGCACCGGGTTGTAGGAGCGCATTTCCACCTTCTCGGGGTAGCCGTGGTAGGGCACCTTGTTGAAGGACACATCCTTGGGGATGTCCACCACCACCGGGCCGGGGCGGCCGCTGCGGGCGATATGGAACGCCTTTTTCATCACCATGGCCATGTCACGCGCGTCCTTCACCAGGAAGTTGTGCTTGACGATGGGGCGGGTGATGCCGACGGTGTCGCACTCCTGAAACGCATCCAGGCCAATCGCGGCGGTCGGAACCTGGCCGCTGATGATGACCATGGGAATGCTGTCCATGTAGGCCGTGGCAATGCCGGTGACCGCGTTGGTCAGGCCAGGGCCGGACGTGACCAGCGCCACACCTACATCGCCGGTGGCGCGGGCATAGCCGTCGGCAGCGTGCACTGCCGCCTGTTCGTGGCGCACCAGCACATGCTGAATGGTGTCTTGTTTGTAGAACGCGTCGTAGATGTGCAGCACCGCACCACCGGGGTAGCCCCAGATG
>NZ_DASUIN010000006.1:0-19557 GCF_036273115.1 Aquabacterium sp.
TGCGTCGATCTGGTCGTAAGCCTTGGCTTCGCCGCCGAACTTCTTGGCCAGAACGGTAGCGATAGCAGCCGTCAGGGTGGTCTTACCGTGGTCAACGTGACCGATGGTGCCCACGTTCACGTGCGGCTTGGTCCGTTCGAACTTACCTTTTGCCATGTTTCTCGCTCCTAGCGATCCTGAAGTGCGAAAGAAAGAAGAGATGGGAGGTGTGGTGCCCATGGGCAGGATCGAACTGCCGACCTCTCCCTTACCAAGGGAGTGCTCTACCACTGAGCCACATGGGCATCGACACAGGTTTGAACACCAACGAGCGCAAACCCGTGTCGACTTGCTGACCCCCGCATCACGCGAAGACCGCTACTATACCACGCCAAATTTGTCAGAACCGTGACCTGGAGCGGGAGACGGGAATCGAACCCGCGTCATTAGCTTGGAAGGCTAAGGTTCTACCATTGAACTACTCCCGCCCGGGAGTGATTCCATTTGAATGGGTTTGCCTGGTGGAGGAGGCTGGATTCGAACCAGCGTAGGCGTAAGCCAACAGATTTACAGTCTGCCCCCTTTAGCCACTCGGGCACCCCTCCAAGGCAAGCCATAGACTTTATCACAGCTTCCAAAATTTTTGCAAGCATTTCGCAAAAATGTTGGTTTCGCCACAGCACCTCCGCAGCGCGAGACGTCCCAACCCATGGATGCGGGCCTTTTCCGCGCATTCGTCACGCCGAGAGGGCGTGGTCTCCTCTATGCTGAGCAGCTTGATGTGTCTGTGCATGTAAGGGAGGCTCGAAGACATGCTGTTTCATCGTGTTATTTGCGCAACACTGTTGCTCGCTGGCGTCGGCACCAGTGCGTTTGCTCAGGATGCAAGCGCTCGGAAGTTTCAGTTCATGGCCGGCTTTGGCTACACCCTGGGCGGGGACACCATCGTGCCCATTACCCTCACACCCGAGAACGGTGACGGGAAGTCCTATCACGAGGACCTGAGCGGGGGCGCGGGCCTTGATCTGCGCCTGGGGATGCAGATGCGCTTGAGCGACAAAATGCGCCTGCAGGCGATGGCGGCGTATCACAACGATCAGGCCAATGGCATTCATGGCCACGCGTCGTTCCGCCGTATCCCGCTTGAGTTGGTGGCGCATTGGCGCACCAGCGAGAACTGGTGGCTGGGTGTGGGCGTTCGCCAGGCACTGAACGGGATGCTCGACCGGCAAGCAGGCTTCAAGAGCGGAGATACACCGTTGCCCGCACGAAAGTGGGAGGTGTCGTTCTCTCCTGCCCTGATCCTGGAAGCCGAATACATGATGAGCCCGAACTGGGGCTTGAAAATGCGCGGCGTGAAGGAGCACGGCAAGTTCAAGGAGTTCGAGGAAAAGTTCAACGCCGATCACGTCGGCGCGATGGTGCTGTACTACTTCGATTAAGCCAGCGACCAGTCGAGCGATACCCCGCGCTCGACCAGGAAGTCTTGCGCGCGGCGGAAGTGACCGCACCCGATGAAGGGCAGAGGCCCTCGGGTAGCAGACAAGGGGGATGGATGATTGGCCAGAAGAATCAGGTTCTTGTCTTTCGCCGCCCCAGCAGCCGCTTCGATGAGCGGCTGTTTTTTTTGTGCATGGGCACCCCACAGCATGAACACGACCGGCTGCGGCGCAGCCGCAACGGCTTCGATGAGGTGATCGGTCAACTCCTCCCAACCCCAGCCCGCATGGCTGGCGGCCTGCCCGGGGGCCACGGTCAGCACGGTATTGAGCAGCAACACCCCTCGCTGCGCCCAGCGCTCCAAGCAACCATGTTCGGGCATGGCCAAGCCCAGATCACGCATCAACTCCTTGCGGATGTTGCGCAAGCTGGGAGGAATGGGTACGCCTGGGGGCACTGAAAAGGCCAAGCCATGGGCCTGCCCCGGCCCATGGTAGGGGTCCTGTCCGAGAATGACGACATGGACATCAGACTGCGGCGTGTGCTTGAGCGCATTGAAGACTTGCTCCGGATAGACCTCGCCTGCCGCCTGGACGCGGTCTATGACCTGACGTCCCGCCACGCTGGAACGAAAGGCCTGCGTGATGGTGCGCCAACCCTCTGGTACCGCGTCGAATTGCGCCTCCAGCCATTGAGGCGCTCGCGGGCCAGCCGCCGTGTCAAACAATGGCATGCGGCTAATCAGGTAAAGAGCTCAGCCAGTGCCTGACCCGGCTCGGGCGCTCGCATGAACGCCTCCCCCACCAGGAAGGCATTGACGTGGGCAGCACGCATGCGGCGCACGTCATCGGGGCCCAGGATGCCTGACTCGGTGACGAGCAGTCGGTCGGTCGGCACGCGGTCGAGCATGTTCAAGGTGGTATCGAGCGTGACTTCGAAGGTGCGCAGGTTGCGGTTGTTGATGCCGACCAGCGGTGTCTTGAGCTTGAGGGCACGATCGAGCTCTTCAGCATCGTGTACTTCAACCAGGACGGCCATGCCCAGGCTCATGGCGCAAGCTTCAAGGTCGGCCATCTGGGCGTCGTCGAGGCAGGCTGCAATCAGCAAGATGCAGTCGGCACCCATGGCACGGGCGTCGTAGACCTGATAGTCGCTGACCATGAAGTCTTTGCGCAGGACAGGCAGATCGCAGGCCGCGCGGGCTTGCTGGAGGTAGGCTGGGCAGCCTTGGAAGAACTGCTCGTCGGTCAGCACGCTGAGGCAGGCCGCGCCATGACGGGCATAGCTGGCGGCGATCTCGGCCGGACGGAAGTCTTCGCGCAGCACACCTTTGCTGGGGCTGGCCTTTTTGACTTCGGCAATGACCCCTGCACGACCTGCGGCAATTTTGGCGCGCAAAGCTCCGACGAAATCACGCAGGTCGCGCTGGTCGCGGTTGCGGGCTTCGGCCTCTGCTCGCACCAGGCTCAGAGGCCTGTTGGGCAGGGCTGCGGCGATTTCTTGGTGTTTGACAGCGACGATTTTCTGCAGGATGTCGGACATGTGGGGCGCGTGAAGAGGGAATCTTGTCAATTATCGACGCAGGATGCAGGTTCGTGGGCATTGCCCCCGGCAAATGGGTAGCTACTGCCTTTGGTCGGCGGCAGGTTTGCCGAAAATGGTCTGATGACGAGACGGAGGATTGGATTGGATCGACGCTTGCGATGGCTGCGTGATGCATGCTCGCTGCTGTTTTGTGGCTGGCTGCTGGCCTGGATGGGCGTAGCCCACGGCGGCGAGTTACCCCTACCAGCGCAAGGCGCTTTGTCGCACATCGGAGCGCACTGGGACGCGCTCGAGGACGCGAGCGGTACGCTGACGGTGGCGGAAGTTCGCCTGCGGAACGAAGGGTGGAAGCCGACCCGGCAGGCTGACCCCAATTTCGGCTACAGCCGCTCGGCATTCTGGCTGCGCACCACGCTGGTCAACCCGCACCCTGCGCAGCGAGAGTGGCTGCTGGGCGTCCGCTACCCACTGATCGACTACCTCGATGTGTATTTCGTAGCGGCCAACGGGGCGGTGTCGGCCCATCAAACCGGTGATCGGCGGCCGTATGACAGCCGCGAAGTCGACGACCGAAATTTTTTCTTCAGCTTTCAGGTCCCGCCTGGTGAGCGCGTGACGGTGTACATGCGCATTCAAAGCCAGGGGTCGATTCAAGCCCCGCTGGTGGTGACGACCCCGGCTGAATTCCGCAGCAGCATGGCCCGGGAGCATGTGTTGCAGGGCATGTATGCCGGCGCGTTGCTGGCCATGCTGGCTTACAACCTGCTGCTGTACACCTCACTGCGAGAACGCACCTACCTGTACTACGTGGCCTACCTGGTGCTGTTCGGTTTGACGCAGATGGTTTTCAACGGGATGGCCTATCAGTTCCTGTGGCCCAACTCACCCAGTTGGGGCAACCAGGCTGCGCCGATCCTGATGGGGCTGACGGGGGCTGCGTTGACGCAATTCAGCCGCGACTTCCTGGGGCTGAAACAGCACTGGCCCAAGATGGACAAAGCTGTACTGGTGACCCTGTGGAGCTTTCTGGCCGTTGCCGCTGGCGGGTTGACGATGGCCTATACGGTGCCAATCCGGCTGGGCACGCTCGTGACGATCCTCGCCCCGATTCTTCACTTGGTGATTGCGTCGATGATTCTGCGTCGAGGGGAGCAACAGGCGTTTTACTTTCTGGCCGCATTTGGCGGCCTGCTGGTGGGCGTGTTGCTGGCAGCACTTCAGGCGTACGACCTGGTCGCCACCAGTTTCCTGAGTGAGTATGGACTGCAGATTGGCTCCCTGCTGGAAATCACCTTGTTGTCGTACGCGCTGGCGCACCGCTTGAAGCTGGCGCACGAAGCCAATGAGCGGCTGCAAAAAGCCCACGCAAGCGAATTGGAAGAGCGCGTGCGCTCACGAACCGCCGATCTGGATCAGGCCATGCAGGATCTGACCGAGGCCAACACCCGACTGCATGCGCTGACGGTGCGCGATGCCCTCACAGGCCTGTACAACCGCTTGTATCTGAATGAGCGATTGCCGGAACTCTGGCGCCAGGCCCAGCGGTGGCACCAGACCTTGTCGGTGCTGATGATTGACATTGACCATTTCAAGCAGGTCAACGACCGCTTCGGCCATGCCGCCGGTGATCAGGCCTTGCGGCTGGTGGCCCAGACCTTGGCCCAGTTGCTGGGTCGCCCGGGAGATCTGGCTGTGCGCTATGGGGGCGAGGAGTTTCTGGCCCTGCTGCCACAAACCAATGTGACGGGCGCCGCACACATTGCGGAAACCATACGCCAATGCGTCGAGGCGCTGGACTGCCAGGTCAACGGAGAGCACATTCCTCTGACTGTGAGCATTGGGGTGGCCAGCGCCTTACCCGGCCCCAACGCCCGGATGGAGGACCTGCTGCACACGGCGGACAGCCTGCTGTACGCAGCCAAGCACGCCGGCCGCAACCGCTGCGAAGTCCAAGGCGCGGCCTGAATCAGGCCGTTGGGCCAGCCAGTTCGATGGTGGTGGCGACGAACTGTTGCAGGGTTTGGGCCGCACGACCGCTGGCCAGGGCTTCGCGCGCACGCTCGACCCCTTCGGCCAACGATGCGACGACGTTGGCCGCATAGATGGCCGCCCCAGCATTGAGCAAGACAATGTCACGGGCAGGGCCGGGCTCGTTGGCCAAAACACGCTGGACAATCGCACGAGAGGCCTCGCGCGTGCTGGCTTTGAGCATGGAACCATCGTGCTCGCCCATGCCGAACTGGTCAGGCGAAATGGTGTATTCGCTGACTTCGCCATTCTTGAGTTCAGCCACCATGGTGGGACCGGATAGCGTGATCTCGTCGAGCCCGTCGCAGCCATGCACGATGAGAACGTGCTCGGCCCCCAGTCGCTGCAACACCCGCGCCTGGATGCCGACCAAATCAGGGTGGAAGACCCCCATGACCTGGTTGGGAGCGTGCGCCGGATTGGTGAGTGGCCCCAGGATGTTGAACAAGGTGCGGATACCGAGTTCTTTGCGCACCGGCGCGGCATGCTTCATGGCGCCATGGTGATTGGGGGCAAACATGAAGCCAATGCCCGTGGCTTGCAGACAGCGCGCCACCTGCTCGGGCTGCAAGTTGATGGCAGCACCCAAGGATTCGAGCACATCGGCACTGCCTGTGCTGGAAGAGACGCTGCGACCACCATGCTTGGCAACACGGGCTCCGGCCGCTGCCGCGACGAACATGGCCGTGGTGGAGATGTTGAAGGTGTGGGCACCGTCACCGCCGGTGCCACACAGGTCAACCAGATGGGTCTTGTCTTCGACCTGGACTGGGGTGGCGAACTCACGCATGACCTGGGCTGCCGCCGCGATTTCCCCCACGGTTTCTTTCTTGACGCGCAAGGCCGAAATGAAAGCCGCCATCATGATGGGCGACATCTCGCCGCGCATGATGCGTCGCATCAGGCCGAGCATTTCGTCATGGAAGATTTCGCGGTGTTCGACGACGCGCTGCAGCGCCTGGACATCGGTGAGTTGCGACATCACGGATTCCTTACATGTTCAGGAAGTTCTGGAGCATGGCGTGGCCGTGCTCGGTCAGGATGGACTCGGGGTGGAACTGCACGCCTTCCAATGGCGCGAAGTTCGGGTCAGTTTGCGGGGCCTTGTGACGCACGCCCATGATCTCGCCGTCGTCGGTGAACGAGGTGATTTCGAGGCACTCGGGCAAGGTGGCCCGCTCGATGGCCAGCGAGTGGTAGCGGATCACCGTGAACTGCTGGGGCAGGCCTTGGTAGACGCCCTTCTGGTCGGTGGTGATGACGCTGGTTTTGCCGTGCATTTGCTCGCGAGCCCGAACAATCTTGCCGCCCAAAGCGGCACCGATGCTCTGGTGCCCCAGGCACACACCCAGGATGGGCAACTGGCCTTGGAAGCGCTGGAGAGCCGGCACGCAGATGCCAGCCTCGGCCGGCGAGCAGGGGCCCGGCGAGAAAACCAGACGATCCGGCTTGAGGGCAGCGATGCCGTCGAGGGTGATTTCGTCGTTGCGCACGACTTTGACTTCTTCACCCAACTCGCAGAAGTACTGGACCAGGTTGAAGGTGAAGCTGTCGTAGTTGTCGATCATGAGCAGCATGGTGGTGTCCTTTCGTGTCCTGTGAATGTCAGAAACCTTGTTCGACCATCTCGGCCGCGCGGATCACCGCACGAGCCTTGGCCTCGGTTTCTTTCCATTCCAGTTCGGGGACCGAATCGGCCACCACACCGGCACCTGCTTGCACGTACAAGGTCTGATCCTTGATCACCCCAGTGCGAATGGCAATGGCCACATCCATGTCGCCGGCGAAGCTGAGGTAGCCCACGGCGCCGCCGTAGACCCCGCGCTGCACAGGCTCGAGTTCGTCAATGATTTCCATGGCGCGAATCTTGGGCGCGCCGCTGAGCGTGCCAGCAGGGAAGCTGGCGCGCAGCACATCGAGGCCCGTCATGCCATCTTTGAGCTGGCCTTCCACGTTGCTGACGATGTGCATGACATGCGAGTAGCGCTCGATGCCAAAGGCCTCGGTGACTTTGACCGAACCAGTTTTCGCGATACGACCGATGTCGTTGCGAGCGAGGTCGATGAGCATGACGTGCTCGGCGCGCTCTTTGGGATCGGCCAGCAGCTCTTTTTCGTTGCTGGCGTCTTGCTCGGGCGTAGCCCCGCGTGGACGCGTGCCGGCGATGGGACGGATGGTGACGGTTTCGCCGCCCTCGGCGTTGTGCTCCTGGCGCACCAGGATCTCGGGCGACGAGCCCACGACCTGATGATCGCCCAGGTCGTAGTAATACATGTAGGGGCTCGGATTCAAGGAACGCAGCGCGCGATACAAGCTCAAAGGCGAAGCCGTGAAGCGCTTTTGCAGGCGTTGGCCGATCACGACCTGCATGCAATCACCCGCGGCGATGTATTCCTTGCACTTGAGGACGGCGGCCTCGAAATCGGCCTTGGCAAAGTGGCGCTCGACCTCATGCGACTCGCCGGGCACGATGGCCGGCGCCGCCACGCTTTGGTTCAACTGGGCTTGCAGTTGCGCGATGCGCGCCGCAGCCTGGGCATAGGCGCCTGGCTTGGCAGGATCGGCGTAGACGATGAGGAAGAGGCGATCGGCCAGGTTGTCGATGACCGCCAGCTCTTCACACTGCAGCAGGAGGATGTCAGGCGTGCCGATGCCTCCGGGTTTCTGCACCCCGGCGAGCTTGTGCTCGATGTGGCGCACGGTGTCGTAGCCAAAGTAGCCGGCCAGACCGCCGCAGAAGCGAGGCAGGCCTTTGGGTACGGCCGCGTTGAAACGCTGCTGGTAGCCGGCGATGAAGTCCAGCGGGTTGCCTTCGAAGGTTTCCACCACGCGGCCATCGGTGACCACTTCAACTTGACGGCCGGTGGCTCGAACCAATGTGTGTGCGGGCAAGCCCACGAAGGAATAGCGACCAAAGCGTTCGCCCCCCACAACCGATTCCAGCAGGAAGCTGTTGGGTTGACCCTGCGTCAGCTTCAGGTAGAGCGACAAGGGGGTGTCGAGATCGGCCAAAGCCTGCGCGACCAGAGGGATGCGGTTGTGCCCTTGCGCAGCAAGGGCGAGGAATTCTTGTTCAGTGATCATGTAGGGCCTCCAAGCCCGTGGTCTGGTCCTTCATGAATAGAGGATCAGCCCGGGAAGATGGAAAAGTCGGAATCAGGACCGTTGGTCGCCAGCCAGGTCAATGCCAGGAGGGGACATGCGGTGAGGGACTCCGTGAGCCGCGGAGGGCAGCCGCCGATGATCGGGGCGGCGCAGTCGCGACAAACCAGGACGAGTCAGAGTGAACGACGCCAGGGCCAAGCTCCCCGGTCGTGCGAACCTTTCGTCTGTTTGCGCGAGATGAACATGGGCTCAGTGTAGCAGGGCCGGGCGCTTGCGTGCGATGCCCCCCGACTTGAGTGACGCCAGCAGGAAACCAAGGGGAAACCCATAACATGGGAACCCACCCCGGAATAACAATTCCTTACCAAATCACGTAACGACATCGGGATGCGCGAGATGATGAAGTCAGCCTGGATCGACACTGGCAGGAAATGGATGACCTCGCTGTTGTGGGCCGCAGCGGTGGGGCTGGGCGCAACCGGCACCGCCTGGAGCCAAAGTGCCGAGATGGTGGGCGTGAATTACCCCGGAGCCCTGCGGGTGGAGGGCGTGTCACTGGTGCTCAATGGCAGCGGAGTGAGCTACCGCGGCATGAGCAAGCAATACACCGTGGGCCTGTACACGCCCCGCAAGTCAGACCGGGTGGAAACCGCGCTGGCCGGCTTCAACTCGCCGCTGCAGCTGCGTTTTGTGATGCTGCAGAACCTGCGCATGGACGAGTTGGGCATGGCCATCACCCGTGGCATGGAAGCCAACAGCGAGCGCGACGAATTCTTCCGTCTGGTGCCAGCCATCCGCACCATGGGCGATGTGTTTTCACGCATCAAGCGCCTGGAGGCCGGTGACACGCTGGCGATCGAATACGTGCCTCGCCGAGGCACGATGTTCCTGGTCAACGAGCAGCCGGTGGGCCTGCCTATTGCCGATCCGACCTTCTTCCAGGCCTTGACCCGTGTGTGGCTGGGCAAGAAGCCTGTGACGCAAGACCTCAAGGATGCTTTGCTGGACTTCCGCCCACCGCCCGTTCTGGAAGCCCTGCGCTGAGGGTCGCGACGACGTCGGCGCCTCAGTCAATCTGATCAATCCGATCGATGTGAGCCAAGGCTGGCACGTCTTCGATCGGATGACCATGGTTGTAGCCATAAGTGACCAGCACCACCGGACAGCCCGCTGCCGCAGCCGCTTGGGCGTCATTGCTCGAGTCCCCGATCATGACCGTGTCGCCAGGGGCATGACCTAAGGCTTCACAGGTGCGAATCAAGGGCAAGGGGTCGGGCTTTTTCTTTTCGAAGGCATCGCCACCGAACACATGGGCAAAATGGTGCCTCAAGCCCTTGCGTTCCAACAGTTGCTCGGCGAAGGCCGTGGGTTTGTTGGTCAGACAGGCCAGCGGCAAACCTTTGTCGCGCAGGCGCTGCAAGCCCGAATCCACGCCCGGATAGACCTCCGAGTGCAAACCGTTGAGGCGAGTGTAATGGCCCTGATAGTGCTGCCAGGCCAGGGGCACCTGGGCGATCACCTCGGCATCGTCGTCGGGCAGGCCCCATGCGTGCGCCAGGCTGCGACGAAGCAGATCTTCCGTGCCCTTGCCAACGGTGAGGGAGACAAACTCGCGATCGACACGGGCCAGCTCGATCGGATGGCAGCCCATGTCACTGAGGGTGTGCTGCAAGACAACCAAAAAGTCGCCCAGGGTGTCGACCATGGTGCCGTCGAGATCGACGATGGCAGCGCGGATGGAGGAAGGCAAAACAGCTGAACGTTTCATGCGCGCCAGTGTAAGCAAATCGCCTCCGGGCTGCACTGAGCAGCTGGACCGAGTCAGTCTGGCGTCAGGCCTTGAGGGAAGGGCTAGAAATAGGCCACGGCGGACGCCTTCGCCACCTCGGCGCGGGGCAATCCAGGCGCCAGGCTGGCCACATCCACCTGCGCCAGCATATGGCGCAACTGGCCTGCACTGTCGTTCATCCCGTCGGCGGCCATGACAGACTCGGCAACCAAGCCGGCGTTGGCTTCGGTCAGTTGCGCCAACTCGTCCAAGCTGCACATGACATGCGCCAACGCGGAGCTCTGCTCCCGTGCGTCGGATGAGACGGCTTGCGTACGCTGAGCCACGCTTTCGACGGCTTGGACCATCTCGTCGAGCTGACGCTTGACGCTCATGACCTTGTCGACACCCACCCCCGCCTGACTGTTGGCGCGCTCGATGAGGTCTTTGACTTGTCGAGCGGTCTCGGAGGTGCGTTGAGACAAACTGCGCACTTCAGACGCGACCACCGCGAACCCGCGCCCTGCCGTGCCAGCCCGAGCCGCTTCGATGGCGGCATTGAGCGCGAGGATATTCGTCTGGAAGGCGATGGATTCGATCAAACCCAAGGCTTCGTTCATTTCGTGGGTGCGCTGGCTGATCAACTCGATGGAATCGACTGCATCGCAAACGACCGCATCCCCCTGCAAGGCCTGCTCTCGCAGACGCAAGCACTCCGTGTCCACGACGGCAACATTGTCGGCGGTGCGCTGCACCTGCTCTGAGACGCCATGGACCGAGTCAGATATCGACCTCAAGCTGGAGGTCTGCTGGTCAGTTCGGATGGCCAGTTGCTGGGCAGTTTCAGAAACCGACTCGCCAGCACCAGCCACCTCACTGGCTCCTTCGACCATGGAGGCAACCAGCGCTTCCAATTGGGCCTGGGCTTGGCGCAAATCAACCAGGGCCGCTTGGGCTTCCCTGTGATTGCGCAAGACACCATCAACCAGGATGGACATGCAAAACAGGAACGACACCAAGCCAATCGCGTACCGCAGATAAATCAGATCGCCGCCGCGCCAGGCTGTGGCGCCCACGAGGGCCGGAAACAGCAACAGGCAAACCATGGCAGGCGCGTTGCGAGCCCAATGTGACCGATCGGTCGCCCAGGCCACTGCAACGAACTGAGAACAACACATGAGGCTGTAGACCACAAAAACATGCAGACGATCTGCAACCCCTGCCGCAGTCAACCCGATGTTGAGCAACGCCAAAGTAAGTTGGCCAACCAAGGCCGCACGAGCAATGCTGGTCGGCAATTGAACGTGGCGAGACATGCCCACCAGCAGCGCGACAATGGCCAGTGACCCGATCGTCACGCCTGCGGGATACGGCCGTTCACCCACAGGGGCCACGCGCCCATCCAAAAGGTAAAACAACCCGCCTACGAGGCAGGTCAAGGCGAAATGCCGCCACACCCCTGAGCGCAATCCGCGCCATAGCGCCCAAAAGGCCATGCTGGTGGCCAGCAAGGCCAAAGCCGACGCGAGTGCAAATACTTCGTGGGCGTTCATCCGATGCAGGCTCCGGGTTATCTCCCAAAGTTATCGGAAAGCCCTGACAAAACTAAAGGATAAGGAGCAGGCGCCCCTTACCCCTGCCAGTGATACCCCTGCGCCTGATGCAGGCTCCACTGCCCGCCGCCGGTCATTTCCAACACACGCTGGTGGTATTTCAGCACCGCCCGGTGGTGACTGACGCTGATGGGGGTGATGGACAGCCCCTCGAGCTGGCTGTAGAGGCGCTCTTCATTGTCAGCATCGAGCGCACTGGTGGCTTCGTCAAGCAACAGATAACGCGGTTTGGCCAGCAAGGCCCGCGCAAAGGCCAGCCTTTGTTGCTCGCCCACGGACAGTACCTTGGCCCAGTCCACCTCGGCATCCAGCCCCCCGAAGCGCTGCGCCAAGGTGGGCAGGTTCACGCGTTCCAGCCATTGCAACAGCTCTTCGTCTGACACCTCGCGATCGAGATTTGGGTAGAGCAACTGGCTGCGCAAGTTCCCCAGAGGCAAATACGGGTGCTGCGGCAAAAACAACATGTCGTGACCCGAGGGGCGGATCACGGTACCGGTGCCGGTGTGCCACAGCCCGGCCACCACCCGCAGCAGAGAACTCTTGCCTGCGCCGCTGGCCCCCACAATCAACAGCCCCTCACCCGGCTGTACACGCACGCTGAGGTTTTGCAGCAGCAAGTGCTCCCGGTTGGGGGTGTAGACGGTGAGGTGCTGCAGCGCCAGCTCCACGCCATGCTCGGTGCCGATGCGCTGCACGGGCTCGGTGCGGGCCAGTTCGCGATCGGCTTGCACTTCGAGTGCCTGCGAAAAAGCGTGCAGGCGGTTGATGCCAGCGGAAAAACGGCTCAGGCCTTCAAAGTGCTCGACGATGACGGTGAGCGCGCTGAGGATGGCTGAAAACGCCCCGGCGGCTTGAACGGCCTTGCCCACTTCCAGCTCCCCCGAGAGCACATCGCCCGCAATGATGATGCTGGGCAACACGACCGTGAGGAAGCTGTGCGCGTACTGGAACAGGTTGAGCTTGAACTGCCAACGCAGCACCAGCTTGTAGTTGTCATACAGGGCCTGGAACAGGCCTTTGAGCCAGGCGCCTTCACGCGCTTCGCCTCGATGAAAGGCAATGGGCTCGGCATGTTCGCGCACACGCACGAGGCCGAAGCGAAAGTCGGCTTCGCGTTGCAGCTGCCGAAAGTTGACCTCGATGAGCTTCTTGCCAAACATCGTGGCCGTGAACAGCGTGCTGACGATGGCGTAGCCAATCAGGAAATAGACCAGCCCCTTGGAGATGGCCCACAGCACGCTGGAAAAAGCGATGAGCTGAATGACCGAGCTGAGCACGATCATCGAAAAGTACAGCGACTGGGATGTGAAGGCGTTGATGTCTTCGGCGATACGCTGATCGGGGTTGTCGATGCCTTCGGCGGCGCTGAAACGGTAATAGGCCCGTTGGGCGAAATAGCGATCCAGGAACCAGGTGGTCATCCACTTGCGCCAGCGCAGGCCCACCGTGTCACGCACGTAGTAGTACAGGCCGTAGATGGGCACCGCTGCGGCCAGCAGCAGCAAGCAGGCGCGGATGGCCGACCAGAAGCGATCGGCGTCTTGCGCGGCCAGGGCCGAGGTGAATTCGCCGGTCTGATGGTTGAACAAGACGCTGAAGGCCGTTTGCCCCAGCAGCAGCACGATCAACAAGGCCAGCAGGCCACGCGAACGCCAGCGCTCTTCAGACTGCCAATAGGGCCGGGCCATGGCGACGAAGCGCCGCCACAGCTGTGAGTTGAATCCGGAGGATGTAGAACTGGTCATGAGGGCGAGAGCGACATTCACCAGAATGCTACCCCACACAATCCAGGTGGCTCACCCCATGGGCGGCATCTGCCTCATCTGGCTGGATACCAGGACGCATCGACCTCGTTGAAGATGGAGCCGTTGTCGGGATCGACCTCGTGATACGGGCCGGTGCCGCTGTGCTCGGAACGCGACGCCGCCACAAAGGTGCCGGTGCGAACGTCGAACACGTAGATTTCGCCCTCTTCGATCACATAGTGCCAGCCGTGCAAGGCAATTTTCCTTTGCTCCACCCGCTGGCGCACCATGGGATAGTCCATCAGACGCTCGAGCTGCAAGACCACAGAGCGCTGCTCGGTGCGGCGCAAGGCTTCGTTGGTGACTTGTACCGGCAGGGTTGCCTCGCGCGCCAGATCCAACCAGGAATTCAAGTTCTTGGCTTCTGGCGAGATTTCTTCGTACAGCGCCTTCATGGCCCCGCAATGCGAGTGCCCGCACACGATGATGTGGCTGACATGAAGATTGAGCACCGCGTACTCAATTGCTGCAGCGGTGCCATGCAGCCCTCCACCCATGCCGTTGTAAGGCGGCACCAAGGCCCCGACATTGCGAACGATGAACAATTCGCCGGGGCCGGCGCCCGTCAGCATGTAGGGCACCAGGCGGGAGTCTGAGCACCCCACAAAGAGGATGGTGGGATGCTGCCCCTGTTCGACCAGCTCTTTGAACTGGCCTTCGTATTTGGGGAAGTAATCCGTGCGAAACCGCCGGATGCGCTGGAGCAGCTCGTCGTCCATTTACTGCAGCAGGGGTGAGTCGGCCGAGTCCAAGTCTACGCCTTCCACCTCCCAGCGGCCTGCCAACAATTGCATGGCTTGGCGCAAGGCCGTGATCCAAGCTTGCTGGCGCAGCGATTGCGCCACAGCCTCACGCACGTCTTCGTAGGCTGGTTGCTGCCCGGGGTCGCGCGACAACACCTCGACCACATGCAGGCCGAAACGGCTGTGCACCAAGCGAGGCAACACACCCACATTGGCCGTGCCTTCGTCTTGCGCGAACAGCTCGCGCGCAAATTCAGCCACACAGTCTTGTGCGGTCAACCAACCGAGATCACCGCCTTGGTCCGAGCTGGGGCAGTTCGAGTTGGCTCGGGCCGCTTCGCCGAAACGACGCGGATCGGCACGCACATCGAGCAGCACCTGTTCGGCGCGGGCGCGCAAGCGGTTCACATCCACGCCATCGGTCACGGCAAACAGGATGTGGCGGGCCTGCACACGCTCGCCCACCGCATAACGAGACAGATGAGCCGCGTGGTGTCGGCGGCAGGCCTGCTCATCGGGCTCGGGCACGCGCAGGTTCTGCGCCAGCCAGGTGTCGATGGCCTCGGCCGCCGCTTCGCTGATCACCCCGTCTTGCGGAGCGGGGTCCTCTGCCGACAGCAAGCCGGCCTCGATCGCGGCCTGACGCAGCAGTTCGACACTGGCGCGTTGCCGGCGCTCCGACTCGCTCAACTCGGCCCCCGCTTCGGCGAGGAGGATGGCCCCCACGCGCAAGGCGGGCGCAGGCAGGGATGCATGGTTCGAGGTGATCATGATGGTTTACTCCGACAGGCCGATCTTGCGGCTACGCACCACTTGCCAAGGACGGGCCAGATAGCCCACCGAGGCGAAGCCGCTCCACACGTGAACCAGACGGGTGAAGGGGAAGATCACGAACAAGCTCATGCCCATGACCATGTGCACCTTGAACACGGTGGACACGTCAGCGATCAGGTCAGCCGCACCGCCACGGAAGGTGACGATGTGCTGGGCCCAGTCCATCAGCTTGAGCATTTCGGCGCCATCGCGGTGGTGCAGCGAAACGGGCACGGTCGACAAGCCCAGGCCCAGAGTGGCCAGGATCCAGAACAGCACCAGGAAGTCGCGCCCCTTGGACGTGGCACGGATACGTTCGTTGCTCAATCGACGATGAATCAGGATCAGCAAGCCGATCAGACCGATGGAGCCCAGGGTGCCACCAGCGACCACGGCCAACAGCTGCTTCTGCGAGGGTGACACACCCAACGCATGAATGATTTCATGCGGGGTCAGCATGCCGAAGAAGTGACCGAAGAACAGGCCGATGATGCCCAGGTGGAACAGATTGGAGCCCGCGCGCAAGGCGCCGGTGGACAACATCTGGCTGGACTCACTGCGCCAGGTGTACTGGTCGCGGTCGAAGCGAACCAGGCTACCGAGCAGGAAGATCACCGCACAGATGTAGGGATAGATACCAAAGAAGAATTGGTGAGAGAGGCTCATGCTGATGCTCCTCGTTGTGGCGCCGAATTGGCTCGACGCACGATCTGAATGGGTTGAGGCTGATCAGGGCTGGTTTGGCCCTTGCTGGAGCAGCCGGCAAAGGCCTCGGGTTCGACCCAGGCGGCGTCGAGGTCTTCATCCTCTGGCACCTCCACGGCCTCCACCGCTTGGCCCCCGATCTCCAGCACAGCAGCCAAAGCGTGGGCATACAGGCTGCGGCGCTTGATCAGGGCGGCGTGGATGGCATTGAGGATGTGCGCAATCTCGCCGATGAAGTCGCGCATGGCGGCTTCGGGCAAGGTCGACACGAACTCGAGCACCACAGGCAGGTAGTCGGGCAACTCGCCGCCCACCTTCTTGGGGTCCAGCCACATGCCAGCCTGCTCGTAGGTCTTGACCAGGTCGATCATGGCGGGGCCACGGTCACGCGAGTCACCATGCACATGCTCGAACAGGTGCAGCGAGGTGGCACGACCGCGATCGAACAGTTCCACATAGGCTTGTTCGGTTTCGGTTACGTCCTGATCGATCATGGAGCCCAGCAACATGCCCAGGCCGCGCAGGCGTGCCGTAGGCACGGCTTGCTCTTCGACCAGGACTTTTTGCAGATCGGGCACCAGCTCGCGCAGGGCCGCATCGGGGTAGGCCAGCAAGCGTGCCAGGGCGCGCAGGCTGTAGGCCGACCGGTTTTCTGTCAGGCCACTCATGTCAGATCTCCGACTTGATGGGGATGGTGCGACGCTTCTTGCCGCCGAACAGGCTGGGCTCGGATGCGCCATCGGAACAACCGTTGCCGAACGAGAAGCCGCAACCACCGCGCAGGTCGAAAGCGTTTTCGGCGTACTCTCGGTGGGCCGATGGGATCACGAAGCGATCTTCGTAGTTCGCAATCGCCATCACGTGGTACATGTCTTCGACCGTGTGCTTGTCGAGGCCCACTTGAGCCAGCACCTTCTGGTTCTCGACGCCATCGACATGCTTGCCGCGCATGTAGCCACGCATGGCCAGCATGCGCTCCAGGGCACGGGTCACGGGAATGGTGTCGCCTGCGGTGAGCAGGTTGGCCAGGTACTTGACCGGGATGCGCAACTGGTTGACATCAGGGATCTCGCCATTGGCACCGATGTGACCGGACTGAGCCGCCGATTGAATGGGCGACAGCGGTGGCACATACCAGACCATGGGCAGGGTACGGTACTCGGGGTGCAGGGGCAGCGCGACCTTCCAGTCCACAGCCATCTTGTAGACGGGGCTGTTCTTGGCGGCCGTCAGCCAAGCTTCAGGGATGCCATCCTTGCGAGCCTGCTCGATGACCTTGGGATCGTTCGGATCCAGGAACAGGTTGAGCTGAGCCTGGTACAGATCGCGGTCGTGTTCAACGCTGGCGGCAGCCTGGATCTGGTCGGCGTCATACAGCAGCACGCCCAGATAGCGGATGCGCCCCACGCAGGTTTCCGAGCAGACCGTGGGCTGACCGGCTTCGATACGGGGGTAGCAGAAGATGCACTTCTCGGCCTTGCCGGTTTGCCAGTTGTAGTAGATCTTCTTGTAGGGGCAGCCCGACACGCACATGCGCCAGCCGCGGCACTTGTCCTGGTCGATCAGGACGATGCCGTCTTCCTCGCGCTTGTAGATCGAGCCCGAGGGGCACGATGCCACGCACGCCGGGTTCAGGCAGTGCTCGCACAGACGCGGCAGGTACATCATGAAGGTGTTCTCGAACTGGCCGTAGATGTCCTTCTGCACGTCGTCGAAGTTCTTGTCTTTCGAGCGCTTGCTGAATTCACCACCCAGGATTTCTTCCCAGTTCGGACCCCATTCGATCTTCTCCATACGCTGGCCGGTGATCAGGCTGCGCGGCCGGGCCGTGGGCGCGGTCTTCATCTCCGGCGCCGACTGCAGATGGTCATAGTCGAAGGTGAAAGGCTCGTAGTAGTCGTCGATCTGCGGCAGATTGGGGTTGGCGAAGATCTTCATCAGCAGCTTCCACTTCGCCCCCTGGCGTGGTTCGATCTGGCCGTTGGTCTTGCGCACCCAGCCGCCGTTCCACTTGTCCTGGTTTTCCCATTCCTTGGGGTAGCCGATGCCGGGTTTGGTTTCGACGTTGTTGAACCAGGCGTATTCCATGCCTTTGCGGCTGGTCCAGACGTTCTTGCAGGTGACGGAACAGGTGTGGCAGCCGATGCACTTGTCCAGGTTGAGCACCATGCCGATTTGAGCGCGGATTTTCATGGTCGTTCTCCTTAGGCGTGCGCGTTGGCATTGGTGGCCGCGGCCGGGGTGTCCAGCCAGTCCACCTTGTTCATCTTGCGCACCACAACGAACTCGTCGCGGTTGGTGCCGATGGTTCCGTAGTAGTTGAAGCCGTAGCTGAACTGGGCGTAGCCGCCGATCATGTGCGTCGGCTTGAGTACGATGCGCGTCACCGAGTTGTGGATGCCGCCGCGCGCCCCGGTGATCTCCGAGCCGGGGGTGTTGATGGTCTTCTCCTGCGCGTGGTACATCATGACCATGCCGTTGTTCACCCGCTGGCTCACCACCGCACGGGCCGCAATGGCGCCGTTGATGTTGAACAGCTCGACCCAGTCGTTGTCTTTGATCCCGGCGCTCTTGGCGTCGTCTTCGCTGAGCCAGACCACCGGGCCGCCGCGGTTGAGCGTGAGCATCATCAGGTTGTCGCTGTAGGTGGAGTGGATGCCCCACTTCTGGTGCGGTGTGATGAAGTTCAGCAGAATCTCGGTGTTGCCGTTGGGCTTGATGCCGTGGATGCCGGCGGTGGTCTTCAGGTCCACCGGCGGACGGTAGCTGGTGAAGTTCTCACCGAAGGCCGTCATCCACGGGTGATCCAGGTAGAACTGCTGGCGACCGGTCAGGGTGCGCCATGGGATCAACTCGTGCACGTTGGTGTAGCCGGCGTTGTACGACACGGTTTCGCTCTCGATGCCGCTCCAGGTCGGCGAAGAGATGATCTTGCGCGGCTGGGCCTGGATGTCGCGGAAACGGATCTTCTCGTCTTCACGATAGAGGGCCAGATGGACGTGATCGCGGCCGGTCTGTTTGCCCAGGGCCTCCCAGGCCTTGACGGCCACGTGGCCGTTGGTCTCGGGCGCGAGTTGCAACACCACCTCGCAGGCGTCGATGTCGGTCTCGATCTTCGGCATGCCGCAGGTCACGCCTTCGGCCTTCACCACGCCATTGAGCTCGCCGAGCTGCTTGACTTCGGTCTGGGTGTTCCAGGCGATGCCCTTGCCACCGTTGCCCACCTTGTTCATCAAGGGGCCCAGGGCGGTGAAACGTTTGTAGAGGTTGGGGTAGTCGCGCTCGACCACCATCATGTTGGGTGCCGTCTTGCCCGGGATGAGGTCGCACTCACCCTTCTTCCAGTCCTGCACACCGAAGGGTTGCGCCAGTTCGGCTGGACTGTCGTGCATCAGTGGCGTGAGCATGAGCTCCTTCTCCACACCCAGGTGGCCGACACAGACCTCGCTGAAGGCCTTGGCGAAACCTTTGTAGATCTCCCAGTCGCTCTTGCTCTGCCAGGCCGGGTCCACCGCGGTGGACAGCGGGGGGATGAAGGGGTGCATGTCGCTGGTGTTGAGGTCGTTTTTCTCGTACCAGGTGGCGGTCGGCAGCACGATGTCCGAGTACAGGCAGGTGGTGCTCATGCGAAAGTCCAGTGTGACCAGCAGGTCGAGCTTGCCTTCGGGCGCCTTGTCGTGCCATACCACTTCGGCGGGCTTGGCTTCCTCGGCCCCCAGGTCCTTGCCTTGCACCCCGTTGCTGGTGCCCAGCAGGTGCTTGAGGAAATACTCGTGGCCCTTGCCGCTGGAGCCCAGGATGTTGGAGCGCCAGACGAACATGTTGCGCGGCCAGTTGGCCGGATGGTCCGGGTCCTCGCAGCTCATCTTGAGCGAGCCGCTCTTCAGGCCCTTGACGGTGTAGTCCTTCGGGTCCATGCCGGCCGCCACGGCGTCTTTCACCACCTGCAGCGGGTTGGTCTGCAGCTGCGGGGCCGAGGGCAGCCAGCCCATGCGTTCGGCGCGCACGTTGTA
>NZ_DASUIN010000007.1:0-43735 GCF_036273115.1 Aquabacterium sp.
GACCACCGGGGTGTACTTGTAGGCGGGGATCTGCTTCATGGCTTCGACAAAGCCGTAGCCATCGAGGTTGGGCATGTTCACATCGCTGATGACCAGGTGGTACTTGCGGCCGTCGAGTCGGCTCAGAGCCTGCTTGCCGTCCTCGGCTTCGACAACCTGGTAGCCCGCGCCTTCCAGGGCGATCTGCACCGCCTTGCGCAGCGACGACGAGTCATCAACGATCAGTATGGTTTTGGACATGGTTTGATGCTTTCAAAAGAACGTGGTGTCTTGGTCCGCAACGGCTTGTTGCTGGCCGAAGTGCATTGGCGGGATGGGCTGGCCGTCGTGGGCAGCTTGTTCTTCCGGCGTGGTGTAAGTGCTGCGCAAGGCTTCCAGCCATTGCGCTGCGGAAGTCGGGGCCCGCTCTGGGGGGATGGCGGCGAGCCAGGACCGCAGTCGAATGAGGTCTGCACTGGTGTGCTGCAGCATCTGACTGAATCGGTCCTGCGATTGAATGGCCACCAGGACGGCATCGATTTCTTGCCGAATCACCAGACTCTCGGATACCAGCGTCTGGCTTTGCTGCATGAGGTCGTTCGCGGTTCCGTGCATGCTTTGCACAACGGCTTCAATGGTTTGCTCGGCCTCGACCATCAAGGCCTTGTCGTGTTGCGCGTAGTTGGCAAACGCCTGTTCCGCCCGCTCCAGTGCCTGGCTGACTTTCTGAACCACTTCGGTGATGCGTGCGCCGGTTTGCTCAGACTCCGCCGAGAGATGCCGTACTTCCTTGGCCACCACCGCAAAGCCTCGGCCTGTGTCGCCGGCTCGGGCCGCCTCGATGGCGGCGTTGACGGACAGCAGGTTGGTCTGGCGTGCGATGGCGCCCACGCCGGACGCCATTTCTTGAAGTTGTCCCGCAAACTGGGAAATGCTGACCACCTCGCTGAACAGCTCCTGCCGCAAGCTCAAGGCGCGTTGCAAGTCGTTGAGCAGGTCTCGCAGCTTGCGCTGTGCCTGCTCCAAGGAATTCAGCAGGGCGGCGTCCGATGCCTGTGTATCGACATTGGATGGGCCCCGCAGTCGGCTACTCATTCCGGCAAAGCGGGAGACCATGGCGTCAATGGCTTGGTCCATGTGGCTTCGGGCCGTTTCGATCTGCCGCGCCCAGATCGGCAGAACCGCCTCGCAGATGGCTTCGGCGCCGTCGTGCTGTACCACTTGGGCTGGCGCGGCGCCAGTCAGGCGGCGCTGCCACCAAGCCAACCCTGCCACACAAGCGACAGCCAGGATGCCAATGCCGCTGTGCCAGTCAGGACGCAGGCGGGTGAGCTCGACGCTGATCAGGAGCACGCCGCCAGCGATGAGCCAGAGCCAAGTCGCTCGATGCTTCAGGGCTGGCTTCGATAGGGTTGGGGTCGCGTCCATGACGAATCTGCTCTCCTCTCAGGGTGTGAGAGCATCTTCGTCAAAATACACAATTTGTGAATGCCTGAAATGTGTGGAGAAATCCCGCTAGTTAGGCAAATTGAGCCCTCTGACTAAAGGGTTATTCGATCCAGCGCGTCGTGCAGCGCGGCTGTGAATTCATCTGGCTCCAACGGCTTTTGAAAAAACAGCACGCCGTCCGGGAGCTTGCCGTGGGAGGTCAGCTCGGTTGGCGAATTACTGGATACGGCGATGATCAGTCGGGGGCGAATGGCACAGCCGTTGAGCAAATGACGCAGCATCTCGAAACCGTTCATGTGCGGCATCACCACGTCAGTGATCAGGATGTCGGGTGCGCTACGACCCAATGCCACCAGGCCATGAAAGCCGTTGGTGGCCATCGCAATTTGCGAATGAGGCAGCGCATCTTCGATGATTTGAGCCAGGATATCTCGATCGTCAGGGTTGTCGTCCACGATCAAGACCGACCAGGTGGGGCCGCTAGACGTCTGTTGAACGGGCTGATCTGACGAGGGCTCCTGCCCCAAGGCGCCCCGTTCGTGCAGCCGAAACAGGACTTCGGCGCCCTCGGCCTCGATCCGGCGGTGGCCTCCGACGGTTTTCCAGGCTTTCAGTTGGCCAGAATCGACCCAGCGTTGCACGGTCTGAGTGGCCACGCCCAGGCGCTTGGCGACTTCGGATGTCGAATAAGAACGGACGGGCTCGGTCATGGTTGCTCAGCGAAATGGCGCTCCAAAGCTTCGAGCGTCGCGATCAATTGTTGATCAAAAGACTCGAGCATGACGGGCCAGTCAATGGAAGGCCCTTCAAGGAGAGTCAATTGCAAAGCCCGTGCGGCGGCTGACAGTGAATCGGCCCCAAGAACACCCGCAGTCGAGATTTGCTGGTGAGCGATCATGGCGGCGGCTTCGGTGTTGCCATGCTGCAAGGCCGCGCGAATGGCTTCGGCATCTTCCCTGCGGCTGGTGAGGAAGCGGGTGGCCAGTTTGCGATACAGGTGTGGTTTGCGCGCGCATCGCCGCAGGCCTTTTTCGAAATCAATGGCGACCTCGACGGGTTGGTCGCTGGGCTCCTGTGGGGGCGATGCTTGTCTTGCCTGTGCGGCCTCTGCTCTATCGGTCGCGGGCGACACCCCGATCCATTTCGCCAGCCTGTCGAACAAGGACTGGGGCTCGAAGGGCTTGGCCACGTAGTCGTTCATGCCCGCGCTCAGGCATCGGTGCTGATCTCGGGCCATGGCATGCGCTGTCATCGCGATGATGGGCAGATCTCGATGGGCCGGATTCAATCGGATCAGCTGGGTGGCTTGCAAGCCGTCCATCACTGGCATTTGCACGTCCATCAGCACCACATCGAACCGGTGGCGCTGGAGTGCCGCCAAGGCCTGCTGACCGTCTTCGGCGACGATCACATTCATGCCTGCGACCTCGCCGAGCAGGTCAGTGGCGACGATCTGGTTGATCGGGTTGTCTTCCACCAGCAAGACCGTACGCCCCTTGAGGGCAGGCGGTGCCGTGGGTTCGGCCGCAGGCTGGGCCGAGATCGCCTGCGTGGTCTGCCCGGCTCCGGCTGGTTGCGACGGCTGCAAGGCGTCGTGCAAAGTATTGGGCAAGATGGGGTAGTACAGCGTCAGCACCTGGGTTTCTTGCTGGGCTCGCAAGGCTGTGGCTTCATCTGCCAGAGGGGTCCCGATCAAAACACGTACCGGTGGATCGGCTTGGGCATGCCGGAAGCGGTGAACCCATTCAATGGGATCTCCTTCCGACGTGGCTGAGTCGAGCAACACAACGTCGAAGGGCTGTTGATGATGCTCTAGCCATTGCTGCGCCTCGTGGGGGGTTGCCACGGGGGTGGGGTTGTGGCCCAACAAGGTCAGTTGCCGGGCCAGCACCGCGCGGCTGGGTTCGTGTGGGTGCACCACGAGAACCGCCAACTTCTTGTCGGGTGACGTGGGGCATTCTTTTCCTGTAACCCCTGCGGCTTGACCGAGCTGGGCCCAACCGGAAAACGTGGTGCCGCGTCCGAGTTCGCTTTGTACGTGGATATCCCCCTGCATCAGGGCGAGCAGCTGTTTGCAGATGGCCAGGCCCAGTCCCGTCCCGCCATACAGCCGGGTGGTCGATGCATCGACCTGACTGAACGGCGCGAAGAGTTTGTGCATCTGGTCGGCGCTCATGCCGATGCCGCTGTCTTGCACCTCAAAATAGAGTTGCGTGTTGGAGGGCGAGACATCTGCCCCTTGCCACATGCGCAAAATCACCTCGCCCCGATGCGTGAACTTCACGGCGTTGTTGCACAGGTTGATCAGGACTTGCCCCAGGCGCACCGGATCGCCGCGCAAGGGGCGTGTCAACAAAGCGGGGTCGATTTCAACCAGGAAGTGGAGCCCTCGCTCCTGGGCTTTGAGCGCCACCACCGAAATCAATCGATCCAGCACATCCAGCAGGATGAAGTCGCGCGATTCGATGGCGAGTTTGCCGGCCTCCATCTTCGAAAAATCGAGGATGTCGTTGATGATCTCCAGCAGCGAGTCCGAAGCGGCGCGGACATTGTTCAAGTAGTTCTTCTGCTTGGGGCTCAGGTCGGTTCTCAGCGCCAGCGTGGTCAGCCCGACAATGGCATTCATCGGCGTGCGAATTTCGTGGCTCATGTTGGCCAGGAACTCGCTTTTCGCCCGGGTAGCTGACTCGGCCTGATCTCGAGCTTTTGCCAGTTCCTGGTTGGCCGTTTCCAACTGGGCTGTGCGTTCCCGCACCCGCTGTTCGAGTTCGGCGTTGAGCTGGCGGATCTGGTCTTCTGCGAGTCGGTGGTCTGTGATGTCGGTGTTGACGCCGACCACGCGAACGACCTTGCCACTTTCATCGCGCAAGCTCGCGCCCATTCCTTTGATGATGCGGATCTCGCCGTCCGGTCTCAGGATCGAGAACTCGGCGGACCAGTTCTTTCTGCCTTTCAAGACAGACTGAATTTCCTGCTCGATTCGTTCTCGTTCTTGGGGGAGCAGGGAGTCCAGCCACACATCATGGGAGCCCGAGTAGCACCCAGCCGGCCAGCCATAGTGCAGACGCAGCTGCTCGTCCCAGGCCAGCTTGTTGCTTTGCACATCCCACTCCCAGACGCCGATCTCGGCGGCGCGGGCGGCCAAGGTCAGACGCTCTTCACTGTCTCTCAAGGCTCGATAGCGTGCCGCGAGCATGTCAGTCATGCTGCGGATTGACTGATTGAGTGATGCGAATTCGCGTGTGAACCAGACCTGGGGCTCAGGGGTTTGAGGCTGGGTGTCATCCTTGACGCCTGCCGCGTATCGTTCGATCGCCCGAATGGGCTGAACGAGCAACCGCCATAGCAGCAGGCCCAGTGCCAGGACCAGCGCGATGTCGAGCCCCACGATCAAGGCGGCCAACTGGAGTCGGCGCTGATGCAGATCTTCCCGCATGAATTGAGGCGTCACGTACACCTGGACGTGACCGACTCGCTCTTGATCGTGGAGCACGTCTGCTTGCGCGCTCAGAAACTCGGTGCCCGACAGCTGCGGCGGATCTTGAGACAAGATCGCTTGCCAGTTGGCATCGCGGACCAGCACGTGATGCTTGTCTTGCGAGTGGGCCACGATGGCGTAGACCTCGCGATTGAGCATGCCGCTGCGCATGATGTCGACCACGTGGGTTTCGTCCAGATCCCACATGGGTAAGTTCAGTGCAGCGACTTGTTGCTGCAAGCTCGATTGAAGCGCCCGATGGAGCAAGGCTTCTCTGCTTTTGCGTTCGCCATTGTCAAAGGCAATCGCAAAGGCCGTGAGCAACAGGGTGGTGACGGCCAGCAGCGCGGCCAGCAGAAGGGTCACCGTGGAAGCGCGTTGACGCAGCATCTTGGTCAGTGCCTTTTGGCGCTGGCGCGCGCGAGGGATCGGGCTCGCCAGTCCTGTTCCAGTTGTTGCAAGCGCCCATCTTGGATGAGCTGGTTCAAGCCCTGATCGAAGGCATCTCGGGCGCGTGCGCCCATCGGGTGCTTCGGGCTGAAGGCGACGAATGCCGGCTGCTTGCCCAGCAGGCAGAGTTCCTTGACGGGTGCCGTCGTATGGGCCAGCATGCGAATGAACTCGATGCGCTTGACCTTATCCAGGGTGACGACGGTTGCATCAAGGCGGCCTGCCTCCAGTTTACGGAGATTGCTGATTTCAGAGTCCGTTTCTGATGGCCTGATGCCCGCTGCATTCAGCAGCTTATGCACCTCGCTGGTGTACTCATAGCCTCGGACGATGCCGATGCGTGTGCCGCTGGGCCATTGGCTCGGATCGCATCCCTTGAGATGGGGGCTGGTGGTCAGTAACACGTTGCGAGATTCATAGATGGGTTTGTTTGGAAAGAGCAGCTTGCCTTCCAGGTCGGGCGTTCTGCATGTGGAATAGCAGCCAGCCAACAGGCCATTCTGTGCCAATGCCTTGCATCGTGCGTATGGCAGGACTTTGAGCCGGACCTCCCAGCCAGAGTGCGCCAGTGCTGCTTTCACCACATCCGCGACGAAGCCGGAGCCATCTGCGTAAGCCAGCGGCGCTGCGTCGTCCTCGGCCCCGATTTCGATGACCTGTCGGGGCTGGGCTTGCGCGCACAGAGCCCATCCGACCATCCAGCCGATGGCCCAGTGCCGCAAAAGGAAAGGACGATGTTGCATTCGTGTTTCAGTGCGGTTTGGCACTTGTCCCTGCGAGGGCGCGCTTGTGCCAAGTGTCCTGGAGTCGCGCAAGTGCGCCGCTCTCGTCGAGACGGCGCATGCCTGCGTCGAAGACGGTCTGAGCCTTCGGGCCTTGCGGATGAAGTTTGCTGAACATCACATACGCGGGCTGTGAGCCGAAATCGCATACTGTCTTGAGTGGTTCCGACGTATGCGCAAGTGCCTGAAGGAACTCGAGACGTTTGACCTGGTCGAGTGTGATCACTGCGGCATCAATGCGCTTGGCTTCCAGCTTGCGAAGGTTGCTGATTTCCGAGTCGACCTCGTGGCGGATCAAATTTCTGCTGGCAAGCAAGGACTCGAGTTGGGGTGTGTATTCGTAGGCTCGCACGGTGCCCACGCGAGGGGGGCTGGGCCACCGCGCGCTGTCGCAGCCCTTCCATGGGCTATCCGCTAGGGCGAGCAAGACATTCTGAGCCTGAAAAACTGGATGCTGTGGATACACCAGTTTGTCTTTGTATTCGGTGAGTTTGCTGGCAGAAAAACAGCCGGCCAGCAAGCCGCGGAGGGTCAGTGTCTTGCAGCGCGCATAGGGCATCACTTTGAGTTGAACATCCCATCCCATGGCGCTGAATGCTTGACGCACCAGATCATTCACATATCCGCTGCCGTCGGCGTAGGACCAGGGTGCTGCGTCGTCTTCTGCCCCCAGGGTGATGACCTCGCGCGGTTGTGCCGCTGCAATCGGCATCAGCAGCCCTGTCACCGTCAGGTAAAGCAAGAGTTTGGCGAGGGTTGCCATGGCTTGGGTCAAGGATTGTGAAATATGGCGCGCGAAGACAGACCCTACTGATCGAATGTCGGCGTTGTCAAGGCTGGCGATTGGTGGTGTTGCAAAAAAAAGGCCTCAGATCCAGGGATCCGAGGCCCGAAAGACATGCAATCTACGGAGCAATCAACAATCGAGAGAGAGAAGAGAGAGCAAAACCGGGAGACGCTTCAGTGCATCTGGATGGCGCCCGAGGCCTTGCCTTTGCCGGCGCGTGCAGGGGGGTTGCACAGGCCACACACGTAGTGGCGGGAAATTTCGTGGGGGTGGCTGACGAAGTGACCGCCGCACTTGGAGCACTTGGTCATGGTCAGCATGCCGTTGTCGATGAACTTGACCAGGCGCCAGGCGCGGGTCACCGACAGCAGGGCTTCGAGGCCTTGGTTCTGGGTTTGTTCCAGGTACAGCTGGTAGGCCTTGATCACGGTCTGGATCTCATCCATTTCGGCGGCCTTGTTCAGGTACTCATGGATGTTGAGGAACAGCGAGGCGTGGATGTTGGGCTGCCAGGTCATGAACCAGTCGGTCGAGAAAGGCAGTTGGCCCTTCGAAGGCGACTTGCCCGACACTTCCTTGTACAGGCGCAGCAGACGCTCATACGACAAGTCGGTTTCCGATTCCAGCACTTGCAGGCGGGCACCCAGGTTGATCAGGGTGACAGCGGTTTCGATTTGCTTGGCTTCGGTCAACAGGCTCTTGGCTCGCATGGGGGTCTCCTCGTTTCAGATTTCAGATCGCGGTTGCGTCGTCGATGGATTCATTGTGCAAAAGCCTGCCAATTTCCTTGATAGGAGAGCGTCTGTAAGACAGGTCGGCTTCCTGCTACACGGTTTGTAGGAAGTTGCCTGACAAAAGGCCATAAAAAGCGGGTAAACACTGGCTAAACAATTGGGCGGTCTCCACCCTAATAATGGGCTCATAGATCAAAAACACCGTTGGGGCACAGGGAAGTGGCATGCCCCGGCATCACTCTGGAGGGGGCATGTCAACCGGCCTCGATGCACACGTTGAACAGGTCAAACGGGTCAGCCTGGCGGTGACCGTGGCGGCTGCGCTGGGCATGGTGGCCCTGCGCTACCAGCCACCCACCATCCAGTGGACCTTTTTTCAGACCAGCATGTTGTCGGTCCACCTGCTGCTGGAGCTGGTGTCGATCATCGTGTCGATGTTGATTGTGGCGGTGGGCTGGCATGCCCTGCGCGAGCGCGAGGACGCTGCCAGTCGCGTGCTGGTGGGCGGCTTTTTTGTGGTGGGAGTGTGCGATCTGGTGCACGCCCTGACCTACGCCGGCATGCCGCATTTGATGGGCGAAGCCAGCACCCCGCGGGCCATCTTCTTCTGGTTGATGGGGCGCACGGCGGAGTTGCTCACCTTGGGGTTGGTGGCCCTGATGGCTCAGTTTCATCTCTCGAGGCGGCTGGCGCTGAGCCTCGGGGGGCTGGTGGCCCTGGGGGCCATCTGGTGGGGGTCGTACCGCATCGACGCGTTTCCGACCACGTTTGTGCCGGGCCAGGGGGTGACCGCCTTCAAGGCGAACTACGAGTATGTGCTGTGTGTGGGTAACTGGGCGGTGTCCGCCCTGCTGCTTCAGCGGGCGCGCCAGGGCCATGGGGCGAACTACTACCTGCTGGCGGCCTCGGCCTTTGTGATGGGCACGGGCGAGTTGGCTTTCACCAGCTATGTCAGCCCCTCCGATTTCCAGAACATTTTTGGCCACATGTACAAGGTGGTGGCTTATGCGCTGCTGTATTGGGCCACCTTCCTGACCAGCATTCGCGCGCCCTATCTGGCGCTGCATGCCACGCAGGCGAAGTTGCAACAGGCCGTCGAAGACGGACGTCGCGCGGAAGACGCGGTGCGAAGCCTCAATGCCGAGCTGGAAGACCGGGTGCATGAACGCACTGCGCAACTCGAACAGGCCAATCACGATCTGGCTCAGGCCAGGGATCAGGCTGAATCGGCCACGCAGGCCAAGAGCGAGTTCCTGGCCAACATGAGCCACGAGATTCGCACGCCCATGAACGCCATTCTGGGCTTGACGGGCCTGGCCTTGCGAACCGAACTCGACCCCAAGCAGCGAGACTACCTCAGCAAGGCGCAGATGGCGGCCGATACGCTCCTGCAGCTGATTGACCAGATTCTGGATTTCTCCAAGATCGAAGCCGGCAAACTGGAGCTGGAGCGCTTGCCCTTCCGTCTGGAAGATGTGCTCGACAAACTGACTGTCATCGTGGGTTACCGGGCGCAGCAAAAGGGGCTGGAGTTGCTGATCGGCACGGCGCCGAGCGTGCCGCAGACCCTGGTGGGTGATGCCCAGCGCCTGACCCAGGTGCTCATCAACCTGTGCAACAACGCGGTCAAGTTCACCGAGTTGGGCGAGGTGGTGGTGTCGGTGTCACTGGTGTCGCGCACCCCGCGCAGCTGCAGCCTGCGCATTGCGGTGAAAGACACCGGCATTGGCATGACCGCTGAGGAGATGGGGCGGCTGTTCCAGCCCTTTACCCAGGCAGATGAGTCGACCGCGCGTCGCTATGGGGGCAGCGGCCTGGGGCTAGCCATCAGCAAGGAGCTGGTGGAGCTGATGGGCGGCCAGATCGGGGTCAGCAGCGCCCCGGGGCGAGGCAGCGAGTTCTATTTCACCGCCACCTTTGAGGTGCCTGAGTCGGCTTCGGCTGGGCAGGGTCTGCCCGTGCCGGCACTCAGCGGCTGTCGCGTTCTGGTCATGGACGACAGCGCCAGCGCGCGCGACATCATGGGCGTGTTGCTTCAGAGCCTGGGCTGTCACGTGACCCTGACCGAGTCGGCGCAGGCCGGTTGGCGGGAGTTGCAGCAGGCCGATACGGCCACCCCCTTTGATCTGGTTCTGGTCGACTGGCGCATGCCTGGCGCCGACGGGTTTGAGGCGGCGCGCCGCATTCTCTCGAGTGCCGACCTGAGGCACCGTCCCAAGGTCATCATCGTCACCGCCTATGGCGATGAGGGGGTGTGTCAGCGCGCCATGGAGGAAGGCTTGCACGGTTGCCTGACCAAGCCGGTGAGCCTGTCGACTCTGCAGCGGGTGCTGGCCTCGACCTTGGAGCAGCGGATGAGTTCGGCCCCGGTTGTGGCGGCTTTTGATCAGCCGCGAGCCGAGCCCGAGTGGCAGGCTTTGCGCGGGCACGAGGTCTTGCTGGTGGAAGACAACGAGTTCAACCAGCTCGTGGCCAGCGAGTTGCTGCGCGATGTGGCTGGCATGACAGTGCGGGTGGCCTCGAATGGGCGCCAGGCCCTGGCCCATCTGCACGAATCACGCCCCGATGTCATCCTGATGGACGTGCAGATGCCGGAAATGGACGGGTACGAAGTGACACGTCTGATTCGCGCTGAGCGGGCCTGGTCAGAGATCCCGATTGTGGCCATGACCGCCCATGCCCTGGCGCGTGACCGCGAGCGCTGCCTGCAAGCGGGCATGAATGACCACGTGACCAAGCCTTTCGACCCCAAGGAGCTGTTTCGGGTGCTGTTGAAGTGGCTGGGTCAGCCGCAACGTGTGGGCGAATCTGAAAAAGTCTCGGTGGCCAGTGGTCTGGCGCACTGCATGGGCAACGAAGTGCTCTATCAGAAGCTGGTGCGACGCTACATCGAAGAGGGCGCGCGCGCCCATGAGCACATCGAGGCCTTGCTTGAGGTGGGCCAGCTTCAGCAGGCTTCCGACGTGGCGCACTCTCTGGTGTCGTCGGCTGGCACCGTGGGCGCACGGGCTTTGTCGGATGTGGCACGCCGCCTGCAGCAGGCGCTGGACCAGCGCACCATGGACCAGATTCCCTCCCTGCTCGAGGCGCTCAAGCGTGAGGAGGCCCTCGCTGACGAGGCCTTGTCGCGCTATTTAAGTTGAGGCGGCCGCTGGCCGATAACGCGAAATCCCCCTCCAGTCTCTTTCGGAGCGTGCATGCAGATCGCCATCGTGGATGACAACCCCGTCAACGTCACCCTGTTGAAGGTGTTGGCGCGGCAATTGCCCGACACGGAAACGGTCGAATTTCTCGATTCGCGCGAGGGCCTGGCCTGGTGTCTGGCGAATGACCCCGATCTGCTGATCGTGGATTACATGATGCCGGAGCTGGATGGCATGGCCTTCATCGAGGCCTTTCGGGCGGCGCCTGGCAAAAGCCTGACGCCGATTCTGATGATCACGGCCAGCAGCGACACCGATGTCAAGTTCATGGCCCTGGAAAAGGGCGCCAACGACTTGCTGACCAAGCCGGTCGATCGGGCCGAATTTCTGGCCCGCACGCGCAATATGCTGGTGTTGCGTGGGCATCAGAAAGCCTTGTCAGATCGCGCCAGCTGGTTGGCTCAGGAGGTGGCCAAGGCCACTGCAGCCATCGTGGCCCGTGAGCGCGAAACGGTGCTGAAGCTGGCCCGTGCAGCTGAATACCGCGACCCGGAGACCGGGGCTCACCTTTTGCGCATGGCGCACTACTCGCAACTCATCGCGCGGGAATTGGGCTGGTCGCAAGCGGAGCAGGATCTGATCCTCGATGCCGCCCCCATGCACGACATTGGCAAGGTCGGCACGCCCGATCACATCTTGCTCAAGCCGGGGCGGCTCGATCCCGAGGAAATGACCATCATGCGGGAACACGCCGCCATCGGGTTCGAGATTCTCGATGGCAGCGCCTCGCCGTTTTTGCAGATGGCTGCGGTCATTGCCCTGACTCACCACGAAAAGTTCGATGGGTCGGGCTATCCCAAGGGGTTGGTGGGCGAAGCCATTCCGCTGGTGGGCCGCATTGTGGCGGTGGCCGATGTGTTTGACGCTTTGACTTCGGCGCGCCCTTACAAGCCGGCCTGGGAGGTCGACCGCGCCGTGGCCTTTCTGAAGGAAAACAGCGGCAGCCACTTCGACCCGGTGTGCGTGAGCGTGTTTCTGGATCACCTCGATGAAGTGCTGCGCATCAAGGCACGGTTTTGTGACGACAGCGAGACCGGAGCAGCAGCATGAAATTGGCACAAGGAGGGTGGCCGTCTTTGCCTTCGGCACAAGACGCTGCCGAGCTGATGGCCATTCGGCCTCAATTGGCTTGGGTGTTTGCGGATGCCGCACACCTTGCGCAAGCCGATGCGCTGCCTCGCTTGCAGGCCGCCCTGCCCGGTGTGACCCTGGTCGGGTGCAGCACCGCTGGTGAAATTTCCCGCGAGGGGGTCAGCAATGGCGGGGTGGTGATCACGGCGGTGCATTTCGAGCACCCGGGCTTTCGTGTGGTGACCACCGAGCTCAATGGGATGGCCGATTCTGCTGCCGCAGGACAGCGATTGGGCGAGGCTCTGGCCGGCAGCCCGGTGCATGCGGTGTTGGTGTTGGGTCAGGGCGTCGACATCAACGGCAGTGCCCTGATCGAGGGGCTGGAAGGCAATCTGCCTGGCCATGTGGCGGTTTCAGGTGGCCTTGCGGGTGACGGTGGCGCATTTCGTCAGACCTGGACGGTGTCCAGCCAGGCCGTGTCGCCGCGCCAGATTGTGGCTTTGGGCTTGACCGACCCGCACATTGAACTGCGCCACGGCACCTTTCATGGATGGCAACCTTTTGGGGTGATGCGCCGCGTGACCCGTGCGCAAGGCAATGTGCTGTACGAGCTCGACGGCGAGCCGGCGCTGGATGTGTACAAGCGCTATCTGGGCGAATATGCCCGCGATCTGCCGGGCTCGGGCTTGCTGTTTCCGTTTGAGATGCTGGGCGAAGACTGCACCGATCTGGGCTTGATTCGAACCATTCTGGGCGTTGACGAAACCCAGGGCAGTCTGATTCTGGCTGGCGATATCGTGGCCAACGGCTATTTGCGCCTGATGCATGCGACGCGGTCGTCTCTCGTCGATGGTGCCGAGGTGGCGGCCGAGCAGGTCGTGGCGCATGGGGTGTCGAACCAGCCCGGCTTGAGCCTGTTGATCAGTTGCGTGGGGCGCAAGCTCGTGCTGGGCTCGCAAGTCGATGAAGAAGTGGAAGCCGTGGCCGATGTGCTGGGCCGCCAGGCCTGGGTGGCGGGCTTCTATTCGTACGGCGAGATCAGCCCGATTCTGTCCGGTCAGGACTGTCGCCTGCACAACCAGACCATGACCATCACCCACATCACTGAACGGGCTTGAGGCAGCAGTACGATGTTTGAACACAGAGCCTTGTCGCGGCAACTCAAGCGGGGTCTGGGCCTGGAGGGCGAGGCCGATTGGCAGACCCTGCAGGCGCAGTTGCGCGCCGCAGCTGAAACCCACCCGGCCTTGGCCTCACTGGCTGAACGGCTGCCTGCCTTTGTCGGCATGGTGGCCCAAAGTTACCAGGAATACGAACGCGATCTGAACCTGCGTGCCCGCTCCTTGGAGCTGTCGTCGCAGGAGCTGATGGCCGCCAATGACAAATTGCGCGACCAGGCTCAGCAAGCCCTGGTCGAGAGCGAGAACAAGTACCTGCGCCTGATTGCCAATCTGCCGGGCTGCGTCTATCGGCTCCTGCCCGACGAGCACAACACGGTGGTCTTTCTGTCGGAAGGCATTGAGGGTCTGACCGGCTACAAGCCCGAACTCTTCCTGTCGGGCTCCTTGCGGCTGTCGGATGTGGTGGTGCCCGAGGACTGGATCGAGCTGGAAAACCGGGTGCGGCAGTCTTTGGTCGATCGTCGTTCTTACGAGTTGCATTACCGTATCCGGCATGCCGATGGGCACATCGTCTGGGCGCATGGTCGCGGCCAGGGCATCTGGGACGAATCCGGGCGCCTGCAGTACTTTGACGGCCTCATTCTGGACAACACCGAGGCCAACCTGCTGACCGAGCAATTGCGCACGGCCAAGGAGCACGCCGAGCGAGCCAGCCGGACCAAGTCGGAGTTCCTGGCCAACATGAGCCATGAGATCCGCACGCCGATGAACGGCATCATCGGCATGACCGAACTGGCGCTGGCCACCAACCTGACGGCGGCCCAGCGTGAATACCTTGAGTTGGTGAAAACGTCGGCCGATTCCTTGCTGGTCATCGTCAATGACATCCTCGATGTGTCGAAGATGGAGGCGGGCAAGCTGGTCATGAACGAGGAACCGATTTCGCTCAAGCGTGAAATCGACAGCGCGGTTCAGACCTTAGCCCTGAGAGCTCGGGAAAAGGGCTTGACTTTGACCGTCGAGGTGGACGCCGATGTGCCGCATGCTGTGGTGGCCGACCCCATCCGTCTGCGTCAGATCGTCATCAATCTGGTGGGCAATGCCGTCAAGTTCACCGAGCGCGGCGAGGTGGCTGTCCATTTGCAACGCGTCGCCCAGACGGGTGGGCGCGACACACTGAGGCTGTCGGTGCGCGACACCGGCATTGGCATCTCGCCTGAACAGCAGCATCAGATTTTCGAGGCCTTCACGCAGGCCGACACCAGCACCACCCGCCGATTTGGCGGCACCGGGCTGGGCCTGACCATCTGCGCCGGACTGGCTCGCATGATGGGCGGGCGCATCTGGGTTGACAGTGTTCTGGGCCAGGGCAGCACCTTCCACGTCGAGTTCGATGTCAGCGCCACGGACTCGGTTCAAGTACAAGAACCGGTGGGGGCGCTCAAAGGGCTCGGTGCTTCGGCTGGCTCATCGACGCCACGTTGGCGTGTGCTGCTGGCGGAAGACAATCTGGTCAATCAGAAGCTGGCGGTCAGTCTGCTGGGTCATCTGGGGCACGAGGTCGACGTGGTTGCCGACGGACAGGCTGCTGTCGCGCAGGCCTTGTCGGGGCGTTACGACCTGATCCTGATGGACATGCAGATGCCGCATATGAGCGGCATTGACGCCACGCGAGCCATTCGGCAACTGGAAAAAGGCCAAGGGCGGCGCTTGCCGATCATTGCCATGACGGCCAACGCGATGGCGGGAGACCGCGAACGTTGTCTGCAGGCGGGCATGGATGGTTACATCAGCAAGCCGATTCTGGTTGACCAGATGCTGGCTGAAATTGAGCGGGTGCTGACCGCGGCCGCGCGAGAGGCGCAAACGCTACCGGATTTCGATCGGTCAGAGGCGCTGGAGCGCTGCGGCGGCGATGCCGGGCTGTTGGCGGAATTATCGAAAGTGTTTCTGGCCGATTGCCCGCAGCGGATTGCGGAGCTGGAAAAGGCCTTGCAGGCACGCGATGGTCGTCAGTTGGTGGCGGTGGCGCATCACATCAGCGGGTCGACGGGCAGTCTGTCGGCGAAAGCGGCGCACCAGATCAGCCGGGAGCTGGCGGAGGCTGGCAAGACGGCGCAGTGGGATCGCGCCGTCTCCCTGTTCGACAGTTTGCGTCAACGCATCGGGCTGCTGGAGGGGCAGTTGCGTCAGGCGGCTTCTTGATGGCGACCGGCCATCAGGATGTTGGCGTGCAACTGGCCGATGCCGCCGGTCACACCACCCTTGCCGTGGTTGGTCAGCAGGGTCCAGACCAGGTCGTCGTCCACACGCATGCGGCACACCAGGGTGTTGGTCGAAGCAATCTTCAGAACCTGGGCCGGGGTCAGGGCAGCCAGACGATCGGCGGCTTCTTCGGAGATACCCAGGCGGAACAGGGCCTGTTCACGGTCCTGGCGGATCAGGGTCTGAGCCAGCATCAGGTACGACAGGTTGGTTTCGCGGATTTCGGCGAGGATTTGGTCGGCGTTCATCTGGTTTCTCCTTTGATCTGCGCGTTTGCGTTGTCGATGGAGTCATTGTGCAAAGACCTGCCAATTTCCTTGATAGGACGCACGCTGTAAGACGCGTCAGCCGGCGGATGGCCAATTTGTAGGGATTTGTCTGACACGGCAAGGCGGTGGCGTCATTTCATATCGTGTGAGAAATAGCCTTATCCAATTGCATAGATTGGATCAATCAATCCTGTTTATGGTCTGGCTGGCCTAAGATTCATCCTGTTTTCAACGCAAACCGCAACCCAACTGGAGCGAGATATGTCCCTGATCAACACCCAAGTTCAACCGTTCAAGACCGACGCCTTCGTGAACCGTGGCGGCAAGGGCGAATTCATCACCGTGACCGAAGAAAGCCTGAAGGGCAAGTGGTCCGTGCTGATCTTCATGCCAGCTGCTTTCACTTTCAACTGCCCTACCGAAATCGAAGACGCGGCCAACAGCTACGCTGAGTTCCAGAAGGCTGGCGCCGAGGTCTACATCGTGACCACCGACACCCACTTCTCGCACAAGGTGTGGCACGAAACCTCCGCCGCTGTGGGCAAGGCCAAGTTCCCCCTGATCGGTGACCCCACCCACAAGCTGACCCGCGCTTTCGACGTGCACATTGAAGAAGAAGGTCTGGCTCTGCGTGGCACCTTCATCATCAATCCCGAAGGCGTCATCAAGACCGCTGAAATCCACAGCAACGAAATCGCCCGTGACGTGTCGGAAACCCTGCGCAAGCTGAAGGCTGCCCAGTTCACCGCCGCCAACCCTGGCCAAGTCTGCCCCGCCAAGTGGAAGGAAGGCGCTGCTGCCCTGACTCCTTCGCTGGACCTGGTCGGCAAGATCTAAGTCCCAACCCGTTTGACCTGTGTTGAGGACGTCCCTCACCACATTGTTGAATTGCTCTACCGGGCAGGCCCACAAGGCCTGCCGGTGGATGACCCTGGCCGCCTCATCGCGATGACACCAAGAGGAGGCCGGTTCTCGAAGTCACTCATTTCTCAGTAAAAAAAGGATGCCCATCATGCTGGACGATACCCTCAAGGCTCAACTTGGCGCTTACCTGGAGCGCGTGCAACAACCCTTTGAGATCGTGGCATCGCTGAGTGACTCCGAGAACTCTCGCGACATGCTCGAGCTGCTGCAGACCATTCAAGGTCTGCGCGCTGACAAGATCACCCTGAAGACCGACGGCAGCGACGCCCGCAAGCCCTCGTTCACCTTGCGCCGCGAAGGCAGCGACACCGCCTTGCGCTTCGCCGGCCTGCCCCTGGGCCACGAGTTCACCTCGCTGGTGCTGGCCCTGCTGTGGACCGGTGGCCACCCGCCCAAGGTCGAGCCCGATGTGATCGACAACATTCAGGCGCTGGACGGCGATTTCAACTTCGAGGTCTACATGTCCTTGAGCTGCCACAACTGCCCCGACGTGGTGCAGGCGCTGTCGCTCATGGCCATCCTCAACCCCAAGATCAAGACCACGGTCATCGAAGGTGGGGCCTTCCAGGACGAGGTCACCCAGCGCGAAATCATGGCGGTGCCCATGGTGTTCCTCAACGGCCAGGTCTTCGCCTCCGGCAAGATGACGGTCGAAGAGATCGTGGCCAAGCTCGACACCAACTCGGCGGCCAAGGAGGCGGCCAAGATCGATGCCAAGGCCCCTTACGACGTGCTGATCGTGGGCGGTGGCCCCGCAGGTGCGGCTGCGGGCGTGTATGCCGCACGCAAGGGCATCCGCACCGGCATTGCGGCCGAGCGCTTTGGTGGTCAGGTCAACGACACCCTGGCCATTGAAAACTACATCTCGGTGCTGGAAACCGATGGCCCCAAGCTGGCCATGGCGCTGGAAGCCCATGCCAAGGCCTACGACGTCGACATCATGAACCTGCAACGCGCCGAGCAGCTGATCCCGGCGTCTGAGCCCGGCGGCTTCATTCAGGTGAAGATGAGCAATGGCGGCACGCTCAAGGCCAAGACGGTGATCTTGTCGACCGGCGCGCGCTGGCGCAATGTGAATGTGCCGGGCGAAGCCGAGTACCGCAACAAGGGTGTGGCCTACTGCCCGCACTGCGACGGCCCGCTGTTCAAGGGCAAGCGCACCGCGGTGATCGGGGGGGGGAACTCGGGCGTGGAAGCCGCGATTGACCTGGCCGGCATCGTGCAACACGTGACCTTGATCGAGTTTGCCGACCAACTCAAGGCCGATGCTGTGCTGGTCAACAAGCTCAAGAGCCTGCCCAATGTGACCATTCACACCAATGCGCAGACCACCGAGATCACGGGTGCCGAAGGCAAGGTCAATGGCCTGAAGTACAAGGACCGCGCGACCGGCGAAGAGCACCTGGTGCCGCTGGAAGGCGTGTTCGTGCAGATTGGCCTGGTGCCCAACACCGAGTTCCTGCGTGGCACGGTGGAACTGAGCAAGTTCGGCGAAATCATCATCGATGCCAAGGGCCACACCAATGTGCCGGGCGTGTTCGCCGCGGGCGACTGCACCACCGTGCCCTACAAGCAGATCGTGATTGCTGCTGGGGCGGGTGCCACCGCTGCGCTGAGCGCGTTCGATCACCTGATCCGTAGCAGCGCACCCTCGGCTTGAGCGTCGTTGTCAGGTTTGTCGCATTCGCGAGTCAGGCGAGCAGTCTTTCCTTGTCCGCTTGCCTGAGCCTGTCCACAATCAGACCTCGTCGTCAGCAAGAGGAGGTCGGCTGTGATGGATCATCCGTTGAATGGGCGCCGAGAGGTGAGCCAGGATAGACGTCGGACCGTTGCTGGGGCCTGGGGCTGGGTGACAGGCTGTTTGCTGGGGTGGGCCAGCCTTGCCCAGGCCCAAGTCCAACCCGACCGCCCCCCTCTGGTGGTCGAGGTCGTACCGCAATTTCAGCCTGTCGAGATCAACCGAAGCTGGGCGCCGTTGCTGGCCCGACTGGAAAAGGAAACCGGTCTGGCCTTCACATTGAAGCTGGCCAAGGACATTCCCGCTTTTGAAGACGACGTGATGGCTGGGGTGCCCGATCTGGTCTACCAGAACCCCTATCACCAGGTCATGGCGCGGCGAGCGCAGGGCTATCTTCCATTGGTGCGAGACGCCAAGCTGCTCACTGGCATCGTGGTGGTTCGCCACAACGACCCGGTCGGCAGCACGAAGGCGCTGGCCGGGCAGACGATTGCCTATCCGGCGCCCAATGCCTTTGGTGCGTCGCTGCTGGTGCGTTCGCACCTGGCCGAGGTGGATCGAATCGAGACCCAGCCTTTCTACGCCAAGACCCATACGAATGCCTATCGGCAGGTGCTCACCGGGCGCGCGGCGGCCGCAGGCGGGGTGCGTGCCACGCTCGACAAGGAACCCGAGGAGGTGCGAGCCGGTTTGCGTGTGCTGTGGGAAACGCCGGGGGCGGCCCCTCACCCGATCAGTGCGCACCCCCGTGTCTCGCCCCAAAACCGGGAGGCCGTGACCGCTGCCTTGTTGCGGCTGGCACAAGACCCTGCCGGTCAGGCGCTGCTCAAGGAGGTCTTGATGCCTCAGCCGGTCCGGGCCGACTACGCTCGCGACTACCAGCCGCTGGAAAAGCTTCGCCTGGAGCGCTATGTCGAATGAGTTCAAAGCGGAGGGGCTGGCTTGAGCCTGTTGCGCCGCACCCGTCCTTTGCATCACCAGCTCATCGGCCTTGTGGCTGTGCTGGTGGTGCTGGCCATCTGTGTGTTGGGGGGCTATCTGGCGGTGGTGCTGGGGGGGACTTTGCGAGATGCTGCGGTGGCGCAGGCGTCCACGCTGGCCCGAAACGTGGCGATTTCGTCGAGCAACCCGCTGCTGACCAACAGCCTGGATGTGCTGGAAGAGCTGGCTCGGCGATCGGCCGACTTCGATGGGGTGATGGAGATCCGCATCGTGTCGCCCGAGGGGCAACCCGTGACCCATGTGATCCGCTCCGACGAGGGGCGCCCGCGGGCGGTGTTTGATCCGCCGAACACGCATCTGGCTTTGCCTGACGCGGCGTTGAATCCAGAGGCGGTGCCGCCTGTGTTCGAGGGGCCCACGCATCTGGTGGTCTGGCACCCGATCCGGGCTGGCGCTGTGGTGGGCTGGGTGCGGGTGGACTACAGCACGGCGTCGCTCGAGGCGTTGCGAGGCGAAATCTGGCGTTCGGCGCTGCTGGTGGCCATGCTGGCCATTGGCGGCAGCGGTTGGCTGGTGGTGCGGGTCATGGCCCGCCCTATGCAGGAACTGAGAGAGGCCACTCACTTTGCCATCGGGCTCAACGAGGCGCATGGGCAGCAGTGGTCGGTGTCTACCCGCACCGCTGAAATCGAGGCCCTGGGCGGCGCTCTCAATGAAGCGTCGGCAAGGCTGAATCAGCAAATGCTGGCCTTGCAGGAGCACAACGAGCGCCTGGGGGCGATTTTTTCGCTCAGCCGAGACGGCTTGGTCACGTTTGACCGGCAGGGTCGGGTGCAGTTTGTGAATGAGGCCTTTCTCGCGCTGACTGGCTTGAGCCGGGCGCAAGTCGATGGGGCCAGTGTGGTGCAACTCGACCAGCTGCTGCGGCAGCATGCCGCGCCGCAACGCCCCTTCGCCGGGGTGGCGGCCTGTTGGGCACCTGAAACCCAGGGGCTGCCGGTGCGGGTCTACCTGCAGCTTCCACAGGATGGCGAGCGGGTTTTGACCATGTTGGGGCAGAGAAGCGACTCGGAGGCGGTGAGCCTGGTGCTGTATGTGTGCGATGTGACCCAGCAGCACCACCTCGATCAGATCAAGTCTGACTTCCTGTCGCTGGCCGCTCACGAGTTGCGCACGCCCATGACCAGCATTTACGGTTACACGGAACTGATGCTGACGCGCGAGATGAAGCCCGAGCAGGTGCGCCCGCTGATTCAACGGGTTCACACCCAGAGCCAGGTGATGATGACCATCCTCAATGAGCTGCTGGATCTGTCGCGCATCGAGGCCAAACGCGGGGCAGACTTCGATTGGCAGCGGGTCGACTTGCAGCAGGAGGTCGTACAGATTCTCGCCACGTTCAGCCCGCCGCCCGAGCGGGCGCCGGTGTCGGTGGTGTCGCTTGAGCAGCCCATGCCGGTGCGACTCGACCGCCAGCAACTCAGCCAGATGCTGTTCAACCTGCTGTCCAATGCCTACAAGTACTCGCCCGGCGGCGGTAAGGTGAGTGTTCACTTTCTTTGTGATGCCCAGGAATCAGGGATCCGCTATGGGGTGGCGGTGCGCGATGAAGGGCTGGGCATGCGCCCAGACGACTTGGCCCGTATGGGCGAGCGCTTTTTCCGGGCCGACAAGTCAGGTCACATTCCGGGGTCTGGTCTGGGTGTGAGCATCGTGAAGGAATTGGCGGAACTGATGGGTGGTCAGCTCTGTTTTTCGAGCGAATGGGGAAAAGGCACGACCGCGACACTGTGGTTCCCGGCGGCGTCTCAAAGCTGATCGGCCACGGCCGATATCCAAAGGACGCTCAGTCAGATCTGGAGAATCACCATGCCCCATCGCGCCACTGCCCAAGAACTGCGTTCCGAACTGATGGCACCCGAGGCACCCAAACGCGTGCATGCTTTGCACCTGCTGGAGCTGGAGCTGGAACATGCAGCTTCCACCGCCGCTTCGCGCGAGCTGGAGGCCCTCACGGCACGCGGCATTCCGTTTTATTCGCCCCAAGACCCCGCCTACTGCGAGTGGGTCGCCAAGGCCATCAGCCTGTGGGAGCGGGTGCAGTATGAGCATGAGCACCCCATGCCCGTCATGAAGGCCTCGCATCAACGCGCCCAACGCGCTCGCGCGATCGCCACCGAGCGGGCCCGCATCTGCAAAGGCATTCGCGTCTGACGCGAGGTGTCTGGGGTGGTCCAAGGGGCCGCTAAGATGGCCCCATGACGTTGCCTGACCACATTCGTGTGTTGGAGCGAGGCTGGCTCTCCTCCAACAACATCGTCTTCCTCGACCCGGACTGCCCCACGGTGGTCGACACCGGGTACGGCACGCATGCCGAGCAGACCCTCGCCCTCGTCAACGAGGCCTTGCAGGGCCAGCCGCTGCGTCGCATTCTCAACACCCATCTGCATTCAGACCACGCTGGTGGCAATGCCATCTTGCAGGCCCATCACGATTGCGAAACCTGGATTCCGCCCGGGTTGCAAGAGGCTGTGACCCAATGGGATGAAAGCCGCCTGAGCTACGCCGCCACGGGCCAGGCCTGTGCCCGCTTTCGCCACGATCGCGTCATGCAGCCAGGCCAGACGCTTGACATCGCGGGCGACGACTGGCTCGTGCTCAGCGCCGCAGGCCATGACAACGACATGTTGATGCTGTGGTGCGAGCGATCTGGCATTCTGATCAGCGCCGATGCCTTGTGGGAAAACGGCTTCGGGGTGATCTTTCCCGAATTGATGGGCGAGTCAGGCTTTGCCGAGCAGCAGGCCACGCTCGACACCATTGCCCAGCTGTCGCCACGCCTGGTCATTCCGGGCCACGGGGCGCCCTTCACCGATGTGAAAGCCGCCTTGGCGAGCGCCCATTCACGCATTCGCTGGTTGGCCGACAACCCCCGCCGCAACACCGACAACGCCATCAAGGCCTTGCTGGCGTTCAAGCTGCTGGCAGCACGCCAGATGACGGTGGCGGATGTGGCCGCCCTGCTGCGCAATGCAGCCGCCATGCTGGACGTGGTACGCGAACATTACCCGGTGGACCCCGACGCGATGGCCCAGGTGGCCGCTGAGCAAATGGTGAAGCTGGGCGTGGCGCGTCGGGACGGCGACGTGCTGATCTCGCAGTTGTGAGCCACAGCGCTGCAGATCAAGGCGAGACCGCGAACGGACGGCTCGTGCCCCGGAAGGACGAGATGGTGCCCCACAGCGACTTGGCATTGCCGTCGTGCACGATCCGATAGGTGCCAGCAGCCTGGTCGGCCGGGATGGTCCAGCTGATGTCCACCACCGATTCCGCCCCGAAGGTACGACGCCAGCGGTAGCGGGTCGACCAGTCGCCATCGTCGGCCACACTCACCCACTGGTTGCCATTCCAGCGCTGCACTTCCAGGAAGCTGCCATTGCGTCGCAGGTTGTTCTTGGGGTGCGCACTCTGGAAGCGAACCGCCACGGTCTGCCCAGGCTGGTAGCTGGCTTGGGCATCTTGCAGCACGGTGCCGAAGGTCTTGCCCAGCGGCGGCAAGTCCATGACCACGCCAGTCTGGAAGTTCAGCTGGCAGCAGCTCAGATCGCGCGGGCGTAAGGCGGTGCTGACGTTCTCGCCTCGCACCATGGCCTGGGCCAGTTTGTCGAGCTCCTGCATGTAGGCCGGCTGGGTCCAGGGGCCAAACAGGGTGCTGCCGCCTTCGTAGTCCTGGTGGCTGTATTCCTCTGGGGTGGTGATGTACTCGGTGTAGGCATTGCTGTAGCCCACGACCAGCACCTGGTTCACCGGTACGCCCAGTGTCTGGGCCAACTGACGGCGAATGCGATAGCCTGACATGATGGTGGGCTCGCCCGGCAGCGTGGCCAGGTACAAATTGCCCACCCGCACCAGTTGCAGAGGCAGCACTTCGGGTACCCAGGGATAAGGTTGCATCAGACCCACCGGAATGACGACCTCCTTGGCTCCGTGGCATTGCCGCAGGCTGTCTGGAATGGGAAACAGCAAGCCGCCAATCGCGGTCAGGAAGGGGTTGGCGGTGCCCTCTTGCGCAATGCCGGGGCCGGGGCCGTCTTCGGTGCTGCCGGCTGCGAAGCTGGCGCCCAACGCGGCTGGGCAGGTGGAGTGAACCTGGCTGTCAGGGGTGTAGGCGCTGCCCACTTGCACGCGGCTCATGTCGACGAAGCGCATGCGGTAGTCCACCTCGCCGCTCAAGACCTGGTTGGCGTGGCTGGCCAGTTCGCGCGCCTTGTCCGACTGGCGTTGCCCGATGATGCGGGTGTTCTCGAACTCGTCTTCGGTGGGGCCGCTGCCCGGCTTCAGGTTCAAGTTGGGGCTCATGTCCCCGGGGTTGGTTTGCGCGAACGCGGCCACGAAGGGCTTGCCATCGGCCCGATAGCGCACCCCCGCCACCTCGTGCTCCCAGTGGTAGGCCGCATACCCTTTGTTGTCCCCACTGATCAAGGTGTTGGTGTTGGTCATGCTGGTGCCGTGGGTGGGGAACAGGCTCAAGGCCCCCACGGCGCGCCCGGCTTGCTGAAAGGTCAGCACCGTCATCAAAGGATCGATTTCTTGCGGAAAGACCGCGCGATCTTGCGCCGGGTTGCGACGAAACGCGGCGGAGGAGCGATTGCGGCTGGCATTGGTCAGTTCACCCTGGTTCAGCAAGATGTCGCCAGGGGCCTTGTTCGCATGGGCACGGTCAATGGCTTCGACAATGCCGTCAACGATGGCGTTGAAGGTGGCCTTCTGGAAGCCCAGCACGGTGATGTTGTAGAGCGCATAGTGCGAGTAGCCGCCTGGCCCCGCATGCGTGTGGGTGGCGCTGATCAGCACGTTTTGCTCGTTGTACAGCGAGCCGTAGCGTGTGGCCAGGCGGGCCAGCACTGCTTGATGAATGGCTTGGGTGACCAGGCCGGTGTCGGTGATCACCACCACGGCTGACTTGCCGGGCGTGGCGCCCCGGTTGTCCTGCACGATGAAGGCCCGGGCGCGCAGGCGCTGGTGGATGCCCGAGGTCTTCTGGTCCAGCGAGGCATAGCCCATCATGCCAACCTCGGCGGCCTCGCCGGTGATGTCACTCATGCCTACCCCGACCTGAAAGGCCGGAGCCGCCTGGGCCAGATGCAGGCAAGCCGACAGAGACAGGGCGGCGGCGAGCGCCACCGAACGGATCGCAGTGTGTGCCATGGAACCTCCTGGAAAAGCAGAAAACAGCTTGAAGCGCAGGGGCCGGGCAGGCCCGAGCGAACGGGGCAATCAGCAACGCAGGGTCAGTAACGCAACAGCAGGAACGGCGGGGTTCAGGTGGGGTGCTCGATCAGGTACCCACGCCGCCCCGTTCAGAAGCGCTTGGCCAGGCTGGCCACGAGGGCCGTGCGGTCAATGCGTTTGGTGTGGCCGTACACGTCGTAGGTGACGGCATAGGAGCGGTCGCGCATGCCGGCGGCCACGGCGTCGAGTTCAAAGTCCAGCCCCCAGCGGGTGTGGGCCACACCCAGCTTGTAGTCGTAGGTGGTGACTTGCTTGAAGTTCTTCACCTGGGTGTAGCCCACGTGGGCCACCAGCTTGGTCTGCGGGGCAATGGGGTAGCGCGTGTCGATCGACAGCAGTTGCGAGCCCCGGCTGTGTTTGACCGAATCGCCATAGCAGGCAATGGCTTCTGATGGGTCGGCCTGCAGATTCAGGTAGGCCTCGAACTCGGGTGCGAAGCGCGAGCCGCACACCACCGCCGTGTTGTTGCCTCGGAAGTCTTTGCTCAGCACATGCAGATAACGGGCTTCGACGATGCCGTAGCCCAACTCGATCACGGCAAAGCTCGTGTCAAAGCGGGTGCGCATGGTGTCGTTGAAATCGACAAAGGGGTTGCGGGGGGCATCCTTCACCTGCGCACCAGGGAACATCTCGTGGGCCAGGCCCAGGCCGTAATGCCAGCCCTGCGGGTTGCCCCAGCGATAGCCCGCAGCGGCCACCGCCGTCCACAGCTTGCTTTCGGGGAAGTTGGCACGCGCCACGCTGCCCACTTGCAGGTAGCCGATCAACCCGGACTCGTGCGCGGCGTTCACGGTGAACTCGGCGCCAGGGCGCAGGAAGGTGTCAGACAGGCCATTCGTGCGGCGATCGGTCAGCAGTTTGGCTTCGTAGTCGATGGCGTAGCTTTGGATGGCGGGCTCGTCGTCGGGTGCGGCCTGCGCCGAGGTCAGCAGGCCGGTGCTCAAGGCCAATGCGCTCAAGGCGTGCGTCGCCACGGTGCGTGCGGTGGGGTGGTGGGTTTTCATCGTTGTCTCCTCTTGTCTTCAACGGGTCTTGCAGCCGCTGGGCAGGCTGGCCACGCGGGTCATCTCTTCGGTGTCGCCCAGAATTTCGGTGCCGATGAATGCGCGCAGCAGCAGGGTTTCGGGCTTGCTGTCCTTGTTGACGCGAATGGCGGCCTTGTAGTGCTTCTTGCTGCGGGGGTCGAACACCCAGCCATCGCGCCAGGCCTCGTCGGCGTAGCGTTTGACCTTCGAGATCAGCACGCCACAGGTGTCGAGCGGGGTGCCGGCATCCTTGTCCCAGACGATGGTGCCGCACAGGGCGCCGGCGGTGTCAGGGCAATCCTTGAATTCAATGATGGCGCCCTTGTCGCTGCTCAGCCATAGGCCCTTGGCGTCTTGCGGTGTGGGGGCGGCCCACGCACTGGCGCACAGCAGGCTGAGTGAAACCAGCCCGCTGGCTCGAAGGGCACGGACGGCCAGGGGCCTCTGCAGGCAACGCAGATTCATGAAGCACCTCTTTTCAAAAATCAGGCTTGAGCAGGAAACGCGGGCCACCAATCGGTGATGCGCCCGTTGCTGTAGACGGCGATGTCGCCAAACTGTTGGAGCACGGCCTCGCTTTGCGTCGGCCGCAGGAACACGAAGTCGTCGCTGTGCAGGCCTTGCAGGCCCGAGCCCAGCAAGATCTGTTGATTCGATGAAGGGCCGATCAGGCCACTGGGAGCCAGGCCTGCCGGCGAGACCGGCTGCGCCAGCCAATGGCCGCCGTAGATGAAGACGCCGTGGCGCTGATTGCGGTCCCACCACTGGGCTGCTTGGCCAATCCACTCCACGCCGTGCGGCGCCTGAAACGGCCCGCTTTTGATGACCGGGGTGGCGATGAAACACGCTGGACTGAGATCGGCCAGCAAGGGGGTGTCGAAGTCGGTGGGCTTGACCATGGCCGAGCCCACCGAGACTTCGTTGGCGGCGCCTCGGCCATCGTGCAGGCGGTAGGTTGGTGAGCCTGCCGTGTTCAGGGTCAGGGCTGTGCGAGGCTGTGGCTGGTGCTGCCCCACGGGGCTGGCCAGCATCAGATCGGCCATGCGCTGGTATGTCGTCTTGACGTGATCGCGTGCGGCCTGACGCATGCCTGGCAGGTCGGGAATTTTCTCGGTGTGCGGGTCGTAGCCCATCAAGCCTGACCAACGCAGCAAGGGTTCTTCCTGCAGCAGCTTGATCATGGACAGGAGCGTGGCTTCATCGGCAATGCCGCCACGGTGAAGGCCTACGTCGATTTCCAGGTTCACCCGCATGGGAATCTTTTGAGCGCGGGCCAGATCCCGATACTGCTGAAGCCGCTCGGGTGTGTCGATGAGCCATTGCAGCTGTGTGGATGGATCAAAACCTGAGCTGGGGCGCTGGGCGTAAAAGCGAGCCGCCGCGGCCACAGGCAAAGGTTTGCCCAGCAGCACGTCACTGTGGGGGCGCTGCTGGGCCAGCAGTTGCAGGTAGGGCAGGTTGAACACCATCTGGCGGGTCGTGCCGGTCAGACGCGTCAGCTCATCGAGCAAGGCCAGGCTCGGTAGCGACTTGTTGACCAGCCGCAGCTGCATGCGACCATCGATGTTGTGCACCACCTGGCGCGCATTGGCTTGCAGGCGTTCGCGGTCAATGACCAGTGTGGGGGTGCCCACGCCGGCCTGGCGCAACGCGGCCTGCAGGCGCTGGAAGTAGGCATCGTGCGGGCCACCCTGCGCGCTCGGCCGCAGGGCCACGGCCCCAGCCACCGCAGCCAGGCTGGCGGTGGTCACAAATTGGCGGCGGCTCAAGCGGGGCATGGTGCGGTTCCTGGGGGGGCTGGCGTCAGGCGTTGGCAAACAGCTTGCGCAGGTGGGCGTTGAGCATGCGACCTTGTGGGTCGAACTGCTGGCGCACGGCCTGGAAGTCGGACCACTTGGGGTACATGGCAGACAGCTCGCGTGTGCCCATCAGGTGCAACTTGCCCCAGTGCGGGCGGCCGCCATGGCGGCGGTAGATCGGGGCGCAATCGTCGATCAGGTATTGGTAGGGCTCGTCGGCAGCAGCATGCACGGCGATCGAGCAGCTTTCTCGCCCGTAGAAGGGGCTGAGCCAGGCGCCATCGCCCTTGATGAAGCGGAACTCGATGGGGAAGAAAGCCTCGTTGTGCTTTTCGATGGTCTGGATGATGTCGCGCAGACATGCGACACCCTGCTCCCGCGGCACGTGCCATTCCGATTCGTTGAACTTCACCGGGCGGACCGATGACAGCAGCTTCCAAGAGCGCTGGCGGGCCTCTTCCGTCATGCTTGGGTCAATCAGCTTGCTGGCAGCCCATTGGCGCAGTTTGGGGAAGCGGCCCAACCAGTCGCGCAGCTTGCGTAGATCAGCCAATACGTCGTCATCGGCGGCTTTCGGGAAATACAGGTCGTTGCCGGTGTACACGTCGTGCGCAATGGCCGCGCCGTAGCCGGTGAAGGGCAGGTAGTACATCTCGAAGTGGCGATGCTGCTGGGCCAGTTGCGGCGCCTGTTGCAGCAGCGATTCGATGGGCTGCAGCCAGACCTTGCGTTGCAGGTTGTAGGCCGGCAGCACCCGCAAGGTCACTTGCGAGATCACGCCCAGGCTGCCGAGTGACACGCGGGCGGCGGCCAGCCACTCGGGCTGGCGCTGGGCGTTGATGTCCACCACCTCGCCATTGGGTTTGACGATGCGCAGCGCGATCACGTCGTCGTGCAAGGCGGGCAAGGTGGCCCCGGTGCCGTGGGTACCGGTCGAAATGGCGCCGGCAATGGTTTGCACGTCCACATCGGGCTGGTTGCGCAAGCCCAGACCCTGAGCTTCCAGGGCGCGTGCCAGCACGCCCAGCCGGGTGCCGCCCTTGACGGTGGCGGTCATGGCCTGCTTGTCGACCGAGATCACGCCCGACATCCGGTCGAGCGAGACGATGGTGCCGCTGGTGGGCACAAGGGCGGTGAAGGAGTGACCCGAGCCGACCGCCCGAATCTCGCCGGTGCTGCGCGCCAGCAGGGCTTGCAATTCGGCTTCCGAGGCCGGGGTAGGCAGGGCCTGGGCGAGCGCGGTCTGGATGCCTGACCAGTTATGCCAGTTGCTGCCGGCCGGTGGGGCGGCCTGGGTGGAGGCTGCCAGGGCCGGTTCGGCCCAACCCAGTTGTGCGAAGACGCCACCCAAGCCCCCGAGTGTCAGGGCGGTGCCGGTGGCGAGAAACTGGCGACGGGGAGGCGTGGTGTTCATTGGGCTTGACTCATGAAAGCGATGAGCCCGCGCAGATCGGTGTCAGAGCAGTCGCTGCACAGGCCTTTGGCAGGCATGCCCTTGTAGCCATCACGTGCATGGGCCACCAGCACGTCCATGCCCTGGGCCAGCCGTGGCTTCCAGGCGGGGGCAAAGCCCGTCAGCGGCGCAGCGCTTCGGGTGGCATGGCAGGTCAGGCAGGCGCGTTCGTACTGTTCGGCCAGGCGGGCATCCTTCGGGCGCAGGGTTTCGGCGCGGGCGACGTCCTGTTCGGTCGGCTCGACGGGCAAATCGGTGCCGCAGGCTGCCAAGGTGGCAAGCAGGCCGGAGCACAGCAGGCGGGTCGAGAGTCGAACAAAAATCGCTGGCATAAAAAGAAACACTGATTGAAAAAATAACAGTGTTATCAGAATATGCTTGCCGTTATCCCTGTGTTATCCAGACAAACCCTGCAACTCTGTGGAGTCTCGCCCCTTGTCTTCCACCCCCAAAGACGCCCGCAAGCAACGTGAAGCCGAACAGCGTCGCAAGGCCATCATCAAGATCGTGCGCAAGCTCATCAAAAAAGGTGGCGTGGGAGAAATTTCCTTGCGCAAGGTGGCCGAGCTGGCGGGGTATTCCACCACCGTGGTCTATTCGCTGTTTGGTGACAAGGGCACCCTGATCACCCAGGCGATGGACGAAGACTTGCTGGAGCTGACCGGCTTCATGCGGCAGGCGGTGGAGGCGCACACCGACCCTCTGGATCGCATCCGGGCCACCGCACGGGCCTACATTCATTTCGGTGTCACCCATCCCGATGAATACGCTTTCGTGTTCATGCAGCGGCGGCCCCACGCGCCCAACGAGTCCGCTCGGGTTCAGCATGGCGACCCGCTGCAAGACCCCTATGCATTTGCGCGAGCCTTGTTTGCCCAATGGGCGGCCACCGGCGTGGTGCGTGACCTGGATGTCGATGTGGACCTGATGACCCAGATCTTCTGGGAGGGCATTCACGGTTTCACGGCGCGCCATCTGGTGATGGGGCTGGATGACACCTGGATGCCCGAGGTGCCCAACGAAGCCCATCGCGACCTCATGATCGAGGTCTTGCTGACCGGCCTGGCCGCGGCCTTCGCGCCCCGCTGAGTGCGCGGCTAAGCTGGATCGGACAGTGTGTTTGCCCCGATCCCCTGCTCTTGCAGGAGGCTCAGGGCCTGGGCAAAGTCGAGCGACTCCAATGCCCGTTCGAGTTCCGTGAACGTTTCGGCCGCTAGCTGAGCGCGAAGAGCGGGCCCCAGCGTCTGAAACCGCCCCAGCGCATCGAGGTTCTGGGCCGCCAATTCATGCCGCCACGCTTCCAGACTCGCAGGGTCGAGCACCGAAGGCGTATCAGGCCGCTGGCTGGGTTCGTTGGCATCGGGTGAGCCCAGCCAGTCGCGCGCCGCGTGTTCGAGTCGAATGAGGCAGGCGTCGATGGCCTGGGCCTCGGCAGTCAGATCGGCCTGGGGGTCGTGCTCGATGTGCTGTTCGGCGCGCTTGGCCAGGGCCGCCAGTTCATGGGCGCACAGCACAGCGGCCGTGCCACTGAGCTTGTGCAAACGCGCTCGCAGTGGTGCGCTGACGCCGCCTGACTCGGGGGGGGCTCGCCAGCTGCCATGAGCCGGCCCGTATTCGCTCAGCAAGCGCTTGAGCAATCTCCGGTAGAAGCCGATGTCCTGGCCAAACTCGGCTGCCACCGCCTGCATGTCGATGCCATCGAGGGCGGGCCAGCAAGTCGGCGTTTGAGGGAGCGTGGGGTGTGCCGGGGTGATGGGCACCACTTCGCCGCGGGCATGCTGCACATGGTGTCGGATGACGCCGACAAGCGCATGCGGGTCCAGGGGCTTGCTGGCGAAGTCATTCATGCCGACTTCGATGGCGCGCTGTCGCTCCGACAGCATGGCGCCCGCAGTCAGCGCCACGATCGGCAGCGACTGGAGCGCAGGGTGTTCGCGAATGCGCTGGGTGGCTTCGATGCCGTCCATGATCGGCATCTGAACATCCATCAGCACAATGTCAAAGTGAGTCGGCTGACTCTGCAGCTGGTTCAAGGCCTCCAAGCCGTGTGAGGCGGTTTGTACCGCTGCCCCCTCGTTGCGCAACAGCCGAACGGCCACTTCCTGGTTGATGTCGCTGTCGTCTACCACCAGCACCTTGATGCCATCGAGCCACCGGGCCATCAGGCGATCGACTCGGGTGCCGGCATACAGGTGCTGGGCGGTGCCCTGCGCTTGCCAGATCGCCCGCAGCGCGGCGTTATACAGACTGAGGTGAGTCCAGGTCTGGGTCTGGGGGGCATAGGGCAGGATCGGGGTGGTTTTGCCCGGTCGGCTTGGAATGCGGTGCGTCGCCACATCCTGCCACCACAGCGAGTCGACCAGCGCATGTTCGATCAGGACCAGATCGGGTCGTTGGGGACGGCCTGCTTCCGGCATCAATGCCTGCAGGCCTGAGTCGGTGTGATCCATGCCGAAGGCGGCCACTTGCCACCCCAGTTCAGTGGCCAGGCTGGTCAGTTGCGACATGTCCTCGTCATGGTTGCCCACCACCCACACCCGCAGGGCCTCGGGGCCGATTGAGCCGGCCTCTTGCTCATCGGCGAGCAACATGGGGAGGCTGAACCAGAACTGACTGCCCTTGCCCTCCTCGCTTTGCACGCCGACTTCGCCACTCATCAAGGTGACCAGCCGGCGAACAATCGACAAGCCCAGGCCGGTGCCCCCGAAGCGGCGTGTGGTGGAGGCATCGGCCTGGGTGAAGGGTTGGAACAAGCGGGTCTGTGTTTCGGGGCTGATGCCCAGCCCGGTGTCGCTGATGGTGAAGCGCAGTTCGACCTGCGTGGCCGACAGGGCCAGCACCCGCACACTCAGCTGAACCTGCCCGTGTTGGGTGAACTTGAACGCATTGCTCAGGAGGTTGTGCAGCACCTGGCGCAGGCGTAGCGGGTCGCCCTGAACCCAATCGGGCACCTCGGCCGGGGCGCTCAAGGTAAAGCTCAGCCCCTTTTGCTGAGCCTGGGCGGCAAACAGGGACTCGATGTCTTTCAGCAAGCGGCGCAGGGAAAAGGCCGTGGTCTCCAGGCGCAACTCCCCAGCTTCGATCTTCGACAGGTCGAGCACATCGTTGAGCAAGGCCAACAGAGACTGGCTGGCTGCCTGAATTTTGGCCACCCACTCGCGCTGTTCCACGTTCTTGAGTGACTCGCCCAGCAGGTGCGTCATGCCGATGACGGCATTGAGGGGGGTGCGGATCTCGTGGCTCATGTTGGCCAGAAATTCGGTCTTGGCTGAGCTCGCCGCCTCGGCGTGGCGCTTGGCCTCGAGCAAGGCCTGCTCGGTCAGGTGCTGGCTGGTGATGTCTTGCAGCGCACCGACCAGCCGTGCTGGGCGGCCTTCGCTCAGTGTGGCCCGGGGGTCGACGCCGCCCACCATGCGCACCCACAGGCGGGCGCCCTGTGCGTTGATGAAGGGCAGTTCGAGATCCCAGCCTTTCTGCAATCGAACGGCGTCTTGAATGGCATGGCGAAGCAACTCGCGCGCTGGCGAGGGGAAGTGCTGCAAGGCCTCGGCTTGTGTGAGGCGTTGGTCATCGCTCAGCCCAAAAGTCCGGCGGGTCTGCCTCGTCAGCAGCATTTCACCCGAGGCCAGGTCCATTTCCCAGCCCCCCACCCCAGCCATCTGGCCGGCGCGTTCGAGAAAGCCCTCGCTGCTGGCGCGCAGGCGCTCCTCCACCCGGCGTCGTTCGGTGACGTCGTGAATGAGCACGTAGAAGCCTTTGATGTCCTCGCCATCGCGGTCGGGCAGGAAGTGGGTTTGCAGATGGCGCACGACCTCGGTGCCCGTCTGGGCCTCCGTGTGGTCGAATGTTTCGCTGCTGCCTGCCAGCACCTTGTCGACATGATGGCGAATGGCCGCAAACCCCTGTGGCCCAAGAACGGACTCCATGTGCAGGCCCACCACATGCCCTTGCGGCGCCTGTAGCCAGTGGGCATAAGCCCGATTGGCAAAGCGGTTGATCAGCTCACGGTCCCAGTACCCGATCATGGAGGGCATGCCGTCGAGTACCGATTGCAGGTGGCGGGTGGCGGCATCCAGTTCCGCAGTCCGATGCTGCACCTGTTGTTCCAGGTTCTGCGCCAGTTCACGCAGGCGGCTGTCTGCCAACTTGCGTTCGCGGTTGTCTCGAATCGTGCGGCAGATGCGGTGCACTTTCCCGTGTGCATCGGCGATGGCGGCCACACTCATCGACACATCAATGGGGTGGCCCTCGGCATCTTTCAGCACGGTTTCGCAAGGCGGCGGATTCTGCCCAGCCATCACGTGCTCGATCAGGCGCTCGTCCCGGGCTTCGTCGTCACCGTGAATCAACAGGTCTTGCCAGCGTTGGCCGATGCGCTGGCGCGCGGAGCCCCCGAAAATCCGCTCGGCCGCTTCGTTCCAGCTCAGGATCAGCCCCGACAGGTCGTGGCTGATGATCGCATCGCTCGTGTGATGCACGATGGCGGCCAGTTGCGCCTGTTGCTGTCGCAAGTCAGATCGCCGTTGATGGTTGCTGGCAAACGCATAGGCCAGCGCGCCCAACAAGGCCGAGGCGGCCAGACCGAGCCAGCCGATGGTGCCAGGCTGCGGCAGATCCAGATTCTGGCCAAAGCTCGCATCGGCGCGTGCATCGATCAACCATCGACGGCCCATCACCTCGCGGGTGCTTTGCCAGTGCGACGGCCATTGGCTGCTGTGGGCTTGCGGGCGCGACTGCAGCACCGTGGTGGTGGGCTCTCCGGGGGTGACATCGGTGATGGTCAGCTGGTAGCCCGCTTCCGCAGGGATCAGGTCGACCAGCGTTGAAGCAGGGTCAAAAACCAGCCCGACCCAGCTGCCATGTACGGATGCGGAGGGGGCAGTTTCTGCGCTCGGCTTGTCGCGAGTCGGCGCCGGCAGAAGCAAGACCAGCTGGGCGCTGAGTGCTGAGCTGGCGGGGAGATGCGGTCGGCTGAGGGTTGGGGTCTTCCGGGCCCAGGCGCTGTGCGCAGCTTGTCGAGCCACGGTGCCTTGGAGGATCGCTTGCAGGGCGGTGTGGGGCGAATCGTCGAGGGCCACCACAATGGGGGCCTCCAATCGCTCGCCCGAGGCAGAGGGCCGATCACGCAGATAACCAAAGCCTTGCGCCCCATTGAGTTCGAGTTCGAGGTTGTCGGCTTGCCTGACCGCATCGAACACCTCATGTGACAGATGCGATTCTTCTGAGCCCAGAACCGCGCCCTGGATGCCACGCAGCCCGTATTGCAGCCGAAACAGGCGCTCCACGATCTGATTTGCGAGGTTGCTTGCCGCCACGGCAAATTGCCGCTCGATGGTGTCCTGATTCAGCTGTTGCTGATGTGCGGTCCAGCCCGTGGTCGCCAGCATGCCAGCGATGAAGACCAGCAGGGACCACGTCAGCGGGCGCGTGCGGCTCGGCATGGGGCAGGCTCATGCCCTGGGGGCTTCGTCGACGCGAGCTGACTCGAAGCGATTGCGCCCCCCCGCCTTGGCCTGGTAGAGCGCCTTGTCGGCGGTCCGAATCAAGGCCATCGGGCCGTGAGCCTCTTCGCCATGCACGCCCGTGGCGTCGAGGGCGGGAACCCTCGAGATGCTGCCTGCCCCCACCGACACGGTGGTCACTTCGGCGACGGGCGATGCCGGGTGGGCCAGGCCCATGGCCTCCACGCCGGCCACGATGCGGCCGGCCACGTGCCGGGCGCCGTCCTGATCGGTTTCGGGCAGCAACACCACGAACTCTTCGCCGCCCATGCGCGCCACCTGATCGGCGGGGCGCTTGGCCAACTGTTGAATCAGGTGCGCCACCTGAATCAGGCAGCGGTCACCTTCCGGGTGGCCTTGGCTGTCGTTGAAGCGCTTGAAGTGATCGATGTCGACCATCAACAGCGAGATGGGAGTGGCGGTGCGGCGCGCGCGATCCCATTCACGCTCAAGAACTTGCTCGAACACGCGGCGGTTGGCCAGCCCGGTCAGTGGGTCGGAGTTGGCGCTGCGCCGCAAGGCGTCGGTGGTCAGCTTGAGGTGCAGGTGGGCCTTGACGCGTGCCTGCACAAGCAGGGGCTTGGGTGGTTTGCCAATGAAGTCGACCGCACCGGCTTCCAGGCTCGCCAGTTCGTGCGCTTCGTCGTTGTGGCCGGTGATGAAAATGACGGGGATGTCGCGTGCGTCGGGCGACTGCTTGAGCGCGCGGCACACCTCGTATCCGCTGAGCCCGGGCATGTCGGCATCCAGCAAGATGATGTCGGGAGGGGCTTCGGCGATCAGTTTGAACGCCTGCGAGCCGCTCAGTGCAAACCGGATCTGGCCCAGTCCCTCGAGCATGCGCCCCAGCGATTGCACGATCACGGGGTCGTCGTCGACGATCAGGATCGTGCCTTGCCGCAATGTGTCGATCACCATCCGGGGCTCTCCGCTTGGCGTGATGTGTTGTACTGCCGGACTTCGATGCGTCCTGCACCCCAGACTGGCCTGTGCAGGTCTCCCTAGGCGCGACAATACGGTTTATGCAAGACCCTGCCCTGGACCGATTTCGCGCGCACCTGACCGATGCGCTGTCTCAGCACACCCTGATCAAAGTGGTTCTGGCCAACTATGCCGGCAACGAGCCGCAGTTGCAACGGGTCATCGTGCGCCCAATCGTGCTGAAAGAGCAACATTGCCTGTCTTTTGTCTACCGATACCAGACGCGAGACATCACGCGCAACCTGCCTCAGGCAGAAGGCTTGCAGGTTGTGATGGACCTGCTGGGCATGCAAGGTTTTCGCAATGCGCACGTTCACACACCTGGCCAGGAGTGGCAGTTGGCGTGGAGCAAGAAGGGCAAGGCCACCGTGCGAGTGGGGCGCAGCGACAACGCTCAGGCCCCAGCGGCAGCCACGCAGTCGCACAACCGTGACAAGCAGCGCTTCCTCGACCTGTCGCGCCCCTTCCTGCACGAACTGGGCGTGACCGACGCGCAAGGCCACCTCATTCCTGCGATGGCGCGCAAATGGAAGCAGATCAACAAGTTCATTGAGGTGCTGGCGGCTGCGCTGGAGCGTTCGCCCCTGGCCGAGCAAGAGCGCATCCATGTGGTCGACTTCGGTTCGGGTAAGGGATACCTGACCTTTGCCGTTCATGACTGGTTGCAAAACACCCTGCATCGCGATGTGCGCGTCACGGGGGTGGAGTTGCGCGACGAACTTGTCCAGTTGTGTCAAGGTGTGATCCAGCGCCTGGGCCTGCAGGGCATGGACTATGAGCAAGGCGATGTGCGCGACTACCACCCCGCTGCCTTGAATGTGATGATCGCCCTGCATGCCTGCGACATTGCCACCGACTACGCCATTCACCTGGGCATTCGCGCCGGGGCCGAGATCATCATGTGCTCACCGTGCTGTCACAAGCAGGTGCGGCCGCAATTGCTCAGCCCGCACCCGCTGCGCCCCATCTTGCAGCATGGCATTCACCTGGGGCAGGAAGCCGAAATGCTGACCGATGGCCTGCGGGCCTTGCTGCTCGATGCCGCCGGCTATGACACCCAGGTCTTCGAATTCATTTCGCTGGAACACACCAACAAGAACAAGATGATCCTGGCGGTCAAGCGCAGCAAGGCGCGCTCGAACGAGGAAGTGGTTCAGCAGATTCGCGACATCAAGGCTTTCTACGGCATTCGCGAGCAGGCGCTGGAAAGCCTGCTGCGCGCCGATGGCCTGTTGCCAGCCGATTGAGGCGGGGGCCACCATGCCAGTGTTGCGCATCCTCACCCGCAGTCAGTCTGAACAGCCCAGCGCGGAGGGGCGGGCGGTTCGCGCTGAAGCCGCGGCCGCCGAGTCCAAGGGCCGTCCAGCCAACCCTCAGAAGTTTCCGGTGCGTGTGGGCCCCAGTCACATCGATGGGCTGGGGGCGTTTGCCGAAGCGCCGATTCCGGCTCGCGCCAAGGTGGGTGAAATTCGCGGCGAGTTCGTGTCCATGGCCGAAGCCCGTGCGCGGGCCAAGGCCGCCGAGCGCCAGACCGGGCGCATTTTCATGATTGCCATCTCCGACAAGCGGGCCGTTGATGCCAGCGAGTCGACCGACCCGCTGCGCTACGCGAATCATTCGTGTGCACCCAATCTGGTCTTGAAGGTTCAGCAAGGTCGGGTGGCGTTTTACGCCCTGCGTGACATTGAGCCCGGTGAGGAGTTGTCGGCCGACTATGGTGAAACGCACCATGCCGGCCGCCTGGTGTGTCGCTGTGGTGCGTCGCAGTGCCGTGGCCGTCTCTGAACGTCAAGGGACAACCCTCGGGCCTGTGTTTTGCATTCCCCCCGTATGGGGGATGCCCTGATCTGAACCTGGGTTCAGATCGGCGCGCCTTTTCGCGAAAACCCTTTGTCCTATCGCGCCAATCGCCTTCAATACTCATTGAGTAACGAGGAAGTAGATGGTTACCGACACTCGACAGACAGTCCGATCCGCGCTGTCGGAGATCGAAGATTCAGACTTGCAATTGCGGATTCGCCAGGCGCGCACGGGCATGCTGTTGGGGCACATCACCTCGATCAGCGTGTTTTCCTGCTTGTTTGCTACCGTGATGTGCTGGCTGATTGCTCCGCTGGTCGATCCGACGGTGTTGTGGCCCTGGCTCGCCGCCAAATGGTTGATTCTGGTTCCCAGAGTCTGGCAGGCGCGCGCCTATGCGCGTTCGCCGCACCAGGACCAGGCCCATTGGTATCGGTGGTTCATGGTTTTGCTGGTGCTCGACTCCCTGATCTGGGGCGGTGTGGGCTGGTGGCTCACGCCGCATGCGCAAATTGAACTGGGGGCGGTCACCCTGGCCTGTGTGGTGGCTGTGGCGGCTGCGGGCAGTTTCATGCTGCACATGGATGCGCGCGCGTCGTTGGGCCTGCAGTTGGCGGTCATCGGTCCCAATTTTCTGTATTGCCTGGCCCGCGGCGATCAATATGGCTTGTTCGGGGCCTTGTGCCTGGCAGGGGTGGCCGTGGTGCTGCAGATGGAGACCCTGCGAGCCCAGCGCCGCATGACCGAGCTGCTGCGTCTGCGTTTTGCACTGGAAACCGTGGCACGTCAGCGCGAGGAAGCCCGCGATGTGGCCGAGCGCCTCAGTGAAGCCAAGAGCCGCTTCCTGGCCACCGTCAGCCATGAGATGCGAACCCCTTTGAGCGGCATGCTCGGGCTCACACGCATGCTGCGCGAAGAAGAGACCCGTCCGCCGGTACGGCGTCGTCTGGAGCTCGTTGAGCGTTCTGGCGAGCATCTGCTCACCGTGCTGACCGATGTGCTCGATTTCTCTCGCATCGCAGCTGGGCACCTGCAAGTGGAAAGCAAGCCCTTCGACCTCGGGCTGCTGCTCGATGAGGTGTTGGCCTTGTCGGGCGTGTCTGCGCGCGAAAAAGGGTTGGCTCTGGTGGTGCGTTCGGGGTTGCCGGCCAGCCATCCCGTGCGGGGCGACGCCATGCGTGTTCGCCAGGTGCTGCACAACCTGATCGGCAATGCCATCAAGTTCACCGAAGAGGGCCAGGTCGCCGTGCTGGCTACGCTGCAGGCAGATGGCTGTACGGTGGAGCTGGTGGTGGAAGACACGGGCATCGGCATTCCTGAATGCCAGCTGGCCCACATCTTCGAGGCCTTCCACCAGGTCGAGGGCAACAAGCGACGGCACGAAGGCACCGGCTTGGGGCTGACCATTTCCCGGCAACTGTGTCAGGCCATGGGGGGGGATCTGAGTTGCACCAGCCAGGTCGGACGAGGCTCGCGCTTCGTCTGTACCCTGCAATTGCCCCCGGCGACCTCGGCCGAGCTTGAGCCGGTGGCGCCAGTTGAGGCGCCTAATGAATGTCCATCGGGCACCGCATCCGCATGGACCACCTGTCGCGTGCTGCTGGTGGAAGACAACCCCATCAATGCCTTGGTGGCCGAGGCCAGCTTGCGTCAGATGGGGGTTGAGGTGCGGGTGGTTGACGATGGCGCCAAGGCCGTCGAATGGCTGGCCGGGCAGCAGGCCGATCTGGTCTTGATGGATTGCATCATGCCGCAGATGGACGGCTACGAAGCCACGCGCCAGATTCGTCGGCGCGAACGCGAGCGCAAGTGGCCACGTGTGCCGATCGTGGCCCTCACGGCCACGGTGGACGAGCAGGAAAAGCGAGCCTGTCTGGATGCCGGCATGGACGATCACCTGGGCAAGCCGTTTTCGCGTGAAGACCTGTCTGCGGTGCTGGAGCGCCATCTGGGCGTGGCGCCCTGGCCGGTCGTGCAGCCAGGAGTGGGGCTGCCTATGGGCAGTGGCCTAGCCTGAGGCCTGCTGACGTTTTGGCCGCGCGCTGATGGCGTAAGGCCATGAAAAAAGCCCGCTGAAGCAGCGGGCTTTTTCGTTCCTGACCGAAGTCAGCTCGGGGATCAGCCCAGAGCTGCCAGTTCGGCGTTGACCTTTTGCAGGATTTCTTCGGTGATCAGGCCGCCCGAGAACTTGGCAACCATAGACAGAGCAAAGCCCTTGCCCATGCCGATTTGGGGGTGAGTGGAAATGCCGGGCATGTGCTTTTCCAGGATGGCCTTGGTGGTTTCGTTGTCCAGCAGGTCGCCCAGTTTGGATTCGATCGAGAAGCTCATTGCAATGTCTCTCAGGAAAAAGAAATAGGAAGACTTGCAAGCATACCTGTATCGAACGACTGTTCATATCCACCTCAAGGGTTTTCCTTCATCCCGGAACAAGGGGGGCTGTGGTTTCGCGCTTACCGCGCCCGGGGCGCAGCGTGACCCGGCTGTCGCACATTCGCGCCAGATGAGGTGGGCCTAGCACAGTTTTGGGTGCAGTTCGGCGCGCGAATGGCTTCATTTTTGTGCTATTCGAGGTCACTTATCCCCACAAAACGGCGAGCGAGGCTTGCTCTGAAGTTGTGCATGGCCATTGCCCCGCAAAGCACGTAAGTGTGTTCTAAGTGATTGATTCATATAAGAACTTTGCATTTGCACCAGTTTGCGGCAATCCAGGGGAAACCCTGTCCTGACAAGCATTTAGCGGGGGTGTGCATAGGTTTCCCACAAAGTTATCCACAGGAAAGGTGGATAAGCTTCGGGACACGATGAATCAAGCACTTAGCGAGGTCTCTTGCGGTGCTACTTTTCATGATTCAGGCAAGGTCCAGTCACGGACTGGCCGGAATTCCGATTTTTGGCGTGACTTGTCATCTGGGCACCCGGAAGGGGGTAAAAAGCGTGAAATCCGTCACAACCGGATGACAAGCCTTGTAAGACATTGAGCAACTCGGGAAAACCCTTTGTTTTTGCGAGGAGCTCTTCACTTATCCCCATAAAAAGGCGAGCGAGCGCACGAAAACAGGGCGAAGTGGGTTGCGCGGTCAAATGTCCGCTACCATGCGCTAAGTGCTTGATTCATATAGAAACTCGTGTGGTGCCACACTTTGAGGCAATCTAGCGCAAATCACGGTCTGACAAGCATTTAGCGCGCATGTGCAAAGCTTTCCCACAAAGTTATCCACAGGCTCCGTGGATAAGGGTTCAGCCTAATAAAATCAACAACTTGCCGTTCGCTTTTCAATTCTTGTAGGAAGTTCGGAGACAAGACAGTGCCCCCCTCCCATTCGGATCATCAGCCTCAGGTGGCGTCGTGCCGGGTGGGGGTCGTCGTCGAAGCGCCGCAGCACAGCGGTTTGCTGGGGCCGCTTGATTACCTGTGCCCTGAGCCCTTGGCGGCCGGTACCGTGGTGCGGGTGCCGCTGGGGCGTCGCGTCGTGACCGGCGTGGTCTGGGACGATGGCGACACGTCCAGCGAGGCGCTAGCCGATGCTCAGCTCAAACCTGTGGCCGAGGTGCTTCACGGTTTGCCGCCCCTGTCGGCCGCCTGGCGCCAGCTGATCCAGTTTGCGGCTGGCTACTACCAGCGAAGTCTGGGGGAAATGACCTTGATGGTCTTGCCGCCCGAATTGCGCCAACTGGACGAAACCCAATGGGGGCGCCGCCTGAAGCGGCTGGACAAGGCGGTGGCCAAGGATGTGGGCAAGGAGGATGGCGAGTGCGCCCGTGACAGCGGGAGCGCACAGGCCTTGCCCGAGTTGACCGAGCAGCAAGCCCAGGCCCTGGCGGCCTTGGTTGGCCCGACTGACAAGCCCTTCCTGCTGTGGGGCAGCACCGGCAGCGGCAAGACCGAGGTGTACCTGCGCCAAGCCCAGCGCGCGCTCGATGCGGGCCAGCAGGTGCTGATGATGGTGCCCGAGATCAACCTCACGCCCCAACTGGAAGAGCGGGTGGCGGCACGGTTTGCCGGCCGGCGCATCGTGTCCTTGCACAGCGGCCTGACGCCCGCCCAGCGCCTGCGCAATTGGCTGATGGCCCACACCGGCCATGCCGATCTGGTCCTGGGTACGCGCCTGTCGGTGTTTGCGTCCATGCCCCGGTTGGGTTTGATCGTGGTCGACGAAGAGCACGATCCGAGCTACAAGCAGCAAGACGGGGCGCGCTATTCCGCCCGCGATCTGGCGGTGTACCGGGCGCGCCTGGAAAAGGTGCCGGTGGTGCTCGGTTCCGCCACGCCCAGTCTCGAGTCCTGGTACAACGCCTTGCCAACCGCGGAAGGCGGGGCCGGGCGCTATGTGCGCCTGGCCATGCCCGCCCGCGTGGGCGACGGCATCATGCCCACGGTGCGCGTGCTCGATTTGACCCGCGTGCCCAAGCCCCTGCCCGGCCGCAGTGCCCCGCCCTTGGCCGAAGAGTTGCTGCAAGCCATCGCGCAGCGCATCGAGCGCGGCGAGCAAAGCCTGGTTTTGCTCAATCGCCGCGGCTACGCGCCGGTGCTGCATTGCAGCGATTGCGGCTGGAAGAGTGGCTGCCCGCATTGCAGCGCCTGGCGCGTGTTCCACAAGGTAGACCGCACCTTGCGCTGCCACCACTGCGGTTTCACCGAGCGGGTGCCGCAGGCCTGCCCTGACTGTGGCAACCAGGACATCGCTCCGGTGGGGCGCGGCACCGAGCGCCTGGAAGAGCAGTTGGCCGAGGTCTTGCCGCAGGCCCGCATCGGGCGCATCGATGCCGACGTCACCAAGCACAAGGGCGCGCTGGAAGCGCAACTGGCCAGTGTGCATGCCGGCGAGGTCGACGTGCTGGTGGGCACTCAGATGGTGGCCAAGGGGCACGATTTCCGTCGCATCACCCTGGTGGCAGCGGTCAACCCCGATGCGGCCTTGTTTGCCAGCGACTTCCGTGCCGCCGAGCGCCAGTTCGCGCTGCTGATGCAGGCCGCAGGCCGAGCCGGCCGCGACGCCCAGGTGGCCGGCCACAGTGAAATGTGGATCCAGACCTGGCACCCTACCCATCCCCTGTATGCCGCCTTGCGCCGCTATGACTATGCGGCCTTTGCCGCTCAGCAGTTGCGTGAGCGTGAAATGGCCAGCCTGCCCCCCTACGCCAGCCTGGCCATGCTGCGCGCCGAGGGCAAGACGCAAGAGGCTGCCCAGCACTTCCTGAACCGGGCGGCCGAGTTGACACAAGACCTCGCCGGTGAGGCCATCGTGCTGTACCCGCCGGTGCCCACGCCCATTCAGCGGGTGGCCAATGTCGAGCGGGCGCAGATGATGATCGAGTCTGCCAACCGCTTGGCGCTGCAGCGCTTTCTGCAGTCCGCTCAGGCGCTGTGGCTGGACGAGGCGCAAAAAAACCGCCGCAGCGGACTGATCCGCTGGGCGGTCGATGTGGACCCGCTGGCAATTTAACCCAGCATGGCCTCCATGCCTTCGCACAGTTCGCTCAGAGGAGGCAGTTCCTTGAGCAGCACGTCGGGCGACAGGCCGAGTTTCGCGCACACGCCGCTGGGCACGGTGCCCTCCAGGTCTTCCTGCGTGGCCTTGTTGTGCTCACCACGGGCACGCCAGGCGGCCAGGTGGATGACGGCCGCAACCTGGTCAAACGGCTGGGCGTCCAGCGGGGCGGGGAAGTGCTTGATGGCCTCGACAAAGGGCTGCGGGAAGCGCCATTGGCGAGCCAGTTCGGCGCCCACGGTGGCAAAGTTGTAGCCGAACGAAGCGGTTTCCATGTCGAGGCGACGGGCATCCATCGGATTGGCCTGCTTGTCGAGGTGCAGCATGGGCTCGGGCATGCCGGCGTGCATGACCAGCTGACCGATGCAGTGCATCAGGCCCACGGTGAAGGCCTGATCGCCATTGATGCCGACCTTCTTGGCCAACCAGCCCGCCACCGCAGCGGTGTGCAGACCGTAGCGCCAGAATTGGGTCAGATCCAGACCGGGCATGGACTTGTAGCCGCCGGTCAGTCCAGAGCTGATGACCAGGGTGCGCACGGTCACGAAGCCCAGCATGGTCATGGCATCGTTGACGGTGCCCACCGTACGGGAGACGTGATAGTAGGCCGAGTTGGCCAGGCGAAGCAGGCGAGCCGACAGAACCGGATCGGCCGCGATCTTCTTGGCGATCTCGTCAATCGAGATGTCTTCGCTGTTGAAGCTGTCAATCAGCTCGTGAACGATTTTGGGAACGGCCGGCAGGGCCTGGGGTTGTTTGAACAGGGCTTCGAGCTGCATGTTGTCAGCCTCCATCTCGAGAGTCGGTCTGAAAGGGGTGTATGCCGTCCCTCCTTGAACTGCGGAGGGTTCTTGCCATATCGACTTGGCAGGACATGACTTGAGCATCGCGCATCTGAAAGATTTCAAGCCATGGAAATAACCCGAGGCAACGGTGCTGTTGTGCACATTGACCACAACGACAGCGAGGCGAGGTGGGGCGCTTTTGCTAACCTGTCGGCATGAGATCTGCAAAGCGCACCCTCTTTGGCCTCCCCTTTCTCGGCGCGCTGCTGGGCAGCCTGAGCCTCTGGGGCGCCCGTCCCGTCCTGGCTGCGCCGCCTGCGGTGAACGTCCAGGTCGAGTGGCGGGTGGTGTCGTCTGCGCAGGCGCGGGCACGACAGGCCCAGATCCAGGTGCCGGGCAGCGTGACTCTCTCCAC
>NZ_DASUIN010000008.1:0-7783 GCF_036273115.1 Aquabacterium sp.
GGAACCGCCGTTGGTGTCGGTGTCGGTCCAGGTGAAGGCGCCGATGTTGATGTTCAGGTCACCACCGATGGTCACGCCGTCTTGGCCAGTCACTTGGCTCAGGTCAGCGTCTTCGATCGAGGTCATGGCGGAAGCCGAGAAAGCAACGGCGGACAGGGCCAGCGCAACAGCGGAAATCTTGAACATGTGAACTCCAGATAATTGAAACGTGTTTGCTTGTCTCGCCTGATCCAACCGGGCCTTTCTTGTTGGCGGGTCCGTGTCGTCTCGGCGTGAGTGAATCTTCACGCATTCGCCCCCACTTTTATTGGCTTTGCAGGCCAAGCCTTTGGCCTGAAACGCCACCCAAATGCCGGGTGATGACAACCCTTAATGCCTTACCCCATCCGTGTCAACCCACACACCCTCACTCGACACCGATGTTTCCAGTTTTTACATCACAAAATTCACCTACACAAAGACAAACCCCGCTGCATTGCTGTAGCGGGGTTCGTTCTTGCTCAGGGCTCACAGTCCGGGCCGCATGGTGCTAGGCGAGTGTCCAAACCAGCGCTTGCAAGCTCTGTAGAAATTGCTGGGGTCAGAAAAGCCCAACTCAAAGGCAATTTCTGTGGTGCTGAGATGCCCTTGCGTCAGCAGTCGTTCAGCCAACTCCTGGCGCAATTTATCCACCAACTCGGCGAAGTTGGTCCCCTCTTCGCTCAATCGACGTTGAAGGGTCCGCTCGCTGAGGCACAAGACTTCGGCCACATGCTCCCTGCGGGGATCGCCCTTCGCCAAGTTCTTGCTCAGGACCTGGCGCACTTTGGCAGTGAAGTGCCCGGTTTGTTCCTGCGCAGACTGGTTAGACATGCGCTCACACAAGGCAGCCATGCTGGCATCTGCGGTGGGTATGGGGTGAGCCAGATCTTTGTCATCAAACACCGCGCGAAATGACGATGCACCAAACGCGACTCGACAACCGAAAGCCTGCTCCCAACGCTGAGGGTTATCAGGTGTGGGGTGGGGGTGAAATAGGGTTCTAGGGTGAATCTCTCGCCCGGTTAACCAGCGAGCCCCTTCCAACAAGGTCGTCATGACAGCGTCATACCGCTGCATGGGCACCGGCAGCTTTCCAGCCAGCGCCGTGACCGTCAGCGTGCACATGCCGCTTTCTCGATGCAGCCCCATGGAAAAAGTAGGCGACAACATCCCCGAGACACGAGCCAAAGCCGACATGGCGGACAGAAGATCAGGCTGGGAAATCAGCAGGTGAGCCACCAGTCCAAAGGACTGGAACGGATGAAGTGGCTTGGTCAGGCCAATGCTGGTGTCGCCGGTTTCCTTGACTGCCTGTGACCACACTTTGGAGAACAAGTCGCACAGATAGGTCAGGTCGTGGTGACGCGCAACCGAGAGGTCGAACCCGGATCGGTGCAACAGTGCATCAGCGTCTACGCCGCGCTGGGCCAGCACGGCACGCACGGTCAGGAACCCTGGGACTTTGGAAAGCGTAAACGACTTCATACACCTCGCGCCGTATGAGGATGGACCACGCCAGCACCCTGAGGTGCCCGGCATCCGACGCGGGATGTTACACGACCGTCACTGCGATCGGGTCAGCATGCGCGGGGGCAGCAATGCCTCGATCTGGTCGAGCAGTTCAGCCGGACTGAAAGGCTTGACCCAGTAGGCGTCGGCACCGGAGTCGCGAGCATGATCGACGTCTCCGACTGCGCCCAGGGCGGTGAGCATCATGACCTTGACGTCAGCCAATGCAGCATCGGCCTTGATTTGTTCACACACCTCAAACCCGGACAAACCGCCGGGCATCATCACGTCCAGCAAGACCAGGTCAGGCATGAGTGCGCGAACCTGGTTCAGCCCGGTCGGACCATCCTCAGCCTCGTAGACCTCATAGTCTCCGCATGCCAGGGTGACACGGATCAAATGACGGATTTCCGGTTGGTCTTCAACAACGAGGATCTTGGTTGGGCGCATGGTGGGAGATTCTCTCCGCAATCCTCAACGTGAGGCGCGCTGCCCTACTAGAAACCTGCCAACTCGCAGGGCAATTGCCTCCGCCGACACCGGTTGCCGGACGACTTCGGCGCAACTGGGTAAACCGCCCTTGCGCATGAGCTCACTGTCGGTCAAATCCGTCAAGACCAACACACGTAGATTGGTCAACGACTCGCAGCGCTCCAAGGTCCGCAGCATGGCAATGCCGTCCAGGCCGGGTAGCTCCAGGTGGGTGATGACCACATCAGGGGCCTTCTGACCAATCTGCAAAAGCGCCAGGTAGCCCGTCTCTGCGGTTCGAAGTTCAACTGCAGGTCCATAGACCGACAAGGCCGCAGCGCACTGCTCCTGCCAGTGCTGATCGTCTGCCACCAGCAAAATGCCCAGAGCGCGACCTCTGGGCGGCTCCTCGACGCGCTCCATGTCATCTGCGTGGGTAGCCAGGCGCCCCTTGCGCAAAATGGCCGCTTTGCTCGGCGGCGTATCTCCGCCCAAGCCCGTGCTCAGGGCCAAGGCCTCAACCGCATTGTAGGGAATGCGTCTGTGTCCGCCAGGCGTGCGCGCGGCAGGCAAAATATCGGCCTCAACCCACAATTGGACGGTACGAAGAGACACCCCGAGCCGCGTGGCGGCCTCTCGGGTTGTCAACATGCGGGCGGCGGGCCCCAATGGAATCACTTGTGACATGACTGGCCTCCAAGCAGAGTCGCAATGGCATGCACGGAAGATTGGTTTCTGCATTTCATTTTTGCGAATTCGGAGCTTTTTGTGTCAACTGAAGGGCTCATAGCCCTGTTTCCGTCGTGAACAATTCGCGCATTGCGCACAATCGAACGTCATGAGCAAAGCTTTCACCAGAGAATCGGACTCGGGAGACGACGAAGACGACCTGTCGCTCCCTCCGCTGCCGGCCGGCACCAAGAACTACATCACCCCCGAGGGCTACCACCGCCTTCGGACTGAATTGCTCAATCTGATTGACATCGAGCGACCCAAAATCGTGGACATCGTGTCCTGGGCCGCCTCGAATGGCGACCGCTCGGAAAACGGCGACTATCTGTATGGCAAGAAGCGCTTGCGCGAGATCGACCGCCGAATTCGCTTTCTGACCAAGCGCCTGGATATTGCTGAAATTGCCGATCCGTCACTGCACCATGGCAACGACCAAGTGTTCTTCGGCGCCACGGTGACCTACTGCAATCTACAAGGCGACGAGAAGACGATCACGATCAAAGGCATTGATGAGACCGACAACCTCAAAGGGGAAGTGAGTTGGGTTTCTCCGATTGCCCGTGCGCTGCTGAAGTCACGCGAGGGGGATGAGGTGCAACTCATGACCCCAGGGGGACTGGAGCGCTTGGAAATCATCAAAGTGAGCTACCCACCACGCCCGACGCAACATTGAATCGACCGGGAGCAGGCAGCCTTGCCTCTCCCGCTGGCCATGCTCAAATCAAGGGCAGACGCGCTCGACCTTGAGCACCACCGGGCAGCGCTTGAGTGTGCGAATGACATCGCTGAGGTGATCGGTGTCTCGCACAGCCACGGTCAGACGCAGTTCAGCGGTTTCGCCCAAGCGCTCGTTGCCCATTTCAATGTGGGTGATGTCGGTTTCAGCACTGCTGATGCTGGACGCCACCTGCGCCAATACACCCTTGCCGTTGGCCACCAACACCGCCAACACGGTTTCAAACTGACGAGTGGGCTCTTCCGCCCAGGCGACATCAATCCAGCGCTCGCTGTCGCGCTCAAAGAGGCGCTTGCCGACGCCACAGGTCTGGGTGTGAACCACCAGGCCTTCACCACGCCCAAGGTACCCGGCAATGGGGTCACCCGGCACCGGGCAGCAACAGGTGGCCAGTTGAACCGTGGCCCCTTCCGAGCCGTCGATCACCACGGTGCCGTGAGCAGGTGACTCCAGGTTGGCAAAGCGACCCAAGGTCAAGGTCAAGGCGTCAGGGCGTTCACCTGATTCGGCCATGAACTGAGCCAAACGCTTGGCCACCATGGTGCCAATCTTGCGGCCCAAACCGATGTCGATGAGCAAATCGTGCTTGGTGCGGTTGCCGCCCCAGCGAATCAGGGCCTGCCACAAGGCGCCGATGTCGCCTTCGCTTTCCTCGTCGCCCGGCGGCATGGTCAAGCCTTCGGCGCGAAGGGCCTGACTGAGCAGCTTCTCGCCCAACTCCAGCGACTCCTCGGCCTCCATGTTCTTGAGGTAATGGCGAATCTTGGAACGGGCTCGGCCAGTTCGAACAAAGTTCAGCCAGGCCGGATTGGGGCGAGCACTGGGGGCGGTGATGACTTCGACCACGTCGCCACTGCGCAATTCGGTGCGCAGGGCCGCGGCTTCGCCATTGATCTTCGCAGCCACGCATCGGTCGCCCACGTCACTGTGAATGGCGTAGGCAAAGTCGACCGGCGTAGCCCCTCTGGGCAGCGCCAGAATGCGCGACTTCGGCGTGAACACGTAAACCGACTCAGGGAACAGGTCGATCTTCAGGTGCTCCAGGAACTCTGCTGAATCGCGGGTTTCGTGCTGAATGTCGATCAGGGACTGCAGCCACACAGCAGCTTGTTGAGGCGAGGCATCGGGATCGGCCCCCTCAGCGGTCTTGTACATCCAGTGCGCCGCGATGCCCTTCTCTGCCACAGCGTGCATGGCCTGGGAACGAATCTGAAACTCGACCGCAGTACCCACCGGGTTGACCAGGGTGGTGTGCAAAGACTGGTAGCCATTGGCTTTCGGAATGGCGATGTAGTCTTTGAAACGGCCTGGCAGCGGCTTGTAGAGCTGGTGCAAAACACCCAGAGCCCGATAACAGTCGAGCAACTCACGGGCCACGATGCGGAAGCCGAAGATGTCACTGACCTGCGCAAAGGTCAGGTTCTTTTCGATCATCTTGTGATAAATCGAAAAAATGGTCTTTTCGCGACCGTAGACCTCCACCACCATGCCGGCTTCTGAAAAGGCCTGCTCAACCTCACGGCGAATGCGATCCACAAGATCCCGACGGTTGCCTCGTGTACGTTTGACCGCCTTCGACAACACCGCGTGACGCCAGGGGTTGATGTACTGAAACGACAACTCCTGCAGCTCGCGATAGGTCTGATTCAAACCCAACCGGTGCGCAATGGGGACGTAGATATCGAGCGTTTCGCGCGCGATGCGGGCGCGCTTGGGCGGCGCCATGGCATCCATGGTGCGCATGTTGTGCAGTCGATCAGCCAGCTTGATCAGAATGACGCGCACATCGCGCGCCATGGCCAGCAGCATCTTGCGGAATGACTCGGCCTGAGACTCCTCTTTGGTGGAGAAGTGCAGCTTGTCGAGTTTGGTCAAGCCGTCGACGATTTCAGCGGTGGGTGCGCCAAAACGCTCAATCAACTCAAGCTTGGTGACACCACAGTCTTCCATGGCGTCGTGCATGAGCGCTGCCATGATGGCCTGGGCATCGAGTTTCCAGTCAGCACACAGGCCTGCCACCGCGATCGGGTGCGTGATGTAGGGCTCGCCGCTGGCTCGAAACTGGCCCAGATGGGCTTCGTCGGCGAAACGATAGGCCTCGCGAACGCGGCGGATGTCGGCCTCGTCGAGGTAATCAAGTTTGTGTGTCAGCGCGGCAAAGGATGCAGCCGCAGCGTCGGTAGCCTGGGTCATGGAATTACTTTAGCGCGGATCGCCGCCGCCTGAAGCACACAAGATCAACGGAAAAACAATCGATCAAATAGGAACAGAAATAAGAACGGCCCGCACGAAGCGGGCCGCTCTGGAAGATTGGCGGGGAAAACCGCGATCAGGTCGGAACCTTGCGCAGCATTTCCAGGCCAACCTGACCGGCGGCGATTTCACGCAGAGCGGTCACGCTGGGCTTGTTGCGCGATTCGATCTTGGGGGTGTGACCTTGGCTCAACATGCGAGCACGGTAGGTGGCAGCCAACACCAATTGGAAGCGGTTCGGGATCTTTTGCAGGCAATCTTCAACGGTGATGCGGGCCATAGCTGGTCTCCAACAAGAGCAAAAAGGTTCAAAAAGTCAAATCAAATCAATGACTTAGACCAAATTCAAAGCACGAAACACGGTGGACTTGTTCCGGCGCTGAGCAGAGTATTTTAACCGCTGTGAGTGAACAATGGCTTTTAAATCGAATAAAGCTGATTCGAACAGGGCATTGATCACCACGAAATCGAAGTATTGCGCTTGCTCCACTTCGATCTTGGCGTTGGCCATGCGCAACTCGATCACTTCGGCGGAATCTTCGCCACGGCGGTTCAGGCGCTGCAGCAGCTCTTCATAGCTGGGCGGCAAGATGAAGATCAGGATCGCGTTGGGAAAGATCTTCTTGATTTGCAGCGCACCCTGCCAGTCGATTTCCAACACCACGTCTTCGCCATGCTTGATGCGGTCTTCGATGGCATGGCGCGAGGTGCCGTAATGATTGCCGTGCACTTCAGCGTGCTCGAAAAAGTCGCCACGATCGATCATGGCCTGGAAGTCTTCTTTCGAGGTGAACCAATACTCGCGGCCGTGCTGCTCCTGCCCACGCGGCTTGCGGGTGGTGTGAGACACCGACACCTGCAGGCGCGAGTCCAATTCCAGCAACGCTTTGACCAGGCTGGACTTGCCTGTGCCACTGGGCGCCGAAACGACGAACAAATTACCGGGGTAATCCATATCTGCCACCATGGGTTGATTAGACACGTTATCGGCTTTCATTCGATGTTCTGAACCTGCTCGCGCATCTGCTCGATCAGCACCTTCATCTCGACCGAAATTTGCGTGAGCTCCAGCGCAGCGGCCTTCGACCCGAGGGTGTTGGCCTCCCGATGCAGTTCCTGAATCAGGAAATCCAGACGCTTGCCGCACTCACCACCCTTTTTCAGCAACCGGCTGATTTCATCAAGGTGTGCCTTCAAGCGTTGCACTTCTTCGTCGACGTCGATGCGCAGGGCGTAGGCAGCCGCCTCCGACAACGCCCGCTCTTGAGCGGCCTCGGCCGTCACCGAGCCACCAGCTGCGGACATGGCCTCCTGGAACTTCTGAATGAAGCGCTCTTGCTGACGCTGAACGGCCTGAGGCACCAAGGGGGCCGCTTGCTCAGCCAAGGCTCGCAGACCTTCAATGCGTTCATTGAGAATGCCCACCAGGCGCTTGCCTTCACGTTTGCGGGCTTCAATCAAGGCCTCGATGGCTTGACGGGTGGCTTCGACCGCCACGTCGTCGAGCTTGGCGGCGGGCGCTGCGGCGCGACACCAGTTCAGTACCTCGTTAACCGACAGGGGCGCGGCCTTGGGCAGCCAGTTTTGCACTGTCCCTTCCAAACGAGCCAATGTGTGCAGTTGATCGGTCTGGGGTTGAGGCCAGGCCGAATCGCTGGCGCGCTGGGGTTGCAGGCGCAACTCGATCTTGCCGCGCTTGAACGACTGGGTAAGCAGTTCACGCAAAACGGGCTCCAAGGAACGGAATTCGTCCGAAACCTTGAAGCTCAGATCCAGAAAGCGGCTGTTCACGGAACGAATTTCCGCCCCGACGGCACCACTGGCGCCTCGGCGCGACGCCGCGGATGAGTCGGAATCCTCAGTGTTTTCACCGAAGTGGTCGGGAACCGACGCAACCGCACTGGCAAAGCCGGTCATACTGTAGACTGACATGGTTACTTGACACCAGACAAAACTCGATTATGTCAAAGCCGAAGCCAGCCCCGTTGCCTCCGGGCACAGTTGTGGGTGGTTATCAGGTCGTCAAGAAGCTTGCAGCCGGTGGTTTTGGCGTGGTTTACC
>NZ_DASUIN010000009.1:0-127512 GCF_036273115.1 Aquabacterium sp.
GATCGAACTCTCGCCCGAGGACAAGGCCGCCATCGAGAAGATGGGCTGGGACGAGCTGATGGACACGCTGCGCAAGCGCTTCGAGGAGCAGAAGGAGCGGCACGAGGGCGGCAACAAGTGGATCGGCACCGGCGGCACCTCGCCGTTCGGCGCCTATGGCTACAACCCCGAGGGCATTCGCATTGGGCAAGACCGTTCGCGCCACCGCAGTGCCGTCAAGGTGTGGGACAAGCGCGAATTCAAGGACTACGACGACACGATCGAGCTGGACACCCGCAACATCAAGGTGGCCTTGCGCCGCTTGCGCAAGTTCGCTCGCCAAGGGGCGGCCGAGGTGCTGGACCTGGATGACACGATTCACAGCACTGCAGCTAACGCAGGCATGCTTGATATCAAGCTGGTGCCCGAGCGGCACAATGCGGTCAAGGTCTTGCTGTTGATGGATGTGGGCGGGTCGATGGACGATCACATCCACCGCGTTGAAGAGTTGTTCTCGGCCGCCAAGTCCGAGTTCAAGCACCTTGAGTTCTACTACTTCCACAACTGCGTCTACGACTTCATGTGGAAGAACAACATGCGGCGCTTCTCGGAGAAGATCCCCACCTGGGACATCATCCGCAAGTACAACAAAGACTACAAGTTGATCTTTGTGGGCGACGCCACCATGAGCCCTTACGAGATCCTGCAGGCCCATGGCAGCGTCGAATACAACAACGAGGAGCCGGGCGCCGAGTGGATTCAACGTTTGCTCAACGCCTTCCCGCAGCACGTGTGGATCAACCCTGAGCAGCCTGGCGTGTGGTCGTATCGCCAGAGCATTGCCATCATTCAGCAATTGTTGGGTGGGCGCATGTTCCCGCTGAGCATTCAGGGTCTGGAAGGGGCCATGCGCTTGTTGAGCAAATGATCGATTGGTTCCGCCGCCGGAGGCTGGCGCCATGGTGCGTCGGTGTCGCTGTGCTGACGCCCGGATGGGCTCATGCGCAGGCCCAGTCGTCGGCGGCCAATCCTGCCTCTGCACCGCCTTCAGCGTCAAACCAGACGGCGATCGTGCCAGTGGAGGCGCCACCACCTGCTGCCGGTGCAGCAGGCGCAGTTGACCCGGCCGATCTGGCTGCGCCACAACCCTTGTGGCGGCTGGACATCGATGCACCCGATGCCTTGCGCAAGCTGTTGCGCAGCTATCTGGATCTGGCTCGGTTTCAGGCCGAAGGTCAGGCAGATGGCGATCAGATCAACCTGGTCGAGTTGCGTCGCCTGGTGGTGTCTGCCCCCGAACAAGCCCGCTCCCTGGTGGAGGCGGAAGGGTATTTCGGTGCACAGATCACCGTGCGCGTCACTGATGCGCAAGACGGGCAGCCCATGGTGGTGAATTTGAAGGTCGACCCTGGTCCACAGACGCGGGTCTCCAAGGTTCAGATCATTTACGAAGGCGAACTCGATGCACGCTTGTCCAATGGTGAAAAGCGGGCCCAAGAGTTGACCGAATCGCTGCTTGCTGGTTTTGGTCTGCAAGAGGGGCAGGTTTTCAAACAGGCGGAGTGGTCCGCCGCCAAGAACGCCACCCTGGCGCGATTGCGCGCCGAAGGCTACCCCGTGGCATCGTGGTCGGGTACATCGGTGACGGTCGACGCCGAGGCGCGCACCGCCAGCCTGTTCCTGGTGGCCGACAGTGGCCCCGCATTTTTCTACGGGAACATTCGTGTCGAGGGCTTGAAGCGCCAGCCCGCTTCTGCCATCACCAATCTGGCCCCTTTCAGCCGGGGGGCGCCTTATCAGGAAGCGCAGCTCGTCGACCTGCAAGACCGCATCCAGAAAATCAACCTGTTCGACAACGTGTTCGTGACCACCGAGGTCGACCCGACCAATGCGGCTGCCGTGCCGGTGGTCGTGCAGGTGCATGAGATGCCGCTGCAGCAGGCATCGGTGGGCGTGGGTATTTCGAGTGACACCGGTCCTCGCATGACGCTGGAGCACCTGCACCGGCAGCCGTTTGATGCCGACTGGCAAGCCAAGTCGAAGTTGCAGGTCGGTCGAGATGATTCGAATGTGCAGTTGGACTTGACCTCGCACCCGTGGCCTGGACGTCGCCGCGGCCTGATCTCTGGGCAACTGTCGTTTCAGATTGACGATGACAACGCACTGACGACCAGCCAACGTTTGCGGGTGGGCCGATTGCGCGAAGGCGACCGCATGGAGCGAACCGACTACCTCGAGTTCCAGCGTGCCAAGGTCACATCAGAGGAAGGCGTGACTGTGTCGCAGGCCTCATCCTTGGCGGGCACCGCGCAGTGGATCTTCCGCAACGTCGACAGCCAGATTTTGCCGACCGTGGGCACCACCACCACGGTGTCGGCCACGGCGGGGCATACCTTTTCCACGCTGGAGTCTTCGGGCTATTTTGGTCGAGGCTATGCGCGCTTGACCGGTTACCTGCCATTGCCATGGAACTGGTATCTGTCGGCTCGTGGCGAATGGGGGCAGGTCATTGCCCGTGATTCGGTCAGTGTGCCAGACACCTTGCTGTTCCGCGCCGGGGGGGATGAATCCGTTCGCGGCTATGCCTATCGCTCTCTGGGTGTGCCCAGCAATGGGATTGTGGTGGGCGGGCGCTCCTTGCTGACAAGTAGCGTAGAGGTGGCGCACCCATTGCTCAAGTCGATGCCCAGCCTGTGGGGGGCCGTGTTTGTGGATGCTGGCGACGCCGCCGCCAATCCGTCTGACCTGCACATCAAGCTCGGCTACGGGGCCGGCTTGCGCTGGCGTAGCCCCGTGGGGCCACTGAAGCTGGATGTGGCCTATGGCCGTGACGTGCAGCAACTGCGTGTGCACTTCAGTGTGGGGATCAGCCTGTGAGCGACACCCAGGCTCAACCTCGAATCCACTGGTGGGTGCGCGGCCTCAAATGGCTGGTGCGCGGCACTTTGGCAGTGTTGATCGTGCTGATGCTGGTGGTGCCCGCTTTGATCTGGGGGCTGCTGCACAGTGAAACCGTGACCCAGTTCCTGCTGCCACACTTGCCTGGGATCAGGGTGGTGGGGGGCAAAGGGGCATTGCTGGGCGACTTCAGTGCGCAACGCGTTGAAATTGACCTGCCGCGTGGTTCGTTGTTGAGCCTGGATGACACGGCCTGGAAGGGGCTCACGATTTACCCTGACCCTGCCGCCGCATGGCGGTTTGGCGTGCACGCCCAGGCCTTGTCTGCACGCCTGGTTCAGATCAAGTGGGTGCCCAACCCCATGCCAGAGCCCACCACCGATCCCTACGATTTGCGCTTGCCCTTGTCTGTGGTGGTGGAGCGGGTTCAAGCCCAGCGCGGCGAAAGCAGCCTGTGGGGGCCGTATGCCTTGACGCAGCTGGATGGCCGTCTGGAAATGAAGCAGACGCACCACCGCGCCGACATTCGCACCGTGGCCTATGGGCCTTGGCGGTTGCAGGGACACGGCCATGTGAAGACCTTGGGGCGCTTGCAAGGCGAGTTGCAACTCCAGGCCCAGGGGGTGTATGCCTACGATTCGGCGCCATCGTCACCGGCCTTGCCGGTGAAGGCCGATATCCAGGCGACCGGGCCGTTGACTGACCTGACCGTCAACACACAAGTGTCGGTTGGGGCGCAAAAGCAAGCGCAGTCCTTGCAAGGCACAGCACGCCTTCGGATGTGGGCGCCGTGGATGCTGCCAGCCTTGCATGTGAAAGCGAAGCAATTTGATCTGGCCGCCTTGTTGGACACTTTGCCCCGCTCGGCTTTGACAGGCTCTGTCGACTGGGATACCCAGGGGCAGGCCTTGCATGCGCGTGCTGACCTGCGCAACGGGCTGCCGGGTGAGTGGACCGCTGCACGCCTGCCGGTGCGTCAGCTGATTGCAAAGGCCAGCCTGCCCGATGCCTTGCATGCTGCTTCGCTGCAGGCGCTGGTGGAGGCCGGTCAGTTGCAACTGCAGGCCACCACCGTAGGGGCTCAGGACGGCCAGTTGTCGGTGAACGGCAGTTGGGATCTTCGTTTGTCGCGCCTGCCCAATCGTGTCAACGTCGGTTTGCAAGCGGTGAATCTGCGAGCCATGCACGCACAGGCGCCAGCTCTGGTCCTGTCTGGGCAGGTGGAGACTGAACCCGATCGCCGTCCCCAGGGGGCGAAGGACTGGTTGCAGGCCCTTTGGTCCGTCACCGCCGATTTGTCGGGGCGTTACACCCCGCCATCGGTGGTGTCCGGTCGTCCGGCGGCAGAGAAAACCGTGGCCGCGACTTTGCGTGGTCAATGGCGGCAGGGGCAGGTTCAGGTTGATGACCTCACACTGCAGGCGGAAGGCGCACGGGCCTCCTTGAAGGGAAAAGGGCAGTACTCGCCGCCGGCGCAAGGCAGTGCCCGGTGGGGGTGGCAAACCCAGTCGCAATTGAAGGTAGAGCGGTTTGATCCGCAAGTCTGGCTGCCTTGGCCGGCAGCCCTGACCGGTGCCAATCGACTCGACGGTGTGTTGAATCTCGACTTGGCGTCCAATTGGCGAGGCAAGGCTGATTTGCGGCTAGACCCCAGTTTGCTTGCGGGCACGCCTTTGGAGGGTTCTCTGAGCTGGCAGGCTTCTGGCAAGCAAGCGGTCGCGGCACTGGACCTCGATGCCCTGGCTGCGGGCAATCGCGTTCGTGCGCAGGGCCAGTTGCCCTGGCAGATGGGCGCCGATGGCTTGCCCCGAACGCGCGGGGAGCAGCATTGGCATGTGAATGTCCAGGCGCCAGCATTGAAGGCTTTGCAGCATCTGGCGTCGGTCTGGGGCGTCAAGGCGCTGTCTGGCCAGGTGGAGGGCGAGTTCAATATCGACGGGCAGTGGCCCAGCCTGGCGACGCAGGGGCAATTGCTGGCGCGTCAGGTTCAGTGGCAAATCGATGGCCAGTCGCTGTCTGAATTGGCCGATGGCAGAGCCTCGTGGGACATGCAGACCCTGCGCTGGGATGCACCTTTGCACTTGCAAGCTCAATTGGCGGGTTTGAAGTTGCCACACCTGCAACTGGATCAGGCCACCTGGGACTTGCAAGGCACAGGCCGAGATCATCGCTCTACTTTGAGTTTGCAGGGCAAACCTGTGAGCAGCGCGGGTTCGGGCGCCGGTGCCGCTGCAGGTGCCGGCAAGAAGCTGCTGGAGCCGATGGTCGTCGTGATGTCGCTGCAAGGCGGCTTGCAGGGGGCCGGCAATACTGTCGGCGGCTGGCGCGGCCGGGTGCAGTCATTGAACTGGCAATCGGCGCAAGACAGCAGAAGGGTGTGGCTGCGAGCGCAACCTTTCGATCTGGTCTGGCGGCATTCAATTGAAACGGATCAGGTCACCGTCAGTCCGGTGGCCGTCACAGTCATGGGGGCGGCCGTCAGCATCAAGGAACTGGATTGGCTGTCAGACGGCAGCGCTGGGCCTGGTCAGATCAAAGCCTCGCTGCAGCTTGAGCCCCTGAACCTGCCCGCTATCTTGAAGCAATGGCAACCTCAGGCTGGCTGGGGCGGGGACTTGATGCTGGGCGGTGAAATCAGGCTGTTCCACAACGCGGTGCAGCCTTGGCATGTGCAGGCCCAGGTTCGCAAGCTATCGGGGGACCTGACCTTGTCGGAACCCAGCATCGAAGGTAACTCGCAGCAAAAGCTGGGGGTGGATACCGCTTCGGTGAATCTGGACGCGGCTGATGGGGTTTGGACTTTGACCCAGTTGTTCGAAGGGCGTGTGCTGGGGCGTTTGTCTGGGCGGCAAACCGTTCGTGTGGCGCGGGCTGCTGAGTTGCCGTCGGCAAGCGATCCCCTGAGTGGCGACATCGACCTGCAAATTGGTAGCCTGCGCCCGTGGGCGGCTTGGGTGCCTGCTGGCTGGCGCTTGTCGGGGCAGTTGCATGGTCGAGCCGAGTTAAGTGGCACCGTGGGGGCTCCCCAGTACCGAGGGCTGATACAGGGGCAGGATCTGCGTCTGGCGCATGCGTTGATGGGGGTGAACCTCAGCGATGGTCGCTTGCAACTCGAATTGCAGGGCGATCGTGCCACGCTGACCGAGCTGACCGCTCGCAGTGGGCAGCAGGGTGGCATGGTCCGCGCCACAGGCCAAGCCAGTCTGGGCACGGCGCCAGAAGCGACGCTGGACGTGCTGGCCGACCGCTTTGCTCTCCTGCAGCGCCTTGACCGTCGCATCCTGATCAGCGGGCAGGCTCATGCCGTATTGCGCGAGGAAGACATTCAATTGCAAGGCAAGGTCAAGGTCGACGAGGGCTTGTTCGACTTCACCCGTTCCGATGCGCCGACGGTGGGCGATGACGTCAACGTGATCAACGGCCCAGGGCAGACGCAGCAAGAAGAGGGCAGCTCAGGTAGCGGAGCGGCAGGCAAGCGCAAATTGCTGGCCGACGTGGACATTGACCTGGGCGAGAAACTTCACCTGCGCGGGCGCGGGCTCGACACCGACTTGACTGGCAAGCTCAAGTTCACCAGCCCGAACAACCGGCCCAGCCTGCAAGGCACGGTCAAGGCGGTGAACGGCACTTATGCCGCTTATGGTCAGAAGCTCGACATTGAGCGAGGCGCCATCGTGTTCAATGGGGCCATCGAAAACCCACGCCTGGACATTCTGGCCATGCGCCGGCAGTCGCCCATGGCTGCCTCCAGCGATGTGAAGGTGGGGGTGAAGATCGCTGGTACCGCAATGGATCCACGTGTCAGCCTGTACTCAGACCCAGCCATGTCTGAAACCGACAAGCTGTCCTGGTTGATTCTGGGTCGAGGCCCCAGCGGCCTCGGAGGCGCCGACATTGGCCTGCTGCAAAGCGCAGCTGTGGCTTTGCTGTCTGGCGAAGGGCCATCGACCACCGACAACCTGATGAGCACCCTGGGCATTGACGAACTGTCGCTGCACCAGTCCGATGGCACGGTGCGAGACACCGTGGTCAACGTGGGCAAGCAGCTGTCGAAGTACTGGTACCTGGGTTACGAACGTAACCTCAACGCGACCAGCGGCAACTGGCAGCTGATCTACCGCTTGGCCCAGCGCTTCACCTTGCGTGCACAGACCGGCGTGGATAACGCCGTGGACCTGATCTGGGCCTGGCGTTGGGATTGACCGTCAAGGTACCGACCGAGGTCAGTGCTCCTGCAGGATCTTGTGGATGCGCTGGGTGCCCCACCAGATGCCCAGCAGGACCACTGGAATCAGTGCGCCGGCCAGAATCTCGGGGTTGATGGGCAGGCCGGCTGCCTTGCCCGCCTTGCCAACGTACAAGATGAGGCTGACCACGTAGTAGGAGATCGCCGCGATCGACAGGCCTTCCACCGTGGTCTGCAAGCGCAGTTGCAGGGCCTGGCCTTTGGTCAGCTTTTCCAGCAGCATCTGGTTTTGCGTTTCGGTGGCAATGTCGACCCGGGTACGCAGCAAGGCACTGGCGCGTTCGATCCGTTGTGACAGGGAGCCCAGGCGCCGTGCCGTGGCTTGCACCGTGGTCATGGCGGGGGCCACCCGGCGTTGCATGAATTCGCCAATGGTCTGGGTGCCGGGAATCGGGGTTTCACGCAACTGCGTGATGCGCTGCTCGACCAGGTTGTAGTACGCCTCGGTAGCCGAGAAACGGTACATGTGCATGGCGGTGGCGCGCTCCACTCGCGCTGCCAGCCCGATCAGCTGCTTGAGCAGCTCCTGATCCGACGCCTCGGTGTTTTCCATCTGGGCCGTGATCTCGGCCAATTGGGTCTCGGCCTGCCCGAGCATGGATCCGAGTTCTTTGGCCACGGGCAGCCCGCGCAAGGCCATCAGACGGTAAGTCTCCAACTCCAGCAAACGTTGTGAAGTTCGACCCGAGCGCAGTTCAGACGTGTTCGGTGGCGAGATGACCACGATGCGTTCGAAACCGCTGGGGCGCAATCTGAAGTCGGTCATGGCGCATGAGCGCCGAATGCCCAGCAAGGAGGCGAGCATGGCCGGATCTTCTACCCAGGGGGCTGCCATGTTGCGCATGGCGTTCGGGTCATCCACATCGCCATGCACCATGGCCAGCATGATGGCCGTGATGGTTTTGCCTGGAATCTGGGCCAGCCATTGCGGGTCCACCACCAGTGATTGCAGCATCTCCTCGTCGCTGCAACCTTGCAGGGCCTTCTCGGGCAGGGCTTGAACGACCGAGTAACGCGTGAACTCAGTATGTCGCTCCCACTTCAGTGTGTGGTTGGCAAAGCGCAGGCGCTGAAAATTGCCTGAGAGCTGGTCCAGTGTCAGACCTTCCTGGCCAGGAAGCCGCTTGAGGTGCTCCCACTCCATTTCACGGCTCACCCCCTCGTTCAGTACCGCCACATACACCACCAGGGCAGGCAGACGAATGCGTGCCGGGGGGCGTGCATGCACTTCGTTGTGCAGCAACTCCCGCAGGCTGTCGTCAGGCGGCAGGGCGCTGGTCCGGGTGATCTGATCGCGATCGGTGGTCGAGTGGGCAGGCATGAACAAGAACGCAGGCGCGAGCTGCTGGGCAAAATGCAATGCCCCCATTGTCTGCCATTGGCAGCTGCCAGCATTGAGCCTGCGTCAAGTCCATGCCGTCTCGGGCAGCCGAGATCAGTTCAGCGCCAGTTGCAGCTTCAGCCACCACAGGCGACCGGGTTCGTTCACACGCGTGGTCTGGTCATAGCCGGATACGGCTGCGCCCCCTCGGCTGATGGCCTCGGCATAGACCTTGTCAAACAGGTTGTCGATGCCGGCGGTCAAGGTCAGCGTTTTGCTCCAACGGTAGCCACCGTGAACGGACACAACGCCGAAGCCCGCAGTCGAGCCCAGGTCCTGGCCCACGATGTTGCCTTGGCCCACCGCGTAGCGGTGCTGGCCCGCGACCAGGCGCAGCAGGGCGCCTGCCGACCAGGTGCGGTTGTCCCAGTCCAGTGCCCAGCGAGTCTCAAGTGGCGTCATTTGCCCCAGGGCTCGGTCATCGGTGGTGTTCTGGCCGTTCACATAGGCGAGGCTGGCTTGGCTCATCCACTGGGGGGTGAGCGCGTACTGCACTCCCCCTTCCAGTCCGAAGGTGCGCGCATCAATGCTGCGCGCAATGGTGGTGCTGCGGGTGGCCATGCCCATGCCGGTAGGCTTGAGTACCCCGGTCTGAATCAGAACGTAGTCGCTGATCTGGTTGTAATACGCCGAAGTGAAGGCTTGCAGCGGGCCCTGGCGGTGGGTCAACCCCACATCGATCTGTGTGGTGCGTTCCGGTGCCACGCTGGCAAAGGCGCTGGTGCTGTTTGCGCTTTCCTTGCTGATCAGTTCCCAGTAGTCGGGAGCGCGCTCAGTGTGGCCCAGTCCGAGATGGACTTGGGTGTCGGCTCCGAAGTCCTGTTCGAGGCGCGCGAACCCGCCGGGCAACATTTCCATGCGCTGTGCGCCCACGGTGGGGTTGGCCCCCAGGCTCATCATCCCGCTGCTGAGGGTGGCACGCTGGTCTCTTGCGTGCCAACGGTCGTGGCGCAGGCCAAACACCAGGCGTCGGTCGTCATTGACCACGTGGGTGACTTCGGCGAACAGGCCGAGGTTGTCAAAGCGAGCATCTTCCATTCGGGGCTTGCTGGCGTAGGACGTCACCAGCTCGCCGCCCATGCCGCTGGCTCGAACGGTGTGCTGGTTGTCCTGTCGGTCAAGACCGATGATCACCTGGTGCTGATCATCCGGAACGAGTGTGAAAGCCAGGCGTCCCCCTGTGGTCTTTCGGTCGGGGTTGGAGGCCATGCGCATGGCCGAGTTCATCGGTGGGGTGCGCAGGCTGTCGTTGTCCATGACGTGATCGATGTAGTTGTAGTACGCCTGCGCTTCGATCTTGCGCAGCACCGTGCCGATGCGGCTCTTCTCGAATTTCAATCCCGCGTTGCGGCGGTCAAAGCGGCTGCCGTCCATGCTGCGGTCCGCATAGGCCGCATGCCCACGGCTTTCAATGGCACTGGCTTCCAGGCGTGTGTCCTCGTCGGGTGTCCAGCCCACCAGGCCGGTCAAGCTGCTGCGGGCAAAGGCCGAGTGCACGCGAGTGCCGTGGCCGTCGCGGTAATCGTCCGAGCGGGCGTCGGTGGCAATGGCTTGCACATAGGCTTTGGGTGTGCCGGCGCGGGCATCGATCTGCGCGTCTGTGCGTCCGAATCCCGCGGTGGTCAATGCTGCCTTCAGGCTGGTGCCAGCTGCTTCATACCGAGTTGGCACACGTTCGAACAACACGGTGGCAGCGGAGTTGCCAGGGCCGTACAGAACGGTTTGCGGGCCTTTGATGAGGCTGACCCGATCGTAAGCATCGGGAAAGACGTAGGCGGTCGGTGGGTCCATGCGCATGCCGCAGCCGCCCATGATCTGCTCGCCATCAATCAGAACATTCACGCGAGAGCCCGCTTGGCCACGGAACACCAAATCGCCATCGGTGCCGCCTTTGCGGATCACGCTCATGCCGGGCACCGACTTGAGCAGGCTGGCGCCATCATTGGCAGGTAGGGGCTGTTGTGCGGTCCGTGTGTTGACACGGGTCAGCATGGGAGTTTCCATTGCGGGGGCGGTCACGACCACGGGCTCCAGGGTGTCTTGGGCCTGGCCGAAAGCCAAGGTGGGTTGAAGCGCGAACGCGAACGGAAATGCAGCGGCAACAGACAGCGACAGCGCGGTCTGACGAGGCAGAGTCGACATGGGAAAACCTTCTGAGTGCAGACAAGACTTGCCTCGCGGCACGCATCAAGGCGATGGCCGCAAGGCAGGGGGTAACGAAGAAGAAGCTTGTCAGCTCAGGGAAGGCGGCGCACGCGGCGGCGCATGGCGTTGGTCAGGCGAATGGGGTTCGGCCAGTGCCAGTTGGAACGAGTGTGATTCGCGTGCCTGGGGTAACCGCAAGTAGGCCAGGCTGTGTGACGGGGCCAGTGGCATGGCCCCGCTCAATGCGCAGATGGCGCAATGGCTTTGCGAGGTGTGTGGCGAGAGCGGGGAATCCGGAGCGGAGGATGAGCCGCCATGGCTGGAGCAAATGGCACCGTACAAGACGGTGCGCAATTGCTTTTCCAGCATGTGCTGGTGACTCAGGCCCGATGCCCACAGTTGCAGGCACATCGCCAGCAGGCCGATCCAGGCGGTCAGCCGCACATGGCGACGAGGGGCATGCATGGCGGAAGACATGCACATAATTTTAGACGCCTGACTCAGTTCAAGAACTGAGCCTGATCAAAGTGGACTGTCAGTCCTTGACAATGGTGCCGGTCGAATCGAGTACCTGGGTGTGAACTGGAATGCCTTGACCGACACTTTGTGTGACCGTACAGAATGCTTCGAACTGGCTTAACACACGGTCCAGGTGTTCAAGTTGGCTGGCCGGAACACCCAAGTGCAGCTTGGCGTGAATGTTCAGCACGCGGACGCGGCCCTCGGCATTGCGCCCCACCTCGGCTTGGACTTCTGTGCGGATCGGCTCTGGCGCCTGCTTGAACTTGCGCAGCGCAAACAGCAGCGAGTCAGACAGGCAGTTGCCCACTGCGGCTGCCAACATCTGAACCGGAGAAGGACCCGTGCCTTGCCCCAGAGGGGCGGGCTCATCGGTATGCAGGGGCGGCACGCTGCCCCCGAACTGCACATTGAACTGGTAGTCCTGTTTTTGCTCCAGGGTGACGACGATGGTTTGTTCGGCCATGGTGGGATCCTTAAAACACGTTGATCGGCAGCTTCAGGTAGTGGCGCCCGTCGGACTCGGCTGGCGGCAAATGCCCGGCGCGAATGTTGACCTGTACCGAAGGCAGGATGAGCTGGGGCATGGCCAAGGTGGCATCGCGTGCCTGGCGCATGGCCACGAACTGGTCTTCGCCGATGCCTTGGTGCACATGGATGTTGTGCTGCTTCTGATCAGTCACGGTGCACACGCCCTGAGGGGCGCGTCCGTTGGGTGGGTAGTCATGGCACAGGTACAAGCGCGTGTTGTCGGGCAAGGCCAGGATGCGCTGAATGGATCGATACAGCTGATGCGCGTCGCCACCCGGGAAGTCGCAGCGAGCACTGCCCACGTCGGGCATGAACAGGGTGTCGCCCACGAAGACCGCATCGCCGACCACAAAGGCCATGTCGGCTGGGGTGTGGCCTGGCACGTGCCAGGCGGTGGCGGTCAGGCGGCCAATAGCAAAGGCTTCACCGTCGTTGAACAGGTGGTCGAACTGCGAACCGTCGGTGGCAAATTCGGGTTCCAGGTGGAACAAGCCTTTGAACACCGATTGCACGCGCGCAATCGCTGCACCGATGGCAATGCGCCCACCCAGCGTTTGCTGAAGGTAGGGGGCAGCCGAGAGGTGGTCGGCGTGCGCATGTGTTTCCAGAATCCAATCCACCTGCAGTTGGTGGCTGCGGACAAACGCGATGACTTCGTCAGCGTGCAGGTGGCTGGTGCGGCCGCTTTTTTGATCGAAGTCGAGCACTGGATCGACGACCGCTGCGTGACCGCCCGGTTCGTCGTACACGACGTGGGTGTAGGTACCGGTGGCTGGGTCAAAGAAAGACTGAACGAGTGGGGTACTGGAGTTCATGACTTCACTTTATTGACAAACAATATATCTGTCAACATAATAAAAAACATGAAAGTGACTGAACTTGATGAGCCTTGCGATCGAGTGGGGCTGCCGGCTCCCGATCTGGAAGCGCTGCAGGCGTCGGCCCAAAAAGCCTGTGCCCTGCTGAAAGTGTTGGCCCATACCGATCGACTGGTCTTGCTCTGTCGACTGGCCCAGGGTGAGTTCTGCGTCAGTGAGTTGGAGCGCGATCTGGGCATACGTCAGCCCACACTTTCGCAGCAATTGGGTGTGTTGCGCCAGGAGGGCCTGGTTGACACGCGCCGGGAAGGCAAGCACATCTACTACCGTCTGGTCAGCGAAGACGCGGCTGCGGTGATGCAGGTGCTGCACAGCCGAATTTGCGGGGCGGCCATGAATGGCCGCGCCTGTTGATGGAAACCGATATCTGGAACCGAGTTTGGAGAAAGCCATGACCTTGAGCGTTCGTACCACCCAGCTTTGCCCTGAGTTCACTGTGTGCGGCCAGATTTCGGTGCCCGATGTGGCGCTGCTGGCCCAGCAGGGCTACCGCAGCATCATCAACAACCGCCCTGATGGCGAAGGCGGCCCCAGCCAGCCTACCAGTGCGCAAATTGAAGCGGCAGCCAAGGCCGCGGGCATGGCTTATGTCCATTTCCCTGTGGCCAGCTTGATGATTTCGCCTCAGCAGGTGTCGCAGTACCACGCTCTGTGCGCGGATTTGCCGCATCCCATCGTGGCCTTCTGTGCTGCCGGTGGCCGCGCGAATGCGCTGTTCCAGGCCACGGGTTGCCGCGTTGGGCGGCCTGCATGACGAAACGGCGTCGTCCATCGGGGCGCGTCTTGCTACAGGCAGGCTCCCCGTGGCAGTTGCCGCCGCCCTGGCTGAGAGCATGGCGGAGAGACTGGTTCACAGGTGATCTGACGGCCGGCCTGGTGGTGGCCATCATGCTGGTGCCGCAAAGCCTGGCCTATGCCTTGTTGGCCGGTTTGCCGCCGCAAGCGGGCTTGCTGGCCAGTTTGTTGCCATTGATCGCCTATGCTGTGTTTGGCAGCAGCGCCAGTTTGTCGGTGGGGCCAGCGGCCATCACGTCTTTGATGGTGTACCAGGCGTTGACGCCCTTGGCTGCCCCAGGTTCGACTGCTTACGTGGCCTTGTCGGCGCTGCTGGCATTGGGTTCGGGCTTGTTGATGCTGGGCATGGGCTGGTTGCGCATGGGCTTTCTGTCGCAACTCTTGAGCCGACCCGTGGTGCAGGGGTTCACGGTGGCCTCGGCGGTGCTGATTCTGTTGGGGCAACTGGCGCCCATCCTGGGTTGGCGAACCCTGGGGCAGACATTGCCTGACATGCTGCGTACCGTGACGGTGCATGCCGATGCAGCCCAGGCGGCAGGTGCGGATGCTGTCTTTGAGACAGGCGACCTGTGGGTGGGCTTGGCTGCGCTGATGCTGCTGTGGTTGGGCCCCCGTGTGGTTGAGGCCTTGGCGCGAGCGCGGCGGTGGCCATCTGCCCCGGTTCAAGTGGCCACCCGCTTGTGGCCCTTGTTTGTCCTGATTGCCGCATCCTGGCTGGGCCATGTGCTGGTGCAGAACCCCGCTTACCGCGTGGCCCGTGTGGGGGCCGTGTCGCTTGACTTTGGTGCCGCCTTGGAGGCCTTAGGGCAGGGCGCTGGGGCAGGCTTGGATTTTTGGGGGTTGCTGATGCCCGTCGTGTTGATCAGCCTCGTCAGTTTTGTCAGCAGCATGTCGGTGGCCCAGACTTTTGCATTGCGCCATGGCCAACGGGTGGATGCGGACCGCGAGTTGTTGGGTTTGGGCCTGGCCAATGTGGGAAGCGCCATCTTGGGTGGCATGGCGGTGTCAGGTGGCTTGTCGCGCTCGGTGGTGAACGAAGCCGCTGGGGCGCGTAGCCCTTTGGCTGGGGTGATCACCTCCTTGTTCCTGGCCGTATTGCTGTGGTGTTTCCTGCCCTGGATTGCTTACCTTCCCAAGGCCGCCTTGGCTGCGGTCATCATCACAGCCGTGGTCGGGTTGGTTGACATCAAGGGCCTGCGAGCTGCTTGGGCCTACGACAGGGCCGACGCCTGGGCATTCGTGGCCACGGCGCTGGGCGTGCTGATGGTGGGATTCGACGCCGGCATTTTGCTAGGCATGGCCTGGTCACTAGGGGCCATGATCTGGCGCCACAGCCAGCCGCACATGGCCGAGGTGGGGCGCCTGCCGGGTACCGCGCATTTCCGCAATGTTCAACGCCACGATGTCGAACAACTGGATGGGGTGTTGATGGTGCGGGTTGACGAAAGCCTGGACTTCACCAACATTCAACGCGTGGAGGCCCGATTTTGCGAGTTGGTGCACGCCCGCGATGGCATCGATCACATTGTGTTGCTGCTCTCCGCTGTCAATCACATTGACCACTCTGCGATGCAGACCTTGCTGGAGTTGAGCGACAACCTGCGTGAGCAGGGCAAGCATTTGTATTTGGCTGAGATCAAAGGGCCGGTGATGGATCGGCTCAAGGCCTGTCAGCTCGACAGGTCGTTCGAAGGGCGCGTTTTCATGAGTGCGCAGCACGCATGGGACGCCTTGTCTGGTTTGTCTGAGAAAGGAAACTCAAAATGAAAGCGAACGTTGGTGGTTTGGACCGCATTGCGCGCATTGCCGCGGGTCTGGTGTTGATTGGCTTGGCAGCAACCGGCACCGTGGGCGTTTGGGGTTGGATTGGTGTGGTGCCACTGGCTACGGGCTCGTTGGGCTGGTGCCCGGCTTACCTGCCGTTCGGCCTGTCGACCTGCAAGACCAAGTAAGGCTGGCGTCTTGCGCCTGTGCAGCGTCAGGCGCTGTACAGGCCAAAGAAATGGGGGGCTTCGTGCCCCCCGTTTCATTTCCGTCATCTCGTCATTTGTCTTTGAGCTTCATGATGCCCATGGCCTGCATGACGATTTTTTCGTAGATGGGCTCAGACGTGCCTTTCTTCATCTTGCGCAGGAAGTACTTTTCGAATGCGATCTTGGCCAGGTGCACCCAGTAGCCCTCGCCAAACCAGTTCACATTGCGTGGGGGAATCTGGGGCAGGGCGACAAACGCCGCACCGCGGTCGCCAAAGTCGGCCAGGCACACGGCGTTCCAGGTGGCTTTTTCCTTCGGCGGTTGGCCGTCGAGCACCGCACGAATGTTGTGTGCCGTGGCGGTGACCATGGATTCGATCATGTAGCCGGTCTTGGGGACGCCTGTGGGCACCGGCGTGGGCTCGGTGGGGGCAATGGCCACACACACGCCTACCGCAAAGATGTTGGGGAATTTGGGGTTGCGCTGGTGTTCGTCAATCAACACGAAGCCGCGCGGGTTGACCAGGCCGTCAATGCCGAAGATCGCATCCACGCCTTTGAAGGCTGGCAGCATCATCGAGTACTTGAAGGGCAGGGTGTGTTCCTTCTTGGGTTTGCCGTCTTCGTCGTGCTCGGTCACGTGCATCACGCCCTGTTCGACTTTGGTGACCTTCGCATTGCAGATCCAGCGAATCGACTTGTCTCGGAAGATCGATTCCATCAAACCCTTCGAGTCGCCCACCCCATTGAGGCCCAGGTGCCCGATGTAAGGCTCTGAGGTCACATAGGTCATGGGAACCTTGTCGCGAATCTTGCGCTTGCGCAGGTCGGTTTCCATGATCATGGCGAACTCGTAGGCGGGGCCGAAGCACGAGGCGCCTTGCACGGCGCCCACCACCACCGGCCCGGGATCTTTCACGAACTCCATCCAGGCTTGCTTGGCATGCTCGGCGTGGTCCACGTGGCACACAGACTGGGTATGGCCGTTCGGGCCTAAGCCCTCGATCTCGTCGAACGCCAGCTTGGGGCCGGTGGCGATGACCAGAAAGTCGTACGGCACCTCACGACCGTCCATCAGTTCGACCACATTGCGTTCGGGGTGAACGCGTTTGGCGCCCACGGCGATGAAGTCCACCCCCTTCTTTTCCAGAATGGGGGCGATGGGCAGTTCGATTTCTTCGCGGTCTCGCCAGTCGACCGCCACCCAGGGGTTGGACGGAACAAAGTGGAAAGTGGGGGTGTTGGAGATGACGGTGACACGGTCGCCAGGGCGAGCGTTTTCTTTCATCTCGAAAGCCATGGGCAAGCCACCGATGCCTGCACCGAGAATCACGATCTCAGCCATCATTGCTCCTTTACCTATACGGGTATGGGTATATTGAAATGATGCGCCTGGGCGAGAAGAAGTGTTTGAGGGTTAATACTGAAATGGCGCCAGCTTTTGCAAGCGTGGCGCCATTTTTCAAGACCTTGAGTCGGGATGCTGATTCAGCGAATCTTGCCCAGCAGGGTTTCGATGTCGTGCATCAGTTCTCCGACGGGAGCGGCTTGTGGCGCTTCAGCTTGAACGCGGGCCTGGATCTGCTGCTCCATGAAGCACATGGTCATGCGCACATAGGTGCTGTCCAGGGCCTTGCGTACGGCGGCCATTTGCGTGGCAATGTCCAGGCAGGCTTCTCCCTCCTCGATCATGCGCTGTATGCCCCGAAGCTGGCCCTCGGCCCGTTTGAGTCGGTTCAGGATATCGGTTCGGCTTTTTTCGTCGTCAAGGGCGGCCATCTTGCAGTCGTCCGGATTCAGCGGGGGCGTTGGTAAAGACTTCATTGTGCAACTCCCGACAAGGTTTGGGGCAAGCTGGCCGCCTTGTTTCTTGAGGCGGCGCAAGAAATCTTCGGGTCAAGCGCGGCCCGAGAGGCATTTCAGCGACTGCAGGCCGCTGCGTCCTGTACGCCGAGCTTGCGCAAAATGATGGCCAGCGGGCAGAAATTGGTGAAGCCGAACTGGAACAGATTGGCCCCGACAAAGGCGGTGAAAGCCAGCGCCCATTTCGAGACGAACAGGGGCGAGCCCTCCACGCCCAGGGCCAGCGAAATCATGATGAACAGGCCGGCGATGATGCGGATGTAGCGTTCGGTGGTCATGAGGTACTCCTTGTGTGGGTTCAATGGGCCGATGCCGCAGCATCGTGTTGGCGGCGGTAAGCCGCAAAGTACAGAACAGGAATGACGACCAAGGTCAACAGGGTCGAGACGGCAATGCCGAAGATGAGCGACACAGCCAGGCCGTTGAAGATGGGGTCGTCAAGGATGAAGAAGGCGCCCACCATGGCGGCAATGCCAGTCAGCGCAATGGGTTGCGCACGTACAGCGGCCGACTGAACCACGGCTTGCTTGAACTCCACGCCTTGGGCCACTTGCAGTTCAATGAAGTCCACCAGCAGGATGGAGTTGCGCACGATGATGCCGGCCAGGGCGATCATGCCGATCATCGATGTGGCCGTGAACTGGGCCCCCAGCAGAGCATGGCCGGGCATGACGCCGATGATGGTCAGTGGAATGGGTGCCATGATGATCAAGGGCGTGCGGTACGACTTGAACTGCGCCACCACCAGCAGGTAGATCAGGATCAGGCCCACGCCGTAGGCCGCACCCATGTCGCGGAAGGTTTCGTAGGTGATCTGCCATTCGCCATCCCACTTGATGGCGTAGGCGCGATATGGGTCGCTGGGCTGCTTGATCCAGTATTCCTCCAGCTTGCCCGTGCCAGGCAAGGTGGCGTTGTCGAGCTGTTTGCGGATGTCGAACAGGCCATACAGCGGCGAGTCGAGTTTGCCGGCCATGTCGCCAAACACATAGCTGACAGGCTGCAGGTCTTTGGTGAACAAGGGCTTGTCGATGATGCCCTTTTCGATGGTGACCAGTTCAGACAGGGGCACGAGCTTGCCGCTGGCGGCACGCAGCGGCAGGGCCAGCACAGCATCCAGACCAATTTGCGACTCTCGGGGCAGTTGCAGGCGAACCGGTACCGGGATCTTTGATTGCTCGTCGTGCAGGTAGGCGGCATCGGCCCCCGACAGGGCTGCCTGAACCGTTTGGGCTACCGAAGCCACAGGAATGCCTAATGACTCGGCACGTTGGCGGCGGACGCGCAGGAAGGTGCGGGGGGCATCTTCCTTCAGCGTGGTGTCGATGGCCACGATGTCGGCCGTGTCGTCAAAGGCCTGGGCCACGCGGCGGGCCAATTGCTGGCGGCCGGCTTCATCGGGGCCATACACCTCGGCCACCAGCGGAGACATCACTGGCGGGCCAGGTGGCACTTCCACCACCTTGATGCGCGCGCCGTGGCGTGCCGCGATCACTTCCAGCTCAGGACGCAGGCGTTGCGCAATGGCGTGGCTCTTGTCCTTGCGGTGGTGCTTGTCGACGAGGTTGACTTGCAGGTCACCTTGCTCTGCGTCTGCTCGCAGGTAGTACTGGCGCACCAAGCCATTGAACGTAATGGGCGAGGCAGTGCCGGCATAGCCTTGCAGATTCAGGACCTCAGGCTGCTTGGCCAGGAAGGCGCCCATGTCATGCAAGGCGGCTTCGGTGTCCTCCAAGGGGGTACCGGCAGGCATTTCCACCACCACCTGGAACTCGCTCTTGTTGTCGAAGGGCAGCATTTTCATGACCACGCCAGCCCAAGTCGAGGGCACAGTCGCCAAACCGACCGAGCCCATCAAGGCGGCAATGATGCTCAAGCCCATGATCCAGCGCTTGCGGCGCTGGGTCAGCAGGGGCATCAAGATGGCGTGGAACACGCGAGACAGCTTGCCGCCGGTGCCATGCCCATCTGCCGAGTCGCCATGGGTGGCATCGGCAGGGTGCGACTTCATCAGCTTGAGCGCCAGCCAGGGGGTGACCGTGAAGGCAATGGCCAAGGAAATGGCCATGCCCAGGCTGGAGTTGATCGGGATGGGGCTCATGTAGGGGCCCATCAGGCCGCTCACGAAAGCCATGGGCAGCAACGCGGCGATCACGGTCAGCGTGGCCAGGATGGTCGGGCCACCCACTTCGTCCACTGCTGCAGGAATGATGTCGCGCAGAGGCATGCCCGGGTGCAGTTGCTGGTGGCGGTGAATGTTTTCCACCACCACGATGGCGTCGTCCACCAAAATCCCGATCGAGAAAATCAAGGCAAACAGCGACACCCGGTTGAGCGTGAAGCCCCAGGCCCACGAAGCAAACAAGGTGGCAGTCAGCGTGAGGATCACGGCAGCGCCCACGATCACGGCTTCACGGCGGCCCAAGGCCAAGCCCACCAGCAAAATCACCGAGCCGGTGGCAAAAGCCAGCTTCTGGATCAGCTTGTTGGCCTTCTCGGCAGCGGTTTCGCCGTAATCGCGGGTGATGGTCATCTCCACGTTCGCGGGCAGCACGGTGTTGCGCAATTCGTCCAACCGGGCGCGTGCGGCGCGGGCCACATCGACCGCATTCTGGCCGGGCTTCTTGGTCACTGTCAGGGTCACGGCCGGGTAAGTTTGACCGGCAGGAACGGCGGTCGTGTTGCCTGCAGCGGCATCTGCGGCACCTTGGGTGAACCACACATGGCGTTGAGGCTGCTGGGCGCCAGCCTCCACACGGGCCACTTCGCGCAGGTAAATCGGCTTGCCGTTGTGAATGCCCACAATCAGCTCGCCCACATCGTCTGCGCTGCGAAGGAATTCGCCGGTCTCCACCGAGAGCATCTGGTGGCCTTTGCCGTCTGCCTGCAAGACACTGCCCGAGGGCATGCCCAGATTTGCTGCACCCACGATCTGCATCAGCGATTGCACATCGACGCCACGCTCACGCAGGCGGGTGGGGTCAAGAGAAACCTGCACCGCTTGCCCGGGGCCGCCAATGGTCTGCACTTCGCGGGTGCCCGGCACACGCTTGATTTCCATTTCCAGACTACGGGCCACGCGCTCCAATTCCAGCGCCGATTGGCTGTCTTTGGACCACAGTGTCACGCCCAGCACGGGCACGTCGTCAATGCCTTTGGGCTTGACGATGGGGGGCAAGGCACCCAGGTTGCGAGGCAGCCAATCCTGATTCGCATTCAGCACGTCATACAGGCGAACCAGAGCGTCGGTGCGAGGCACCCCCACCTTGAATTGCACAGTCAGCACGGCCACACCAGGACGGGCCACCGAGTAGGTGTGCTCGATGTCTGCGATTTGCGAAAGCACTTGTTCGGCCGGGCGCGCAATCATGTTCTGCACGTCGGTGCTGGAGGCCCCGGGGAAGGGGATCAGCACATTGGCCATGGTCACGTTGATCTGCGGCTCTTCCTCACGCGGGGTAACCAGCACGGCAAACAGACCCAGCAGCATGGCCACGATGGCCAGCAGCGGTGTCAAGGCGTTGTCCTGGAAAGCGCGGGCCAGGCGCCCGGATACACCCAACTGATTCATTGCGCTTGCGGGGTGGCACCAGCCAGACCCGCCCTCACGGCATCGGTTGCAACACGGTCACCGGCTTTGACGCCGGACCAGATCGACACGGGGGCGTTGCCCGATGAGGGGCCCGTGCGCACGGCCTGCAGTACGAAGCGGCCATCGCGCACCACGTAAACGGCGCTCAACTCACCGCGGCGCATCACCGCGGAGGCGGGTACGGTCAGAGGTTGCCCAATCGAAGCGCTGCCAGAGGCAACCCCACCCCAGCGCACCCGCACGGTTTGTCCTGGCAGAAGGCTGGCGGCCTGCTTGGGCAGGTCCAGGCGCCATTCCACGGTTTGAGACACGGGGTCGGTGCCGGGCAGGGGGGTGACCTTGCTGGGCGTCAGCACACCTTGGGGGGTATCGACTGCGACCTCTGTGGCACGCTTGAGCGCCTCAGACTGCGAGGCCGGCACTTGCACCACCACCCGCATGGCCTGCGGCGAATACAGGCTCAGCACAGGGCGGCCGGGGCCGGCCAGATCGCCCACGTCGGCCAGGGTTGCCAGCACCACGCCGTCAAAGGGCGCAGACACCTGGGTGTAGCTCTTGGCCAATGCCGCCTGACTGCGCCCCGCTTGGGCAGCCGCGACGCCAGCCTGGGCGGTTTTCCACTGAGCTTGGGCGGCATCCAGCGCCGCGGCACTGATGAAGCCTTGGGCTCGCAGCGATTGGCTGCGTTCCCACTGAAGTCGAGCGTTTTCCAGTTGAGCCTGGGCTTGAGCGACCTCGGCCTGGCGCATGTCGAGTGCCGCTTGGGTATCGCGGTTGTCAATGCGGAACAGGGCTTGACCCGCCTTGACCGTGTCACCCGCCTTGACCAGACGCTCCAGGATGTTGCCCGGCACCTGTGCTGCCACGGTGCTTTGCCGCAGCGCCTCAATCACGCCGTCGAATTGCACTGAACCCCCAGCCTGGGCTGAGGCCAGCGTCAAGGTGGGAACGGCCAGCGATGCAACGCCATTCTGGGCGGCTTGGGCCCAGCTGGTTTGAGCAATCAATAAGGCGGCGGTGAGTGCCGCGAGCTTGTGTGCCATGTCACATCCCTCAATCTTGGATACGGTGGGGAGTATACATATACCCTGTAGGGTATGCAAGTTGCCCTCGGACGCTGCCGCTTTTGATGGCTGGCTCAGCCCGGAATCAAGACACTCTCGGATGGCTTGTTGGGGTTGTAGTACACCTTCACGCGACTGCCAACCTGAAACGGGGCGAGTTCGGCCTCGGCCTGATCCCGTGAAAAATGATGCAGTCCGAATGCACGCAGTCGGTTGCCGGTGTAGGTCTGCCCATCGACGATGTAGCGGTAGTGCACCTCGGTGTACCACTCGTGGGTGGACACGCCCCGATCGCCACCGGTTTCGTTTTGCGCAAAGACGCGCGTGGAGAGCATCTCGCCTTCCACATGAGGCCATTCGGGACTCGCCTGCCGGATCTGCCAGGCGCGCCATGCCAGCACACCAAAAAACACCGCAAAGGCGATCAACAGGTATTTGCCCAGGTCTTCAAACATGGCGAATGGCATCGGGGAGGGGGGAATTGCGCGAAGATGTCGGTCTGTTCAAGATAAAGCACAAGTCCCGTTTTCTCCATGCCTTCTCAAGATTTTGCGCACAGTCCTTTCTACGCACACCTCTCGCGCTTGCGTTTCATCAAACGCTGGGGGCTGATGCGCAACGCCGTGGAAGAAGACGTGGCCCAGCACAGTTGGGAAGTCGCGGTGTTGGCGCATGCCCTGGCTGTGATCAGTCGCGATGTGCTGGGGCAGGCTGTAGACCCGCAGGCAGTGGCGACCAAGGCCCTGTTTCATGATGCGTCTGAGGCCATCACCGGTGACCTGCCCACCCCCGTGAAGTATTCGCCGGCCATGCGCCACGCCACCGCCCATCTGGAAGACGAAGTCAGTCAGGAAATGGTGGCGTTGTTGCCGCAAGCCTTGCGGCCGGCTCTTTCGGGTTTGATTGACCACCACCAGTGGCCCGAACACGAGGCGCGTCTGGTCAAGTCGGCCGACCGGCTGGCGGCCTGGCTCAAGTGCCGAGCTGAGCTGCGCTATGGCAACCGCGAGTTCGAACAGGCCGAGCAGCAGGTCAAAGGCAAGATCGAGCAGCACATGACGCCCGAGGTGGAGTACTTCCTGAAAACATTTGGCCAGGCCTATGACCTCACGCTCGACTCGCTGATGCAGGGCGAGGCCTGATGCGTGCGCCTTTGGGTTTGAGTTGATGCCTCGCTGGCCTGACCTTGCGCTGGGGCGCCCAACCGGCAAAGATGTGTTGGCGGGGCTCTCGCTCGCCGGTTTGCTGCTACCTGAGGCCGTGGCTTACGCCGGCTTGGGCAATATGCCGCCCCAGGCGGGCATCGTGGCCCTGTTCGTCGGTTTGCTGGCCTATGGCTTACTCGGCTGCAGCCGTTTTGCCATCGTGTCGGCTACGTCTTCGTCGGCGGCACTGCTGGCGGCAGCGGTGGGCTCCATGTCGATCGGCCATCTCGACTGGCGGGTGTCGTTATCAGCTGGTCTGGTCGGTGTCGCTGGCGGGTTGTTTCTGCTTGGCGCTGTCGCCCGCCTGGGGGCTGCATCTGCTTTCGTGGCCAAGCCGGTGGTCAAGGGCTACACCTTTGGCCTGGCCTTGCTCATCATCATTCGCCAGATGCCAGGCCTGTTGTCGGTGCACACGGTGGGCAGCGATCCGATGTCGGTCTTGTCTCAAATCGCGGCTGCCAGCGGCCAATGGCATGGCCCCAGCTTCCTGGTTGGCGTTCTGGCCCTGACCGCGCTGTTTGCCCTGTCACGGCATTTGCGCTGGGTGCCCGCCGGCCTGGTGGTCATGGCTGCTGGCATCGCAGCCCAGGAATGGGCGCCTTTGTCGTTATATGGCGTGCCTGCGGTGGGTACCATCGCGTTCGACCATGTCTCTCTCAGAGTACCGGTACTTGATTGGGGACAGTGGTTGCGTGTGGGCGAACTGGCGTTTGCCATGGTTCTGATCTTGTACGCCGAGTCCTACAGCTCCATCCGCAGTCTGGCGCTCAGGCATGGTGACCCGGTTCGCCCCGACCGAGATCTGCTCGCTCTGGGGGTGGCCAATGTGCTCAGTGGCCTGCTGCAAGGCATGCCCGTTGGGGCCGGCTATTCAGCCAGCGCTGCCAACGAAGCAGCGGGTGCACGCACCCGCTGGGCCGGGCTCATGGCTGCGGCTGCGGTCGGCATACTGGTTGCATTGTTTTTGCCCTGGGTCGCCAGTACCCCCGTGCCCGTGTTGGCGGCCGTGGTCATCTGGGCGGTCAGCCACACCCTGAGGTGGGAGACCCTGGCGCCATACTTCGTGTGGCAGCGCGACCGACTGCTGGTTTGCGCTGCGGTGCTGGCCGTATTGGTTCTGGGCGTGCTGGATGGCTTGTTGCTGTCCATCGGCATCAGCCTGTTCCTGACCTTGAAGAGCCTGACTGAAGCTCGAATTGCCGTGTTAGGCCGCCTGAAAGACAGCCACGACTTCATTGACCTGGAGCTGTACCCGCATGCCAAAGTCGATCCCGACATCCTGGTGGTACGCCCCGAGGCCCCCATGTTCTTCTGGAACGCCGAGCGGCTGATGGTGCTGCTGCAGCGCACGCTGGCTCAGCACGGCCCTGCGGCCAAGGCGGTGGTCCTGAGTCTGGAAGAAAGCCCCGACCTGGATGGTTCGTGCATAGAGGCCCTGAGAGAACTCAGTCAGCAACTGCTGCGATCAGGTCAGCACCTGATCGTGGCGCGCCTGAAAAGCAAGGCTTACACGGTGCTCCAGAGGGCGCATTTGCCGGGCGTCACCCTGACGGTATTGAGCATCGACGAGGCGGTGACGCTGGCTCGCAAGCGAACGGCTTAGTCGCCGCCGCCCATTGTTTCCGTCACCGTGAAGGCGGCCTCGCTGTTCTTTTTCAGCGCGCCAACGGTGCATTCCTTCGGCTTGGGGCATTCCAGCGGGATGCCCTCCAGCCCGGCCTCACTGAGTTGGCCGTTGATGCTGCCGCCCAGAAAAGCCGCGCCAACCTTGGTGTCGGGTGCGCAAGTCAGCACAGGGCGCTTCACGTACAGCCGCCCAGTTCGCGGGTTGTAGGCCGAGTCGCCTTCAATCGTGCAGCCCGCCAAGCGGCCAATGGGGGTGTCGGCATCCGCTGGGTCTTCCGGCGTGGCGACACGGAATTTCACCCGTTTCTGGTCGCCAGACTTGAACACCTGACCATCGATCGACTTCAGGGGCAATTGAGCACCGGCCTGGACAACGGCGTGGGCTGACATCGACAGGACAAGGCCAGCCAGAAGCACAAGGGACTTGGCCTGAAACACTCGGGGCATGGTCATTTCCTCCAGGGGGCGCCCGATGGGGGCATCGATAGGGTGAGGAAAAATACCACGTCACCCCAGAAAGAGGAGAAGGGGGTTGCCCCTCAGGTGGGGGCAATCACCCCGGCTTGAGGGGGCATTCTGGGGTGGGCGTGGGCGGCTAGTGTTGGGCTGGGGCCTGTAAGGCAAACCTTACATATTCAGCCTTGGTGTGACGTTGTGGCGGATTTCGTCCTCGGCGGTGTATCCAGCATGGGTGACTTTCTAAAATGAAGAGGCGCCAATCGTCCCCACAGTGGGAGAGGAGGCCTCATGGAAACGGCAGTCATTCCTGTTGGCAATGAATCTGCGACCCAGTCGTCAGAGCAGTCAATTGAGGTGCTGGCTCAACAGGTTCAGTCCTTGACTGAGCAGGTTCACGCCTTGAGCAAAATGGCCCGAGTGGCTCAGAGCCTTGATAGCGCTTTGGTGGTGACCGATGCTCAGGCCAGAGTCGAATGGGTCAACGCAAGCTACACCCGACTCACGGGCTATACCTTGGATGAGTTGCGGGGGAAGAACCCTGGCGACATCTTGCAAACCGCGGAAACCGACCCCTCTACCGCGGCCTACATGAAAGATCAGATTGACCAAGGCTTGCCCTTTGCCGCCGAGGTTTTGAATCGACGCAAAGACGGGGCCACTTACTGGGCCAGCATCGAGGCGAAGCCTTTGCGAGATGCCTGCGGCCAAATCGAATGCTATATGGCCATTGAGCGGGACGTCACGGTCAAACGTCGCACGGAGGTGCGGTTGCAACTTCATCATGATGTTCTCCAGTTGCTGTCCGATGCATGCGAAATCGGAACGTTGCTGCCGGGTCTGCTCAAGCTGTTGGCCAACTACCTTTCGTGGCCGATCGCGGTGGCGTGGGAAGTGAAAACCAAGCGATGGGTTGGCGATACCCATTTGCGACATGCGGCCATCTGGTCGTCGAACGAGGTGCGATACGCAGGATTCATTGCCGCCAGCGAACGTGCCCTTCTCAGTAAGGGAGAGGACTGGCTGGGACAGGTCTGGGAGCAAAAGAAGACCCGTTTTGTGCATGATCTGCAGCGTGTGTCAGATCGGCACAGAGGCGCCGTAGCTGACAAGGAAGGCTTGCAAAGCAGCTTGGTCTTGCCTGTGCTCTCAGGCGATCGGGTGACCTACTTGCTTGAGTTTGTCGGCCCTCGAACCGATCCGCCAGATCGCGAATTGCTCGTCTTCTTGGACAACGTCTGTTTGCAGGTTTCCCACTTCATCGATCGTAAGAGAGACGAACTTCGGGTGCGGCAGTTCATGACTGAGTTTGACTCGCTGTTCAAGCTCTCTCCGGACGGATTCATCGTTTTCAACTCGGAGGGCATACGCTCATACGGCAATCCCGCCTTTTACGCGATGACAGGCCTGACCCGTGAGCGTCTCGATGGGGTCACAGAAGCCGACTTCGACGCCATTCTCGCCAGCCTGTGCGCCCCTGAGCACAGGCCAGCCCCCATTGCCGCGGTAGCCGCATCAGGCGAAAGCGACCGGCTTGAACTGGTGTTGCCCAAACCATCGATTTTGCAGAGGTCAGTCAAAGACATGTTCGACGCCATGGGGCGCTATATCGGGCGTGCGGTTTACATGCGCGACATCACCCGCGAGATGGAAGTCGACCACATGAAAAGTGAGTTTCTGTCGACTGCCGCACATGAACTGCGAACGCCCATGGTCAGCGTCCACGGCTTCACGGAGTTGCTGCTGAAGCGGAAGTTCTCCGAGGAGCGACGTCAGGACATCTATGAAACCATCCATCGTCAGTCGCAACTGCTGGTCAGCATGGTGACCGAGCTGCTCGATCTGGCTCGAATCGAGGCACGTGCCGGGAAAGACCTGCACATTCGCCCCATGGGTTTGGGGGCGATCATTGAGAGAGCCGTCAACTCCTTCCTGTTTCCTGGGGACAATCGACGGGTCGAAGTGCAGTTCGAAGACGGACTACCCCAAGTGTTCGCAGACGAGGATCACCTCGTTCGGGCTTTGACGAACATCTTGTCGAACGCCTACAAATATTCGCCCAAGGGGGGTGTCATCCGGCTGGACGTCGTGGAGCGCGGCTTGGATATGGGGCCGCAAATCGGCATTCGGGTCACAGATCAGGGCATTGGCATGACCCACGAGCAGTTGGCTCGGGTGTGCGAGCGCTTTTACCGGGCCGATCCTTCCGGCAACATTCCAGGCACAGGCTTGGGGATGTCACTGGTCAAGGAAATCATGAGTCTCCTCGGTGGCGAGGTCGAGTTACGAAGCGAATTGAACAAGGGCACGGAAGTGACCCTCTGGCTGCGTGTTGTCACCGACGCATATCGGGCACAAATCACATAGTGCGATGGAGGATACAGGCACACATCTGCAAAAAGTGATATCAATGACTCAGGAGCGTTGATTCAGCCGCGATTGGAAAGGGGGAGTCACATGAACCCCATCATGCAAGGTCTACTGGAGCGAGTCGCCGATGGACTTGTATGGGCCAACGCCGACGGAAAGATCCTCTATTCCAATCAGCTTGCACAGACCTTTGCCGGGCTCAAGGAAGGGGACACCTTGCCCGATTCTCCTTTGGCGCGTGCCGTGGCGGTGATCGCTTCGGGCAAACTCGACCGACATCTGCAACTCGAGTTCGAGCCCCAGAACGGGAGTCGTCAGTTGCTGGTGGCTCAGGTTGGTCCAGGCATGGCAGCAGGGGAGGCGTGGGTCTATCTGAAGGCACCGCCAGCGTATGGCGAGACGCTGGCCATGCAAAATCTCATGACCGTGATCCGGACAGATCTTGCCCAACCGTTGGGGCGCTTCTCCAGCGCCATGAAGAGCGCGATGGAAGGGGACAATCCTGAGGGCTTCAAAAAGGCCATGGAGTCCGTCTCCGTCGTGGCCGATACGGTGAACCGTCTGGTTGATCTTGCCTCGATCTGGGAAAGCGAAGACCTTCTGGCGCATGACCGGCTGGAAATCTGGCCCTTGCTCAACGAGTGCTGGCTCAGGCAGGAAGCTCAGGCGATCAGCAAAAAGCTCACGGTTCGCCTCATCAATCGGGTCGTCGATGTGGACCTACCGGTCGTGTATTCCAGCCACTATTGGTTGGCCAGGGTGATCAATGAAAGCCTTTGGGCTGCCATCAAGGCGGTACCGAATGGCGGGACGCTTGACATTGAACTCCGGCAGATGGGTCCGCGCATCCTCATCGTATTCAAGAACAGCGGCATGTGGCCGGCCCGGGCCAGTGATGCCACCTTGCTGGCCGACCCCAATGCTGAGCAGCCAGCTCAAGGCAAAGCGGAGACGGTAAAAGCCCCGCCTCCGCCCAACGCGAAAGATTTGATTGGCTTTCACCTCTGCCAGCGCATTTTGAGTCTGCACGGAGGACAACTCCGTGAAGACGAGGAAGACGGCTTGCGCAATTTCCTGATTGATTTGCCGACCGGGGCTCCATATCACGCCGAGGACGCGGCCATGGACGCTGCGCAGGCGCAGCGATATGCAGCCGATCTTGCGCTGTTGATGGCCCGCCGTCGCCAGAAGACGGCTTGAGCGCTCAAGGAGATGTCACCATGAAACGCATCTTGATCACCGAAGACCAGCCCGACATCCGCAAGTTGATCCGCATGACGCTGGAGTTCGAAGACTATGACATTCGCGAAGCGCCCGATGGCGCCGAGGGATTGCGCATCGTCCGCGAATTCCATCCTGATCTTGTGCTGTTGGACATCATGATGCCGGGCGAACTTGATGGTCTGCAGGTCTGCAAACGCATCAAGTCCGATCCTCAACTCAGCCAGATTCGGGTGATCTTATTGACCGCGCGAGGGCAGGTTGCCGACAAACAGGCTGGGAAGGATGCCGGCGCGGATGGCTACCTGATCAAACCCTTCAGTCCACTTGAACTCATCGAAACCTTGGAAAACATGCTGGCCTCAGCCTAGCCCAAAATCCTATTGAGGGCGGCCTCCAGACTGGCCACCGTCCGGTCGGGGTTGTGCCACTTGTCCAGACCAAACAGGCCTACACGGAAGGTCTTGAAGTCAGCGGGCTCGTCGCAACGAAGTGGTACGCCAGCGGCTGATTGCAGACCCTGTGCAATGAACGCCTTGCCGGTGTGCATGCCGTCGTCGTCGGTGTAGCTGACCACCACTCCGGGTGCTTGGAACCCTTCTGCAGCCACGCTGCGAATGCCCTTGCTGGCCATCAGGGCTCGCACGCGGCGGCCCAGCTCCCACTGCTCCTGGCGAACCTTGTCAAAGCCGTACTCGCGTGTCTCCTGCATCATCTGGCAGGTGCGGGCAATGGCTTCAGTTGGCAGCGTGGCGTGGTACGCGTGGCTGCCGCCTTCGTACGTTTCCATGATCTGCAGCCATTTTTTCAAATCAGCCGCAAAGCTGGTGCTGGTGGTTTGCTCAATGGCCGTGCGCGCACGCTCACTCAGCATCACGAAGGCGCATCCGGGTGAGCCACTCCAGCCCTTTTGTGGCGCGCTGATCAGCACATCCACCCCGGTGGCCTGCATATCAACCCACACGGCGCCCGACGCCACGCAATCCAATACAAACATGCCGCCAACCTCGTGAACCGCATCGGCCACGGCTTTCAGGTAGTCGTCTGGCAAGATGATGCCCGAGGCCGTTTCCACGTGGGGCGCAAAGACCAGGTCGGGGCGTTTTGCGCGGATGGTGGCCACCACCTCGTCAATCGGGGCAGGCGCAAACGCCTGTTGGCGCCCCTCTGCCACGGGCCGGGCCTTCAAAACGGTTTCTTCGGCGGGAATGTGCCCCATCTCAAAGATTTGCGACCAGCGGAAGCTGAACCAGCCATTGCGGATGACCAGCACCTTCTTGCCGGTTGCGAACTGCCGTGCCACCGCCTCCATGCCGAATGTGCCGCCGCCGGGCACCAAAGCGACCGAACGAGCGCGGTACACCTCTTTCAGTATCCCAGACAGGTCGCGCATGATGCGTTGAAACTTCTGCGACATCTGATTGAGAGAGCGGTCGGTGAAGACCACCGAGTATTCAAGCAGGCCGTCGGGATCGACATCAGGCAGCAGGCCGGGCATGGGGTTTCCTCTTTTGCAATGAAATCGTGTTGTTCCAGCTTAGCACCGGGCTGTGAACCTTGCGTTGCAGATCCACCTGTCTTGCGGTGAGGACTTTCACCAAGCTGCTGTGGCCTGCACGACAACGGGTTGATCGGGGCAGGCCATTGCAGTGAGGATTGGTGGCGAAATAAACCTTCGTGTTAAACCGTGGAGCGCTTCGGTTGATGCCGGGGTCAGTTGAGCCTCTTGTTTGAAACTCTCGCAGACCCATGTTTCATGGCGATGCCCAAGGTCCACGCTGCCCCCAACTTGCTGCTCCAGCACTGGTCGATTTGATTGGCAACGCCCGCAAATAAGTGCGGCGGAGCTCATGTTTGAGCCATTCGTGCGACTGCAGTCCAACACGTTCGAAGGCACTGGCATTGGCCTGGTTCTGCATGAAGCCAAAACACTGGATAAGAGACGCGTCTCTTATCTCGTCTCATATCGCCAGAAAGCAAAAAGCCACCTTGCGGTGGCTTTTGCTGCTAAGTGCTTGTCACACTTGGCTTATTTTGGCTCCCCGACCTGGGCTCGAACCAGGGACCTACGGATTAACAGTCCGGCGCTCTACCGACTGAGCTATCGGGGAATATGTCGGTTCAGTTGTTGACTGCTTCGTTTGTTTCGTTGCTGTCGTCAACCGAGAACGTAACTATAGCATCATTTTCTGTTTTGGTTCAAGTCCCCCATGCTTTTTGCAAGCTGTTGGGCAAATCAAACACTCATCAGAAGTCGATCAAGACGGACGCGGTCAAGGTGCGTGGCGCCAAGGGCAGCAGGTACACGTGATCGAACTGATACGGGGTGGAGCGCCATGCGCGTTCGTCGGTCACGTTCTGCACGCCTGCTTGCCACACCACGGCCTGAGCGCCCAGACGTTGTGTGTAGCGCAGGCCCACGTCGAGTTGCGACCACGATGGCACATGCTGGCTGTTGTCGGGGGTCACCATGCGGCGACCCTCGTGAACGATGGCGGCTTGTGTCGTCAGGCCGGGAATGCTTTCCAGGCGGTAGGCCGCCGAAACCTTCACCGTATGGTCAGGCACGTTGGTGGGGCGCAAACCGTTGATGGTGGTGTCCGCACTGCCGCGACGCTTGGCGTCCAGCACCATGCCGCTGAGGTCCAGTGTCCAACGGCCCAGTGTGGAGCGCATCATGCCTTCCAGCCCCTGGTGCAGGCTATCGCCATCAACCTTGTACACGGTGCCAACGCCGTTGGTTTCAGGTTTTTGCGTGCGGAACCAGTTCACGCCCCAGATGGTGTGAGGGCATTGGCCTTTGAGGCCCACTTCCAGTTGGCGCGTCCTTTGGGCGCGCAGAGGCTGGCCCGAGTTGTCGTATGACGCGCCATATGGGGTGGGCGCCACCAGGGCCTGTACGCCTTCGCCCCAGCTGGCATACACCTGTTGCATGGGTGCGAACTGGTAGCCCGTGGCCAACCACGGGGTGGTGAAACTTTGGCGCAGCGGTTGCGATGGGTCCGAACCGTCGGACTGGAAGCCTGTGCGGTTCAGTCGGGTGTGGCGCACACCGAACCAGGAAGACCAGTCGGCATTCCACTGAATGGCATCGCGGGCGTACCACTCGGTCGAGCCTTCTCGGCGGTTGCCCATGGCTGAATCGCGAGTGATGCCGTTGCCTTCGGCGATCACCGTCAGGCCGTCAATGGTGCCGGTTCCGACCCCGTTGTACGCAGCCGACGCGGCTGACACCGTTTGGAAGCTGCGCAGCACGCCCAGGCTGAGTTGGTGCTGAATGCCGGCCCATTGCACGGTGCCATCGACATGGCTGTCGAGCGACTGCACCTTGCGCACCTCGTTTTCACTGCGGTAGTCGTACAGATCAAAGCTGCCGTTGGAGCAGTAGCCGGAGGAGATATCTTCGGCATAGCAACCATAGGGAAAGGCGATTCGGTCTTGGGTGACCAGGCGTTGGTAGCCATAGGTGGTTTGCCAACGCCAGTCTGTGTTGAGTTGCTGGTTCAGGCGCAGGGTGCCTACCTGGCCTTGGAAGACCACGGGCAGGCTCCACGGTTGGTTGTTGAGGTTGATGCGCGGGTCAATCGTGTTGGCCTTGGGCAGGGTGTTGCCCAGCATGCTGAAACCGGGCACGCTGGGTTGTGCTGCGCGGCTTTGCTCGACTTCCGCCTCCAGCGTGGTGTCGGAATTCAGGCGCCAATCGGTGGCGGCCGAGAGCAAATGGCGCTGGCCTTGAGCGTCGCGCACTTCAGGGTTCAGGCGCTCGTGCGCCGCATTGATGCGCAAGCCAAACTGTTGCTGGTCGCCAAAGCGATCAGACAGATCGGTGGCCACTTTGAAGCTGCGCGCGCTGGTCCAGGCCACTTCTGCGGAACGCACGTGGCCTTCCGGGCGTTTGACCACCAGGTTCACCAGCCCGCCAGGGGCGCTGATGCCGGCTTGAATGCCGCTGGTGCCCTTGAACAGCTCCAGGCTGGATTTGTTGTCGAGCGGAATGCGGGTTTCGGCGTTGTAGGGCAAGCCTTCACGGCGGTAGCTGTAGGCGCCTTCGAGCGCAAAGCCGCGAACGGTCAGATCATCCCAGTATCCCGTGGTGTTGTAGCCACCGCTGACACTGCCGTCCACCTTGGCCAGCTCTGACACCCGTGTGATACCCGCCTCTTGCAGGGCCTGGTCGCTGAAGCTGACCGATTGCGCGGGCACTTTCCAGCTGGGCGTGTTGCCAAAGCCGGCAATTTGAGCCTCACCGCTCTTGGTCGATGGGGCTTGCACGGAAACGGCTGGCAGGGTGCCTGCGTCCTGGGCGGAGGCCCACTCAGGCAGCGCAACGGCGGCCAATGCGCAGACCAATGGCGTCAATTGAAAACGTGGATGCATGTTTCTAGCCCGATGCGCCTTGGTGGCGCGTTGTCTCCCGCAGAGGGCGACCGGGCGGCGTGGGCAGCCTGACAGCAGCAGGCCCAGCCAATGCATGGTGCTTCCCTGCGCGAGGATTAACTCACAGGTTCAAAGGGACTGTCTCAGTCGGCGACCGGTTGGTTGCCAACACCCCTAGCGAAGCTGCCATTGTATGACGGGTGGGCTCAGGCCACGCCCAGGCGCTGTTTCAGCAGAGTGCTCGTGGTGGTGTACTGGAGGTGATGCGGCTCGTCGGGGCGAAGCCACTCGCGCGCCGCGTAGGCGGCCATGGTGGCTTCGTGAAAGCCACACACCAGAAGGCGCTTTTTCCCTGGGTAGGTGTTGATGTCGCCCGCAGCGTAAATGCCGGGTAGGGCAGTCTGAAAGGTACTGACATCAACCGGAATCTGCTTGCGCTCCAAAGTCAGACCCCAGTTAGACAGCGGGCCCAGCTTGGGGCTCAGGCCTTGTCGAACCAGCACGTGGTCCACTGCATGGGTGTGAACGCTTCCATCGGAACCCAGTACGTGCAATTCGGTCAGGCGCCCGTCATTGACACAGGCATGGTCTGGCATGCCTTGAATCCATTCAATCGAGCCGGCTTGAATCTGCGCTCGGACCGCGGTCTCCAGTTCCGGTTCTGCCTGAAACTGGTCCCGGCGATGCATCAGACTGACACGCGCCGGGCCTGTGGCTGTACCGACTTGCGCAGCCAGGGCCAATGCCGCAGACAGCGCTTCGTCTCCGCCGCCGGCGATCACGACACGCTGATGAACCCACGGTGTGGCCACACCGCTTTCCTCGGGCAAGTAGTAGTGCAGATGCGGACCTTCATCCAGACCGGCGATTTTCATGCTCCGAGGCACAAAGGCACCGGCGCCAGCCGTGATGACCACGACTTTGGTATGAAAAGTCAGGCCACTGTGGGTGACGACACGATAGCCTGTCTGCCCGTCCGGGAGCGGCTCGACAATCTCGACCAGTTCGCCCAGGTGCAGGTGTTCATGGTGGGTTCCGGTGAAGGGGCTGGCCTGTTTCAGCAGATGGTCAGCCAACTCCAGGCCGGTGCACACGGGCACCCCGGGAACATCGTAGATGGGCTTTTGGGGGTAGAGCGCTGCGCACTGGCCTCCCGGCTGTGGCAGCGCGTCCACGGCATGCACCGTCAGGCCCAGCAGTCCAAGCTGGAAGACCTGAAAAAGGCCCACTGGGCCTGCCCCGATGACCAGGGCGTCGGTGTCATGCATGAGTTTTGGCGTCGTTGATCAGCGGATCAGTTGATCCAGCTTGCCAGTCTTGTCCTTCCACTCTTCGGCTTCAGGCAAGGGCTCTTTGCGTTTGGTGATGCTGGGCCACGACTTGGCCAGATCAGCGTTGATCTTGATGAATTGCTGCTGGTTGCCAGGAACGTCTTCTTCGGGAACGATGGCGTTCACAGGGCACTCGGGGATGCAGACGGCGCAGTCGATGCACTCGTCGGGATCGATCACCAGGAAGTTGGGGCCTTCGCGGAAGCAGTCCACCGGGCACACGTCCACACAGTCCGTGTATTTGCACTTGATGCAGGCTTCGGTGACGACGTGGGTCATGTCAGGTCTCTTGAAACAGTTAAGGGTTAATCTGAAATTTTAACGGGCCGCAACGCTTTCAGGCGTTTCGACCTTCGCCGCAAAGGGCGATATGGGTCAATGGTTGTTCAGGAATGTCGGTGGCGCCGTTGCCCACGATCACCAGGGTGGGGCGGCCGGCGTGTATTTCGCTGGCGGCACCCAAGGTATCCACGGTGTGCATCGAGTGGCGCATATCAGGCCAACCGGCCCGAGACACCACGCTGACGGTGGTGTCGGCAGGCCATCCCGCTTCCAACAGGCCCTTGGACAGCGGATCCAGTTGGCGTCCCGCCATGTAAAACACTTCGGTATCGGCGCGTTGACCGGGGCCCATGCCGCATTGCAGGTCGCCCGTACGCGTCATGGCCGTGGTGAACGCCACGCTACGGCCGGTGCCGCGGCGCGTGAGGGGGCGTTGGGTGGCTGCCGCCGCGGCAAGAGCGGAGGTCACGCCGGGCACCACTTCGCAGGCCACGCCGGCATCGTAGAGCACATGCAGTTCTTCTTCCAGGCGGCCAAACAGGCTGGGGTCCCCGCCTTTGAGGCGCACGACCAAGCCTTTGTCGCCGTGAATGGCTCCCACAGCCAAGGCCTGTTCAACCAGCAGTTGGTTGATGCGGGTCTGGCCGTTGAAGTCGCTGCCTTCCTTGCCAGAAAAGCCGCGCTTGCCCACATCGATCCAGGTGGCTTGTGGTGCCAGGTCGCGCAAGGCCTCGTCGGCCAAGGCATCGAACAGCACCACATGGGCCTGAGCCAGGATGCGGCTACCACGCACCGTGATCAGATCAGCCTGCCCGGGGCCGGCCCCGATAAAGACAACTTTGGCGGTAACCAGGGAGCAGGGCTGAGTCATGATGTGCGTAAAGGCTTGATCTGAAATCAGGCAGCCTTGACCAACAGAGCACCGCTAGTGCGGTTCGTGGTGGGGTCCACCACGATCAAGGCGCCGCCGACTCGATTGTCCACATATGGCTCAACCGGCAAAGCCTGTTGTGTCTGAATCTGCACAGTTCCGATCTCGTTGACGGCCAATTCGCTTGCTTCTTGATCTGACAGGGTATGGATGTCCAATTTATTGTCGATCGAGGTGATGCGAGCTTGCACCCAACGGTTGCCATGGCGGACCCAGTACTTGCGGCCGACCACGGCAGGTTCGGTGTCCAGCCAGGCCAGGGTGGCCTTGAAGCTGTCGGTGGGCTTGATGCTGCCAGGCGAGGCAATCCAGTCGCCACGCGAGATATCGACCTGACGGTCCAGCACGATGCCAGCCGATTGGCCGGCTTCGCAAGAGTCGACCACCAAAGCGGCGTGACGCACTTCGGCCACGATGGCGGTTTCGCCGCTCGGGAAAATTTGCACTTCGTCGCCAGCTTTGACTGCGCCGTGGGCAATGCGGCCCCAGAAGGCGCGGTATTGGTGGCCCGTACCCGAAGCCGAAGCTTCACCTTCGCCAACGGCATCGCGGGTGACGTACTGCACGGGGTGCAGCAAGGCACCGTCGTGGCGCTCATCGCTCGGAGGCAGGCTTTCCAGTACTTGCAGGAGGGTGGGGCCTTGGTACCAGGTCCAGTTGGCGCTTGGTGTGGTCACGTTGTCGCCGCGCAGGGCCGACACAGGGATCACGCCCTTGCTGTTGATGCCAGCTTGTTCGGCAAAAGCTTCCAGGGAAGCTTTGACGTTGTTGAAGGCGGTTTCGGTGTCTTGCTCGATCGCGTCCAGCTTGTTGATGGCGAACACGATGTTGGGCACGCGCAGCAAGTGGGCCAGCAGGCTGTGGCGACGGGTCTGTGCCAGCAGCGGCACGGGCGAAGCCTTCCAGTCGATCTTGGTGATGTCGACCAGCACCACCGCAGCATCGGAGCCAGCGGCAGCGGTCACCATGTTACGGGTGTACTGCTCGTGGCCAGGGGCGTCGGCGATGATGAACTTGCGGGTCTTGGTCGCAAAGTAGCGGTAGGCCACGTCAATGGTGATGCCTTGCTCGCGCTCAGCTTCCAGACCGTCGGTCAGCAACGACAGATCGATGGGGGCACCTGCGGCGCGCTTTTCCAGCGCGTCGAGTTGGTCAGCCAGAATGGCGCGGCTGTCAAACAGCAGGCGGCCGATCAGGGTGCTCTTGCCATCGTCCACGCTGCCAGCAGTCAGGAAGCGCAGGGCCTTGTGTGCCAGTTCTTCGCTGGCCTGGTTGTGGGTCACGGTGCTCATCAGAAATAACCTTCCTTCTTGCGACGCTCCATCGATGCTTCGGAGGTGCGGTCGTCCATGCGGGTGGCGCCGCGTTCGCTCACGGTCACGTGCAGGGTTTCGGCGACGATGTCAGCCGGGTTGGCGGCGGTCGATTCCACGGGGCAAGTACAGGTCATGTCGCCCACGGTGCGGAAGCGCACGTCCACGGTCTCGATGGTTTCGCCTTCCAGTGCGGGGGTGACCTCGGTCAGAGGCACCAGCAGGCCCTTGCGGCGCATCACCTTGCGGGGGTGCTTGTAGTAGATGTTTGGCAGTGGGATGCCTTCGCGGGCGATGTAGAGCCACACGTCCAGCTCGGTCCAGTTCGAGATGGGGAAGGCACGGAAGTGTTCGCCCGGCTTGATGCGGGTGTTGAACAGGTTCCACAGCTCAGGGCGCTGTTCCTTGGGTTGCCATTGGCCGAAGCTGTCGCGGTGCGAGAAGATGCGTTCCTTGGCGCGGGCCTTCTCTTCGTCACGACGGGCGCCACCGATCAGGCAGTCGAAGCGGTTGTCTTCGATGGCTTCCAGCAGGGTCACGGTCTGGTGGCCGTTACGCGATTCCAGTGGGTGCGCCAGGCGCACGGTGCCACGCTTGATGGAGTCTTCCATGTGCGCGACGATCAGGCGCTCGCCGATTTCCTTGACGCGGCTTTCGCGGAACTCGATCACTTCAGGGAAGTTGTGACCGGTGTCCACGTGCACCAGCGGGAAGGGCAGTTTGCCTTCCAGCTTGCCGGTTTCGGGGTTCTTCATCTTGAAGGCCTTCTCGGCCAGGTGCAGCACCACGCACGAGTCCTTGCCGCTGGAAAACAGCAGGCCTGGGCGCTCGAAGCTGGCAGCCACTTCACGCAAGATGAAGATGGCTTCTTCTTCCAGCGCGTCCAGATGGCGGTGATCCACATCCGCCAGCAATTGGTTCACATCAGTCATAGCTTCAACTTTTTGGTCAGATTCTTGATTCGGGCGCGTTACTTCTGGTGGACGTGCAGGCCGCATTCCTTGGCCTTCTCGTCTTCCCACCACCAGCGACCGGCACGGAAGTCTTCGCCGACAGCGATGGCGCGCGTGCAGGGCGCGCAGCCAATGCTGGGCATGAACTGGTCGTGCAATGGGTTGTAGGGCACGTGGTTCACGGCCACGTAGTGCCACACATCGCCCCAGGTCCACTCGATCATCGGGTTGAACTTGGCGCGACCCTTGTCGTCTTGCTCGCGGGCTTGCATGTCGCCACGGTTGTTCGACTGTTCGCGGCGCAGGCCGGTGATCCAAGCCGAACGCTCAGCCAACATGCGGGCCAAAGGCTCCAGTTTACGAATGCCGCAGCACGCCTTGCGCAAATCGATGCTTTCGTACATGGCCTTCTCGCCATTTTTTTGCACGAATTCAATCACGGCTTCGGCCACAGGCTTGTAGACCTCGACGTGAATGCCAGCGTCGGCGTAGTGCGACTCGATCGTGCCGATCAGGGCCGCTGTTTCAGGGTGCAACGCGCCAGTTTCCAGCGTGCCAATCGCGATGGGCAACTGGTGGCGGGCGATCAGATCGGTGATGATCATGTCTTCCACGCCCAGGCTGGTGGCTTGCACGACCTTGCCGGGGTGCTCAAACGCAGCTGCCTTCAGCAACTCGATGGTGGCGTGCACCTTGGCGGCGTAATCGGCACTCGGCTTGTTGTACAGCGAGATGGCCGAACCGGCAGGGGCTGCACCGCCGATCAGCGACGAGACACCACCAATAGGAGAGGTTTCGCTCATGGGAGTCTCCGGAATCAGGCTGCGCGACCAAACACGGGTTGGGTCACCTTGACGTCGCCCTGGTAGTGGCCACGAGCGGCAAAGAATCCCAGTGCGCGCTCAGCCGCAGCGCGGTCTTGATCGGCGCGCAGCACCACGGCGTCAAAGCCTGTGCGAGCTGCCAGCGGCATCATGTCGACCAGCACTTCGCCCGTGGCGCGAATTTCGCCAGCAAAGCGATAGCGCGAGCGCAGGATGTGCGCTTGGCTGTATGCGCGGCCGTCCACCCACTTGGGGAACTGCAGCACGACAAGCGCCAATTTGGCAGTGTCGGCTTCCAGCACTTCGATGTCGGTGTCGTTAGGCAGGATCACGCCCACAGGCTTGTAGTCAGCCGAGCCTTGAGCTGGCCACTGCTCGCGCACGGCGTGCCACTGAGCCAGAGTCAACAGGCTGTAGCTCTTGATGGGGGGGTGAGCCATGGGGCCGTCTTCGCCGCCCACGGTGTGCCATTGGTCGTGATGGATGTCGATGAATTTCATGATGTTCTGTCCTTTCGACCAATCAGGCTGCTTTGGCTGTGGTGCGACGCACGGCGTTGGCGGCGCTCTTGAAGGGATCGATGCCCACGCGCTTGACGGTGTCGATGAACTTCTCGTTGGCGGCGCGTTGGCTGCGGTAGGTCTCGATAATGGCTTCGATCACATCGCTGACTTCGTCGGCGGCAAACGAGGGGCCAATGACCTTACCAGCGGTGCTGACGGGGGCATGGTTGGAGCCATCCGAGCCACCCAGGGTGACCTGGTACCACTCGGTGCCGTCCTTGTCCACGCCCAAGATGCCGATGTGGCCGGTGTGGTGGTGACCGCAGGAGTTGATGCAACCGGAAATGTGCAGGTCGATTTCGCCGATGTCATACAACTCGTCGAGGTCTTGATAGCGCTCGATCAGTTCATTGGCGATCGGGATGGAGCGCGCATTGGCCAAGGCGCAGAAGTCCCCACCTGGGCAAGCAATCATGTCGCTCAGCAGGCCGATGTTGGCCGAAGCCAGGGTGTTGGCCTTGGCGGCCTTCCACACTTCAAACAGGTCTTCTTCGCGCACGAAGGGCAGCAGGGCGTTCTGGTCATGGGTGACACGCAGTTCGCCGCAGCTGAAGCGGTCGGCCATGTCGGCAATGGCTTCCAGTTGAGCATCGGTCACGTCGCCAGGGGCTTGACCCACGCGCTTGACCGACAGGTGCACGGCCTTGTAGCCCTGAACCTTGTGGCCTACCACGTTACGTTCCAGCCACTTGCTGAACTGGGTTTTCTCGGCGTCGGAGGCGTCAGCAGGCAAACCATTGCCAGCGGCGGCATGGGCCTTCACCGCTTCGGGGTAGACGAAGCTGGCGGCCACGCGGTCGAATTCAGCCTGAGGAATGATGTGGGCAGCGCCGTCCACATCACGTGTCAGGATGTCGTTGAATTCCTTGTTGACCTGGTCAAAGAACTTCTGACCTTCGGCCTTCACCAAGATCTTGATACGGGCCTTGTACATGTTGTCGCGACGACCGTAGCGGTTGTAGACGCGAACGATGGCCTCGATGTAGACCAGAATTTGCTGCCAAGGCACGAAGCTGTTGATGATGGTGCCGGTGATCGGGGTACGACCCATGCCGCCGCCCACGATCACTTCAAAGCCCACTTCGCCAGCGTCGTTCTTGACCAGGTTCAGGCCGATGTCATGCCAGTAAACGGCTGCGCGGTCTTCCTTGGCGCCATTCACCGCAATCTTGAACTTGCGGGGCAGGAAGGCGAACTCGGGGTGCAGGGTGGACCACTGACGCAAGATTTCGCAATAGGGGCGAGCGTCGATGATTTCGTCCTGCGCCACACCCACGGTGGCGTCAGAGGTGATGTTGCGGATGCAGTTGCCCGAGGTCTGAATGCCGTGCATGTGGACTTCAGCCAGCAGGTCCATCACGTCCGCGCTCTTGGGCAGCGGAATCCAGTTGAACTGGATGTTTTGACGGGTGGTGAAGTGGGCATAGCCGCGGTCGTATTCGCGTGCAATGCGGGCGATCTGACGAATCTGCTTGGACGAGATTTCGCCATAAGGCACAGCAATGCGCAGCATGGGCGCATGACGCTGGATGTACCAGCCGTTTTGCAGACGCAGAGGGCGGAACTCGTCATCGCCCAGCTTGCCGGCCAGATTGCGCTCAAGCTGATCGCGGAATTGAGCCGCGCGCTGGCGGACGAACTGTTTGTCAAATTCAGTGTACTGATACATGGCATCTATCCGGTCTGGCCGGGTGTCAATGTGTCAAAAATCTTCAGAAGATCAAGCGGTCAGCAAGACCTTCTTGGCGGCAAGAATCAGGCAGGCGCAAAGGGCGAAGCGCGTGATTGTCTCAGGCAAATGCTTGGTCAGCTTGGCGGCCACCCAGATTGCGGGGACAGAACCAATGAGCAACTCAACCAGCAAGCTTACGTTCACGTTACCCAGAGACGCGTGTCCGATACCGGCCACGATCGTCAGTGGCACGGCGTGAGCAATGTCGCTGCCCACCAAACGCTTCATATCCAGGCGCGGGTACAGCAACAGGATCATGGTGGCGCCCAGCGCGCCGGCCCCAATCGAACTCAATGAAACCAGCACGCCCAAAATGGCGCCGCACAACACGGTCAATGCAGGACGACGCTCGCGTGTGATCCAGCGCTCCAGCCAGATCCCGACTTTGTGCCACACAGGGCGAAACGCCACAGTCACTGCCGTCAGCAGCAGGGCAATGCCCAGAGCGTAGGCCAGCGCGCTTTGCTTGGTCTTGTGGATGTCATACATATGCATGACGATCATCGTCAGGATGGATGCGGGAATGCTTCCATACAGCAGCTTGCGGGTGATGTGGTAGTCGACATGACCTTCGCGGTGATGCGCCACCGAACCCGACACCTTGGTCAGGCCAGCAAACCACAGGTCCGTGCCAATGGCCACGGCCTTGTCGAGATGAAACACCGAAATGAGCAGTGGCGTCATCAAAGAGCCACCGCCAACGCCGGTCAGCCCCACAATGGAGCCTACTCCGGCGCCCGCTGCAATGGCTGTCCAATCAAAATTCATGATGAGCTACTGGGAATCGTATCGAGGCCCGAACTGTAAAAAACTTCTATATAAATGAGAACAACTTTTTTGCATTCAGTAAATAACTTTTGGTTCTATAAGGCTGTGGCTGGTGCGTCTCGTGCCGCCGTCATCGCGTGCGGGCTGGTGCTGGCGGGCTGTGCCGTTCAACAAACGCCGCCGCCGGCGCCCGTTGCGCAGGTCAAACCCGCGCCCAAGCCGCCCAAAATTGGACTGGCCCTTGGTGGGGGCGCAGCCCGCGGGTTCGCTCATATCGGGGTCTTGCAGGTTCTGGAAGAGCAGGGCATCAAGCCCGATCTGGTGGTGGGTACCTCGGCTGGCAGCTTGGCAGCCACCCTGTATGCCAGTGGCAAAACACCCAAGGAAATGGCCGAACTGGCCATGAACATGGACGAGTCGTCCATCACCGACTGGATGTTTCCCAGCCGCTCTCTGATGAAAGGTGAGGCGCTGGCCAAGTTCGTGCGAACCGCAACCGCCAACACCCAGATCGAGAATATGCGTGTCCCACTGGGCATCGTGGCCACCGATCTGAACAACGGTCAGCCCATTCTGTTTCAGCGCGGCGATGCGGGCACAGCCGTTCGCGCGTCCAGTTCCGTTCCGGGTGTTTTCCAACCAGTGAAAATCGGTGGGCGGGAGTATGTGGATGGCGGACTGGTTTCACCGGTGCCGGTGCAGTTTGCGCGCAAGATGGGGGCCGACATCATCATCGCAGTCGATATCTCGTCCATACCAGAGGGCGAGCCGACCAAGAGCGCCATTGACATCCTCATGCAGACCTTCAACATCATGGGGCACAGCATCAGTCAGTATGAACTCAAGGATGCCGATGTGGTGATGCGGCCCAAGCTCGCTGGGATCGGCAGCGCCGATTTCAGTCAACGCCGCTTGTCGATTCTGGCTGGCCGTGAGGCGGCGCTCACCGTGTTGCAGCAACTCAAGGAAAAAATCGCTGCACGGGGGCGATGAGGGCTAGGGCACTTCAGTGCTTGCCGGCGAACAACTCGCCGGTAATCCGCGTTCCGGGTTTGATGCCTCGCTTGGCGAACCACCCCTTGTTCATTTCAAGAACAAAGCGAACGGGCTTGGTTGAGCAATGGGCATCTTCCGTCTCGGCTTTCATTTCGTCGGTGTTGACGATGGTGCCGTCTTCATCGACGAAGGCCACCGACAGCGGAATCAAGGTGTTCTTCATCCAGAAGCACTGTGTGCCAGCGCGCTCGAACACGAAAATCATGCCGTCGTTGGGCCCCATGGCGGTTCGGTACATCAGCCCAATTTCACGTTGGCGCTCGGTCTGTGCCACCTCAGCCTTGATGTTGTAGAAACTGATGCCGAGGGTGGTCGTGGGCAGCTGCTGGGGCTTGCCATTGTCGGTGGCCCAGGCGGGCATCGAAACCAATGAGGCCCACGCCAGGGCCCAAGTAGCAGTTGTCTGCGCGAATCGTTTCAGCTTCATACCTGTGTTCGTGGTCGGCTTTTTTTACTTGGATCAAGTATGGGGCCACGGTGGCGTGTAGAGTGCGGCACCGCGCCAAACTTGGCAGCTTTCGTTCCAAGACTTTAGCAGTGAGCGTTTGATGAATTCCTTGCCTGTCAGATCCGAGTCTCTCCCGGATGAGGGGAGCGGGCCCGGTCCGAAGCCGCCGCCACTGACGGCATCGCAACTGGCAGGTCTGGATGATCCGCAACTGTTGGCTCAATGTGTTCTGGAAGCTCCGTTGGGTTCCAGCAAACGCCGCATTGGGCTGGGCCTGTCTGGCATGTACTGTGCAGCCTGCTCCATCACCATCGAGGAGGCGCTGCGCGCGGTGCCGGGTGTTGATGAGGTTCAGGTGCAATCTGCCTCGCAACGCGCGCGCATTTTGTTGGATCCATCGCGAGTCAAACTATCGGATCTGGTTCAGGCGGTTCAGGCTGTGGGATACCGTGCGTGGCCTGATGCGGCGGCTCGAGCTGGCCATGAGCGCCTGCAAGAGCGGCGACGCTTGCTTTGGCGGTTGTCAGTCGCAGGCTTTTGCATGATGCAGGTGATGATGATCACCGTGCCTCAGTACGTCGCCGGGCCTCACGAAATTCCGGCAGACATCTGGCGTCTCATGAACTGGGCCTGCTGGGTGCTCAGTTTGCCTGTGATGCTGTTTTCTTGCGGGCCGTTTTTCTCCGGGGCCTGGCATGCAGCCAAGCAACGTCGCGTCTCTATGGACACCCCCGTGGCCATTGGTATGGCGGCCACCTTCATCGTCAGCTCGGCGGTCACCTTCGGAGACACGGTCCGGTTTGGCGACGCCACCTATTTTGATTCGTTGACGATGTTCGTCACCTTCCTGCTGGCCGGGCGATGGCTGGAGAGCAGGGCGCGAGAGAAGGTCACCCAGTCGCTTGAAACTTTGTGCGTGCGGCTACCTGAAGCGGTTGAGCGAGCTGCCAGCGATGCCGCCGACCAGGACTGGTCCTCTGCTGCAGTCGAGTCGGTCCCTTTGTCTGCACTGAAGCACGGCGATCGCGTTCGTGTACCGGTTGGGCAAGCCATTCCCGGGGATGGTCAGGTCATTTGGGGGCAGACCGAGGTCGACGAGTCGATGCTCACAGGCGAGTCTCGTCCAGTACCTAAGCGGCAGGGGCAAATTGTGGTGGCAGGGAGCCTGAATCAAGGCGCGCCGATCTGGATTGCCATTGAGCGTCTGGGGCCGGACACCCGCTATCAACAGATTGTGGCCCTGGTTCAACAGGCACTGACCGAGAAGCCTGGTTTGGCTCGCATGGCCGACCGCATGGCGGGGCCGTTCCTGTGGGTCGTACTGGCCTTGGCCGGGCTGGGCGCTCTGGCCTGGCAATGGATCGACCCAGCGCGCTCCGTCTGGGTTGCGGTTTCTGTGCTGGTCGTCACGTGTCCGTGCGCGTTGTCCTTGGCTGCGCCCTCGGCGCTGTTGGCTGCTGCGGGTGCCATGGGCAAAAACGGACTGCTGGTCAGGCGGCTGGATGCGATTGAAGCGCTCGCGCAAGTGCGGCGAGCCTATTTTGACAAGACCGGCACTTTGACCGAGGGCACTTTGACCTTGGTCCGTGTGGTCTCTGCTGGCGGTGTCGTGCCACTGGATGCGCCGGCCATGGAAATGGCCCGAGGCTTGGCGGCGTTTTCACAGCACCCGTTGTCACGTTCACTGGTGGCTACATTGCCCGAGCCGGTTCAGGCGCGCCAGCCCATTGGCCTGACCGAAGTGACGGAACTGGCAGGTAAAGGCATACAAGCCCGCGACGCAGAAGGGCGGATGTGGCGTTTGGGGGCTGCCGATTGGGTGCTGGGCCGCCATTTGACTCAGGTTCAGTCGTGGCCGGGTGTGGACGCGGCACGTGTCTGGCTGGCAACTCAATCGGAAGATTTTTCTTCTGGCGAAATATTTGCCTTTGAGTTTGACGAAGTTTTCCGAGCCGATGCGGCCAGCACCATCGGTCAGTTGAGCGATGCGGGGTGGCAATGCATGCTTCTTTCTGGTGATACAGCCCCCAGAGTTGAAGCCGCTATTGCGCACCTGGGTGGTGCAAACACCCTGAAGATTGCGAAATCGCACGCCACCCCAGAAGGTAAACTGGAGGTCGTCACGCAAGCTCAACACTCAGGCGAGTTCGTCGCGGTAGTGGGGGATGGCATCAACGACGCACCTGTCCTGGCAAAGGCAGATGTGTCGGTGGTACTCGATGCAGGTGCGGCGCTGGCGCAGTCGCAGGCTGACCTCATCATTCTGGGGGGGCGTCTGTCGGCGTTGCCGCAGGCTGTGGCCATCAGCAAACGAGCGTTGCGTGTTGTCAATCAGAATTTGCTGTGGTCGGCCGTCTATAACCTGACATGCATTCCCCTGGCGCTGGCAGGGCTGTTGCCAGCCTGGTTGGCAGGCATCGGGATGGCTGCCAGTTCTCTGGCGGTTGTGCTCAATGCGTTGCGGCTGACGTCGGCCAAGAGCTAAGTATTTGATTTTATGGAAATTCTCTACGTTCTGATTCCAGTTTCAGTGGTGCTGGTGCTGGCCATCCTGGGGGTCCTGGGGTGGGCGGTATTCAGTGGCCAATTTGAGGATCTGGAGCAAGAAGGGCTGAGAATCCTTCAAAAAGATGATGGCAAACCGGACCAGAAACTTGAGACTAGTCAAGAATAGTTAGTGGTTTGCCCTCACAATTACGGGTGTAACAAAGGAGAAAAAGAGATGGCAACCACTCACTCTGCCACTTATAACGACAGAGTCGTTCGGCAGTTTGCCCTTGCCGCCGTCCTATGGGGCGTCGTTGGCATGGCTGTCGGCGTGTTGATCGCGTCGCAATTGGCTTGGCCGGAGTTGAACTTCGGTATTCCCTGGCTGACCTACGGTCGGCTGCGACCCCTGCACACCAACGCGGTGATTTTCGCGTTCGGTGGCTGCACCCTGTTTGCCACGTCTTACCACGTGGTTCAGCGCACCTGCCAAACGCGTCTGTTTGCAGGCCCTCTGGCTTCCTTCACCTTCTGGGGTTGGCAGCTGGTCATCCTCTTGGCTGCTATTTCTCTGCCTCTGGGTTACACCACCGGCAAGGAATATGCTGAGCTCGAGTGGCCCATCGACATCCTGATCACCTTGGTCTGGGTGGCTTACGCTGTGGTGTTCTTCGGTACCGTCGGTACCCGCAAGATCCGTCACATCTACGTGGCCAACTGGTTCTATGGTGCCTTCATCATCGCCGTGGCCTTGCTGCACGTGGTCAACAGCGCTGAAATTCCTGTCAGCCTGACCAAGTCCTACTCGGCCTACGCCGGTGTGCAGGACGCGATGGTGCAATGGTGGTATGGCCACAATGCCGTGGGCTTCTTCCTGACGGCAGGCTTCCTGGGCATGATGTACTACTACATCCCCAAGCAAGCTGGCATGCCCGTGTACTCGTATCGCCTGTCGATCGTGCACTTCTGGGCCCTGATCTTCACCTACATGTGGGCGGGTCCTCACCACTTGCACTACACCGCTTTGCCCGACTGGACTCAGTCCGTCGGCATGGTTTTCTCGCTGATCCTGTTGGCACCATCTTGGGGCGGCATGATCAACGGCATCATGACCCTGTCGGGTGCCTGGTACAAGCTGCGTGATGACGCGATCCTGAAGTTCCTGATCGTGGCCCTGTCGTTCTACGGCATGTCCACCTTCGAAGGTCCGATGATGTCCATCAAGACCGTGAACTCTCTGTCGCACTACACCGACTGGACCGTGGGCCACGTGCACTCTGGCGCTTTGGGCTGGGTGGGCATGATCTCGATCGGTAGCCTGTACTACCTGATCCCCCGCATGTTTGGTCGCAACACGATGTACAGCGTTCCCGCAATTTCGCTGCACTTCTGGGCTGCCACCATCGGCATCGTGCTGTACATCGCCGCAATGTGGATTGCCGGTGTGATGCAAGGTCTGATGTGGCGTGCTGTGAACCCTGACGGCACCCTGGTCTACACCTTCGTTGAAGGCGTGAAGGCAACCTATCCGTTCTACGTGTTGCGTGTGGCCGGTGGCTTGCTGTACCTCGGCGGCATGATCCTGATGCTGTGGAACACCGTCATGACAGCCATGTCTGGCCGTGCAACCACCACCGCGATCCCTGCACCCGTCGCAGCTTGATAAGGAGAACAACATGGCTGATCACAACCACAAGCCTGCTGCGATCTCTCACGAGCGCATTGAAACCAGCAACTTCCTGATGATCGTTCTGATCCTGATCGCAGTTGCTTTCGGTGGTCTCGTTGAAATCGTTCCACTTTTCTTCCAGCACAGCACCACCAAGCCGGTTGAGGGCCTGAAGCCCTATACCGCTTTGCAACTGGCTGGCCGTGACGTCTACCTGCGCGAAGGCTGCTACGGCTGCCACTCGCAGATGATTCGTCCCTTCCGTGCAGAAACCCTGCGTTACGGTCACTACTCGGTGGCGGGTGAGTTCGTTTACGACCACCCCTTCCAGTGGGGTTCCAAGCGTACCGGTCCTGACCTGCAGCGCGTTGGCAACAAGTACAGCGACGACTGGCACCGTGCTCACTTGCACAACCCACGTGACGTGGTGCCTGAGTCCAATATGCCTGCCTACCCCTGGCTTGAAACCGCCAAGGTTGACGCAGCCGGTCTGGCTCCTCGCATGAAGGCTTTGCGCGTGGTCGGTGTGCCTTACACCGATGACGAGATCAAGGCTGCTGCCGACGAGGTCAAGGACAAGACCGAAATGGACGCACTGGTTGCCTACCTGCAAGTGCTGGGCACCGCTGTCAAATAAGGAGTGACGCACATGGACATCAACGTGCTTCGAAGCATCTTCACGGTTGTTTGCCTGTGCGTTTTCGTGGGCGTGACGGCGTGGGCGTACTCGCGTCGTAACAAGTCCCATTTCGAAGAGGCGGGTCGTCTGCCTCTTCAAGAAGATTGATTGGAGGCTCTTATATGAGCGACTTCATTTCGAGCGGCTGGTCCACCTATGTGGTCGGCATCGTCGTGTTCGGTCTGGTGTACTGTGTGGCTGTGCTGCTGGTTGCCGCCCGTCACAAGGTCATTCGTGATGCTCAAGGCAACATCGACAAGACCACTGGTCACGTCTGGGATCAGGATCTGCGTGAGTTGAACAACCCTCTGCCTATGTGGTGGGTGGGTCTGTTTGTGCTGACCATTGTGTTCGCCGTGGCTTACTTCGCCATGTACCCCGCGCTGGGTGCTTCGAAGGGTAGCCTGGGCTGGACCAGCAAGGGGCAACTCGAGGCTGAAAACGCCAAGGCCGTGGCCGAGCAGGACAAGATCTTTGCCAAGTTCAAGCCCATGTCGGTGGAAGACCTGGCACGCGATCCTCAAGCTCACGCCATTGGCGAGCGGCTGTTCTTGAACAACTGTGCGGCTTGCCACGGCTCTGACGCGCGCGGTGCCAAGGGCTTCCCGAACCTGACCGATAACGACTGGCTGCATGGCGGTTCGCCTGACAAGATCATCGAGACCATCACCGAAGGTCGTCGTGGTCAGATGCCTGTGATGGCAGCTGCCGTGGGTGGTCCTGAAGATGTCCGCAATGTCGCAAACTATGTGCTGAGCTTGTCTGGTTCGGGTCACAACTCGATCAAGGCCGAGTTGGGTCGCGAGAAGTTCAAGCAGGTTTGTGCTGCTTGCCACGGTGTCGAAGGTAAGGGTACCCAAGCTCTGGGTGCGCCCAACCTGTCTGACAAGATCTGGTTGCATGGCTTCGGCGAAGATGCCATTATGGCCATGGTCAACAATGGCAAGCTGAACGTTATGCCTGCTCAGAAGGACCGTTTGAGTGCAGACCAGATCAAGCTGGTTGCCTCTTACGTCTGGAGCCTGTCTAACAACACCAAGACAGCTCAAGCGCAATAAGTTCCGCTGAACTCGATGGGGTGCCCGCTTGATTCAAGTCAAGTAACCAAGGGTTACCTCGGATCGAATGGCCGCATCGTGATACCCTGCAGGGTATCCATGCGGCCTTCTTTATTTGTGTGTGTGATATGAGCGACACCCCATCCTCTGCAGACTCCACCAAGCGTGTCATCCCCATTCAGCCCGATCCTCAGTCGTCAGGTAAACGTGAGGAAATGGTCTCGTTGTACAAAAAGACCGAGAAGATCTACCCGCGAGAGGTCGCTGGTTGGTTTGTTAAATGGCGCTGGGTGTTGGTCTGGTTCACCCAGATCATTTTTTACGGTTTGCCCTGGCTGAACTGGGGTGAGCGGCAAGCAGTGCTGTTTGATTTGGGTGTGCGCCGCTTCTATATCTTCAAGCTGGTCCTGTATCCACAGGATTTCATCTACCTGACCGGCTTGTTGATCATCTCGGCTTACGGGCTGTTTTTGTTCACTGCGGTCGCAGGGCGCCTGTGGTGCGGTTATGCCTGTCCGCAGTCGGTTTATACCGAGATCTTCATGTGGATCGAGCGCAAGTTCGAAGGCGATCGCATGAAGCGCATGAAGCTTGATAAGTCGCCATGGTCGTTTGACAAGTTCTGGCGAAAGGCCGGCACCCAGGTGTCTTGGATAGCCGTCGCTCTGTGGACCGGCTTCACCTTTGTCGGCTACTTCACGCCCATCCGCGTGTTGGCGCAGGAAGTCATCTCATTTGGCATGGGCCCTTGGGAAGCGTTCTGGACGCTGTTCTACGGTTTTGCGACCTATGGCAACGCCGGTTACATGCGCGAGCAGGTCTGCAAGTACATGTGCCCGTACGCTCGTTTCCAGAGTGCCATGTTCGACCGCGATACCCTCATCGTCAGTTACGACACCAAGCGTGGCGAACCGCGTGGTGCCAAGTCCAAAAAGGCTGATGCGGCGGGCCAGGTCAAGGGCGACTGTGTTGATTGCACTTTGTGCGTTCAGGTTTGTCCCACCGGCATCGATATCCGCAACGGTCTTCAGTACGAATGCATTGGCTGCGCCGCATGCATTGATGTGTGCGATACGGTGATGGACAAAGTTGGGTCGCCTCGCGGTCTGATCCGCTACGCCACGCTCAATGCGCTCGACAATGGCTGGGGCCGCAAGAAAATGTGGCATCGCGTCGCACGCCCACGCGTTTTGCTTTACACAGGTATCCTTGTGGTTGTGGTCAGTGCCTTTCTGTACAGCCTGTTTACCCGTGCGCCGTTCCGAGTTGATGTCGTGCGCGATCGCGGGGCCTTGGCTCGCGTGGTCGAGGAGGGCTTTGTGGAGAACGTCTACCGTGTGCAGTTGATGAACGCCACCGAAGAGCCTCAGCGCTATCGGATTGGGGTGGAGCAACTCAGCCAGTCGGCGGTTTCAGGGGGCGATGAAATCAAGCTCGGACCAGCCGAGGCGCGCTGGGTACCCATCTCCGTTCGTGTGCCGCCTGAAGTGGCGCTCAGAATGGGCAGTGGGGCCCACGGCATGACCTTGGTCATCGAGCAGGTCCGTCGCGGTGATCAGCCACAGATCGATTTGCGTGAGCGCACAACGTTCATGGTTCCGCGTTGACATTACTGAATGGGAATTCCTTATGAGTGACAAGCAAACCACCTCGGCCAATGAGGTGGACCCTAGCAAGCAGCCGCCTTGGTATCGTTTGCCTATCGTCTGGATGGTGATTGGTGGGCCCTTGGCCGTGGTCGTTGCGTCATTGTTTACGGTGGGCATCGCGGTCAAGCACGTTGACCCGGTGATCGACGTGTCGAAGACGAAGAGCCAGCCAGACATGGCTCCTGCAATTCAAGGGCGTAACCAAGCTGCCGAGAAGGCATACCAGCCAGCCGATCGGTGACCATCAATCCTGTGTGGCGGTAGGGGTATTTCCTCAGGCGTTCAATGCACAACGGTAGGAATATGGGTGTGTTTCCTGTTCTGAACTGAAAGGAGAGTCCATGTCCCTTCGTGCAGTGCGTGCCGCACAGATACTCTGGCCCGCTTTTGTGGTGGCAGGTGTGATCGAAATGGTCGTTTTTGCCTGGGTGGATCCGGGTGACATCACTCTTCTGGGCGAACATGTGGCGCCCCAGGCTGTTTACACCCTCGCATTTTTTGTGTTTTGGGCGCTCACGGCTGTGTCTGGCCTGATTTCCCACTGGCTGTTGAACGCCAACGGGCAGTCCGGGGCTGATCATGTGGTGGCGCAACCATCGTTGACGCGTGAGGGGCGCCGCTCTCATCGACGTCATCATCGGCATCACGCAAGGTCCATGGCGTGACATCCCCAGCGTCTGCCCAAAAAAAAGCCCGCGTCAGCGGGTTTTTTTATTGGAGGCCATCAGCCTGATGGCGGGTCAACGATGGCGGGTCAATAGCGAACGCTGTTGACCAAGGCTTTCAAGCCTGCTTCATCTGTGATCCGAATGTCACGCTGCTTGACTTCCAGTAGACCTTCCTCCTGGAACTTTGAGAATGTCCGGCTGACGGTCTCCAGCTTCAAGCCCAGGTAGCTGCCAATTTCTTCCCGGGTCATGCGCAGAACCAGTGCCGACGACGAGAAACCTCTTGCATGCAGGCGCTGGGTCAAATTCAGCAGGAATGCTGCCAGGCGTTCTTCCGCACGCATGCTCCCGAGCAGCAACATCACGCCATGATCGCGCACGATCTCACGGCTCATGATCTTGTGGAACTGGTGCTGCAAGTCGGAAAACTCGCGCGACAGTTCCTCGAGTTGGCTGTAGGGAATTACGCATACCTGTGAATCTTCCAGCGCAATGGCGTCGCAGGCATGTCGGTCAGTGCTGATGCCATCCAAACCGATCAACTCACCAGCCATTTGAAAGCCGGTCACTTGATCGCGGCCATCTTCGGCCGAGATGCGTGTCTTGAAGAAGCCGGTACGAACCGCGTAAACCGAGCGGAAGGGGTCGCCAGTGTGGAAGAGGGCGTCGCCCCGCTTCACGGTCTTGCGGGTAGCGACCAAGGAATCCAGATGGGACAGTTGAGGTTGCGTCAAGCCCACTGGCAGACACAGTTCACGCAAGTTGCAGCTGGAACAGGCAACTTTGAACGACTCGTACTTCACCGGACCTGCGGAGGAGCCGCAGGGTTCGCCTTTATGGTGCGGGCAATGTTCGTGGCTGTCGGTGGTTGTAGGCGAAACGATCGGGATGGAGCTATTCAACATGAGGAACCTCAAAGGTTGCACGATTGTTGCCAGATCTCTGGCGTTCACCTTGAGCTAAATCAACCCTGCAATGCGCGAGTTTGGCACAGTCCGGCGCATGAGTGAATCAGTCGCCCTTTCCAGCTCCCGTACTTCGGTGCCCCATGTTTCCCCGGATGTGCTTTCCCGGTTGGATGTGGCGGGTCCTCGGTACACGTCCTACCCGACAGCCGATCGGTTTGTGGAGGCGTTCGGACCTGACCAGTATGCTCAGGCGCTGACTCAGCGGGGAGAGGGGCTTGCCGGTGGGGTGGCGACACCATTGTCGGTTTATGTGCACATTCCGTTCTGCGAGTCGTTGTGCTACTACTGCGCCTGCAACAAGATCATCACCAAACACCACGAGCGTGCCGAGGCCTACCTGAAAGCGCTGGGCACCGAGATTGATCTTGTGGTGAACCGAGTGGGCCGCGGTCAGCCTGTTTCTCAGTTGCATTTGGGGGGCGGCAGCCCGACGTTCCTGACAGATGATGAGCTTGAGCAGCTCATCGGCATGCTGCAATCGGCTTTTCGGTTCGTTCCGGGGGGCGAGTACGCGATTGAAATCGATCCGCGCACCATTGATCCGGTTCGGCTCAAGAGGTTGGCTGCCATTGGCTTCAATCGTTTGAGCTTTGGCGTGCAAGATTTCGATCCGGCGGTTCAGCAGGCGGTGCATCGGGTCCAGCCCTTTGAGCAGGTGGCGCAGTTGATGGAGGCTGCCCGAGCTGAGGGCTTTACCTCGATCAACATGGATCTGATCTACGGGTTGCCCAACCAGACGCCCGAGAGCTTCCGCCGTACGCTGGATCAGGTCATTTCGATCAAGCCCGATCGGATTGCCTTGTACGCCTATGCTCACTTGCCTCAACGCTTCAAGCCACAGCGCCGCATCGATGCGTCAGCTTTGCCCAAGGCGGGCGACAAGATCGGCATGCTGTCGATGGCCATTGATGCTTTCGGGGGGGCTGGCTACGACTACATCGGCATGGATCACTTCGCGCTGCACGAAGACAGCCTGAGTGTGGCCAAGCGTCAAGGTCGACTGCATCGGAATTTCCAGGGCTACAGCACCCATCCTGACAGCGATCTGATTGCGTTGGGCGTCTCGGCCATCGGTCGCATCGGGCCCAACTACAGTCAGAACGCCAAAACCCTGGATGAATACTACGACGCGCTCAAGCGCGGCGAACTGCCGGTGGTGCGAGGCCTGACTTTGAGTCGAGATGACCTCGTCCGTCGTGCGGTCATCATGGCGATCATGTGCCAGGGGCGGGTCGATTTTGAATCGATCGAGTTGGCGTATCTGGTCGATTTCAAGCAATACTTTGCGGCTGAGCTGCGTCAGCTGGAACCGCTCGTGGAGTCGGGGCTGGTGCAACTGGAGTCCGATGGTGTGCGGGTTACTGAGTTGGGTTGGTACTTTGTTCGTGCCATCGCCATGGTCTTCGATCGCTATCTCCAAGCGGATCGAACCGTCGAGCGCTTCTCTCGCATCATTTGACCGTCTGCAGTTTTTGAGTGTCGATCGGGGGCTGGCATGGTGTCCGGCCTGATGCTGACTGCTTTCTTGATGGGGCTCGGTGGAGCCCCGCATTGCGCGACCATGTGTGGCGTGCCCTGTGCGGCGGCCTTGCGACGCGCGTTGCCCTGGCAGGCCTTGGTCGGGCGCTGGGCCGGCTATGCATTGCTCGGAGCGGTGGCTGCGGCGAGCGCTGGCTCGGTATCTCAATGGAGCCGCGAGGTCGCTTTCCTTAAACCCTTTTGGCTCATCGCGCAGGCCATGGCTGTGTGCCTGGGGGTCTGGTTATTGCTTTCTGGGCGAATGCCGCGGCAACTGGACCAATGGGGGCTGGATGTTTATCACCGGTTGCGGGCCCGCTGGGCCAGGGGTGTGTCGGACGGATCCGTCTCGCCTTGGGTGAGTCAGTCGGCTCCATTCGTGGCGGGCATGGGCTGGGCGCTGCTGCCGTGCGGTTTGCTTTACGCGGCGGTGACAGTCGCTGCGCTGGCGCCGAATATGTGGTCGGGGGCGTTGGTCATGACGAGCTTTGCACTGCCCAGTGGTGTGGCTGTCTGGGTCGCGCCACGCCTGGTTCAGCGTCTTGCTTCGATCGGATCCGGTTGGCGCAACCCGGCTTGGTCCATTCGCCTGGCGGGTGGGATGTTGGCGGCCATGGCAGGGTGGGGGTTGATTCATCACTTGGTGGCGCAATGGCAGGCCTGGTGTGGTTAAAGTGAGTCACCTATTCCCCGGATCTATTGGGAATATTGGCGTGACTAACCTGTCGATATCAGGTTTATTCGGATGTTATTGGTACCCCCTGGCGTAGAATGATTTACGCGTTGCCGATATCCATGGCAACGCGGTTTTACGGAAACGCCAAACGCGGAGACCAACGTCATGTATCAGCACATCAAAGTGCCCGAAGGTGGGCAGAAGATCACGGTCAACCCGGACTTCTCGCTTAATGTTCCTAACAATCCCATCATTCCCTATATCGAAGGGGATGGCACTGGTTTTGACATCACGCCCGTGATGATCAAGGTGGTTGATGCCGCGGTGGCCAAGGCCTACGGTGGTCAGCGCAAGATCCACTGGATGGAAATTTACGCAGGCGAAAAGTCGACCCGCGTGTATGGCCCAGACGTCTGGCTGCCTGAAGAATCGCTGCAGGTTTTGAAAGACTACGTGGTCTCGATCAAGGGCCCGCTGACAACCCCCGTGGGTGGTGGCATTCGTTCGCTGAACGTGGCCTTGCGTCAGGAACTTGATTTGTATGTCTGTTTGCGTCCCGTGCGCTATTTCAAGGGTGTGCCTTCGCCCGTGAAGGAACCTGAAAAAACCGATATGGTGATCTTCCGTGAGAACTCGGAAGATATTTACGCCGGTATCGAGTTTGAGGCGCAAAGCGACAAGGCCAAAAAGCTGATTACCTTCTTGCAGACCGAGTTTGGCGTCAAGAAGATTCGCTTCCCCGAAACGTCGGGTATCGGTATCAAGCCGGTTTCTCGTGAAGGTACCGAGCGTCTGGTGCGTAAGGCTTTGCAGTACGCCATCGACAACGACAAGCCCAGCGTGACCTTGGTTCACAAGGGCAACATCATGAAGTACACCGAAGGTGGCTTCCGTGACTGGGGTTACGCGCTGGCTCAGAATGAGTTCGGTGCCGAATTGATTGACGGCGGCCCATGGTGCAAGTTCAAGAACCCGAAGACGGGCAAGGACATCATCGTGAAGGACGCAATTGCTGACGCGTTCCTGCAACAAATTCTGTTGCGTCCGGCTGAGTACAGCGTGATCGCCACCCTGAATCTGAACGGCGATTACATCTCTGACGCTCTGGCCGCTCAGGTTGGCGGTATTGGTATCGCTCCCGGTGCGAACTTGTCTGACTCGGTGGCCATGTTCGAAGCCACTCACGGCACTGCGCCCAAGTATGCGGGCAAGGACTACGTGAACCCAGGTTCCGAGATCCTCTCCGCCGAGATGATGCTGCGTCACATGGGTTGGTTCGAGGCGGCTGACCTGATCATCAGTTCGATGGAAAAGTCGATCCTGAGCAAGAAGGTGACATATGACTTCGCTCGTTTGCTGGAAGGTGCCACTCAGGTGTCTTGCTCTGGTTTTGGCCAGGTCATGATCGACAACATGTGAGCTCGTTAAGCTGTGGGGCCGGTCCCCACAGGCACGCTCGAAACAAAAAGCCCGCTTATTCAAGCGGGCTTTTTTTGTGGGTTGATCGGTCAGTGTTGCAGACTGCGACCGGAGTCGATGTGTTCCCGGAAGTGCATGTCTGCCAGCGGGTCACTCAAAGCTTCTGATGCCGTGCCACCGTCGACCGGTTGAATGTTCTGAGCCAGCATGCCCTTTGGGCCAGCAACAAGGTCGTAAGTGACCTTGGAGCCTTGCTTGAGGGTGCGAAAGCCGTCCATCTGGATGGCAGAAAAGTGGGCAAAAACGTCACCACCACCTTGGTCCGGCTCGATGAAGCCGAAGCCCTTGGCGTCGTTGAACCATTTGACAGTGCCTGTGGCCATACTGTCCCTCCTGTATGTGAATTTGTTCACATTTTCTGAGTCGCTTTTGGGGCTGTCAAGGGAACTTGCTAGGGGTAACACACCGTTTTGGTACATAAATGTTTCATATTGCGAAACTAGGGGTGTCCAATCGGGGTGTTGATGGTGATCTGGTGGCTGTGCCGCAACGGTGGTTTGAATAGTGCTGTTGTTGGCGTGAATTTCATGGCCTTGATAAGTGCACGGTGACCCCAAGATGTCATGACACGAGGGAAGCCCCTCTCGTAGAATCGATTCATGACGAAAAGGTTATTCCACCCGGTTGCATCCAAGCCATCCGGTCCATCGGAAGATGGGCAGGGTGCGGTTGTGGCCGAGCATGAAAAATTAGCGGTTGAACCGCCCAAGCTCTACCAGGTCGTGATGCTCAATGACGATTTCACGCCAATGGAGTTTGTTGTTCTGGTGTTGCAGGAATATTTCCGTCACGATATCGAGACGGCAACGCAGATCATGCTGAAAATCCACCACGAAGGTCGTGGTGTGTGCGGTGTCTTCACCAAAGATGTCGCGGCCACTAAGGTCGAACTCGTTCTTGCCGCCGCCCGGCGCGCCGGGCATCCCCTGCAGTGCATTCTGGAGACCGCATGATTGCGCAAGAGTTGGAAGTGAGTTTGCACATGGCCTTCGTCGAGGCCCGACAGCAACGTCACGAGTTCATCACCGTCGAACACTTGCTGTTGGCCTTGATCGACAACCCCTCTGCTTCCGAGGTGTTGAAGGCCTGCGCCGCTAACCTGGATGAGCTGCGCAAGAACTTGGATCAGTTCATCCGAGACAACACGCCGACAGTGGGGGGCACCGATGAGGTTGACACCCAGCCCACCTTGGGGTTCCAGCGTGTCATTCAGCGCGCGATCATGCACGTGCAAAGCTCGGGCAGTGGCAAGAAGGAGGTCACCGGGGCGAATGTACTGGTAGCCATCTTCGGCGAGAAGGATTCGCATGCGGTTTACTACCTGCACCAGCAGGGGGTGACTCGTCTGGATGTGGTCAATTTCATCGCCCACGGCATTCGCAAGGCCGACCCACCTGAATCGGCGAAGTCGTCGTCTGAGTCCACCGGTGGTGCTGAGCCCGAGAAGGAAGAGGCAGAAGGCAAGGCCTCGCCACTGGAGCAGTACACGCAGAACCTGAACCAGATGGCTCGCGATGGCAAGATTGATCCGCTGATCGGTCGCGATACCGAGGTCGAGCGTGTCATCCAGGTGCTGTGCCGTCGTCGCAAGAACAACCCACTGCTGGTGGGCGAAGCTGGTGTTGGCAAGACCGCCATCGCTGAGGGCCTGGCCTGGCGCATCACGCAAAAGGATGTGCCCGATGTGCTGGCTGATGCCGAGGTCTATGCGCTCGACATGGGAGCCTTGCTGGCAGGTACCAAGTACCGTGGTGATTTTGAACAGCGCCTCAAGGCGGTGATCAAGCAGCTCAAGGAGCAGCCCGGTGCTGTGTTGTTCATTGACGAAATCCACACCCTGATCGGAGCTGGAGCCGCATCCGGGGGCACACTGGACGCGAGCAATCTGCTCAAGCCCGCATTGAGTTCCGGCCAGTTGAAGTGCATCGGCGCTACAACCTTCACCGAGTTCCGCGGCATCTTTGAAAAGGACGCCGCGCTGTCTCGTCGCTTCCAGAAAGTGGAGGTGGTTGAACCGACTGTTGAGCAGACCATCGAGATTCTCAAGGGCTTGAAGTCGCGCTTTGAGGAGCACCACAGCGTGAAGTACGCAGTGGGTGCGCTTCAAGCTGCCGCAGAGTTGTCAGCCAAGTTCATCAATGACCGTCATTTGCCCGACAAGGCCATTGATGTGATCGATGAAGCGGGTGCAGCGCAACGCATCCTGCCCAAGAGCAAACAGAAGAAGACCATCACCCGCGCGGAGGTGGAAGAGATTGTGGCCAAGATTGCCCGCATCCCTTCGACCAGCGTGAGCAGCGACGATCGTTCCAAGCTCAAGACCCTCGACCGAGATCTCAAGAGTGTGGTGTTTGGTCAAGATGCGGCCATTGACGCCCTTGCAGCGGCCATCAAGATGGCGCGCTCAGGACTCGGCAAGCCAGACAAACCCATTGGCTCGTTCTTGTTCAGTGGGCCCACGGGCGTGGGTAAGACCGAAGTCGCCAAACAACTGGCTTACATCCTCGGCATTGAGTTGATTCGTTTCGACATGTCCGAGTACATGGAGCGCCATGCCGTCAGCCGTTTGATTGGTGCGCCTCCAGGGTATGTGGGCTTTGACCAGGGTGGTTTGCTGACCGAAGCGATTTCGAAGAAGCCGCATGCGGTGCTGCTGCTCGACGAGATCGAGAAGGCTCACCCGGATGTTTTCAACATCCTGCTGCAGGTCATGGACCATGGCACTCTGACGGACAACAACGGCCGCAAGACCGACTTCCGGAATGTGTTGATCATCATGACCACCAATGCCGGCGCCGAGACCCTGCAGAAGTCGACCATTGGCTTCACCACTCAGCGCGAGATGGGCGACGAAATGGCCGACATCAAGCGAGCCTTCACGCCTGAGTTCCGCAACCGTCTGGATGCGATCGTGGGCTTCAAGCCGCTGGACGAGGAAATCATCCTGCGAGTGGTCGACAAGTTCTTGCTGCAACTGGAAAGCCAGTTGGCAGAGAAGAAGGTCGAAGTGACGTTCACAGACGCCTTGCGTCGTCACTTGGCACGCAAGGGCTTTGATCCGCTGATGGGGGCTCGTCCGATGCAGCGACTTATCCAGGACACCATTCGTCGGGCTTTGGCTGACGAGCTGTTGTTCGGCAGCCTGGTCGACGGTGGTCGTCTGACTGTCGATGTGGTGGACAACGGTGCCGGTGAGCCCGAGGTCAAGCTCGACATCCAGCCGCATCGCAAGATTGACAAGACGAAACCAGAAGCGGCGACGGCCGAATGAATCAGAGGGGCATGATGCCCCTCTTTGTTAGAAGGCCGGACGTTTGTTCGGCCTTTTCTTTTTTGGGGCCTTGAGGCGCACTTGGCGCTTACTTGGCACTCAGGGCTCGCTCCATCTCAGGTGGCGAGGTCGATCCGGTTGAAGCCCACCTCAGTCCAGCGTAGAACTTGCGCGCGTGGTTGCGACGTGTGATCTAGGTCCCAGTCACTCAGCACGTGACGTACACCAGGGCCAAACGACTCGGTTCTAGGACGGTGGGTGTGCCCGTGAACCAGGCATTGGGCGCCGCTGTCTGTCATCCAATTGCCTGCCGTGGCCTCATCGACGTCCGCCCAGTCTGTTTGAGCCATGCTCTTCTGGTGCATTTGGCTGGCTTGGCGCATCTGATTGGCGGCCGCTTGGCGTTGTGGCAGGGGCTGAGCCAGGAAGCGCTCTTGCCAGGCGGTTTGGCGTACCTGCGATCTGAACTGCAGGTAGGAGGTGTCTGCCAGACAGAGTTCGTCGCCATGCATCAGCAAACACGTCTGATTCCAGGCTCGCAAGACCGTCGGGTCTTGCAAGGCATGGGCGTGGCAGGCGGTGACCAGTTCCGAGCCGACGAGAAAATCGCGGTTACCCACCATGATGCCCAGGTAAAGGCGCCGCCCGGCGTTGGCGAGCATGTCGACGCACTGGCTCTCGTAAGACTCGAAGCGCACATCATCGCCTATCCATGCCTCGAACAGGTCGCCCAGAATCAGCACTGCATCAGCTGGCGTGGTACGAAGGTACTGCGCCAGGCATGCAGTGGTCTTGGGTAAATCCGGGTCCAGATGGATATCGGAGATGAAATCAATGCACCGCCACGAGGGCGGTGCACTGAGGTGTCCTGCATAGGACGGGAAGGGGAGCTTCCCGTTTGGCATCAGACTTCGACAGCCTTGATGATGACGATGTCTTCTTTCGGCACATCATCGTGGAAACCTTGACGGCCGGTCTTGGCTTTCTCGATTTCATCAACCACTTCGGTGCCGGCCACGACCTTGCCGAACACGGCGTAGCCCCAGCCATTGGGGGTTTCCGACTTGAAGTTCAGGAAGTCATTGTTGGTGCCGTTGATGAAGAACTGAGCGCTGGCCGAATGGGGGGCGCTGGTGCGAGCCATGGCGATGGTGTAGCGGTCGTTCTTCAGGCCGTTGTTGGCTTCGTTCTGAATCGGCTCTTTCGTGGGCTTTTGCTTCAGGCCGGGCTCGAAGCCGCCGCCTTGAATCATGAAGCCCTTGATGACGCGATGGAAGATCGTGCCGTTGTAGTGGCCGCTGTTGACGTAGTCCAGAAAGTTGGCCACGGTGACGGGGGCCTTGGCGTCGTCGAGTTCCAGGCGGATCACGCCAGCCGAGGTGGTGAGTTCAACGGTTTTGGTCATGTTATTTCTCAATGGTGACTTGTTTGATGATGACGGCTTGAACTGGCACGTCACCGTAGGGGCCACGCTGGGTGGTCTCAACCTTGCGGATCTTGTCGACCACGTCCATGCCTTGGGTGACCTTGCCGAACACGGCGTAGCCATTGCCGTCAGGCGAGCGGGCGGCATCCAGGAAGCCATTGTCCTTCACGTTGATGAAGAACTGCGAGGTGGCTGAGTCAGGCACGTTGGTGCGGGCCATGGCAATGGTGCCGCGCACGTTGCTCAGACCATTGCGGCTTTCCAGGGGAATCGGGGCACGAGTCGGCTTTTGCTGCATGTCGGGTGTGAAGCCGCCGCCTTGAATCATGAAGCCGTCAATGACACGGTGAAAGATCGTGCCGTTGTAGTGGCCTGCCTTGGCGTACTGCAGGAAGTTGTCAACCGACTTGGGGGCCTTGGCGGCATCCAGTTGAACCAGGATGTCGCCCTGGTTGGTGGTGATGCGAACTGTCTGGGCGTGAGCTGCCAGGCTGAAGGTCAGTGCGGCCGACACGCCGGCCAGTGTCAACATGGTTTTGCGGATCATCCGATCACTCCTTCGTAGAAAATTTTCCAGAGGCCACCCTCTTTGCCCCAATACTGACGTTTGATCGAACCGGTGCGTTGGCCATCGGCGACTTCTCCGAAGGTGACGACCAGCAGGTCATTTTTGTCTTTCCAACCCAGGATGGACAGATCCTTGAGTTGGAAGCTGCGAGTTTTCTGTTGGCCCACTTCCTTGGTCAGGGCTGCTCGCCACTGCGAGAAGTCATAGGCGCCACTGGAGAACTGAGGCGAGTAGAAGGCCAGGAGGCGATTGACATCGCCACTGGCTCGGGCCATGCGCCATCCTTCTATCAAGTGATGAACGTTGCGGCGGTCTTGTTCTGCGCTGCCAGGCTGTATCCACTGCAGAGATCGTGCGATCACCACCGGGGTGGAGCGAGGCTGAACACGGTCAAGAATCGTGCGCAATTCCGGGTTTGCCAGGGCGACGCACCCGTCCGTGCTATTTGGGCTGCGGGCATAGCTGTCGCTGGGAACGCCATGGAGCCAGATGCCGCCTCCGGTGCGGCCTTGACGGCGATCGTACTCGTTGGGGTAGTTCAACAGCAGGGCGCCCGAGCCGTAGAAGTCGGTCAGTTGGTGGCCGTCCAGTCGGCTGGTGATGTAGTAAACGCCCAATGGTGTGCGCTGGTCACCTTCTGTGCTCTTTTCGATGCCAAGGCGGCCGACCGAGGCGTAGTGATCCGCCACCAGTTGCATGCCGTTGGGCCCGTTTTCGAAGAGGTAAAGACGTGAGCGCGTGGCGTCGACAGCGATGGCGTGTCGGGTGCTGGGTGGCAGTTCAATGAACTGGGCGGGCAGCGCGCCAGCAGGCGGGCGCTCTTTCAATGCGGCGAGCCGGCGTTCTGCCTCAGTTTTCAGTTGCTCGAGGCGCTGCGGCGCCATGGCCGACAGATTACTTGGGGCCGCGCCCATGGTGCTGAGCTTGCTGGTTCGCGCCATCAGCAGGTCGGCATACACCAATTGAGCCAGATGGAAATGGGGAACGTCGTTGACCAGCGCTTGTGCCTTGCCAAGCGCCTCACGGGTCTGACCTGCACCAATCAGCTTGTAGATCTCGATCAGTCGGATCTCGGCCGATGCGGATTGTTTCTGTGGCGCAGGTGAGGGCGGTGGTGCTGGCTTGACCGCCGCTGGGGTGGGTTTAGCGGCGACGGCCTTGGCGCGAGTCGACGCGTGCGCCGCCCCCATGAGGCTGGCACAGAGAACGCCAGCGCAGGCAAGCGCCAGAGACAGGGATGTCTTTCCAGATCCAGCCATCATCAGGAAGCAGAGCTTTCCTTCACGATCAACCAGGTGTTGCCGGAGCGAACCAGGTCGAGTTGCTTCGTGCCGCCAATTGACAGCCCGTCGGCACGGTAGTCCTGGCGGAAGGTGGCGCTGGCCTTGTTCCCGTTCACCGCGATCTTCATGTTGGAAATTTTGATGGAGATGTTGCGCTTGCCCATGATACGGGCGCGACGCTCGTCTTCCCACGCTTTACGCGACTTGCCGGGGTTGAACTCTTTGCCGTAGAACGAGAAGTACCCGTTGAGGTCCTTTTTGCTCCAGGCGGAGACCCATGCTCGCACGGTCGAGTCGACCTCTCGCTCACGGCCGGAGGTTGGCTCAGGTTTGTGTTCGGCTTTGGCTGGAGCCTTCGGCTCGGGGGCAGGCGCCGCAGCTACGACGGCTGGGGCCGCAACGGGGGCTGCTGGTTTCACCACTGGCTTGGGCGGCACTGCGATCGGCGCAGGTACCGGCTGGGGTGCCGGAGCCGGAGCTGGGGCAACCACGGGGGCCGGCGCAGGCGCCGCCACCCGAGCAGGCTGGGGCGCCGGAGCCATGGTGGCCGCCGTGCCGCCCGCTGAAGCGATCAGACTGTTGCGCTCACGCGGAAACAGATCCTTGATCATGGCCAGCTTGGGCGCCACGTTGGACTTGGTATCGATCTGCAGCGCCTTGGAGTAAGCCTGGCTGGCCAGCTTGGCGTAGACGTCACCCAGGTTTTCGTAGGCCGTTGCGTAGCTCGGGTTGGTGCGAATCGCCATTTCGAGCGCATTGCGCGACTTGTCGTACTGCCCTTGCTGGGCGTAAAGAACGGCCAGATTGTTAAAGGGCTCGGGCAGCTCGGGATAGTCTTCCGTCAACTTCACAAACACGCTGATGGCGTCTGTGGTGCGGCCGGCTTGCGAGAGGCTGATGCCTTTCAGAAAGCGCATCATCGGGTCTTTGGGCTTGCCCGCCAGATATTGATCCGCCTTTTGCAAGGCTTCGGGATTTTTCCCGGCGGCCAGCAATTTCTGTACTTCAGCTGCTTCGTCTGCAAATACAGTGGCAGCCGTCAAAGAGAGGCAGGCCGCCGCGATGATTCGCGCAATCGATGGCATGTAATTCATTGTCCGGTGTGGATGAACGTCGAGCGTCTGATGAGTGGCTGGGCCTGTGGCTTGGTGTGCCGCAAAGCCCGTTTTCGGGCGGGCCGGTATACTCGGTCGATTGTATCTGAGCGGTCTGGGCAAGCCTGATATGTGCTTTCCCGACTTGGCCGGCAGGGTCGCTCTTTGTTGTAAGTGTGTCTTGTTCGCGCCGCGATAACTCCGAATTCCATGACTTTGCGTTTATTCAATAGCCTTTCCGGACAGGTCGAAACCTTCGTGCCGATGGTGCCAGGCCAGGTCGGTATGTATGTGTGCGGCATGACGATTTACGACTACTGTCACGTGGGCCATGCCCGCATGATGATGTCGTTCGATGTGGTGCAGCGTTGGTTGAAGGCTTCTGGCTTTCGTGTCAACTATGTTCGCAATATCACCGACATTGATGACAAGATCATTCGTCGCGCGGTGGAGCGGGGCATCACCATTCGGCAGTTGACCGACGAGATGACCGATGCCATGCACAAGGACATCGGTTCTCTGGGCATTGAAATGCCAGACCACGAACCTCGGGCCACCGAGTACGTGGGGCAGATGCTCGACATGATCGGCAAGCTCGAGCAAAAAGGCCTGGCCTATCGCGCCTCCAATGGCGACGTGAACTACGCCGTACGGAAGTTCGAAGGCTATGGCAAGTTGTCGGGCAAGTCGCTTGACCAATTGCGTGCCGGCGAGCGCGTGGCCGTTGATGACGGTAAGCAAGATCCGCTTGACTTTGTGCTTTGGAAGGCAGCCAAGCCCGAAGAGCCAGCGGATGCGAAATACGATTCGCCATTTGGCGCAGGCCGCCCGGGTTGGCACATTGAGTGTTCGGCCATGAGTTGTGCCTTGCTGGGTGAGCATTTCGACATTCACGGCGGTGGTCTGGATCTGCAATTCCCCCATCACGAAAACGAGATTGCCCAAAGCGAAGGGGCCAGTGGCAAGCGCTTTGTCAATTACTGGATGCACAACGGCTTCCTCAATGTGGACAACGAAAAGATGTCCAAATCGTTGGGGAACTTCTTCACTATCCGTGATGTGCTCAAGAGCTACGATGGTGAGACCGTTCGCTACTTCATGTTGCGAGTGCACTACCGCAGTCCGTTCAACTACAGCGATGCCGGGTTGGATGATGCCCGTCAAGGGCTGCGTCGTCTGTACACGGCACTTGATTCGGTTGATCTCAGCGGCGTTGATACCTCTAAGATCGACTGGGCCCAAGACCATGCCGCGCGTTTCAAGGCGGCCATGGACGAAGACTTCAACACACCTATTGCGGTGGCGGTGTTGTTCGAACTGGCTGCCGAGGTCAATCGCACGGGGTCGCTGACCCATGCTGGTTTGCTCAAGGGCCTGGCCGGTATCTTGGGTTTGCTGCAGCAAGAGCCTCGGGCTTATCTGCAAGGTGGCGCAGCTTCCGGTGACGATGTGGCCGCGATTGAAGCCGCGATTGCGGCACGTGCTGCCGCCAAAGCCGCCAAGAACTTTGCCGAGGCCGATCGCATCCGTCAGGAGCTGCAAGCGAAGGGCATCGTGTTGAAAGACAGTGCTCAGGGGACCACATGGGTCAAGGCGTGAAGTCAGCCCTAGCGAAGGCGGAGCCTGACTCGGTCGCGGTGCCGCCGGGGACCCGCGTGACGCCTCCTTATTGGGACGAGGCCTGCAAGCATCTGTCCAAACGGGATCGCGTCATGCGTAAGCTGATCGCCGAGCACAGCTCTGCGCGCCTGTATAGCCGTCGCGATCCGTTCACCACCTTGGCTCGGTCCATCGTGGGGCAGCAGATTTCGGTGAAGGCGGCCCAATCGGTTTGGGAGCGCTTGTTGGCGGTGGTCGGCAACGGCCCGCAGGACACCCGCAGCCCCCTGTCGGTCGAGGGGGTGCTGGTCTTGTCCGTTGAGCAGATCCGTTCGGCCGGGCTGTCTGCGCGAAAAGCCGATTACCTGCTGGATCTGGCCAAGCACTTCCATGAAGGCGCCGTGCATGTGTCTCAATGGGAGGGCATGGATGACGAGGCGATCATCGACGAGTTGGTCGATATCCGAGGCATCGGGCGCTGGACAGCCGAAATGTTTCTGATCTTCCATCTGATGCGGCCGAATGTGCTGCCCTTGGATGATCTTGGATTGATCAAAGGCATCAGTCAGAATTACTTCAGTGGTGAACCGGTGTCGCGAGCCGAAGCGCGTGACATCGCCGAGGCCTGGGCGCCTTACCGCACCGTCGGAACCTGGTACCTGTGGCGCAGTCTGGATCCGGTGCCATCTGAGTACTGATACGGTTGCGGCTTGATAGAGGACACATTGCCATGAGCAAGCGACATTTTCTGGAATTCGAGCAACCCATTGCGGAGCTGGAATCCAAAATCGAAGAGCTGCGTTACGTGCAGAGCGAGTCAGCGGTCGATATTTCCGAGGAAATCGACCGCTTGAGCAAGAAGAGCATGCAGTTGACCAAGGACATCTACGCCAACCTGTCGCCTTGGCAGGTCACGCAGATTGCCCGCCATCCGCAGCGTCCTTACACCCTGGACTACGTGAACGAGCTGTTCACAGATTTCCAGGAAATGCACGGCGATCGCCACTTTGCAGACGATCAATCGATCGTGGGTGGTTTGGCGCGCTTCAATGGCCAGCCCTGCATGGTGATCGGTCACCAGAAGGGCCGTGACACGAAGGAGCGCGCGATGCGCAATTTCGGCATGTCGCGCCCGGAGGGCTATCGCAAGGCCTTGCGTCTGATGCAGACGGCTGAAAAATTTGGCTTGCCCGTGTTCACCTTCGTGGACACGCCTGGCGCCTACCCCGGTATTGGTGCCGAGGAGCGCAACCAGTCGGAAGCCATTGGCCGAAACATTTTCGAAATGGCGCGCCTGGAAGTGCCCATCATCACCACCATCATTGGGGAAGGTGGGTCCGGTGGCGCTTTGGCGATCAGCGTGGCCGACCAGGTGCTGATGCTGCAGTTCTCGGTGTATTCGGTGATTTCGCCGGAGGGCTGCGCCTCGATTCTGTGGAAAACCGCAGACCGCGCGTCGGATGCAGCTGAAGCATTGGGCATCACCGCGCATCGCTTGAAGGCCTTGGGTCTGATTGACAAGATCATCAGCGAACCCGTGGGCGGTGCCCACCGCGATCACAAGCAGGCTTGTGCCAACTTGAAGCGTGCGCTCAATGATGCTTTCCGCCAGGTGTCGGACCTGAAAGTGAAAGACTTGCTCAATCAACGTTACGAGCGCTTGCAGAGCTACGGTCGTTTCACCGATACCAAGGAACATTGAACCCATGCAGCAGGTCGTGCCTGAGACCGGGCCAACCTGCTTTGCGGTGGCCTACAGCGGTGGAAGAGATTCCACCGCTTTGCTTTATGCCTGCGCCAGAGTGGCCCAATCTTTGGGCGCCGAGGTGGTGGCCCTGCACGTGCACCATGGCTTGAGCGCACATGCCGATGCTTGGTTGCAGCATGCCCACACCCAGTGTGAGGCTTGGGCAGCACAAGGGTTGCCGGTGCGCCTGCGTGCAGACAAGCTGGTCTTGAATGTGCCGGCGGGCGACAGCCTGGAGGCGGTGGCGCGAGAGGCGCGCTACGATGCACTGGCTCGCATGGCGCGAGAGGCGGGTGCCGACCTGGTGATGCTGGCGCATCATCGGCAGGACCAGGCAGAAACCTTTTTGCTCCAGGCCATGCGCGGGGCGGGGGTGGCTGGTCTGGCTGCCATGCCTGAGTGCATTGAGCGCGATGGGGTCGTCTGGAGTCGCCCCTGGCTGGATCGAGAGCGTTCCGAGATCGAGGCGTATGTCGCTGCACATGGCTTGAGCTACATCGATGACGATTCGAATGCGGATCAACGGTTTGCCCGCAACCGCTTGCGGCTTTCGGTGATGCCGGTGTGGCGGTCGCAGTTTCCCCAGGTCGATCAGGCTCTGGCGCATGCAGCGCAACACAGCGCCGATGCGGCCTGGTGCCTGGCGCGATGGGCAGATGCTGAACTGAAGTCCCTGTCCGTCGGGGCGTTGGCGTTGGATGCCACGGCCTGGATGGCTCGACCGGCCCCGGAGCGGCGTGAGCTCTTGCGCCACTGGGTGCAGCAGGTGGCGGGGCAGCCTCTTTCTCGGGCTTGGGTTTATCGGTTGTGTGACGAGGTGCCGGCCGCCCTGTTGGCGGGGCGTCAAGCCCATTGGCCCGAGGTGTCGCTGGGCTTGTATCGGGGGGCCTTGTCCTGGTATGGCGCTGATGCCGGCCCCGTTCCGGCTCAAGGCATTAGGCCACATACCCCATCGGGGGCGGCGGTGTGTCTGAGCGTGTCTGGGCCCGGCGCCTATTCGGTTCCCGAATGGGCGGGCGTGTTGCAAGTGAGCGAGGCCGCTCCTGATCAGCCGGGGGTGCCTTGGTCGAGCTTGGCGGAGGTTCGGCTGTTGGCGAGGTCTGGTGGCGAGTCGTTTCAGATCGCGGCAAACCGGCCTGCTCGGTGTTTGAAGAAGCAGTTTCAGAGTCTGGGTGTGCCAGCTTGGTTGCGCCATGCTCCACTGGTCTACAGCCAGAATCGGCTGCTTTTCGTGCCGGCATTGGGGATGGATGCCCGTGCCACCGTGATCGATCCAGCGCAAAGCCGGGCGCATTTGACATGGCTTTCGTTGCCGGCGGAGACGAGCAAGGGCTAAAATGCCGGGTTTGATCGCGCGATTGGTCTGATTTGTGTTTGGTTGCGCGCGGTTTTTTTCCTGACAAAGACATGGCACTGATCGTTCACAAATACGGCGGCACGTCGATGGGCTCGACCGAGCGCATCCGTAACGTGGCCAAGCGCGTGGCTAAGTGGGTGCGTGCGGGTCATCAAATCGTGGTCGTGCCTTCGGCCATGAGTGGTGAAACCAACCGCTTGCTGGGTCTCGCAAAAGAGCTCTCTGACCGCGCCAATCCGCGCGAGCTGGACATGATTGCCTCGACAGGTGAGCAAGTGTCCGTGGGCTTGTTGTCCATCGCACTGCAAGCTGAAGGCATGGACGCCGTCAGCTATGCTGGTTGGCAAGTGCCCGTGAAGACAGATTCGTCGTTCACCAAGGCCCGCATTGAAAGCATTGACGACAAGCGCGTGCGTGCCGATCTGGCCGCAGGCAAAGTGGTGGTGATCACCGGCTTCCAGGGTGTGGATCCTGAAGGCTACATCACCACCCTGGGTCGTGGTGGTTCTGACACCTCGGCCGTGGCGATTGCCGCTGCCTTGAAGGCCGACGAATGCCTGATCTACACCGATGTGGACGGCGTGTACACGACCGACCCACGCGTGGTGCCTGAAGCTCGCCGCCTGAACGCCATCAGCTTTGAAGAAATGCTGGAAATGGCCTCGCTGGGCTCCAAGGTGCTGCAGATCCGTTCGGTGGAGTTCGCCGGTAAGTACCGCGTGCCCACCCGTGTGCTGTCCAGCTTCACCCCCTGGGACATCAACCTGGAAGAAGAAGCCAAGTCTGGCACGCTCATCAGTTTTGAGGAAGACGAGAACATGGAACAAGCCGTTGTTTCCGGCATCGCGTTCAACCGCGACGAAGCCAAGATCACCGTGGTCGGCGTGCCCGACACCCCTGGCATCGCTTACCAAATCCTGGGTAAGGTTGCAGAAGCCAACATCGACGTCGACGTGATCATTCAGAACGTGTCGCACGACGGTAAGACCGACTTCTCCTTCACCGTGCACCGCAACGACTACGCCAAGACCGTGGAACTGCTGGAAAAGCAAGTTCTGCCAACCTTGGGCGCTGCCAAAGTGGTGGGTGACACCAAGATCTGCAAGGTCTCGATCGTGGGCATCGGCATGCGCAGCCACGCTGGCATTGCCGCCACCATGTTCAAGACCCTGTCGGACGAGAGCATCAACATCCAGATGATCACCACCAGCGAAATCAAGACCTCCGTCGTGATCGACGAGAAGTACATGGAGCTGGCTGTGCGCGCCCTGCACAAAGCATTTGGCCTGGAAGGCAAGGCAGCCGCCTGATCGGTGCGTTGTTTTGGAGACAGCGCTCGCAAGGAGCGCTGATTTCCTGGCTATAATGCTTGCTTGAGCTGGAGTCGTGACCGAGAGGCCGAAGGTGCTCCCCTGCTAAGGGAGTATGCGGTGATGAGCTGCATCGAGGGTTCGAATCCCTCCGACTCCGCCAGCGAATCAAAACCCCTGTGAGCTTTGCTTGCAGGGGTTTTTCGCTTTTTGCTTCTTTTTGCTTGGCTGGTTTGCCGGGATGTTCAGGTCAGTAGGAAATTGACGGGCTCAACAGGCTTGGGGAGCTCGCGGTCACCCAGCATTTCCAGCAGGGCGCTTTCGATGTTGGTGGCCATGGCATCCAGTGCCAGGTCGTTAGGCAGCAGGCCGAACGGCTCCTCGATCTCGTCGCTCAAGGCTTCGATGGCGAAGAAGGTGTAGGCCACAAAGGCAACCATCACCGGGGTCATGAAGCCGATGGCGTCTAACAGGCCGAACGGCAGCATGAAGCAGTACAGATACACCGTTCGGTGCAGGATCACGGAATAAGTGAAGGGCAGCGGCGTGTATGCAATGCGTTCGCACCCGCCAAAAGCATCATTCAGGCCGGTCAAGGACTTGTCGAGTTCAGAAGCCAGGATGGCGTCGAGTTCACCCTTGAGGCGATGCTGGCGCAGGCATTCGCTTAACCACATCATGATCTGCAGCGGCGGGGTTTGCCTGTTGGCTAGCCTGGGCATCAATTCCGCAGGCAGCAAGCGCTGCATGTCTCGGGTGGGGTCAGTGTTGCGCAGTTGGTGTCTGACCGCGTGGACATAGGCGGCCAGGCCCAGAACAAAGGGGCGGGCCTCGGTGCCGATGAACGTGAGGTACTGCCGTGTGGCGTTGCGGCTGTCGGTGAGCAATTTGCCCCAGAGCTTGCGCGCCTCCCAGTATCGGTCGTAGCTGGCGCTGTTGCGAAACCCGAGGAAGATCGCCAATGCCACCCCGACCAAGGAAAAGGGCACGGTGGTGAGTGTGACCTTCCAGTGAAGCAGTTCGCCATGGAAGATCACGACCAGGATGGATAGGGCTGTGATGACCCCCAGTTGTGGCAAGACCTTTTTAAGGATGGAGCCGCGGCGCACGAAAAGCATGCGCAGCCAATTGGGGCGGGGGCGAACAATCATCGGGAGCGATCGTATTCAAAACGATCGCCCATTGTGGCACTGCGTCAGGGTGCCTTCGCCTGTGGCATCAGTGTTCGGCGCTATCGCCGCGCTTCTTGGCCAAGGCTTTGCGGCTGGTTTCGTTGATCAGGCGCATCTCTGCCAGTGAGGCATCGATCTGGGCACGCTTGGCTTCGAGTTCCTTGATAGCGGCATCGGTCTTTTCGATGGCGTAGATCAACTGCTGGATACGACCTTCGCCATGTTGACCATACATGTCAAGGTAGTTCTTGATCTCCGACAGTGGTGTGCCCAGTGCCTTGGCGCGCAGGATGCGGGCCAGTCGGGCGCGGTCTTGTCGTGAGTACACGCGGGTGCCGTTGATACGGCGAGGCGTAAGTAGCCCCTTTTCTTCGTAGAAGCGCAGGGTGCGTGGCGAGACCTGAAAGGCATCGCACATTTCGGCAATCCCGATGAGCTCATCGCTGTCGCGCAGTCGTGCGCTTGTGGCGGGGTTCATGTCTTCGGGCCAGGCGTCGTCTTGTTCGGTGTCCATTTGGGGCGCGTGGATCGAAGTGATCGTGGCTTGATGCTGCGGGTTCATAGTGCGGGCTTGACCTGGTCGTTCAGTCTGGTGATCGACGCCCTTGGAGAGGCGTTCGAGCAGAGTAGAAGATCGAGTTTCCGTATTGTATAAGTGTTTAACCTTATCGGTACTGTGTTGACGTTAACGTAAACCAGTCCTACATTTGCTCATCGATTCAATCAACGGGGCCAATTGGCCGTGCGAGTGATGAGCAATTTGGGAAAAACAAAGTACAGCAGCGTTCTGGCGCCGGGGCTGTTTGCCGGCCAAGTACACGTTGTCACCGGGGGCGGTAGCGGCATTGGTCGTTGCGTGGCGCATGAGCTCGCGTCTCTGGGGGCTACCGTGGTGATCACCGGCCGCACCCAGGAAAAGCTGGACAAGGTCGTGGCCGAAATCGTGGAGGACGGTGGCAAGGCTGATACAGCCGCCTTTGACATTCGCGACGAGGACCAGGTGAAAGCGGCCGTGGCTGCGATCGTGGCGAAGCACGGCCGTATTCATGGCTTGGTCAACAACGCAGGTGGGCAGTTTCCTGCGCCCTTGCAAGCGATTTCCAAGCGTGGTTTCGACGCCGTGGTGGCCAACAACCTGACCGGGGGCTTTCTGATGGCCCGCGAGGTATTCAATCAATCCATGCAAAAGCATGGCGGCGCCATGGTGAACATGACTGCCGATATGTGGAATGGCATGCCTGGAATGGGGCACTCTGGTGCGGCTCGCGCCGGCATGGTCAACCTGACCAAGACGGCAGCCTTTGAGTGGGCAGTGTCTGGGGTGAGGGTGAATGCCGTGGCGCCAGGCTGGATTGCCTCGTCGGGCATGGATTCTTATGGTCCTGCGATGGCGCCCATCATCCATGACTTGAAGAACAAGGTGCCCATGCGCCGCATGGGCTTGGAGGCAGAAGTCAGTGCCGCCATTTGCTTTCTGCTGAGCCCAGGGGCGGCCTTCATCACCGGGGTGACATTGGCCATTGACGGCGGTGCGCCTTTGCACAGTTCGGTGTTCCCGAGCATGGACCACCCGCCCGCTCCCACATTCGACGGCTTCCATCGGGCGACCTTGCCCAAGGTGCTGCAAGGCTGAATCTGAAGGATTGTTTTCATGCCCGTATTACGTTCTGCACTGAATACCAAGTCCGACTCGTTCCGCACCAATGTGGACAAGATGTCGGAACGACTTGGCCAGGTTCGAGCACTGGAGCAGCAGGTTCGCGATGAATCGGCCAGCAAGCGTGACAAGTTTGAAAAGCGTGGCCAGTTGCTGCCTCGCGAGCGCGTGGCGCGCCTGCTTGATCGCAATTCGCCCTTTTTGGAACTGAGCACGCTGGCCGGCCTCGGCATGCATGACGACGATGGCAAACGTTCGGTGCTGGGCGGCGGCTCCATCGTGGGCATTGGCGTGGTGGCTGGCAAGCGCGTGATGATCAGCGCCAGCGACAGTTCGCTCAAAGGCGGCACGGTGTCACCCATGGGCTTGCGCAAGGGTTTGCGAGCTCAGGAGATTGCGCGCGAAAACAAGCTGCCACTGGTGTACCTGGTGGAAAGCGGTGGCGCCAACCTGATGTACCAAAGCGAGATCTTTGTGGAGGGGGGGCGCAGTTTTGCCAACCAGGCTCGCTTGTCAGCGGCAGGGATTCCGCAGATTGCCGTGGTGCATGGGTCATCCACGGCAGGCGGTGCTTACTTGCCAGGCTTGTCAGACTATGTGGTCCTCGTGCGTGATCGTTCGTCGATCTATCTGGCTGGTCCTCCCCTGGTGAAGGCCGCCATTGGAGAGGACACCACTGACGAAGAGTTGGGTGGCGCTGACATGCATGCGCAGGTCACCGGTTTGGGTGAGTATCTGTGCGAAGACGATGCCCACGCCATTGCAATGGCGCGCGAGGTGATCGACAAGATTCAATGGGATCAGGTGGATGGCCATCGCACGGCGCCTGCGCCGGCGTACCCGGAAGAAGAGTTGCTGGGTTGCATTCCTGCCGATGACCGCGAGCCTTTCGACACACGCGAGGTGATTGCGCGTGTCGTGGATGGCTCCGATTTCCTGGAATTCAAGGCCAACTACGCGCCGGAAACCTTGTGTGGTCACGCGCGCATCAATGGCCATCTGGTCGGCATTTTGGGCAACAACGGGCCGATTCAGCCCAATGGCTCCGTCAAGGCGGCGCAATTCATTCAGTTGTGCGACCAAAGTGGCACGCCGCTGGTTTTCTTGCAGAACACCACCGGCTACATGGTGGGGTCGGCCGCAGAAAAGGGTGGGGCCATCAAGCATGGCTCCAAGATGATTCAGGCGGTGGCCAATGCACGCGTGCCGAAGTTCACCGTGGTGCTCAATGGCTCGTTTGGGGCTGGTAACTACGGCATGTGTGGGCGCGGCTTTGATCCTCGCTTCATCTTCTCTTGGCCATCGGCCCGCACGGCTGTGATGGGGGGAGCCCAGGCCGCCAAGGTCATGGAGATCGTCACCCGCGGAAAGATGGAGCGCGCCGGCATGCCGGTGAACGACGCCATGTTGGAAGGCATGTCAGCCGAGATTCGCAAGCGCCTGGACGCCGAGTCGAATGTGCTGTTTGGCACCGCACGGTTGTGGGATGACGGAATCATCGACCCACGAGATACCCGTCGTGTGTTGGCCATGTGTCTGGACATGGCTGCCGAGGCCGATCGCCGCCCCTTGCACCCCAATGCCTTTGGCGTGGCTCGCATGTAAGACGAGCTGGCTATTTGAACTGACACCGAGGAGACAAAGCATGCAATTCACCCCTGAACACCTGGCCCTGTCGGAAACCGTCAAGCGTTTCGTCGATAACGAACTCAACCCCTATATCGACCAGTGGGAGGAGGCCGAGATTTTTCCTGCCCACGAGGTTTTCAAAAAAATGGCGAACCTGGGGCTGCTGGGGGTGAAGTACCCCACGGAATATGGTGGCCTGGGGCTGGACTTTTCTTACTCGATGGTGGTGTCTGAAGCTCTGGGTGCCGCGAACTGTGGGGGCGTGCCCATGGCCATTGGTGTGCAGACCGACATGTGTACTCCGGCTCTGGCTCGCTTTGGCTCGGATGCCTTGCGCAAGGAGTACCTGGCGCCAGCGATTGCGGGTGACATGGTCGGTTGCATTGGCGTGAGCGAAGTGGGGGGCGGGTCTGACGTGGCAGCCTTGAAGACGACCGCGCGCAGTGAAGGTGATGACTATGTGATCAATGGTTCCAAGATGTGGATCACCAATGGCATGCAAGCGGACTGGTGCTGTTTGTTGGCCAACACATCAGAAGGTCCTGTGCACTCGAATAAGTCGCTGATCATCGTGCCGATGGATGCCAAGGGCATTGAGCGCCAGAAGATCAAGAAGATTGGCATGAATGCGTCGGACACCGCACAGATCTTTTTCGACAACGTGCGTGTGCCCAAGCGCAACCTGATCGGCTCCGAAGGCACGGGCTTCATGATGCAGATGCTGCAGTTCCAGGAAGAACGTTTGTATGGCGCAGCCAACTCGCTCAAGATGTTGGATCGTTTGATCGATCAAACCATTGAGTACACCCGTGAGCGTCATACCTTTGGTCAGCCTTTGATCAACAATCAGGTCATCCATTTCCGCATGGCCGAGTTGCGCACCGAAGTGGAAGCCCTGCGTTCGCTGGTTTACCGCGCAGTGGAAGAGTATGTGTCGGGCAAGGATGTGACCCGTCTGGCGTCGATGGCCAAGCTCAAATGCGGTCGTCTGATTCGCGAGACCACCGATGCCTGCCTGCAATACTGGGGCGGCATGGGCTTCACCTGGGATAACCCGATTTCTCGTGCGTATCGGGATGGCCGCTTGGTGTCGATCGGCGGTGGGGCCGACGAGATCATGCTGGGCATCATCGCCAAGCTGGAAGGCACCCTGCCCAAGAAGGCGAAGTGATCATGGCCGAGTCTCAGATGAAAACTTTGCTGCTGGATCACACCGCGGGTGTGCTGACCATCACCTTGAACCGGCCTGAAGTCCGCAACGCCATGTCGCTGGATATGGTGGGCGAGTTGACCGATGTGCTGGGCGGGGCCGAAGCCGACCCTACTGTTCGGGTAGTGGTGGTGCGTGGCAACGGCGGGCACTTTTGCGCGGGCGGAGACATTGGTGACATGGCCCAGGCGCGCATGAAGATGGCTGCGGGTGACAAAGACGCCATGGCGGTGGTGAACGCCAAGTTTGGCCGCTTGTGCCTGGCATACGCCCGTTCACCTTTGCCCATCGTCACCGTGCTGGAAGGCTCGGTCATGGGCGGAGGCTTTGGTCTGGCTTGTGTGTCGGATGTGACGCTGGCCCTGAACAACGTGGTGTTCCGCTTGCCCGAGACGTCCTTGGGTGTTGTGCCTGCGCAGATCGCTCCTTTCCTGGTCGAGCGGATTGGCTATGCCGAAGCCAAGCGCCTCGCAGTCACCGGCGGCAAGGTCGAGGCATCTGAAGCTTTGGCCATTCGTCTTGTGCATGAAGTGCATGCCGATGCCGAGAGCCTGAATGCGGCGGTCAAGCAAGTGGCCACACGCATGATGGCCTGCGCCCCCGGTGCCATTGCCACCACCAAGAAGTTACTGGCGCGTGCTCGCCTGGAAGAACCACAAGACTTGATCGAAGACGCAGCTCAATTGTTCTCGCAAGCCATCCAGAGTGCAGAAGGGCAGGAGGGCACGGCGGCCTTCATGCAAAAGCGTCAACCGAGCTGGGTGCCTCAGGAGTCCTGAACGTGATCAATAAGATTCTGATCGCCAACCGTGGCGAGATCGCTTGCCGCGTGATTCGTACGGCACGCAAGCTGGGCTACCGCACGGTGGCGGTGTATTCAGAGGCCGATGCGCGTGCGCCTCATGTCGATCTGGCCGACGAAGCCGTCTGCATTGGTCCTGCGCCGGCCTCCGAGTCGTACTTGCGTGGCGAGCGCCTGATTGAGGTGGCCAAGCAGACCGGAGCCAATGCGATTCATCCGGGCTATGGCTTCTTGTCGGAGAACGCCGGCTTTGCGCAGGCCTGCGCCGATGCGGGCGTGATCTTCATTGGTCCGCCACCTGAAGCGATTCGGGTGATGGGGGACAAGGCGGGCGCCAAGGCCCGCATGATCGAAGCTCGGGTGCCCACAGCGCCGGGTTATCTGGGGGAGGACCAGAGCGAAGAGCGGCTGCTGGCCGAGGCCGAGCGCTTGGGCTACCCCTTGTTGGTCAAAGCCGTGAGCGGAGGCGGTGGCCGAGGCATGCGTCTGGTTCACAAGCAAGCCGACCTGGCCCAGGCCATTGTGAGTGCGCGCCGTGAAGCGCAAAGTGCGTTTGGTGATGGCACCTTGATGTTGGAGCGGCTGATTCTCAATGGCCGGCACATCGAGATTCAAGTGTTTGCCGATGCGCATGGCAATGCTGTGTACGTGGGGGAGCGTGACTGCACGGCTCAGCGGCGCCGCCAGAAGGTGATTGAAGAGGCGCCATCGCCCGTGGTGAGCCCTGAGATGCGTGCCAGCATGGGCAAGGACGCCGTGGCAGCCGCGCTGGCCGTGGGCTACCGTGGGGCTGGCACCATTGAGTTCATTGTTGACGACAAGCTGAACTATTACTTCCTGGAGATGAATACGCGCTTGCAGGTGGAACACCCTGTGACGGAAATGATCTCGGGGTTCGACTTGGTGGAGTGGCAGTTGCGCGTGGCTTCGGGCCAGCCCTTGCCCGTCAAGCAATCTGACATCACCCTGACGGGCCATGCCATCGAAGCACGTCTGTACGCGGAAGACCCCTACAGTGGTTTTGCACCCCAGACCGGTCCGATCCACTGGTGGCGACCCGAGCGAGCCTTGTATGAAGGCGTGCGCATTGACGATGGCATTCGGGAAGGCGGCGAAGTCACGCCGTTCTACGACGCCATGGTGGCCAAGCTGATTGTGCATGGTCGTGATCGTGACGATGCCATTCGCCGACTGATGGCCGTGCTCGACGATGCCCCGCTGCTGGGCTTGAAGAACAACTCGCGATTCTTGCGCGATCTGGTCGATCATCCCGCTTTCCGTCGAGGGGAGATGACCACCACCTTGATCGATCAATGGCTGGAGGATGCCGAGTCCATCATGCAGCGTCCAGTCGCGCCACGCGAGGCCGTGTTGGTGGCTGCTGCGGCCTTCTGCAGAAAGGACGCGGCCCAAGCCGGGCATTTCGGGCATGTGCGGTCGGCCAGTGTGGCGGCTTACGACCTGAAGTTGCAAGCGGATGGACAAACCATCGGTGTGCGGGTCACCCCCGCGACGGATGGCACCGTTCACTTGCGCCTTCAAGGCGAAGGTGAGGGCGCCACCTTGAGGATCATCGACCACGAGGCTGGACGGGCAGGCGGCACCCTGCGATATGAGCTCAATGGCGTACGCAAAAAGGTGTTGGCCGTATGGGCTGGTGCCAGCTTGCATATCGTGATGCAGGCTGCGACCTTCGTGTTCACGGAAGTGTCCCCTTGGCCTTCGCAAGATCAGGCGAACGATCCGCGTCGGGCGGTGTCGCCGGTAGCCGGGGTGATTGCCCAAGTGCTGGTCAAAGAAGGTGACCGAGTCGAAGCCGGCCAGCAATTGGTCAGCGTCGAGGCGATGAAGATGGAAATGTGGCTCTGTGCGCAAGCGCCGGGCGTGGTGAAGGCCGTGGCCGGCGCGACAGGAGACCAGGTGCAAGCCCAGGCCCTGATCGTCGAGCTGGAACTGATCGAAACGGAAGCGAAGGAGTCATGATGAGCAACAACGCGAAAGACAAGGCGATCTTGACGTGTGCCCTCACGGGTGTGCTGACGAATCCCAAACAACACCCTGTGCCGGTCACCCCGGCGGAAATGGCTGCTGCGGCGCGCGATGCCTACAACGCGGGCGCATCGATCATGCACGTTCACTTGCGTCAGCAAGTCGACGGCATGGGGCACCTGCCCAGCTGGGACCCACAGGTGGCCGCCGAGATCGACATCGCCATTCGCGAGGCTTGCCCCGGCGTCATCATCAACCTGACCACGGGTGTCATTGGGAAGGACATCTCTGGCCCCGTCGCCTGCATTCGCCGCATTCGTCCGGAAATTGCCGCCTGCAATGCGGGCAGCCTGAACTACCTGAAGATCAAGGACGATGGCTCGTGGGCCTGGCCCCCCATGCTGTTCGACAACCAGGTAGACAAGGTCAAAGCCATGCTTGACGTCATGAAGGAAACCGGCACCAACCCCGAGTTTGAATGCTTCGATGTGGGCATTGTTCGCTCGGTTGGCATGTACAAGAAAAACGGCATGACCGACCACCTCGAATACAACTTCGTGATGGGTGTGGCCTCGGGTATGCCGGTCGATGCGGACCTGCTGGCTTTGCTGGTGAAGTACCGCGAGCCCGGTGCCATCTGGCAAACGACCTTGATTGGCCGTCAGGAGATCTGGCCTGTGCACCAGGCCACGGCCGATCTGGGCGGCATGCTCCGCACCGGTGTCGAAGACACCTTCTACCTGCCCAACGGGGAGCGCACGCCTGGTAACGGTCAGCTGATCGAAGCGCTGGCTCAGTGCGCCCGCAATGCGGGTCGTGAAATCGCTTCGCCCGCCGAAGCGCGCGCCATCCTCGGACTACAAGCAGGAGACAAATATGGGGCAACCAGCATTGTTGAAGGACTTGCCGCCTGAGCAGGGCGACGAGCGTCCGTCCTTGACACCTGTGCCGTCGAGCGTGGGTTTCATGTCGACACCCGCACGATTCCTGCGCTCCGCGCAGCGATACGCCACGCGGCCAGGTTACTTTGTTCGTGATGAGAAGGGCTGGCAGCCCACCACCTGGGCGCAATACGCCGAACAGGTTCAGGCCGCTGCCCGTGGCTTGGTCGCTTTGGGCGTTCAGCCCGGTCAGGTGGTGTGCATTCTGGGCTTCAATCGCCCCGAGTGGATCATCATGGACATGGCGGCCATGCTGGTGGGGGCAGTGCCGGCTGGCATCTACTGGACCAGTTCCGTGTCTGAGGTCGAGTACATCCTCAACCATTCGCAGTCGCCGGTGCTGTTGATCGAAAACGAAGAGCGCTATCAAAAGATCGCTGCATTGAGAGATGGCCTCAAGCACCTCAAGCATGTGGTGCGCATGGACGATGGGCGGCCATCGGTGACGGGCACCATTGGCTGGCATGAGTTTTTGCGCATGGGTGAGGGTAGCTTGCAAAAGCAGGTCGATGAGCGCTTGCAAGCGATCCATCCCGAGGACCCCGGGACCTATATCTACACATCGGGCACGACAGGGCCGTCGAAGGCCGTGGTTCTGACCCACGCGAATCTGTCGTGGAGTGCGCAGTCTTTGTGCGGTGCGCTGGGGGCCACAGCCGACCAACGTGTGATCTCGTATCTGCCTTTGGCACACGTGGCAGAACAGATGATTTCGGTTCACAGTCCAGCCCTGCAGGGCTTTCCAGTCTATTTCGCCAGAAAGCTGGAAGAGCTGAGCGACCACTTGAAGGAGGTGCGTCCCACCATCTTCTTTGGTGTGCCTCGGGTGTGGGAAAAAATGCATGCGGGGATCACCGCCAAGCTCGATGCGGCGACCGGCGCCAAGGCTCATCTGGCCCGGTGGGCCCTGGACGTGGCCTCGCAATGGCATGAGCTTCGACTCAAGGGCGAGATGCCGGGCCCTTGGGTTACCTTGAAAATGCGTGTGGCCGAGGCCTTGATCCTGAAGAAGGTCAAAGCGGCGATTGGCCTGGATCAGGCCCACATGCTGGCCACAGGCGCCGCGCCCATTTCCGCAGAGATGCTGAAGTTCTTCACCGGGCTCGACATGGTCATTCGAGAGGTGTACGGCCAGTCTGAAAGCTGTGGCGCCACCACCTTGAGTGTGCCGGGTGCCACCAAGCTGGGCTCAGTGGGGCGCCCGGTGGATGGTGCTGAGGTCCGTATTGCGGATGACGGTGAGATCTTCGTGCGAGGTCCCCATATTTTCAGAGGCTATGCCGGAAATCCTGCAGGCACAGCCGAGGCTCTGGTCGATGGCTGGTTGGCTTCAGGTGATCTGGGGCACATGGATGAAGAGGGCTACCTCTACATCACGGGGCGCAAGAAAGACCTGCTGATCACCTCGGGCGGCAAGAACATTTCGCCGGCCAACATCGAGGCCGACCTGATGAACACGCACCTGGTCGAGCACGCCGTGGTGTGTGGCGACGGGCGCCACTATCTGACGGCCATGCTGACCTTGATGCCTGATGCTTTGGCCGATTTTGCGCGCCAACATCATCTGAGTGGCGAGGGACTCCATCAGCATCCCACGGTGCTGGCCGAGCTGCAAAAAGGGGTGGACCATGTGAACACCCGGCATGCCCGGGTGGCGCACATCCGCAAGTTCACGGTCTTGCCGCAATCGTTGACGATCGAGTCCGGCGAGCTGACTCCCACCATGAAGGTCAAGCGCAAGGTGGTACTGGACCGCTACCGTGACGTGGTGGATGGCCTCTACAAAGACTGAACCGCCGATCACGTGTCATCATTGAGGGGTTTTTTGACACGTGATCAGGTAGTTTTGTGTTGACTGTTTCATCCATCGCCCAGGCTCTGGCAGGGGGCGTTTTGATTGGCCTGTCGGCTACGCTGTTGCTCTTTGCCACCGGTCGCATTGCCGGCATCAGCAACATGGCCCATGGCTTGTTTTCCAGTTTGCGAGCGGGGCTTCAAACCGAAGCCACCTGGCGTGCCGTGTTTCTGTTGGGCATGGTGCTGGGGGCCTCCGTTTGCTTCCTGTTCGGGTATGGGTCGGTGGGCCCTCGCGCGGGCATGTCGCCTTGGGTCATTGTGGCGGGCGGCGCCTTGGTGGGCTACGGCACGTCTTTGGGTAACGGTTGCACCAGCGGGCATGGTGTGTGTGGTTTGGGGCGCCGTTCCTGGCGCTCCCTGGTGGCCACGCTGACCTTCATGGCTACGGGTGGCCTGACCGTTTGGGTGGTGCGCCACCTCCTTGCAGCCTGAGGTGCCCCATGCTGAAGCTATTTGTTTGCTTGATCGCGGGCGCCTTGTTTGGTGTGGGCCTGGCTTTGGCGGGCATGACCAATCCGGTCAAGGTGCTCGATTTTCTGGATGTGGCCGGGCACTGGGACCCGAGCCTGGCCTTCGTGATGGGCGGCGCCGTGATGGTGACCCTGGTGGCCTTTGCCCTGGTTTTGAAGCGTGGCAAGCCCTGGTTGGCTGAGCGCTTTTACCTGCCCAGCGCCGTGGCGCTGGATCGGCGCTTGATCGCCGGGGCGGCCATTTTTGGTGTGGGTTGGGGGCTGACCGGCTATTGCCCTGGGCCCGCCTTGGCTTCGGTGCTGTCCAGCAACACGGAGGTGTGGCTGTTTGTGCCCGCCATGCTGTTGGGTGGCTGGCTGGACCGCACCATCCATCCGCGCCACAAGTAAAGATCAGTGCTGATCTGAAATCAGTCGTTTGCCCAGGCTGACCACCTCGTCTTGCCCATAGCCGATGGCCTCATAGAAGGCCATGGCCTGCAGGTTGCCAGTTCGCACCTGCAGGTTCAGCTTGGGGCACCCGATGGCTTGAAGCGCCTGTTCAACATGGCGCATGAGTTGGCGCGCCAAGCCCTGTCGCTGCCACAGCGGGTGCACGGCCAGGTAATTCACCCAACCGCGATGGCCGTCGAACCCCGCCATGGCGCTGGCGACCAATTGGCCATTTTGCACCCCCACAAAAAATAGCTCTGGCTGCACCGCCATTTTGCGGGCGATGTCCTTGTGCGGGTCATTCCATGGGCGGGTGAGCTCACAGCGCTGCCAGAGTTCGATCACAGCGGTCTCGTCGCTGGCTTGGTAAGGGCGGATCTCCATGAGCCCAGTCTAACTGAAGCCGTTTTTTGTCACGGGTTGTATCTGGGGGCTTTCGGTCGCCGTGTGGCGGCGAAGCCCTTTGGGGGCCCGCCCAACGAAGACTCAAGCCGGTTTGGCCATGTCCTGCATCGCACGAAACTGAGGGTCTTGTGAACTTCCGCACGTAGCCTTGTGTCCCCCGGTGCCCTGTGGCTGACACAAGGGCCTGCCACAGGCATACGCTCAATGAGGTGTCTGGAGAACCAGGAGCCCCTCATGATGGCAAAAACAGTCTGTTTCAGTTTGCTCGCAGCCTCTTTGCTGGCGGCGGCCAAGCCCGCCTTTGCAGGCCCGTTGGACGAGTTCCGCAAAGACTTCGCCCGCGCGGTGTACGCGGGGTCGCCAGAACTGGTGCATGACCGCAACCCTCAGCCATTGTTGCGAGCCGTGATCGTGCTCAATGTGAAGATGGCCGACGATGGCCATTTCGTGGCCGATGTGTTGCGCACCAACGATGAGCAGCCTGAAATGCTCGCCCGGGCACTGGAAACCGTTCAGCGCGCGCAGGTGGAGTCGGTGCCTGAACCAGTGCGGCAGGAACTGAGTCGCAATGGCTTTGTGGAGGCCTGGTTGTTTGACAGTGATGGCACTTTCCAGGTCAAAACCTTGGCCAAGCCGCAACGTTCGGGAACCTGAGCATCGTTTGATTGCCACACAGCACTTAGACTCGTGGTCGCTGCAATCACGCAGCGATTCGCGGGGGTTCTGTGTCGCGCCAATTGATCATTTACAGCCCAGCGGGCATCGTGTCTGCTGCGGCGCCTGTTCGTCGGGCCACCAAGCGCCTGACCGCCCTGGGGTTTGAGCCATCGGTTGATGCCTCGGCCCTGACCAAGCACCAGCGTTTCGCGGGTGACGACGCCACCCGCCGAGACGCCATTCACCGCGTGGCACAAGCTGCGCCGGCCGTGGCACTGGCCACACGTGGCGGCTATGGCCTGAGCCGTTTGCTCGACACCCTCGACTTCAAGCAGATCGCTCGCAGTGTCGAACAGGGCACCGCCTGGGTGGGCTACAGCGACGTCACCGCATTGCAACTCGCAGCCTTGGCGCACAAGGCCACCGGCCCTGCCAAGCCGGGCGAAGGTGTCTCGGCGGGATTCTGGGCTGGCCCGATGGCCTGTGACGACTTTGGCCGAGACGACTCGCCCGAAGGCGGCGATGACGTCACCCAAGAATGTTTTGTCGAGGCCATGACCGGAGAACTGGAGGCCGTGGGTTTCCGTACCGAGGCTGATTTTGATGGCCTGGACGTGGTTGGGCGCCTGTGGGGGGGCAATCTGGCCGTGACGCAGGCTTTGCTGGCCACACCGCATTTCCCAAAAATCAAGAATGGGGTGCTCTTCCTGGAAGATGTCAACGAGCATCCTTACCGAATCGAGCGCGCCTTGCTGCAATTGCACCAGGCCGGCGTGCTGTCCAGCCAGCGGGCCATTGTGTTGGGTGCCTTTACCGAGTACCGCCGCTCGCCACTTGACCGTGGTTACACCCTCAAATCGGTCATTCATTACCTACGCGAGTTGACCCAGGTGCCCATTCTCACCGGGCTGCCATTCGGGCATGTGCCAGTCAAGCTCAGTCTGCCTTTGGGCCGGCAGGTCAATCTGGTGGTTCAGGGGCGTGAAGCCTTCATCATGTGGTGATTGTGTCCATGCAGCGTTTCGCACGTCTTTGGGGTCGCTCGGTCAAGGTGTTTGCATTGGGGCTGGCAGCAGCCACGGTCGTCGGGTGCAACAACAGCCCGTATGCAGATGGCGCCGCGCAGGAAAACACCCTGTACACCGCCTTCAATGAGCGTTCGCCTCGGTATCTGGATCCGACCTCGTCTTACAGCAGCAACGAGACCCCGTTCACCTACCAGATCTACGAACCGCTGTATGGCTACCATTACCTCAAGCGGCCCTACACGCTGGTTCCCAAGACGGCGGAAGAAGTTGTGCAGCCCCACTATGTGGACCGTGCCGGCAAGCCCTTGCCAGACGATGCCCCTGCCGATCAGATTGCCGAGAGCGTCTACACCATCCGAATTCGGCCTGGCGTGTTGTTTGCACCCCATCCCGCCTTTGCGCGCAATGCGCAAGGCGAGTACCTCTACCATCACCTGACGCGCGAGCAGATCGGTCAAAAGCGCAGCCCCTGGGAGTTTGAGCAGACTGGCACACGTGAGTTGACGGCGGAAGACTATGTGTACGCGATCAAGCGACATGCCACCACGCGTACCGCTGCGCCGGTGTTCGGCGTGTTCAGCGAGTACGTGGTGGGCTTGGCTGAGTACGGCAAGCTGGTCAAGCAAGAGGACAAGAAGCTGCGTGCCAACTTGCCTCCCACCACACGCGACAAGCCCTTCCTTGACTTCCGCCAATGGCCACTGGAAGGTGCGCGCGCAACCGACAAGTACACCCTGGTCCTGCGCATCAAGGGCAAGTACCCCCAATGGAAGTACTGGATGGCCATGACTTTCCTGGCGCCGGTGCCCTGGGAGGCCGATGCGTTCTACGCCCAGCCAGGGATGGCTGGCAATGGCCTGTCGCTCAACACCTGGCCCGTGGGTACGGGGCCTTACATGATGTGGACTTCGGTGCAAGACCGTCGGCACGTGCTCAAGCGCAACCCGAATTACCGGGGGGGCGTGTATCCCTGCGATGGGACCGACAAGGATCGTGCAGCAGGTCTGCTCACCGACTGCGGCAAGAAGACCCCCTTTGTCGATACCATCGTCTTCAATCTGGAAAAGGAAGGCGTTTCGCAAGATGCGAAGTTCCGTCAGGGCTATCTGGATCTGCCCGAGTTTGACCAGATGAGCTACGGCAATGCCTACAAGATCCAGATGGAGGACTCGGATAAGTTCAACAAGGAGTTCACTGACAAGGGCATCGTGCTGGCCCGCACGGTGGACCTGTCCAGCAGCTACATGGGCTTCAACTGGTTGGATCCGGTTGTGGGCAAGGGCGACACCCCCGAGCAACAAGCGCGCAACCGCAAGCTGCGCCAGGCCATCTCCATTGCCGTGGATTGGGACGAATACAACCGAATCTTCCCCAAAGCAGCAGGGGAGGTCGCGCATGGTCCATTGCCGGGAGGTGTATTCGGGTCCCGCCATGGCACGCAAGAAGGCATCAACCCGGTGACGCACCGTTGGGTGAACGGCTTGGCTGTGCGCCGCTCGGTGGAAGAGGCCCGCAACCTGTTGGCTGAGGCCGGCTACCCTGATGGGCGCGATGCGAAGACGGGCAAGCCGCTGGTGCTGTACTACGACTATGGTCGGCCAGCGACTCCGGAAGCCAAGCCCATGCTCGACTGGACCGCCAAGCAGTTTGCCAAACTGGGTATTCAGTTGGAGGTTCGCGCAACCGACTACAACCAGTTCCAGGACAAGGTGCGGCGCGGCAAGCACCAGATCATCACCTGGGGGTGGTTGGCAGACTATCCCGATGCAGAGAACTTCCTGTTCCTGCTGTATGGCCCCAACGCCAAATCGGTGCATGACGGCGAAAACGCCGCCAACTACGCCAACGAAGAGTATGACCGTCTCTACAGCCAGTTGCGCTTCATGGACGACGGCCCCGCCAAGCAGGCCGTGATCGACCGCATGGTCCGTATCCTGCAAGAAGACGCCCCCTGGTCCTGGGGCTACTTCCCCTATGCCTCGGGCGCCTATCACCGCTGGGTGCACAACGGCAAGCCCAGCATCATGGTGCGAGACCAGGCCCAGTATTACCGCCTTGACACCCAAGAGCGGGTACAGCGCCTGCAAGACTGGAACCAGCCTCTGTATTGGCCCTTCGCCATCTTGTTTGCCCTATTGGGCTTGATGGGGTGGGGCGCCTGGCATCTGTACCGCGTGCGAGAGCAGCAAACCGCCGTGGCTCAGGGAGATCGTTGATGTTGAGTTTTCTGATTCGCCGCCTGGGCTACGGGGTGCTCACGCTGATCGGGGTCAACCTGATCACCTTCATTCTGTTTTTCACAGTCAACACAACCGACGACATGGCTCGCATGAACGTGGGCGGCGGCAAGCGTGTCACACCCGAGCAGATTGAAAAGTGGAAAGCCGAGCGGGGGTACGACAAGCCTTTGTTGATCAACGCCGAGGCCCAAGGCCTGGATTGCGTGACCGACACCGTGTTCTGGGACCGTTCCGTGTCCCTGTTTGCTTTTGACTTTGGCCGTGCAGACAACGACAGCGCCGGCGATATCGGCTACCAGATCAAGCAGCGCATGGGCGTGAGCCTGCAATTGACTCTTCCGTTGTTTGTGATGGGCTTGGTGGCCAGCATCATCTTTTCGCTGTGGCTGGTGATGTTCAGAGGGACGTCGGTCGATTTCTGGGGCGTGGTGGCCTGTGTGGTGATGATGTCGATCTCGGCGCTGTTCTACATCATCGTGGGGCAATACATTTTTTCGCGCTGGGCCAAGCTGGCCCCGGTGTCGGGCTATGCCAATGGCTTGGATGCCCTTCGTTTCCTGGTGCTGCCCATTGGCCTGATGCTGCTGGCCAACCTGGCCGGGCACGCGCGCTTTTATCGCACCCTGTTCCTCGAAGAGGTCGGCAAGGACTATGTGCGAACCGCACGCGCCAAAGGCCTGCGCGATGGACAAATCATGGGGCGCCATGTGCTGCGCAACGCCATGCTGCCCATTCTGACCAGCGTGGGGGGATCCTTGCCAGGGCTGTTCATGGGTGGCTTGTTGACCGAGAGCTTCTTCGGTATTCCTGGCTTGGGGGCCTACATGATGGACGCCATTGCCAGCCAGGACTTCGCCATCGTGCGGGCGATGGTCTTCCTCGGTTCGGTGCTCTACATCTTGTCCAACATTCTGGTGGATGTGGCCTACACCTTGGCTGACCCCCGTGTTCGCATGCAGTGAGGGTGTGTGATGATGTCTTTCAAACCCGTCATTCTCTGGACCGATGTGGTCATGTGGGTGCTGCTGTTGGCCCTGGGCGCCTATGTGTGGCGCGTCTGGCGCGACCCCGTGTTGCGAGCCGCCTGGCGCCGCGTTTTCGAAAACGGTGCCGCAGTGGCTTCGTGCGTGGTGCTGGCGGCCATGCTCCTGGTGACCTTGGTCGACAGCCTGCATTTTCGCCGCGCCTTACCCAATGTGGCAGGCGGTGCGGCTGCGTTTGATACCCGGACCGAATCGGTGCTGGATCTGGCCTTGGCCAAACTCATCGCCAGCCGCGAAAAGAGCTACTCGCAGCCGCTGGCCACCCATGGCTTCGTCAAGGAGGCTGTGCCACCTCAGGCGGGCGCCAAGCCCAAGCTCGATGCTGCGGGTGTACCTGAGTTGCCCAAACGTGCTTACCCGCGTCTCAAACATGGGGGAGCCGGTTTGACGGACCCTCAGCAGCAGTGGCTTGGCGATGTCCTGGGCCGTTTCGCTTACGGCCTGGTGCTCGGTTTGATCGTGGCCGCTGGCTTGCGTGTGTTGATGCGCTCGGCTATCCATGAGCAAGACGCGCAGGCCCTGTTGCGCCGTCGCACCATTCACTGGCGTGCCATGTGGGTGAGCTCGTCGGTTGTCATCACGCTCATCTGTATTGGATGTGCCTTGAGCTGGGGGCAGGGCTACCATGTGCTGGGGACAGACCGCACGGGCAACGATGTGCTCTATACCGCCATCAAGAGCGTGCGCACCGCCTTTGTGATCGGTTCACTGGCCACCATTGCCACCTTGCCCTTGGCCTTGGCGCTGGGCATTGCGGCCGGCTATTTCAAGGGCTGGGTCGACGATGTGATCCAGTACATCTACACCGTGCTGTCTTCCGTACCCAATATCTTGTTGATTGCAGCGTGTGTGCTCATGGTTCAGGTGTTTCTGGACAAGCACCCCGAGCTGTTTGAAACTGGGCTGGAGCGGGCCGATCTGAAGATCTTCCTGTTGTGCGTCATTCTGGGTGTAACAGGCTGGGCAGGCCTGTGCCGCCTGTTGCGGGCTGAAACCCTCAAGCTGCGCGAGCTGGAGTATGTGCAGGCCGCCACCGCCTTTGGCGTGGGGCCTTGGGGCATCATGCGCCGCCACATCTTGCCCAACGTCATGCACCTGGTTTTGATCACCACGGTGATGGAGTTCTCCAGCCTCATCCTTTACGAGGCCGTGCTGTCTTACGTGGGCATTGGCGTTGACCCCGCGATGAGCAGCTTTGGCACCATGATCAACCAGGCACGCAGCGAAATGGCACGCGATCCGGTTGTGTGGTGGTCCTTCGCGGCGGCCTTTGCTTTCATGGTGACCCTGGTGCTGGCGGCCAACCTGTTTGCCGATGCCGTGCGCGACGCATTCGACCCGCGGGCCAAGGTAGCCCGCCCCATGAAGATGAAAACTGCTGCGGCACTCGCCAAGAATTGAGGCCAATGATGTTGCAAGTTCAAGATCTCTATGTGGGCCTGGATGCTGACGCAGGGCTGGTGCGCGCCATCGATGGCATGAGCCTGACCCTGTCGCGAGGCGAGACCTTTGCCCTGGTGGGCGAATCGGGTTGTGGCAAGAGCATGACGGCACTGGCCCTGATGCGATTGCTACCCGACAACGGGCATGTGCGCTCAGGGCGTGTCGCACTCAGCGCCGCGGTGCCTGATGCCAAACCCACCGAGTTGCTGCGCTTGCCCGAGTCGGCCATGCGCCAGATTCGGGGTGGGCGTGTGGGCATCATCTTTCAGGAGCCAGCGACCAGCCTGAACCCGATCATGCGGGTCGGCGAGCAGATCGTGGAGGCCATTGAAACCCACACCAGCCTGCGAGGCGAGTCTGCACGGCGCAAGGCCATTGATTGGCTCAAGCGTGTGGGCATTCCAGAGCCTGAGCGCCGTATTGACAGCTATCCATTCGAGATGAGCGGGGGGCAGAAGCAGCGTGTCATGATCGCCATGACCCTGGCAGCCGAGCCTGATTTCCTGATTGCCGACGAGCCGACCACCGCTCTGGATGTGACCATTCAGAAGCAGGTGCTCGACTTGCTCAAAGACTTGCAGCGCGAACGCCGCTTAGGCCTGCTTCTGATCACCCACGACCTGGGTGTGGTGGCGGACATGGCCCACCGCGTGGCATTGATGTATGCCGGGCAGATTGTGGAAGAAGCACCCGCCGCGCAGTTCTTCGCCCAGCCTCGGCATCCCTACGCGCGCCTGCTGCTGCAAGCCCTGCCCGATGCGGAACGCAAGGGTCAGCCTTTGGTGTCGATTGCTGGCACCGTGCCGCCTCTGTGGCAAGCCTTCGAAGGTTGTCGCTTTGCGCCACGTTGCCATGTCGCACAAGACCGTTGTCGAAGCGAAGCGCCCTTGCTGGAAGGGGCGCAGCGCCGGGTTCGCTGCTGGTATCCAATGGACACTGACCGTGCAGAGGCGGCAGGCATGGCCAGCACCACGGCATTGACTCGTGATCAAGTTAGGCAGGCTGAGCAGACAAGGCGTGTGCTGCTCGATGTGAAAGACCTGCGTGTGGCGTTTCGCGCTCAGCAAGGCCTGTTCAAGCCCGATCGTGTGTTTGACGCCGTCAAGGGCGTAACCTTTCAAGTGGCCGCGGGCCAGACGCTGGCTTTGGTGGGCGAGTCAGGCTGCGGCAAGACCACAACCGGGCGAGCCATTGTGCAGCTCTTGCGCGGACAGCCGCAGATCCAGGTCGGGGGCCAAGCCTGGCTGGAGACCCCCGCAGGCCGGCACGACCTCTTTCAGCTGAGTGGGCCAGATTTGTTGCTGGCGCGTCGGTCGGTGCAAATGATTTTCCAAGATCCCTTTGCCTCGCTGAACCCACGCATGCGCGTCTCGGAAATCCTGCAGGAAGGCTTGCTGAGCTTGCGGCCCGATTGGTCAGCCGAGCAGCGTCTCAACAAGGTCAAACAACTCATCGAGCAGGTGGGGCTGCGCGCCGATGCGCTGGATCGTTTCCCACACGAGTTTTCCGGGGGGCAGCGGCAGCGCCTGGCCATTGCGCGAGCACTGGCCGTGGAGCCGCAGGTGCTGGTCTGCGACGAGCCGACTTCAGCTTTGGATGTGTCGGTGCAAGCGCAGATCTTGAATTTGCTGCGCGAGTTGCAGGAACAACTGGGCCTGGGGCTGCTGTTCATCACCCACAACATGGGCGTGGTCTCGTACCTGGCTGACCACGTGGCGGTGATGCGTCAGGGCGAGATCGTGGAGCAGGGAGATGCCGAGACGGTGTTGACCCGGCCAGCACACGACTACACCAGGGTGCTGTTGGCCGCGGTGCCTAAACGCCCGATTTGATCCGTGCAACCTAAACGCCGAGGCGACAAGTCAAAGGTATTTGTCGCCAGCTTCCCGGCGGCGCACCGTGTTGGCCGGCACACCGAAAGCCACCACGTGGGGGGCAACCGAGCGTGTCACCACGGCACCTGCACCGATCACGGCGTGCTCTCCAATCTCAACGCGGTGGATCAGTGTGGCCCCGATGCTGATGGCAGCATACGGACCAATGTTGCAGCCACCGCCTGTGGTCACGCCGGGTGCCAGACTGGCATAGTCGCCCAGCACCGAATCGTGGTCCAGTGACGCCCGCGTGTTGACGATGCAATGCTCACCCACCCGTGTGTCCGGGTTGATGCAGGCGCCGGCCATCACCACGGTCCCTGCTCCAATCGAAACGCCTTTGCCGATTTGGGCACTGGGGTGGATGGCGGAGACAAAGGGCAGGTCAGGGCACAGCGCTCGGATGCGTGCTGCCACTTGCGCGCGCACGAAGTTGTCGCCAATGCCCACGATCACGCCGGCGATCTGATGTGTCTGAATCAGGTCGGGCAAATGTTCTTCGCCGCCCAAGACGGCATGCCCTGAAGTGAGTTCGCCAATTTGCCGGAAACGATCGAGCAAGCCGATCAGCCGGTACTGTCCGGCCTTTTCCACGATGTCGATGATGACCTTGGCGTGGCCGGATGAGCCAACGATGACGATGTTGTCCATGAAAACAGTGTAATACCGGGCAGACGAAGCCGATAAAATCGATCGAGAGGACGGGCTCATGGGCCCATGTGCAGTGCCTGGTGCCGTGGTGCACCCTTATGGAGTGGGCGATTGAGCGACCAGATTCTTCCCGGTGATGAATACGCCATGCGCATCGCGCTGGACCAGGCCCACAATGCCTGGCTGGCGGGGGAAGTGCCGGTTGGGGCGGTCATCATGCGGCAAGGGCAGATCATTGCCACAGGCTACAACCGCCCCATCACCACGCACGACCCGACTGCGCACGCCGAGATCGTGGCCTTGCGCCATGCGGCTGATTTGCTCAAGAACTACCGACTTCCCGAGTGCGAGTTGTTCGTGACCCTCGAGCCCTGCGCCATGTGTGCCATGGCGCTGATGCACGCCCGCTTCAAGCGAGTGGTCTTCGCCGCGACCGACCCCAAAACCGGTGTGGCCGGGTCGGTGCTTGATTTGTTCGCCAACCGTCAACTGAACCACCATACCCACATCGTGGGCGGTGTGCTGGCGGAAGCCAGCAGCCAGTTGCTCAAGCAGTTCTTTGCCGAGCGCAGAGCGCAGATCAAGGCACTGCGGGATGAGCGGCGCGCGGCCGCGTCTCGTCAGGCCTTGCATGGCATGGACGTCATCGAAGAGGATGAACCCTTGCCCGTGGGGCAAATCATCGAGTCGCCAGACGAGTGACCTCTGATGATCGGACACGTCTTACCAGGAGTTCCGTATGAAGGTGTTTGGTTTGGTGTCCTTGGTTGTGGCCTTGGCCATCGTGGCCGTGCTGGCCAAGAATCAGCTGGCAGCGACACATCAAGCGGTTCCGCTCGCGGCATCTCAGGCGGCATCGAGTGCCGGCGTGGCGTTCCCCGACGCGGGGCGGGGTGACGATGCGCGAAGGCTGCAAGATCAAGTAAGGGATGACTTGAACAAAGCGATGCAAGAACGAGCATCACAAGTGAATCAAGGATTGAGTGAGGTCGACAAGCCTTGATGACACAAAAAAAGGGAGCCTCATCGGCTCCCTTTGGGACCATCCTTTCGGATGATCTATTCGATTACATGCCGGCGTAGTTAGGACCGCCGCCGCCTTCAGGCGTGATCCACACGATGTTCTGTGTGGGGTCCTTGATGTCGCAGGTCTTGCAGTGCACGCAGTTTTGCGCATTGATCTGCAGGCGATCGGTGTTGTCTTCATTCTTCACGAATTCATACACGCCAGCAGGGCAGTAACGCGACTCGGGACCGGCGTACTTGGCCAGGTTGATCTGCACAGGCACTGAAGCGTTCTTCAGTGTCAAGTGAGCGGGCTGGTGCTCGTTGTGGTTGGTGTTGGACACGAACACCGAGCTCAGGCGGTCAAAGGTGATCTTGCCATCGGGCTTCGGATAGTCGATCTTGGCGCACTGTGCGGCGGGCAGCAGGCGAGTGTGATCGGCTTCGGTGCGGTGGATGGTCCAAGGCGCGACCTTGATGCCCAGCTTGGGCAGCAGCCAGTGCTCGATGCCGGTCATGATCATGCCGACGAACATGCCCTTCTTGAACCACTGCTTGAAGTTCTTGGAGGTGTCCAGCTCTTCCTTCAGCCAGCTCTTCTCGAACGAAGCAGGGTAAGCCGTCAGTTCGTCGCTCTGGCGGCCTGCGTTCAGAGCGTCGAAGATGGCTTCAGCGCACAGCATGCCGGTCTTCATGGCGGCGTGCGAGCCCTTGATGCGAGCGGCGTTCAGGAAGCCTGCGTCACAGCCCACCAGTGCACCACCGGGGAACACGAACTTGGGCAGCGACAGGATGCCACCGGCGGTGATGGCACGCGCGCCGTAGCTCAAACGCTTGGCACCTTCCAGCAAAGGCTTGATGCTGGGGTGAGTTTTCCAGCGCTGCATTTCCTCGAAAGGAGACAGCCAGGGGTTCTGGTAGTCCAGACCGGTTACGAAGCCCAAAGTGACCTTGTTGTCTTCCAGGTGATACAGGAAGCCGCCACCGTAGGTCTTGGTGTCCATGGGCCAGCCGGCGGTGTGCACGACCAGACCAGGCTTGGCCTTGGCAGGATCGATTTCCCACAGTTCCTTGATGCCAATGGCGTAGCTTTGTGGGTCCTTGCCTTCGTCCAGCTTGAATTTGGCGATCAGTTGCTTGCCCAGGTGACCACGTGCGCCTTCGGCGAAGATGGTGTACTTGCCCAGCAACTCCATGCCCAGCTGGAAGTCGCCTGTGGGCTCGCCGCTCTTGTCGATACCCAGGTTGCCGGTGGCCACGCCCTTGACGGAGCCATCGTCGTTGTACAGCACTTCAGCAGCAGCAAAGCCGGGGAAGATTTCCACGCCCAGGGCTTCAGCTTGCTGGCCCAGCCAACGCACCACATTACCGAGGCTGATGACGTAGTTGCCTTCGTTGTGGAAGTTGTTGGGGATCAAGGCCTTGGGCGTAGCGATGGTGCCGGTTTCGGTCAGCACCAGCACTTCGTCACCGGTCACGGGTTGGTTCAGGGGGGCGCCCAGTTCCTTCCAATTGGGGAACAGTTCGGTCATGGCAATCGGGTCCATCACGGCGCCCGAGAGGATGTGCGCGCCAGGCTCCGAGCCCTTTTCCAGCACGACAACCGAGATTTCCTTGCCGGCCTTCTCTGCCAGTTGCTTCAGTCGGATGGCGGTAGACAGACCGGCGGGGCCGGCGCCCACGATGACGACGTCATATTCCATCGACTCGCGCGGACCAAACTGTTCAAGGATTTCCTGTGGCGTCATCGTGGTTCCTTATCTGTAGTGACTTGTGTTTGTCTTGGGGATACTTTGCAGGTGCGCAATTCTAAGGGTATGTGAGCCGATATTTCCAACAAAAAAAGCACGATCGTTCGCAAAATTCTGGCAAGATGTCTTGTCAAATTTACGCCGATGAAATGACCTGTGGCTTGCACCGTACTTTGTTGAATGTGCGGAGAGGTTCACGTGCTATGGTTTCTGAGGTTTCAGCTGTCGAAACGACGGCACTTTGAGCGCTTGAGGAGCAACATTCATGAGTTACACGATTGACCTGTCTGGCCGCGTGGCCCTGATCACCGGCGCATCGAGCGGTCTGGGTGCGCAGTTCGCCCGAACCCTGGCCAAGGCCGGCGCGGCGGTCGTTCTGGCGGGGCGCCGTGTCGAGCGTTTGAAAGACCTGCGCTCCGAAATCGAGTCGCTTGGCGGCGATGCCCATGTGGTGGGCCTGGATGTGACCGATGTCAGTAGCATCCGTGCTGCTGTGGCCCACGCCGAAACCGAAGTGGGTCCGCTCGACATCCTGATCAACAACTCCGGCGTCAGCACCACCGAGCGCTTGGTCGATGTGACCGAAGACGGCTACGACTACGTGTTTGACACCAATACGCGCGGCGCCTTCTTTGTGGCGCAGGAGGTGGCCAAGCGCATGCTGGCTCGTGCCAAAGGCTCAGCCCCAGGCACCTTCACGGGTGGTCGCATCATCAACATTGCTTCGGCCGCGGGGCTGCGTACCATGCCTCAAATCGGCGTGTACTGCATGAGCAAGGCCGCAGTCGTTCACATGACGAAGGTGATGGCTGCCGAATGGGGGCGCATGGGCATCACCACCAACGCCATCTGTCCTGGTTACATTGATACCGAAATCAACCACCACCACTGGAACACCGAAGCCGGTCAGAAGCTGATCAACATGCTGCCACGCAAGCGTGTGGGGCAGCCCAAGGATTTGGACGCCATGCTGGTGACCCTGTGTGCCGCCGAGAGCGATTTCATCAACGGCGCGATCATTTCCGCCGACGATGGTGTGACCGCTGCCTGACGCAGACTGGGCTTGCTTGACATCAGCCCCTTGAAATCAAAAGTTGCTGCCCTCATTTTCGAGGGCAGCGTCATTTGGACCTTTTGAACCGAACCGAGTACAGCCATGCGTCTGGAAATTCCCGAGCACAAGATCCTGGTTTACGAACTGGCCCACCCGATAGCCTGGGGCGAGATGGATGCCCTTGGGCATGTCAACAACACGGTGTATTTCCGCTACATGGAGCAAGCCCGTGTGTCCTGGATCACCTCGATCAACGGCACGCTCAGTGGTGCTGAAGATGGGCCCGTGATTGCCAACGCCTTCTGTAACTTCTATCGGCCTTTGGTGTTTCCGGGCACCATCACCATTCGCTTGTATGTGGCCAACCCAGGCCGCACCAGCATCGACACATTCGTGTCGATCGAGCGTACCGATGACCCTGGCGTGGTGTATGCCGCAGGTGGCGCCACTTTGGTGTGGGTCAGCCTCAAAGACGGGCGCGCGTCACCGCTGCCCGATGCCATTCGCAAGCTCGCGACCAGTGCGCCTGCTTTACCTGGTGGCGAGACACCGCCTGCGCTACCAGCCTGAGTCAATAGGGGCTAAGCATGGGGCCGCGTTTGCTTCGCGCAAAACGCGGCTTTTTTTCGTCTTGTTTGCTGGCTTTTTGATGCGGACCCGGTGTACGCTTTCCATGTTGCAGTGCAGCGAAACGGCAATTTGATGTGGCCCGAGTTTTGCTGCGTTGCCAAACAAATAGCTAGGAGTGAACGGATGAACAAGGTCTATCCCGACGCGGCCAGTGCGCTGGCTGGGATTGTGAAAGACGGGCAATTGCTCGCAGTGGGAGGCTTCGGCCTGTGCGGAATCCCCGAGGCTCTGATTGACGCCCTGCAGGCCACTGGCGTCAAGAACCTGACGGTGATTTCCAACAACGCTGGTGTGGACGGCTTTGGCCTGGGCAAGTTGCTCAACACGCGCCAGATCAAAAAAATGATCTCCAGCTACGTGGGCGAGAACAAGGAGTTCGAGCGCCAGTACCTCGCGGGTGAGTTGGAGCTGGAGTTCACGCCCCAGGGTACCCTGGCCGAGAAGCTGCGTGCGGGTGGTGCTGGCATTCCGGCCTTCTTCACCAAGACGGGCGTGGGCACCATCGTGGCGGAGGGCAAGGAGACCCGTGAGTTCGATGGCGAAACCTATGTGATGGAGCGCGCCCTGTTCCCCGAGGTGGCTTTGGTCAAGGCCTGGAAGGCTGACAAGTCGGGCAACCTGATCTTCCGCCGCACCGCGCGTAACTTCAACCCGGCAGCTGCCATGGCTGGCAAGCTCACCGTGGTCGAAGTGGAAGAGATTGTGGAGACCGGGTCGATTGACCCTGATTCCGTGCACCTGCCCGGTATCTACGTGCACCGGATCGTGCACAACCCGACCCCAGAAAAGCGCATTGAAAAGCGCACCATCACTGAAAAAGCAGGAGCCTGAACCATGGCCTGGACGCATGATGAAATGGCGGCACGCGCCGCTCAGGAACTGCAAGACGGTTTCTATGTGAACTTGGGTATTGGCTTGCCCACCTTGGTGGCCAACCATGTGCGAGAAGACATTGAAGTCTGGTTGCAGTCGGAAAATGGCATGTTGGGCATTGGCCCCTTTCCAACGGAAGACCAGGTGGATGCCGACATCATCAACGCCGGCAAGCAAACCGTGACCTGCCTGCCCGGCTCGTCGATCTTCGGTTCGCATGAAAGCTTCGCGATGATTCGCGGCGGCAAGATCAACCTGTCCATTCTGGGCGCCATGCAAGTGTCGGAAAAGGGCGATCTGGCCAACTGGATGATTCCGGGCAAGATGGTCAAAGGCATGGGTGGCGCCATGGATCTGGTCGCCGGTGTGGGCCGCGTGGTCGTGCTCATGGAGCACGCTGCGAAGAACGGCGAGCACAAGCTGCTGCAAAACTGCACCCTGCCACTGACAGGCGTGGGTGTGGTCGATCGCATCATCACCGAGTTGTGCGTGATTGATGTGACGCCAGACGGCTTCAAGTGCGTGGAACTGGCGCCGGGTGTCACGCCCGAGGAGATCCGCTTGAAGACGGGTGCCCATGTGCAACTGTCGCATCTTGAAGCCTGATGAGTTGACATCCATGCCTTGAGGCATGTCGTCGCGACAAGGCCACCTTCGGGTGGCCTTTTTCATGCGCCTGCTGGGAGACAATGTGCCGATGGAATGGATGACTTTGATCTTGCTTGTGGCCAATCTGGGGCTCTTGCTGTTGCTGGTGTGGCGCAATGGCCCACGTGGCGATGACGCATTGAACCAATGGGGGCAGGCGTTGCAGGAGTTGCTTCGCGAACGAACCGAGCAACTGGAGCGGGCCTTGCGAGATGAGGTGGCGCGCAGCGCCGCTTGGACGCGTCAGGAAACGGGGAGTACGTTGGTCCAGTTCCAGCAATCGCTGCTGGCCCAGCAAGGGGATCTGGCTCGTACCCAGAATGAACAGCTCAAGAATTTGTCAGACGCCAATGAGCGGCGCTTGGCCGAAGTGCGCACGACAGTCGAGGCGCGCCTTCAGGCTCTGCAAGCCGACAACGAGCGCAAGCTGGAGCAGATGCGCCAAACGGTTGACGAGAAGCTTCACGCGACCCTTGAAGCCCGGCTGGGAGAGAGTTTCAAGCAGGTCGCGGAACGGTTGGATCAGGTGCACCGAGGATTGGGCGAAATGCAACGCCTGGCCAGTGACGTCGGCTCACTGAACCGCGTGCTCAACAACGTGAAGACCCGAGGCATTTTCGGAGAGGTGCAACTGGCGGGCTTGCTGGAGCAGGTCTTCACACCCGACCAATACGCGGTCAACGTTGAAACCGTGCCGGGCAGCGGGGCACGGGTGGAATTTGCCATTCGCTTGCCAGGCAGGGGTGGTCCAGACCAAGCCTTGTGGTTGCCCATTGATGCGAAGTTCCCACGTGAAGACTACGAGCGCTTGCTCGATGCGCATGACCGAGCGGACGCGTCTGCTGTGGAGCAAGCGGCCAAGGCCCTGGAACAGAGGCTACGCAACGAGGCACGTACGATCAAGGAGAAGTACCTCGCCCCTCCGCATACCGCAGATTTTGCGATCCTCTTCGTGCCGACCGAGGGGCTCTACGCCGAGGCGCTAAGGCGTCCGGGCTTGGTCGAGTCCCTGCAGCGAGACCATCGGGTCATGCTGGCCGGCCCCACCACCTTGTTGGCCACCTTGAACAGCTTGCAGATGGGCTTCCGAACCCTGGCCCTGGAGCGCCGATCTACCGAGGTCTGGCAAGTGCTGGGTGCAGTGAAAACCGAGTTTGGCAAGTTTGGCGATGTACTGGCCAAAACCCGGCGCAAGTTGGACGAAGCCAGCAGTGTGATTTCTTCTGTGGAAACGCGCACCCGCGTGATGGGGCGGGCCCTCAAGCAGGTCGAGGCTGTGCCTGAGGCGCTGACGCAGGCCTTGCTGCCGCAGGATCCATCAGGGGACGGCTTTCAAGCGGAGGGGGAGGCAACGCGAGCGCCAGGTCCGAACGAGCCACCCGCAGGCTCGTCGGTCTGACTTGAGTCGCATCAGCCAGTCGAGAAGACTCAGCGCGGGCACCCCATGGCGGCCGCTCTGCTGCGCTGAGCTTCGAGCGCATCGGCCGATGGCTGCTCGTCGAGTCGAGTCGGCCAGCCTTGCATGTGGCGCTCGGTGAGGGCTTTCAACGCTCGAATCCAGGCCGGGTCATCGTTCAGGCACGGGATGTACTCGAACCGCTTGCCGCCGCTACCCAGGAACGCTGCTTTGGCTTCCATCGCGATTTCTTCCAGGGTTTCAATGCAGTCGGATACAAACCCAGGGCAGATCACATCAACCGATTCCACCCCTTGTTGGGCCAGTTGTTTCAGTGTGGGCTCGGTATAGGGCTCAAGCCATTTGGCGCGGCCAAAGCGGCTCTGGAAGGTGACCACGTATTCTTCAGGTGGCAGGCCAAGACGATGGGCCAGCAGCCTTGCGGTTTTGTGGCATTCGCAATGGTAGGGATCACCTTTGAGCAAGGTGTGGTGAGGCATGCCATGAAAGCTCATGACCAGCTTGCGGGCTTTGCCGTTCTGGCGCCAGTGTTGTTCCACTCGCTGGGCGAGGGCATCGATGTAGCCTGCGTCATCGTGGAAGCGATTGACGACGCGAACTTCCGGCAAGTTGCGCACCGTCAAACCCCAGCGATAGACGTCATCGAGCACACTGGCCGTGGTCGCGCCAGAGTACTGTGGGTACAGCGGCACGATCAGGATGCGTGTGGCCCCGGCTTGCTTCAGTGCATCAAGCTCTTTGGCGATGCTGGGTTGGCCGTAGCGCATCGCGTGGCGCACGATCACCTTGTGGCCGTCTTCGCCCACATAGCCTTGTAGCAGTTTGGTTTGCCTTTCGGTCCAGACCCGAAGCGGGGAACCGTCCGGCATCCAGATGCTGGCGTATTTGGCCGCCGACTTCGCGGGGCGGACACGCAAGATGATGCCGTGCAAAATTGGCTTCCACACCAGCGACGGGATTTCGACCACACGTGGATCGCTCAGGAATTGCCCAAGGTAGCGTCGCAAGGCGCTGGGAGTGGGCTCCTCCGGTGTGCCCAGATTAACCAGCAGGATGGCAGTCTGGGGAATTTGTCCGTGTCGGTAATCGGGCTCTGGGCGGTAGCTCATTTGGAAGGTGGCAAAAGTTCGTTTGCCAGTTGGCAAAGAATGTTGGTCACCTCAATGATATCGATGGGTTTGGTCCAGTAGCCGGTAAAGCCCTCACTGTGCGCCTTCGCGACATCTTCAGGCATGGCATCTGCGGAGCACATGTAAGCCGGCGCATTTTGCAGGCCGGGTACCGTGCGCAGGGCCCTGAGCACCTCAAAGCCAGACATGCCCGGCAAATGGGCATCCAGCACAAGGACGTCAGGCGTCTTTTCTCGTGCCACAGACAGGGCCACTTGGCCGTCTTCTGCCACTTCAAGCTCGATTTGAGCGTAGGGTCTCAATGCCTCTTCGAAGAGCATGGCATTGATGCGGTTGTCTTCAACGTAAAGCACTCGCAGCGGGCGTGCGAGTGGGGAAGCATCAGACGTCTCAGACGGGGTGTTCATCATGATCGAACAAATCGACCAGCCGCCTGATGCCGGGAAGGCTGGCTGGGGGTAGGCTTAAACTGCTGGCCGCATGACAAGATGTGCCGGGTCCCGGAGCCCGGTTGACTTCGAATCTCCATGTGTCCTCCCATGGCTTCGATCAGCAAACGTTGCAATCATAAGCCCCAAGGTCGTGCAGTCGTTGTCAGAAGTGTCACATCTGAGTATTTCCCTGCATGTGCTGACGCATTCACGCTGCAATCGACCCGTGCGGTGTTAAGCGGACAAGGTTGGTGCTGACAGGACTAACTGAAATCCGTGTAGGAAAGGGCGTCAGGTCGCGTCGACATCGCCATAACTCAGCACTTCGAATCGAACCTTGGCGGCGCTTGGGTCGTTGGGCGTGGTGCCCAGGTAGATTGAGCCGGTGCCGTGCAAGGTGCAGGTGCCGCGTCTCAGGGTCAGCACCTGTTCGTCGTGGTCAAACTGAACGTGGGTGCCGTTGTAGCTCTGGTCGCTCAGATAGAAATGCCCGCTGTGGGACTCGATGCGGGCATGTGTGCGTGACACACGTGAATCGTTGATGCAAAAGCCTGCCTGTGGGCTGCGCCCCAGTTCCAGAGGCATGTCAGCCGAGGTGTAGGTGCGGTCTGTTTCGTCGTTGAAGAGGCGAATGCCCTCGGGCATGTCAGCGCCAGACAGCTCAATGTGCATGGTGGTCACCGTGTCGCCGAAGCGCCGGTTTTCCATGCGCAGCACAGCTACCGGCTCCTTGCGTCCACGCAGGTGCAGTTTGTCGATGCTGCGGAAGCGCGATTGCAGATCGGTGGGCAGTTGCCGGTGCAGGGGGCCGGTGATCAAGGTTTCGTTGTCGCCGGCGAGGTCGAGGATGCGAGCAGCGACATTCACCGCGTCGCCGAAGCAATCGTTGTCGAGTTCGACGATCTCACCCCAGGCCACGGCCGTTTTCAGCTTGATGGCGGTTTCTCTGCCTGGCAGGCCGCCAGGAACCACGGCGGAGCGTTCCAGCGACTCTTGCAAGCTGGCAGCAGACTCCACCGCGCGTTCCGGGTCGCGGAACACGGCCATCAGGCCATCTCCCAGCGTTTTGATGACGCGACCGCCGTTACGGGCCACGATTTGACCGAGCATGGCCAGGCTGTGCGTGACAACCGTGGCTGCCTCGCTGTTGCCTAGTTTCAGGTACAGGGCTGTGCTGCCTCGCAGGTCAGCAAACAGCACCGCACATTGCCGGGTGTTGCTCATGCCGGCATCTTGACGTGAAATCCTGCCGGGCGGTGTGAAGAAATACGCACAAATCGCCGGTTGATTTGTTTCAACAGGCAAAAGAAAACCCGGCCGAGGCCGGGTTTGACTCGCAGGTGTCTGGAAATCAGAGGTTGTCCAGATAGGTGCGGAGCTTGTCGGAGCGGCTGGGGTGCTTGAGCTTACGGATGGCCTTGGCTTCGATCTGACGGATGCGCTCGCGGGTCACGTCGAACTGCTTGCCGACTTCTTCCAGCGTGTGGTCAGTCGACATTTCGATACCGAAACGCATGCGCAGCACCTTGGCTTCGCGCGGGGTCAGCGAATCGAGGATGTCCTTCACCACATCGCGCAAGCCGGCTTGCATGGCAGCTTCGATTGGCGCAGTGTTGTTGGTGTCCTCGATGAAATCGCCCAGGTGGCTGTCGTCGTCGTCCCCGATGGGTGTTTCCATCGAGATCGGCTCCTTGGCGATCTTCATGATCTTGCGGACCTTGTCCTCCGGCATTTCCATCTTGGCAGCCAGCGTGGGGGCATCGGGCTCAAAGCCGAATTCCTGCAAGTGCTGACGCGAGATGCGGTTCATCTTGTTGATCGTTTCGATCATGTGAACCGGGATACGGATGGTGCGGGCCTGGTCGGCGATCGAGCGGGTGATGGCCTGACGGATCCACCAGGTTGCATAGGTCGAGAACTTGTAGCCGCGACGGTATTCGAACTTGTCCACCGCCTTCATCAGACCAATGTTGCCCTCCTGGATCAGATCCAGGAATTGCAGGCCACGGTTGGTGTACTTCTTCGCGATCGAGATCACCAAACGCAAGTTGGCCTCAATCATTTCCTTCTTGGCATCGCGCGAGGCACGTTCGCCCTCGTTCATGCGCTTGTTGATTTCCTTCAGGTCTTCGATGGGCACGACGGCCTTGGCCTGCAGGTCGATCAGCTTCTGTTGCAGTTCCTGAATGGCGGGCAAGCTACGGCCCATCACGGCGCTGTAGTTCTTGCCAGCTTGGGACTCTTTCACCGCCCATTCCAGATTCAGGATGTTGGGTGGGAAGTCCTTGATGAACTGGTCTTGAGGCATGCCGCACTTGTCGACCACAATCTTGCGCAATTCGCGTTCGTAGCGGCGCACGTCGTCCACTTGCGAACGCAGGACATCGCACAGGCGCTCAATGGTCTTGACGGTAAAGCGAATGGTCATCAGCTGGTCGCTGATGGCCTGCTGAGCCTTGTTGTAAGACGCCGATTTGTAGCCGTCCTTCTCGAAGGCCTTGGCCATTTTCTCGAAGTTGTCGCGCAGGTCGTCAAACTTCACCAGGGCCTGGTTCTTCAGCTCTTCGAGCTTCTTGGTCAGCGCCTTGGAGCCGCCATTGCCATCGTCATCGTCGTCTTCGTCGAATTCGTCGAAGTCTTCTTCGGCCACGTAGTCATCGGCTTCGTCGGCGGCGACAAAGCCGTCCACGACGTCGGAGATAGGCTGTTCACCGGCGCGGATCTTGTCCGACAGGGACAGGATTTCAGCGATGGTGGTGGGCGAGGCCGAAATGGCCAGCATCATGGCTTGCAGGCCACCTTCGATGCGCTTGGCAATTTCGATTTCGCCTTCGCGAGTCAGCAGTTCGACGGTGCCCATTTCGCGCATGTACATGCGGACAGGGTCAGTCGTGCGGCCGAATTCGGAGTCCACCGTGGACAGGGCAGCTTCAGCAGCTTCTTCAGCTTCTTCTTCGGTGGCCGTGGACTGGGCGCTGTTGGAGATCAGCAGCGTCGCAGCGTCAGGTGCCTGCTCGTAAACCGCCACGCCCATGTCGTTCAACATGGAAATGATGGCCTCGAGGATTTCGTTCTCGACCAGCTTTTCGGGCAAGTGGTCGTTGATTTCCTGATGAGTCAGGAAGCCACGGGTCTTACCCAGCTTGATCAGGGTCTTCAGGTCTTGGCGACGCTTGTTGACTTCGTCTTCGGTCAGCGTGGTGTCGTCGATGCCGAATTCACGCATCAGGGCGCGCTCCTTGGCGCGCGACACCTTCATGCGAAGGGGTTTGGCCTTGGGCTTGTCTTCGCCGCCTTCTTCGCCACCTTCCGCTTCAGCTTCGGTGGCGTCCAGATCGGCTTCGATGTCGGCTTCGAGGTCGCCCACATCGTCTTCGTCAAAGGAAGCCTTTTTGGTTTCCTTCTTGGTGGACTTGGCGCCTGCAGACTCGGTTGCAGCCTTGGGCTTGCGGCCCCGCTTCTTGGGTTCGCTAGCGGTGGCTGTGCTGTCAGCGGCCGATGCGGCCTTGGTTTTCTTTTCAGTCACTTCTGCAGCGTCAGCGGTCTTCGCGGCTTTTTTCGCGGTCATGCGGGAGGTCCTCGAACAAATTCTGGGGGCTTGTCGAACCCTCCATTATCCCTCAAGCGGGGAAGGGCGTCAAAGCAAAGGCGGGATGGAGGGGGGCTGCTATCCAGATATGGGGCGTTTCTGGCTGATTTCAAGCTTCAGCGCCAGAGACTGCCGGATCAACTCGAGCTTTTGACTCTCAGCTGCTTCGGATAGTTCACCGGATTGATTCAGTAACTCGAGTTTCTCTCGGATCAGCTCCAATTCGAGGGGTTTGATCATGTACAGCAGGCTGGTGACGGTTTCCTTGGCCTCTGACAGATCGAGGAATCGGCTGATTCGGTCGGCCAGTTGAGTGAAGCGCCCGCCGTTTTCGGGCTTCTGACCGAAGTCGTCGTCATTGTCGCGCATCTGGCGCATCAAGTCGTCCGCGGGCAGAACGCCCTGGTCGACAATGGTTTTGTCCAGCCAGCGAAAGAACTCGCCGTAAGGGGGATCTTGCTCGCACAACAGGTCATGGACCGATTCGGGGAGTTGTTCCCAGAAATCGCTGTGATTGACCAGCAGCCAGGCGATGCGGTCCAGCGGCGTGGCCGCTTGGGGCAAAGGGCGCGCTGCCACCGGGCTGCCGTGCTTTTGCCAGCGTGTGCCGTCGCGCCAGCGTTTGCCTTGCCGGCCTTCACCGGACCATTTGGATGAACGTGAGCGATTCGGGTAGCCGCCCGATGTGTCGCCATAACCGCCATCGGGGCCTCCGCCCTGGTGGCCACTGTAGCTGCCATCGTCAAAATCTGGGGGCTGCCAGTGATCGCCAGCGCCGAAATCATCTGGCTCAAACACGGGGATCTCGTCAGGGCCATCGCCGCGCGTGGTTTGACGCGCGCCGTGTCCGGATCCGCTGCGAGGTCCCTGGTTGTGGCCTTCGTGAAGACGCTTGCGTACTTCCTCAGGCTGGGTGCGAGCCTGTGTGGCCAGGTCGTCGGCAATCTGGCCTTTGAGTGCGCCATCGGGCAACTGCCTGATCAGCGGGATGGCCTGAGCCAGAAGACGCGCACGACCTTCGGCGGTGTCGAGGTCGCAGTCGGCGCTGGCGTGCTCGATGATCTGCCGCGAAAGCGGAACCGCCTTTTTGACGCACGCCTCGAAGGCCTCGGCCCCGAACTCGCGGATGTAGCTGTCGGGATCGTGCTCGGCGGGCAGGAACAAGAAGCCGATGCGGCGCGTGTCGGTGGCAAAGGGCAGCGCGGCTTCCAGCGCACGACCGGCAGCCCGCCGGCCCGCAGCGTCGCCATCAAAGCTGAACACCACGTGTTCGGTGAAGCGAAACAGCTTTTGAACGTGTTCGGCCGTACAAGCCGTACCCAGTGTGGCGACGGCATTGCCAAAACCCCACTGCGCGAGGGCCACCACGTCCATATACCCTTCGGTGACGATGGCGTAGCCCTTGTTGCGCAGAGCAGCGCGACCTTCATAGAGGCCATACAGTTCACGGCCTTTGGTGAAGACGGGGGTTTCGGGCGAGTTCAGGTACTTGGGTTCGCCCTTGTCCAGAACCCGGCCACCAAAGCCGATCACTTCGCCTTGCGGGTTGCGAATCGGGAACATGATCCGGTCGCGGAAGCGGTCGTAGCGTTTGCCCTCGTTTTCGCCCGGCTGTGGGTCTTGAGTGATGACCAGGCCGGCCTCGACCAGAATGGGGTCATCGTATTTGGGGAAGGCGCTGGCCAGGCCGCGCCAATTCTCGGGGGCATAGCCCAGCGCGAAGCGCGCGGCAATTTCGCCGGTCAAGCCGCGGCCTTTGAGGTACTTGACCGCTCTCGGGGTGATTTTGAGCTGCTGCTTCCAGTGTTTCATGGCTTGCGCCATGACGTCGGTCAGCGTGGCCTGCTTTTCTTTTTGCGCCTTGGCTCGCTCGCGGTCCTGGGGGCTGCTGTTGTCATCGGGAACCGGCATGCCCTGCATTTGCGCCAGTTCCTTGACTGCCTCCACAAAACCGAGTCCCCCGTTTTCCATCAGGAAGCCCAGGGCGTTGCCGTGCACGCCGCAGCCGAAGCAGTGGTACGTCTGGCGACTGGGGCTGACGATGAAGCTGGGCGACTTTTCCCCGTGGAAGGGGCAGAGGCCCTTGAAGTTGATCCCGGCCTTTTTAAGCGTGACATGGCGCCCGACGACTTCGACGACGTCGGTTCGGGCGAGCAGGTCCTGAATGAAAGACTGTGGGATCACGGTGGAAACAAAAAACCCCGGCGCTGTGGGGCGACGGGGCCTGTGCGTTCAGCCGAAGCTGAAAGAGATCAGCTTGCCAGGGCTTGCAGCGCGCGGGCGGTGATGTCGTCCACCGAGCCAACACCGCTGATTTTGCGGCATTGAGGGGCCACTGCGTCGCCAGTCGCTGCCCACTGGGAGTAGTAATCAACCAACGGACGGGTCTGCTGGTGATAAACCTCCAGGCGCTTGCGCACGGTTTCTTCCTTGTCGTCGTCGCGCTGGATCAGGTCTTCGCCTGTGGCGTCGTCCTTGCCTGCCACCTTGGGTGGGTTGAAGACGACGTGATAGGTGCGACCCGATGCCACGTGGACACGGCGACCGCTCATGCGCTCGATGATGGAGCTGTCGGGAACGTCGATTTCCAGCACATAGTCGATCTTCACGCCGGCGGCCTTCATGGCTTCGGCTTGAGGAATGGTGCGAGGGAAGCCGTCGAACAGGAAGCCATTGGCGCAATCGGCTTGCGCAATGCGTTCCTTGACCAGGCCGATGATGATGTCGTCATTGACCAGACCACCTGCATCCATGACCTTCTTGGCGGCCAGACCCAGCTCGGTGCCGGCCTTGATGGCAGCACGCAGCATGTCGCCGGTCGAGATCTGGGGAATGCCAAATTTCTGGCACAAGAAGGCAGCCTGGGTGCCCTTGCCGGCGCCAGGGGCGCCCAACAGAATGAGTCTCATGTATCTCCTCTATGTCCTGAGCAGGTGGATGCCTGCTCTGACTGCATCAACCCGCGAGGATATCACGCAGGGTTTCAGGTCAGCTGCGGGACTGCCCGTAGAGCGGTGATCCAGCGCAATTTAGGTCAGTCTGTGAGGGCTCGTCGTTGTTGTGCACCAAGTTGGTGTCAACCTGCAGCAAACACGGCGCGCACGCGCTCCAGATCTTCGGGGGTATCAACCCCAGCTCCGGGTGCCTGTTCCGTGACATGCACGGCAATGCGCTCGCCATGCCACATCACTCGCAGCTGTTCCAGCGACTCGATGGTCTCCAGTGGGCTGATGCTCAGTGACGGAAAGCGACGCAGGAACCCGGCGCGGTAGCCATAGATGCCGATGTGGCGCAAAGCAGGTGCCACTGCGCTGCAGGGCTGTCCCGCCACGGGGGCGTCGCGCCACCAAGGAATGGGGGCGCGCGAGAAGTACAAGGCGCGGCCGGCGGCATCGAGCACGACCTTCACCACGTTTGGATTGGCGAACAGTTCAGCTTCGTGAATCGGGTGCGCTGCCGTGCTGACGACGCAATCGGGGCGCCGGTCGAGTTGAGTGGCGCAGGCGTCGATCAAGGCAGGATCGATCAAGGGTTCATCGCCCTGTACGTTCACCACCGCATCCTGGCCATCGAGTCCAAGCAGTTCGCAAGCTTGGGCGAGTCGGTCGCTGCCTGTGGGATGGTCGTCACGCGTGAGCACGCATTCAATGCTGTGGGCTTGGCAGGCTTCGACGATGCTGGGGTGGTCAGCGGCCACCACAATTCGGCTGGCTTGGCTCTGAGCGGCGCGCTGCGCCACACGGACCACCATCGGTGCACCACCGATGTCGGCCAGCGGCTTGTTGGGCAGACGGGTGGATGCCAGACGAGCCGGAATCAGAACGGTGTAGCTCATCTCAGTCGGCTGCGGGCAGCGGGGCGTGCATGGGAATGGGCCGCAGGTTGTCATCCACGGCCACGGCTTCGCTTTCCAGCATCACCGGGATACCGTCTCGGATCGGAAAACCAAGTTTGTCAGCTGCACACACCAGGTGGTCACTTTGGGCGGGACGCTGCAGCGGGCCCTTGCAAACCGGGCAAACGAGCAGTTCGATGAGTCGGGTATCCATGGTGTCAATTCTTTGGGTGAGGATTGGGGAGTTTGCCCAAGGCCTGGTCGAGTTCCAGCCAGAAAGAGGGCGCTGGCTGGTAGTCGAGTGCCGCTACCCACACCGTCGTGTGGGGGCGTTGGCGGCGTATCTCGTCAGGCGATAGTTTGACAGCATCTTTCTCGGTCACGATGACTTGCGTCACAGACTCAGGCCAGGGCAGGGTGCTCAGGTCGGCGTGGTCAGCCAGTGGGTGGCCGTGGACCCGCCAGCCTTGGGCTGTCAGTTGCTGAAAAAAACGATCAGGCTGGGCGATGCCGGCAACGGCCCAGACGGGCTCGGGGCCCTGGTTGTCTGGCGTCAGCGGGGGGGGCTGGCGATCACGGCGGCCATGCCACCAGTCATTCAACTCGATTAGCGGAGCGGTGCTTTTGGTGACACAGTGCCCGGGCAGGTCGGTGCTGGGTTGGGCGGCGTTGTACAGCACGATCGGGGCGGCGCACAGATCGGCCGGCGCGGGCGTGTTCACCGGTTCACGCAAAGGGCCTGCCGGCAGCAGCCAGCCATTGCCTTGGCCGCGTTCGTCGAACACGATGACTTCGATGTCCCGATGCAGGGGAAGATGTTGCAAGCCGTCGTCACAGACGAGGATGTTGACCTCCGGGTGACGGTCGAGCATGGCGTGTCCACCGCGTACGCGCAGCGGGTCGATCATCACAGGCACTTGGGTGCGGCGCCAGATGAGCCAAGGTTCGTCGCCTGCGTCCGTTGCCGTGAGGGTGGACTGGCTGTTGGCGTCTAGCAGCAAAGGGCGAGGGTGAGTGGACTCATCGGCCTTGTAGCCGCGGGTCAGCACGCCGGGGCGCCAGCCTTTTTGCTGCAGGTACTGCAGGATGGCGATGGTGGTCGGGGTTTTGCCAGCACCTCCCACAATGCGGTTGCCCACAACCAGTACAGGGCAGGGCAGGCGCGTGGCGGACGACAGTCCCAAGCGGTAGCTCAGGCGACGCAAGCCGGCCAGTGCGCCGAACAGTTGCGACAAGGGCCACAAGGCGCATGCCAGTGGCCCTCGGTGTCGCCAAGTGGTTTGAATGTCAAATGCCACGCGGTGAAGTCAAAGCGAGCAGTGCGAGTGAGTCTGCGCCATCACTGACCGGCCGCTGCAGCGTCAGATTGACCTTGTGTGGCAAAAGTCAGTTGCGACAGCCCCACGCGACGCGCAGCGTCCATCACGTTGATCACGCTCTGGTGCGTGGCTGAGGCATCTGCCGTGACCACGATGACCGTGTCCTTGGCAGAGCCTGCCGCGGCGTTGAGCGCAGCAGCCAGACTCTCCACCCCGCGCGTCTCCAGAACCCGCTGGTTGATCACATAGCGGCCGTCAGCCGACACCAGCACCACCAACTCCTTGGGGCGGGGCTTGGCCGACTGTGCATTGGCGGTCGGCAGATTGATCTTCATCTCGGTGAACTTGGCGTAGGTGGTGGTCAACATCAGGAAGATGAGGATCACCAGCAGCACGTCGATGAAGGGAATCAGGTTGATTTCCGGTTCTTCCTGAGTCCGCGTACGGAAATTCATGGCCATGGACAGGCTCCTAGCTGCAAACCGGGGTTCAGCGACGAGCGCCTGTCAGGCGCAGCAGGTGCGGCACCATGCGCTCTGAGGCCTGTTCCATTTGCAGGGTGTAGGCGTCGACCCGCGCACGGAAATGGCGGAAGAACATCAGCGAGGGGATGGCAACGATCAGACCGAAGGCGGTGTTGTACAGCGCCACCGAGATACCGTGAGCCAGTTCCATGGGGTTGGCACCCGCTGTGCCAGTCGCTGCGCCCGAGGCGCCGAAAATTTCGATCATGCCGATGACGGTGCCGAGCAGACCCAGCAGGGGCGCGGCGCTGGCAATCGTGCCCAATGCGTTCAGGTTGCGTTCGAGTTGATGGACCGCATCGCGTCCGGCAGACTCAAACGCGCCACGCAGATTGGCTTCAGTGATGCGCGGGTCGGCAGCGGCGGCGCGCAGGCCGTGGGCCAGAACCAGACCGAGCGTGGAGTTCTCGGCCAGTTTGTTGATGGTGTCGACCGTGGGCATGCTGGTGCGGGTGACGGAGATGACCTCGTCAACCAGGCGCGCGGGTGCAACACGGGTGCTTCGCAGGCTCAGGAAGCGCTCAATGATCAATGCCAAGGCGGCAATGGAGCACAGCACGAGCGGAATGATGGGCCAGCCGGCAGCTTGAAGGATCGACAGCAACGCAAACTCCCTTGGGAAAACGGATCAAGAACAACGCAAGGGGCGAGATAGCCCTGCCTGGATGTGTGTTTGAGGGTTTGGATTATGGCCTTGAATTCCGAGGTCGGTGCCTCGGAAGAGTCATGGGATCGGGGGGCTAGGGAGTTTCCTGGGGGTGTGCGAACGATCGTTCGCCGACACAAGTGCTGCGGTGCCGCATTCATCCACTGTTCCTGTGGATAACTTTGTGGGTAAGGCTGTTGAATCACGCCGCAGACCGCGCAAATAAACGATCTGAGGTGGTTTGCTGAATTTTTGTGCAGCAAATAACTCAATAAAATCAATTACTTATGACGATATTGCGTTTGTGTGACGGGGGTTGATGGCGCTTGGATGGACGCAAAAGGACTGTGGATGGGCATCATCTGGGTTGACAATGGCGCGCTTGACAATGTGGTGATCGGCAGCGCTGGAATTCGCGCCTGCCACGCCTTCGAAACATGAGTAACTGGATGTCTTCTGGACGACCGGCGTCCCGCGTGTGGGGGGTCTCGTCGCTCATTCAAGCGATCGCCGACAGCCTGACGGCTCGCTTTGCCCAAGTCACCGTTCGGGGTGAAATCAGTGGGTTCACGCGAGCGGCCAGCGGTCATGGCTACTTCACCCTCAAAGACGAACGGGGAGGGGCCAGCTTGCGCTGCGCCATGTTCCGCCGGGCTTTGGGCAGCATTGATTTCACCCCCTCGGAGGGGATGCTGGTGGAGGCGCGAGGCAACCTGTCGGTTTACGAGTCGCGCGGTGAGTTGCAGTTGGTGGTGGAAGGGCTTAGCCGGGCGGGGGCGGGTGCCCTGTTTGAGCAATTTCTTCGTTTAAAGGCCAAGCTGGAAGCCGAAGGCTTGTTTGATGCTGACCGCAAGCGCTCGATTCCTGCTCACCCAAAGCGAGTGGCGGTGGTGACTTCGCTGGCCGCCGCCGCTTTGCATGATGTGCTGACGGCTTTGCGTCGTCGTGCGCCTCATGTGGAGGTAGTCGTTGCGCCGTGTTCGGTTCAGGGCGCGGAGGCGCCTGCCCAGATTGTGGAGGCGCTGGCAGAAGTGCAGCAATTCCATAGGAGCACCGGGGCGATCGACACCATCATCCTTTGCCGTGGGGGCGGGTCTTTGGAGGACCTGTGGTCATTCAATGACGAGCGCGTCGTGCGCGCGGTGGCCGAGTCGGTGGTGCCTGTGGTGTGCGGCGTGGGGCACGAAACCGACTTCACGCTCAGCGATTTCGCAGCGGACCTGCGCGCGCCCACGCCGACGGCGGCGGCCGAGTTGGTGGCGCGGGATCGAGACGACCTTGCTGGAGAGTTGCTCAGCATGGAGCGCATCTTGCAGTTGCGTATGCAGCGGAAACTGGATGGCGCGGCGCAGACGCTGGACCAGTTGATGGCGCGTTTGCGAGCCCCAGCGCAGGTGGTGTCGAGTCGATTGCAGGCCCTCAAGGTGTTGGAGCATCGCTTGCATGACGGTGTCCGGCAGCGCTGCCGCCTGGAGGGGCAGGGCTTACCTGGCTTGGCGCAACGAATGAACCGGGCCGCCTCTGTGGCGTTGCAGAGACAGGCCTTTCGGCTTGAGTCCCTGCAGTCGCGGTGTGACAGCGTCAATCCGCGGCGAGTGCTGGAGCGCGGTTATGCATGGCTCAGCTCAGGTCAAGGCAAGCCTGTGGTGTCGGTTGCTCAGGTACAGGTCGGGCAGACGATCGATGCCGTCATGGCAGACGGATCGATCGAGTTGGATGTCACTGCGGTGAAGCCAGCCAGCGCGTCTTAGGCAACATTAAATCCCGGTGGCGGTTTGGGCATTTTTTGCGCTGGATCAAAACCCCTGGCGACATGCCTACAATCGCTGCTGCACGTTTACACGTTCCTCCATAACCCAACAGGAAAAGCAACATGGCACACACGCTTCCTCCCCTGCCGTACGCGCAAGACGCTCTGGCGCCTCACATCTCTGCTGAGACCTTTGAGTACCACTACGGCAAGCACCATCAGGCCTACGTGACCAACCTGAACAACCTGATCCCGGGTACCGAGTTCGAGAACGCTTCGCTGGAAGACATCATCAAGAAGTCCAGCGGCGGCATCTACAACAACGCTGCCCAGATCTGGAACCACACCTTCTTCTGGAACTCGATGAAGCCTAACGGCGGCGGCGCTCCTACCGGCAAGCTGGCTGACGCCATCAACGCCAAGTGGGGTAGCTTCGATGCTTTCAAGGAAGCTTTCACCAAGTCGGCCGTGGGTAACTTCGGTTCGAGCTGGACCTGGTTGGTGAAGAAGGCTGACGGCTCGGTCGACATCCTGAACACCGGCGCAGCGGGCACCCCCATGACCACTGGCGACGTCGCTCTGCTGACCATCGACCTGTGGGAACACGCCTACTACATCGATTACCGCAACCTGCGCCCCAAGTTCGTGGAGACCTTCCTGAACCACCTGGCCAACTGGGAATTCGCGGCCAAGAACTTCGGTTGATCCGTTGTTTTTCCTCACCAAGCCGGGCTTTGCCCGGCTTTTTTATTGAATGCCTTGCTGCACCGCCGCATTCAATGAACGCTGAGCAAAAAAGGTTTCCGTACCGGGTGTGGAATTAGTCCGAATCCGGTGGTACATTGGGTACCGGTTTTTACAGGCCCTTCCCGTCGCCCTTGCTGGATTTTGTTTACAGCAGTCAGCAAGGCGGGTCGCAATCCGCCAACCGGTCAAGCCGTGTCGCGGAAGGTTTTCCAACCAGCCAATGTCCCGGCAGACCCGGGAGTGAGGTGAGCGAAATGATGCAGCAGTTCAGGTCGAACTCGTACCTGTTTGGGGGCAATGCCCCATACGTTGAAGAGTTGTACGAGGCGTACCTCGACAATCCCGGCTCTGTGCCAGACAACTGGCGCGCCTACTTCGACGCCCTCCAGAACGTTCCCGCAACAGATGGCACGGACCACCGCGATGTGGCTCATGCACCTGTGGTCGAATCGTTTGCGCAACGCGCCAAGGCCAATGCCTTCATGGTCAAGACCAGCTCAGCTGATCTGGCTGTGGCTCGCAAGCAGGTTCACGTTCAGTCGTTGATTGCTGCCTATCGCTTCCTCGGTTCCCGCTGGGCCGATCTCGATCCGCTCAAGCGCCAGGAACGCCCCAAGATTCCTGAACTAGAGCCCACGTTCTATGACCTGAGTGAGTCCGACATGGACATCACCTTCAGCGCCACGAACACCTATTTCACCAAGGCCGAGCACATGACCCTGCGGGACATTCTGCAGGCTTTGCGTGAAACCTATTGCGGCAGCATCGGTGCCGAGTTCATGCACATCACCGACCCTGGTGAAAAGCGCTGGTGGCAAGAGCGCCTGGAGAGCATTCGCTCCAAGCCCACCTTCAGTGCCGAGCAGAAAAAGCACATCCTCGATCGTCTGACGGCCGCCGAAGGGCTGGAGCGTTTCCTGCACACCAAGTACGTGGGGCAGAAGCGCTTTTCGCTGGAAGGAGGCGAAAGCTTCATCGCTGCCATGGACGAACTGATCCAGCGTGCCGGTGAAAAGGGCGTGCAGGAAATCGTGATCGGCATGGCCCACCGCGGCCGTTTGAACGTGCTGGTCAACACCCTGGGCAAGCAGCCCAAGGATCTGTTCTCCGAGTTCGAACACACTGCGCCTGAGAACCTGCCTGCGGGTGACGTGAAGTACCACCAAGGCTTCTCGTCTGACGTGTCCACCCCCGGCGGTCCGGTTCACTTGTCCCTGTCGTTCAACCCCTCGCACCTGGAAATCGTGAACCCGGTGATCGAGGGGTCGGTCAAGGCCCGTATGGACCGCCGCGGTGACGTCAAGGGCGCGCAAGTGCTGCCGGTTCAAGTGCACGGCGACGCCGCTTTCGCCGGTCAAGGTGTGGTGATGGAAACCTTGGCACTGGCCCAGACGCGTGGCTACTACACGGGTGGCACGGTTCACATCGTCATCAACAACCAGATCGGCTTCACCACGTCAGATCCCCGCGATACACGCTCCACGCTGTATTGCTCGGACGTGGTCAAGATGATCGAAGCGCCCGTGCTGCACGTCAACGGAGACGATCCGGAAGCGGTCGTGCTGTGTACCCAGTTGGCGCTGGATTACCGCCAGCAGTTCAACAAGGATGTGGTGGTAGACATTGTCTGCTTCCGCAAACTGGGCCACAACGAGCAAGACACTCCGTCGATGACCCAGCCGCTGATGTACAAGAAGATCGGTCAGCACCCCGGCACCCGCAAGGTGTACGGCGACAAGCTGATCGGTGGCGGCACCTTGCCCCCCAACGGGCCTGACGACATGGTCAAGGAATACCGCGCAGCCATGGAGGCGGGCAAGCACACGGTCGATCCGGTGCTGACCAACTTCAAGAGCAAGTACGCGGTGGACTGGACGCCCTACCTGGGCAAGAAGTGGACCGACAGCGCCGACACGGCCATTCCGCTGGCTGAGTTCCGCCGCCTGGCTGAGCGCATCACCACCATTCCCGCTGACTTCAAACCTCACCCCCTGGTGCAGAAGGTCATCGACGACCGTGCCGCCATGGGCCGTGGCGAAATGAACGTGGACTGGGGCATGGGTGAGCACATGGCCTTTGCCTCGCTGGTGGCCTCGGGTTATCCGGTGCGCCTGTCGGGTGAGGACTGCGGTCGCGGCACCTTCACCCACCGCCATGCCGTGCTGCACGATCAGAACCGCGAGAAGTGGAGCGAGGGCACGTACGTGCCGCTGCAACACATTGGTGAGAACCAGGCGCCCTTCGTCGTGATCGACTCGATCCTGTCTGAAGAAGCGGTGCTGGGCTTCGAGTATGGCTATGCCGGCTCTGATCCCAACAGCCTGGTCATCTGGGAAGCCCAGTTCGGCGACTTTGCCAACGGCGCTCAGGTGGTGATCGACCAGTTCATTGCCTCGGGTGAAGTGAAGTGGGGTCGCGCCAATGGCCTGACCCTGATGCTGCCCCACGGCTACGAAGGCCAAGGCCCTGAGCACAGCTCGGCTCGCCTGGAGCGCTTCATGCAGCTGGCTGCCGACAACAACATGCAGATCGTGCAGCCCACCTCGGCCAGCCAGATCTTCCACGTGTTGCGTCGCCAGATGGTGCGCATGTTCCGCAAGCCGCTGGTGCTGATGACACCGAAGTCCCTGCTGCGTAACAAGGACGCCACGTCGCCACTGATCGAGTTCACCAAGGGCGAATTCCGCACCGTGATCGGTGAGGTGGATGAGACCATCGAGGCCAGCAAGGTCAAGCGCCTGATCTGCTGCTCTGGCAAGGTCTATTACGATCTGGTCAAGAAGCGCGCTGAGAAGAAGGCCAATGATGTTGCCATCTTGCGTGTGGAACAGCTGTATCCGTTCCCACATAAGGCTTTCGCAGCCGAACTCAAGAAGTATCCGAATCTGACTGAACTGGTGTGGTGCCAGGACGAGCCTCAGAACCAGGGCGCCTGGTTCTTCGTTCAGCACTACATCCACGAGAACATGGCCGAAGGGCAGAAGCTGGGTTACGCCGGCCGTCCGCCTTCAGCGTCGCCTGCGGTGGGGTATGCCCACCTGCACCAGGAGCAACAGAAGGCGCTTCTGGACCAGGCGTTCGGCAAGCTCAAGGGCTTTGTTCTCACCAAGTAACAGTCACAGGCGTCATGACGCCGTGCTGAGTCTTGCCCGATCGGTTGATGCGCTCAGTGCGCCCCGCAAGACCCACGGCGTTCGCAACGGAGAAATTCAAAATGGCAATCATTGAAGTCAAGGTTCCTCAACTGTCCGAGTCCGTCGCAGAAGCCACGCTGCTGCAATGGAAGAAGAAGCCCGGCGAAGCCGTGGCTGCGGACGAAATCCTGGTTGAGATCGAAACCGACAAGGTCGTGCTGGAAGTGCCTTCCCCTTCGGCTGGGGTGCTGTCCGAGTTGGTTGTGGCAGACGGTGGCACCGTGGTGTCCAACCAGGTCATTGCCAAGGTCGATACGGAAGCTTCGGCTGGCGCAGTGGCGGCACCCGCTGCCGCTGTGGCACCGGCAGCGGCGCCCGCAGTGGCCGCTGCCGCCTCGGCAGGCGGCAGCAAGTCGGATGTCGCCATGCCCGCCGCAGCCAAGCTGCTGGCTGATAACGGCTTGAGCGCATCGCAGGTGGCTGGCACCGGCAAGGACGGCCGTGTCACCAAGGGCGACGTGCTCGCTGCCGTGGCCGGTGGCGCGAAGCCTGCCGCACCAGCGGCGGTATCGGCGACAGCTGGTATTCCTACTGGCGTGCCTAGCAGCTCGCTGCCTGCCGTGGCGGCACCGATTGGCCCGAACAACCTGGGCGACCGACCCGAGCAGCGCGTGCCCATGAGCCGTCTGCGTGCTCGTGTGGCCGAGCGTTTGCTGCAATCGCAAGCCACGAATGCCATTCTGACCACCTTCAACGAAGTCAATATGGCGCCGTTGATGGAGATGCGCAAGAAATTCCAGGAGAAGTTCGAGAAGGAACATGGCGTGAAGCTTGGCTTCATGTCGTTCTTCGTGAAGGCGGCTGTGCATGCCTTGAAGAAGTTCCCTGTGCTCAACGCGTCGGTGGATGGCAATGACATCGTCTATCACGGCTACTTTGACATCGGTGTGGCCGTGGGCTCGCCCCGTGGCCTGGTGGTGCCGGTGCTGCGCAACGCCGATCAGATGACCTTTGCCGAGATCGAGCTGAAGATCGCCGAGTTCGGTGTGAAGGCGCGCGACGGCAAGTTGGGCATTGAAGAAATGACAGGCGGCACCTTCTCCATCTCCAACGGTGGGGTGTTCGGCTCGATGTTGTCGACTCCCATCATCAACCCGCCACAGTCGGCCATTCTGGGGGTGCACGCCACCAAGGATCGTCCCGTGGTGGAGAACGGTCAGATCGTGATTCGCCCGATCAACTACCTGGCCATGTCGTATGACCACCGCATCATCGACGGCCGCGAAGCCGTGTTGGGTCTGGTGGCCATGAAGGAAGCGCTGGAAGATCCAGCCCGCCTGTTGTTCGACATCTGACCTCAGGGGCCAGACCATGTCTTCGGTGGCAGAAGAACTCGAACGGTTGGCGGCCCTGCGTGATCGCGGGGTCATCACCGAAGACGAGTTTGCTCGGCTCAAGGCTCGACTGATCGAGTCGGGGCTGGTGTCTGCTCCGATGGCCGATGCCACCTTGTCCGTGAACCGATTGCGTCGGTCTCGTGAAGACCGATGGCTGGGTGGCGTTTGCGGCGGCATTGCCCGCCTGACGGCGGTCGAGTCCTGGGTCTGGCGTCTGGTCTTTGCGCTGTTCTTCTTGTTCTGGGGCTTTGGCCTCTTGCTCTACATCCTGCTGTGGATCTTCGTACCTGACGAGTGATCGACGGCCCAACCAGCACACATCATGTCCAATCAATTCGACGTCATCGTCATCGGCGGGGGCCCTGGTGGCTACATCGCTGCCATTCGTGCCGCCCAGCTGGGTTTCAAGGTGGCCTGCATTGACGAATGGAAAAACGCCAAGGGTGGCCCCGCGCCCGGCGGCACCTGCACCAACGTCGGCTGCATTCCCTCCAAGGCTTTGCTGCAGTCGTCGGAGCACTACGATCAGGCCGCGCACCACTTTGCTGACCATGGCATCACCGTGGAAGGCTTGAAGATGGATGTGGCCAAAATGATTGGCCGCAAAGACACCGTTGTGAAGCAGAACAACGATGGCATCTTGTACCTGTTCAAAAAGAACAAGGTCACCTTCTTCCATGGCCGTGGTTCCTTTGTGAAGGCGGCCGAGGGCGGCTACGAAATCGCTGTGGCGGGCGACAAGCCTGACACCTTAGTGGGCAAGCACATTGTGGTGGCCACGGGCTCGAATGCGCGCCAGTTGCCCGGTGTGCCTTTCGATGAAAAGCTGGTGCTGTCCAACGATGGCGCCTTGGCCATTGGCGAGGTGCCGACCAAGCTGGGCGTGATCGGCTCGGGTGTGATTGGCCTGGAAATGGGCTCGGTTTGGCGCCGCCTCGGGGCGGAGGTCACCGTGCTGGAAGCTTTGCCCACCTTCCTGGCAGCTGTTGACGAGCAGGTGGCCAAGGAGGCGCAGAAGGTCTTCACCAAACAGGGCCTGAAGCTGCAGCTGGGTGTGAAGATCGGCGACATCAAAACCTCCAAGAAGGGCGTGTCGGTGGCGTACACCGATGCCAAAGGCGAGGCGCAGAAGCTCGAGTGCGACAAGCTGATCGTGTCGATTGGCCGCGTGCCCAATACGAATGGCCTGAACGCCGAAGGCGTGGGCTTGAAACTGGACGAGCGTGGCGCCATTGTGGTGGACGACGACTGCAAGACCAATCTGCCCAATGTGTGGGCGGTGGGCGATGTCGTGCGTGGCCCCATGCTGGCGCACAAAGCTGAAGAAGAGGGTGTGGCCGTGGCCGAGCGCATTGCCGGTCAACATGGTCATGTCAACTTCAACACCATTCCCTGGGTGATCTACACCAGCCCAGAGATCGCTTGGGTCGGCAAAACCGAACAGGCGCTGAAGGCGGAAGGACGGGCCTATAAGGCCGGTTCCTTCCCATTCATTGCCAATGGCCGTGCCCGAGCCTTGGGGGACACCACTGGTTTCGTGAAGTTCCTGGCTGATGCCCAGACAGACGAAATCCTGGGGGTGCACATCATTGGCCCATTTGCCAGCGAGTTGATTTCAGAAGCCGTGGTGGCCATGGAATTCAAGGCCAGCGCCGAAGACATCGCGCGCATTTGTCACGCTCACCCTAGTCTGAGTGAGGCGACGAAGGAAGCGGCGCTCGCGGTGGACAAGCGCACCTTAAACTTCTGAGTTTGCCGCGCGCAACTCGATCAGGGGTGGCCAGGCTGCCCCTTTTTTTTCGTCTAATGAATTTGCTGTATGCCTGCCTACGCCATTTCCGTGACCCAACTGTATGAAAAGAGCCTGGTGGAGCGTGGCTACAAGGCCGATGCGGCACAACTCAAGGGCATTGCTGCCCTACAGCGATGCCAGGACGAATGGGCGGGCTACAAGCGCCAGCGATCGAATGCACTGACCAAGATGCTGCGCTACCCGAACCTGCCTCGAGGGGTGTACATGTATGGCGGGGTGGGGCGCGGCAAGAGTTTCATCATGGACTGCTTTTTCAATGCAGTGCCCATTCAGCGCAAGACGCGTTTGCACTTTCACGAGTTCATGCGTGAAGTGCATCGCCAGTTGCATGAACTCAAGGGCGTGGCGGACCCGCTGGAGGTGTTGGCCAAACGCATGTCGCGCAAGCACCGCCTGATCTGTTTCGACGAGTTCCATGTGGCCGATGTGACCGACGCCATGATCTTGCACCGCTTGCTGGACGCCATGTTCCGCAATCGCATGAGCATCGTCACCACGTCGAACTTCCACCCGGATGAGTTGTACCCGAATGGCTTGCATCGCGATCGCATCCTGCCTGCCATTGAGCTGCTCAAAAGTCAGTTGGAGGTGGTCAATGTGGACGCCGGTACCGACTATCGCCGCCGCACGCTGGAGTTGGCGAATCTGTACCTGACTCCGCTGAGCCCAGAGGTGAAGGCCCAGATGGACGGCATCTTCAACCAACTGGCCGAGACGGCAGACGAAGACCCTGAGCTGCACATTGAGCACCGGGTTTTGAAAGCCCATCGGCGTGCCGGTGGTGTTGTGTGGTTTGACTTCCAGACGCTGTGCGGTGGTCCGCGCTCGCAAAACGACTATCTGGAACTGGCCACGCGCTTTCACACCATTTTGCTCAGCGATGTGCCCCACATGCCGGTTCGCCTGGCGTCTGAAGCTCGGCGATTCACCTGGTTGGTCGATGTGCTGTATGACCGGCGTGTGAAGCTGGTGGTGTCAGCTGAAGTGCCGCCTGAGCAGCTCTACACCGAAGGCCCGCTGGCGCACGAGTTCCCGCGCACCGTGTCTCGCCTGAACGAGATGCAGTCGAAGGAGTATCTGGCTGAAGAGAAGCGCAACGTCGATACGTCGCTGACCTGAGCCCGCCCAGGCAGAAGTTCAGCGGGCGGCTTCGACGCGCACCAGGGCCAGCGAAAGGTTGTCTCCGCCTCCACGGGCGCGATGGCGTGCCTTGCCCACCAGCATTTCGGCAGCTTCACGGGGAGGCAGGGTGTGCACGATGGCGCCCAGCTCTTTTTGAGTGAAGTAGTGCCACAGGCCGTCACTGCAGGCCAATAGCGTGTCACCAATTTCAAGTTGCGGAATGTGGTGGCTGTCTAGCGGTGGATCAGTCTGGGTGCCCAGGCAGCCCGTTAACAGGTTCGACTGGGGGTGTACATTCGCCTCTTCTTCCGTGATCTGGCCCTCGTTGACCAGGCGCTGCACGTAAGAGTGGTCGCTGGTGCGGAACATCATGTCGGGGCCGCGGAAGTGGTAGACCCGCGAGTCACCGGCGTGCACGATGTCGGCGCTCAGATCGGGCGTGACGATGAACGAGGCGATGGTGCTGTGCGGCTCTTCCTCGAAGGCGATGGCCGTCAGTTTGATCATCAGGTGCGCCTCTTCCACGAGCTGGCGCAGGTTCATTTCGGCATCGTCTTTGCTGGGCACGAAGCGGTCAAACACCTGGCGGGCGGTCATGATGACTTGGTCAGCGGCCTTGCGCCCCCCGCTCTTACCGCCCATCCCGTCGGCCACGACAGCCAGCAGGCAACCCTGTACCCGGGGGTGAACAATGACTTCGACCTGGTCTTGCTGGTAGGCGCGGTCGCCTCGGTGGATGCCTGTTGCTGCGACAAGGCGGAAACTGGACGGTGATGACATCATGGGGAAAACTATAATCTGGAAAAGACCGGTCCCGGGGGCAGGCGATCCCTCGGTTCATCCGCATATTTGCGCCAGTTCGTGAGCCAGTTGGCTACTTCGATGCAAGACAACCTGCATTCTCCCCATCGCCTGCTGATCGAGTTGCGTATTGAACATGCCGACCTCGACAATCTGATCGACCTGACGGCAGAAAAACAGCCGGTCGACGAGCTGGCCCTGCGGCGCCTGAAGAAGCGTCGCCTCATGCTGCGCGACCAGATTTCGCGGCTGGAGACCATGCTGGACCCCAAAGAGCCAGCCTGAACCGGCTTAACGCGGGCTCAGTACGTCCAGCAGTTCTGTTTCCAGTTCCAGTTGAACCTTGTCCTGGCGCAGGCGGTCGCCCGTTACCAGGAAGGTGTCTTCTACGCGTTCCCCCAAGGTGCTGATCTTGGCCAGTTGCACATTGACATGGTGGTGCGCCAGGGTGCGGGCGATGACATACAGCAGCCCCGAGCGATCGCTGGCCGAGACGCTGAGCAGCCAGCTTTGAGCGCGTTCGTCGGGACGCAGGCTGACCCGGGGTTGAACCGGGAAGGACTTGACCCGACGCGACAGGCGTCCGCGACTGGGGTCGTGTAGCGGGCGGTCTGATGCGGCAGCTTCAGCCAGTTGGTTTTCCACCAGTGAGATCAGGTCGCGAGGGTGCACGCCTTCGTAGACATCGTTGTCGCTGGACAAGATCTGGAAGGTATCCAGCGCGTAACCGGTGGACGAGGTGTGAATGCGCGCGTCCTGAATGTTGAAGCCAGCCTTGTCGAAATAGCCGCAAATGCGGGCGAACAGGTCGGGACGATCCGGTGCGTAGACCATGACTTGCAGGCCTTCGCCAACCGAGGAGGGGCGGGCGGCCACGATGGGGCGCTCTGTTTGAACATGGCGCCACAGCATACGGGTGTGCCATGCGATGTCGGCCGCTTCATGGCGGGCGAAGTAGCTCATGTCCAGCGTCTTCCACAGATTGCTTTCGATGCCTTCTGGCAAGAAATTCAATTGCAGAACGTGGCGGGCTTGCTGCTTGCGGTTTTCGATCTCGGCGTCCATGTGTGGACGTGAGCCGCCCAAGGCGCGCAAGGTGAGCTTGTAAAGGTCTTCGAGCAGTTTGCCTTTCCAGGCGTTCCACACCTTGGGGCTCGTGCCGCGGATGTCGGCCACTGTCAGCAGGTACAGACCGGTGAGGAAGCGCTCGTTGCCCACTTTGCGAGCAAAAGCTTGAATGACATCTGGGTCAGACAGGTCTTCCTTTTGCGCCACTTTGGACATGGTGAGGTGGGCCTCAACCAGAAATTCGGCCAGCTTGGCATCTTCTCCTGTGATGCCGTGGTCCTTGCAGAAGCGGCGCACTTCCACTGCGCCGAGTTCGGAGTGATCGCCACCGCGGCCCTTGGCCACGTCATGGAACAGGGCGCCGATGTAGAGCAACCAGGGCTTGTCCCATTCAGATGCCAGTTGCGTGCAGAAGGGGTACTCGTGCGCGTGCTCCGGAATGAAGAAACGGCGCACATTGCGCACCACCATGAGGATGTGCTGGTCGACCGTGTAGACGTGGAACAGGTCGTGCTGCATCTGGCCGACGATGCGGCGGAACACCCACAGGTAGCGCCCCAGAACCGACGTCTGGTTCATCAGTCGGATGACTCGGGTCAGCCCCTGGGGGGCCTTCAGGATTTCGATGAAGGTGGCGCGGTTGACCGGATCTCTGCGGAACTTGCCATCCATCACACCGCGAGCGTTGTACAAGGCGCGCAGGGTTCGGGCCGACAGACCTTTGAGGGTGTTGTCGCGCTGGAAGGTCAGGAAGGTATCGAGAATCGCGTGTGGGTCGCGTTGATAGAGGTCGTCGCTGACCACTTCCAGCGAGCCGCCCCGATCCAGGAAACGGTCGTTGATGACACGCATGGGTGCGTTTTGCGAACCATGCACCCGTTCTTCGATGTTCAGAATCAGGATCTGATTGAGCTGTGTAACGGCTTTGGCGGCCCAGTAGTAGCGGCGCATCAGCACTTCGCTGGCGCGCAAGCCCCGGGTGTTGGTGTAGCCGAAGGTTTCGGCCACGCCGGTTTGCAGGTCGAACACGAGCCGGTCTTCGCGGCGGCCAGCCACCTGGTGCAGTCGGGCACGAATGAGCTTGAGCACACCTTCGTTGCGCTGCAGTTGGCGGGCTTCAAATGCGGTCAACAGCCCCTTGTGTGCCAGTTCGGACCAGTTCTTTCCCAGGTTGGCGGCGCGGGCCAGCCACAGCACCACCTGCAGGTCGCGTAAGCCGCCAGGGCTTTCCTTGCAGTTGGGTTCCAGCGAGTAGGGGGTGTCTTCGTATTTGGTGTGCCGCTGGCGCATTTCCAGCAGCTTGGCCGTCAGGAAGTCCTGGGCGTCCATCTTTTGCGCGGTCACACGACTCAGTTCCGTGAAACGCGCTTTGGATCCACATAGAAAGCGCGATTCCAGCAGCGAGGTCTGAATCGTCACATCGCCCGCGGCCTCCTGACCGCACTCCGTCACGGTGCGGACGCTGGAGCCAATTTCCAGACCGATGTCCCAACAGGCACTGATGAAGCCCTCGACCGCCGTGATGGCGGTTTCGTCGCCGCTGTCGGCCAGCGACTGCGGTACAAGGATGAGCACATCGATGTCGGAGTAAGGGAACAGTTCGCCTCGGCCATACCCCCCTACGGCCACCAGAGCGGCCCCTTTGGGTAAGGGAAAGGCGTGCCACAGATCGTGCAGTGTGCGGTCTACCAGCTTGGCCAGGTGGCCCAGCAGCCGGCTGGCTGACGATGTGGTGGGGCGGCTTTGGGCGAACTGATTGAGCAGCTCGGCTTTGGCTTGCTTGAACTGGGTGCGAAAGGCAGCGATGTCGATCGTCATGGAGGGGTGCAACTGGCGGCGGTCGAATCCGTCAAAAGACGAAGGCCCTGAGCGTTGTCCGCAGCAGGGCCTTGGGTGGGTTTCAGGCTCAGCCTTGAGCTTGCAGTATGAAGTCTGGGATCGGTGGGCTGCCGGCGGACAAGGTCAGCACTTCATAGCCAGTTTCGGTGACCAGCACGGTGTGCTCCCACTGCGCCGAAAGCGAGCGGTCTTTGGTGACGATGGTCCAGCCGTCACCCAGCGACTTGATGTCCTTCTTGCCCGCGTTGATCATGGGCTCGATGGTGAAGATCATGCCGGGCTTGAGTTCTTCCAGGGTGCCTGGGCGGCCGTAGTGCAGCACTTGTGGCTCTTCGTGGAACTTCTGGCCAATGCCGTGGCCGCAGAATTCGCGGACCACAGAAAAACCGTTGCTTTCTGCAAAAGTTTGAATGGCGTGGCCGATGTCGCCCAGGCGCGCACCCGGCTTGACCTTGGCGATGCCCTTCCACATGGCTTCGTAGGTGAAGGCACACAGGCGCTTGGCAGCGATGGACCCATTGCCCACCACGAACATGCGGCTGGTGTCGCCGTGCCAGCCGTCTTTGATGACGGTGATGTCAAGGTTGACGATGTCGCCATCTTTCAGGGGGCGATCATTCGGAATGCCGTGGCACACCTGATGGTTGATCGACGCGCAGATGGACTTGGGGTAGGGCTTGTGGCCGCCTGGGGCGTAGTTCAGCGGGGCGGGCACGCAGCCTTGTTCGTTGACCATGTAGTCGTGACAGAGCTTGTCGAGCTCTTCGGTGGTCACGCCCACTTTGACGAACGGGGTGATGTAGTCCAGCACCTCGGAAGCCAGACGGCCGGCCAGACGCATGGCGTCGATCTCGGCGCCGGATTTGATGGTGATGCTCATAGACCGGAATTATCCGCAATTGTTGTGGGCTATGACGCGCACAGGGAAATTGCTTTCGTTGCAGTTTTTCCGCGCGAAGGGCCTGAGCCCGGTAAAATTCGCGTTTTTCCTGAGCGCACCCCCATAGCGATGTCCACTTTGATGCACTTTGAGGGCGGCAATGCCCTGGCTCCTCACCAAGTTCAGGCCCTGCTGCCCAAGCTGCAAGCCATCAACCCCAAGATTTCCGGCGTTGATGCCCGTTTCGTGCACTGGGTGGCCCTGGACAAGGCGCTCGACCATGCCGAGTTGGACAAGCTGGCCGCGCTGCTGACCTATGGCGATGCCTACGAGGGTGGGGCCGAAGGTGATCTGATTGTGGTGGCCCCCCGTTTGGGCACCGTGTCCCCCTGGGCTTCCAAGGCCACCGACATCGCGCACAACTGCGGTCTGGCCATTCGCCGCGTGGAGCGCGTGACCGAATTCCGCATCACCGTCAAAACCGGTTTGATCGGCACTTTGACGGGCTCGGCCAAGTCGCTGTCGGCTGATGAACTGCAGGCATGCGCCGCGCTGCTGCACGACCGCATGACCGAAAGCGTGCTGCTGGCCCGCGAAGAAGCCCGCCACCTGTTCGACGAGAAGCAGGGCGCCCCGATGGAGCACGTGGACGTGCTGGGCCGTGGCCGCGCTGCGCTGGAAGAGGCCAATGTGACCTTTGGTCTGGCCTTGTCGGACGACGAAATCGAATACCTGGTCAATGCCTTCACTGGCCTGAAGCGCAACCCCACCGATGTGGAGTTGATGATGTTCGCCCAGGCGAACTCGGAGCACTGCCGCCACAAGATCTTCAACGCCAAGTTCACCGTGGACGGCGTGGACCAAGACTTGTCGCTGTTCGGCATGATCCGCAACACCGAGAAGCTGAACCCACAGCACACCGTGGTGGCTTACGCCGACAACGCGTCCATCATGGAAGGCCACCAGATCGAGCGCTGGATGCCCGATGGCTACACCAACGCGCCTCAGTACAAGGCCCGTGAAGAGCTGGCCCATGTGCTGATGAAGGTGGAAACGCACAACCACCCCACGGCCATTTCGCCCTTCCCCGGCGCATCGACCGGTGCGGGCGGTGAAATCCGAGACGAAGGCGCGACCGGCCGTGGTTCGCGTCCGAAGTCGGGTCTGACCGGCTTCTCGGTGTCGAACCTGCACCTGCCAGGCACCAATGAGCCTTGGGAGCAAAACCCCATTGGCAAGCCTGAGCACATCGCCAGCCCGCTGCAGATCATGATCGAAGGCCCTTTGGGTGGCGCCGCGTTCAACAACGAATTTGGCCGCAGCAACCTGGGCGGCTACTTCCGCGTGTTCGACCAGAACGTGGGCGAGGGCGACAAGGCCATCCGCCGTGGTTATCACAAGCCGATCATGATTGCTGGCGGCTTGGGCACCATCGACGCCACACAGACCAAGAAGATCGTGTTTGGCGCGGGCACCTTGCTGATTCAACTGGGTGGCCCTGGCATGCGCATTGGCATGGCGGGTGCGGCGGCTTCGTCCATGGCGGCGGGCACCAACTCGGCGGCACTGGACTTTGACTCGGTGCAGCGCGGCAACCCCGAAATCGAGCGCCGTGCGCAAGAGGTGATCAACCACTGCTGGGGTCTGGGTGCGAAGAACCCGATTCTGGCCATCCACGACGTGGGCGCCGGCGGCATCTCCAACGCCTTCCCCGAGCTGGTGGACGGCGCCGAGAAGGGGGCGCGCTTCGATCTGCGCCAGGTGCCGCTGGAGGAGTCCGGCCTGGCGCCCAAGGAGATCTGGTGCAACGAGAGCCAGGAGCGCTACACCCTGGCCGTCGATCCGGCGAAGCTGGCGCTGTTCGAGCAGATGTGCGCGCGTGAGCGCTGCCCGTTTGCCATCGTCGGCGTGGCCACCGACGCGCCCGACCTGGTGCTGGAGGACGGCCCCGGCGGCGAGCGCGTGATCGACATGCCCATGCAGGTGCTGCTGGGCAAGCCGCCCAAGATGCAGCGCGACGTCCAGCGCGTGGCGCGCAGCGAGGCGGCACTGAACCTCGACGACGTCAAGCTCGAGCAGGTGGTCTTCGACGTACTGCGCCACCCGACGGTGGCCAGCAAGCGGTTCCTCATCACGATCGGCGACCGCACGGTGGGTGGGCTCAGCCACCGCGACCCGATGGTCGGCCCCTGGCAGGTGCCGGTGGCCGACTGCGCGGTGACGCTGGCGGACTTCGTCGGCTTCCGCGGCGAGGCGATGGCGATGGGCGAGCGCACGCCGCTGGCCGCGCTGGACGCGCCAGCCTCGGGCCGCATGGCGGTGGGCGAGGCCATCACCAACCTGCTGGCGGCGCCGATCGAGCTGTCGCGCATCAAGTTGAGCGCCAACTGGATGGCCGCCTGCGGCGAGCCCGGAGAAGATGCCGCGCTGTACGACACCGTCAAGGCGGTCGGCATGGAACTGTGCCCGGCGCTGGGCATCGGCATCCCGGTCGGCAAGGATTCGCTGTCGATGCGCACGCGCTGGAGCGATGCGGGCCAGGGCAAGCAGGTCACCGCGCCGGTCAGCCTGATCGTCACCGCGTTCGCGACGCTGGCCGACGTGCGCGGCACGCTGACGCCGCAGCTGCAGCCGGGCGACACCACGCTGATCCTGATCGATTTGGGTAAGGGACAAAACCGCATGGGCGGCTCGATTCTGGCGCAAAGCCTGAACCTCGAAGGCGGCGAGGTGCCCGACCTGGACGACCCGAAAGACCTGGTCAACCTGGTCAACGCCATCAA
>NZ_DASUIN010000010.1:0-61926 GCF_036273115.1 Aquabacterium sp.
GTTCGGCTTCCTGACCGCGGGCGAGCGGGAGTCCTTCCGTGAGCTGATCAAGATCAGCGGCGTGGGACCGCGCATTGCGCTGGCCTTGCTGTCCGGTTTGAACACATCTGAGTTGGCGCAGGCTGTGGCGGCGCAGGATGCGACGCGTCTGGTCAAGGTGCCGGGCGTGGGCAAGAAGACGGCCGAGCGACTGCTGCTGGAGCTCAAGGGCAAGCTGGCGCCGGTGCTGGCCACGCCGGGCTTTGCTGCCGTCAGCGACACGCAAGGCGACATCTTGCAAGCCCTGATCGCTTTGGGCTACTCTGACAAAGAGGCCCAGGCAGCGCTCAAGCAGTTGCCAGCGGATGTGTCTGTCAGCGACGGCATCAAGCAGGCGCTCAAGGCCCTGGCGCGCTGACCGAGAGGGCAGGAGGCCAATCGTGTCAGGCTGGCGTTTGATTCATCGGGTTCAGGCCTTGTTGCTGGCGGTGTCAGCCTGGGGCTCGGTGGGCGTGGCGCACAGCGCTGGGGTGCCACCAGTGGCAGAGCGTTCCTGGCGCAATCCGGCTGGCTTTTGTGATCTGATCAGCCGTCGCTTGCCCAATCTGCCGCGCTCGGTCTGCACGGCGGCCGATCTGAGCAACAACCCAGGCCGGTCAGTACGTGGTCGCCCACTGCTGCAGCGAGATGTGGTGTCTCCGAATGCGCGCCTCAAGGTGTTGGTGATCGGTGGCATCCATGGCGATGAGTTGTCGTCGACTTCGCTGGTGCTGCACTGGATCGCCAATGCCCAAGAGATCCCCTCTAACGTGCACTGGCGCTTTGTGCCCTTGGTCAACCCCGACGGGATGATGCTGGATAGCCCCAAGCGCACCAATGCCAACGGGGTGGATTTGAATCGCAACTTCCCGACGCCCAATTGGGACAAGGAGGCACCGTTTTACTGGAACCAGCGCACCCGCAAGGACCCGCGGCGTTACCCCGGTCCCAAGCCCTTGTCCGAGCCCGAATCACGCTGGGTCTACAACGAGATGGACCAGTGGAAGCCGGACTTGATCGTATCCGTGCATGCACCCTATGGCCTGCTGGACTTCGATGGCCCCACGGCCCCGCCTGAGCGGCTGGGGCGCCTGTATCTGGACCAGGTGGGGATCTTTCCGGGTAGTTTGGGCAACTATGGGGGCGTGCACAAGAAAGTGCCGGTGGTGACCATTGAGCTGCCCAGTGCCCTGCGGACCCCGCAAGATTCGGAGATACGTCAGATGTGGCTGGACTTGTTGCGCTGGACGGCTGACCGGCTCGGGGCAGGTTGAGGCAATCCGAAACGGATTGCCCAAATGAAAAAGCCCCGCATTCAGCGGGGCTTTGCGCATCAGCGTCGATCAAGCGTGCGGTGGTGCCGCCTGCGTGGTCGGCAGGGTCGACAAGATCGTCAACAAGCGCGTGATCTGCAAGGGCTTGACCAGGTAGTGGTTGAAGCCGGTCTGCAGAGCCTTGGCGATGTGCTCGGGCAAGGCGTCGGCACTCAGGGCGATCATCGGCAGGTGATGGAACTGCGATTGCGCACGGATGCGGCGGCACAGATCCAGCCCACTGCCGTCGGGCAGGTTGATGTCGACCAGGGCCACATCCGGGTTCATCGATTCGATGGCGGCCTGGCCCTCTGCGGCTGTCTCAGCCGAGTGCAGGCGTACTTGCGGGTAGGCGCTGAACATGGCTTCAACCAGGCTGCGGTTGAGCGGGTTGTCTTCGATGTGGACCACGCGCAGCGGGGGCAGCATGACGGCTGGCTCGTTGCTACGATTGGCGCCGGTGCGGTTGGGGCTCAGGCCTTCGGCCAGGGGCAGCTTGAGGGCGAACACGCTGCCGCGTCCCAAGGTGCTGCTGACCTCGATGCTGCCGTGCATCAACTCGGCCAGGCGTTGTGACACGGCCAGGCCCAGACCATGGCCGCGCGTCTTGCTGCCGCCACCCCCGGTGTCCAGTCGCGTGAAGGGCTTGAACAGTCGGTTCAGGTCGTTTTCCTCGATGCCAAAACCCTGGTCGCGCACTTCGACCACGCCAATGCGTTCGTCTTGCGAAACATGGGCGTTGAGCCACACGGTTGAACCCGTGGGGCTGAACTTGATGGCGTTGCTCAGCAGGTTGAGCAAGATGGCGCGGGTGTGTTGCGGGTCGGCCCACACGGGTGGGCACTGGCTGTCCAGCACCAGGGTGATGTCCTGCGCCTTGGCTTCGTCTTCCAGGGCGGCGCGGATCTCTTTGAGCAAGATACCCAGGTCGACCCGTTGGGGGCGGATGCCCACGGCGCGTTCATCCAGACGGGCGTAGTCCAGGGCCTGGTCCAGCAGTGAGAGCAGCTCTTGCCCGGCGGTGTGGATGTGGCTGATCTGGCGGCGCTGCGCTTCGGGCAGGCTCTGGTCGTCCAGCATGTCCAGCAACTGCGTGAAGCCCAGGATCGCGTTCAGGGGCGACCGCATGCTGTGGCTCATGCGAGACAGGAAGTCGGCCTTGGTGGCCAGGGCCACTTCGGCTTGCAGGCGCTGGGCGTGTTCGGCCTCGGCGCGGCGCTGGGCGCTGATGTCGGTCAGCACCTCGATGTAGCGGTTGATCTGGCCGTCCGGGCCCATGATGGGCTGGACCGAGCGCTCGACCCAGAACGGCTCACCATCTTTGCGGTGGTGGCAGACCTGCACCTTGTCGACCGACTGGCCTTGAGCCAGGGTCTGGTTGACGCGGGTGATGACGCCAGGGTCGGTATGCGGGCCGCTGAGCAACTCTTCTGTCAACTGGCCGTGGCATTCGGTCAGGGTGAAGCCTGTCAGTCGGGTGAAGCTGGGGTTGACCCATTTGATGCAGCGTTGGGCATCGCAGATCAGGATGGCATCGGTCACCCGGTCGGCGACCAGGGCGAGTTCCTGATTGGTGCTTTGGGCGCGCTGCAGGGCAGCCTGGACCTGTTTCAGGACCTGGCCTTGTTGTTCGAAGGCGTCGTGTCGCACGTGAAGTTCGTCTAGAAGGCGTTGGGCGTCGTCGGCCATGGTGTCGGAGACGCCAGTGGGAAGGGATGAGCGTCGGGCGGATGTACTTCCTCGCCAGGGCGCCGGGTCTGAAGGTGACGCGGGGATGAAGTCAGGCATGGCAGAGCTCCTGTGGCGGTGTGCCTAGGATGCTTCAGTGTAGGTCTTTCAGACAACAGTTGCCATGTAAGGACACTAGGGGAAACGTGAGCGTGTGTGATATCCCCATGCACTTGTACGTTTTGCGCTCTCGGTTAGGCTGCGGCTTTATCGTTTCACATTAAAAGGAAGGCTTGCATGAGCAAGGTGTACGACTTCGAGGCCCAGACCATCACGGGGCAGCCTGTTCGACTCGATCAGTTCAAGGGGCGGGTGCTGCTGATCGTCAACACCGCCAGTCAGTGTGGGTTCACGCCGCAGTTCGCCGGCTTGGAGTCGCTGTGGAAAGACTATGAAGGCAAGGGCTTGACCGTGCTGGGCTTCCCCTGCAATCAGTTCGGTTCGCAGGACCCCGGCAACAACACCGAGATCGCGTCGTTCTGCCAGCTCAACTACGGTGTGAGCTTCCCGATGATGGCCAAGATCGATGTGAACGGACCGAATGCGCATCCCTTGTACCAGTGGCTGGTGAAAGAGGCCCCCGGCATTCTGGGCACCAAGTCGATCAAGTGGAACTTCACCAAGTTCCTGATTGGCAAGGACGGCCAGGTGCTGGGCCGCTACGCGCCGACCGACAAGCCCGCTGCCTTGAAGGCCGACATCGAGAAGGCGCTGGCCGCATAAAAAAGGCCACCCGAAGGTGGCCAAAAGGGAGGGAGAGGGTGTGAGGCCGAGGCCGCTATTTCAGTAGCGACGCTTGATCTCGATCTTGGTGGCGGCGATGGTGGTCACGCCGGCCGTGGTGCTGCTGGTGCCCTTGACCTCGAGCAGGCAGGTCTTCGGTGTGTCGGACGCAGCCAGATTCACACGCTCTTCTGCCTTGATGGTGGCGTTGCGGCCATCCACATTCACCGTGCGTGCCAGCAGGGTCAGCGCGAAGTTGGTCTGCAGATCAGACACACCGTTGGTGCACAGGGTGGTGCCAAACACTTCGAAGGGGCGCGGGGTGCTGGGTGACTGCACGCGGACCGCAGTCAGCACGCCGTTGATCTGGGTGGCCAGCACTTCCACATAGGCGCCTTCGGTGGGCAGTGTCAGCACGGGCAGACCGACCACGCTGGCGATCTTCACCGTCACGCCCTGCACGACGAAGGTGTTGTTGACGGCGTCCACATCGGTGGCGACACCGAACAGCTTGACGGCACCGCCGTCATGGTCACGGTCGTAGTCATCCGATTCGACAAACTTGGCGGTCAGCACATTGTTCTTGAACTGGCCGGCCACGCGCACTTCCGTGCCTACCAGCACCTCAGCCAGGCTGCTGAAGCCACGCAGGATGGGGTTTTGTGACACGTCGATGGTCACGTCGCCAATGGTCCAGGTGGTGCCGTTGATGCTGCTGACCACGCCGTGCAGCTTGGCGGCCGAGCCGTTGACGCCTCGGTCGCTCTTGATCAGCAGCTTGGTCGCGGTCAGGCTGCTTTGGCCTGCGGGGTTCACGCTGCTGAGGACTCGCACGGCCACGCCGTCACGCAGCTCGGCCCCGTTGGGCAGCACGTTGGCGGTGGAGTAGTCCACATCCACTGGGGTGGCCGCCAGCGAGAAGCCGCGCTTGATCAGCATGCTGAAGTGCTTGGTGGTGGTGTTGATCGAGCCAGGCACCACGTAGCCCTTGACGGCGTAGACCAGGGCGGCAGGGTCTTTCTTCTCGATGCGGGTTGCGACGATCGCGCCACTGGCGTCTACCGTGCCATAAACCTCGACGGCCACGCTGCTGCCACTCCAGTTGGCGGCCAGCCAGGTCAGGGTGAAGGTGGCATCGCCTTCGCCATCGACCACGGTGTTGGTGTCGAACTTGACCAGCTGACCGGCAACCAGCATGGTGCCGTTGGCCAAGTTGACGTCGGTCACCAAGCCGCGAATGCCGCCGATCACTTCAATCGAGGTCGCTTGGCCATCGCTGCCATCGACGCTGCCCTTGACCACCACGGTGGCGCCGAGCTTGAACGCACGGGTGTAGGGCTGGCTGGGGTCGTCGCTGTCGGTGGTGGTGGCGCCGGTGGTCGAGAAGCGAACGCCGTTGACCACGATGGAGCCCAGGCCGCTGACGGTGCCGCTGTAGGTTTGGGGGCCCGAGGTGCTGCTGGTGGTGTCGGTGCTGCTGCTGCCGCCGCCGCCACATGCGGCCAAGGTGGCCAGCATCACCGAAGTCAGACCGGCCAGGAGGGCGCGGGGCAGGGGGGCACGCAATGCGGTGAAGTTCATGATGAATCCTTCGCGGTGTTTGTTTAAATGTGCGAACTGCACATTTGTTGTCGATGGGGCGGATTCTGTCGGAAAAAACAAAACCTGTCGAGAGCCGCAAAGCTCCGGACAGGTTTGTTTCGTTTGGTTACGATTGCCGCCACGCGGCAGGCGCATCGGTCAGAACAGTGAGGGGGGCCAGTAGCCTCGTTCCACCACCTCTGACTGCACGTCGGTTCGCCCCCCGGTAGGAAGGTCGAGCCCGGATGGCGCGTCATTGCCTTCACCGGCACCCAGGGTGCCGTCAGCGTTGACGTCGAATCGCATGGTGTGGCTAGCCTGGCAGCTGTTCGTTGGCGCGTAGGCCAAGGCCGACTGACTGACTTGCCAGGCACCGTTCTGAAGCAGCAAGGTCTGTGACTGAAACGCCGTTCGCAGGGCTGCCAGCGAGGCGCCGGGGCCGCCCCAGTTGCAGTAGAAACCGGCCAGAGCCCCGTCGCTGGTAGACAAGTTGCTGCCCGCGCCATGGAAGATCTGTGCACGCAAGGTGCCGCCGGGTTGGTCCACGTGGGCCAGGAAGAGCCGGCTGCGACCGTCCTGTGGCGTGATTTGCCAGCCGTGCAGGTGGTCGCCTTGGCCGGAGTTGAGGTCGACATCGGCGCTGTAGCGAACCAGTTCACGGCGCCAGGCGCGGGCGTTGTTGCGCAAGCCACTGGCGCCCAGGGCCACGGTGGTGTCCATCTCCCCCGACGCGGTGGTGCTCACCAGCTCGCCAAAATGATCACTCGACCCCGCCGTGGCGGTGCCGCAGAACTGGGCCGACCGCAAGCGGGTGGTCAGGGCGTTGTCGTAGCGGTTGTACCCCATCGACGTGGCGTGTGCCACGCGGTACAGGCCTGTCGCGGCGTCCAGGGTGTCGCTGCAGCCTTCCTGGGCCACGCTGCTGAGGTGGCTGTGGGTCACGTTCAGCACCCCGGCAAACCGCTCGTTGGTGTCGTTGGGGGTGTGCTGCAGGCGAATTTCCAGGGTTTCCGCGGTGGCACCCGTGCCACGGCTGAGAACCATGCGGTAGACGTAGGTCGAGGCGTCGCCGAGGGCGGACACGGAGGCGGTCTGTACTGTGACCCCATTGAGCAGGGGCGCGAGGGTCGAGGCGATGCTGGATGTCAACTCGCGTGTGGTGCCCGGGTCGGGCAAGGGGGCTGCGCCCACTGTGGCCGAGCGCTGTCGCAGCAGTGCCATGAGCAGCAGACCTTGCCGCGCCTGCCGCGTCACAGCGCCGAGTTGCTGTTCCAGTTGCGCCGCAGCGCAGGGCTGGCCGCTGTCCAATGGCTGCCACATGGCCACATCTTCGAGCGCCAAGGCCCCGCTGGTGGCGCTGGGTTGGTCATCATGGTCGGCATAGGTCAAAGCGGGGCCATAACACTGTGCTCGGCCCAGATGCGCGGGGTCGAAGAGCGCGTTGGCGTTGATCAGCTGACCATCGAGTGCCTGTCGTCCCTGGGCGACGGCGGTGACCACGGGGCTGTCAGCCACCCAGGCCGAGACGCCACTGCTCAGGCCGGTGGGCGCGTGAACCACCACGCCCAAGGGAAAGCCGGCTCCTTCGGTGGTGGTGCTTGACGGGCTGGTGTTGTTGGTGCCGTTGCCGCCGGAACCACCGCCGCCTCCGCCGCACGATGCCAAAGCCAAGGCGGCCAGACCCGTCAGGGCCAGGCGAGATGGCTGGGGCAGGTGGCGGGCCCACCGCATGGGCAAGGGTTGGATGAAAAGCATGGCGTGGCCTCGAAGCGAGCGTTCGACATCAAGTCGATACATTGCGCCGTAGGCAGACTTTGCAATCTGGGGCACAGCGCAGGATTTGTGGCGTATTTCTCGCGGCGGTCGCTCCGATAATGCGGGCTTGCGCCGAATCAGGCTTTCGACCACGGAGACCCCCATGTTTTTGCACGTTGACCCGTATCCGGGTGACCCGATCCTCACCCTCAACGAGGATTTTCAGAAAGACCCGCGCACCGACAAGATCAACCTCAGCATCGGCATTTACTTCGACGAACAAGGCCGCCTGCCGGTGATGGACGCCGTGCGCCAGGCCGAGTCGGCCATGCTCTCGCAGATCGGCCCCAAGCCCTATCTGCCCATGACCGGCAACCCCGCCTACCGCGAAGCCGTTCAGCACCTGCTGTTTGGCGCCGACCACGAGGCCGTGCGCAGCGGCCGTATTGCCACCATCCAGACCCTGGGCGGCTCGGGCGGCTTGAAGGTGGGCGGCGACTTCCTCAAGCGCTACTTCCCCAATTCGCAAGTCTGGGTCAGCGACCCCACCTGGGACAACCACCGTGCCATGTTCGAGGGGGCGGGCTTCCAGGTCAACACCTACCCCTACTACGATCCGGAAACCAAGGGCCTGAAGTTCGACGCCATGCTGTCGGCCATCGACGCCTTGCCGGCGCAAAGCATCGTGTTGCTGCATGCCTGCTGCCACAACCCCACCGGGGTTGACCTGAACCAGGCGCAGTGGCGCCAGCTGATCGAGGTCATTCAACGCCGTCGGTTGCTGCCTTACCTCGACATTGCCTACCAGGGCTTTGGCGATGGCATTGAGGAAGACGCGTTTGCGCTGCGCGCGCTGGCCGACGCGGGGGTGAGCTTCTTCGTGGCCAACTCGTTTTCCAAGAGCTTCTCGCTGTACGGCGAGCGCGTGGGGGGGCTCAGCGTGGTCTGCCCTGACAAGGCCCAGGCGCAACTGGTGCTGGGGCAGCTGATGTCGGCGGTGCGTCGCAACTATTCCAGCCCGCCTACCCATGGCAGCCAGATTGTGGCGCGTGTGCTGCAAACGCCCGACTTGCGTCAGATGTGGGAAAGCGAGCTCACCCAGATGCGCGATCGCATCAAGGTGATGCGCCAGCGTCTGTACGACGGCGTGGTGGCCCGCTTGCCGGGGCGCGATGTGCGCTACTTCATCGACCAGCGCGGCATGTTCAGCTACACCGGCGTGAGCCCTCAGCAGGCTGATGCCTTGCGTGAACAGCACGGCGTGTATGTGCTGCGCAGTGGCCGCATGTGTGCCGCAGGCCTGAACGCCAACAATGTGGACCGGGTGGCCGAGGCCTTTGCGGCCGTGTTGCGCGCGGGTTGATCCGGGTGTCCCGGGGCGCCAGTTCTGGCCCCCGGGGTTTGGACCTAGGGGGGATCCCCCTATCGGCGCACTTGCCGTAAGACAAGAATGGGGGCATGAACCGCGCTGCCACCCAACTACTTGACTCCGAACGCGAAATCGATCGCGTCTGGCTGGCCCAGTACCCCAAAGACGTCCCCGCCACGATCGACCCGTCGGTTTACCGATCGCTGGTTGAGTTGATCGACGAAGGTCTGATCAAACACGCCTCGCGCATTGCCTGCGACTTTCTCGGCAAGTCCTGGACGTATGCTCAGCTAGACGAGGCGTCCTGGGCGCTGGGTTGCCATTTGCAGTCGCTGGGTTTGCATCCGGGTGATCGTGTGGCGGTGATGATGCCCAATATGCCTCAGTACCCGGTGGCCGTGCTGGCCATCTTGCGTGCGGGCTTCGTGCTGGTCAACGTCAACCCGCTGTACACGCCCCGCGAGTTGGAGCATCAACTGGTCGATTCAGGCGCGAAGGCGATGGTGATCATCGAAAACTTCGCCCAGACCCTGGAGCAGGTGATCGAGCGCACCCCCGTCAAGCACGTGGTGCTGACCGCGCTGGGCGACATGCTCGGGGGCATCAAAGGGGCCCTGGTCAATGCCGCGGTGCGCCATGTGAAGAAAATGGTGCCGCCCTTCAAACTGCCGCAGGCCGTGCGCTTCAATCAGGCGCTTGAGCATGGCCGCCACATGACCTTGCTCGAAGCCAACCCAGGCCCGGAAGACCTGGCCGTGTTGCAGTACACCGGCGGCACCACAGGGGTCAGCAAGGGTGCCATGCTGCTTCACCGCAACATCATTGCCAACTTGCTGCAAAGCGAAGCGTGGAACAACCCGCTGTGGAAGCAGGTGCCCGAGGGCGAGCAGCCCGTCATGGTGTGTGCCTTGCCGCTGTATCACATCTTCGGTTTCACCGTGAACATGATGTTCGGCTTGCGGGTCGGCGCGCGCAACATCCTCATTCCCAATCCGCGTGACATCAAGGCCACCTTGAAGGCCCTGCGTGGCAAGAAGTTCCACAGTTTCCCGGCGGTGAACACCTTGTTCAACGCCATGGCTCACCACCCCGACTTCGACAAGGTCGACTGGAGTGGCCTGCGTATTTCCGTGGGGGGCGGCATGGCCGTGCAACAGGCCACGGCCCGCTTGTGGAAAGACAAGACCGGGTGCGCCATTGCCGAGGGCTATGGATTGAGCGAGACCTCGCCTTCGGTGACCTGCAATCCGGTTAATGGCACCGGCGTGTCTGGCAGCATCGGTTTGCCTCTGCCCTCGACCGACGTACTCATCCTCGACGACGAGGGGCATGCACGCCCCTTTGGCACCCCTGGCGAGTTGGCGGTGCGAGGCCCGCAGGTGATGGCTGGTTACTGGCACCGCCCCGAAGAAACCGCCAAGGTCATGACCGAAGATGGCTTCTTCCGCACGGGCGACATTGCCACGATGGACGAGCATGGCTTCATTCGCATCGTCGATCGCAAGAAAGACATGATTCTGGTGTCGGGCTTCAATGTCTACCCCAACGAGGTGGAAGACGTGGTCGCACAACTGCCCGGGGTGTTCGAGTGCGCTGCCGTGGGGGTACGCGATGGCCACTCCGGCGAAGCCGTGAAACTGTTTGTCGTGCGCAACCGGCCCGACCTGACCGAAGAGCAGGTGCGTGAACACTGTGCACGCAACCTCACGGGCTACAAGCGACCCAAGCACATCGTGTTTGTCGAGTCGCTGCCAAAAACGCCCGTGGGCAAGATCTTGCGCAGAGAACTGCGCGAGGCCTGATCACCGGCCCACGTCCAGTGGGCCTACCCTTGGCTCAGCCCTTGAGCTTGATGGGGGTGATCTCGACGGTGGTTTCGCCGCCGTTGACCCATGCGGTACCGTCTTGTACGGTGATCTGCAACTGCATGCTGCGCTGGGCCAGGGTGGCCAGCGCCTGGCTTTGCTCGGTGGGAATCTGCCACACGGTCAGGTTCTGGGCGCGGCTGACTTTGTTGGCCAGGTTGTCCCACCAGATCGGCGTGCTGTTCTGGAAGGCCCACACCGACACCGCACGGGCGCGGCCGCTGGCCTTCATCAGCCGCTTGTCATCGGGTTGCCCCACTTCTACCCAGTGCAGGATTTCGTCAGAAAAGTTTTTCTGCCACAGCGCGGGTTCGTCAGGCTCCCACATGTCTTTGGCCAGCTCCAGAGTGCCTTCCGAGGTGTCGGCAGGCCAGCCCAGCGCCAGGGCCAGCACACGAATCATCATGCGCTCGTCGGTTTCCGAGGGATGGCGGGCAATCGTGATGGCGGGGTCGGCATAGACGTTGCGGTCCATGTCGGCCAGATTGATCTGGGCTTTGTAAATGGTGGCTTTGAGCGCCATGTCAGGTTCCAAAAACTTGCTTCAGCCAGGGACCCAATGGGGCCAAGGCCTTCTCGCGGTCAGGCTCGTTGAAAATTTCGTGTGCCATGTGAGCAAAAGGCTGGCTGGTCACGAGTGGCTTGGGTGCCTTGGCGCTGAATTCGGCCGAGCCGGCGGGGGCCACGCATTTGTCTGAGCCCGCCCAAAGCAGCAGGGTGGGCACGGTCCAGTTCGGGGCCCGGTTGCGCACCCATTCGCCCGCTTCAATCATGAAGCGGCTGGTCTTCCCGGTGATGCGGTCGTGCACCGTGGGGTCAGCCAGGTAGGCTTTCACTTCGGCTGGGTCGTTGCATACCCATTCGGCCTTCAGGCCACTGGCCACGGCAAAGTCGGGCAGCCATTTCGCCACGGTGTTGAGCAGGAATTGCTGAATCGCGTTGATGTTGAGCAGCAGCGCGGGTGACGACAGAATCAGGCCGTCGACCGGGCGGCTCCATGGCGCCGATTCGGCGGGCGTGGCCGTGGCCGCCACAAAGCGCGCCGCAATCAGTCCGCCCAGGCTGTGCGCCAGCAACACCAGCTTCTGGCCAGGGTAGGCCGCCCGTGTGGTGTCGATCATGTGGGCCAGATCGTGCAGGTAGTCGTCAGACTGCTTCAACCCGCCACGTTGACCTTCCGACAGGCCGTGCCCACGGTGGTCATAGCCGACCACGGCCCAACCTAGGGCATTGAGGTGAGCGGCCACATGCTTGTAGCGGCGAACGTGTTCGCCGTGGCCGTGCACCACCAGAATCACCCCTTGAGGGGCGGTGCCAGTTGGCAAAGGCCAATGCTGGGTGACCAGGCGGGTGCCGTCGCGGGCGGTGATGGAAGCGGGAAAAACGATGGACATGCAAGCCTCACAAGGACGCATCAGAGCCGAGCTTCGCGCAGCCAGCCCAGGCCGGCCGAGGTGCCGCCTGCGCCAGCCTGACGAGGCCGGTATTCACAGCCGATCCAACCCGCCCACTGGAGGGCGCGCAGTTCGGCAAACACATGGGAGTAGGACAGTTCGCCCTGATCGGGCTCGCCCCGGTCAGGAACGGCTGCGATCTGCAGGTGGCCCGCCTGTCCGCTGGGCAGCCAGTGGCGCAGCTTCGTGGTCAGGTCACCTTCAACAATCTGACAATGGTAAAGGTCCATCTGCACTTGCAAATGGGGGGATCCGATACGCTCGACCAAGGTGTGTGCCTCGGCTTGCCGCTGCAACAGGTAGCCGGGCATGTCGCGACCGTTGATGGGCTCGATCATCAGGATGCGGTCGGCCTGGCGCGCCTGGTCAACCGCCCAGCCCAAGTTGGATTCATAGCGAGCCCAGGCCGCTGTCCGATCGCTGTCCTGGCACAGCCCAGCCATCACGTGCACGCGTGGGCAATTCAACGCCTGTGCCAGATCGAGGGCGCGCGTGATGGTGTCGCGAAACTCGGCTTCGCGACCGGCCAGGCTGGCCAAGCCGCGTTCACCCGCAGCCCACAGACCCGGCTCGGCATTGAACAGCACCAATTGCAGCCCCAGATCACGCAGGCGCGCAGCGACCTCGGCACGTGGGTGTTCATGCGGAAACAGGCATTCCACACCCTGGAAGCCGTCAGCCGCCGCGGCGGCGAATCGGTCCAGGAAGGGCAAGTCGGTGTACAGCCAGGACAAATTGGCTGCGAATTTCAGGGAGGCGCTCATCAGGGCCGCTAGGGTAGCGCGAAAAACGCTTGGCGCCATGAAAAACGCCGGCTGGAAGCCGGCGTCAGGTCGGGGGCGGGCCGCGTGAGGCGGCTACACCATCAGAAAGTTTCCCAGTCCGAGTCGTGGGACGAGGCGTTGCTGGCCTTCGGGGCGGCCGCAGGTGACTCCATCGGTTCGCTCACGGCGGGACTGCTCAGCTTGGGCGCGGCAGCCACTTGCACCGGCTTGCTGGCCGGTGGGGTGTAGCTGGTCTGAGGCTTGACGCTGGTGGCCGCGCTGACCTTGGCACGCGCGATCACCGATTGAGCGGCCCCGTGTGCTTCGGCCTGGGCGTGGCCCAGCTTGAAGGCCGACACAGCTTGCGCCAGACGGGCGGCTTGATCTTTCAGACTTTCCGCCGCTGCGGCCGATTGTTCGACCAAGGCGGCATTTTGCTGGGTCATTTGATCCAGCTGGGTGACCGACTGGTTCACCTGGCCAATGCCCTGGCTCTGTTCGGTCGAGGCAGCCGAGATTTCGCCAATGATGTCCGACACGCGCTGCACGCTGTTGAGGATTTCCATCATCGATGAGCCGGCATCCTTCACCAGCCTCGAGCCTGACTCCACCTTTTCGCTGGAGGCGTTGATCAAAGACTTGATTTCCTTGGCGGCGTTGGCGCTGCGTTGGGCCAGCGAACGCACTTCACCAGCCACCACGGCGAAACCGCGGCCTTGTTCGCCGGCGCGGGCGGCTTCCACGGCGGCGTTCAGCGCCAGGATGTTGGTCTGGAAGGCAATGCCGTCGATCACGGTGATGATCTCGGTGATCTTGCGGCTGGCGTCGTCGATTTCCGACATGTTCGACACCACTTGCGACACGATCTCTTCACCGCGCTGCGCGGCTGTGGCAGCGCCCGAGGCCAGTTGGTTGGCCTGACGGGCGGCGTCAGCGCTCTGGCGCACGTTGCCGGTCAACTCTTCCATCGAGCTGGCGGTTTGCTGCAGATTCGAGGCGGTGGTTTCGGTCCGGGCCGACAGATCCTGGTTGCCGCTGGCAATTTCGGTCGATGCGGTCGAGATCGAGTCGGTGGCCTGGCGGATCAGCGCGATCGTTTCACGCAGGCGAGCCGTCATGGCGATGACCGATGCGCGCAAGGACTTGTCTTGCGCGGTGACCTGACCCAGATCGACATCCAGATCGCCATCGGCAATGCGGCGCACGAGTTGGCGCAGGTTCGAGGGCTCATCGCCCAGGTCCTGCCACACCGACGACACGATGGCGGCAGAAGCCAGACCCAGCACACCCAGCACGATCACGCCGGTCACGATGGTGACCCACAGATTGGTGTTCACGCCACGACGAGCGGCGTCCTGGGCTTCGTCAATTGCATTCTTGGCCGAGAGCTTTTGCTCGTCGAGCTGCTTTTGCAGGCCAGTCAGTGCGGCTTGCATGCGTTGCAAGGCGTCACCCGGTGGCTGGTTGGTCAGCACGGCGCGAACCGAGCCAATCGCTGGGACCTGATAGGCATCGAAGGCCTGCGCCAGCTCTCTGGCGATGGCGGTCTTTTCTGGCAGCTTCTGCATGTTGGCCAGCGCATCGTGCGCGGCGGCCACCATCACCTCGGTTTCCTTGAGCTTGTCGGCATCACCCTCGGCTGCGGCGGTTTGCAGTGTCAGCTTGAGCTGCTCGGTGCTGCGGTCAATGGTGTTGACGTAAGCGAAATGGGGGTTGTCCACCTCATGCAGGTGCTTCAGCACATCGGAGGTGCGCTCACCCACGGCGAAACTCACGCCAACGCCCACCACGAAGACCGCGGCTGCGCTGATGGGCAACATCCAGATTTTGGTTCGAAAGTTCATTGTGCCTCCTACGGCGCTCGCCCCGATAAACGACCTGGGGGCGACCCATGACCGGTATCGGCATCTTGTCTTGGAAACTGAAGGTCAAGGGTCAGAAAAATCCGGTTTCTCCCGGCCAAACTCGGGCTTGCCCTGTGCAGTTCCTAGAATCGGGGGATGCAATCAACCAATCAAGCAGCCCGAGAGACCCGTTGGGGCGCTCGGCGCCTGATGGCCTGGGTGGCCATCCTGTACTTTTCCGAAGGGCTGCCCCTCGGACTGTTTTACGACCTTTTCCCGGTGAACTTGCGCCAGGCCGGCGTCGGACCGGCAGAAATTGGCCTCTTGAGCCTGATCGGGTTGGCGTGGACGGTCAAATTCCTGTGGGCGCCGCTGGTGGATGCCTGGCGAGGGCATCGCTGGTGGATTGCCGGCGCGAACTGGGGCATGGCGGCGGTGCTGGTGGCGCTGGCGCTGAACCCTCAAGCCTTGGGGCAGGGGGCGACCTGGCCCTGGGTGCTGTTGACGGCCTTCACCGTGCTGTCGGCCACCAACGACATCGCCACCGACGGCTACACCATCGAGTTGCTTAGTAAAGGCCAATACGGCATCGCCAACGGCTTGCGCATTGGCTTTTACCGTGTGGGCATGCTGGCTGCAGGGGGCTTGCTGGTGGTGGCCGGCGCCATGGGCGAGGCCGGGCAGCCCAGTTGGTCGGCCGCCTACGGCATGGGGGCGGTGCTCATGCTCATCAACGGTTTGGCGGTACTGCTCGCGCCCCGCCAGCCCGCCGCGCCCACCAAAGTCGAGGGTGCTTCGGCCCGCGAATGGCAAGCCTTGCGCGAACAGCCGCTGTGGTTGCTGGCGTTGGGGCTGGTCTTGATGGGTTTGTTGTGGCCGGTGCTGGGCCCCTTGGCGAAATGGTTGCAGTGGGAAGCCCTGTTGCCTTACAGCAGCACCTGGTGGTTCAAGGGGGCGGTCCCAGTGAGCTTGATGCTGACCGGGGCAGGGCTGATGGTGCGCGCGGCACGCGGCCCTCAGGCCCACGCCATGGCCGATGGCCCGGTGTTTGGCGCCTGGGTGTCCTTGCTGGCGCGGCCGGGCATGTTGCCGGTGCTCATATTCATTCTGCTGTTCAAGTTGGGTGATGCGGCCATGGGCTTCATGGTCAAGCCCTTTTGGGTGGACAGTGGGTTCACCCCGGCGCAAATTGGCCTGGTCAGCGTCAATGTGGGCCTGGGCTTGTCGATCGTGGGCGGCTTGATTGGCGGCTGGTATGTGGACCGGCTGGGCATCTTCAAAGGCTTGTGGGTGCTCGGGCTGGCGCAGGCCCTGTCCAACTTGGGCTACGCCCTGGCGGCCTGGTATGTGCCCCATGCGGCCCCAGGCACCGCCGTGGAACCTGGCTATCAAGTCGCGGTCTACTTCGCCAGCGGTCTCGAAAGTTTGACGGGCGGGCTGGGTACCGGGGCCTTCATGGCCTTCCTGATGGGCATCACCGACAAACAGCGGGGCACGACCGAATACGCCATCCTGTCGTCCATCTTCGCGTTCTCGCGGGCGGTGGCGGGCTGGGCTGGGGGCTTGGGGGTGGAGCAGATGGGCTATGCCGCCTTCTTTTTCCTCACGTTCTGGCTGTCATTCCCGGCCTATGTGCTCTTGCCGGCGGTTCGTCGTATGCTCGAGCGCGAGTAAGGCGTAGGGGGCCGTTTGGCCGCCTGCGTATTTCATCTGACAACGAAGCAATTTTCAAATCATGAATCAGCGTGTGGCATCGCGAGTGTCGAAACTGAGTGTGGCGGTGGTGCTGTCGATGGCTGCCTTGGCTGGTGGACCGGCGTGGGCGCGTGAGGGCGTTGACGTTGGCAAGCAGTCATGGGCGACTCGCCTGGTGCCGGCGGAAGACGTGGAGCAGGCCGCGCAACAGCAGTACGCCCAGATGGGGCAGGAAGCACGCCAGAAGGGCGCTTTGCTGCCCGATAACCACCCTCAGGTGGTGCGCCTGCGTGCCATCGCGCAGCGCCTCATCCCCTTCAGCTACGAGTGGAACAAGCGCGCCTCCCAGTGGAAGTGGGAAGTCAATGTGCTGAACTCGAAAGAGCTCAACGCCTTTTGCATGCCTGGCGGCAAGATCGCGTTCTACACCGGCATCCTTGACCAGCTCAAGCTGACCGATGACGAAGTGGCCATGGTGATGGGCCACGAAATTGCCCACGCCTTGCGTGAGCATGCGCGTGAACGCATGGGCAAGACCTCGGCCACCAAGCTGGGTGCCAACTTGATCTCGGGCCTGCTGGGCCTGGGGAGCACGGGCGACGCTTTGCTGAACATGGGCGGGCAGTTGCTGACCCTGAAGTTCAGCCGCGAAAACGAGTCCGAGGCCGATCTGGTCGGCATGGAGTTGGCAGCCCGGGCCGGGTATGACCCCCGTGCAGGCGTGAGTCTGTGGCAGAAGATGGGGGCGGCCTCCAAGGGCGCACCGCCACAATGGCTGTCCACTCACCCTTCGGGCAACACCCGCATCCAGGAAATCGAAGCCAACCTGCCCAAGGTCATGCCCTTGTTCGATCGGGCCGCCAAGCCGGCACAGCGCTACGACGTTCCCAAGCGCTCGGGTGAGGCCTACAACAACGACCCCTACCGCCACCTGATTTACTGGGGTGTCGCGTCCTGACTGGGGGCGGTTCGAGGGGGCTTACAGGAAGGGGTTGGACAGGCGTTCTTCCCCGAACGTGCTCTCGGGGCCGTGACCTGGCGTGAAGGTGATGTCGTCGCCGAGCGGCAGCAGTTTGTGCTTGATCGCGTGGATCAGGTCGGCATGGTTGCCGCCAGGGAAATCGGTGCGGCCAATGCTGCCAGCAAACAGCACGTCGCCTACATAGGCGTGGCGGGCTGTGGGGTCGAAAAACACCACATGGCCGGGCGTGTGGCCTGGGCAGTGGATGACCTGCAGCTTGCAACGCCCCAGTTGAACCTCATCGCCGTCTTTCAGCCACTGCGTGGGTTTGAACGGCTCGGCTTGTGGGAAGCCGAACATCTGTGCCTGCTTGGGCAGACCGTCAATCCAGAACTGGTCGCCCGGGTGGGGGCCGACGATGGGAAGCTGGTGCGTGCGCGCCAGGGTGCCGGTGCCGCCGGCGTGGTCGATGTGCGCGTGCGTCAGCCAGATGGCCTTCAGGCTCAGCCCGCGTTCGCGCACCGCTTGTTCGAGCACCGGGATGTCGCCGCCTGGGTCGATCAGCGCCGCGTCGCCCGTTTCATCGCACCAGATGAGTGAGCAATTCTGTTCAAACGCGGTGACGGGGATGGTGAGGCGCTGCAGCATGACGGGAGTCGAAGTCGATTGGGTGTCTGTGATTGCGCGCAAGGGTAGCACTGTCTGACAGGAGCCCCGATCTGCGCCAGGGTGAAATGCCTTCGCACCTGACTCACCGGCCACGGTGGCCTGACCAGTTCAGGGCTTCCAGTGCTGCCGCAATGTGCACGCGGTTGGATGCGAGGGGGGCGGGTAGCAATTCCTCTGCTCGAGCCAAGCGGCGCAGCAGGGTGTTGCGATGGGTGTGCAACCGTTGCGCGGTTTCGGTCAGGTTGCAGCCGGTCTGCAAGTAGGTCAACAGCGTGATCTGCAACGATTCCGGCGCCGTGCTCAGGGCGCCCAGGGTGTGGCTCACGAACTGCCGGCAGGCTTCGGCATCGTGCGACATCAGGCTGACCAACCGAACCTGATCAAAGCTCACCACCTGGGCATCGGCCCGCAAGCGTCCCAGCATGCGCTGGGTGCTCAGGGCCTCCAGATGGGCTCGGCGAAAGCCATCGATGCCGCGGTCGCCGCTGCCCAGCGTCATGCGCACGCCCGGCAGGGCCTGGAGGGCCTGATTCAGACGTGACAGCGTCAGCTCACGGCCATCGGCCGAGGCCCATACCCACAGCGTGGCGGCATTGGCAATCACCATCAGCAGCGGGCTCGAACCTGCCCAATCTGCCAGGATGCGTGCCGAGGTTTCGAGTTGCCCCAGTTCGGTTTCCGCCTCTTCGCACCAGATCACGGCGGCATGGTGTTTGTGGCCGAGTGGATAGTCCAGCCGCTGGCTGGCTTCGCGCTCATCCATGGCCACCCCTTCGAGGATGCGGGTGACCAGATCACGGCGGTCGACCAGCGTGCCTCGCATCTGTGCTTCGCGCTCGGCCTTCATGAAGGCGTTGATCTGCTCCATCGTGCCATCGATGAAGGCCGCAATCGAGCGTGCGGACACGTCCAGCAATTCCCGCAACTCGGCAGGGTCGGATGTCAGGCTGAAGGCAATCGTCATCCACAACTGCCAGGCCGCGCTTTGCATGGAGCGTGCGGCGTTGAAGATGAGGTCGGTGGCTTGTCGGCGCACCAATTCGCGGGCGTTGCTCAGCATGTCAGGCGAAATGTGTGGCGGCACCGGTGCCCCTGGGCGCTCGATGTTGGCCGCCGCCCAGTGCGTCAGGCTCGAGCGCGTGGCGCGGCGGGAAGCCGCCATCAGCACCGGGTCCTCCGCCACGAACTTGAGGTCGTCCGTGGGCACGCTGGCCTGATCGATCTCATCCAGCCAGGCCTGTGGGGCGTTGAGGGCGATTTCGGCGCCCTGGCGCAGCAGTTCGCACACCCTCGGGGAGGGCAGGGGCCAGCGGGGAGCGGCGGGGGAAAGCGAGGCGCTGTTCATGCGGACCTAGGGAAAGTCTGGGGCCGGGCCCTGTGGCCACTTTCCCAGGGGGATGGTTCAAATTGCACCACGATGATGCCTTGTTGGTGCAATTTATACCTTGTTTGCCTTGTGCCAAATCAAGAACATCTCGGCCATTGCCTTGTTCGTGGTCACTCAGGAGTACACCGTGTCCGTTCATTCCTTGCCCTCTGTCGAGCACCTGGACGTTCTCATCGTGGGGGCCGGTCTGTCCGGCATCGGTGCGGCCTACTACCTGCAAAAGGAACAGCCCGGCAAATCGTTTGCCATCCTGGAGGCGCGTGAAGCCAGTGGTGGCACCTGGGATCTGTTTCGCTACCCTGGCATCCGCTCTGATTCCGATCTGCACACCTTCGGCTACGAGTTCAAGCCCTGGGTGAATGACAAGGCCATTGCCGACGCGGGAGCCATCCTGGCCTACCTGCGTGAGGCGGCCGCCGAGCACGGCATCGACCGCAAGATTCGCTATCACCACAAGGTGGTGAGCGCCAATTGGAGCAGCCAGGCCCAGCGGTGGACCGTCGAGGTGGAGGTGCAGGGCACCTCGGCGCGCAAGACGTTCAGCTGCCAGTGGTTGTTCTCGGCGGCTGGCTATTACCGCTATGACGAGGGCTTCAGCCCGCGATTCGATGGGGCAGAACGCTTCAAGGGCCAACTCATTCACCCGCAGCATTGGCCTGAAAACCTGGACTACCGTGGCAAGCGCGTGCTGGTCATCGGCAGCGGCGCCACGGCCGTGACCTTGGTGCCCGCGATGACCGACCAGGCCGCGCATGTGACCATGTTGCAGCGCACGCCCACCTATGTGATCAGCCTGCCTTCGCGTGACCCGATTGCCAATGGCCTGCGCAGGATCCTGCCCGATACCTGGGCCTATGCCCTGACGCGGAAAAAGAACATCTCCTTGTCGCGCGCCATCTGGCGCCTGTGCCAGACCTATCCGCAAGCCGCGCGCCGTGTCATTCGCTGGACCAACCGGCTGCAACTGCCCAAGGGCTACCCGGTTGACGAACATTTCAACCCGCCCTACAACCCTTGGGACCAGCGCCTGTGTGCGGTGCCCGACGGCGATTTGTTCAAGGCCATCTCAGCCGGCAAGGCCTCGGTGGTGACCGATCACATCGACACCTTCACTGAAAAGGGCGTGCGGCTGAAGTCGGGGCGCGAACTGGAAGCCGACATCATCGTCACCGCCACCGGCTTGAACCTGCAGTTGTTTGGCGGCATTGGGCTCACCCTGGATGGCGCCCCGGTCGATCTGGCCAGCAAGGTGGCCTTCAAGGGCATGATGCTCAGCGACCTGCCTAACCTTGCTTTCATCGTGGGCTATACCAATTCGTCGTGGACCTTGAAGGTGGGCCCCATCTGCGAGCACTTCTGCCGCTTGCTGGCGCACATGGATCAGCAGGGCTTTGGTGTGTGCACCCCTCATGTGCCGTCGGCTGACATGCCCACGCGCCCCTTGCTGGATTTCGGTGCGGGCTATGTGCAGCGCGCACTCCCTCACCTGCCGCGCCAGGGGGCAGGCGCGCCTTGGGTGATGTCAATGGACTACCAGCAAGACGTGGCCATCTTGCGTGAGGGCGCGGTCGACGATCCCTGTCTGCAGTTCACGCCGGCGAGATTCGGCGCGGCCCCCCAGTCAACCTCGTCAGCCGGCACGACAGCCCTCCGCGCAGCCGCCTGATCGGCGCATGACATTCAGGCCATTCAGGCGAATTGGCCCGATTGAATAGAAAGGAATAACATGACCAGCAAGGTTAAACAAGCGCCCATCGTTCCGCGCGAAAAGCTCGATTTCGGGTTGGATCAACCAGTGCCGAAGTATTGGCTGGGCGGCGATCCTTTCAAGACACGCTTTTGCGACGCCATGTCCACCATCTTTCCTGAGGGTGAGCGCTTCTTCATTTCTTGCGTGCGCGATTACCGAGACCAGGTGACCGACCCACAACTGCTGCAGGAAATCAAGGACTTCATCCGCCAGGAAGGGCAACACGGCATCATCCACAATCAGTTCAACGAGCACCTGAAGTCGCAGGGCATCGATGTGGATTGGCTTGAGGGGCTGACTCGTGGCTTCCTGTTCGGCATCATGCGCAAGTACATGCCCAAGGCCCATACCCTCTCTGCCACCGCGGCATGCGAGCACCTCACAGCCATCATGGCCGAGACGCTGTTCGAGCGCAAAGACATCATGGGCGATGCCGACCCGCGCATGTTTGCGCTGTATGCCTGGCACGCCATGGAAGAAATGGAGCACAAGGCCGTGGCCTTTGATGTGATGCAGAAGGTGGCCAAGGTGGGTTACCTGCGCCGCATCTGGACCCAGATTGAAGTGACCTTGTCATTCAATCTGCAGATCTTGCTGTTTGCCGGCTACATGCTCAAGCACGATGGCTTTTCGTTCTGGCAGCGCACGAAGTTGTTCGCCAAAGGCTTGTGGTGGGTGTACGGCCCCAAGGGGCTGTTCAGTTCGTCGTGGCGCTCGTATCTGCGCTACTACCGCCCGGGCTTTCATCCCTGGCAGGATGGGGGCACCGCCAGCTACCCAGTCTGGCTGGACGCCATGAACCGCACGCGAGATCCGATTGCGGCCGGTCAGGCGGTTCTGGCTGTGGCGCACTGACACGCACTGAAAAAGGAAAGGGGCCCACGAAGGGCCCCTGATGGCGACAGGTCCGAACGTCAAAGTTCGGGCTGGGCGCCTTGACCCGGGCGACGGGTGTCATGCTTTTCCACGGCGGTGGTCACCGCGCGCTTGAGCTTGTCGACGGCGCCGGAAATGGCCTGGTGCGCTGTGGGGGCGTGGTCCTTCACGATCACGGGGGGCAGGTTCGACAAGCGAGCCTCCAGTGTGCAGTGAATGTCGTCGGGAGACGACTTGCTGTGGCTGACCGCGTCGCTCAGGTGAGCTTCGACTCGGGTCACATGGTCGCCAAAGCGGTGCAACGCGTCCTTCACGACAGTTTCGAGATGATCGGCCATTCCCTGACGGCCTTCGACGTGGTTATCGGTATGAAGCAATACTTGCATGGCGAGTCCTTGAGGATGTTGCAAGTTCAGTTTAGATCGCTTTGCGTCGGAAAAATGTTGGATCTGCGCAGCGAATCGATGGCTTTCAGTTCGGTTTAACCCGCATCAAATCGGCGTAGGCGGATGGGGCCATGCCCTCCCAGCGCTTGAACGCTCGGCGGAAGTTCGCCAGATCGGTGTAGCCCAGGGTGTAGGCCACTTCGCCAATGGGGTGGCCTGCCTTGAGGTATTCCAGCGCCAGCATGTGGCGCACGTTTTCCAGAATGTCCTTGTACGAAGTGCCCTCGTCCTGCAGGCGGCGGTGCAAGGTGCGTGGCGTCATGTGAAACAGGCGAGCGGTTACGTTCAAGGACGGAAAGCCGTTCTGCTTTTCCAGCATGATGCGGCGCACCTGCGCGCTCAGCGAGGTGTTTTGCTGCAGCTTGTCCAGTTCTCGCTGGCAGATCGCGGCGGCCTGCGCAAACGTGGCCGGGTCAGCCATGCTCAGGGGCTGATCCAGCACGCTGGCGGGAATGGTAAAGCCCGCCCAACTCTGACCATAGCGCACATCGGCATGAAAAAGGTCTTGAGCCAGATCGCTATAGCCGGTAGCCGGGAAGGGAAAAGCCACCCACATCACATGGCGTGAGCCCATGGTGATGGCATCGAGCACGTTCTTCACCGTCAGCATGATGGCTTCCAGCACCGTGCGTCGAATGTCGCCCAGCGGCAGGGGCTCGTTGAACTGAACTTGCACCACAGCGCCCTCTACCCGGTGGCTCACCGACACCAGCGAGGTGCGCAGCCCGATGTAGCGCTCGAACAGGTCGAGCGCTTGCCGCAAGGTGGCGCTGTTCATGGCGGCGTAGCCCAGCATGCCGTGCGTGTTGACCACCAGGCGCTCGCCCACCAGGAGGCCCAGCGCGGGCTCGCCCGTCAGCTCCAGTGCATCGCGCACCAGTTGGTAGACCACCAGGAAAGGCAAACCCCGAGCGGTGTCCTGCAGGTCGGCCTCGGTGAGCTGGCTGCGACTCAGCCAGGCGGCCACATCGCCCCCCAGGCTGCGGACCTGGTCGGCGATCTGACGCACGTAGTGCATCGGCAGGGTGAAGTCTTGTGCGGGCGTCATGGCGCGGGATTGTCAATAAATGACCCATGAATGTCAATTCGCAACCTACCCGGGAAGCGGCCGTCTTTCTACGATGCAGGCATGGCTTGATCCAGTTTCAGAAGTACCGGAGCCCCCGCATGTTTTCCTTTCTGACCAAGAAGAAACCGAGCACCGCGACCATCAACGCGCAAAGCGTGACGGTGCAACCCAAAGAGACCCTGCTGCAGGCAGCGCTGCGCGAGGGAGTGGCCATCCCCTACAGCTGCCGGGTCGGGGGCTGCGCCACCTGCAAGTGCAAGCTGGTTCAGGGCAAGGTCAAGGAGCTGACCGAGGCCAGCTACGTGTTGTCGGATGCTGAATTGGATCAGGGCTACATCCTGGCTTGCCAATCGGTGCCGCAGGGCGACGTCACCATCGAGGTCGACTTGAGCAGCCAGCCCGTTCGCCGTCAGGTCAGCGGACGTGTCATTGGCCAGGAGCGCCTGACCCGCGATATCACCCGGGTGCGGGTTCAGTTGGATGAAGCCTTGTCGTACAAGGCCGGTCAGTTTGCCGACATCAGCCTGGCGTCGCTGCCCGGTGTGCAGCGCAGCTATTCGTTTGCCACCCCCGCGCAAGCGGACGCGCAGGTCGCCTTCTTTGTGCGCCATGTGCCTGGCGGTGTCTTCTCCTCGGCCATTCATGAGCAAAACGTGATGGGCCAGGCCCTGATTGTGGATGGACCCGTGGGCGATTTCTGGTTGCGCCCAGGCACCTCGCCCCTGATCCTGATTGCCGGTGGCAGTGGGCTGGCGCCCATGTTGGCGCTGTTGAAAGACGCGGCCAACCAAGGGGTGCAGCGCTCCGCCACCTTGCTGTTTGGTGCGCGCACGCAGCAAGACCTCTACGCCCTCGACGAGATCGAGGCCTTGAGCCAGCAGTGGGCCGGGCGTTTCCGTTTCTTGCCGGTGCTGTCGGCCGAACCGGAGGAGTCGAACTGGGTCGGTGCCCGGGGGCTGGTCAGCGACCAGATTCCCCAGCTCATCGAAGCGGGCTCGCAGGCTTACCTGTGCGGGCCGCCGGCCATGATCGATCACGCCATGCCGGTGCTGAAGTTGCACGGTGTGCGCCGTGAAGACATCTTCGCCGATCGCTTTTCTACCCAGCACGACAGCTTGCCTGTCGCAGCTTGACGCAGTCAGAAGCCTTGTCCCTGAAACACACAACAAAGAGCGAGACCATGAAACTACTTCACTACCTCAAGTACTTCCTCTTCCATGTCATCGGCCTGTTGTCGGCAGCCGCTGTGCTGGCCGGCGGGGCCTACATCACCATGGGCTTGATCAGCGTGCTGGTCATCTATGTGGTGGGCGACGCCCTGTGCGGCGATGACACCTCGACCCCGAAATTCGAGTACCCCGGTATCCTCACCGTGCAGCTGTGGATGGCGCTGCCCTTGCTGTCTTTCATCGTGTTTGCGGCGATCTGGAGCGTCAGTCCTGGTGACCCTTTGGGGTTTGGTGCAGCCTTGACACACTGGACCGGCTATGACGTCCTGGCCGCACGCGAGGCCACCGCGTCCATTCACCATGTGTCCACCGTGATCGTGACCGGATTGATGATCGGCATGGTGGGGACCATCACCGGCCACGAACTGACCCACCGCACCTGGGACCCGATTTCCATGCTGGTGGGGCGCTGGTTGCTGGCCTTCAGCTTTGACACCGTGTTCGCGATCGAGCACGTCTATGGTCACCACCGCTATGTGTCGACCACCGAAGACCCCGCCACCGCACCCCGTGGCCGCAATGTGTACTTCCACATCGTGGCCTCGACCATCAAGGGCAACATCAGTGCCTGGCGCATTGAACAAAAGCGTCTGGCTCGCAAGGGGCAAGGCTTGTTCTCGTGGCACAACGCGGTCATCCGTGGCCACCTCATGAGCGTGCTGTTGGTCGGCGTGGCGGCAGCAATGGGGGGCTGGCAAGCGGCCTTGTTCTTCACCGCCTGCGGTCTGTGGGGCAAGGCGTTGCTGGAGATCGTGAACTACATGGAGCACTACGGCATGGTGCGCAACCCTGCCACGCCTGTGCAGCCTCGCCATTCATGGAATACCAACAAGCGCATCAGCTCGTGGGCCATGTTCAATCTGACCCGGCACTCACATCACCATGCACAAGGTGAAGTGCCGTATCAAGACCTGAAGCCCTTCCCCGATGCGCCCATGATGATCAATGGCTACCTGACCACCATCCTCGTGGCCATGATTCCACCGCTGTGGCACAAGCTGATGACGCCCAAGGTGCTGGCCTGGGATCGCGACTACGCGACGCCAGAAGAGCGCGCGTTGGCAGCGCAGGCCAATGCCCGCAGCGGCATTGCCGAAATGGAGGCCCTGGTGCCAGCAGCCTCCGCTCGTTGAGTCACCACAAGGTGAGGGTGGGCTTACTTGCCCGGCGCGCTGGCGCCGCTGGGGGCGCCCATCATGCCCATGCCGCGCTGCTTCATGTGATCAGCGCGGTGCTTTTCCCTCATGTCCTTGCGCTGTTCGTGCATCTCTTTGCGGTGCTCCTGCATGTCTTTGCGATGCCCTTCGCAATCGGCAGGCGGGGTCTCGCAACGGCCTCTCATGGGGCCAGACGCTGCGGCAGATGCGGCTGAAGCCATCATCGCCGCCGCCGGGGGCGGTGCAGGCTTCTTCTCTTTGCTGGCTGCCCAGGCGCTGCCGCCACTGGCCAGCGAGAGAACCAGGAGGGAGGCAAGACCGAAACGGGTGTCGAAGCGGGTTGGGCTCATCGTGATCTCCTGAGCGCGTGGGCCAAGCCATGCGCGAAAGGCCCCTTGAGGAGAAGCCGACTGGATGGGGCGATCCAGTCAGCCTGTGATCTCCGGCTTAACGGTTGCTGGGGCGAACGCTGTCGCCTTCCACTTCCACGCGGCTGCCTGCGGCGGGGGCGGTTTTCTGGGTCACGGTGCGGTAGCTGCCGTCATCCATGCGCACGGTGACTTCGTACACCGTTTCAGCGCGCTGGCGCTTCTCGATTTCATTGCCGGCCACGCCGCCGCCAATGGCGCCCAGCACGGTCATGGCGGTCTTGCCGCTGCCCTTGCCCATCTGGTTGCCCAGCACGCCGCCAATGACCCCACCGGCCACGGCACCCACGCCCGAACCTTCACCGGCCACGCTGACGGCGCGGACATTGTCAACCGTGCCGCAGGTGCCGCACACTTGGCGAACAGGTTGAGCCACCGGTTGGCCGCCGTCAGCATTGCGATGGCGTTCCGCATCATGTCGACGCGCCGCCTTCACGGGCTCGTTGCGGGCGGGCGCATCGTTGGCTGCCTGGGGGGCAGTCGGAGCTGGGGTCGTGGCCGAGGAGGGTGCCGACGCCACCGAGGCGACAGATGCTGCCGATGCCGCTTGAGGGGCAGCAGCGTCGTTGCTGGAGGGGGAGCGCAAGAACATGCCCGCAGCCAGGCCCAGACCCACCAGGGCGATGCCGCCCCCAGCCAGCAATGCGGTGTTGGGGCCCTTGGACGGGGTGGTTGCTTCAGACATGGACTTCTCCTTCATGCTGTGGGTTGAAAACACTCATTGTGTTCCTGAACGCAGCATCGGTCCAATCGGTTGTCAACGATTCAGGTCAAGGTGTAACAGCTCGCGAACGAGCTTGTCAGGCATGCCTGACATCTTGCGGTGTGACAATGGAAAGCCATGACAGATCCCTTGCATCAGACCGGATTGACTGAAGCCGAAGCGGCACGCCGCTTGCGCGAGCACGGCCCCAATGAACTGCAGCGCCCGGAAAGCCGGTCCTTGTGGGGTTTGCTGAAAGACACCCTGTCCGAGCCCATGTTCCAGTTGCTCATCGGGGCAGGGCTCATCTATGTGGCGCTGGGTGATCTGGGGGAGGCGGCCATGTTGCTGGCCTTTGTGCTCATCACAGTGGCCATCAGTCTGGTGCAGGCCAGCCGAACCGAGCGGGTGCTCGAAGCCTTGCGCGATCTCAGCAGCCCCCGTGCGCTGGTCATTCGCGATGGCGCGGCCAAGCGCATTGCCGGGCGCGAGGTGGTCGAGGGTGACATTCTGTTGATCAGCGAGGGCGACCGGGTCCCCGCTGACGCGCATTTGATCGAAGCCCATGATCTGCAAACCGACGAGTCCCTGCTCACCGGAGAGTCGGTGCCTGTTCGCAAGGTCGATGGCGTTCGGCCTGCGGTCAACGCGCAAGCCATTGCACCGGGCGGAGACGATCTGCCGTGGGTCTTTGCCGGCACGCTGGTGGTCAGAGGCCGAGGCACGGCCGAAGTCATTGCCACGGGGCCGCGCAGCCAGATGGGGCGCATTGGTGCGGCGCTGGCGCAAGTCGATCCGGCCGTCACCCGGTTGCAGCAGCAAACGCGCGCCTGGGTGCGAGGCTTTGCCATTGCCGGCGTGGTGTTGAGCCTGGCGGTGACCGCCTTGTATGGCTGGCAACGTGGGGGCTGGCTCGATGCGGTGCTGGCCGGCATCACGTTGGCCATGTCGCTGCTGCCGCAGGAGTTTCCTTTGATCATGAGTGTGTTCATGGCCATGGGAGCCTGGCGCATGGCGCAGCACCGTGTGCTGGTACGCCGTTCCACCGCCATCGAGGCGCTGGGAACGGCCACTGTGCTATGCACCGACAAGACGGGCACACTCACGCAAAACAACATGACCCTTGCGCACATGGTGGTGGCGCAAGGCCAGTGGCAGCGCGGCCAGGCGAGTTTGCCCGAGGCCTTTCACCCCTTGCTGGAGTGCGGCCTGCTGGCCTGTCAGCGTGACCCATTCGATCCCATGGAGAAGGCCTTCTGGGATGCGGCCTCCCACCATCTGGTGGGGCCAGAGCAAGTGCACCTGCACCCCGACTGGGAGTTGGCTCGCGCTTATCCCTTGCGTCCGGAGTTGCTGGCCATGTCGCATGTGTGGCATGAACCCGGCGGCGTGCGCCATGTGATCGCGGCCAAAGGTGCCCCCGAGGCGGTGATGGATCTGTGCCATTTGTCGGATGCCGACTGCGCGCCCTGGCGAACCCAGGTCGAGGCCTTGGCTGCGCAGGGCATGCGGGTGCTGGCGGTGGCCCGCTCACAAGGGGCGGTGGAGCATGGGCCAGGCGAGGCCTGGCCCGATGTGCAGCACGACTTTGACTTCGAGTTTCTCGGCTTGGTCGGGCTGGTCGATCCTCTGCGCGAAACCGTGCCGGATGCCGTGCGTACCTGTCGTGAAGCCGGCATTCGCGTGGCCATGATCACGGGCGACTACCCCGTCACGGCCCTGGCCATTGCCCAGCAGGCCGGCATTGACACCCGTGGGGGGGTGCTGCGGGGCGATGAACTGCACACGCTCGATGAAGCGGCCTTGCAGCAGCGTGTGCGCGAGGTGTGCGTCTTCGCGCGGGTCATGCCCGATCAGAAGCTGCGCATCGTGCGGGCCTTGCAGGCGCAAGGCGAAGTGGTGGCGATGACCGGCGATGGCGTGAACGATGCCCCTTCATTGAAGGCGGCCGACATCGGTGTGGCCATGGGTGGGCGTGGCACCGATGTGGCCCGCGAGGCCTCGGCCATCGTGCTGCTCGATGACGACTTTCAGTCGATTGCGCGCGCCGTGGCGCAAGGGCGCCGCATTGACGACAACCTCCGTAAGGCCATGGCTTTTGTGCTGGCGGTGCATGTGCCCATTGCCGGCCTGTCGATCCTGCCTTTGCTGATGGGCTGGCCCTTGCTGTTCTCGCCGGTGCACATTGCCTTTCTGGAGCTCATCATTGATCCGGTGTGTTCCATCGTGTTCGAGGCCGAGGCGGCTGAACCGCGTGTCATGCAGCGTCGCCCCCACAAGCCCGGTACTCCCTTGCTGTCACGAGGTCTGTTGATGGGCAGTGTCGCGCAGGGGGTGTTGATCCTGACCGTCGTGGCCTGCTTCTATGCCGCCTTGCTGGCCACTCAGGCTACCGAAGCCGAGGCGCGCACGGCCAGCTTTGTGGCGCTGGTGGCATGCAACATCGGGTTGATTCTGGGCAATCGCTCGCAAGGCAGCAACATGCTGGCGACGGTGTTGCGACCGAATCGGGCGTTCTGGGTCATGCTGGCTGCCACCTCGACTTTGCTCGCGGTGGTGCTGCATTGGGCACCAGCCACCGAGTTGTTCCGATTCGTGCCGCTGCCTGCGGCCACGCTGGGGGCTTGCCTGGCCATGGGGCTGGGTGTGTGGGTGGCCCTGGAGTTGGGCAAGTGGGGTGCAAACCGAGTGAGGCGCTCGGCGCAATCCGATTAACCATCGGCTTGATTCAGTGGCTCACTGAATCAGCGCGTGTAGCAAGGCCACCAGCCGGGGCGGGCGCTCGACCGCATCCAGCCAATTCTTCACGACCAGGCCCAGTTCGGTATCGCCTTCAATCGACAGGCGGCGCTGGAAGAACAGGGTGTCGGCATCGATGTCGCCGGCGGCCATGCGCATGAAGTCACCCAGGCTGGCGGCCAGCTTCAGTTCTGGTGTGCCGCTCCATACCGGGTGCAGGTGCGAACCCCGGCAGGTGAAGCGCAGCGACAAGCCCAGGTCGCGCACCGTGATTTCAAACAGTCGGCCCTGTAGCTCGTCGGGAATGGGCAAGGCTTGCAGCCATTCGGCGATGCGCCAGCCCGCTGCCAATGGAACCGCGGCGACGCCAGGGGGCACCAGCCGCCCCAGCTTTTGAACGAATGCGGGAATGGCCAAAGGGGAGCGTTCAGACGTCATGGTTGGGCCACCGGTTCGGACCATTTCATGCCGGCCTGGCCTTGCCAGTAGCCGTTGCAGCGACTCATATTGGGGGGCAGGGGAATGGCCGAGTCAACTTCGCCCCCCTGGCGGATGCGATCCAGCTTCGTCACCGCTTCGAGCGTGCCACGCGATTGCGGGCTCACACGCAACACCTTCACCCCCATGTCAACCAGATCCTGGGTGTGGTCAATCAGATCGTGCAGCGCAGCCGATTGGGTCTGGATGCCGTTGATGGTGAGGAAGCGCTCGCCTTCCTGCGAATTCAAGGCCAGGCCATCCGGGTGTTCAATGCAGCGGAAGCCGCAGTCGTCCTTTTTCAGGCAGTAGTGGCGTGCGGTGAAGCAACGAGCCGAGAACGCCAGCGGCAGCCTGCCCCACACCAGCACCTCGGCATCAGGGCGATCTTCTCCGGCGCTGGTGATGAGCGCCTTCATGTCGTCTGCACTGAGCTCGAAAGGCAGTACCCAACGGGTCGCGCCCAAGCTGCCCAGCCAGTTCACGGTGTCGGCATGGTAGGCATTGAGGTGGGGCCCCGCCACAAAGGGGCGCCCCTTCATCGAGCGAATGGCACCCAGGTCGCCGGCTTCCACCAGGTAATCGGCCTGCCCGGTGAGGCGGCGCATGGTGTGGGCGTCGGTTTCCACATCAATCAAGGTCTGGGTGGACAGCACCACCTCTTTGCCGGCGGCGCGCAGCATGGCTGCCAACTCGTGCCAATCGGGCAGGCGCAACTCGTGGCGGCGACTGCACACGGTTTCGCCCAGGTAGACGATGTCAGCCGGGCTGTCGGCCACCTGCGCATAAAAGGCCAGCACGTCGGCGCGGGGCCAGTAGTACAGCAAGGGGCCGACGGCAATCTGAAAATCAGGATGGTTCATGGCGCGGCTCACTTCCAGGGGCGCTCATAGGCACCTTGCGTCACTTGGGCGCCTTCGGCCTGCGCGGCCAGGCGCGACTGCCATTCGGGTCGAACGCTGTAGCGGTGGGGGTTGCCACAGGCTGCATCGACGGCAGCGCGCAACACTTGCACCACTTGCGAGACATAAGCCGGGCTGCGTTGGCGGCCTTCGATCTTCAGCGCGGCCACGCCCATTTCCACCAGTTGCGGCAGCAGCCCAATGGCGTTCAGGCTGGTGGGTTCTTCCAGCGCGTGGTCACGCTCGCCTTCGACTTCAAAGCGGCCTTTGCACAGGGTGGGGTAGGCGGCGTTTTCGCCTGGGCCGTAGCGGTCGATCATGACCCCGCCCAGGCGGGCCTCTAGCGTCTGGCCTTTTTCTTCCCAGCGCACCGCATGGGCTGGCGAGCACACGCCCTTGTTGTTGGGCGAATCGCCCGTGGCGTAAGACGACAGCAGGCAGCGGCCTTCGGCCATCACGCACAAGCTGCCAAAGCCGAATACCTCGATTTCAACAGGGCTGGTTTCGATCAGGCGGGCAATTTCGCGCAAGGTCAACACGCGGGGGAGCACCACACGCTGAATGCCGAATTGTTCGTGCATCAGCGCAATGGAGTCGGCATGGGTAGCCGAGCCTTGCACCGACAAGTGCAGGCGCAAATCAGGGTAGCGGTCGCGCGCATAACGCAGCAATCCAGGATCGGCCAGGATGACGGCGTCGGCCCCCAACAAGACGGCCTGGTCAATGGCGGCGCGCCATTCGGCCGTGCGGCCCGGTTGTGGATAGGTGTTGATGGCAAACAGCACCTTGCGTTGCAGGCTGTGCGCCAACTCAATGCCTTGGCGCAAGCTGCCGGTGTCGAAGTTCAAGCCCGCGAAGTTGCGCGCGTTGGTGCCATTCTTGAGGCCGACGTAAACCGCGTCGGCACCGGCAGACAAGGCCGCTTTGAGCGCAGCCAAGCTCCCGGCTGGAGCAACCAGCTCCATCGAGTGGGAGGGGATAGACATGATGGGCGCCAGTGTGCGCTGCGCGCCGAAAAATGCCTTGTCTTTGGTCAAGTTGCCCGATCAGCTCGGGCGCCACGCGTTGTTGATTTGACCGTCGACAATGCCGATGCGTCGATCGGCCCCGGACGCGAAGCCGCCGTCGTGCGTCACGGCCACCACGGTCTTGCCCATGTCGCGGGTGAGGCTTTGCAGCATGGCCCGCACGTTCTGGCTCGAGGCCGAGTCCAGGTTGCCGGTGGGTTCGTCGGCCAGGATCACCAGCGGGTCGTTGGCCAGAGCGCGGGCAATGGCCACGCGTTGGCGCTGTCCGCCCGACAGCTGGCTGGGGAATTTGTCGGCCTGCTGTTTCACGCCCAGGTGGTCGAGCAGGTCCAGTGCCCGGGCGCGGGCGGCATCGTCGTTCAATTGGCCCAGCTTGCGCATGGGCAGGGTCACGTTGTCGATCACCCGGAACTCGGCCAGCAGGAAGTGGAACTGAAAGACGAAGCCCAGCTTGGCCAGGCGACGGTCAGACAACTGGTCTTCGTTGTAGCGGGTGGTGTCTTCGCCATCCAGCACGATGCGCCCTTCGTCGGGCAAATCGAGCAGCCCGAGCATGTAGAGCAGCGACGATTTGCCGGAACCCGAGGGGCCCATGATGCAGACGAACTCGCCACGCGCAATGTCGAGTGACACGCCGTTGATCAGGGTGGTGGGCACCTCGCCGGGAATGCGCCGCACCAGGGACTCGGCGCGCAAAACGGAGCGGGCCTCAGTGCGCGGATCAGGTGCGTTCATGTGGCCCCCCGCAGGATGTCAACGGGCTGCACGCGACCGGCCTTGCGGGCGGGCAGGTAGGCGGCCAGTACGCATGAGCCCATGGCAAACAGCGCCGCCAGGGCAAATTGCTCGGCGCCCCACCATACGGGCAGGTGAACCTTTTCGGTCATGCCGGGGGCCTTGATTTCGAGTTGAGCCAGCCCGGCAATGAGGCCTGCGCCCATCAGCAGGCCCAGGGTGCTGCCGATCACGCCCACGATCAGGCCTTCAAACAGGAAGATCATGCGGATGTCGCGCGCATGAAAGCCCATCGATTTGAGGATGGCGATGTCCTTGGTCTTTTCCATCACGATGGTGGAAATCGTGTTGTAGATACCGAACGAGGCCACCAGCAAAATGGCCGACACCACGCTGTACATGATCGTGTTGCGCACCAGCAGCAGGCTCAGGATGTCTTCCGAGGCTTCGATCCAGGACACGGACTTGTACGAAAAGCGGTCTTCTAGCAGGTGCCCCAGATCTTTCGCAGCGTAGGGGTCTGCCATCTGCACGATGATGCGGTTCACGCGGTTGGGCTTGTCCAGCAAGCCCTGTGCGCGTTTGAGCATCATGAAGGTCTGCCCCTCGTCGTAGCTGGCATTGCCGGTGCGGAAAATGCCCACGACCTTCATGGTCCGGTTCTGACCGCTGGGGGCCAGCACACTCAAGGTGCTGCCCATGCGCAGGCTGAACTTGTCGGCCAGCCCTTGGCCGATGACGATGCCATTGGGCGTGGCGTTCAGCGCCTCCAGGTCGCCGTTGATGAATTTTTCGTCGATGGTCGTGACCTGGCGCATCTTGGCCGGAATCACCCCCGACAGGGTCACACCTTGTTGCTTGCCGGAAAACGTCAGCACCGCGGTGCCTTGCAGCACCGGCGCGGCCCGTACCCCTTCCTGGGCTTCGATGAACTCCAGAATCTGGCGATGACCCCGAATGCCGCGCGGCTCGTTGGGCGGCTTCACATGGTGGGTCAGCACGGCTCCGTCGGGCCAGGCCGTCCAGGCGGGTTGGGGCTGGGCCTTGCGGTACTCGTCGGACACGGTAACGTGCGGGCTGTTGTCGACCATGCGCTTGAGAAAGTCCTTCTCCGAGCCGCGCATCAAAGACGAGACCCCGAGAAAGAAGCCCACACCCAGCACCACCCCCGACAGTGAGACCAAGGTCTGCCGCCGGCGGTGGGTGAGGTGGCCCAGGGCCACATCGAGCTGAATCTTCATCCCCATGGGCTACTTTTTCAGACCGCGCACAGCTCGCCCTTCGCTCAGGTCGGCAGGCGGTTGAACAATGACTGGCGTGTCAGGGTTGAGGCCAGACAGGATCTCGGTCTTGCTGGTGCCGGCAATGCCGATGCGAACGGCTTGTTTCTGGGCGCGGCCCTCTCGCACCACCCAGACCGTGTCTTTCTGCACCGCGGTGCTGGGAATCAGCCAGGCTTGTTCGCGTTGGGTGACGATGAGGTTGGCTTCCACCGTCATGCCCGCCATCAAGCCCTCGGTCTTGTCAAGCTGGATGCGCACACGGTAGCTGCGCGAGACCGGGTCGCCCTTGGGTGTGATGTCTTGCACCTGACCTTTGAGGGTGCGGCCCGGCAACGCGTCGGCGCGCAGCACCACGGCTTGCCCCTTGTGCACTCGGCCAATGTCTTCTTCGTCCACATCCACCGTGGCGCGCAGTGGGGCGCAGCACGACAGGGTCATCAGCACCTGTCCGGCCGTCAGCACCTGGCCGACTTCGCCATCGCGGCGCAGAACGGTGCCGTCTGCCGGCGCCACGAGGGTCAGCACATCTCGCAAGGCTTGAGTGCGCTTGACACTGGCTTGTGCTGCCTCCAGATCGGATCGGACGCGATCGAGTTCGACCGGCGCCAGAAAGTGTTGCTGCACCAGTTCCTTGGTGCGGGCGAATTGGGCTTGCGCCAGACGTTCGCGCGCCTGCGCTTCATCGACCGCGCTTTGCAGATCGCCGGCTTCCATCTTGGCCAGCACCTGGCCTTTGCGAACCGCATCGCCTTCCTGCGCGAGCACCGCGGTCAGTCGGCCCATCACCTTGGATGCCACCGGCAAGGTCACCGTGGGCTCGATCGAGCCCGCCGCATACACGGCTTCCACGGCCGGCCCCCGGGTGATCTGGGTCAGGGGCAGTTCAAGCGGGCGAGACACCCACAGATAGGTACCCCCCCCCACGCACGCCAGCGCCAACGGCAGGCCAATCCACCATTTCTTGATCACGTTCAAGGCCCAATTTCTGTCGAATTGGTGCCAAGTATGACCCTGATTTGAGCAGGTCCTTTGACCTTCGCCAGTAAATCACGAACGACCGTTCTTTTCGGCCAAGTCCGACTTAATCGGACATTTTTGTGTCCGAAATGTGTCTTGCTGTACCCCCACCTTGTTTCATCTTCTGGTCCCGGAGGCCCTATGCGTTATTCAATGTCTGCGCTGTGTCGCAAGGCGGTCAGCTGTGTGCTGGCCACGTTCGCTGTCGTGTCCTTGTCTGCCTGTGGCGGCGGCGGTGGTGGCGATACAGCTGCGACGGGTACGCCGGTGACCACATCCAACATCACGCTGCCCACTTCGGTTGAAGTGGTCACGGCCAAGTGAGTAGGGAGGCGACGACATCATGAAGTCTTATCAACGCATCCCCTTTGCCCTCAGCCTACTGGCGGCTTCCGTCAGCCACACGGCTTTCGCTGCGCCCACTGCGGGGGCCTATGTATCGGACAAGCAAAACACCTGGGTGCAAGACCGCGTGGGTGACCGCATCGGCACGGTCAACATGATCATGTGCATCATCGGCAGCATGCGCGGAGACGCCATGGTGAACCAGGGCCCCTATGTGGCGCTGATCGACGAAGGCAAGTGCCAGGGCCGCGGTGACAGCAGCAAGTCGGGCAGCACCAACGCAGGCGCATCGAATGCCACCAACTATCTGTCGGCTGTGGTCCAGTCTTCTCAGGCCACGACAGCCGATCCCTTGGTCATCAAGGCGTGGTTGCACAGTGAGGAAGAACACGATGGCAACCCTGTGAAGGCGACCATTTATGCCTACGTAGTGGCCACCGAGGGCAAATCAGAGGCGCACCCCAATGGCCTGTTCAAGATGTACTTCTGCGGTGAACCAGAGGGCATGGCGGGCACCTGCATGTTCAAGGGCTCACTGCAGTCGACTGAAAGCGGTCTGAGCTTTTATCAGGAAGAAAACGGAGACGGTGGCCCCTCCACCACGCGCCTGATCCTGCAGAACAACCCATCGACTGAAAGCGGCATGGGCAAGATCAGCGGCATTGAGCAGTCCACTCCGTACGACTACAAGTTCGCCTATGACGGCGGCTACTTCCGTCGCCAGGAGGGCAGCAACCCCGATGTCTGCTTTGCGCGTGACAAGAACCGCGGGGAGACCTCGACCTGGCGCTACGGCACCTACCAGGAAGATGGTTCCCGATTGACAATGGACAACCCCGGCTTCTCGGTGAAGTACACGAATGGCAACGATACCTATTACGGGTTCTGGAGCTTCTGGGGCCTGTGGTTGCCTGAATCGGCCATGTCGCAAATCGCGCTGGGTCAGGGGCAGTTGACTCGCAAGAACGGCGGATCGGACCAGGTCATCACGCCTATCCAGAAAGGCGGCAAGCTTTGGCGCCTGACTCGCCACACCGGTTCCTTGAGTGACTTCAAGAATGTGCCCATGATGTACTGGTCTCACACGGCCATTGGGTCGGGCCCAGCCTTCATGAACTACGAACTGCAGTGGGATGGCACGAACTTGAATGCCATTTCCTACCAGGACTGCTCCGGTGGCAATGGCTGCACCTCGCATGTGCTGTCTTCGCCTGTTGCCTTGAATGCAGCAACGCTGTCTGCCTCGTATGTGAAGTCGCTGCCAATCTTCTTCCCGTCTGGCGGGGGCTCCGGCTCCATTGATGTGCCATCCGTGAGTTTTGCCGACGACACCGGTGTGGCTTATCGAACCCGCGACATCGTATCGCCCTCGGCTGCAGACATCAGCTTGAACTGCGTGACCATGTGCCCGACGGCTGGAACCGCATTGGGCACCGCCTTGGCCGGCAACCAATCGCCCTTCCAGGACTCGCCTTCTTGGGGGCCGGCGGCCACCACCTACGGCTACACCTTCCACAGTGGTCTCGTGTACTCCGGCGCGCTGGATGCCGCTCATGCGGTCGACGCCTCGGGCCTGGCACAAAGCAATATGGGGGGCTATAAGACCGGACTGAACAGCGGCTCGATGGTGGCCGATGCCGATCTGAGCAGCATCCGCTGCGACTCCAACGGCACGCCGAATGCGGGTGGGAGCCATTACTGTCCTTACCTGGTTGATCAAGCCGAGACCGTCTATCAATGGGAAACCGGCCCCAATCAATGGAACAAGTACTTTGGTGCCGATGGCATCACGATTGCGCCCCCCAAGGCGCTGTCGCTCACGGCAGCCGCCGTGTTCAACAACGGTGCCCCTGATGCTGGCAACAACATCCGTGGGCGTGCGGCAGCTGATCTGACCAAGTTCAATGGCAACAAGGTCCAACTGCAGTTCAATGGCTTTGGTGAGTTGCAAGGCATTCCCGGGCATTGCGTGAACCCCGATACCAACCAGGTCGTCACTTCTTGCGGACCTGGCACTCGTTGGGTGCCTGCCTTTGACATGGTCGATGGGGCCGTCGTTTCCGACGACAGTCACAACTACTACGTCAAATACCTCGAGCGCGAAATGCGTCTGGGCAAGGTCAATTGCTCGGAAGCATCGGGGGTGAGTCTGGCCGGTGCAGGCAATTTGAGCTTGCCCAACAGTGGCTTGGTTGATGTGAACCCCAGAACCAAGCTTGGTGCCGAGCCGACCCCAGCCAGCACGAAACCAGCGGTGATCGACGGTCTCATCCAATGAGGTCAGATTGGCATGGATGTCATGCCTGTGAGATGTGAAACGGCCCTTCGGGGCCGTTTTTCATGGGCTCTGAGGTTCGGGTGGGGCGCAGGGCGTCCAGCGAATCAGGGGGCCCTGCAGGTCCAGGCAGATGGTTTCAGCTGGAAGGGTGTCGGGGGCATCGGAGCGGGGGAGGGGTGTTGGCGCCAGAAAGTCGTTCAGCATGGCGCGCACTCTGTTCAGATCGTTGGCGTCATCGCACAACGCCTGGCCGTCGGCCGATCCCAGGATGATCTGAACCTGGCAGCGTCCCACCAGTGGTGTTTGGGGAAGCAAGGCGCCGAGCGATTGCAGGCGTTGCATCAAGGCAGCCCGTTGAACCTGCATGGCCTGTGCTTGCTGCAATGCGGCCTGCAGTTGCGGTGGGGGTGCTGACGGTGCCATGCCGCCGCCCCAGCGGCCTCGGCCCAGCGGTTGGCTGATGAGTGGCGTGAACAGGCCACCCCAGCGGGCTTGCGGTGAGGCTGGAGGGGGCAATGTCTGAGTCGCCAAGGGCTCCGCCTTCGGCGCGCCGGTTTCGTGGTCTGGTCCAGGGGGCGGCGAGGGATCTGGGCGCGCTGAGTCGTCGGGGACTGTGGCGTGCGGGTTTGGGGGCGCGGGTCTGGCAGGTTGCGCGGGAGACGGAGAGCTCTGGTCCCGATGCGAAGCCGCATCGTGGTCGCCCCGATTGGGTTCCTGTGGATGCGGTGCGGTGATGGCTTCCAGGCGAACCATCAGCGCGCCCAGTCTGCGCCCGAGGCCAGGCGCTTGCGTAGCCGGTTGGCTGGCCCATACCAGCGCGGCAAGGGCCGTGGCATGCACAAGCAGCGACCCGACCCAGGCCAGCCCAGGAGGGCGGCGGGAGATGGGGAGCTGGGGGCCAGGATTCGCGTGCATGGCCACACCATAGGGGCAAGGGCGCGACGGTGATCCTCGAAAAAATCGGGCTCGAACCCGCTGTCTGCCTGCGCCAGGCCAGAGCCCAAGACACCAAAAACAAATGCCGACGAGCCACAAGGCTGGTCGGCATCGGGGTGCTTGGGCACCCAACCTGAATGAACTCCGCCATCGGTGTCCGATTGGTCGGGATCAGGCCGTGGAATCGCTGGGCGCGAGGGCCCTGTTGCCGTGACGAGGTACGTTTTGGCAACAGCTGTCTACTTTAAGGGTTCGGGCCCTAGCGCAATAGGCCGAATAGCGGCGAAAAGCTCGGCCTGTTCGCGTGCCTGATGGGCTTCAGATTGTCAGGTCGTAGTCGATGGTCAGCGGCGCGTGGTCGCTGAACCATTGCTCCTTGTAGATGCTGGCTGCACGTGCGGTTTCCGCCAGAGCGGGGGTGGCCAGGTGGTAGTCAATGCGCCACCCCACATTCTTGGCTCGGGCCTGGCCTCGGTTGCTCCACCAGGTGTAGCAAGCGTCGGTGGTGTCGGGGTGCAGGCGGCGGTACACATCGATCAGGGCCGTGTTGCCTGCTGGGTTGAGCAGGCGTGTCATCCAGGCACGCTCTTCGGGCAGAAAGCCGCTGTTTTTCAGGTTGCCCTTCCAGTTCTTCAGGTCGGCTTCCTGATGGGCAATGTTCACGTCACCGATCAGGATGAACTCGCGCTCGCCCCGCAGGCGGGCCAAGTGGGGTTCGATCACATCGAGGAAGCGGAACTTGGCCTGCTGCCGCTCGTCCGAACTCGATCCGCTGGGAAAGTAGCAGCTGATGATCGACAGCTTGCGGCCGGGCTTGTCAAAGCGCATTTCCACATAGCGCCCCTCCGGGTCGAACTCGCCGCTGGGGTCGTTGGCTCCCAGGCCCACGATCACATCCGAGGGCTCATGCCGCGTGTACAGGCCCACGCCGGAGTAGCCCTTTTTCTCGGCGTGATGAAAGTGCCCGTTCAGGCCCGCAAATGATTTCAAGGGGGCCGGCATGTCGTCGGCGTGTACCTTGAGCTCCTGCACGCCCATACAATCGGCTGACACACTTTCAGCCCAGGGCACCAGGCCTTTGGTTGCCGCCGAGCGGATGCCGTTCAGGTTGAGAGACACAAGACGAAACACAAGACACCATTCATCATGAGCAACACCCCTTCCCAAGACTCCCTGGCTCAGGACTTCGTGGCCTTTGCCGTGCAATCCAAGGTGCTGCGGTTTGGGGAATTCAAGACCAAGGCTGGGCGCCTGTCGCCGTATTTCTTCAACGCTGGTCTGTTCGATGACGGCGCCAAGCTGGGCCGCCTGGCTGAATTCTATGCACGTCGGCTGATCGAATCCGGTTTGCAGTTCGACATGCTCTTTGGCCCTGCGTACAAAGGCATCACCCTGGCGGCGGCGGTCTCCATCGAACTGGCACGCCTGGGCCACAACAAGCCCTTTGCCTACAACCGCAAGGAAGCCAAGGACCACGGCGAAGGCGGCACCCTGGTGGGCGCGCCGGTGCAAGGGCGCGTGCTGATCATCGACGATGTGATTTCCGCAGGCACCTCGGTGCGTGAGTCAATTGACCTCATCGTCAAGGCTGGGGCCACACCGGCGGGCGTCGCCATCGCGTTGGATCGCCAGGAAAAAGCGACGGCCAACGGTCAGGACGCGGAGGAAAGCGCCGTGCAGCAAGTGGAACAGCATTACAAACTGCCGGTTGTTTCTATCGCGACCTTGGCCGATTTGTTGCAATATCTGCAATTGCAGGCGGACCCGGCGCTCAGCGCCAGCTATCCGGCTGTGCTGGCTTATCGTCAACGTTACGGCGTCTGACGCCGTGTCCCCTCATCCCTCGTCAGGTTCCAGCCTATGAAGCACCAGCAGGTTGATTTTCCCTCCAGAGCAGCCGTCCGGTTCGGGCCGACGCTGGCGCTGATGGTGGGGCTCAACCTGTCCGCGTCGGCTTGGGCTGTGGGCATCTACACCTGCGTTGATGCGACGGGCAAGCGGCATACCTCTGACCGCCCGATTCCAGAGTGTCTGGACCGCGAGCAACGCGTGCTCAATCGCGATGGGTCGCAACGTCAGGTGCTGCCCCCACGCATGAACGCCGACGAACGTGCTGCCGCTGAAGAGCGGGAGCATCAACGGCAGTTGGCCGAAGCGGCGCAAAAAGACGCCATTCGGCGAGATCGCAATCTGATGGGGCGCTACCCGAACGAGCAGGCGCACAACAAGGCCCGCGAGGCGGCGTTGGACGATCTGGAAAACGCCATTCGCACGTCTCAGATGCGTGTGGCCGATCTGCAGGCGGAACGCAAGCCACTGGAGGCGGATGCCGAGTTCTACAAAGGCAAGGCCCTGCCCCCCAAGTTGCGCACCAAGTTGGAGGCCAACGAGGCTGCTCAGCAGGCTCAGCGCGATGTGATTCAGGCACAGAAGGCCGAAATGGTTCGCATCAACGCCTTGTACGACGCCGAACTGGCGCGCTTGCGCAGGCTGTGGTCAGGGGCGCCTCCCGGCTCCCTGCCAGATGCAGCCAGTGCCGCCTCGGCTGCGACCGAAGCGGACGCGCGCCGAGGCGATGCGGGCCTCAGCCGGCCAGCTTCTTCTTCAAAAGCTCGTTGACGGTCGCCGGATTAGCCTTGCCCTTGGTGGCCTTCATGGCCTGACCCACCAAGGCGTTGAAGGCCTTTTCCTTGCCGGCACGGAACTCTTCTACCGACTTGGCATTGGCTGCCAGGATGTCGTCCAGAATCTTTTCCAGCTCGCCGGTGTCGCTCATCTGCTTGAGGCCCTTGGCTTCAATGACAGCGTCGACCTGAGCCAGCGGTGGCAAGGCTTCCGATTCTTCCTGTTCAGACCACAGCACCTCGAACACTTGCTTGGCGCCGTTGTTGGAGATGGTGCCGTCGGCAATGCGCGTGATCAGCGCGGCCAGCAGGTCGGCGCTGATGGGGCTGTCGTCGATGCTCTGCTCGTGGGCGTTCAGGCGGCGTGAGACTTCGCCCATCAGCCAGTTGGACACCAGCTTGGGTTGCTTGCAGGTTTGCGCGGCGGCTTCAAAGAAGGCGCCAAACGCTTTCGACTGCGTCATCATGGTGGCGTCGTACGCGGGCAGTCCGTATTCAGACTGGAAGCGCTCGGCCATCACACGGGGCAGTTCGGGCATTTCGCCCTTCACGCGTTCGATCCACTCGGGCGCAATGGTCAGCGGGGGCAGATCGGGGTCGGGGAAGTAGCGGTAGTCGTGTGCGTCTTCCTTGGTGCGCATGGCACGGGTCTCGCCCGTGTCAGGGTTGAACAGCACCGTCGCTTGCTGAATGGCGCGACCGTCTTCGATTTCGTCAATCTGCCAGTTGATTTCGTAGTCGGTGGCCTGCTGCAGGAACTTGAAGCTGTTGAGGTTCTTGATTTCGCGGCGAGTGCCCAGGGGCGCGCCGGGCTTGCGCACCGACACGTTCACGTCGCAGCGGAAGGAGCCTTCCTGCATGTTGCCGTCGCAAATGCCCAGCCACACGACCAAGGCATGCAGCGCGCGGGCGTATTCGGCGGCCTCGGCGCTACAGCGCATGTCGGGCTCGGTCACGATTTCCAGCAGCGGGGTGCCGGCGCGGTTCAAGTCAATGCCCGACGATTTCTCGCCATTGAAGCCCGCGAAGTCTTCGTGCAGCGATTTGCCGGCATCTTCTTCCAAATGGGCGCGAACTAGCTTGACGGTGTGCTCTTTGTCGCCCACAAAGAAGCTGACCGAGCCGCCTTGCACGACCGGGATTTCGTACTGGCTGATCTGGTAGCCCTTGGGCAGGTCGGGGTAGAAATAGTTCTTGCGCGCGAAGATCGAACGTGGGGCCACATGGGCGCCCACGGCCAGACCGAAGGCGATGGCGCGTTCCACCGCGCCCTTGTTCATCACGGGCAGGGTGCCGGGCAGGGCCATGTCCACGGGGCAGGCCTGGGTGTTGGGCGCGGCGCCGAACTCGGTCGAGGCACCCGAAAAAATCTTGGACTGGGTGGACAGCTGGACGTGGGTTTCGATGCCGATCACGACCTCGTAACCGCGCACCAGCAGGGAAGTTTGAAGGTTGCTCATGGGTGTCTTCAGGCCTGGATGGCGGCGGGTTTGCGTTGGTGCCAGTCGGTTGCTTGCTGGAAGGCGTGCGCGGTGTGCAGCAACTGGGCTTCTTGCCAGTAGTTGCCGATCAACTGCAGGCCCACAGGCAAATCGTGTTCCCCAAAGCCGCAAGGCAGGCTCATGCCGGGCAGGCCGGCCAGCGAGGCGGGCAGGGTGAAGATGTCGGCCAGGTATTCCTGCACGGGATCGCTTTGCGAGCCAATCGCGCGGGCCACGGTGGGCGACACGGGGCCCGCGATCACGTCACAGACCTTGAAGGCCGCCTGGAAGTCGTCCGCAATCATGCGGCGCAGCTTTTGCGCTTGCAGGTAGTAGGCGTCGTAATAGCCATGCGACAGCACATAGGCACCAATCATGATCCGGCGCTTGACTTCGGGGCCGAAGCCTTCCGCGCGGGTTTTGCGGTACATATCGTTCAGATCGCTGTATTTGGCAGCACGATGACCGAACTTGACGCCATCAAAGCGGCTCAGGTTGGACGAGGCTTCAGCCGGCGCGATGATGTAGTACACCGGAATCGACAGCTCGGTGCGGGGCAGGCTGATGTCCACCAGCGTGGCGCCCAGCTTTTGCAGCTGATCCAGCGCGGCACGGGTGGCGGCGGCCACATCGGTGCTCACGCCTTCGCCGAAGAATTCCTGGGGCACACCCACGCGCAAACCGGTCAAGGGTTGCTCGGCGGTGGCGCCGGCACGTGGGGTGCGCAGTGCGGCCACGAAGTCGGGCACCGGCTGTTGCGCGCTGGTGGCGTCACGCTCGTCAAAACCGCTCATGGCTTGCAGCAGCAGGGCGCAGTCTTCGGCGGTGCGGGCCATGGGGCCGGCCTGGTCCAGCGACGAAGCAAAGGCGATCATGCCGTAGCGCGAGCAGCGGCCATAGGTGGGCTTGATGCCGGTGATGCCGGTCAGCGCTGCGGGTTGGCGAATCGAGCCGCCGGTGTCGGTGCCGGTCACGCCGGGCACCAGGCGCGCGGCCACGGCGACGGCCGAACCACCCGAGGAGCCGCCAGGAATGCGATTCGTGTCCCAGGGGTTGCGGGCGGGCTGGTAAGCCGAGTTTTCGTTGGCGCCACCCATGGCGAATTCGTCGCAGTTCAACTTGCCCAGGCTCACGGTGCCGGCCTTGTTGAGCTTGTCGACCACGGTGGCGTCAAACGGGCTCATATAGCCCTTGAGCATCTTGGAGGCGGCCGTGGTGGGGTGGTCCACCGTCACAAAGATGTCCTTGTGCGCCACGGGGATGCCGTCCAGCGGGCCGAAAGTCTGACCATTGGCGCGACGCAGGTCGGCCGCAGCAGCCTCGGCCAGCGCGCCGGCCTCGTCCACATGCAGGAAGGCGCCCAGGTGGGCGTGGGCTTGCACACGGGCCAGCGCATGGCGGGTCAGTTCGGTGCTGGTGGTCTGGCCGGCGGCCAGCATCTGGCTCAGTTCGGCCAGGGTCTTGTCATGGAATGCGGTCGTCATCGTGTCACTCACTCGATCACCTTGGGCACCAGGAACAGACCTTCGTCTTGTGCCGGGGCGTTGCGCATATTGGCTTCGCGGTGGTTGGTCTCGGTCACGGCGTCTTCGCGCAGGCGCAGGGTGACGTCTTCAATGGCCGACAGCGGGGTGTAAAGGGGCTCGACACCCGAGGTGTCAACGGCGCGCATCTTCTCGACGATGGCGAAAAATTCGTTCAGTTGCGTCAGCATGTCGCCTTGCTCGGCATCGCTCAATTCGAGGCGAGCCAGTTGCGCAATGCGGCTGACGTCTTGAGAGGTCAGAGCCATGAGGTTCTTCCAAGGTTGAAAACGGGGCGCGACAGGGGCGACTTGCTGGCCAGTTTGCCTGTGTCACCCTCTGAAAAGGCGGGTCCTTGGGGTATTATCCTAGGTTATCCACAAGCCGGAAGCGTCCCACGAAGACGGGGCTTGTGATGATCACCCATTTCACCGCGCAGAGGGGGGCTTTGAGCCCGGCTCTGCGTGTCCAAATCACAGAGGCTGGAACTGTTCGATGCCTGGGGCATCGAAGACATGACGGTGTGGCGCGTGAGCTCGGCTCCGCGTGTGCCGACAGCAGGTTCGGGCCTCTCTGGAGCAGCTGCGCATGTACTCTATGTTTCGCAAATATTTTTCGACCGATCTGGCCATCGACCTGGGTACCGCCAACACCCTGATCTACGTGCGCGACAAGGGCATCGTCCTTGACGAGCCCTCGGTGGTGTCGATTCGCCATGAAGGCGGCCCCAACGGCAAGAAGACCATCCAGGCCGTCGGTGCCGAGGCCAAGGCCATGCTGGGCAAGGTGCCGGGCAACATCGAGGCCATTCGCCCCATGAAAGACGGCGTGATCGCCGACTTCACGGTCACTGAGCAGATGCTCAAGCAGTTCATCAAGATGGTGCATCCCCGCTCGGTTCTGAAGCCCAGCCCCCGCATCATCATTTGCGTGCCTTGCGGCTCTACCCAGGTCGAGCGTCGCGCCATTCGCGAATCGGCTCTGGGTGCCGGCGCCTCCGAGGTCTACCTGATCGAAGAGCCCATGGCCGCCGCGATTGGCGCCGGTCTGCCCGTGTCCGAGGCATCGGGCTCGATGGTGGTGGACATTGGGGGTGGCACCACCGAAGTGGGCGTGATTTCGCTGGGCGGCATGGTCTACAAGGGCTCGGTCCGCGTCGGTGGCGACAAGTTCGACGAATCGATCATCAACTACATCCGCCGCAACTACGGCATGCTGATCGGTGAGCCCACCGCCGAAGCCATCAAGAAGGAAATTGGCTCCGCCTTCCCTGGCTCTGAAGTCAAGGAAATGGAAGTCAAGGGGCGCAACCTCTCTGAAGGCGTGCCTCGCAGCTTCACCATCTCCTCCAACGAGATCCTCGAAGCCCTGACCGACCCGCTCAATCAGATCGTCTCGGCCGTGAAGAACGCCCTGGAGCAGACGCCTCCCGAGCTGGGTGCCGACATCGCCGAGCGCGGCATGATGCTGACGGGCGGTGGCGCTTTGCTGCGTGACCTGGATCGCCTGCTGGCCGAAGAAACCGGTTTGCCTGTGCACGTGGCCGAAGACCCGCTGACCTGCGTGGTGCGTGGTTGCGGCATGGCGCTGGAGCGCATGGAGCGCCTGGGCAGCATCTTCACCAACGAGTAAGGCGTCCGCTGAGGGGCTGACTCTCCCATGCCGTTGTCCACCCTCGAGCGCACGCCGCCGCCCTTCTTCAAGCAAGGGCCGTCTGCGTTCACGCGCCTGATGTTCTATTCGGCGCTGGCGGTGGTCCTGATGGTCGCCGATGTACGCTGGAAGGTGACTCAGCCCTTGCGAGCGGTGGTGGCCACGGTGTTTCAACCGCTGCAAGAAGCGGCCTTGACACCTTCGCGTTGGTGGGCGTCCCTCAATCATTACTTTGCCGGCCTGGACGCTGCTCTGGCGGCCGAAACCACCGCGCAGCGCCTGGTTACGGCGCAGGCCGAGCGCATCATGCGCGCCGAACAGCTGGAGCAGGAAAACGCGCGTTTGCGTGGGTTGCTGGACCTGCGTGCTCGCCTGGATACCAAGACCTTGGCGGCGGAAGTGCTTTACGACGCACAAGATCCCTTCACGCGCAAGGTCGTCATTGACCGTGGCAGTTCGCAAGGCGTGGTGCTTGGGTCGCCGGTGCTGGACGATGCGGGCGTGCTGGGCCAGGTGACTCGCGTCTATCCCCTGACCGCAGAGGTCACCCTCGTGACCGACAAGGACGCTGCCGTGCCGGTGCTCAATGCGCGTTCGCAGCAGCGCGGGGTGGCCTACGGCGCGCCGCAGAGTCATGCCATGGAGTTGCGCTTCATGGCCAGCAACTCCGATGTGCAGGTAGGTGACCTGCTCCAGACCTCGGGTCTGGATGGCGTCTATCCCGCCGGCATGCCGGTGGCCAAGATTGTGGCGGTGGATCGTCGCGCCGATTCGGCTTTTGCTCGCATCACCCTCAAGCCCCTGGCACGTCCGGATCAGCCGCATCACGTGCTGTTGTTGCAGCCCGTGTCGGTCGACTTGCCAGAGCGTGCCGAGGCTGCCAGCGTGGCGGCGGCCTCGGCCGCTTCCGCAGCATCTGCGGCATCCTCGCCGCGCAAAGGAGCCCACCGATGATGCCGCGTGGCAATGAGCTGTTGATGCCCGCCAACCCGGTATTCATCTGGTTGTCGCTGCTGCTCGCGTTCGGTCTCAATCTCTTGCCCTGGGGGCGGTGGCCTGGGGTCCCCGATGTGCTGGCTGTGGCCGTGGTGTTCTGGAACGTGCATCAGCCGCGCCGAGTCGGCATTGGTGGCGCATTCCTGTTTGGCGTCATCATGGATGTGCATCAGGGGGCGCTGTTGGGTCAGCATGCCTTGGCCTACACACTGCTGAGTTTCTTTGCCATCACCATTCACCGGCGCTTGCTGTGGTTCACGACCACGTCTCAAGCCTTGCAGGTCATGCCCCTGTTCGTGGCCGGGCATGCCGTGTCGATCCTGGTGCGCATGCTGTCGGGCGCCAGTTTCCCCGGTTGGTCCATCGTGCTGGCGCCGATGATCGAATCCGCCATGTGGCCCCTGGCCACCTTTGTGTTGTTGGCCCCTCAGCGTCGTCCGCCTGACCGGGACAAGAACCGTCCGCTTTGAGTCGGGCGGCAGGTGGCGCATGACTGAGCTCAAGAACCTCGAACGCGAACTCGGGCTGTTTCGCGCCCGGTTGTGGGCTGCCGCCGGCTTCGTGTTGTTCTGCTTTGGGCTGCTGGTGTTCCGGTTGGTCGTGCTGCAAGTGGTGCGCCACGACGAATTGGCCACGCAAGCCGAAAACAACCGGATCTCGGTGGTGCCGATCGTGCCCAACCGAGGTCTCATCGTTGACCGCAATGGTGTGGTGCTGGCCAACAACTATTCGGCCTACACGCTCGAGATCACCCCCTCCAAGGTCGACGATGTCGAAGCCACGATCGAAGCTTTGTCGCACATCGTTGACATCCAGCCCCGCGACCGTCGCCGCTTCAAGCGCTTGCGCGAAGAATCCAAGAGCTTCGAGTCCGTGCCCATTCGCACGCGCCTGAGCGACGAAGAGGTGGCGCGTTTCATCGCCCAGCGCTTCCGTTTTCCAGGGGTGGATGTGCAGGCGCGCTTGTTCCGCCACTATCCCTATGGGGATCTGGCCAGCCATGTGCTGGGCTACATCGGACGGATCAACCAGAAAGAAGCCGAGGCCATGGAAGACTGGCCCGACGAGCAATACGCCAACTACCGTGGCACCGAGTACATCGGCAAGCTGGGCATCGAGCAGAGCTATGAGTCGGAGCTGCATGGCATCACCGGCTTTGAAGAAGTGGAAACCAGCGCCGGGGGGCGGGCAGTGCGGCGCTTGCGATCCAACCCTGCCACGCCTGGTAACACGGTGCACCTGTCGATCGACATCAAGCTGCAAGCCTTGGTTGAGCGCCTGTACGGCAACCGGCGCGGCGCCCTGGTGGCCATCGATCCGCGCAATGGCGAGGTGCTGGCCTTTGTCTCCAAGCCGACGTTCGACCCCAACTTGTTTGTCGACGGCATCGACAGCGACAACTGGAAAGAGCTCAATGAGTCGGCTGACAAGCCCCTGTTGAACCGGGCCCTGCGCGGCACCTATCCGCCCGGGTCGACCTACAAGCCGTTCATGGCTCTGGCGGCACTGAACACCGGCAAGCGCCACCCCAGTACCATCATCATGGACAACGGGGTGTTCATGTTTGGCGGACACCGCTTCCGCAGCCCCGAAAACGAGCGCGGTGGGGCCATGGACATGCGTCGCGCCATCGTCGAGTCCAGTAACGTGTACTTCTACTCGCTGGCCAATGAGCTCGGTGTCGACTTGATTCATGATCAGATGGCGCCCTTGGGCTTCGGTCGTCTCACCGGCATCGACCTCAAAGGCGAGGTTGCTGGGATCCTGCCTTCGACCGATTGGAAGCGCAAAGCCTATCGCCGGCCCGAGCAGAAGAGGTGGTTCGCCGGCGAGACCATTTCGTTGGGCATTGGCCAGGGCTACAACAGTTTCACCATGCTGCAGATCGCGACAGCTTTGGGCACGGTGGCGACCAATGGGCAGCGCTTCGAGCCACGACTGGTCAACCACATCGAGAACGTGCTGACGCGCGAGCGTCGCTCTACCGACCGGGTGGCGCTGCCTCCTGTGCCCTACAAGCCTGAACACACGGCCTTCATTCGCGAAGCGATGTACGGCGTGACCCAGCAGGGCACGGGCACTCGTGTCTTCATGGGGGCCGGTTACGCCAGCGGGGGCAAGACAGGGACCGCGCAGGCCGTGGGCTTGCGGCAAAACGAAAAATATGTGGCGTCGCGCATGGACGAGTACCGCCGCGACCACTCACTGTACGAGGCCTTTGCACCGCTCGACGAGCCACGCGTGGCCATGGCCGTGATTGTCGAAAACGCCGGCTTCGGTGCGGCGGCGGCGGCCCCCATTGCGCGTCGTGTGCTGGACTATCTCTTGCTGGGTTTGTACCCCAGCGAGGAAGACATCCTGGCCGTTCAGCAGGGCAAGGCCACCTCGCCGATTGGCACCCCACGGCGAGTGGCTGACGTGCCTTTGCCCAGGGGCATGGATGCTTTCGGCGATGACGTTTCGGGCGTGACCGCCGATGCCGCTTTGGCCAGCCCTCCATCTGTTGCTGCCCCGCGCGCCGCCTCGGCGGCCTCGGTGCCGGTGGTCGCCGCCTCTGCGCCGCTACCCGCGGGCAGTGCGCCGCCTCCCGCTGCGCCCAAGCCCAGCATGCCGGCGGCTCCGGCATCCATTCCTGCTGTGGTCAGACCCGCGGCATCTCGGGAGACCCCATGAAGGTGGCACTCGACAAACCGTCCTGGTTGCAGCGGCTCAAGCCTGTCTTTGAGGGCTTCGATCTGCCCTTGATTCTGATTGTGCTGTGCATGTGTGGGCTGGGTTTGGTCAACATGTACTCGGTGGGGTTCGACCATGGCACGCGGTTTGTGGATCAGACGCGCAACATGCTGCTGGCCGCGGGCCTGCTGTTCCTGGTGGCTCAGGTGCCGCCTCAGCGATTGATTGCCCTGGCAGTTCCCCTGTACACCGTGGGGGTGGTCTTGCTCGTGGCCACAGCCTTGTTTGGCATCACCAAGAAAGGGGCCACGCGTTGGCTCAATGTGGGCGTGGTCATCCAGCCTTCGGAAATCCTCAAGATCGCCACGCCCTTGATGCTGGCGTGGTGGTTCCAGCGACGTGAAGGGCAACTGCGTCCGCTCGACTTTGCGGCGGCGGGCGCCTTGCTGATGATCCCGGCTGCACTCGTGCTCAAGCAGCCCGATCTCGGCACAGCCATGCTCATCCTGTCGTCGGGCTTGTACGTGATCTTCTTCGCCGGGCTCAGCTGGCGCCTGATCCTGCCGGTTCTGATTGCCGGGGCGGTTGGCATCACCCTCATCGTCGTGTACCAGACCGATCTGTGTCAGCCCGATGTGAAATGGATCGGGTTGCACGACTACCAGAAGAACCGCGTCTGCACCTTGCTCAATCCGGCGGCTGACCCGCTGGGCAAAGGCTTTCACATCATCCAGGGCATGATCGCCATTGGCTCGGGCGGCGTGTGGGGCAAGGGCTTCATGCAGGGCACGCAAACCCACCTCGAGTTCATTCCCGAACGCACCACCGACTTTGCCTTCGCGGCTTACTCAGAAGAGCACGGTTTGATCGGCTGTGTGGTGCTGATGGTGGGGTTCCTGGCCTTGATCTATCGGGGGCTGTACATCGCCTCTCAGGCCCCCACGCTGTTTTCGCGCCTGCTGGCCGGCAGCCTCTCGCTGAGTTTCTTCACCTATGCCTTCGTCAACATGGGCATGGTCAGTGGCATGTTGCCTGTGGTGGGGGTGCCTTTGCCTTTCATCAGCTATGGGGGCACGGCCATGGTCACGCTGGGCCTGGCCCTGGGCATCCTCATGTCGATTGCCCGCAGCCGAGGTTTGATGCAGCGCTAGTCGGCATGGAGGTGGCGGCGCTAAGATCGGCTGCCGCTGTCCTGAACGTCATCCGAACAAGAAGGGTTCCGTCATGTCCTCCCACTCGACCATCCCCCGCGGAATTGAACACAGCCCACTCGATCGGCTGTTGATCTCGTTTGATACGGCGGTGCGCACCGTCTGGGCCGAGCATTCGGCGGCGCGCCCATGTCCTCAAGCGAAGGAAGAGGGGGCGGAGCTGACTGACGCCGAGAAGAAGGCGGCTGCCGCGCTGATGCGGGTCAACCACGTGGGCGAGGTGTGTGCGCAGGCCTTGTATGCCTCGCAAGCCTGGGGCACGAAAGACCCTGTGCTGAAAGCCCAGTTTGACGCCGCGGCCCGGGAAGAAACCGATCACCTGGCCTGGACTGAACAGCGCTTGCGCGAACTGGGCGGGCGTACTAGCTTGCTCAACCCCTTGTGGTATGCCGGCGCGTTTGGCATTGGCTTGCTGGCCGCGCGTGCGGGCGACCGCGTCAGCCTGGGCTTCGTGGTGGAAACCGAGCGCCAGGTGGAAGACCACCTCAACAGCCACATGGACCGCCTGCCTGCGGGCGACCAACGCTCGCGCGCCATCGTGGCGCAAATGCGCGACGACGAAATCGAGCACGCCGATGCGGCCCTGAAGGCCGGCGGGGCGCCCCTGCCGGCGCCGGTGCGGGGCTTGATGAAGCTGGCCGCCAAGGTCATGACGACCACGGCGCACTACCTCTGACGTTGGTCGCGGCGATCAGGCAGCGACGATCTCGAAGCTGGTGGTGATCTCGGCCGTCTTGCCGATCATGATCGAAGCCGAACAGTACTTCTCGTGCGACATCTGAATCGCGCGTTGTACGGCGGTTTCGGTCAGGTTCACACCGGTGACCACGAAGTGCATGTTGATCTTGGTGAAGACCTTGGGGTCGGTGTCGGCGCGCTCGGCTGTGAGCTTGACCTGGCAACCGCGCACATCATGGCGTCCGCGCTTGAGGATCAGGACCACGTCGTAGGCCGTGCAGCCGCCGGTGCCTGCCAGCACGGTTTCCATGGGGCGTGGCGCCAGGTTGCGGCCGCCGCCTTCCGGGGCGCCGTCCATGTTGATGATGTGGCCGCTGCCGGTTTCAGCCATGAAGGCCATGCCCGAGGCCGGTTGCCAGTTGATGGTGCATTCCATGCGTGTCTCCAGACAAAGTGTGACAAAGTACCTAGGGTTACCCCTTGATTTTGCTTGTGCGTGGGATTAGAATAAACCCTAATGATGTGAACTTGCTTGAACTCCAGAGCTCATATCGTTGCTTGTTTCGTTTGTCTCCTCCACCCTCCTCCAATGGTGGATTTGAAACCCGAGATTCATCTCTCGGGTTTTTTTTCGTCCTCACTTGAATGAAAGTGTTTACTCACTTTCGGTTCAATGCTCTGGTTTCGCGGCTTGAGCGCGGGCTTTGGCTTGTGCAGCCATCTCTTCTCGCAAGCGCCGCAGCTTTTCCCGCGGGTCTTCCTTGGGGCCGTCGCCTTCACCCAGTTTCATCTCGGTGATGAAGCGGCTCGGGATGGCTTGCACATACTCGCGGCCCTTCTTGCGGCGTTTCAGCACGCTCACGCCCAGCGTCAGGCGGGCGCGGGTGATGCCCACGTACATCAGGCGGCGCTCTTCCTCCACCCGTTCGGCCGTGATTTCACTTTCTTCGTTGTTGAACGGCAGGGAGCCTTCGTTCACGCCAGCCAGCACCACGTGGGGCCATTCAAGACCCTTCGAGGCATGCAAGGTCGACAAGGTCACCACGTTCTGATCGGCATTGCGTTCGGCCAGGCTGGTGATCAGCGAAATGCTCTGGGCCACATCCAGCACGCTTTTCTTTTCGGTTTCCACCGTCATGCCGCCGTCGTTTTCGATCTCGCCACCGCAACGGCGCGCGATCCAGTCGACGAAGTCCAGCACGTTGTTCCAGCGAGCTGCGGCCACCTTCTCGTTGTCTTCGTTGTCGTACAGGTGTTGTTCGTAGCCAATTTCCTTCAGCCAGTCCAGCAAAAGCACTTTCGCGTCCTGCCCGCCTACGGTGTGGCGTGCGCGGTGTTCCAGGTCGTTCACGTAGCGACCGAACTCGTGCAGCGAGCCCAGGGCGCGGGCGCTCAATGCGGCGGCCAGCGAGTCGGCAAACAGGGCCTCGAACATGCTGACCTTCCATTTGCTGGCGAACTCACCCAGCGCCCCCAAAGTCTGGTGGCCAATGCCGCGCTTCGGTGTGGTGGCCGCGCGCAGAAATGCGGGGTCATCGTCGTTGTTGACCAGCAGGCGAAGCCAGCCGCACAGGTCTTTGATTTCAGCCTTGTCGAAAAAGCTTTGCCCGCCCGACACCTTGTAGGGGATGTTGGCACGTCGCAAGGCCTGCTCGAAAGGGCGGGCCTGGTGGTTGGCCCGGTACAGGATGGCGAAATTACTCCAGTCGGTCTTGGCCGGGTCACCCGGGTGCTTTTCCAGCAGGTTCATGCGCAGGGCCATGAACCGGGCCACCGCACGCTCGGCTTCGTGTTCCTCGTTGTCGGCCTCCAGCAGCTTGACGGGTTCGCCTTCCCCCAGGTCTGACCACAGGGTCTTCTGGAACAGCTTGGGGTTGGTCGCGATCACGTTGTTGGCCGCGCGCAAGATCGCGCTGGTGGAGCGGTAGTTCTGCTCCAGCGGAATCACTTTCAGGTGCGGGTAGTCTTGCGGCAGCTTCTTCAGGTTGTCCAGCGTGGCGCCGCGCCAGCCGTAGATCGACTGGTCGTCGTCCCCCACTGCGGTGAACACGCCTTGCAGGCCGACCAGCAGTTTGAGCAACTCGTACTGGGTGGCGTTGGTGTCCTGGTATTCGTCAACCAGCACATGGCGCAGTTGGCGCTGCCACTTCATGCGAACGTGTTCATGCTCGGCCAACAGTTTGAGCGGCAGGCTGATCAGGTCATCAAAGTCCACGGCCTGATACGCGGCCAGTCGCTCTTCGTACAGGCGCATCACACGGGCGGCCACCTGTTCGTCGTCACTTTGGGCTTGGGACAAGGCTTGCGCACTGTTGAGGCCCTGGTTCTTCCACAAGCTGATGGTCCATTGCCAATGCCGCGCCTGTTTGGCATCGGTGGTGCCGCCGGCGTCGCGCAAGATGCTGGTCACATCGTCGGCATCCAGAATCGAAAACTGGGGCTTCAGGCCCAAGGCTTCGCCATCTTCGCGCAACAGCTTCACGCCCAATGAGTGAAAGGTGCAGATCAGCAGCTTGCCTGCAGCCCGGGCGCCAATCAGCGCCTTGGCCCGCTCGCGCATTTCAGCTGCGGCCTTGTTGGTGAAGGTGATGGCCGCGATCTGATTCGGCGCCAGGTCGCCACCTGGGCCGGGGGCCAGCAAGCGCGCGATCTTGTGTGTGATGACCCGGGTTTTGCCCGATCCCGCCCCCGCCAGCACCAGGCACGGTCCTTCCACGTACTGAACAGCCGTCATCTGAGCGGGGTTCATGGTGGCGGGGCCGTTGGCTTGGTGAGACGACATGGGACAAGCGAGGTCAGAAAAAGGCAAGGGCGCCCAGCATAGTGCAAGGCGCCCCGGTTTCAACTTGGGCGAGCGGTCGGCGGATCAGATGCCTGCGACAAATTCCCCCACCACGGCGGCAAAGGCCTGGGGTTGCTCCACGGCGCTGAGATGTGCGCAGCCCTGCAGTGTCACCATCTGGGCACCCGCAATCCCTTTGGCCAGAGCAAAGGCGGTTTCCACAGGGGTGCTCTGGTCATGGCTGGAAGCCACCACCAGCGTGGGCACGCGAATCTGGCCCAGGCGGGCCGTGGTGTTGGCGTCGCACAGTGCTGCCGCGCAGGCGGTGTAGCCCTCGGGGTCGGTCGACTCCAGCAGGCGCTGGTGGCGCGACACGGTGGCAGCCTGATTGGCGCGGAATTCATCGCTGAAAAAGCGAGTCATGGTGCTGGTGCTGATGGCACCCAGGCCATGGGCTTCGACCGTGGCAATGCGCTGGCCAATGGCTTCACGACCCATGCCGGAATAGCTGCTGGTGGTATTGGCCAGCACCAGCGCTTTCACCTTGTCGGGGTGGCGAATGGCCAACTCCTGGCCGATCAGCCCGCCCATCGACAAGCCCACCCAGATCACCGGGCCCCCATTGGCGACTTCATCGATCAGGCGAGCCGCATCGGCGGCCAGTTCGGTCATGGTCAGCGGTTCGGCAGGCGTTTGCGAGCGGCCGTGGCCACGTGTGTCGGGGCAGATCACGTTGCAAGTGGTGGCCAGTTCATTGGCAACCAAATCCCACATCGAGCTGTCCTGGCCCAGGGCGTGGCTCAGCACGATCGTGTGCTCGGCCTTGCCGTTGCGGGCTTCGCGTACGGTGCAGTGCAGCTTGGGGCGGGTGGTGGTGAAGACCGAACGGCCCACCCCCGGGTGCCAGGCCACATCAGCCGAATGGGCTGGGGGCTCCATGCCCAATTCACGCATGATGCCCAGCGCCCGTGCGAAACCCGTGTTGGCGGCTGGCACGCCGGCATAGATGGCAATCTGAATCAGCGCTTCGCGTACTTCGTCCACGCTCAAGGTGTGGGCGTTGCCGGGGGTCAGGGCACCGCGCAAATGAATTTCAAACTCATCCCAGCGTCCTAGGGCGCTGGTCACTGCCAGCACAATGATGCGGCGGGTTTTCCAGTCCAGACCAGGGCGCCCCCACACGCCATGCCAGGCGTAGTCGGTGATGAAGTGCTGGAATTCGGCATTGAAGGTGTTGGCCTTGGCCACGGATTTGTCCACCCATGCGTCGCCCAGGGCGGCACGGCGGTTGCGCATGCCGCGTTCGAAAGGGTGGTCGAAATCGTGTTCCAGGGATCGGGTCATTTTCTTGTCGCAGACGGTGAAAATTTTTTAACAGGTGACATTGTGCCGTGCAGGCGGATGAATGCATCAGGATCACTCCCGTGCAAAAGCTGTGCCGCGTATCGGTTATGGTGCGCACCATGAATCAGGAACGTCTATTTTCTCAGGCCGCGGAGGGGAGGCTGTGGCGCATGGGGGCATGGGTTGTCGTGGTGCTGGTGGCTGCCTTGGCCGCGGGATGCGCCACGCGCCCGGGAGGCACTCGCCCCGATCGCGATGGCGCGCCAATGAGCCCGCCGGCTGATCTGGCATCGACGCCCGATCCCGAGCCACAAATTGAACCCATTCGTCAGGGCGGGCCTAACAAGCCTTATGTGGTGCTCGGGCAGGCGTATGAGCCGATGGCCTCCGATGTGGTGTGGCGCGAGAAGGGGGTGGCCTCCTGGTACGGCACCAAGTTCCACGGCCGCAAAACAGCCAGCGGCGAACTCTTTAGCATGTATGGCGTCACTGCGGCGCATCGCACTTTGCCCATTCCGAGCTATGCACGTGTTCGCAATGTGGGCAACGGCAAAGAGATCATTGTCCGTGTCAATGACCGCGGGCCCTTCCATTCCTCTCGGGTCATGGACCTCAGCTACGCGGCTGCGGTCAAGCTGGGCATCGCTTCGGCCGGCAGTGCGGTGGTGGAAATCGAGCGCCTGACCTTTGATGACATTCGCTCTGGCAGTTGGCGTAAGCAGCCTGAATTAGGGGCTCCGGCGACCGAAGCTGTTGCTGCGCTGCCTGAGCAGGCTATGCCCGCACCTGAGGCAGTGGCGCCGCGTGCCACGAGTGAAGAGCGGGTGAAGGCCTATACGCCGGCCGCGCAGGGCTACTGGGTGCAGTTGGCGGCCTTGTCGCGACGTGAAGGGGTGGATCGTTTGCAGCAGCGCGTCAACAACGAAGCAGCCTCGTTGGCGCCGATGATGGCGGTCTTCAAGGAGGCTGCGGTGTACAAATTGCAGGTGGGGCCTTACGCTTCGCGCCAAGAGGCGCAAGACGCGGCACGCACCTTGAAAGAGGCCTTGCAGCTGGTGCCGCTGGTCATTGAAAGGCGCTGAGTGAACGGTCTGGCTTCGTTGTCGTTGGTCTTTAATGCCTTGGTCTGGGGCTTGTCGTGGTGGCCATTGCGTCAGTTGCAGTTGGCGGGGCTGCATCCCCTGTGGGCCACCATGTTGTTCTTCGCTGCGGGCGCGGTCCTGCTGGTGCTGTGGCGGCCCTCGGTTGTGGGGCAGGTGCTTCGTCAGCCAGCTCTATTGGCACTGGGCTGTGTTGCTGGGTTGACCAACGCGTCATTCAATTGGGGTGTCTCCATTGGCGATGTCGTGCGCGTGGTCCTGCTGTTTTATCTCATGCCTCTTTGGGCTGCCCTGCTGGCATGGGTGCTCTTGAAGGAAACCTTGACATGGCAGGCAGGCGTGCGCATGGGGATCGCGTTATGCGGCGCCATGCTGGTGCTCAAGCCTGAAGGACAAGGCTGGCCCACGCTGCATTCGGCTGCCGAAGTGCTCGGCTTGCTCGGGGGCTTTGGCTTTGCCTTGACCAATGTGCTGTTGCGTCAGCAAGCCAGCCAGCCGGTGGCCATGCGGGCCTTTGCCATGTTCTCGGGTTGCACCTTGTTGCCGGGGGCCTTGGCGCTGGGCCTGAGTCAGGCGGGCGTGGTGGCTGCCTGGCCCGCATGGTCTTGGTCCTGGGGTGGCCTGGTCCTGGCCATGAGCGGTGTTTTCGTCGTGGCCAACTTGGCGCTGCAATACGGCGCAGGCCATTTGCCGGTTCGCCTCACCTCGGTGTTGATGCTGACCGAGGTGATCTTCGCCTCCGGTTCGTCTGTGCTGTGGGGCGGCGCTGCGCTCACCGGTAATGTGATGGCCGGTGGCGCGTTGATTGTGTTGGCGGCCCTGTTGGCCGCCGTGGGCGAGCGAGACGCCGCCTGATTCGATCAGGCGCGCTGCTTGCGCGAGTGGCTGTGCACCGTCTCGACCAGCGCAGTGACGTGCTCTGGTGGGGTGAACTGCGAAATGCCGTGGCCCAGGTTGAACACATGCCCGGCATACGACCCGTCGGCGTTGCGCGGGGCACCAAAGCTGTCGAGCGTGCGAATGACCTGCTGGGCCACCTGCTCAGGCTGAGCAAACAGCACGTTCGGGTCCAGGTTGCCCTGCAGGGCAACGCGGTCGCCGACCATGGCGCGTGCCTTGCCCAAATTCATGGTCCAGTCCAGGCCCACCACGTCGCAGCCGGTGTCGGCAATCTGGTCCAGCCACAAGCCGCCACCCTTGGTGAACACAATGTGAGGGATGCGATAGCCCTCGTGCTCGCGCTTCAGTTGTGCCAGCACGCGGCGTGTGTAGGCCAGGCTGAATTCCTGGAAGGCGCCATCGGCCAGCACGCCGCCCCATGAGTCGAACACCATCACCGCTTGCGCGCCGGCTTCGATCTGGGTGTTCAGGTACAGCGCCACCGCATCGGCGTTCACCGCCAGAATCTTGTGCATCAGATCCGGGCGTTGATACATCAAGGTCTTGACCAGGCGGTAGTCGTCCGAGCCGCCGCCTTCCACCATGTAGCAAGCCAGCGTCCAGGGGCTGCCGGAGAACCCGATCAGCGGCACCTTGCCTACGCCCTGGTCGTCGGACAGGGCTTGGCGAATGGTTCTGACCGCGTCAAAGACATAACGCAGCTTGTCCATGTCAGGCACAGCCAGCTCGGCTACGGCGGCTTCGTCGCGTACCACCTTGGCAAACTTGGGGCCTTCGCCCGCAGCAAAGCTCAGGCCCAGGCCCATCGCGTCAGGAATGGTCAGGATGTCGGAAAACAGAATGGCCGCGTCAAGGTCATAGCGGCGCAGCGGCTGCAGGGTGACCTCGCATGCCAGCTCTGGGTTGGTGGCCAGCCCCATGAAGCTACCGGCCACATCGCGCGTGGCTCGGTATTCGGGCAAGTAGCGCCCGGCTTGTCGCATCAACCACACGGGGGTGTAGTCGGTGGGCAGGCGCAGACAGGCGCGCAAAAACTGATCGTTGAGCAGTGGAGGCAGTGCCACGGAGGGCGTTTGGGGCTTGGATGCAGTCATCTCCATATTGTAGGCACCCCGTTGAGAGGCGCTTCTGCGGTCGATCAAACGCGTCAGGCGTGACACTTTCCACCTTGGACTGAGGGTGTTTCAAACGAGATGCACAGATAGGGCTTGGCTGAAGTCCGGGTAAGTGCGTATAATCTTTAGGTTTTGCCGACACCAAGGTCGGCGTCTTGTCTTAACAGAGTGTCAATCTGGGGCAGGTCAGTGTGAGATGCATGAGCATCTGACGCCGCCGGTCTCTTGGTTGTGAAGGTCATGCAGCACCCCCCGAGCCAACAGCCCAGCGGGGCGCGCAGCCCGCAACCTTCAGGTTTTGAAGACTCTGATTGGGATCAGGATGCTGAAATCCCCGTCCGGCAGCTGACGCGAGAAGAGGCTCAAGCCTTGCTCGCAAAGCAAACCAGTTTGTCGGTTTGGCAGGTTCTTGCCATCCAGGCAGGTTTTGGGTTGCTGGTCGCGCTGGTGTGGGGGGCTTTGTCTCACCGATCTGCGGCTTTCTGGTCGTCGCTCTATGCGACGGCTGTGGTCGTTGTCCCGGGCCTCTTGATGGCGCGGGGTGTATTTGGTCGAAACGCGGGGCGTGGTGTTGGGGGTCTTCTGGTTTGGGAGATCCTCAAGTTGGGTTTGTCGGGTGCCTTGTTGGCGCTCGCGCCGGTGGTGGTTCGTCCTCTGGATTGGGCTGCCTTGCTGGTGACCTTGGTGTTGTGCTTGAAAGTGATTGGGGTGGTTCTGCTCGTGTGGCAGGGCCGCAAGAAAAATTTTGTTTGACGAGAGTTGCTGATGTCTGCTGACGCTGTCGCCACCACGGCTGAACACGCGGCCCACCACGGGCCAACCGCTCCGGAATACATCGGGCACCACCTGCGCCATCTCCAGAACTTCACGGAGGCGCAAGCCATCGTAGACTGGCGCTACATCAACCTGGACTCCGTGTTCTGGTCGATCACGCTGGGCTTGCTGGGTGTGTTCCTGTTGTGGCGCGCTGCTCGCGCAGCCACCTCTGGCGTTCCAGGTCGCTTCCAGGCTGCTGTTGAAATGCTGGTCGAGTTGGTGGACACCCAGTCCAAGGGCATCATCCCCAACGCGGAATCTCGCAAGGCCGTGGCTCCCGTGGCGCTGACTGTGTTCGTGTGGATTTTCTTCATGAACGCCATGGACTTGCTGCCGGTCGACTTGCTGCCCCGTCTGTGGGAAGAGTATTACAAGGTCGCCGGTCACGATCCTCATCACGCTTTCATGCGCGTGGTCCCGACTGCTGACCTGTCCATCACCCTGGGTATGTCGATTTCCGTGCTGCTGATCTGTCTGTACTACAACATGAAGATCAAAGGCATTGGCGGCTTCATCAAAGAACTGTTCACGGCGCCTTTCCATGCTCACAGCGTGGGTGGCACCATTGCCCTGGCTTTGCCCAACTTCTTCCTGAACCTGGTTGAATTCGGCGCCAAGACCATCTCCCACGGGATGCGGTTGTGGGGCAACATGTACGCTGGCGAATTGGTTTTCATGCTGATCGCCTTGCTGGGTGGCGCCGTTGGCGCGGCCATCACCTTCGGTGGTGCCGGCCTGTGGATCCTGGGTGTGCTGGCCGGTTCGGCTTGGGCCATCTTCCACATTCTGATCATTGCGCTCCAGGCCTTCATCTTCATGATGTTGACCCTGGTGTACATCGGTCAGGCACATCAAGGTCACTGATACCCATCGGTGCCCCTCGATAAAACGTTCTCTCTTTCCTTTTTCTTTCTTTTTTAACCAACCTTTCTTTTAGGAGCAATCATGGAACTGGTGTTGGCAAACGTCGCTCTGGCTTGTGGTCTGATCATCGCTTTGGGCGCTATCGGTGCTTGTATCGGTATCGCTCTGATGGGCGGCAAGTACTTCGAAGCCACCGCTCGTCAGCCTGAACTGATGAACGAACTGCAAACCAAGATGTTCCTGTTGGCTGGTCTGATCGACGCCGCCTTCCTGATCGGTGTTGGTATCGCCATGCTGTTCGCATTCGCCAACCCCTTCATCGCCGCTCTGGCCAAGTAATCGGTCCCTTCTCGACTGAATATTTCAATTAACCGAGAAAGGTCCGAGCCGTGAATCTGAACGCAACGCTGTTCGCGCAGATCGTGGTTTTCGGGATCCTGTGGTGGTTCACGATGAAATTCGTGTGGCCCCCGATCACGAAGGCCCTCGACGAGCGCGCAAGCAAGATCGCTGACGGTTTGGCTGCGGCTGACAAGGCCAAGCTGGAATTGGCGAACGCCAACAAGAGCGTCCAGGATCAGCTCACCAAGTCGCGCGACGAAATCGCTCAACGACTGGCCGACGCCGAAAAGCGCGCCGCTGCCATCGTTGAAGACGCGAAGAAGCGCGCCACTGACGAAGCCAACAAGATCGTCGCCGATGCCAAGGCAGAAGCCGGTCAGTTGGTTGTGCAAGCCCGTGAAGCCCTGCGTGAGCAGGTCGCCGGTCTGGCCGTCAAGGGTGCTGAGCAGATTCTGCGTCGTGAGGTTTCGGCTGTGGTCCATGCTGACCTGCTGAACCGCCTGAAATCGGAGCTGTGATCATGGCCGAGCTTGCCACCATCGCCCGTCCTTACGCCGAAGCCCTGTTCAAGGCTGCGCCTGAGGCAGACATGTCTGCCTGGGTTGAGCAAACGAACGCGCTGGCTCAAGTCGCTAGCGACTCTGAGTTGCGCAACTTTGCTGACAACCCTCGTGTCACCCAAGACCAGGTCTTTGACGTGATCACGAAGGCTGCCAAGGTGGCTCTGGCTCCGGCTGTGGCCAACTTCCTGCGCACCGTTCTGGACAATGGCCGTCTGGCGGCTCTGCCGCTGATGGCCGAACAGTTCCAAACTCTCGTGCACGCCCGCCAGGGTGTGTCTGAAGCGTTGATCGTCAGCGCGTTCCCGATTAATGCCGAACAAGTGGCAGACATCATGGGACCGCTCGAAAAGCGTTTCGGTCGCAAACTGGAAGCCAAAGTTGAGGTCAATTCCGACCTCATCGGTGGTGTGCGTGTGGTGGTCGGCGACGAAGTGCTCGACACTTCTGTCAAGGCCCGCCTGGAACGCATGAAGTCGGCCCTCCTGGCTTAATCCGGAGCTCCGGCCTCTACCAAGAATAGTCGCTCAACCCCGCCGGTGGTATTGCGCCACCGGTTGTTGTCAACGAGGTTTGCCTTCGAGCAGCCCTTGACCAGACTGGGAGCAAAGCAATGCAACTGAATCCCGCAGAAATTTCCGAACTGATCAAGAGCCGCATCGAAGGTCTCGGCGCGGCTGCCGACATTCGCAACCAAGGTACCGTCATCTCCGTGACCGACGGTATCGTCCGCGTGCACG
>NZ_DASUIN010000011.1:0-33691 GCF_036273115.1 Aquabacterium sp.
ACGATGAGGAGGCCACCAATCAAGCCCAGCTTGCCGCTGAGCTTGAGGGGCCGCAGCAATGGGGCGGCCAAGGCAAACACACCGTGAGAGGAATCTTTTGAATTGCGGGCCATGATCAGGCTCCTTGAGACAGTCAATAGGTGAATCGGTAGGTCAACAGCGTCGGGTTACAACAGAAGTCAGGGCAATGACTGGCGAACGCCCAGTCGGTTGGTCGCCAGTTCCAGCAAAGCAGGCACATCCAGAATCAGCGCCACCTCACCGCTTCCCAGAATGGTGGAGCCGGCCAAGCCGCGAATCTGCTGGAAGACTTGCCCCAGCGGCTTGATCACCGTCTGGTGTTCCCCCAGCAAACGGTCCACGATCAGGCCGACCCGGTTCATGCCATCGCGAACCAGGATCAGGCTGCGACGTCCGGTCTTGGGTGGCTGATGGCGATAAAACAGGCCCAGATCAAGGTAGGGCACCACTTCGCCGCGCAAATCGAAATGCCCCGAAACCTTGGTGGGATCGCCCACGTATTCAGGTGGCACTTCCAGGCATTCGGCCACCAACTCCAGCGGCAGCACATAGCTGACCCCGCCCACATTGGTCAGGAAGCCATCGATGATGGCCAGCGTCAGGGGTAAGCGAATCTGAATGGTGGCACCCAAGCCAGGCTGGCTGGCCACCTTGATCTGGCCACGCAAGGTTTCCACATTGCGCTTGACCACATCCATGCCCACGCCCCGGCCCGACAGGTTGGTGACCTGTTCGGCAGTCGAAAAGCCCGGCAGGAAAATGAGCTGGTAGATTTCTTCGTCGCTCAGGTCCAAGCCCGGCGACACGAGGTTGCGTTCAATGGCCTTGGCCAGAATACGCTCGCGGTTGAGGCCTTTGCCATCGTCGCTCACTTCGATGACGATGGCGCCCGACTCGTGGTACGCGTGCAGCGCCAACTGCCCCACAGGCGACTTGCCGGCCAGCACCCGGTCGTCCGACGATTCGATGCCGTGGTCCAGGCTGTTGCGCACCAGGTGCATCAGGGGGTCGGCAATGGTTTCGACCATCGATTTATCGAGTTCGGTGTCGCCCCCGGTGATGTGCAGCTCCACCTCTTTACCCAACTGCTTGCTGACATCGCGCACCACGCGGTGGAAGCGGGCAAAGGTTTCACCGATGGGCACCATGCGCAAGCCCAGCGCACCATCACGGGCTTCTTGCACCAGATCATGAATGCGCATGGCCGCCTCGATGAACGAGGGCGATTGCTCTTGCTGGGCCACAAGCTGGGCGCCGGAGCTGGCAATCACCAACTCGCCAATCAGGTCAATGAGCTTGTCCAGCTTGTCTGCACGAACGCGGATGAAGCGGGCATCGTCACCGGCTCGACGATCGCGGGAACCGGTTCGGCGCTCGGGTTCATTGACACGGCGGTCCGTGTCGTTGCGCTCGGCTCGCCGCTCGATGAAGGGAGGGGCATCCGGACCAGCCAGCACCTGCCAATGGGCGATCAGGCGCTCACGTGCCGGGTCGTCGGTGGCTCGCTTGAGCAAAAGCGCCCGGTAGTCGTCCTGCTTGGCTTGCGGTGGCAGGTAGACGATGTCGGCATCCTCGGCCAGGAACTCGAACACCTCTTCGATCGTCTTGCGCTCGGCCTGCGTGTCGAGCCGAATTTCAAATCCGGCATAGCAGGTCTCGGCATCCATGCCCAGCAAATCGGGCACGGCTTCATGCATCATGCGGATGCCGCTGACCTGGCCAATGGAGTCGAGATAGCGAATGAACGACATCGGGTCCAGCCCGTGTCGCAAGGCATCGGCCCCCATGCGAATGGAGATATGCCAGGTCGACGCCGCCGCCTCCGGATCGCTTGCGGCCGGCGCCTCACTGTCCTGGGCAACGGAGGCAAGTCGGGAAGACGCTTTCGGTGTGCTCCCCGCCCCATCGGCTGGCGCTGAGCGCAAGGCCCGCAACTGGGCCCCGAGACTCTCACTCAGATCGGCCACATCCGGGCTCAGGCTGTCTTGCCCGATTTCTGCCAGCAGACGCTCCATCTGATCTCGCCCTTGCAGCAGCAAGGCCATGCCGGCATCGCTCAGGGGCAACTGGCCGCTGCGCATCGACTCAAGTACCGACTCGACCTCGTGCGTGAAAGCCACCACCGACTCGAAGCCGAATAGCCCCGCCGTGCCCTTGATGGTGTGGGCGGCACGGAATGCGCTGTTGACTGCCTCGGCATCCTGCGGGTCCTGCTCCATCGCCAGCAGGGCCTCTTCAAATTGCCGCAGCATGTCCTTGGCTTCGTCGAGAAAGCCCTCTCGGGCCGCCGCCAGGATTTCGTCGTCTGAGTTCATGGGGTGCTCAATGGCTAGGGTTCAGGAGATCACCCAGCCCGTACAGGCGCAAGGCATCCAGCACAACGACCGAAGGCGCCGACAAGGTCAGCGCCATTTGGTTGGCCTGCAGGCTGCGCTGCAAAGCCAGAAGCAGTTGCACGCCCGAGGTGTCGATCGATTCCACCTTTTGGGCATCAAACTCGTTACACCCGTCGGCCAAGGCCTGCAGCAGGGCTTCCCGAGTCTGGGCGGCATAGGCGATCGTCAGTTCGGCCGGCAGGGTAAAAGTGCTCATGCCTGACTCCCTGAAATCAAGGGCAAAGGCGCTTGACAGCGTCGACCAGTTGCGAAGGCTGGAAGGGTTTGGTGATCCAGGCACGCACGCCTGCCGCCTTGCCTTCTTCCTTCTTGGACTCTTGCGATTCCGTGGTCAGCATGATGATGGGGGTGAACTTGTGCACCGGGTGATTGCGCACATGGCGGGCGAAGCTCAACCCGTCGAGGCGGGGCATGTTCACGTCGCACACGATCAAACTGGGCTTGACGGTGGGCAGCTTGTCAATGGCCTCCTGCCCGTCACCGGCCTCTTGCACCACATAGCCCGCTTTCTGCAGGGCCAACTTCACCACCGTGCGAAAGCTGGTGGAGTCGTCAACAACCATGATCACTTTGCTCATTTTTCAGATCCTTCTTTGCCTGAATCAAAAGAACTGCACGCCCGAAGTTTTTTCCACGGCCACCAGGTTGTGGTGGCTGGCCTTCATCTCTTCCATCGTGTAGGAGGCTTCCAGCCGTCCCAACCACTGATGGGGGTGCGCGGCGGCCGCATCGTCTGCGCCGTTCATCCACAACACCATGCGTTGAATGTCGTCACTCACCGAGGTGAGCATCTGACTGAGTCGATCCTGCGACTGCAAACTAACGGAAATCTTTTCCAGCTCGTCTTGCACCATGCGACTGGAGTCGCGCAAGGCCCGCGAAGCACGAGTGGCCTCGGCCACACTGCCCAACAAGGCAGACAGCACGGCATGGGCATTGAGCTTGGCCTGCAATTGCAACTCGTCTTCATCGGTGTCATGGCGCCGCACACGCGAGCGGGTTTCAGCAATGCGCTCCTGCATTTGTGCCACATGGCGCCCGATCTGTATACCCACCTGACGCGATTGACCAGCCAAGGCACGCACCTCAGCCGCCACCACGGCAAAGCCCCCGCCCGATTCACCCGCGCGAGTGGCCTCGACAGAAGCATTGAGCGCCAGCAGGTGCGTGGCCCGACTGACGGCTTGGACTTCCTTGCTCAAGGCCTGCATGTCCGACAAGGTGGCGTGCAACCAGTTGACGGTCTCCAGCATCTCATCCTTGAGTTGCACGGCCAGGCGGGTGGTGCTGGTCAAGCGATCGAGCTGATCCTGATGGCGCTCGATCACCTCCTCAGGCAAGCCCACATCGAGCACGCTGCCGCCATTGAGGCCCAGCGTTTCATCAATCTGCGCCGAGATGGTGGCGAAGCTTTCCAGCAAATTGGCCATGCTGGTCTCTGAATAGGTTCGAGCCGCTTCGATCTGGCGCTTCCAGACGGGCTGCACCTGCTTTTGAAGTTCATCGCAGGCCCCGCCCACAGAGGTCCGGGCAGCCTGGTCAAGGGCCAGAGGCTCCTCTGAGACGGTGGCAAACAGGCCTTGAATCCAGCCCAGGCCCAGCAACGCAGAAACCAGCACCACGCCCAGCAAGACCACGGCAACGGCAGTCGTGCCCGCCAGCCGATCGGCCCCGACCGCGCCCAGCACCGCCACCACGCCGAGCACCAGGTAAGTCCAATCAAGTGCCTGACGCGAGCCTGACTCGGCAGAGCCAGACACAGCGCTGCCCCCGCTGTGGCGGGCAGCTGCGGTGGTGGCAAACGATGAGATGGCAGACATCCGTGTGCACTCCCTCAATGGGTATCTGAGCCGTCCAGGAACGGCGAGTTCACAGTTTGAAATGAGCGACACGTCGACAAGCCCGGAATCAACCGGGGTTTTGGCTGCTTTCTTGTCAGATAAAACTGCTCTGTCCGTTTTGACAATGGCTTTCCATGCGGAACCACGCTCGGGTGGCCGCTTGTCACGTCTCCCTTTTGCGCAGGGCTTTGCGCAATGTAAGGACCGCCGTCATGTCCCATCCCTCACAGGACGCTCGCCCCTCCGCACGCCGCCGGCGTGCCATCGAACCCATTCGCTGGCTGCGCGAGTACACCCGTCACCATGGTGTGTGGACCCCTGGCGTGAAGCTGATGCGCAACCACGATCTGAAGACCAAGGCAGCCATCTGCCTGGGGCTGGGCCTGGTCGTACTCGGTTTGCCCCTGCAGGAGTCGATCCGTGAGCGCTGGCACACGTGGCGCCACATGCAGATCGCCCAGGCGGGCCTGGCACAGACGATTGAAATGGGCAAATTGGGTTGGAGTCTGGGCGATCTGTCGGAAGCCTTGCTCAACGAGCCCTTGGGCCGCCCGGTGCCGCCGCTTGAGCCCATCCTGGCCAAAGAGTCTGCCTCCTACGCGCAGTTGATGCGCCTGACCGAGGGGCCCGACGCTCCCGGTCCCACCAAGCGCGCTGCCGCGGGCCTGACCGACACGCGCAGTGCCTTCCTGAATCGCCTGAACGAGGCGGCCAGCACCCCGGGCACGGCGTCACCCCGCGTCGAGGCCCTGACCGCCTACCGCCACCAGCTCCAGGCCATGCGGCTGGCGGTCGGCGCCACCTGGAGCCACGGGATCGACGCCGACCCCATCAACCGCGAACTGCGTCTGGGCATCATCGACAAGCTGGCCCATGCGCAGACCGTGCTGAGAGACATCCAGCGCATGGGTCTGCAGCTTTATGCAGGCAAGCAGTCGTCCGAATTCGTGCAGACCTATGGGGCCAAGGTCATCGAAGCGCGCTTGCTTTTCGAGCAAGCTCAGCCCCATGTCGACATGGCTGTGGCCGACAACGCGCTGAGCCGCGCCCTGGCTGAGCAAGTCCATGACAGCGTGCATCAGTTCATTCAGACAGCCTCCGCTGTGGCCCGCAGCGCCGGCACCGGAGCCGACCCGGATGGTCTCGCCATGGCCTCCGTACCTGCCTCGGTGTTCCTGGCGCATGGTCAGGCTGCCTTGAGCCAGGACTTTGCCTTGCTCAAAGCAGGGCATGAGGCACTGTCGGAGCGCATCCAGGCCCAGCGCGAGGCCCTGATCCACGACCTGCTGCGTGATGCGGGCGTCGTGATCGTGCTGTTTGCCTTGACCACCTACCTGATGCTGTGCGCCTTCCGCGTCCTCAATGGTGGACTGCGATCCTTGCATCGCAACCTCGACAGCCTCGGACAAGGCAAGCTCGCCATCGCGAGCCAGGGCTGGGGGCGAGACGAGATCGGCCAGTCTCTCAGTGCGCTGGGGCTGTCGGCTCAGCGCTTTGCGCGCCTGCTGGAAGCCGTCACCCAAGGGGTGGCTGCCGTTTCACAAGCGTCCAAGGAAGTGGCCACAGGCAACTCCGGCCTGTCAAGCCGAACCGGCGACATGCGCGAGGCCATTCACCACGTCAGCGAAAAAGCCCGTATCTTTTCCGGCGCCATGGATGAATGCGGCACCAAGGTATCGACCGCAGCCGACCATGTTCGCGCCATGCGTGCCGACGCCCAACGCAGCCAGAAGGCCATGTCCGGTCTGCGTGACAGCATGAGCGCCCTGCAGGGCAAGAGCCGCGAGATCGCCCAGGTTGTCGAACTGGTCGAAACCGTGGCTTATCAGACCAAACTGCTGTCGCTCAACGCCTCGGTCGAAGCGGCTCGGGCCGGTGTCGCGGGCAAGGGCTTTGCCATCGTCGCGCAGGAAGTGCGTGCCCTGGCGCGTCGCAGCGAAGACGCGGCCCGCAAGATTCACACCATTGTCAACTCCTCGATCAATGAAATTGAGGAGGGCACGCTGATGACGGCACGTGCCAGTGAGGCGGTTGAACACACCGGGCAAGCCATTGCCGCGGTCGATCAGATCATGGCCGACATCGTGCGACTGACTCACACCGGCGTGACGGAGTCCCAGGAGGTACTCGGCATCACCCGCGACGTCGAGAACTCGGCTGACGGCAATGCCCGCCTGGTTGATCAACTGTCGAGTGCCTCGGGGGCCCTGAAGTCGCAAGGCGACAGCCTCAAGCGCTCGGTTCGACACTTTGTCTTCGGCTGATTCGGGAGTCTCAACCATGATTGCATTCCGCGAACCTGGCCTGCGCCTGATGCGCCTGTTCCGCATCCCTCAGAAGATGGCCTTGATGGCCTCCGTTTTGCTCGTGCCGCTGCTCTTGCTGAGCGTCGGGCTGCTCTACCAGGGCCTTCAAGACATCCAGGCCGCACGACGCGCACAAAGCAGCTTGAGCGTGATCGGTCAGCTCAACGAGGTCATGCAGGCCTTGCAGCGTGGTCGCGCACTGACACTCCAGGCACAGTCTGGCGCCGCCCAGCTGGGCGCTGAGCGCGATACCACGCGCCAGAGCCTGAAAGGTGCCCTCGAACAGCTCGATGCCTTGCTGGCTCAGCAGGATGCCACGCGCGTGCAACAACTGCTCAAGCCCTACAACGGTCGCTTTCAGGAAACAGTCAGCGGAGCCCTGCCAGAGTCGCCTGAGGCCACAGCCACACTCTACGGCGACCTCATCGAGGGCACCGGGCACATGCTGCAGGCCAGCAGCGAAGACTCAGGTCTGCTGTTCGACGCCGAATCGGTGACCCACTTTCTGGTGGACCTGCTGGTCGAACATCTGCCCGTCTGGTCAGAGGCGATGGCGCAAACGCGCCTGTCTGCCGCAGACGTGGCCCGGGAACAGCGCGCACAGGCTGAACACAATGCCATTCTCAAACTCAACATCATGCGTGGCTTCGCCAGCCTGCATGAGGTTCAGGACCGCATTCACGCCGTAGAACGAGCCGGCTCAGAGGCGCCGGCCACCTGGGACAGCACCCGCAAGGCCAGCGAAGCCTTCTTGACTCTGAGCCAACGTTTGCTCGCCAACGGCGATGCCAGCCTGACGCCCGCCAGCGTCATGAGTGCGGGCGACGATGCCCTCGGTGCACTCAGCCGCATGCAGAAAAACACCCTGGCCGAACTGCATCAGCGCTTCGACCAACGCTTGCATGCGCTGTGGCTGGGTTTGCTGGCCAAGCTCGGCGTCTGCCTGGCCGGCCTCTTGCTGGTGGCCTACTTGAGTAGCTGCTTTTACGAAGACTTCTTTCACAACCTGGCTCAGGTGCACGAGTCGGTGGCCGCGGTCACTCGCGGCAACCTGTCGGTGCGCACCACCATGAACGGCCGAGACGAATTCGTCCAACTGGGCCACAGCATCGATGCGATGAGCGAGCGTCTGTCCACCTTGGTGGCCGATGTGCGCAGCAGTGCTGTTCGCGTCGGCCAGTCCGGGCTGTCGGTTTCGGAAGATGGACAAGCGCTGTCTCGTCATACCGAGGAGCAGGCCGCCAATCTGCGCCAGTCGGTCAGCACCGTCGAAGCCCTCAGCGCGGCCGTGTCCAGCAATGCCGAGGCGGCTGTGGCACTGGACCAGATGACGATGAACCTGCGCCACCAGGCCGAAGCAGGCGCCGCCGCGATGGATGAAACCGTCAACAGCATTCACTCGCTGCAAGAAAGTGCCCGCCGCATCGGCGAGATCAACAATGTGATCAACGACATCGCGTTCGAAACCAATCTGCTGGCGCTGAACGCCGCAGTGGAAGCCGCACGCGCAGGCGAAAGCGGCAAGGGCTTTGCCGTGGTGGCCGCCGAGGTGCGTCAGTTGGCGCAGCGCTGCGCCGAAGCCGCGTCTGAAGTGCACGACGTGATCGAGAGCACCACCGACCTGGTCGAAGTCTCGGTCGAGCGGGTCTCCGGCGTCAGCCAGACCTTGAACTCGGTGGTGCGAGGCGTCAACGATGTGTCCAGCCGCCTGCGATCGATCGCGTCAGCGAGTGAAGAACAAAGCCTGGGCCTGCAAGCGGTGACGGCCTCGGTCGGTGGCCTGGACGATCTCACCCACCTGAATGCCAGCCTGGTCGACCGGTCCGGTCACTCGTCTCGCACCTTGGTCACGCAAGCCGAAGCGTTGCGACGCTCCGTGGCCCACATTCAGCTGCGACAAGGCAGTGCCGACGAAGCCCATGCACTGGTGCAGAAGGCCCTGGCCCATGTGGCCGAACGCGGCTGGGCACGTGCGGCACAAGACTTCAATGATGCCCACGGCGCCTTCGTTGACCGCGACCTGCACCTGTTTGCCCTGCACCGCGACGGCACCTTCCTGGTCATGGGACAGCACCCGGAGTGGGTGGGACGTCACATCGACGATATCCCGGACATTCCGCCCGACATGGCCCATGATCTGCTCAACCACGTGCACGAGGTCATGGCTCGGGGACAGGGGTGGGTGGAGTACGCCACCCCCATCAGCCCGGACAACCCGTCAGGCCAGCGCAAGGTGGCCTTCATGGCCGCGATTGACGAAGACACCTGCCTGGGCTGCGGTGCCTATGTACCCAACAGCGCCACACCCGCAGCGAACCCGGTCAGGTCAAAGATCGCCTGACAAGGTGTGCGCGGCGGCCTCCAGCTTGCTGAGGTCAAGCTGAGGCACCCACAAGGTGGCACAGGTGCCTTGGCCCAGCTCGCTGCTGAGATCCAGTTGCCCCCCCATGCGCTCGAGGATTTCCTTGACGATGGAGATGCCCAGGCCCGTGCCAGGAATGGTGCCCGATCGATCGACACGGTAGAACCGTTCGCCCACGCGGGCCAGCTGCTCGGGGCTCAAGCCGATGCCGTGGTCGCGAACCGAAACCCCGCACTGCAAACGGCCATCGTGCGTGCGGAAGTCAAACCCGACTTCCACCAAGCCCCCCTGGGGCGAGTACTTGTAGGCGTTCGACAGGATGTTGAGCAGGGCCTGCTGCATCTTCTTGCGGTCCACCCACACCTGGGGCGGCTCCGCAGGCCAGGCGACCACGGGGGCCTGGCGTCCGTCCGGGGTCTTGAAGTCCTGAATGACTCCGGCCACCAATTCGGCCAGGTCATGCGCCTGGAAGGCAAAGTCCTTGCCCTGCCGGGCTTCAATTCGAGCCAGATCCAGCAGCTCATTGATGATGGCGACCATCGCCTCACTTTGCCGATAGATGCGGCGCAGCAAATCTTTCTGCTTGTCTGGGCTCAACTCGCGCGTGAGCAGCAACTCCGTGAAGCCATAGATGCTCGACATCGGGGTGCGAAGCTCGTGCGCCGCCATCGACAGAAAGGCGCTCTTCATCTGGTCGACTTCGGTCTCGTGGGTGACGTCGCGCAGCGCCAGCACCTGGGCAACTGCCTCGCCCTGACCTCGACTCAAGCGCAACTCCAGCATGCGGCGCGCCGGCGGCTTCATCTCGAGCACCACGCGCCCGGCGTGGTTGCGCACGTCGTCGACCGACGACACCGCCTGCCCCCCTTCGGCCTGCCCGAACAGAACCAGGTTGAACCCCGCCTCGTCCAAGCCCAGCACCAGCGCCTCCTGCACGCCAGTCAATGGCGTGAAAGCCGGGCTGACATAACTGACCCGGCCCCGACCGTCAAACGACACGAACCCATCGGGCGACAAAGAGAAAATCGCCGACATCCGTTCGATGTGCTCCTGAACCTGGGCCTGTGCCACCTTGCGATCGTGGATGTCCTGAATCGACCCCGCCATGCGGGTCGGTTGTCCGAACTCATCGAAAAACACCTTGGCACGGCTACGGAACCAGCGATAGCGACCGGACTTGGTCCTGAGCTGGTACTCCACATCAAAGGGTTTGAAATCGCGCAGCGCCGCCTCCATCGCCGCAAACGTGGCTTGCTGGTGATCCGGGTGCAACATCTGATCAAAGGTCACCAGATCGGCTGCGATTTCATTGGGCTCATACCCCAGCAGGCGGAAAAACTGCGGCGACCACCACTCCTCATGCGAATGGACGTTCATCCAGTCCCACAAGCCATCGTTGCCGCCATCGATGGCCAGGTTGTAGCGCTCGGCACTGGCCGCCATCTCATCTTGAATGTTGCGTGAGGCCGTGATGTCGTAACCGAACGAGATGTATTTCTCGACCCGGCCATCGGCCCCCGTCATGGGCGCGATGACCGTCTGAACCCAGTACAGCTGGCCCGACCGGGTGCGATTGCAAATGGCCCCGATCCACGGCGAGCCATGCAGCAGGGTGCGCCACACATCCACCCAGAACACCTCGTCGTGCTTGCCCGACGACAGTACGCGAGGGTTCTGTCCGACCAATTCGTTTCGCTCATAGCCGCTGAGCTGGCAGAACAAATCGTTCACCTGCCGGATCTGCCCATCGGCCGAGGTCACACACACAATCGAGAAACGCTCCAGCGTGGCGAGGATGGCAGCCTGCTCTCGCAAAGCCGACTCGGCAGCCCGTTTGGCCTGTTTCAAGTCATGGGTCATGGCTTCGGCCATGGCCTCGGCTCGGGCGCGGCCCGATTGCAGCAGCCACATGCTCAGGGCCAGGGCGACACTCAGAATCGAACCCAACACCCCCACCCAGGCCGGCCCCGAGCGCTGGTAGGCCTGGTCAAAAGCCGGGTTGGTGGCCACCGCCAGCGTCAGCGGCTGACCTCCAATGACCAGGGGGATGTGACGCATAAAGGCGCGCTCGCCGAAGCTGGCCGACTCCACCAAGGCACCGGCCAGCCGCGACTGCTCGCTGACCTCGGGCGAGTCATAAACCCCGAAATCGAGCACCCCCTGTAGCTCCGGCCCCATGCCCTGCAGAACCTCTTCAACCACAATCGGCGCGTAGATCAGCCCCACCAGGTTGGCGCGTCGATCGACTTCGGTCTCGAGCACGGCCCCCTTGCGATACAGGGGCAGATAAAACAGAAAACCGGGGCGGCGCTTGCCGTCTTGCACCAGCACGATTCGTTTGGTCAGGGTGACACGGCCCGTGCGCACGGCCTCTTCTGCCGCTTGCCGCCGATTCGCCTCCGAGCCCACATCGAAACCCCAGGCGGGCAAGTTGTTCTCCAACGGTTCGATGCGGCAAATCACATACAGATCAGGCGCGTTGCCACTGGTCTTGACCGTGAATTCCGGGATGCCCATGGCCCGTTGTTGCGCCAGCCACTGCGGCAATTCCTTGCGGTCCACACGCTTGATGAAGCCAACACCCCGAATGCCACTCAACTCTCGAAACTGGAAGCGCGCGGTCATCCAGTCGCGAAATTCGGCTGGGGTCAGCTCGCGGTCCAGCATCGTCATCGCGCTGCGCAGGCCATGAAAGGCTTGCTGGGCTCGGTCAAACCGCGCTTGGATGGCGGCTTCGACTTGATTGGCCGCGCGATCGAACTGAATGCGTGCGACCGCCTGTTCGTTGCGCCAGAAGCCCCACGCTGCCAACCATGCCAGGGTCAGACCCAGCAAAAAAATGATGGCCGGCCAGCGCCAACTGGCTACGCGCGGATCTCGCCAACTCAGCATGGCGCAGCCCTCGACGCCCATGGCGCCAGCGGCACGTCAACGATGCGGTTCAAGCGCAGCAGGCACGAGCAGACAGACCTTCGCATGGCGTACATGGTACCAATCAGTTGCTCGCCGCCCGTCCCTCGGGTTTGCCCGATCAGAGAATAGGCAATATGACTGGATTCCGCTTGCTTCTTCCGCTTCCACTGGCGCGCCCCTCGCGGCATGATCTTGATTGAACCATTGCCAAACTGGAGCCGTCATGAAGCGCATCTTGATCGTGGAGGATCAGGCTGATATCCGCGAACTCATCGCCATGACACTCGAATTGGACGCCTACGAAATCCATCAGGCCCCGGAAGGGACTGAGGGGCTGGCCATGGCTCGCGCACTGAGGCCCGATCTCGTGCTGCTGGACGTGATGATGCCGGGCTCGCTCGATGGCATTGAGGTATGCCGGCAGTTGAAGGCCGACGCAAACACCGCCGCAATCAAGGTCATCATCCTCAGCGCCAAGGGTCAGGACCAGGATCGCTTGCAAGGCAAGAGGGCGGGGGCCGATGATTACCTGACCAAACCCTTCAGCCCGGGACAACTGCTGGAAGTGGTTCACCGACAGCTCACCTGATGTCGCATCATGTCTGCCCCTGATACGAAGTCTGACCCTCATGTGTCGCCCGAGCAACTGTGCATCGGGCTGTACATCCACCTCGACTTGTCGTGGACGGAACACCCCTTCACGTTTTCGAGCTTCAAGATCAAGTCGCTGGAGCAGATCGCGACGATCCAGTCGCTGGGGCTGCGCCAGATTCGCTACAGCCCCGACAAGAGCGATGGCCCGCCCCTGGCGCCACCGCCCAAGCAACAGGTAACTTCCCCCTCGCTGCAAACGCCCCCCCCGAGAGAAAGCGACCCGGTTTTCCAGGCCAAGCGTGAGCGCATGGCCCGCTTGGCACAACAGCGAGCCAAAGCGGCGGCCTGCCAGAAGGCGCTGGTTTCGGCCGCCCACACGGTCAAGTCGATCAATCAGAATGTCTTTGCCCGCCCCGACGAGGTTCGCACCAGTGCACAGGCACTCGTCGATGACATGGCGGCCTCCATGCTGGTAGATGCCGACGTGTCCATCCAGTTGATGGCCGACAAGATCGGCGGGGAAGACCTGTATCACCACGGTCTGAATGTGTCCTTGCTGTCGATGATGCTGGCCAAGGAGTTGAAGCAAGACACCAGCACCGTCAAGGCGGTGGGCTTGTCTGCGCTGTTTCATGACATCGGCGAGCTGGAAATTCCGGCACGCCTAGTCAAGAGCGTGGGGTCACTGAACAAGGCTGAGTTGGCCTTGTGGCAGCAGCACGTCGAATATGGGGTCCAGATAGGAAAGAAACTGGGGCTGCCTGCCGAGGTCTTGCAGGCCATTGCCCAACACCATGAACGGGTCGACGGCACAGGCTTTCCGGCGCATGTCAAAGCTGCACACATGCCGCTGATGTCGCGCATCCTGGCCTTGGTCAATGCCTACGATGATTTGTGCAACCATCCTGACCCCCAGCATGCGCTGACACCGCATGAGGCCTTGTCCACGCTCTTTGCCCAGCAGCGCAGCCAGTTCGACGCCCTGTGTCTGAGCACGTTTGTCCGATGCATGGGGGTCTACCCACCGGGCACCCTGGTGGTCCTGAGCAATGGGGCCACAGGCATGGTGGTATCGGTCAACACCACCAAGCCGCTGCGCCCGACGGTGCTCATCCATGACCCGGCGATACCCCGAGAGGAAGCCATTCTGGTCGATCTCGAACAAGAAGCCGAGGTGTCGGTGACCAAGACGCTGCGCCCCCAGCAACTCAGCGCCGAAGCCCATCACTACCTGGCGCCCCGCAAGCGCATCACCTACTACTTCGACAGCGAAGCCTGAGCCCTCAAGCGCTGAAGGCCTCAGGCCGGCTGCTGCCTGAGCACCGTGTCGCCCCGATGACGCTGATAGGCCATCAAGGCTTCAACCACGCGTTGAGGCCTGAAAGGCTTGAGAATGAACGCCGCAGCGCCATGCTCGCGCGAGGTCTTGACGTTCGCAGGGGTTCCCACCCCGGAGACCATGATCACAAAGATGCGCTCATCCTGGGCATGGATGCGACGCAGCAACTCCAGTCCATTCACATCGGGCAGGTCAATGTCGAGAAAAACGACCGCAGGCACACGTGCTTGAACCGCCTGGATCGTCTCTTGCCCGTTGCGGGCCATGCGAATCGGCAAAACACAAACCTCACGCAAGACGCCGGCCAGCAACTCACGACTGCTGCCTACATCGTCAACGATCAGGATATCCCCTGAAACGGCATCATTCATGGCAACTCTCCTGAGACGCGCTTGAGTGGGACGTCATCGCCGCCTCCATCAAGTCGGCCAACTGCTGCAAGGCCAACGCAGCCCGAGCGGTCTCCCCGTCCGTCAGGGCCTGCTCGAGCCGCGCTGCGGCCACCGACAACGCCGGCAACTCATAACAACTGGCCGAGCCCTTGATGGCATGGGCCTGATGTCGCAGGGCGGGCCAGTCTTGTGCCTGCGCGGCCGCACGCAACCCCAGCAAACGAGCACTCAAGCCGTCGCGATAGCGAGCCTGCAAGCGCCCAAACCCAGCCAGTGAGGCAAACGTCAAATCGCCCCAGGGCTTGCTTTCAGCGGCCGACAGATGGGCCAGCAAGGCGGACACCGAATCGGCCCCAGACCAACAGACCGTGCCGTCATCGGCGGAGAACGTGGCATCACGATCTGTATCGGTCACCGATGACACGTGCACCGTGACGACCCGAGCCTGGCTGGCCGCAGCCAGCAGCCATTCCGACAGAGGGCGCCCATCGAGACGACTTTGTTGGCGTGACACCACGATCAGGTCATACACCCCCGCCAGGGCGGCCTCCAAAGCCTCTCGCGCCCCAACGACCGGCTGCACGCGCACGCCTTGCTTCTCGATGGCGTCAGTCAGGTCCCGTCGAAGCCCTGCATCTTCATGCGCCAACAAGACCGCAGCCATGTCATCAGCCCCAAGTGTCCGAATTCAATGGTTTCATTTTTGCGCGCCCGTGCGGCTGCGGCAAGCAATTGAAACCCTAGGCCAGCGTCGAAATGCGCACTTATGCGCAGGAATCGGGCGGCTGGCAGGCACCACTCAGGCGCACGCGGATCAGCTCATCCGAGCCACGACACTCAAAGGCGCGTTGCGCATGATCCAACCCATCAATGTCCAAGGCCAGGCCGGCACGCAAGCAGTGGCAGGCTCGCGCTCAATGGCGGCCACCAAGGCACGGCTACCCGACTCACCATCGACCATCATCGGCGTCTTGCCGGCTGACTTGCCGCTGAGTTCGGTTTCAATGTAGCCGGGGAAAATCGTCGTCACCTTGATCGGCGTTTTCAACAACTCGGCGCGAATGCCTTCGGTCAGCGCGGCCAAACCCGCCTTGGTGGCGGCATAGGTCGTCAGGTTGCGTGGCAGCCCCCGCATCGCACTCATTGACGAGATGGTGACCAGATGCCCTGCCTTCTGCTCTCGGAAAATGCCCACGGCAGCTTCGCACTGAGCCAACGCGGCAATGAAGTTGGTCTGCGCCGTCTGCAGATTCGCATCAAAGCGACCCTTGCCAATCGGCTGCCCCTTACCCAAGCCGGCATTCACGATGACACGGTCGATGGTGCCAAACGCCTGCTTGAACTCATTGAACACGGCAAAGACCTGATCGTGCTGGTTCACATCCAGCGCACGCAACTCGATCCGAATGCCGGGATGCTTCTGCAGCAGCTCGGCCTTCAGGGCCTCGAGACGATCCAATCGTCGGGCACACAAGGCCAGATTGCGGCCCTTGGCCGCAAACAAGCGAGCCATGCCCTCGCCCAAGCCGGAGCTGGCTCCAGTGATCAGAATGGTCTTGCGAAGAGGACGAGACATGCGAGGTTCAACCTTTGTCAGTGCTGGGCTAGAAACGATTTCACGGCAGCCACGGTCTGGGCTGCATCTTCTTCATGCGGCACATGGCCCAGGCCAGGAAACATGACCAGCTGGCTGCCGGGAATGTCACGCTGAAACTGCTGGGCATGCTCCGGTGGAATGAGGCGATCCTGGTCGCCCCACACAATCAAGGTCGGGACACGGATCTGCTTGATCTGATCGGCATGGGCACCCCACACGGTTTGGCGGAAGCGTTCGCCCAACGCAGCGCGGTTGCCCTCGCGCAAACTCAGATCGTAGTAACGGTCCACCAATTCAGGCGTGACCTTGTCAGGGTTGCCATAGACATTGCGCACGCTGGATTCGACCATGCCGCGTGGCAGCAAGTGGCGCATCAAGGGAGCCAAAGCTTCCACCTGAGCAATCTTGAACCCGATCGGGACCGACTTGGGCGACATCGGATAGCCGGCTGCGTCCACCAGAATCAGCTTGTCGACCCGGCCCGGCATGGCCAGCGCAGACTCCCACGCAATGGCGCCCCCCAAGGAGTTGCCCGCCAGGACCGAGTGCTGCAAACCGAAGTGGTCGTACATCGCCTTGACAAACTGCACATAGCGCTCGGTGGTGTAGCGATGATCGGGCGAGGGGCCGGTCAAACCAAACGCCGGCAGGTCAAACCGAATCACCCGTCGCTGATCGCGCAAAGCTTGCGTCCAGCCATCCCAGGTATGCAGGCTGGCCGAGGTGCCATGCAGCAACACAATGGGCTGAGGATCATCTCGCGGGCCTTCGTCGCGCACATGCACGGTCATGCCATCTACCGCCACCATTTGCGAAGGCGGGGGGGCGTACTTGCCCAGCAGTTCGGCAACGGGCTTGTCGGGGGCCCAGGCCGAAGCCAGCCCCACCGTCAGCACAAGCGCTACCGCGCCCAAGCTGCCCAGTACCCACTTGGCTGCGCCACCGCGCATGCTGCGCGAAGCCCTGATCGTCTGTTGTCCACCCATTACCTTGCTCCTCAACTGAAAGGGTCGAGATCAACGGTAGGTCAGCAAATGCGCATGCGGCCCTTCAAAGTGCCCATGTTCGTTCACCGACAGCAGGCGCGGGCCCTGCGACCCGACCACCAGCTTGGTCACGCCCCCGTTGACCAAAGTCCAGTTCAGTGTAAAAGCATGTTCGTCGGGAATGCCCAACAAGCGCTGGCACACCATCGCGATCACGCCCCCGGAAGTGAACACCAAGGTGGTGCCACTGGACGGATGTTGCTGCGACTGCTGTATGACGTCGTCCAGCGCCGCGTGGCACCGCAACTTGAAGGCCGACCACGTCTCGCGGTATTGATCATCGTGCTGGCCGCTCATCCACCGCTGAACCGCCTTTTCGAAGAACTGCTGAAACGCCCGACGTGGGCTACCTGACGCGGCCATGTCGGCCATCATCACCAGCTTGTCGGCGTAGCGTGGTTCGGCACAGGCTATGACGTCTTCGTGGTCGAACTCGTTGAAGCCTGCGTGCACTTGCGGAGACATCAACAAGCCCATGGCCTGCAAGCAGGATGCGGCCGTGGCCTGGTGACGCTGCAGCGATCCAGTGATCACGCCATCCACCCGGGTCACGCGCTCAATCAACGCCCCCCCCAGCACGGCACCCTGCTGATGCCCGACATCAGACAACTGGTCGTAATTGGCCGCCCCGAACGAGGCCTGGCCATGGCGAATGAGGTAGATGGCGCCCATGAATGTCAACCTTTCGCGATCAACGCCCAGCTTGCTTGATGACGCGCTTGCAACGCCAGTTCAGGTAATTGACCATGATCCAGAAGTTCTTGAACGCGGGGTTGCGGGTTTGCTTGTGGTGATAGCGGTAATAGATCTGCTGCGCAATCACCGCCAGGCGGAACAGGCCGTACACCTCGTAGAAAGCCCACTGGGCCTTGTCCACCTTGAACCCCGTCTTGCTCAGGTAGTAGTCCACCACCTCCTGACGGGTCATCATGCCGGGCAGGTGCGTGGGCTGGCGGCGCACACCCTTCATCAGGAAATCGTCATCGGACTGCACCCAATAAGCCAGGGTGTTACCCAAGTCCATCAGCGGGTCGCCCAGCGTGGCCATTTCCCAGTCCAGCACACCAATCACCTTCGTGGGGTCTTGCTCAGACAGCACCACGTTGTCAAAGCGCCAGTCGTTATGGATCACGCAATTGGCCACATCCGTCGGGGTGTGGGCCTTGAGCCATTCACGCACATAGCGAAAGCTCGACACGTTCCAGGTCTTGGCCTTGAGGAAGCGGTCGCTCCAACCCTCGATCTGGCGCTGGCAATAGCCCGTGCCCTTGCCCAAGGATTCCAGCCCGGAAGCCTTCACGTCTACCTGATGCAACTCGATCAGCTTGTCGAGCACATTGGTGCACAGCTTGCGCGTGGTGGCTGCATCCAGGCTCAGACCGCGGGGCATGTTCTTGCGCGGGATGATGCCGGCGATGCGCTCCATCACATAAAACTCAGAGCCCGTGACGGACTCATCCGTGCACAGGCCCACCATGGTCGGCACCACGGGGTAGACCGGCTTCAAGGCCTGCTGCACCTTGAACTCACGCCCCATGTCGTGCGCACCCTTGGCCTTGGTGCCCTTGGGCGGGCGGCGCAAGATGTAATCGCCATTGGCGTACTTCAAGCGGTAGGTCCAGTTCGAGGCCCCACCCGAAAACTGCGTCACCTCGGGCTGCCCTTGCAGGCCGGGCACCTGGCCGTGCAGCCACGCGTCAACCGCCGGCACATTCAGCTCTTCTCCAGCGCGGACGCTGCCACCTTGGTCTTGCACGGACCCTTGCGTCGATGATGACGTCACTTGCTCACTCCATATTTCATCAATTCGAGACGGGCGATCATGCCCTTGTGCACTTCATCGGGGCCGTCGGCCAGACGCAGGCTGCGCGCCTGATTGAAGAAGGCGGTCAACATGGTGTCATGCGACACGCCCATGCCACCATGAATCTGGATGGCAAAGTCCACCACGTTTTGCAGCATGGTGGGGGCAACCACCTTGATGGCTGACACGTCTGTCAAGGCTGACATCACGCCCAGGGTGTCGATCTTCCAGGCGGCTTGCAAGGTCAGCAAACGGGCCTGGTCAATGGCCACGCGCGCTTCGGCGATGCGCTCACGGTTGCCGCCCAAGTCAATCAGCGACTTGCGGAAGGCCTTGCGCTCAATGCCCCGCTTGATCGCCAACTCCAGAGCCTTTTCGGCAGCCCCAATGCAGCGCATGCAGTGGTGAATGCGGCCTGGGCCCAATCGGCCCTGCGCAATCTCGAACCCTCGCCCTGGGCCGGAAATGAAGTTGCCAATCGGCACTCGCACGTTGGTGAAATGCACCTCGCCGTGACCATGGGGCTCGTCGTACTCGCCAAACACCGGCAACATGCGCTTGATTTCCACACCGGGGGTGTCCATCGGCACCAGCACCATCGAATGCTGATGGTGACGGTCCTTGCTCTCGTCCGGCGTCAAGGCCATGAAGATGCCGATCTTGCAACGCGGATCGCCCACACCCGACGACCACCACTTCTTGCCGTTCAAAACGATGTGGTCGCCATCGATCACGGCCGTGGCGGCCATGTTGGTCGCGTCCGACGAAGCCACGTCGGGCTCGGTCATGAAAAACACCGAGCGAATGTCGCCGGCCAGCAAAGGCTTGAGCCACTTCTCTTTTTGCTCGTCGCTGCCGTACTTCCACAGCACTTCCATGTTGCCGGAGTCAGGCGCATTGCAGTTGAAGATCTCGGGCGCCATCATCGAGCGGCCGGTTTCTTCGGCGCTGAAAGCGTAGTCCAGCACGCTCAGGCCCGCACCCAGTTCAGGATCGGGCAGGAACAGGTTCCACAGGCCCTCCGCCTTGGCCTTGGCTTTCAAGGCCTCGACGCGGGGCGGAATCTTCCATTGCGTCCAGTCGCCCCCATGGCGCTGCGCCAGGATGCCCTCCCAGTGCTCTTTCTCCACCGGTTCAATGTGGGTTTTGATGAACTCACGCACCCGTTGTGCGGTCTGCCGGGCGCGGTCACTGGGCTGGAAATCCATATTGCTCTCCAAGGGAACAGGCGTTGCGATGACGCGATGGAGGCATTTTCACAACCCGAAGGTCTTTCTACAAGTGATGGTTTTTCATCACAAGTCATTCATTTCATGCATAGCCTTGCGTGCGCCCTGGCCCACCAGGCGGCGCAACCACTGGTGCGCCGGGTCGCCATCGCGGTCGGCATGCCAGTACATCCAGATCGACAAAGGCGCCACCGACACCGGCAGGTCACGACACACCACCGGCAACACCGAGGCCAATTGCTCCGCGTAGGTCCGCGGCATGGTCAGCAGGGCATCGGTCTGCGCCACCACCTGGCAGGCCGCGAAATAGTGCTGGCAGCGCAACATCACCTGCCGCTCACCCAGACCCAGATGAGTCCAGGCGGCCTGCAGCGGGTCTTGCAAATCTTGCTGATTCGATACCAGAACATGCCTGCACTGAAAGTAATCACTTACATCGATAGCCTCTTGTACGAGGGGATGGCCCTCGCGCATGACCACCGTCAACGCTTCGTTGGCCAGCTTTTCGCCGCGAATGCGCGGCCCCACACGCAGCTGTCGCTCCAGGGTCAGGTCCACTTCGCCCCCGCTCAGGGCGCGCTCCATCGACTCGCGCGCCACCCGCTGGCTGCTCAACACCACGCCCGGGGCCGCCTCGGCCAGAAAGCGAATCAACGGGGGCAGGGTGATGGCCTCCAGCACATCGCGCAGGCCAATGCGCAAGGTCATCTCCAAGGTACCCGGGTCAAACACCTCGGCCTGCTCCAGCACCGACTGCAAGCCACGCAAGTGGGCCTGCACATCGGCCATCACCCGCCGCGTCAACTCGGTCGGCAGCATGCGGTTGCCTTGCCGCACGAACAGCGGGTCACCCAGAGCCTCGCGCAAACGCGCCAGCGCGTGGCTGACGGCGGGCTGGCTCAGGTGCAGATGCCGCGCCGCCCCTGAGATACCGCCGTGCACAAACACCGCGTCCATGACGCGGAACAGATTCAGATCGATTCGAGACAGCGGAAGGGCCATGATCAGGCAATAATACGGGCTGAGCCGACTGGGCTCGCCATTGGAGCCATCACCTTGGACCTTCCCCCTAGGTGACCGCCCACTCCAGCCACCTGCGCTGGCCACCTTTTTCAGGTGCCGCCGTGCTGGTGTTGCGACAGGAGGGGGCGGCACACACAACACAACCCCTTTTTGATCGCACGCGTTTTCTGACGCTGGAGTACCCATGCTCAACGTCTTCACGCTGGCCAATGGCCGGCTTTTCCAGGAAGAAATCGACAGCCTTGACGAGCTGACCCCGGCTCGTCCAGTGTGGGTCGACCTCGAAGACCCCACACCCGAAGAAAAAGGCTGGATCGCCGTCAAGTTCGGGCTCGTCATTCCCGGCGACATCATTGACGACGACTTGGAAGAATCCGCCCGCTTCTATGAAGAAGACGGCTCGATTCACATCCGTTCTGACTTCTTGATCGACGATGACGAAACGCCTCGCAACGTTCGCGTGGCCTTCATCCTGCACGACAACGTCCTGTTCTCGATTCACCGGGAAGACCTGCCGGTGTTTCGCCTGCTGCGCATGCGCGCACGCCGCATTCCCGCCCTGATCGAAGACGCAAAAGACGTGTTGCTCAAGCTGTACGACGCCGATGCCGAGTACTCCGCCGACACACTCGAAGGCATCTACGACGACCTCGAAAAGGTCAGCCACCGCGTGCTGAAATCGGAAGTGAACGATGCCGCTGCCGCCGAGGCACTGGCTGCCATCGCCCGCCAGGAAGACTTGAACGGCCGCATTCGCCGCAACGTGATGGACACGCGCCGCGCCGTCAGCTTCATGATGCGCGCCCGCATGCTCAACGCCGACCAGCACGAAGAGGCGCGCCAGATTCTGCGCGACATCGACTCGCTCGACAGCCACACGGCCTTCCTCTTCGACAAAATCAACTTCCTGATGGATGCCACCGTCGGTTTCATCAACATCAACCAGAACAAGATCATCAAGATCTTCTCGGTGGCGTCGGTGGCCTTGCTGCCGCCCACCCTGGTGGCCAGCGTGTACGGCATGAACCTGAAGTTCCCGGAAATGGAATTCCTGGGCGCGTGGAGCTACCCCTACACCGTGGCCCTGATGATTGCCAGCGCCTTGGTACCCATGTGGTACTTCCACCGCCGCGGATGGCTGAGCTGAACCGCGCACCCTCGCTGAAATTGCCACCCGGGCTGTGGCGGGTCATGTTGGGCACCACCCTGGTCGTGCTCAGTTACAGCCTGCTCAACCCGGTACTGGCGGTTCGTCTGCAAACCAGCGGCGCCAGCGCCACCGCCATCGGCCTGATCGCCATGCTGCCCTTCATCAGCATCGTGCTGCTGGTGCCGGCCGTGCCTCGCCTGTTTGACCGCATCGGGGTGGGGCAGGCCTACCGGCTGGGCCTGACGCTCGAACTCGTTGCGTGCCTGGGCTACCTGACCACCGACGACTACCGAGTCTGGTGTGTGCTGGGCCTGATGGCCGGCGTGGGCGCGGCCGCCGCCTGGAATGCCACCGAAGCCCTGATTGCCCACAACGTGCCACCCAGCCATCGAGGGCGCCTCACAGGCCTGTATCAAACCTCGCTGGGCGGCGCCATGGCCTTGGGCCCACTGCTGCCGGCCGCACTCAGCCTCACCCCGCTCACCGCCACCGCCCTGTCTGCATTGGGGCTGGCCGTGGGCGTCGCCCTCACCGCGTCGTCCGACATCCAGCACCTGCGCGCCACCCACGACGACCACGTGCCCATGAGCCTGTGGTCAGCCTGGCGCTTTCGCCCCGCACTGGGCTGGGCCGCGGTGGTGGGCGGGGTGTTTGAAGTCGGGCTGGGCTCCATCACCACCGCCTACGGCTCGCAAATCGGGCTGAACCTGGCCAAGGCCACCTCCATCGCGGGCGCCTTCGGCCTCGGCAGCTTCCTGCTGCAATACCCTGTGGGGTGGCTGGCCGATCACTGGCCGGCACGGCGCCTGTTTGTCATGGGCGGCCTGTTGCTACTGGCCAGCGGCGTGGCCTTCATCGAGGCGTCACACGCGCCTTGGCTGATCTGGTTTTGCGCAGCCACCTGGGGCGCGGTCGGCGGGGCGCTCTACACCCTCAGCATGATCCGCGTGGCACACGACTTTGCCGACTCATCTGCCCTGGCGGGCACCTCGGCCATGATCGCGTCGTACACACTGGGCGGGGCACTCGGCCCCATCATCAGCGGCTGGATGCTCGATCACACCGGCATCCAAGGGCAGGGCTGGTGGCTCGCCCTGCTGGCCACCACCCTGATCGTCGCCCACGCTCGGTGGACGACCAGCGCCGATTAGGCGTTCAACATCAGGCGCGGAATTCAAACCTGAATCGCGCCTGACCGCCCATCTCAACGAGCGCGACGGGCCTTGACGGCGCCGGACAAGATCTCCAGCACCTTCTCGGAATCGTCCCAACCAATGCACGCATCGGTGATCGACTGACCATAGGTCAGCTTCGCGGGATCATCCTTGCCTGGCGTGAACTTCTGAGCGCCCGCGCACAGATGGCTTTCCACCATCACGCCAAACACCTGCTTGGAGCCACCCGAAACTTGAGCGGCGATGTCTTGCGCGACCACCACCTGACGCTCGTGTTGCTTCGAGCTGTTGGCGTGCGAGAAGTCGACCATCAGCGACGGATGCAACTTGGCGGCCTCCAGATCCTTGCAAGCCGCAGCCACACTCTCGGCATCGTAGTTGGGCGCCTTGCCGCCGCGCAGAATCACGTGGCAATCGGGGTTGCCGCCCGTTTCCACAATGGCGACCTGGCCATTCTTGTGCACCGACAGGAAGTGGTGGGGGCGCGAAGCCGATTGAATCGCGTCGGTGGCAATCTTGATGTTGCCATCCGTGCCGTTCTTGAAGCCGATCGGGGCGCTGATGCCGGAAGCCAGTTCACGGTGAATCTGGCTCTCGGTGGTGCGCGCCCCAATGGCGCCCCAGGAAATCAGGTCGCCAATGTACTGCGGCGAAATCACGTCCAGGAACTCGCTGGCCGCCGGCATGCCCATGCGGTTGATCTCCAGCAGCAGATGACGGGCCATGCGCAGGCCTTCGTCAATCTTGTACGACTCATCCAGATACGGGTCGTTGATCAGTCCCTTCCAGCCCACGGTGGTGCGGGGCTTCTCGAAGTACACCCGCATCACCACTTCCAGCGTGTCCTTGTATTGCTCACGCAGGGCCAACAGCTTTCGACCATATTCGATCGCAGCCGCAGGGTCGTGAATCGAGCAAGGGCCAATGATGACCAGCAGACGGTCGTCCTTGCCATGGATGATCTTGCGAATCGCCTTGCGGGTGTCAGCTACCAGCGTTTCCACGGGCGTGCCGCGAATCGGGAAGAAGCGAATCAGGTGCTCGGGAGGGGGCAGCGGCGTCACGTTGCGAATGCGTTCGTCGTCGGTTTGCGAGGTTTTATCGGCGGGAGGCACCCAGCCGGTCGAGGCACTGGATTTGGCAGACATGAGACTTCCTGTTGCGGGCGGTGGAAAGTTGTCGAAAAAAAACCGCCGGGGTGAACCGGCGGTTTTCAGGGTGTTTGGTGGTTTGCTTAAGCGCTAGCCACTCCTGCGCCGGTTTCGGTCGGGAGTTGAAAGTGCCAAAAGTAAAAGCAAGCCTGGGTCATGAAGTTAATGTATCACGGCCTTCGCCGAATCTACAAGCGTGAACCTCAAGCCCCGGTAAGTCAATCCCCACCAAAGGGCTGTTGCCCGCTAGAAACAAAACCGCGCAGGCGCTGTTCCTGTCATATTCGCCTCCTTAGAATGGACCGAGGCTTGACTGCTGTTTTGCAGTTGGAATTAATTTTGCGCTGGCCTGCGCTTTCACAGGAGGATATTCATGAAGAAATTTGTTGCTGCCGCTTTGATGATCGCTGCCGGCTCTGCCATGGCCCAAAACAACGTGGGTTGCGGCTGGGGCTCTGCTCTGTTCAACGGCCAAAAGGGCGTGGCTCCCCAAGTGTTGGCAGCCACCACCAACGGCACCTCGGGTAACCAAACCTTCGGCATCACCTTCGGCACCTCTGGCTGCACCCAAGACGGCGTGGTCTCCTCCAGCTGGAAGATCTCCATGTTCATCGATGGCAGCCGCGTGGCCCTGGCCCGTGACGCCGCTGCAGGTCAAGGCGAAAACCTGGACGCCCTGGCTTCCGTGATGGGCGTGAAGGCTGACGACCGCGCCGCTTTCGCCGCCGCCATCAAGTCGAACTTTGGCACCGTGTTTGCCAACGACAACGTTGCTGCCAACCTGAAGGAAGTGCTGGCTGCCAACGAACGTCTGGCTGGCTACGCTGCCCTGATCTAATCGCGAGCGATGGGGCTGGCGCGCGGCGTCAGCACCTCATCTCCTGCGCCCCTATGCCCAGCCTGGCTGGGCATATTCTTTTGTGTCCGCGCTGTCTTTGCCATGCCAACCCGTCGCCTGCGGTCCCTTGCGGCCCCGTTGATTGCCGCCTGCTTGCTGCCCCTGGCTGCCACGCCGCTTCAGGCCGCAGAACTCTCCCCCGCACAGGCGCAATACCTCGCTTCACTGCAAGCCCGCACCAAGAGCTTGAAGCTCGCCCAAAGTGATGCGTGGCGAGCCCTGCTGCATTACAAGGTTCACCCGCTGACCCGGACCGATCGCAGTCTGGCGGATGATGCAGACTTCTTCAACAGCCCAGAAGGCGCAACTGACCCCGAAGCAGAGCTTCAAGCGACTCTGGCAGCGTTCTTCGACCCCACGCCTGCCCGTGCGCTCGAGCAGACTGCCAGTTGCCGCTTCATCGGTCGCTACGAGTGGCTGAACGAGACACTCTCGTTTGACCCCAGCCTCCTGCCCAAGCCAACGTGCCAGCGCTACGATCAGTGGCGCAGCGGCCTCAATGCAGTCAGCGCCACCTTGGTGTTTCCTGCCGCGTATCTCAATAGCCCGGCGTCCATGTATGGGCACACCTTCCTGCGGCTCGATCCCCCCGCCGGGCCCAATGGCAGCGCCCATAACCCACTGCTGTCCTACGCCATCAACTACGCGGCCAACGGCAACGAAGCCGAGGGGCTGGCCTTTGCGTTCAAAGGCCTGATGGGCCTTTACCCTGGCCAGTTCACCAATTCACCTTACTACCTCCGGATTCGCGACTACAACGACCTCGAAAACCGCGACATCTGGGAGTACGACCTGAATTTGTCAGCGCAGGAAATGAACCGCCTGCTGGCCCATGCCTGGGAGCTGGGCCCCACACGCTTCGACTATTTTTTCTTCGACGAAAACTGCTCGTATCACCTTCTGGCGCTGCTGGACGCCGCCCGCCCAGGCCTGCGCTTAACCGACCAATTCACCTGGCGAGCCATTCCGATTGACACCGTCCGCGCCGTCACCGAAACGCCCGGCCTGCTCAGACGCACACACTATCGTGCCTCCAACAGCACCGAACTGCGGTATCGCGCCGAGTTGATCGGGCCCGAACGAGCGCGCACTGCCAAACAACTGGCGCTGGGCCAGCAACCCGTTGAGTCGCTGCTGGCCAGTGAGCCCGATGCGGGCATACGCGCGCGCATGCTCGAGGTGTCTGAACGGTACCTGGCTTACGACGCCACGCAACGCGATCTGGGGCCCCTTGTCCAGTCTCGGCGCATGCAACTGCTCAGCGCTCGCGCCTCGTTGCCCGCTGGCGCGACGATTGAGGTCCCAACACCGATCACCCCGCCCCAGGCCGGTCACGGCACCGCGCGACTTGACGTTCTGACCGGACAACGCAACGGCCAGGCCACACTTCAGATCAACGCCCGCCCGGCGTACCACGACCTCCTTGATCCGGAAGAGGGCTTCCAGCGCGGCTCGGCCATTCAATTTTTCAGGCTGGAACTGAGCAAGACCGAAAATGGGGGCCTGCAACTCGAACGACTCACCCCCGTCGACATCGTGTCACTCAGCCCTTACGACGGCCTGATGTCGGCTCGGTCCTGGCGTGTTCGCTTCGGGCTCACCCGCAGCTGGGCACCACGTGGGGCCCTGCATACGCAACAGCGCAAACTGGCCGCAGAAATCAACGGCGGCCCTGGCTGGGCGGTCGAGCTCAATGCCGGCCGCAGCGTCATGGGATATGCCTTTCTCGATAACCAGCTTTGGCTGGACCCCGCGTTGCCGAAGGAAAAGTTTGCGGCGGGCACAGGGATGGCGGCCGGCCTGTTGTGGGACATCACACCCACATGGCGCGTGCAGGCTGAGCTATATGGCCGGGCGTCCTTGGCAGCCCAACCGGCAGAATCGGGGGCACGATTGGACCAGCGTTGGAAGCTCAACGGCCAAAACAACGTCGTTCTTCAATGCCAATGGAGAGCGCGTGAAGACCAAGGCACGCAACGCGAATGCATGGCCGGCCTGCAGCACTACTGGTAGACCAGCACACGATGGGTCACAGGGAACTTGCTGCCAAGGCTTCTTGATCGCACACCGACCCCGTCCTTCCTGACCACAAACAAAAAAGCCCGGCATGCCGGGCTTTTTTTACTCCGATTGCACCGAGCGCAACCGTCAAGCTGAGCCGATCACAGGGACTGGGCTTGCTTGAGCAATGTATCGGCGTCGCTGACGGCGAACCCACCGCCCTGCTCATTGTTCAAGGTCACCACCACTCCGTCCTTCACCAACAAGGAATAGCGGCCAGAACGAAGACCCAAGCCCTTGTCGGTGAGATCCAGGGTGAGCCCGGTGGCCTTGGCCAATTGAGCGCTGCCGTCAGCCATCATGCGAACCTTGCCTGCCGCACCCAACTCACGCCCCCAGGCGCCCATGACAAACGCGTCGTTCACCGAAACGCACCAGATCTCATCCACGCCAGCCGCTTTGAACTCCGCCGCCTTGGCAATGTAACCGGGGGCATGCTGAGCCGAACAGGTTGGGGTGTAGGCGCCAGGCAAACCAAAAATCGCAACGGTCTTCCCCTTCAGGCTGTCAGCCACCTTGACCGGGTTAGGACCCAAGCTGCAACCATTGCCTTCAACTTCAATGTATTCGAACAGCGTGGCGTCTGGGAAAGTGTCTCCGACTTTGATCATGTGGGCTCCTCGTTAGCGCATAAAAAAACCGGTCGCCAGTATGACTGGAGACCGGTTTCGCTACCGACAGCAGGAGCAAACCCCCGCTGCGGTCAGGGTCAGAACCCTTGGATCAGACCGCTTGAGCCTTCTCAACCAGACGCGAGACCACCCAGGTCTTGGTCTTGGACAGAGGACGGCTTTCCGTGATCTCGACCACGTCACCCAACTTGAACTCGTTGTTCTCGTCGTGAGCATGGTACTTGCGGCTCTTGGCCACGATCTTGCCGTACAGCTCGTGCTTGACGCGACGTTCGACCAGAACGGTCACAGTCTTGTCACGGGCGTCGCTGACGACTTTGCCGACCAACGAACGGACGACCTTAGTTTGAGCTTCCGTCATTTGGCGGCTCCTTGCTTCTTCTCAGCCAGGATGGTCTTCGCACGAGCGATGTCGCGACGAGTCTTACCCAGTGCCGAGGTGTCATTGAGCTGCTGGGTCGCGCGCTGCATACGCAGATTGAAGTGCGACTTCAACAGATCTTTGATTTCGGTTTCCAGTGCGGCCACATCCTTGGCGCGCAGTTCAGAGGCTTTCGCCATAACTTTCTCCTTAGCGCCTGGATCAGAGGCCGAACTGACGGCCGACGAACGTGGTGCTCAGCGGCAGCTTGGCAGCAGCCAGCGTGAACGCTTCGCGAGCGAGTGCCTCAGGCACGCCCTGGATTTCGTACAGGACCTTGCCAGGGGTGATCTCAGCCACGTAGTACTCGACGTTACCCTTACCGTTACCCATACGCACTTCTGCGGGCTTGTTGGAAATGGGCTTGTCGGGGAACACGCGGATGAAGATACGGCCACCACGCTTGACGTGACGAGAGATGGCACGACGAGCAGCTTCGATCTGACGCGAGGTCAGGCGGCCGCGCTCGGTTGCCTTCAGGCCGAAATCACCAAAGGACACATCGGCGCCACGGGTGGCAACACCCGTGTTACGGCCCTTGTGCTCCTTACGGAACTTGCGACGATTAGGTTGCAACATGTTTATTCTCCTTTCGCTTCAGCAGCAGGAGCTGCCTTGCGAACGCGCTTGGCGTCAGCAGCCACGGCAGGCTTGTCGCTGCCATCTGCAGGCGCGCCGTCAGCGCGAGGGGCACCACGGCCGCCACGAGGACCACGACGATCGTTAGGACGATCGCTACGAGGACCGCGACGGTTGCGGCGATCGTCTTCACGGTCGTCACCCTTGAGCACAGGGGCTTCGCCGTTAGCCAGACGGTCACCACGGTAGACCCAGACCTTCACACCGATCACACCGTAAGTGGTGTGGGCTTCGGAGAAGCCGTAATCGATGTCAGCACGCAGGGTGTGCAGAGGCACGCGGCCTTCGCGGTACCACTCGGTACGAGCAATTTCGATGCCGTTCAGACGACCGGACGACATGATCTTGATACCTTGAGCGCCCAGACGCATGGCGTTCTGCATCGCACGCTTCATGGCGCGACGGAACATGATGCGCTTTTCCAGCTGCTGCGTGATCGAGTCGGCGATCAGCTGAGCATCGACTTCAGGCTTGCGCACTTCTTCGATGTTCACCGAGACCGGCACGTTCAGGCGCTTGGCCAGTTCAGCCTTCAGGTTTTCGATGTCTTCGCCCTTCTTGCCGATCACCACGCCCGGACGAGCCGAGAAAATGGTGATACGTGCGCTCTTGGCGGGACGCTCGATCAAGATACGCGACACAGCCGCGTTCTTCAGCTTCTTCTTCAGGAATTCGCGGACTTCCAGGTCTTCAGCCAGCATCGAGGCGAATTGACGGTTGGTAGCGTACCAACGCGATGCCCAGTTGCGGGTGACGGCCAGGCGGAAGCCGGTTGGGTGGATTTTCTGTCCCATGTTCAGCCTCTCGCTTAGTTGCCCACGGTCACATAGATGTGGCAGGTCGGCTTGCTGATGCGGTTACCACGGCCCTTAGCACGGGCGGTGAAACGCTTCAGAGTGGTGCCTTGCTCCACATAAATGGTCTTGACCTTCAGTTCGTCGATGTCAGCGCCGTCATTGTGCTCGGCGTTGGCGATCGCAGATTCCAGTGCCTTCTTGATGATGCCGGCAGCCTTCTTCTGAGTGAACGTCAGGATGTTGAGGGCTTGGTCAACCTTCTTGCCACGGATCATGTCTGCAACCAGACGACCCTTGTCACAAGAGAGGCGAACGCCGCGAACGATTGCTTTGGTTTCCATCGTCGCTGCTCCTTATTTCTTGGCTTTCTTGTCGCCTGGGTGACCCTTGAAAGTACGGGTCAGGGCGAACTCGCCGAGCTTGTGGCCAACCATCTGGTCCTGGATGTACACGGGCACGTGCTGCTTGCCGTTGTGCACAGCAATGGTCAGGCCAATGAACTCAGGCAGGATGGTCGAACGACGCGACCAGGTCTTGACGGGCTTCTTGTCTTTTGTTTCGACAGCCTTCTCGACCTTGGCCAGCAGGTGATGATCCACAAAGGGACCCTTTTTCAGAGAACGAGCCATTTCAGCCTACCTCTTACTTCTTGCGACGCGAAACGATGAACGTTTGCGTGCGCTTGTTGTTGCGGGTGCGATAGCCCTTCGTCATCGTGTTCCATGGGGACACGGGGACTTGACCTTCGCCGGTACGACCTTCGCCACCACCGTGCGGGTGATCAACCGGGTTCATGGCCACGCCACGAACGGTCGGACGGATACCCTTCCAGCGGATGGCACCGGCCTTGCCGTATTGACGCAGGCTGTGCTCTTCGTTGCTCACTTCACCCAGGGTCGCGCGGCACTCGATGTGAACCTTGCGAACTTCACCGGAGCGCAGGCGAACCTGAGCGTAGGTGCCTTCACGGGCCATCAGAACAGCGGAGGTACCAGCCGAACGAGCCATTTGGCCGCCCTTGCCGGGTTGCAGTTCGATGTTGTGGATGGTCGAACCCACGGGGATGTTGCGGATCGGCAGGGTGTTACCAGCCTTGATCGGGGCTTCAGAGCCGCTGATCACGGTAGCACCGGCAACCAGGCCACGAGGAGCGATGATGTAACGACGCTCGCCGTCGGCATAGCACACCAGAGCGATGTGAGCCGTACGGTTGGGGTCGTACTCGATGCGTTCCACCTTCGCGGGGATGCCATCCTTGTTGCGCACGAAGTCAACCACGCGGTAGTGGTGCTTGTGACCACCGCCCTTGTGGCGCATCGTGATGTGACCGTTGTTGTTACGGCCAGCCTTTTGCTTCTGTGGCTCGACCAGCGAAGCCTCAGGCGCGCCCTTGTGCAGGTGCTTGTGAACGACCTTCACCACGCCACGACGGCCAGGCGAAGTCGGTTTCAGTTTGACGACGGCCATGATTACGCAGCCTCCCCGGAGAAGTTCAGCTCTTGACCATCCTTCAGAGCCACGAAGGCCTTCTTGGCGTGGTCACGACGGCCAACACGGCCACCGAAACGCTTGACTTTGCCCTTCTGGTTCAGGACTTGCACCGACTTCACTTCGACCTTGAACAGCAGCTCAACAGCGGCCTTGATCTCGGGCTTGGTGGCGTCGCGCAGCACCTTGAACAGCACTTGGCCGCGCTCTTCAGCGGCGGCAGTGGCCTTTTCCGAAATGATCGGAGCGACCAGCACCTTCAGCAGGCGGCTTTCATCGAATTTCAGAGTGCTCATGCGAACATCTCCTGCAGCTTGGCGATCGCACCCTTGGTCACCAGAACCTTCTTGTAGAAGACCAGGGACAGGGGATCGGCGTAACGGGGCTCAACGACCAGCACATTGGGCAGGTTGCGAGCGGCCAGGAACAGGTTTTCGTCCACGGTGTCAGCGATGACCAGGACGTGGTCCAGGTTCATGGCCTTCAGCTTGGCAGCCAGCAGCTTGGTCTTGGGGGCTTCGACAGCGATCGAATCCACCACGGCCAGACGGCCTTCGCGAGCCAGCTGCGAGAAGATGGCGGCCATACCGGCGCGATACATCTTCTTGTTGACTTTGTGGGTGAAGTTTTCGTCAGGGCTGTTCGGGAAAATCCGACCGCCCCCACGCCACAGAGGCGAGGAAGACATACCAGCGCGAGCACGACCGGTGCCCTTTTGGCGCCAGGGCTTCTTGGTGGTGTGCTTGACGGTTTCGCGGTCTTTCTGAGCGCGGGTACCTTGACGGGCATTGGCTTGGTAAGCAACGACGATCTGGTGAATCAGAGCTTCGTTGTACTCACGGCCGAACACGGTGTCGGAAGCTTCAACCTTGGAAGCAGCCTGACCCTGTTCATTCAGGAGCTCGAGCTGGGCCATCAGTTAGCTCCTTTCTTCACTTTGACCTTGACAGCGGGACGAACGGTGACAAAGCCACCCTTCGAGCCGGGCACGGCACCCTTGACCAGCAGCAGTTGACGAGCTTCGTCAACGCGCACGATGTCGAGGTTTTGCGTGGTCACGGTCTCGTCACCCATGTGACCAGACATGCGCTTGCCGGGGAACACGCGACCAGGATCCTGAGCCATCGAAATGGAACCAGGAACATTGTGCGAACGCGAGTTACCGTGCGAAGCACGTTGCGAACCGAAGTTGTGGCGCTTGATGGTACCGGTGAAGCCCTTACCGATCGAAGTGCCTTGCACGTCAACCAGTTGACCAGCCTGGAACAGGGCAGCGGGAGCGATGGTGCTACCAGCCTTGTATTCAGCAGCCACTTCAGGGGCGACACGGAATTCGCGGGTGATTTCACCAGCTTCCACGCCTGCTTTGGCCAGATGGCCAGCTTCGGGCTTGGTCACGCGCGATGCTTTGCGCGCACCGAACACCACTTGGAGGGCGGTGTAGCCGTCGGTCTCAACGGTTTTGACCTGGGTCACGCGGTTGTTGGACACATCCAGCACCGTCACAGGCACGGCATCGCCGTCGTCTGTGTAGATGCGCATCATGCCCACCTTGCGGCCCAGCAATCCGAGACGGTTGCTAAGACTCATTTTTTTCTCCAGCCCCGTAGGTTTGACGTACGGGGGCCTTTTACACAAGCCCGACATCGATTGGCCGGGCCGACTCTTTCGGCGAAATCCACCTTTACAAGCATGGCTTTCACCTGGGGATTCCTGCGCCAGGCGACCACGAACTGCTTAAAAATTAGGCAATGCGCAAGCCACCCATTACGGGAAAGCCTGCGATCATATCAAAGCAGCCCCTGCGGCGCAAGCACCCATGCACCCCAGCATGAAAAAAGCCGCCCGAAGGCGGCTTCAATATCGAACCCCGCAAGGGGCCCGAAACTGCATCACTGCAGCTTGATTTCGACGTCCACGCCGGCAGGCAGGTCGAGCTTCATCAAAGCGTCAACTGTCTTGTCGGTAGGATCAACGATGTCCATCAGGCGCTGGTGAGTGCGGATTTCGAACTGGTCGCGCGACGTCTTGTTGACGTGGGGCGAACGCAGGATGTCGAAACGTTGCAGACGGGTCGGCAGGGGCACGGGGCCCTTGACGATGGCGCCAGTGCGCTTGGCGGTTTCGACGATTTCAGCGGACGATTGGTCGATCAGCTTGTAGTCGAAAGCCTTCAGGCGGATGCGGATCTTCTGTTGTGCCATGACACTTCCTTCAATTAAAGAGCGATGAGAGATGCCCGCCTCGGCAGTGCCGCAAGCGGGCAGGTGTCATGCAAATTACTCGATGATCTTGGCAACGACGCCGGCGCCGACGGTACGACCGCCTTCACGGATAGCGAAGCGCAGACCTTCTTCCATAGCGATCGGGGCGATCAGCTTGACGGTGATCGACACGTTGTCACCAGGCATCACCA
>NZ_DASUIN010000012.1:0-248652 GCF_036273115.1 Aquabacterium sp.
CAACCTGCTGGCGCTGAACGCGGCCATCGAAGCCGCACGAGCCGGCGAACATGGCAAGGGCTTCGCCGTGGTGGCAGAAGAAGTGCGCAAGCTGGCCGAACGCAGCCAGGAAGCGGCCCAGGAAATTGGTGAAGTGGCCAAGTCCAGCGTGTCCCTGGCAGAACGCGCCGGCAACCTGCTCGACGCGATCGTGCCCTCGATCAGCAAGACCTCGGACCTGGTGCAGGAAATCACCTCGGCTTCCGACGAGCAATCGACCGGCATCGGCCAGATCAACATCGCCCTGACTCAGTTGTCGCAACTCACCCAGGAAAACTCCAGTGCCTCTGAAGAATTGGCCGCCACGGCCGAAGAAATGAGTGGCCAAGCCGAACAACTGCAGGAACTGATGAACTTCTTCACCACCAGCGCCACGCTGCACCAGGCCGCAACGGCCCAGCAAGCGATTCACCGTGCTGCACGGGGTGCTGCGGTCGCCACGCCCCCACGCGGCGGCAAAGCCCACAGCAACAAGCCCAGCGCCTCGTCGCGTTCGTCACGCAAGCAAACCGTGGCCAGCGCCGAGTCTCATGAGTTCGTGAAGTTCGAGGAGTGAAACCCATGAGCACCGCCACCCCAAGCACATCGACACCGACCACGCAGCCCCGCACCAACATGATCAGCCAGTACCTGATCTTCAGCCTTGGCAAGGAACTGTTTGCCGTTGGCACCCTGCGGGTGCGCGAGATCATCGAGTATGGCAACGTCACCACCGTGCCGATGATGCCGGACTTCATCCGCGGCGTGATCAACCTGCGCGGCGCCGTGGTCCCGGTCATCGACCTCAACGCCCGGTTCGGGCGTGGCCGCACCGAGATCTCTCGCCGCACGTGCGTGGTCATCCTGGAGGTGGAATCCGAGACCGATACCCATGTCCTGGGCATCGTGGTCGACTCCGTCAGCGCCGTGCGCCAGATCGACAGCAGCAACGTCGAGCCTGCACCCAGCTTTGGTACCCGCATTCGCGCCGACTTCATCGACGGCATGGCCAAGGTCAACGGCAACTTCGTCATCTTGCTGAATCTGGGCAAGGTGCTGTCGGTCGAAGAAATCACCCTGTTGGGCGACGTCAGCCGCGCGCCCGCCCCCTTGGAACACTGAGCCACACCATGCTGCCCGTTCTCACCGACAAGGAATTCAACGGTTTTCGTCAGCTCATCTTCGATGCCGCCGGCATTCACATGAGCGATGCGAAGAAGCCCCTGGTCAGCGGCCGACTGGCCAAGCGTCTGGCACAGCACGGGCTGGACACGTTTGGCGACTACTACCGCATGGTCAGCCAGGATCCGAAAGAGCGGCAGATGGCGGTGGACCTGCTGACCACCAACGAAACCTTCTTCTTTCGTGAACCCAAGCACTTCGAGTTTCTGGCCGACACCATCGTGCCGGAAATGTCCAGTGCCAGCCCCTTGCGCGTCTGGAGCGGGGCGTGCTCGTCAGGCGAAGAGCCTTACACGATCGCGATGACACTGGCCCAGGCACTGGGGCACACGCGCTTCGAGATCCTGGCTTCCGACATCAGTACCCGCGTGCTGGCCACCGCACAAAAGGGCCTTTACCCGGTGGAAGATGCACAAGACATCCCCAAGGTGTACCGCACGCAGTATTGCCTCAAGGGCATTGGTAGCCAGGACGGCTGGTTCACGGTGGACAAGGCCTTGCGCAGCCGCATTCAGTTCGAGCAGATCAACCTCAACACCCAACTACCCAATGTGGGTGTGTTCGATGTGATCTTCCTGCGCAATGTGATGATCTATTTCAATGCCGAAACCAAGCAGCAGGTGGTCAACCGCTTGCTTGATCGCCTCAAGCCCGGCGGCTATTTCATCATCAGCCACTCGGAAAGCCTGCATGGGGTGACCGACCAGCTGCAGATGGTCAAGCCCTCGATCTACCGCAAGCGCGGTCATTGAGCGCGATCACTGAGCGCGTTCAAATCGGCAGCGCCGGACCTTCCTGGCCCACCAGGGCCAAGGCCCCGCAGCCCCGGGTTTCGTACAGATCAACCCGATCCACCTGGGGCAGCACCACCCGCGCCTTGTGCAAGATCCAGTGCGCAATCGACGCGGCATCGCAATCGGCCAGATCAGCGATCTCGTGCAGCGGTTGGTGGTCCAGCATCTTGAAGATGGGCTTGAACAGGGCCTTCACATCACCGAAGTCCACCGTCCAGCCCATGACCTGATCCAGCGGCGCCGACAGGTGCAGGCGCAGGGTGTAGGTGTGGCCATGCACCTGGGCCAAGGCGTCGCCTGCCGGCGCCTGCTTGAGCACCAGGGCGCTGTCCAGAGTCATTTCCTTCCAGATGCGGTAGTCGTGCCCGTTGAAATTGGCTCCGCACGAGCCGGTTTCGTACACCGTCACCCATGACAGCTCCGGCAGCACGGGCTTGAGCCGTTCCCACAACCAGCCGGCCAGGACTTCGCTGGTGGGGTTGCTCAGGCCCTCGATGTCGTTCAGATAGCGGTGGTGCAACTGGTAGTGAAAGGGCGCCCAGACTTCGTCGAGGTGGTCGTAGTCGATGCTGATGTCGCGTCCGCCTGCATCCTGGTTCGCATGCAAGATGACCTCGAAGCCGTGGCCATGCAAACGCCCGCACTTGTGGCCCAGCGGCACATTCGGCAGCTTGTGGGCCGACTGGAAACGATAGCGCCGCCAGACATGGGCCTGGTCATGTCGATCCAGATCCACACCTTGGTCGGTGGTGCTTTGAATGCCCACTTGCTCCAGCCCTGGCACCTGCTGCGCCAGCAACTGGTCGCGCAGCCAGCGCGCCAGGTTTTCATCGGAAGGCGACGGCAACACCTCGTTGAGCAAGCGGTAGTCGAGCTGGTCGGTACAGCCCTGAAGCCGCGCCGCCAACTGGGTTACCTGTGCCCCTGGATAGGGCCCCCAGCCCTGAGGCAGATCGGCCCGAATGCGCGCCACAAAGCTGTGCCCATGCAAACGCTGCCCACGATGGCCCGCAGGCAACACATCCACCTGACGGGCTGATTCGAAACTGGCCGAAGCCGTATGGAGCGTGGTGAGGGACATGGCAGACAAGGGCGGGCGTGCAGGGACGGTGCCTTATTGGATCACCAAACCCCGCGCCGGACCTTGATGCACAGCGAACTCACCCGCCGCGCCCACTGCGGCTCAGGCCGGATAGGCCCGCGACAGAATGGCATCGACGGCCAGATGGCGGATGTCGAGGCTGCCGACGATGCGGCCCCAATAGGGATCGAGTCGGGTCTGCACAAACGCGTCGGCCACGAAGGCAGGCGCATGCTGGCGCAGCAGGCAGGCCTGAGCCACCAGGGCCAGGCGCTCGGTGAAGCGTCGGCCCAAGGCCTCCAGGTGCTCGGGCGGCTCGGCCAGCATGGCTTGCAGGCCCTTGAGTTCGGCGCGGATGCGGGGGTCATCGCCACCCGCGGTGCCCAGCTCTTCCAGCAGAGTCATGGCCGAAGCGGGGTCGCGGCCAATCGCACGCATCACGTCCAGGCACATCACGTTGCCTGAGCCTTCCCAGATCGAGTTCACCGGCGCTTCTCGGAACAGGCGGCCCATGATGCCGTCGTCCACATAGCCATTGCCACCGAACACTTCCATGGTCTCGCCCGTCAGCTCGACCGCGCGCTTGCAGACCCAGAACTTCGCTGCCGGCGTCATCACCCGCTTCCAGGCGCGCTCGGTGGGGTCATCGCCGCGCTCGTAGGCCTGGGCCAGGCGCATCATCAAGACCACATTGGCCTCGTTTTCCAGGGCCAGGTCGGTCAGTACCGCACGCATCAGCGGCTGGTTCACCAGGCGCTTGCCAAAGGCCTCACGCTGTCGGGTGTAGGCCAGGCCCTGGACCAGCCCCTGGCGCACCATGGCGGCACTGCCCACCACGCAGTTCAAGCGGGTGTACGACGCCATTTCGATGATGGTGGGAATGCCTCGGCCTTCCTCGCCCATCATGATGCCGTAGGCATCCTGGAACTCGACTTCGCTGCTGGAGTTGCTGCGGTTGCCCACCTTGCCCTTGAGGCGTTGCACCTGCACCGGGTTCTTGCTGCCATCCGGGCGCCAGCGCGGCACAAAGAAGCAGGTGGGCGCGCCATCGGCGGTTTTGGCCACCACCAGGTGGGCATCGCACATGGGGGCCGAGAAGAACCACTTGTGGCCGCGCAAGGTGTATTCCCCGCCGCGCCCACCGGCGCCCACGGGGGTGGCCTGCGTGGTGTTGGCCCGCACGTCCGAGCCGCCTTGCTTTTCCGTCATGCCCATGCCGATCCAGATCGACTGCTTTTGTGCCATGGGGAGGTCACGCGCATCGTAGGCCCGGCTGTAGAGCTGGTCTTTGTGGGCCGCCCACAAGGCGGGCTCGCGCTCGATGACGGGAATGGCCGCCTGCGTCATGGTGGCCGGGCACATGGTGCCGGCTTCGATCTGGCTGTGCAGGAAGAACCCGGCCGCCCACGCCGACCAACGCCCGGCACGGGTGTCGCTGAAGGGCAGGTCGATGAGGCCCTGCTCGCGATACAGGGCCATCAGCGTGTGCCAGCTGGGGTGGAACTCGACCTGGTCGAGGCGACGGCCTCGGCCGTCAAACGGCTTGAACTCGGGCGTGTAGCGATTGGCCTGGTCGGCCAGGGTGTAGGTCTCGGCCCGGCCCAGGGTGGCGCCATACTGGGCGAGCTGCTCGACAAAAGGCTGCGCCCCCGCACGTGCCAGCGCCTCCTGCAAGGGGGCATCGGTGCTCAAAAGGTTGTAGTCTTTGAGTTCGTCAAACTGGTTGTGAATCTGGTGGGTTTGCCAGGTCATGCTTGTCTCCGCCTGCCTCGTCGGGCTTGTTGCTGTTCGTTGTCACAGTCTAGGAAAAATGGCCTCAGAAGGTGTTCGGGTTTTGCCAGCCACGCGTCGCAAGCCGAGGCAGTCGCGTGCGCGCGCCAGTTCCGAGGCGCTTCAGGAGGCCTTTGTTCGGGTTTTGATCGACAAGGGATACGGCGGTGTCACCGTGCGCGAAGTGGCCGCTGTGGCGGGCGTGGGCATTGGCACGTTTTACGAGTACGTGGCCAACAAGGAAGCCTTGGCAGCCTTGACCATCCACTTGCGTGTCAAAGGGCTGGCGCAGGCCTTGAGTGCCTGCACCGAGCGGCACAAAGGCCAGCCCTTGAAAACGCTGGTGCCGGCCTTGATCGATGCCCAGGTTGATCAGGTTCTGGGCGATGCCGTGTCATGGGCCGCCTTGTTCATGTTGGAGCGCCAGGTGTCCACCCCCGAGGTCTATCGCAAGCACTACGACCAGTTTGTCGAGCTGTGGACGCAGGCACTGGCAGCCGCCAGCGACGCCCCTGATGCTGCACGCCTGCCGGCGATGGCGCGCATGGTGCACAGCCTCGTGTACGGCTGGGTCACCCAGAATCTGTTGACCCTGGGGCCTGAGCTGGATCGCCAGGCCTTGCGCACCGAGGTGCATCTGGCCGTTCACAGCTACCTCACGGGCTGCAGCCAGCAGACCGTCAGCGGGTCGTCTGATTGAGGCGATGCCGCAAGGCTGAGGTCGACTCGTACACGGTCTTTCTCATCCGAGAAATGCCGCCCAGCGGTTGGTGCGCGACCAGGCTGTGCCAGGGCGAAAACGACAGGTTTTCACAGCCACTGCCTTGGTCTGGAACCTGAACAGGTATGTCCAGGGTGGCCACCCGCACGAAGGCAGATTCGGATTCCAGCCAGGGCACGGTGGGGTCTTCAATGGGCATGTGCTCGGGCACGAGGCGCCGCTGAACCATGAAGTCAAAGCAGGCCGGGCCTTCACTGAGGTGTCGAAACAGGTTCTCGCCGAGGCGATCGCGGGTGTGGTTGGCACTGTCCGCTGCGGTGTCAAACTGGCTGGCAGCGCACGGTTGGGCTGAAAACTTCATTTGCTGGCCCATGCCCAGGCGCGAGGGGGTGGTGCTCCAGTAACGGCTGTGCAAGGGGTTGTCGATTCGTGTTCCGGTAAAAGCCAGAATGCGAGGCACGGTGTCGAACAGATGCCGCACGGCCCAGCCGGCTTGGTGCCAGCCACCACCGTCCATGGCGCGCACGAACGCCAGGTACTCGGCCGCGTCCCGAATGAAGAACTCGGGGTGATGGGTCATCACGAAGTCCTGGGTGTCACGGTCTTCGGGAAGGGTCGGGTTCAGCACCTTGGGGCCGGCCACGCCACGCACCTTCACCGCCATGCCGCGGGCATCGCGTGCATCGTCGTCCTGGTTCTGACCCGAGCCATTCGAAAACCGCACGACAGCGTCGTACTGGCCAGGCTGGGCAAACAAACCCTGAGCCAGAGCGGGGGGCAGATCGGGCAACACGGTCCAGGTGGCCCGCACGCAGCCATGGGCTTTGCGGTGCGCGTCTCGGAACGCGTGTCCATCCTGATCGAACCCGCGTTGTACCGTGGCCTCAAGCGTGCGCGTGACCTCGGCCATGGCCTCGGCTTCGCCAGGCGGAATGACCTCGCCATCGGCATTCGCGCTGCCGGGCACAACCCCAGGCGAAGACGCACACGCAGCCAGAGAACCGACAAGCGCCCAAGCCCAGACCAGCCTGGGGGCACACCATCGAGCGAGCTTCATCATGCCTCCTGTGCTCAGGCCAAGCGGCCAGCGCGATAGTCGTTGAAGGCCTGCTGAATCTGCTCGGGCGTATTCATGACGAACGGACCGTACTGCACGATGGGTTCGTTCAAAGGCTGGCCAGCGATCAACAGCACACGAGCAGGCTGATCACCCGCCTGCACGCGAACGCCATCGAACTCGGGGCCGTTTTGCAAGATGCCCATGCGTTGGGCCGGCAAGGTCGTACCAGCCACATCGACCGCACCACGGTACACATACACAAAGGCGTTGTGTTCAGCAGGCAAGGCCTGCTCGAATGAAGCCCCCGCCGGCAGATGCACGTCCAGGTACAGCGGTTGGGTGCCGTCGCGCTGCACGGCGCCAATCACGCCGTGGCTTTCCCCGGCAATCACGGTCACGCTCACCCCTTCGGGTGTGGTCAGGCGGGGCAGTTCGCTGGCCTTGAAATCTCGGTACCAGGGCGCGCACAGCTTGTCGTGCGAAGGCAGGTTCAGCCACAGCTGAAACCCCTCCATCACCCCCTCTTCCTGTTGCGGAATCTCGGAGTGAATCACGCCACGACCCGCGGTCATCCACTGCACGCCGCCGTTTTCCAGCAAGCCTTCATGGCCTGCGCTGTCACGATGCAGCATGCGCCCGGCAATCATGTAGGTGATGGTTTCAAACCCGCGGTGCGGGTGGTCGGGAAAGCCGGCAATGTAGTCATCGGGCTGGTCGCTGCCGAACGCATCGAGCATCAGATAGGGGTCGAGTCGGCGTTGCAGGTGCTGCGTCAGCACGCGGGTCAGTTTGACGCCGGCGCCGTCCGAGGTGGGCACGCCGTTGACGACAGATTGAATGGGGCGGAAGGAAGACATGGTGACAAGCCTAACTTGATTTGGCGCAAGACACCATGCTTTCAGACCGCATTAGGGATTGAGGACACCACAAGCGCTGCCTAAGATCAATCCGGTCCCCTCATCACAAACCACACGGAGAACGACTCATGACCTTGCGCAAATCGCTGCCCCTGACACGCCTGGCCGTCGCGCTGGCCGCTTCCCTGGCGGTCAACGCGTCTCAAGCGGTGGAGTTCACCCTCAGCGGCGCCACGGCAGACACCTGGACCTACACGCTGACCTACAACCCGCTCGACAACTACGCCATTCCGGGACTGGCCACCGAGGCCACCATCCGTCTGACCGGCTTGGCAGGCGTGGTGTCGGCCACCGGCCCGGTCAGCACCGACTTCGTACCTGACGCACCTTTCCTGGATACCATCAACCTGAACTGGACCGCTCAGGTTCTGAATGGTGGCACCGAGGTGCTGTGGACTCACGTGGGTCCCGGCACGGGCAACTTCGATGTGGACAAGCATGTGTTTGGCTTCAGCGTGTTTGCGCCAGGTGCCACCGCCGGGGCTGCCACGTTCCAAACCACCGGGTTCAGTACCGATGTGAGCTTCGGATCGCTGTCGCGTGACGTACGAGGCCAGGTGGTCGGGCCAACGGCTGCCGTGCCGGAACCCGAAAGCTGGGCCCTGGCCCTGATCGGCGTGGCCACCGTGGGCGGCGTGCTGCGCCGTCGCCGTCAGGCCTGATCCGCAGTTCGACGCAGGGGCGGAAACCGCCCCTCGTTGATGGCGATCTTGCGACGGGCGGCATCGACCAGATCAATGCCCAGCTCGTTGCTCATCTGAATCAAGTACAGCAGCACATCGGCCATTTCCAGCGCGACGGCTTCGCGCTGCGGGGCCGCCAAGTCACGGCTCTGCGCCTCGGTCATCCACTGGAAATGCTCCAGCAGCTCGCCCGCCTCCACGATCAGCGCCGAAGCCAGGTTCTTCGGCGAATGAAACTGCCCCCAGTCGCGGGCTTGCGCAAAGTCCTTGAGCTGTTGGGCCAGCTGGTCCAAGGAATCAGACATCAAAGGGCTCCAAACACTTTCTTGAGAATGGCGCTGCCGGTGCCCACCGGGTCCTGTCGAATCTTGCGTTCTTCCTCACCAATCAGGGTGTACAGGCCATCCAGGGTCTTGCCGGTCACATACGATTCGATGCTGGCCTGCTGACCGTCCACCACGCCAGCCGAGGCCAGCTTACCCGCCACGCGGTTGTAGGCTTTGGCCAGGTTCACCTTACGCGTCGCATCGGTCACCACCGGCAGGAACTTCTGTCCCAGTGGCACACGAGTCTTGTCGGCAAAGAAGGTGGTGACGGCGTTGTCGCCTCCCGCCAGAATTTTCTTGGCATCGTCCACCGTCATGGATTTGACGGCCCCCACCAGCAGGTCTTTGCCCATGGGCACCGCCGTTTCGGCCGCACGGTTCATGGTGGTGACCAGTTCATCGACCTTCTGGCCCTGACCGGCCATGCGCAGGAAATCGGCGGCTTTTTCGAGATGGCCGGGCAGAGGAATGCGCACCTTCGGGTTGCCCAGGAAGCCATCGGGCCGTCCCAACAGGCTCACGGCCGCCAGGGCGCCCTTTTCCAGGGCCGCCTTCACTCCGGCGCTGGCGTCTTTCTGGCTGAGGTCGGCCAGCGTCAGCGCATGCGCCTGGCGCATGGCCGCCAGCACAGACAAAGACAAGGCGGTGTGAGCGAGAAAGTGTCGGCGTTGCATGGCGGCTCGGCGAAAAGTAGTGACCTCCCATCTTAGAGGCTGCGCTCGCCACATGCCATCGGCCCAGGCGCACGCACCTGATGCGCCAGCTCGGGGCGCGAAGCGCACCAGTTCTGTGCCAGATCAAGACGTTCAGCGCCCAATCACGCGCACACCGCCCCCTCTGACCTGGCGCCACGAAGCAGATTGGGGCTGGCATGGGGCTTGCGTTAGTTTCATCGCCCCCGCAGTGCTGACGCTGTGAGGGCAGGTTTCTCCGCTAATGACGGCGGTTTTCTGTTGGTGTGTGGCTGAGGTCCGCAGGGCGGCGCACACCTTGATTCCTTCTCAGGAGCTCACATGAAAATCGTCGTCATTGGTCATGGCATGGTCGGCCACAAATTCCTGGAAAGCCTGGCTGAATCGGGCGTGCAAAACGCCGAAGTCACGGTGCTGTGCGAAGAGCCGCGCGCTGCTTACGACCGCGTCCACCTCTCTGAATTCTTCTCGGGCAAAACCGCCGAAGACCTGTCACTGGTCGAACCCGGCTTCTTCGAGCGCACCGGCTTCAAGCTGCGCCTGGCGGCCAAGGCCGTGGCCATTGAGCGCCGCACCAAAACCGTGACCACCGCCGATGGCGAAGAGCTGCCTTACGACAAGCTGGTGCTGGCCACCGGGTCTACCCCCTTCGTGCCCCCCGTGGCCGGCCGCGATCGCCACAACTGCTTTGTTTACCGCACCATCGAAGACCTGGAGGCCATGAAGGCCGCCGGCGCCCACTCCAAGACGGGCGTGGTCGTAGGCGGCGGCCTGCTGGGTCTGGAATGCGCCAAGGCGCTGCGCGACCTCGGCCTGGACACCCACGTGGTCGAGTTCGCCCCCCGCTTGATGGCGGCGCAGGTCGATGAAGGCGGTGGCCGCGTTCTGCGCACCAAGATCGAAGCGCTGGGCCTGCATGTGCACACCAGCCGCAGCACCGTGAAGATCGTGGACGGCGCCGACCACCAGCACCGCATGGTGTTCGAAGACGGCAGCTACCTTGAAACCGACATGATTGTCTTCTCGGCCGGCATTCGCCCCCGTGACGAACTCGCCCGCCAGTGCGTGCTGGCCATCGGCCCACGCGGTGGCGTGGTCATCGACAGCCACTGCCGCACCAGCGACCGCAATGTCTACGCCATCGGCGAATGCGCGTCGTGGAACGAGCAAACCTTTGGTCTGGTCGCCCCCGGTTACGACATGGCCCGCGTGGCCGCCCGCCACATTGCCGGTCTGGATGACGTGGCCTTTGTGGGCGCCGACATGAGCACCAAGCTCAAGCTGATGGGCGTAGATGTGGCCAGCATTGGCGACGCGCATGCCAAGTCGGCGCACTGCCGCACCTTCCACTACACCGACGAAGTCAAGCAGATCTACAAGAAGATCGTGGTCAGTGAAGACGGCAAGAAGTTGCTGGGCGCCGTGCTGGTGGGCAATGCCGATGAATACGGCACCCTGCTGCAAATGGCCCTCAACGGCATTGATCTGCCCGCCGAGCCCGAGTTCCTGATCCTGCCTTCCAGCGATGGCAAGGCCAAGCCTGGCCTGGGCCCCGATGCCCTGCCAGAAACGGCGCAAATCTGTTCGTGCAACAACGTCACCAAGGGCCAGATCTGCAAGGCTGTAGGCGAGGGCATCAGCAGCATCGCAGACCTGAAGTCCTGCACCAAGGCGGGGGCCACCTGCGGCGGCTGTGTGCCCCTGGTCACCCAGGTCATGAAGGCCGAGATGAAGAAGCAAGGCATGGCGGTGAACAACCACCTGTGCGAGCACTTCGCCTATTCGCGCCAGGAACTGTTCCACCTCATCCGCGTGGGCCAGATCAAGACCTTCGATGAGCTGCTGGCCAAGCACGGCAAGGGCCTGGGCTGCGACATCTGCAAACCCACTGCGGCGTCGATCCTGGCTTCGGTGTGGAACGACTTCGTGCTGAAGAATGACCTGGCCGCCCTGCAAGACAGCAACGACTACTTCCTGGGCAACATCCAGAAAGACGGCACCTACTCGGTCGTGCCCCGCATGGCCGGTGGTGAAGTCACCCCCGACGGCCTGATCGCCGTGGGCCAGGTGGCCAAGAAGTATGGTCTGTACACCAAGATCACCGGCGGCCAGCGCGTGGACCTGTTCGGTGCCCGCGTGGAGCAACTGCCCTCGATCTGGGAAGAGCTGATTGCCGCCGGCTTCGAGTCGGGTCACGCTTATGGCAAGTCGCTGCGCACCGTCAAGAGCTGCGTGGGCTCGACCTGGTGCCGCTATGGCGTCGATGACTCGGTGGGCCTGGCGGTGGAGCTGGAAAACCGCTACAAGGGTCTGCGCGCGCCACACAAAATCAAGTTCGGTGTGTCGGGCTGCACCCGCGAGTGCGCCGAAGCCCAGGGCAAGGACATCGGTGTCATCGCCACCGAAAAGGGCTGGAACCTGTACATCTGTGGCAATGGTGGCATGAAGCCTCGCCATGCCGAGCTGTTCGCCTCTGACCTGAGCAAGGCCGAGCTGATCCAGCTGATCGATCGTGTGCTGATGTTCTACGTGCGCACCGCCGACCGCCTGCAACGCACCAGCACCTGGCGCGAGAACCTGGAAGGGGGCCTGGACTATCTGAAGGACGTGTTGATCAAGGACAGCCTGGGCATCAACGCCGAGCTGGAAGCCCAGATGCAGCACGTGGTCGACACCTACCAATGCGAATGGAAGACCGCCGTGACCACCCCCGAAGTGCGCCAACGCTTCCGCTCCTTCGTCAACAGCGACCAGAAAGATCAACGCATCCTGTTCGTAAAAGAACGCGGCCAGATTCGCCCGGCCCGTCCTGAAGAACACGCCTCGGCTTCGCCTGAGACCACCGCCTGATCAAACGCCATTGACTGGGCCCCCAACGGGGCCCAAAGGATCTGACCATGAACACCGACACCCTGAACTGGACCGCCGCCTGCTCGGTCAACGACATCTTGCCCAACACCGGCGTGTGCGCCCTGGTCGATGACCGCCATGTGGCCATCTTTCGGCTGGGCGAGCAGCAGTTCTTCGCCATCGACAACATCGACCCCAAGTCGCAGGCCAGCGTGCTCTCGCGCGGGCTGATCGGCAGCCTGGGCGAGCACATCGTGGTGGCCTCCCCGCTTTACAAGAACCACTTCGACCTGCGCACGGGCGAGTGCCTTGAATACCCCGAGTTGTCGGTGCGTGCCCACAAGGTGCGCATCGAAGACGGCCGGGTTCTGGTCGCCCTGACCTGAACCGCATCGTCTTGCAACCTCCAGCCCCACCGGGCTGGTCTCGGCAGACAAATTGCGGACAATGCACATCCTAGCTACGTGCCTGTTGGCAATTTGTCGGCCCCTTTCATGCAACAAACGCTTTCCCTTCTCGTGCTGCGCGCCAAGCAGCTGGACCTCGATGGCATTCGCCACCTGACCGACCGTGTCGAGCTGGTGGGCACCATCGGGCGGCTGATCCACGCCTTGCAGCATGAACGCGGCGCCTCCAGCATTTACCTGGCTTCGGCCGGGCAGCAGTTTGCGGCCGAGCGTCAGGCGGCAGTGGGGGCAAGCCAGCCGATCGAATCGCAGATACGGCAACGCTTCCTGGCCCAGGCACAACCGGGCGCAGGTGCCACCTCGGCCACCTTGTCCTTGATGGCCTGGGTGCTGCTCGACCTCGATGCCCTGGAGACCCTGAGACAGCAGATCGATCAGCGCCAGATGGGGGCGCACGATGCCGTGGCCGCCTACAGCCGCCTCATTGCCGGGGCCGTCGAATTGATCTTCCACCTCGCCGAGGCCACAGGTGACGCCGGCATGTCTCGCCTGCTGGTGGCCCTGGTGCACCTGGTACAAGGCAAGGAATACGCTGGCCAGGAACGCGCCGTGGGCGCCCAGCTGCTTGCCTCAGGCCAAAGCGAGGACCCCGCCCAGCAACGCGTGGTGCAGCTCATTGATGCGCAAGACCGCTGCCTGAGCACCTTCGAAGAATTTGCCGAGCCGGAAGTCCGCGCCCGTTGGCAACAACACCAGCTCACCCCCAACGTGGCGCAACTGGAGCGCCTGCGCCGTACCCTGTGCACCACCCGGCCTGGCGCTGCCCTCGACGCCGCCCTCAGCCCCATCTGGTTTGACACCTGCAGCGAACGCATGGCGGTGATGGGAGCCATCGAAGAGGCGCTGGTCAACGCCTTGCGTCAGCACGGGCAAGCCCGACTGCAAGCCGCCCAGCAAGAACTGCAAGACGCAGAAAGCCTGCTGCAGAAGTTGCGCGACAACCCGCCACCGCATACCGATGCCGTGGGCCGCTTTTTCCGCGCCGACAGCCACCCCGAAGCCCCCCCGCTGCTGAGCCGCAACGCCCCCAGCGAATCCGACCTGGAAGCCTTGCTGCGCACCCAGTCCGAGCGCCTGGCCGCCATGGAAGCCGAGCTCGACAAGGCGCGCCGCACCTTGCATGAACGCAAGATCATCGAACGGGCCAAAGGCGTGCTGATGTCTCGCATGGGGCTGACCGAAGAGGCGGCCTTCCGCGCCCTGCAAAAAGCGTCCATGGACCACAACCGGCGCCTGCTGGACGTGGCCGAAGCCACCCTGGCCCTGCCTGACTTTGTCTTCAGTCAGGAAAACCGCACACCGAAACGGTCTGGCTGAGCCTTCGCGTTGCATTTCCCGGTCCGCGTTCCTACACTGGGACGATGCTGTCGGCCTACATCACCCACCCCGACTGCGCCCGTCACGACATGGGCGCCCAGCACCCCGAGTGCCCCGCGCGCCTGGGCGCCATCCATGATCAGTTGCTGATCAAGGGCCTGCTGGACTACATGATTCCCTACGACGCCCCGCTGGCCACCGACGAACAACTCGGTCGGGCCCACTCGGCGCTGTACGTGCAGGAAATCCGCGCCCGCTCGCCCGCCCAGGGGCAAGTTCAGATCGACCCCGACACCAGCATGAACCCCCACACCCTGCAGGCCGCCTTGCGCGCTGCCGGGGCAGCTGTCGAAGCCACCGATCTGGTCTTGCGCGGCGAGGTCAGCACCGCCTTTTGCTCGGTTCGCCCGCCTGGCCACCATGCCGAGCGCGCGGCGGCCATGGGCTTTTGCTTCTTCAACAACGTGGCCGTGGGCATTCGGCATGCGCTCGATGTGCATGGCCTGGAGCGCGTGGCCCTGATCGATTTCGACGTGCACCACGGCAATGGCAGCGAAGACATTTTCCGGGGTGACGACCGGGTGCTGATGTGCTCGATCTTCGAAAAGGGGCTCTACCCCTACAGCGGCGAAAACGCCATCGGCCCCAACATGGTCAATGTGGGCCTGGCGGCTCGCACAGGCAGCGATGCCTTTCGAGAAGCGGTGCGCGAGCAATGGCTGCCCGCCCTGGAAGCCTTTCGGCCACAGCTGATCTACGTGTCAGCCGGTTTCGACGCCCACCGTGAAGACGACATGGGCAACCTCGGCCTGGTCGATGCTGACTACGAATGGGTCACCACCCAGCTGATGGCCGTGGCCCAGCGCCACTGCCAAGGCCGCGTCATTTCCTGTCTGGAGGGGGGCTATGTACTCAACCCCCTGGGGCGCGCCGTCGCCGCCCACGTCAAGGCCCTGATCGGGGCCGCCTGAATCGGCCCCACGCCATCGCCCAAGGGAGCTTGCATGGATCAACATTACCTGACCCCGCTGTTTGCCCCGCGTTCGATCGTGGTGTTTGCCGGGGCCACTCAAGCGGCTGCAGAGGACACATCCACCGCAGCGGATCAGCCCCCCACTGCGTCCATTCCGCCCGCGCCCGCTGCGGCCGTGCTGCAAGCCCTCAAAGCCCAGCGCTTCAAAGGCACCCTGCAGTTCTTTGACACGCAAACCCGCGGCACCCTGGCCGACCTGGTTCAGGTGCAGGCTGATCTGGCCATCATTGCCCTGCCGCCTGAAGAGGTGAGTGCCGCCATTGAACTGGCCGCACGCATGGCTTGCCAGGCGGTCATGGTGCTCGCCAGTGGCATTGGGCGCGAGCAAGCGCAGCAATGGCACAAGCAGGCCCGCCGCGAAGGGCTGTACCTGCTGGGGCCCAACTGCCTGGGCTTCCAGCGCCCGGCCTTGGGTCTGAACGCCGGCACCGTGGGCCCGCTGGCCAACACCGGGCCGCTGGCCCTGGTCTCGCAGTCCGGGGCCCTGACGGCCTCCATGCTCGACTGGGCCCCCAAGAACGGCGTGGGCTTTTCCTCGGTCATCTCACTGGGCCCACACGCCAGCGTGGGGCTGGCCGAAGCCCTCGACTTCCTCGCCAACGACCCACAAACCCAGAGCATCCTGGTCTACATGGAAGGCATCTCGGATGCCCGCCGCTTCATGAGCGCACTGCGCTCGGCAGCCAATGCCAAGCCGGTCATCGTGCTGAAAGCCGGGCGTCGCGCCGCAGGCAACGCTGCCGCCCAAACCCACAGCGCCGCCATCGTGGGCCAGGATGAGGTCTTTGATGCGGCCCTGCGCCGCGCCGGTGCCGTGCGCGTGAAGTCGTTTGTAGAGATGTTTTCGGCGGCCAAGTGCCTGGCCTCGCGTTACCGCCCGGTCGGCAAGCGACTGGCCATCGTCACCAATGGCGGCGGCCCCGGTGTGCTGGCGGCCGACTGGATCAACGAAATCGACCTGCAGCTGGGCACCCTGTCGCCTGACAGTGCCAGCGCCCTGCAAGCCCAGCTCTTGCCTCAGGCTTCGCTGGTGGACCTGATCGACCTGGCGGAAGACGCCGGCCCTGGGCATTACCAGGCTGCCATCCAGGCTGCCAACCGCGACACCGGCATCGATGGCCTGCTGGTCATCTACTCGCCCAAGATGGGCCAGGACCCGGCGGCCGTGGCCCAGGCTGTGGCGGCAGCCAAATCCGGTTTGTCCAAGCCCTTGTTGACCTGCTGGATGGGCGACGCCGCCGTCGTCGCGGCCCGTGGCGTGCTGAAAGACGCCAATATTCCGAGCTTCCGCACCCCCGAAGCCGCGGTGGGCGCCTTTGGCAGCCTGAGCTCCTTCTATCAGAACCAGAAGCTGCTGCAGCAAACGCCGCCGCCTTTGTCCACCCTGGCCAAGCCCGACATCGAAGGCGCGCGCCTGGTCATCGAAAGCGTGCTGGCCGAGCGGCGCAAGGTGCTCACGGAAATGGAGTCGAAAAGTCTGCTGTCGGCCTTCCACATTCCGGTCACTGAAACTCTGCTGGCACGCAGCGCCCACGAGGCCATGATGATTGCGACCCAGCTGGGCTTCCCGGTCGCGCTCAAAATCGATTCGCCCGACATCCCGCACAAGTCCGACGTGCAGGGCGTGGCGCTGAACGTCATGAACGGCACCGGGGTGCGTGACACCTACAACGACATGATCGAGCGCGTGCGACGCCTGCGGCCCGAGGCCCGCATCAACGGCATCACGGTGCAGCAAATGGCGCGCACCCGCACGGGCCGCGAGATCTGCATTGGCGTGGTCCCGGGTGACCCGTTCGGGCCGGTGATCGCCTTTGGCGCAGGCGGCACCATGATCGAGCTGATCGACGACCGGGCGATGGAGTTGCCTCCGCTCAACCAGTACCTGGCCCACCACCTCATCGAGCGGGCTCGCGTGGCCGAAACCCTGGGCGCCTGGCGTGGCACCAATGCGGCCGATCTCGATGCCCTTGAACGCATCTTGCTGCGTGTGTCAGAGATGGTGTGCGAACTGCCCCAGCTGCGCGAGATGGACATCAACCCCATCATCATCGACGAGCATGGTGCGGTCGCGGTCGATGCGCGCATCGTCATCGACAGTGCCCCGCAAGCGATTGGCGGACGGGTTGGCGCCTACAGCCACCTGCCCATTCCACCTTACCCGGCCCGGTTGGAACAGGTCTGGCCCATGCGCGGCGGCGGCGAATACACGCTGCGCCCCATCCACACCGACGACGCGCAGATGCTGCAGGAGCTGGTTCAAAGCCTCTCGCCCGAAAGCCGCTACTTCCGCTTCGTGTCCTCGCTGACCGAACTGCCACCGGCCATGCTGGCCAAGTTCACCTTGATCGACTACGACCGGGAAATGGCCTTGGTCGCCGTCTACAAGGAACGGGTGGCCCAAGCGGATGGCGAGATGGTCGACCGCGAGCGCATCGTGGGTGTGTCACGCTACATCATCAACCCCGACCAGACCAGCTGCGAGTTCTCGCTGGTGGTGGCCGATGACTTCAGCGGCAAGGGCCTGGGCAGCCGTCTGATGGAAAGCATCATGGACGTGGCCCGCGAACGCGGCCTGACCGAGATCATCGGGCTGGTGCTGACCAACAACGACGGCATGCTGAGGCTGATGCGCAGCCTGGGGTTCACGGTCAAGCCCTATCCGGAAGACCCGGACTTCCGACTGGTCACGCACGCGCTGTAAGCGCTAGGGTCGCTCGGGCGCTCTCACACGAACCATCTCGATGGCGTCAAAGGGGCAGACCACAGCGCAGCGCGCACAGCCAGTGCATCCGGCCGGGTCGTGCAACACCGACAGCTTGCGCCACTGGCCTTCGGGCCCTTGGGCTTCCAGCCACAACACATGCGGTGGGCAAGCCGCCACGCAGCGGCCGCAGCCCGTGCAGCGATCGGGCAAGACCTGAGGCAGGGCAGCGGCGGGCATGCGGCAAAACGGGTCGGCTTGCTTAAGCCTTCTTGATGAACTCCGACTTCAGCTGCATCGGGCCAAAACCGTCGATCTTGCAGTCGATGTCATGGTCATCGCTGTCGAGCAGGCGGATGTTCTTGACCTTGGTGCCCACCTTGATGACCGACGAGGACCCCTTGATCTTCAGGTCCTTGATGAGGGTGACGGTGTCACCGTCTTGCAGCACGTTGCCGTGGGCGTCTTTCCAGACGCGGGCCGCAGGCGCCGCCTCGGCTTCGGCTGCGGCGCTCCATTCGTGGCCGCATTCGGGGCAGACGAGTTGAGTGCCGTCTTCATAGGTGTAGGTGGAGGCACATTGGGGGCAGGGGGGCAAGGTACTCATGGGGGCACTTTCAATCAATCAATGCCCCAATGGTATCGCTGCCGATTTCTCCTGCTGTCAGATCCTTCATCGGTGACCATCAACCTTTGGATATCGCAGTATTGTTTGACATATTCCAATGTACTGACCCTTCTTCGGTGATTAGATGAACTATAGGAGGATGAGTTCAATTGAAGCTGAAGTTATTGGCATTGGCCACTGCATTGTTGGCAGGCTGCGCGAGCCAACTGCATGAGGCAACGCGAGCGGGTGACCTTAGGGAAATCAATCGCTTACTGCAAAGCGGAGAAGACCCGAATGTAGTGGAAGGCGACCAAAAGACCTCGCCTTTGCATTTGGCAGCGAGCTTAGGTCAGGCTCAACTTGAAGAAGCTTTGCTAAAGAATGGTGCGTGGGTTGATCAAAAGGACGCCTATGGCCGCACCGCCTTGTTTGTGGCCAAAAACAAGCGATCAGCCGAAGTACTTCTGAGGTACGGCGCTTTGGTCAACTCCGAAGATTTGTTCAAAGAAACGCCCTTGTTCCATGCGGCCTCTCGGGGCGAGGCTGAACTGTGCCAATTCCTGATTGAGCATGGTGCATCGGTCAGTGCGGCCAGCTCAAGTGGTGTCACGCCCTTGTTCGCAACCCAAAGCCCAGATGTGGTTGCGGTCCTGGCAAAAAACGGGGTTGATTTGAACCAGATCGACAGATTCAAGCAGACCGCTCTGACTCAGGCAGCAACGAAGGGGAATGTAGCGTTGGTGAGAGGCTTGGTGGCCGCTGGTGCTGATCCGAATTTCAGAAACGGCTACAACGATCTGCCCATCTACAACGCGATTGTGATGGGGAAAAGTGAGGTCGTCGCAGCGTTCCTCGACGCGGGGAGCCGCCTGGATGGGATCAATGCGGCAGGTGCGTCAGCCCAGGATGTCGCGGCGAAACAAGGCGCTACCTCAACACAGGTCTTGATTGCCAACGCAATACGGATACAGGAGCGAAAGAAAGCCCAGGAGGCAGCACGCCTGGCCGAGCAAAAACGCCAAGAGGAAATCAACGCCCGCATTGCCGCGCAACCTTGCAAGACAGGTAAAGCCAATTGGATTTTCCTGTCAGGTGGGTGCCGAGATGGGAAGGCCGAAGGCGAAGGCAAGGCCGAAACAATAGACCGCACAGAGACCTATTCGGGTGTATTCAGTCAAGGCTTGCCCGTCAACGGCCTGTGGTCCAGCAATGGCAAGCCGCGCTACGAGGGCACATGGATCGACGGCAGTGGGGCAGGCTTTTGCTATGTGGATGGCGAAAAAGAGCCATGCGAGTTCAAGGCTCAAAAGCGGGTTGACCCGATCCATCTGGCCCGGGTGGCCAGGGAAGAAGCGCTGGAGCGCGAACGCAAAGCCCAAGCTGAGCTAGACCGGCTGGAGTGGGAAGAGCGAGAACGCGAACGCCAAAAGGAAGCACTGGAGCGCAAGATTGCTGACTGTGAACGCCAGGCCCGCAGAAAAACGGACGATGACACCGATGCAAGTTGCGATGAAGAAGGCAACTTGCAGCTGAACCAGCACAACCGTGGCACGCAGGCACGCCGCGCCGAAATCATGCGGCAGTTCAACGCCACAATGGATGGCTTGGTGCGACAGGCACAAAACATGTCCTTGCCACCCTCGACGCTGGGCAGCCCATCGGGTTCATCGTCGTATGGATCGGGCAGTCGACCTACAACGGGCTCCGGCAGCTCGTCGAGCGCATACGACTCGGGTCAGCATGCTGCTGCCATGGCGGCAGCGCGGGCGCGTTTGGAAGCGCTTCGGATAGACAGCCAGCAAAAGCTGGATGCCTGGAAAGCTCAGCAAGCCGCCGCGGCAGCAGCCGCAGCTGCGCCAAAGCCGACCGTGAATCAAGCGCCCAAGCCTGCGGCAGACGAATGGGATGACGTGCAGCCCGAAGCCATGATGGCGTGCTGGATGGACGAGAAGCGCACGCTGTGGTGGTGTGACGGCCCATTGCAACAAACGCAGGTGGGCGAAAAGGACCTGGAAACCGCGCGAGGCTTGGTCGGCTGCAGCGGCCCCAACAACCATGTCAACTCGATTGGCGTGTCGGGCAAATACCGTCTGTTTGGTTGCGGCCGAGGCATCACCAAGCGTGAGCGCTATCTGCCTCACCTGTTGGGTTTGACGCCCACGGGCAATCGCTATCAGTGCGCCAAGAATGACCGGCGCGACAAGTGCGACCGGCTGGTGGTGTATTGACTGGGGGGGACAACAATGAACCGTACGATTCGCCGGGGCCTCCATACCTTGATCACGACCATGGTGGGGGCCGTGATGCTGGCGTGCGCAGGCCACGCTTGGGCTCAGAAGGCCAATGAATGCCTCGAGACAACCGAAGATGGCAAAGTCACGCGGATGAGCAATGTGTGCGGTCTGGATATCTCGGTGGCGTATTGCGCTTTGGCCAAGCCCAGTGTGGTGCCGGTTTGTGGGTCACAGGCTAACCGAGGCAACCCGTACTACACAAACATGAGAAACCTCAAGCCAGGCGAGAGAGCTGATGTGTCCGCTTCCAAGTTGGCGACCGCCGTGTGTCTGGGCAAGATCAATGCCTGGGCGACCAAAGGCTTCTTCAAGGCCGAAGCCGATGGCCGTTTTGAATGCCTCCAGCCCAGTCATTCTGCTCAGCCGGATGACGTGATTGCTACGGCGACCACCCGTGAGGCTGCGTGCAAACTGGCGTCGGCCAGCGCAGATCAGAAAGACGGTGGAGTCCAGCCTGTCTGTGAATGTGCTGCGCTCAAAAGTGGCCGGGTCTTCGCCTGCAAAGCCGCCAAGGAATCGGCGGAGCTGGATCTGCTCAACGCGCCGGGATGGTTGCTTCGTTTCATTCACTGGAAAGGCGAAGACATCCGCACATGTGATCCGGAGCGCGACCCGAACAAGTGTGTGCGGACGTTCAAGCAACCTTCAATTGGAATCGGCTCCAGAGGGTAAAAGGCCGTCGCCCCCTCAAGGCGCCACCTTGCTCTTGATGACGCGGGCCAAGCCTTGCGGCAACTTATCGAGCGAGCCCAGCACATGCGGCAGAAGCTTGAGCTTCAGGCCGGAAAAGGCATTGGGCACCACCGCCTCGATCAAATGCGGCCCTGGGCTGCGCAGCGCGTATTCCAACGCATTGGCGAACTCTTCTGCCGTGGTGGCCCGCACCGAGTGCACGCCCATGCCATTGCCCATCTGCACAAAGTCCACCCCTGGGTTGTTCAGGTCCAGTTGCGACAAGGCTTTTTCGCCCTTGCCGGTGGCGCCCACGCGTTGCAGCTCCACATTCAAGATGGCATAAGAGCGGTTGTTGAAAATCACCGTGGTCACGTTGAGCTTTTCGCGCGCCATGGTCCACAGAGCCTGGATGGTGTACATGGCCGAGCCGTCGCCACACAGGGCCAGCACAGGCCGATCCGGGCAGGCGATGGCCGCGCCCACCGCGTTGGGCAAGCTTTGCCCAATGGCGCCGCCCGTCAGGGTGATCACGTCATGGTGCGGCGCGCCGCGCGTGAAGCTGGGCAGCATCACCCCCGAGGTCTGCGCTTCGTCCACGATGATGGCGCGCTCGGGCAGCAAATGCCCAATGGCCTTGCACACCTTTTCGGCGGTCAACTTGCCACGCGGGCGATCGGGGCGCACCGCTTCCTGCAGCACGGGGGCCACCGAGTCAGCGCCCAGGTGAGTGCTCAGTCGTTCCAACGACCCGACCGCGTCTTGCGTGAAACCCGCCAGGGTGTGGACCTGGCAGCCCTCGGGCACCAAGTAGCTCTTCTTACCCGGGTAGGCAAAGAAGGACACGGGGGCCTTGGCATCGACCAGAATGAGGTGTTCGTAGCCCGCCAACTGTACTGACGCCAACTCGGCCAGATAGGCAACGCGCTCGACATGAGGCAGGCCTGCGCCCCGCTCGATGCGGGTGGGAAACACCTCGGCAAACAGCTTGGCGCCGGTTTGTGCGGCAATGCGGCCCGCCGCCATCAGGGCCGGCGCGCGCAGGGCGCGGCCGCCCAGCAAGATCGCCGTCTTGCGACCCGAGCGCAGGGCTTGGGCCACTTCGGCCATGACCGCGTCATCGGCACAGGGGGCAGGCTGCAACACAGGCGGCGCCGCGGGCACGCCCCCCTCGCTCCACGACACGTCGGCCGGCAGGATCAAGGTGGCCACTTGCCCAGGCGGGCCCATGGCCGCGCCAATGGCTTCTGAAGCATCCCGGCACAGCGCCTCGGTGCTTTGCGAGGTGCGGACCCAGCTCGACACATTGCGCGCCACGGTTTCGATGTCGGACTGCAGTTGCGCGTCGTAGGGCACATGGTGCGTGGCGTGATCGCCCACAATGTTCACAATCGGCACCTTGCCTTTGCGCGCGTTGTGCAAGTTGGCCAGGCCATTGCCCAACCCGCAGCCCAGGTGCAGCAAGGTCGCGGCTGGTTTGTCGGCCATGCGGGCATAGCCATCAGCCGCCCCCGTGGCCACGCCTTCAAACAAGGCCAGCACCGCCCGCATGCGGGGCTCGTGGTCCAGCGCCGCCACAAAGTGCATCTCGGACGTGCCGGGGTTGGTGAAGCAAACTGTCACCCCGGCATCGACCAGGGTCTTCATCAAAGCTTGAGCGCCGTTCATAAGAGGTCTCCTTGTGGATCTTGTCGGTCAATGCGCCGCACGAGCGGCTGGGGCCTCGCTGAAGCGCCGCATGGTGAAGGCAAACAGCAAGCCGCCTACATACATCAGCACGCCATACAAGGCACCGGGAATGGCCATGGCGTCGTCTTTCAACACCGAGCTGGCCATGACCAGCGAGAGCGCGGCGTTCTGCACCGCCGTCTCAATGCCCAGGGTGATCGATTGGCTGCGCGACAAACGGGCCAGCCAGGCCACCCCGAAGCCCGTGCACAGCATCGTCAGATTCAACACCAACGCAAATGGGGCCAGCGAGGCAAAGTTGTCGCGGACCAGATGCCAGTTCTTGATCACGGCCAGCACCACGATGATCACGAACAGCAGGGTGGCCACACGCGTGGCCCGAGGTTCAAATCGCAATGCCCAGGCTGTCCAGCGATGGCGTACGACCATGCCCAAGGTGACCGGCAAACCCATCACCACGGCCACCTGCCCCATCATCAGGCCCACGGGCACCTCGACTGCACGCGCCGCGCCCATGAAATGGGCCAGGGCTGCCGTGACGATGATGGGCAAGGTGAAAATGGTCATCACACTGGCCACGGCGGTGAAGCTCAAGGCCAGGGCCACATCACCTCGGGCCAGATACGTCAACAGGTTCGACGTGGCCCCCGTGGGGCAAGCCGCCAGCAGCATGAAGCCCACGGCAAACACCCCGGTCACGCCCAGCGAGGTAAGCATCAGGTAGCACACCGCGGGAAGCAGCACGAAATGGCACAGCACCCCCACCAGCAAAGCGCGAGGTTGCCGAAGAATGCGCTGGAAATCGTTCACCGTCAGCCCCAGGCCGAGCGAGAACATGATGAAGCCCAAGATCAGGGGCAGCAGAACGCTGGAAACAATGTCACCTTGCACAGGGGCTCCTCAGGTCTTTGGTTGATTCAATGCTTTCGCAAACCGCCGGCTCATGCGCCGGCCACAATCGACTTGGCCGCTGCCCGCGCCGTCAAGATGCAGCCAGGCAGGAAGGTGCCTTCCAGCGAGCGCTTGCCATTGGCGCCACCGCCGCCAAAGCCCGCAGCCTCGCCCACACAGTACAGGCCCGACACAGGCTGCGCAGAGCGGTCCAGCACCCGGCTTTGCAGATCGGTCTGCAGCCCGCCCAGGCTCTTGCGGGTGATGAGCTGCATGTGAATGGCAATGTAGGGGCCCGCCCCTTTCATCTGCAGGGGGGCAGGTGCGCAAGTGCGCAGCTTGTCGGGCCCCCACTGGCGGGCATGCATCACGCGGCGAATCTGGTCGTCGTTGTGAAGCTTCCTACCGTTGGCAAAGTTGGCGTCAAAGGCATCGGCCGTGGCTTGCAGCACGGCGGGGTGCACGTCTGCGGTGCCGTACAAGCTCTGGGTGAGGGCATTCATCTGGCGGGCCAGGCCTTCCAGGGTGTCGTCCACCAGGAAGTGCGGGCTTTCGCGCTGCATCTGGCGAACCAGACGGTCGTTGTGGGTCAGCATCTCGAACACGAAGCGCAGGAACTGCTTGTCGCGAATGCGGGGGTTGTGCTCGGCCCCTGATACCGCAAACTCAGTCGAGGCGATGCGCCAGTTCAGCAGTTGCCAGGTATAGGGCTTGGCTTGCACGGCCACACGCTGACACAGCTCGTGCGTGTCAAAGCCGGTCACCAAGGGCTCTGGGCCGATGCGGTGCCCCGTGTGGTCCAGCCACAGCGCCGACTTGCAGGGAATCAAAGACAGGCCATGCCCCTCGAAATGCGGCTGTGGGTGGGGAATGCCGGCCGCATAGTTCCACATCTCGCCCGCGTGGGTGATACGGCCGTCCAACTGGTCTTCCACCAGGTGGTGCAAGCGGCCATCGGCAAACGGGTGGGCACCATTGAGCATGGCAGCCGGGCGAGGGCGGTGCGTAGGCCAGTTGGCCACGGTTTCGGCATGCGACCCATTGATGCCGCCGATGGCCAGCACCACCACCGGCGCGTCCAGACGCACCTCGGCGCCCGTGGCTTCATTGACGGCCACGGCACCCGACAAGGCCCCGGCACTGCGCTCCAGCGAGGTCACGCGGTGGCGGCTCAGAATCTGCAGGCGCCCGCCCGAGTCGGCCCCCTTCAGGGCCGCGATCATGCAGCGGGTCAACTCGCGCGAAGTGCCCCACACCACGTGGTAACGCGGCACGCTGTTGCCGTTGCCATACAGGCCGCGCTCCACCCAGTTCACCGCCGGCATGAACTTCAAGCCATGCGCCAACAGCCAGTCATACACCTCGGTGCGCGAATGCTGCACGTAGTACTCGGCCCATCGGCGGGGGTAGACATCGTGTTCGCCCAGCTCGCCAAAACGCAGCCAGTCGGCCAAGGCGCGCTCAGGGGTGTCCGGGATCTTCATGCGGGCTTGCAAAGGCGTGCCCACCAGGGCCATGCCACCGAAGGCCCACAGCGCCAGGCCCCCCAGGCGCTCGGGGGTGTCGCGGTCCACCAGCACCACGCGCTGGCCCGCTCGCAAGCATTCCAGGGCCGTGACGATGCCCGCCAGGCCGCCGCCCACCACCAACACGTCAGACTGAAACCGTTGAGTCATGCGCTGTCTCCCTCTCTTGAAGGCGCACCCTATCGGCTTATGATGCCCAGAAATTGACCTGACAGGACAGAGTATTTGACCTCAGAGGCCACCGTTTCCATGAGCTGGGTGCACACCGTGCTGGGCGAAGCACGGCGCCAGGGCCTGGGCGACACCACCGTGCTGGCGGCCGCCGGCATCCGGCCGGAGGAACTGCAGCAGGACCGCTGGCCCATTGACCACATCACCCGGCTGTGGCGCGCAGCCGCCCGCCTCACCCAAGACCCGGGCTTTGGCTTGAAAGCCGGCGCTTTGGTCGGCCCGGCCAGCTTCAATGTGGTGGCCTTCATCGTGCAGTCGGCCGCCACCTTGCGGCAGGCGCTGAACGTGGTCCAGAAGTACCAAAGCCTGATTTCCGACGGCGGGCGGTTCCAGCTGCTGCCCGGCCCCACAGCCAGCTGGTTGGTCTACCACCCCCGGCAGGGCGATCTGGCCTTCAGCCCGCACCAGATCGAAGCCGTGCTGGCGGCCGTGGTCAGCGCCACCCGTTGGCTCAGCCCCCAGCCCATTCGCCCCAGCCTGGTGCGATTCAGCCATGAGCAGGTGGGCCCCTTGAGCGGCTACCGCGAGGTCTTTGCCTGCCCCATCGAATTCAGCCAGGCCTACAACGGCTTGCTGATCGACAACACGGTGCTCGACCACCCCTTGCCGCAAGCCAACCCGCAACTGGCGCAGGTGCATGAACAATACGCCGCCACCCAGCTGCACGCCATGAACCAGGCACAGGATTTCGACCAGGCCGTGCGCCAATGGATCGCCACCCACATGGGCCCTCCGCTGCCCACGCGGGCCGATGCCGCCCAGGCCTTTGGCTTGAGTGAACGCACCCTGGCACGGCGGCTGCAGGCCTGCCACACGCACTTTGGCGAGGTGCTTGACCAGGTCCGGCGAGACCTGGCCCTGCAGCAGGTCAGCGGCACCCAGCGCGCGCTGCGCGACATCGCCCACGACCTGGGCTTTGCCGAGCTCAGCCCGTTTTACCGCGCCTTCCAGCGCTGGACCGGCACCACGCCGGCGCGCTGGCGTCAGGGCTGATCGCCCTTGGCTTGCAGCTTGTCTTGGGTGCGCAGTTCGAAGTCGCTCGCATCATGGCGCTCGTGCAGCTGCTCTGACAGCTCGCCCCAGGTGCGGTTCACCATGCGCCCACGCTGAACGGCGGGCCGCTGCGCGATCTGCTCAGCCCAGCGCACCACATGGGTGTAGCTGCGCGCCTGCAGAAATTCGCAGGCGTTGTAGTCGGCCCCGTTGTAGAGCTGCCCCAAGGCCAACGCCCCATACCAGGGCCAGATGGCCATGTCGGCCACGCTGTAGTCGGCCCCTGCCACAAAGGGGTGCTCGGCCAGGCGGCGGTTGAGCACGTCCATCTGCCGCTTGGCCTCCATCGCGTAGCGGTCAATCGCGTATTCGATCTTCACCGGGGCGTAGGCATAGAAATGCCCGAAGCCGCCCCCCAGGAAGGGCGCACTGCCCATCTGCCAGAAGAGCCACGACAGGCACTCGGCACGCTGCGCCGGCTCGGTGGGCAGGAAGGCCCCAAATTTTTCGGCCAGGTACAGCAGGATCGAGCCCGACTCGAACACCCGAATGGGCTGTGCACCGCTGCGGTCCATCAGAGCCGGAATTTTCGAATTGGGATTGACCTCGACAAAGCCTGAGCCAAATTGCGCACCCTGGGTGATCGGAATCAGCCAGGCGTCATATTCGGCCCCTGCGTGGCCCAGCACCAGCAACTCTTCCAGCATCACCGTCACTTTCACGCCGTTGGGCGTGGCCAGCGAATACAGCTGCAAGGGGTGCTTGCCCACGGGCAATTCGGCCTCGTGTGTGGGGCCGGCAATGGGGCGATTGATGTTGGCGAACTGACCGCCATTGGCCTGCTTCCAGGTCCAGACAGCAGGCGGCGTGTAAGTGGCCGCAGGGCTGGTTTCAGAGGGCTTTGTGTTCATGCGGATCAGGTTAGCAAAGATCCATCACGCCCCGGCGAGCTTTTCAGAATACCCCTGTTTTGCGCAGGTGTGGGCCCCTGTTACATGAAAGTCGCAGGAAAACGCCGAACCATGAAAAAGGGGCTTATTTGACTCACCAAACCTGGCCCGTTTTCTGCATGATGGGCAACAGCACTTCTGCAGTACATCGGAGGGTGGCACCATGAACTGGTTCGACAACGTCTCATCAGACTGCGATCAACCCATCGCGCCGGCCCGGCTGATGGAAGGGCACTGGCGGCACCGCCTGCACCCCTATGGCGACCTCTTGCTGTGCCGGGTCGTGATCGATGCGGCCGAACCCCGCGTGGTGGCCGCACAGGTCATGGACCACGGCGTGGTGGAAGACCTCGACAGCAGCGATCTCGAAGACCTCACCCAGGTCATGCAGGCCGAAGATGTCTTCCTGCGCCCCCAAGCCTGGGGCTTCAGCCCCTGCTCGATGTTGCCCGACTGGGCTCGCCCGTCTTTCAGCGAAAGCCAGATCGCAGAACTGGAGCGCATCCAGGGCTATCTGATCGAGGCGTCGGAAGACACCGTCGACAACGTGCTGGAGTTGCGCGATGAATTCCTGCGCGGCATTGGCGTGACCGACAAGCACATGCACCGCGCCGTGCGGCAAAACGACTACGACGCCCCGCGCCGCAAGGGCGGGCGCAACCTGGTCAACTGAGCCGTCGGCGGCGCCGGTTCAAGCCACTGCGGCCAGAATCGGCGCGGGCGACACAAACGAGGGCTGCAAGAACGGGTTGCCCTGAATCAGCACAATGGCTGCCGTGGGAGCGGCCGCCAGTGCAAACAGCCCGATCGACACGTACAGCGCTCGGGGGTTGTCCACATGCACCACCGCAATCGACAGCAGGGTCAGCAGGCCCAGAAACGCCATGCCCAGCCATTTCAAAGGGTTCACGTGCATCTGGCTCAGGCTGATGCGCTGATCGCGGTCATGCCGAATGTCGGACACCTTGTCGAGCAACAAGGCGTGGGCGTTGTGGCCCAGTGAAGCGGCCACACGTGGGTCCAGAGCCATGCGCAGCAGGGCATTGGCCTGTTGATCGGCCTCGGGGCTGGCCTGGCGCACGGCCAGGCTGTCCCACTCCTGCGCCCCAGCGTGCGCATAGGCTCGCACCGCGTTCAAGAAGGGGCCACGCAAGGGCTCGTCCAACTGCCCACCCAGCACCACCAAACCGCGCAGGGCATCGGCCTCGTGAAACACCGCAGCCGTGGCCTTGTCATGGGCGCTCCAGGTGTCGTTGGCAATGAAGGCCAAAGTCAGACCGAACAGCACCCCCAGCACGTTGATGAACGGCGGAGCCACCCCACGCAAAGCCTGAATGCGCCCCCGCCAAGGCGATGAGCGCATCAACCAGACCACCGCCAGCACCGCCCCCAAAGTGCCCAGCATGGCCACCGCGGCATAAAGGTAATGGTCGTAAGGGTTCAAAGGGGTGAGCAGCATGAAACAAAGCCTGCAATGAGCCAAAGCCCATTATCTTCCCAGGGTCATGCACTCAGGGTCCACAGCCCCCAGATCACGGCCCAGCCACTCAAGATCCAACAACCGAGCAGTCCCACAGCAGTCCAGGCCCACCACAGCGGGCTGCTGAGCAAGACGGCCGAACCCAGGCGCCAGGAGACCGACACGGCGGTGAACACCCCATCGCGGGTGCGCACCAGACGGGTGCTTTCCTGGCGCGTGACCTGGCCCAGGCCGCGAGCCATGGCTTCGCGCAAGCCCGCCACGTCAGACAAGGCCTCGGCCAAGGTCAAGCCGGGCAGCACACAGGCCGCCCCCACCAATGCCGTGAACCCGGCCAGCCAGCCATGGCCCCCGTGCCACCACAGGGCCACCAGGCCCAGGGTGGCCAGCGCCCCCATCAGCGACACCCAGGTGATCCACCGTGCTGCGCCCGCGCCCAAGCGCTCCAGTCGGGTCAGCCAGACTTGAGACGGTTCACTCATGCGTTCAAGCCTTGCATCCAATCGATCAACACCTGCGCCGCAACGGTTTCCAGCCCTGGCGCCCAACGCTGCGCTTGTTGCCGCAAGCTGACGACGTCCAGCCCGGCTGCAGCCAACTCACCGGTGTGCCCGATCAGCCAGCGCTCGAAAGTGCGGGCCTGCGCCTCGATGTGAAACTGCAGGGCCAGCACCTGGGGGCCCATCTGAAACGCCTGATGCGCATACACCTCAGAAGAGGCCAGGCATTGCGCCCCACGTGGCAAGTCGAAGGTGTCGCCATGCCAATGCAGCACAGGCACGCCTTGCAAATGCTTCAGCGGCGACTGTTGCCCCGCAACTGTCAACTGCAGCTCGCTCCAGCCAATCTCCTTGGTCCCACCGGGGTACACGCGGCCACCCAGGGCCTGCGCCATCAACTGGGCGCCCAGACAAATGCCCAGGGTGGGCTTGTGCGCCTGCAAGCGGCGGCGCAAGGCCTCCAGCTCATCGTTCAGAAACGGGTACCGATCGGCCTCGTACACGCCAATGGGCCCACCCAGCACCACCAGCCATTCGGCTCGGTCGATGGCCGCGCCCACATCGTCCACCCCCGCTTGCACCACCTCGATGGCGTGGCCCCGTTCACGCAACACTGCCTCGAACGAGCCCAGATCTTCAAACGCCAGGTGTTGAACCACCGTGACGGTCGCCGGTTGATGCACCATGCCCAGCCTCCTGAACAGCCCTTGTTGAGAATCAGGCGGCCATGATGCCAGTGATCGGCCGCCTGCAAGGCAAAGACCTTAGCGCAGCACGACGCGAGGGAAGTCCACCGGCACCTCGAAGGCCACATTCACATAGTTGGTAAACAAGTTCAGCGCCACATGCGCAAGGATCTCGACCACCTGCTCGTCGTTGAAACCCACCTCATGCAAATTGGCCACGTCGGCATCGGTGATCTGGGCCCGGTTCTCCACCACCTTCAGGGCAAAGGCCAAGGCCGCCGCCGTGCGAGGATGATCCGAACGACCCACCTGCGCCGCGGCCATTTGCTCCGCGGTGGCTCCCGCTTGCTTGCCCAGCATGGTGTGCGCGGCCAGGCAGTATTCGCAGGCATTGCGGTTGGCCACCGCCACCGCAATTTGTTCGCCCAACTGGGCGCCCAGCGTTCCGCCCCCCAAGGCCCCGAAAAATCCCCACATGGCTTGCAAGGCGGCAGGGGAATTGCCCACCGCTTTGAACATGTTCGGCGTCATGCCGAAGGCCTGCTGCACCTGGCTCAGCAAAGGCTGGCTGGCGGTCGGTTGAAGTTGCGTTTGCAAGTTGACGCGTGGCATGGCTTGTCCTTTCAGTTGATTCGATCTGGTTGACTTGGACACCGGCAAGTGCGCTGGTGTGACGTCAGTTTGCGCAAACCCATTGAACTGATGGATACTTTGCGTACGCATTTCAGCTCATTTCGTACAAGTCATGCCAACCAAAGAGCCCGCCTCCCACCCCATCGACCGGCTGTCAGGCCTGCTGTCACGCTTTCGGGTGCAGGCTCAGTTGCATCACACCGGGGCGCTGTGTGGGCTGACCCATTTCGATGCCCGCGAAGGACATGGCTACCTGCATGTGCTGCGGCGTGGGCACTTGAAGGTCACACACCCCGGTGCGCGCGGCATCCCCAAGGCGGTTGAGCTGAGTGAGCCCACCCTGCTGTTCTACCCACGCCCCCTGACGCATCACTTCCACAACCCGCCACGCGACGGGTCCGACTTCACCTGCGCCCGACTGGCTTTCGACGGCGGCCCTGACAACCCCTTGGCCCGAGCTTTGCCCGGCTTCATGGCCGTGCCGCTGGATCGCGTGCCCGGACTGGCCTCCGCCCTGGATTTGCTCTTTGCCGAAACCGACCACGTACGCTGCGGCCAACGGCTGCTCGCTGACCGCTTGTTCGAAGTGGTGGTGTTGCAGCTGCTGCGTTGGTTGCTCGACCATCCGCAGCAAGCGGGCATCCGATCTGGCTTGATCACCGGCCTGTCTGATCCCAGGCTGGCTCGCACCCTGGTGGCCCTGCACGACGCCCCCGGCGACGCCTGGTCGCTGGAACGCATGGCCGAATGCGCCGGCATGTCGCGTACGGCTTTCGCCAACACCTTCCGCGAAGTCCTGGGCCAAACCCCTGCCGACTACCTGTCAGACTGGCGCATGGCCCTGGCACAAAGCCGATTGCGCGAAGGCTGCGCCATCAAACTGCTGGCCGAAGAGCTGGGCTACGCCAACCCCTCCGCCCTGACGCGCGCGTTCACGGCCAAGGTGGGGGCATCGCCTCGCGATTGGTTGAAGATGCAATGAGCCCAAAACTCGTCGCCCCTTGATGTCAACTCAGGCGGCTGTACATGCCGGTGACCTGGTCCATCACCTTCAAGATGTTTTCGCTGCTGACGAACACCTCACGCGCTCGCACTGAGGCGTTCGATGCATCACCTACGCGAGCCAGGGCATTGTCGAAAAACACCCATTGCTGCCGCACCAGCTCCAGTTGCTCACGAATGGCCACCGTGGCTTGGGGTGCGGCGGTCAAGGTCTGCAAGGCCTGCTCGAATTCATGGCGTGCCACATCCAGCTCTTGCAGCTGTTCCGGGCTGGCCACGCCCCAGGCCTTGCTCAGATAGAACTTGGCCATGCGTTGCGACAGCATGCGCTGGCGCCCAGCCATGTTCACCAAGCGGCCCACAGCCCGACCTGAATACGCTTCCATCTGCACGGTGCCCTGGTGCGCCAACTTCAGCACCCGCGCATCCAGCGCCAACAGGTCCGCCGCAGCCCCCCGGTCCGGCGCGCGCCCCACCAGCACCGTCTTGTAGTCGCTCCACACCCGCTCCAGCGAGGCATAGGTGGTTCGGATGTCCGCATTCGGTGCATAGGCCTTCAGTTCAACCAACTGTCGATCAAACAAGGCCATCGAATCGGCCATGATTTTCTCGGCCCGTTGCGCGTCTACCCCCTGGCCGGTGGCCAGCCAGGCCTTGGCCATGCGTTGCGACAGCATGCGCTGGCGCCCCGCCTTGTTGATCGCATCATTCACCCCCACCACCTGGGCCCCCGCAGGCAAGCACAGACTCATGCCCATCGCCATGCCCAGCCCACCCTTCAGCCACAACCGGCGATTCAGGTCGAATTCCATTTCCATTTTGTAAACCTCAGCACTTCAAAAACAACGCTGAAGCGTTAGCAGGATCCGGACCAACGGCTAACCCAGCCTGGCACGCGGTCACGATTAACATCGCGCCATGCACATCTCTCAACGCGCCCAATCGATCACGCCCTTTCTGGCCATGGAGTTCGGCAAGCACGCCGCCGCCTTGGAAGCGCACGGGCACCGTGTCATCAAACTGAATCTGGGCGAGCCCGATTTCGGGGCACCCCCCGCCGTGCTGGCCGAACTGCAGAAAGTGGCACAACAAGCCTTGCCCTATACCGGCGCACTGGGTTTGACGGCGCTGCGAGAGGCCATTGCCGGCTTCTACCAAACCATGCATGGCGTGACCGTTTCGCCTGATCGCATCGTGGTCACGGCGGGTGCGTCAGCGGCGCTGCTGCTGGTCACCGCCGCCCTGGTTGACCCAGGCGACGAGGTGCTGGTGGGCGACCCGTCTTACCCCTGCAACCGCCAGTTCCTCAGCGGCTTTGGCGCCGATGTGCGGTTGGTGCCCACCGACGCCACCTCTCGCTTTCAGCTGGACCTGGCGGCCGTGCAACGCCACTGGAGCGCACGCACTCGGGGCCTGATGATGGCCACGCCCTCGAACCCCACCGGCACCTCGGTACCGCCCGCCGAACTGGCCGCCATTTGCGATTGGGCCCGCCGGCACGATGCCTGGCGCATCGTCGACGAGATCTACCTCAACCTCAGCGATGCCGATGCCAACGGCCACCCCGCACCCACCGTGCTGGCCCGCGACCCGGATGCCATCGTCATCAACAGCTTTTCCAAGTATTTCGGCATGACGGGTTGGCGCCTGGGCTGGGCCGTGGTGCCGGAGGCGCTGGTCCCTGCGATGGAACGCCTGGCGCAGAACTACTACATCTGCGCCTCCACCCCGGCACAGATGGCCGCGTTGGCCTGCTTCACGCCGGAATCGCTGGCCGTGTGCGAAGCACGCCGTGCCGAGTTCGCCGCGCGTCGGGCGCTGGTCTTGCAAGGTCTGGCTGATGCCGGCCTGCGCGTACCGGTTCTGCCCGATGGCGCGTTCTACGTTTACATCGATGTCAGTCCCACCGGGCTGGACGCGATGCAGTTCTGCGAACGGGCGCTGCAGGAAGCCCATGTGGCGCTCACGCCCGGATACGACTTTGGCCCCAGCAGTGGGGGCCAGCACGTTCGGCTGTCGTATGCCGCGTCGCAAGACGAGCTCAGGGAAGGGCTGGCTCGTCTGGCTCGGTTTGTCAGCACCTTGAAGTAGGCGGCATGGCCTGGCCATGCCGGCCTCTCCTTACTTCTTCAGGTCAAACCGATCCAACTCCATCACCTTGTGCCAGGCGGCCACGAAGTCTTGCACCATCCTGGCCTGACCGTCTTCCTGGGCATAGACCTCGGCAATCGCGCGCAACTGCGCGTTCGAGCCAAAGATCAAGTCCACCACGGTGGCCGTCCACTTCACGGCCCCGGTCTGGCGATCACGGCCTTCCAGCACATTGGCATCGGCGGCCGAGCGCTGCCAAGCCGTGCGCATGTCGAGCAGGTTGACAAAGAAGTCGTTGCTCAAGGTCTCGGGGCGCTGGGTGAGCACGCCGTGTTGGCTGGCGCCCGTGTTGGCATTCAAGGCACGCAGCCCCCCGACCAGCACGGTCATTTCAGGCGCCGTCAGCGTGAGCAACTGGGCCTTGTCGATCAGCATCTCGGCGGCGTACTGCTCCACTCCCTTGGCCACGTAGTTGCGGAAGCCATCGGCACGGGGTTCGAGCACGGCAAACGATTCCAAGTCGGTCTGATCTTGGGTCGCATCGGTGCGGCCGGGGGTGAAGGGCACCGCCACGTTATGGCCGGCCTTCTTCGCAGCGGCTTCAATGGCCGCACCACCGGCCAGCACGATCAAGTCAGCCATTGACACCTTCTTGCCACCGGTTTGCGCTGCGTTGAAGGCTTGCTGGATGGCTGTGAGCTGGGCCAGCACCTTGTCGAGCTCAGCCGGGTTGTTGGCAGCCCAGTTCTTTTGCGGTGCCAGGCGAATGCGCGCCCCGTTGGCTCCGCCGCGCTTGTCGCTGCCACGGAAGGTGGCGGCCGAGGCCCAGGCGGTGTTGACCAACTGGGCCACGCTCAGGCCCGAGGCCAACACTTGCACCTTCAAGGCGGCCACATCCTGGGCATCGATCAAGGGATGATCCACCGCCGGCACCGGGTCTTGCCACTTCAGCACTTCAGCCGGCACGAGCTTGCCCAGGTAGCGGGCACGTGGGCCCATGTCGCGGTGGGTCAGCTTGAACCAGGCACGGGCGAAGGCATCGGCGAACTCGGCCGGGTTCTGGTGGAAGCGGCGTGAGATCTTTTCATAGGCGGGGTCGAAGCGCAGCGAGAGATCGGCCGTGGTCATCATCGGCGGGTGCTTCTTGCTGGGGTCGTGCGCATCGGGAATCAGGTGCTCGGGCTTGCAGTTCTTGGGCGTCCACTGGTGGGCACCGGCCGGGCTCTTGGTCAGCACCCACTCGTTGCCGAACAGCACATCGAAATAGCCGTTGTCCCACTTGGTGGGGTTGGGCTTCCAGGCGCCTTCGATGCCGCTGGTGGTGGTGTGCACGCCCTTGCCGGTGCCGAACCGGTTGATCCAGCCCAGGCCCATGGCTTCCACCGGCGCGGCTTCGGGCTCGGGGCCGACCAAGGCCGGATCGCCCGCACCGTGGGCCTTGCCGAAGGTGTGGCCACCGGCCACCAGGGCCACGGTTTCCTCGTCGTTCATGGCCATGCGGGCAAAGGTTTCGCGCACGTCGCGGCCCGAGGCCACGGGGTCAGGGTTGCCGTCTGGCCCTTCCGGGTTCACGTAGATCAGACCCATCTGCACGGCGGCCAAGGGGTTGTCCAACTCGCGCTCGCCTTTGTAGCGGCTGTTGGCTTCCTTGCTGCTGGCCAGCCATTTGGTCTCCGGGCCCCAGTAGGTGTCTTCACCGGGTTCCCAGATGTCTTCGCGGCCGCCGGCAAAGCCGAAGGTCTTGAACCCCATCGATTCCAAGGCCACATTGCCGGCCAGAATCATCAAATCGGCCCATGAAATCTTGTTGCCGTACTTTTGCTTGATGGGCCACAACAGGCGACGGGCCTTGTCGAGGTTGCCGTTGTCTGGCCAGCTGTTGAGCGGGGCGAAGCGCTGCGCGCCTTCGCCAGCGCCACCACGGCCATCGGCAATGCGGTAGGTGCCGGCCGAGTGCCAGGCCATGCGAATGAACAGCCCGCCGTAATGGCCCCAGTCGGCTGGCCACCAGTCTTGCGAGTCGGTCATCAAGGCATGCAGGTCTTTCACGACCGCATCCAGGTCGAGCGACTTGAAGGCTTCGGCGTAGTTGAATGTCGTGCCCAGAGGGTTCGCCTTGGGCGAGTGCTGGTGCAGGATGTTGAGGTTCAGTTGCTCAGGCCACCAGGTGCGGTTGGTGGGAGCGGCGGCGACACGGGTCTGCGGGTTGGCAGCGTGAAACGGGCACTTGGATTCGGCGCTCATGGGCTTCTCCTGTTCTGTCAGTCAGCGGGGGTACTGAAAGGCAGTGTAGGAATCGAAACCCGTGCCGGCAAGGCAGAAAAAGCTATGACGGTGATTGGCTCATCCGAATGAAAACACCGAACACCACGCTTGCCTAGGCAGTCAAAGCCTTGGCGTGGTGCGCAAAGTGGTCGCCCAGGAAGGTCGCGATGAAGTAGTAGCTGTGGTCGTAGCCGGGCTGGCGGCGTAGGGTCAGGGGGTGACCCACAGCCTGGCAGGCTTGCTCCAGCAGCTCAGGCCGCAACTGGGTGGCCAGAAATTCGTCGGCTTCTCCTTGGTCAACCAACAAAGGCAGTCGTTCCGACGCCTTGGCGATCAGCGCCACGGCATCCCACTCGGCCCAAGCGTCGGGGTCTGGCCCCAGATAGGCCGTCAGCGCCTTCACGCCCCAGGGCACCTGGCTGGGCGCCACGATGGGCGAAAACGCCGACACGCTCTGGTAGCGCCCAGGGTGGCGCAAGGCCGTGATCAAGGCGCCATGCCCGCCCATCGAGTGCCCCATGATGCCGCGCTGGCCGTTCGTGGCAAAGTGGGCATCGACCAGGGCAGGCAGCTCCAGCGCCACATAGTCCTGCATGCGGTAGTGGGCAGCCCAGGGCGCCTGCGTGGCGTTCACATAAAAGCCCGCGCCCTGGCCCAGGTCATAGGCCGAGTCATCGGCCACGCCTTCACCACGGGGGCTGGTGTCCGGCGCCACCACGATCACACCATGGTGTGCCGCATGGGCTTGCGCACCGGCCTTGGTGATGAAGTTCTGCTCGGTGCACGTCAGGCCCGACAACCAATACACCACCGGGCAAGGCTCGCCCCGGGTCGCTGCCGCGGGCAGGAAGATGCCAAATCGCATCTCGCAATTCAGCACCTCGGATCGGTGCTTCCACACCTCCTGGCGGCCGCCCGCACAGCCATGCAATTCAATGCGTTCCATGTTCAGGCTCTCAAGGGCTTCAGAAATGAATCACGGTGCGGATCGACTTGCCTTCGTGCATCAAATCAAACGCTTCATTGATGCGGTCCAGCGGGTGGGTATGGGTCACGAATGGGGCCAACTCGATCTCGCCCTTCATGGCTTGTTCGACCATGCCGGGCAATTGCGAACGGCCCTTCACCCCACCAAAGGCGGTGCCCATCCATTTGCGCCCGGTCACCAACTGGAAGGGGCGGGTGGAAATTTCCTGCCCCGAACCGGCCACACCAATGATGACGGACTGGCCCCAGCCTCGGTGTGCGCACTCCAGCGCCGCGCGCATCACCTGCACATTGCCAATGCATTCAAACGAATGGTCCACGCCCCAGCCGGTCATCTCCACAATCACTTGCTGAATGGGCTTGTCGTGGTCTTTCGGGTTCACGAAATCAGTGGCTCCGAAGTGGCGGGCCAGTTCGAACTTGGCAGGGTTGGTGTCAATCGCGATGATGCGACCCGCCTGGGCCTGCTTGGCGCCTTGCACCACAGCCAGGCCAATGCCGCCCAGGCCGAACACGGCCACCGTGTCACCCGGCTGCACCTTGGCGGTGTTCTTCACCGCACCCAGGCCGGTGGTCACACCACAACCCAGCAGGCACACGTGCTCGTGGTTGGCCTCGGGGTTGATCTTGGCCAGCGACACCTCGGCCACCACGGTGTACTCGCTGAACGTGGAGCAGCCCATGTAGTGATAGATGGGCTTGCCCTGGTAGGAAAAGCGGGTGGTGCCATCGGGCATCACACCCTTGCCTTGCGTGGCGCGCACCGACACACACAGATTGGTCTTGCCGCTCTTGCAAAACAGGCATTCGCCACATTCAGCGGTGTACAAAGGAATGACATGGTCGCCGGGCTTCAGCGAGGTCACCCCTTCGCCCACCTCCACCACCACACCCGCGCCTTCGTGGCCCAGCACGGCGGGGAAAATGCCCTCGGGGTCATCACCCGACAGGGTGAAGGCATCGGTGTGGCACACGCCAGTGTGCGTGATGCGCACCAGCACCTCGCCTTTGCGAGGCGGTTCCACGTCGATTTCAACAACCTGCAAAGGCTTGCCGGCCTCAAAGGCCACCGCGGCACGGGATTTCATCGTTGGGGCTCCTCATTTCAGATCCCGCAACGTTAGCGCAATTCTTCAGCCCTCACCCTCAGCAGGGTGAGGTTTCTTCAAGGGCGATGCGCCAGGCTCTGCAAGCACTGCCGTGCCATCTGCTCAGCTTGAACAGCGGCATCCAAGGGGCTCAGGCACAAGCCTGCCACCTCGTAGCGCGTGTTTTCGTAGATCTGGGCCGTGGCTGGAAAAATGCCCAAGAGTTGGGACAAGGCCGCGTCATCGGCTCGCAACGCCAGTTCATGCTCAATGTGCTGCACCAACTGGCGGTACTGCGTCGGGTTTGGCGCTTGCGCGCTGCGATCCATGCGCTCGAGCAGCGCAGACAAATTGACAAGGTTTTGCAGCGTGGCTGGCAAATGAACCACGCGCACCTGCGAATCACTGGCTTGGGTCATGGTTGCGTCAAACACATCAGTTCATTCAAGTTCAGAAATCAGGGCACCTCCGCAGAATTCAAGATCTGCCCCCCAAACTGCCCCCATCAAATAAAACCCGCCTGGGTGTGACATGCCGCACGGATTCCTCAGGCCAGGTGGTGCAATCTTGAAGTGCTTGCGTCGAATACCGACCATGGCCCGATCTCTCCTAGCCCGCATTGCCTGCGCCCTGCCTCACGACAACGAGGCGCAGGCCCTTCGCATGTCACGCTTTCTGATGGCGTTGGCCACCTACGCCATCACCATCGTGCTGACCAGCCTGGCCTCGGCATTGGGCTTCGTCGAGCAGAAAGCCATCTGGATCATGACGGCGGCCATCGTCGTCGTGAACCTCACTTTCTATGCCCTGATCCGTTTCGACTGGAACCTCAAGTTCAAGGACCCCAGCCTCACGCAGGAGCAAATCTTCGCGTGCTGCTTCGTGGGCATCATCCCGGTTCACTACGCCCAGACCGAAGCCCGCGGCATGTTCCTGATGATGTACATCGTGCCCATCACCTTCGGCATGTTCAAACTGAACCTGCGACAGATGATCCGCATTGCCTTCTTTGGGGCGGCCTTGTATGCGGTTGACACCCTCTGGGGCCTGTACGTTGGGAATTCGGGCCTGAACCAGCGCGCCGAGTTGCTGCACCTGGCCGTGCTGTGTGCCGTGCTGCCCTGGTTTGCCGCCTTCGGGGGCTACAACAGCGATCTGCGTCGGCGCATGCGCGAAGCCCGTGTGGCCGCTGAAATTGCCAGCCAATCGAAAAGCGAGTTCCTGGCCAACATGAGCCACGAGATTCGCACCCCCATGAACGGCGTCATCGGCATGCTGGGCTTGCTTCTGGGTACCGACCTGAAGCCTCAGCAGAAGGAATTCGCCGAAGTGGCGCGCGGCAGCGCAGAAAGCCTGCTGGGCCTGATCAACGACATCCTCGACTTCTCCAAAATCGAGGCAGGCAAGCTCGCAATCGAGCCCATTCCGTTTTGCATGCGCAACCTGGCCGAGTCTCTGGCCGAGTTCCAGCTTCTGGCCGCCGAGAAAAAAGGCCTGGACCTGATCCTGCGCGTTGACCCGCAACTGCCCGAGCATCTGGTGGGCGACCCCGGTCGCATCCGCCAGGTCATCTCGAATCTGATGAGCAACGCCATCAAATTCACCAAAGAAGGCGAAGTCATCATCGAGATCGAGCAAGCGGCCCCGACCGACACCCTGGCTCACCTGCGTGTCAAGGTTACCGACACCGGCATTGGCTTGACGGAGGAACAACGCAAACGCCTGTTCCAGAAGTTCTCACAGGCCGACACCTCCACCACCCGTGTTTATGGTGGAACGGGCCTGGGTCTGGCCATCTCGAAACAGCTGGTCGAGCTGATGGGCGGGGAAATCAATGTCGACAGCGAGCCCGGCCACGGCAGCACCTTCTGGTTCACGCTGAACTTGCCCGTCGACCCCACCGCCGCTGACGCGCAAGCCGACCAGCAGACTGGCCCCAGCCCTCATGCCGGGGCTCGGGTGCTGCTAACCGCCCCCCACCCCCTGACCCGCCAAGTGCTGCGCGAGGAACTGGAACGGCTGGGCTACGCCGCCACCGAATGCGAAGGCGGCTTTGACGCCTTCAATGCCATTCAAGACGCCGCCGACGATGGGCAACCGTTTGACGTGGCCATTCTGGCGCTGAACACCGAAGGGCTGGATGGCCTGACTCTGGCCACCTCGCTGCAAGACGACCCCGTGCTGAAACGCACCCGCCTGATCGCCTTGGGCCCCTCGTCACGCCAGTCTGATATTCAACCCTTCAAGGATGCCGGCTTCACCGCCTACCTGTGCAGCCCCATCCGGCGGCGTGATGTCAGAACCCTGGTCGATGCCACCCTCAGCCCGCCACCGCGCCCGCTGGACTTCATCACCCGCCACGGGCTCACGGCCCTGCTGGAAGAAAGTGACACCCGCACCCCGCATGCGCGCTCATTTGCCAACTGCCGCATTCTGGTGGTCGATGACAACGCCGTGAACCAGAAGGTCGCGGCCATCATGCTGCAGCGCTATGGCTGCATGGTCGACGTCGCAGCCAGTGGCATCGAGGCATGCAACATGGTCAACATGCTGCCCTTCGATCTGGTGCTGATGGACTGCCAGATGCCCGAAATGGATGGCTATGAAGCCACCAAGCAGATCCGCCAGCGGGAAGCCGATACCCAAGCCACCCATCGCTTGCCCATCATTGCCCTGACCGCCAATGCCATGGAGGGCAATGCCGAGCGCTGCCTGGCCGCCGGCATGGACGACTACCTCAGCAAGCCCATTCGCCCAGAAGCCTTGCTTGACAAGCTCAGCCAGTGGCTGCCGCTGCGCACCGAATCTGGTGTATCGGCCGCTCAAGCCAATGCCCCGGAATCCCCAGCCACTGCGCCAGCTACCCCGCGAGCCAGCCACGCTGGCTTTGATGAGGTCAAGGCCTTGCTGGGTGACGACTTTGCCCCTCTGGCCCAGACCTACGCTGACGACATGACCCAGAAAGTCAATGAACTGACCCAACTGGTCCGCAACCAGCAGTGGCCCGAAGCCCATGCTCTGGCCCACCTGTTGAAAGGCAGCTCACTGTCCATGGGCGCCAGCGAGCTGGCGGCTGTGTGCAACGACATCGAAGTGGCCAGCAAGGCAGCAGACTCCATCGGAGCAAACCAGGCCCTGGCCCATTTGCAAGCCATCGCTGAGATGACGCACAACACCTTGCGCGCTTATCTGGAAGAAGCGGTCGCGTAATCAACCCACACGGGGAGGCCCAAAGGACTTGGGCCACAGAACGCCATCTGCCAATGGGCACTGCGCTGACCTCACTCTGCTGCGAACCCTGTACGGCGCCTGCCCAGTCAGCTCAACACCGTGTTCAACACCCGCTTCAAGCTTTGAGCGAGCGGCCCACCAACTCTTCAAACTGGTCGACTGGCATCGGCTTGCCGAACAGATAGCCCTGGTAGAGGTTGCAGCCGTTTTCGCGCAGCCAGCCGCGCTGGCTCTCGGTTTCCACGCCTTCGGCGATCACCGACAAGCCCAGGCTGTCACTCATGGAAATCAGCGTACGGGCAATGGCTTTGTCGTTCTTGTCGGTCAGCACATCGCGCACGAAGCACTGGTCGATCTTCAGCTGGTCCAAAGGCAAACGCTTGAGGTAGTTCAGCGACGAAAAGCCCGTGCCGAAGTCGTCTAGCGAGAAGGTCAGGCCATGGGCTTTCAAGGCTGCCATCTTGTTGATGACATCTTCAATGTCCTTGACCAGCATGCTCTCGGTCAGCTCCAGCTTGAGGCGAGACGGATCAATGCCACTGCGCTCGACAATGCCCAGCACCAGCGGCACAAAATCAGGCTGACGAAGCTGCGTGGCGCTGATGTTCACCGCCAGCGTCAAATGCGACCTGGCAGGCTCACTTGACCAGACCTTGAGCTGGGCGCACGCCGTCTTCAGCACCCATTCGCCAATGGGCACAATCAAGCCCGTTTCTTCGGCCATCGGAATGAAGCGATTCGGCGAAATCATGCCGCGCTTGGGGTGTTGCCAGCGCAGCAACACCTCGGCGCCCAGCACATGGCCGTCGTCATTCGTTTGCGGCTGGTAATGCAGCAGAAACTGGCCCTCGGCAATCGCACGGCGCAGGTCGGCCTCCAAGCCATTACGCTCCGCCACATCGGCCTGCATGATGATCAGAATGGCGCCCAGTGTCACGATGAAGGTGGCGTAGTTCAGCCAGACCCCAATCACGCGCACCTCCAGCGGGGGCAACAACTCGGGTATGTGCACGCCAATGTCGCCGGCGCCCAGCACCAGGAAGCACACCAGGCTCAGCAGCGGCAAGCCAAACCGCAACAAAGGCTTGTCGGTTCGAAACAGCAAATTCGCGCCCGCCGCCAGCGACAACAAGTGGAAATGGGCTGTGCGAGGCGCCCCGGGGGTGGGCACATCCAGCAAGGAAAACCCCGCCACCACCAGCAACACGCTGGGCACGGTCAGCAAGGCGGCTGCACGCATGCGACGTGTCAGCACCAGGCCCAGAATGGCCGCGCCCACGCACACCAGGGCCAAAGACAGCCCCATCAACAGCCACTTGGCTTTCAGCAGATAGTAGATCCACCACCCACCGCCCACGGTCAGGAGGATGCCGCTGCACGACAACAGCAGCATGCGGATCCGGCGACGGTGCTTGTCGCTGGATCCGGGGCTGTATGGCGGCGGAGATTTGGCGGAACCGTGACTGGCAGACATCGAGAGACTTGAATGCAGGTTCTGACGTCATCGGTCAAGCCTTCAAGCACTTGAGCCCACCAGCCCGACGCGCACCAAACTGGGGTGCTTTTTCACGACCCGCGGATTCGCGCCACCTGTTCGCTCAAGGTGGCCCAAGACACCTCGCCCATGCGCTGCGCCACCAGGCGCCCCTGGGCGTCAAAGAACAAGGTGGTGGGGTAGCCAGCAGCCGCAAAGCGGGCCGCCACCTGGCCCTTCGGGTCCAGCAGCATATTGCTCAGTGTGAAGCCATGGCGCTGCAGATAGGCCTGAACCTCGGCGGCTGATTCGCCCTGGTTCACAAACACATAGTGCACATCGGTATGCACTTGCTGGCCGCGGTGCAGCACCGGCATCTCGCGCTGGCAAGGCGGGCACCACGTGGCCCACAGATTCACCACCACCGGCTTGCCACGAAAGCTGGTCAACGACACGGGCTGCATGTCCGCATTCAAACCGGGCAAGCTGATGGCCGGCAAGGCCGGCGCCTGCTGGGTGCTGCCCATCAAGGCCAGCGTGCCCGCCGCCCACACCACCGAAGCCGTGACCATGGCGGCCAGCAAGGGCTTGCGCCACAGGGCCTGCTTTCGCATCAGCACCAGGGCATACAGCCATGCTGCCACCAAGCCGGCTTGGGCATCCCACCCACCATCGCGAATGTTGAGCACGCCCCAAGGTGAATCGGCATAGGCTGCGCGAAAGCGCCACACGAAAGCCAGGCGAGCCACCAGCAGCGCCACCACGCCGATGCGCCAGGTATGGCGGCTCAGGTCCACCCCGGCGCGGCGTGCCAGCCAACCGGCCACCCAGCTGCCCAAGAAAAAAGACGCCAGGGTGATGAGGTAGGAAGTGGAAAGGGCCAGGGGGCCTAGGTGGAGGGAGGGGGGCATGGTTCCATCAAGCGGACCAAATATTCGACAAAGTCTCGGCCTGCTTCAAAACCAACTCCACTGCCTCCAACTGTTGATCAGGGGGATACTTCCATCTCTGCAAGGTTCGACGCACCAAGATTCGCAATTTGGCTCTCACGCTCTCTCTCACTTGCCAATCAACAGTGGTACTGGATCGAAGCTTGTCCGTAAGTTCAATGGCAATCTTCTTGAGCGTCTCGTCACCCAATTCGCGAACCGCGCTTTCGTTGTTGGCCAAGGCGTCGTAGAAAGCGATCTCATCGGGGCCAAGGCCCAAGGCCTGCTCTCGCTCCAACTCGGCCTGAAACTCTTTGGCCATGGCGATCAGCTCTTCGATCACCTGGGCTGTTTCAATGGCGCGGTTGTGATACTTGCGCAGCGTCTCCAACAAGCGGTCGCCGTACTTTTTTTCCTGGATGACGTTGTTGCGTGCGCGTGCCTTGATCTCGTCACGCAGCAGCTTCTCCAGCAGCTCCACGGCCAGGTTGCGTGTCTTCATCTGCCGCACGTCTTCAAGGAACTCTTCCGACAGCAAGCCAATGTTGGGCTTGTCCAGCCCGGCCAGCGCGAACACATCGGCCACGCCTTCCGACACGATGGCGTTGTCCAAGATCTGCTTGAGCGCGCTGTTCTTCTCGGCATCACTGCGTTTCTTGTCGACGGTGGTGAACTTAGCAATGGCCGCTTTGATGGCCGAGAAGAAGGCGATCTCCTTGCGCAAGCCCTCGGCCTCTTCCAGTGTTCCGCACAGCGAGAAGGCTTTGGCCACTGCCACCATGGTGTCCAGGAAGCGCGTCTTGCCGTCTTTCTGGCCCAAGATGTGGTTGGCAGCTGGAACTAGCAACTGGAGGGCTTGAGTTTCAAAGGCGCTGTAGTCGAAGCCATGCATCATGCCGCGCACGATGTCCAGCTTCTCCAGCAAAACAGACAAGGCCTCGGCCGCGTTGTGGGTCGGGTCACCCTTGCCCTGGGCATCGGTGTAGGTCTTCAGCGCAGCCTTGAGTTCGTTCGCAATGCCGATGTAATCGACCACCAGGCCGCCCGGCTTGTTCTTGAATACCCGGTTGACGCGGGCAATGGCCTGCATCAGGTTGTGGCCCTTCATCGGCTTGTCGATGTACATGGTATGGCAGCAGGGCGCGTCAAAGCCTGTCAGCCACATATCACGCACGATCACCAGCTTCAACGGGTCTTTCACGTCTTTGAAGCGCGCCTCCAGGCGCTTCTTGACTTGCTTGCTGTACAGGTGCGGCTGCAACAAGGCCTTGTCTGCGGCAGAGCCCGTCATCACGATCTTGATGGCGCCTTGTTCAGGGTCATCGCTGTGCCAATCTGGCCGCAAGGCCACGATGGCGTTGTAGAGGTGTGCGCAGATGTCGCGGCTCATGCACACGATCATGGCCTTGCCTTCCACCACCGAGATGCGCGCATCGAAGTGCTCGATCAGATCGCGCGCCACCTGTTGCAGCCGGGGCTCTGAGCCCACCAGCTTTTCCAGCGCGGCCCATTCGCTCTTGGTCTTCTCACGGCTGGCAATGTCTTCTTCGTCTTCCACCACCTCGTCAACCTGCTCGTTGAGCTGGTCGATCTCAGCCTGGTTGACATCGAGCTTGGCTAGGCGGCTTTCGTAATAGATGGGCACCGTCGCGCCGTCATCCACGGCATCTTGGATGTCATAGATGCTGACGTAATCACCAAACACGGCGCGGGTGTCTTTGTCTTCCAGGGCAATGGGGGTGCCCGTGAAGCCGATGAAGGTGGCATTCTTCAAGGCATCGCGCAGGTGCTTGGCATAGCCAAACACGTACTTGCCGGTTTTGGTGTCCAACCTGCCCTTGGTGCCGTACTGGCTGCGGTGTGCCTCGTCAGAGATGACCACGATGTTGCTGCGGCCAGAAAGCAGGGGGTGCACCTCTTCGCCTTCTTGCAAGCCGAACTTCTGCACGGTGGTGAAGATGATGCCGCCTGCCTCGCGTGAGGCCAGCATGTCGCGCAGCTCATCGCGGCCACCGGCTTGCACGGGCGTGGTCTTGAGCAGGTCGCTGGCCGCGCAGAAGGTGGCGAACAGTTGGCCGTCCAGGTCGTTGCGGTCGGTCACCACCACCAGTGTGGGATTTTTCATCTCGGGCTGTTGCAGCAGCTTGCCCGCATAACAGGCCATGGTGATGCTTTTGCCCGAGCCTTGGGTGTGCCACACCACGCCGGCCTTGCGCGAGCCCGGCTTCACCTCTTTGCCATAAGTGGCGCGCTCTTCATGCACTTCCACCAGGCCTTTGCCGGCGTCTTGCGCAGCAATCACCGTGGCCCGCACCGCTTCACGCACGGCATGGAACTGGTGGTAGCCCGCGATCTTTTTGATGATGCTGTCGCCGTCTTGCTCAAACAGCACGAAGTGCCGCACATAGTCCAGAAACAGCTCAGGCTTGAAAAAGCCGCGCACCACGGTTTCCAGCTCCATCTGCAAGCGTGGCCGGTCGTTCTCATTGGCCACGGTGCGCCAGGGCAGCATACGTTCGGCATTGGCCGTGAGCGAGCCCACGCGGGCAGTGAAGCCATCACTCACAACCAGGGCGGCGTTGCTGTTGAACAGGTCGCTGATTTCGTCTTTGTAGGTTTGCAGCTGGTTGAAGGCATCCCACACATCGGTTTGCTCATTGGCGGGGTTCTTCAGCTCCACCACGGCCAGAGGCAGGCCGTTCACGAAGGCGATCACATCGGGCCGGCGTGGCTGCTTGGTGCCAGTGATGGTGAACTGGTTTACCACCAGAAAATCGTTGTTGCTGGGCTGGGCAAAGTCGATGAAATGGACCAGGTCGGCCTTCTTGTCATCGCCCACCGCAAACTCGACCATCACACCGTTGAGCAAAAGGCGGTGCACGCTGCGGTTGCGCACCACCATTTGCGGCTCGCTCACGGTATGCAGGGCATGGGCAGCTTGCTCCAGGGCGGCCGGCGGCATGTGGGGGTTGATGCGGGCCAGCGCGGCCAGCAGCCGCTCACGCAGCACCACCTGCCGGTAATCAGTGCGTTCGGGCGCGTTGCTGTCGAGTGCGATGTCGGGGCCGTGGGCAAAGTGCCAGCCGGCCTCTTGAAACCAACCCAGGCAGAGATCTTCGAGTTGTTGTTCGTTCAACATGTTGGGGCCCTCATGTACCTGCCGCTGCCTGCGAAGTTGTAACGCCAAACATGAGGAGCTGCCCGGCAAACCTTAGGAGCTGCACCGCAAATATGAGGAGCTCCGGCCTCAAAACTGAGGAGCTCCACGAAAGTCGGCCTCATCGTTTGCGATGAAATAAGAAATTCCATACAAATCAATGGCTTAGCTTGTTTGAAGCCCTTGGAGCGGGGTAGCGATGAAATAGCGGTCAGGCCCATGCCGGAATGTATCTCGCGTAACGTTTCGAGTCCGGTGCGTTCGGATCGTTCTTGACCAAGCCTTGTTCAACGGTGGATGTGATGATCTGCGACACCGTGTTGCTACTGCCTTCGGGTAATCCGAACCGCTCGCGCAGGGATTGATTGGTCATCTGCTTGCGTAACACGTACTGAAGCACGCAGTGTTGGTAGCACGCCCGCACCCGATCCCCACCGTTCATGTCCTTGAACGAACGCGGCCCGTGGATGACCACGATGGTGCGCCGATGGCTGGTCAGGAACTCCGGTGCAGGCAGTTGCATCAACTCCGCAGCCTCAATAACCCGGTCAATGCCACTGCTCTTTTCTTCACAAATGCCAAAGCGCCGCATCAAATCGGCCAAGCGCTCGTTGCGGGATTGGTAGCCGTCAATGAACCGCTCCACCGGCACAATGGGTTCGCCAGGATTAGAGATTTCCACCCGGTTGCTGAACACCTCCACCACGGGTGATGCACCGCCCATGTCGAAGTCTTGGTGAATGAGCGCATTGGCCAGCAGCTCTCGCACCACCACCTCTGGCAACAGCTTCACCTCTTTGCGGATGGCCCCCTCAATCACCTCGTTCTGAGGCAGTTTGCCCATCACGTACTGCACCAGCCCCGCAAAGCCCACGGCGTAGCCCTTCTCGCCGGTCACGTCGGAGACCGTCTTCATCTTGGACTCACCCTCATAAACGATCACCCGGGCCGCCTTGCGGCTGATGTCGGGGAACTGCCTCATGTTTTTGGCCAGCAGCACCGCGCCCATGTGCAGGATATTGAACCCCGCGCCGCTGCGCTCGATCAAGCGCTCATCCAGCAATCGCGCCAACACTCCTGCCTGGTCCGTTGGATAGGGCAAGCGCATCAAGTCAAAGAAGGTCTGAGTGTCCAGCAACTGCACCACGTCTTGCGAAGACACATCCTTCAAGGCCGGGTTGTCGAGCCAACTGGGCTGCCCCTCTGCGAAGATCTTGCGCAGTTGGTCTTCGGTCATTGGCACGAGCTCTTCGCCGGAGCGCATAAGGTAGGCGCCCTCGTAGTGATAGGCTGTGCCCTTGGGCCGACCCGGGATGCTGAACACCACCACCCGGCCCGAAGGATGCGCCACGGCCTCGACGTCCACTCGAAAGCCTACCCAGTGGAAAAGCTTTTCGGCAATGTCCTGGGCGTCTGGAAAGGCCTGGCTGCCAACCACTGGGCGCGGCGGCTTGTCAGCAACACCCAGCACCAAGTGCCCGCCACCTTCGTTGGCAATGGCCACACAGTATCGGCACAGCTTGCGCGTGTCGTACTGGGTGCTCGCCTCTTTGAATTCGAGGTTTTGGGTTTCAGAGGCCAGGCCTCGCCAGAGGTCGATCTGTGCGATGGTGATCGTCATGCTGGGTCACCCCCATCCGTCAACTTAGACAATGTCAAAACCTGCTCGACCACCTGTTCACGCAGTGACTGAGGGTAGCCAAACTTTCGTAACACCACGCGCACGATATTTCGCAACCTAGCCTGGACGGTGTCGCGGGTTTCCCAATCAACCACCTTGTTCTTGGCGATGGAGGAAGCCAGCTCTTCGGCCATGAGCGCAATGCGGCCTGGCTCCACCTGCTCGGCCCCAACAGGTTGCCGCAGTAGATCTTCAATGCTGGTCAGCGTAGCCTGCGACGTGGCCGAACTCACCGTTGCATCGATCTGATCCATTGCGGTCACTTGCTCGGTGACCGTCGCTTCGTGATGCTTGCTGCGCTGTTGAACGGCCTCAGCCATCTCCGCTTCAGTGGTGATGACATTGCAATACTCCGATGCCCCCAGCAAGTCCGGGAACAGGCTGGCGTGGTGCACGTTCATGCGGCGCAAATGGCGCAGGCAAGCATCGCGTTCCTCATTGCGGATGTAGATCTTGCAGATGTACTTGGCCAGAATGCCGGGCTGCTCATCCTCAGATGCAGAGCGCAACTCTTCATCCTCAAACAGCTCGTCGTCAGCCAGCACGGTGGCCAGCTTGTTTTCAATGGTGGCGTCTGTGGGTGAAAAGGTGAACAAGCCTGCTTGGTTCACGAGGCGCCCGTGGTCGTCTTTGCGGGGCTCCCACACACGTATGCCCGTTTCGCCCTCGTGCTCCGCCAGGAAGCTCTTGTTGAGCACATATACCGCCCGGTAGGGGTTGGCGGCCTCTTCCTTGCTGTCCTCTTTGTGGAAGGCAAAGAACAGCGCCACGTAAGGTGAATAGGTCCAGTCCAGCAAGGGCGTCATCAAGCCATGGTGCTGGCCGACGGACCACAACTCGTCGTCCTCATCCACCATGGCCGCATCCGAAAGCCGACCACGCACTGCACGCTTGAAGCGTTCCAACTGAGCTTGGGCCAGCGCCTCGGTGACGATGCCATTGGAGGTCAAGCGCCCCAAGGTGGGCATCAAGCTCCAGTCGAAGCGCCTGTGACCGCGAAACACCAATTGCACACCGGGGCGATTGAAGAAGTCACTCTCTAACAGATCGGTGAAATCGCGCCAGGATTCCAGCCGCGTGACCGGGATGCGGTCACTGACAACATCCGCCATCACCTCAAAGCGTTTGGCTTTGCTGTCTGCGCTCCAACGTGGGACTTTTTCAAAGTAGTCACTGGACTCTTGGGACGGCGCTTCGGCCGGGGGAGTGACGGCCTCGTTCATGCCTCAGCCTCCACAGCCGCTTCCTTCACGGACAGTTCGCCGGACAAGAGTTTGGGGAGCAGGGTGTCGCGAAGATCAGCCAGTGCCTTAATTACAGCCGAGTTTGAACGAATCGCCTTTCGCAGCGTCGTTGCTTCTAAATCAAACAGTTTCAGCGTGTCTGAGTCTGGGAGAATCAATTCGAGGCGATAGGCATTTTCACGATTGAGGCCTGGCACAGCTGCGTCGGTGTTCATCTTCTCTAGCCCCAAAGTCTGCATTGCGTAATAGCAAAAAGTCAGCGGTGCTGCCAAAGGGCAAACGTAGTAGGTCGTATCAATGGGGAAAAATGGGTTGTCTTCCCAGTACAGGCTTCCCACGGTACCTTTGCGACCAACAATGACTGAACCACGCGGCACAAGCGGCTTGTTGTGGTAACCGGTGATGCCGCCAGAACCATACACAGGCACATGGCCGTCTTGTCTATCAGCTGACTTAAGTGCCTTACCGTAAACCAATTCAAGTACGTTACCAAGTCGCTGTACCGTCCATCCCTTCGGAATCTCGCCCAACTCCGACTCTTCTAAGTCATCGGGGAACAGCGCGGCAGTAGCTGCGAGCTGCTCGTATTGCTCAGGCGGCAGCGCGTCGAGTTCGGCATCGGCTTTGCCGCTGATCGCGCACATGGCGGCGCGCAGTGGGTCACGGCCTTCTTGCTTGGCAGCGATCTTGGCTTTGACGGGGTCGAAATCAACAAACCATGATTTGAAGATGGCATGGGCCATGGCTTCGAGGGTTTGGTTGATGCGACGATTGACATCAATTCTTGTGTCTAACGAGTCCAGCACCCTAACGATCCTTTGCTGAACGTCGAGAGGAGGTAGCCTAAAGGCATGCTTCTTGAGTTGACCAAGATTGAACCCCGGTACTGCAGCTCCAATCGCATTGGCTAGTAGCTCTTGTTGCTTTTCTGGGCCAGAGAACACGTAGTAAAGAAACTTCGAATCGACCTTCTTTGGGTCAACTGTCAACTTCATCTGCTTGTTGGAAACCACGTACTCTGGGTACTTGGATCTCTCATGAATCAACCCGACTTGATTGATGGTGCCCCAACAAGTGAAGACCAAATCTCCTCGTTTGGCTACCGATCGGCTGAATTCCTTGGCCTTATCGAACGACACAAAAACAAGATTCTCGTCAACCAGCTTGACCCCGACATCTGCACTTAGATTCGAGCCCCTGATAACAGGAACGCCTGATTCAGTAAAGAACTTCGCGCCAATTGCCGAGCCAAATGGGCCCGTCGACAGTGCATTCGAACCACTTGCGGCGATTTCTTCGATACGAACTTCAGGCCAATCAGAACTCATACCCCAACCCCGCCAAGTTCTTCTTGATCTCACCCTCCAGCTTGGCACTCTCCCCAAACTGCTCTGCCAACTGCGCCGTCAGCCGCGCCATCTTGTCGGCAAAGGCTTCGCCGTCTTCCTGCTGCTCTTCGGTGCCCACATAGCGCCCCGGCGTCAGCACGTGCTCATGCTTGCGGATGTCGTCCAGTGAGGCCGAATAGCAAAAGCCCGGCACGTCGGCATAGCCCTCGCCGTGTTGCCAGGCATGGAAGGTGTCGGCCACCTTCTGGATGTCATCCAGCGTGAAGTCGCGCAGCACGCGGTCTTTCATATAGCCCAGTTGGCGGGCATCAATGAACAAGAACTGCCCACGTCGGTCGCGCTTCTTTTTGTCCAGATTGAAGCCGTTGGCCTTGTCTTTGGTCAGGAACCAGATGCACGCCGGGATCTGCGTGTTGGTGAACAACTGGCCGGGCAGGGCCACCATGCATTCCACAAAGTCGCGCTCCACCAGGGTCTTGCGGATCTCGCCTTCGTTGTTGGTGTTGCTGCTCATCGAGCCATTGGCCAGCAACAGCGCCATGCTGCCCGCCGGGGCCAGGTGGTAGAGCATGTGCTGCAACCAAGCGAAGTTGGCGTTGCCCTGGGGTGGGGTGCCCGCCAACCAGCGTGGGTCGTTCTCCAGCTTGGCATTCCACCATTCCTTCATGTTGAAGGGCGGGTTGGCCATCACGTAATCGGCACGCAAGTCGGGGTGCAGGTCGTTGAGCAGGGTGTCGCCCGGCTGGCCGCCGAAGTTGAAATCCAGCCCCCTGATGGCCATGTTCATGGCCGCCAGCTTCCAGGTGGTGGGGTTGCTCTCTTGGCCGTACACGCTGATCTGGCTGGTCTTGCTGGCCTTGCCTTGCTTGGCGGCCTTGTCGCTGTGCTGCTCAATGAACTCTTCGCTTTGCACAAAGAAGCCGCCCGAGCCCATGGCCGGGTCATACACGCGGCCTTTGAAGGGCTGCAGCATTTCAACGATGAGGGTGACGATGCTCTTGGGTGTGTAGTACTGCCCGCCCTTCTTGCCTTCGGCCAGGGCGAACTGGCCCAGGAAGTATTCGTACACATGGCCCAGCACGTCTTTGCTCTTCAAGCTCAGGGCCTGGCCGTTGTAAGTGGGCTGGGTGAAGTTGGTGTCTGAGAAGTGGGCGATCAGATCGGCCAGCTTGTGGCTGTCAATCTGCGTGCGGGCAAAGTCTTTGTTCAGCACGTTCTTGAGCTTGCTGTTCTCACGCTCCACGGCCTCCATGGCGTTGTCGATCAGCCAGCCCACAGTGCGCATCTCTTCGGGCTCGTCTTTGCCGGGCTTGTTCCAGGGCAGGGCGGCCTTGGGCGGCAACTGGGCACAGTCGCGCAGGGTTTGCCAGCGGGCTTCGAAGGGCACCCAGAACACGTTCTTCTCGGTGTAGTAGTCGCGCACCTCCAGCTCGGCGGCCACATTGGCTTCGTAGTCGTCGGGGTAGTCGGCTGGGTCCATGTAGTAGTCATGGGCGGGGTCACGGAACTGCTTGTCCAACTCTTGTTGGCGCTCTTCAAAGGCGTCAGACACGTACTTCAAAAACAGCAGACCCAGCACCACGTGCTTGTACACGGCAGCATCAAGAGATGAACGTAGCTTGTCAGCAGCAGTCCAGAGCTTCTTTTCTAGGTCTTCAAAGAACTTTTGTTCTGTGGCGTTCATGACGGGGCTGATTGTTTAATTCTCAGAAAATTTGAGTTGGCATGCGCTACGCATACCAAGACGGTTATTTTGAATGAGTTGTTGATATACACAACTCAACCAAAGAATCATTCTTCCAAGCTTGAGGGGGCTCAAGCATAGAAAGACTTTGGAATAGCGGACACATGACTGGAAACTCAATCTCACCCTGTTGTCAGGGTTAGACAGCCGACGGATTCGTTTTCTCTTTTGCAAGCGGAGCGCGACATTTGCACGCTTTCCGGGAAATTGCAGCAATTGGAAGCCAAACCCCAGGCTTTTGTCCCGATTGCCGTCCGACTGTCTGTGCATACTGAAATGAGCGCAGTCCGTGCTTTGTTCAGCACTCGTGCCCCATTGCTATGACTTCCACTCATCACACGACGATTGCCGACCGGGTCGACAAGACTCGCCCACACAAACTGGCCATGCCGCCCGATGTGGATGCGACGCAATCGCCCACCTTGGTCTACCAATACCTGGACAACGGCGAACGGGTTGAAGTACCCGGTACACGGGACAACCAGACCCCCGGGGTGCTGGCGCAGGAAGCCCGTATTCGGGAAGCGCATTACTTGAAGATGGCGCAAGACGCCTTGAGCAAGCAATACAACCCCGAATGGCAACGTGAGTTCGAGCATGACCAGGCCATGCGCCGCGCCCAGGAGGCTGCGGATCAAGCCAAGGTGTATGACGACCTGGAACGCATGATGTGCAGCGGCTATCACACCAGTGGCTTGCCCCTGCCAGACAGGGTGAACTACGCACGCACCTACGAGGCCATGGCCGATTACCTGGCCACCAAGCCCGAACGCGACTGGATGCGCGACGAGATCTCAGACCCAGCGTCGTGCCGGGCCTGGGAAATCGTGGAACAAGAAGCCGAGGAACAGCTTCAGTACGCCTACTTCTTTGACACCAGCGACATTCATGATCGCGAGCAGGTTCGGCGTATCAGTGCAGTTGACATCTACCAGGTGTTGTACCCGGACTGATGTGTCACAGGCGGAAGGTACCCACCACGCCTGACAAACGCACACCCTGGTCCTTCAGCGACTCTGCCGCAGCAGCCGATTGCTCGACCAGGGCCGCGTTTTGCTGAGTCATCTGATCCAGCTGCGTGATGGCCTGGTTGACCTGGGTGATGCCTTCAGACTGCTCTTGAGTGGAATGAGAGATCTCGCCCACGATGTCGGTCACACGCTGAACCGAGGCCACGATTTCGTTCATGGTCTGACCTGCATCGGCCACCAGGCGGGCACCGCCTTCCACCTTGTCAACCGACGCGCCAATGAGGGTTTTGATTTCCTTGGCGGCGGTGGCGCTGCGTTGGGCCAGGCTGCGAACTTCGCTGGCCACCACGGCAAAGCCACGGCCTTGTTCACCTGCGCGAGCGGCTTCCACGGCGGCATTCAAAGCCAGGATGTTGGTCTGGAAAGCAATGCCATCGATGACGCCAATGATGTCGGCAATCTTCTGTGAACTGGCATTGATTTCGCCCATGGTAGACACGACTTGCGACACCACTTCGCCACCCCGTTGGGCCACCTCGGTGGCCGAGACCGCCAGCTGATTGGCCTGGCGTGCGGCGTCAGCAGAATGGCGCACCGCTTCGGTCAGCTGCATGATGGAAGAAGCCGTTTGCTGCAAGCTCGACGCAGTTTGCTCGGTACGCATGCTCAAGTCCTGGCTGCCCACTGCAATTTCGGCACTGGCCGTGTGAATGCTGTTGGTGCTGTCGCGTACTTCGCGAACCAAGTCTTGCAGGCGTTGCTGGGTCTTTTGCAGTTCGCCCAGCAAACCTTCGTGGTCGCTGCCCTGATTCACACGGTAGGTCAGGTCGCCACTGGCAATGTGTTGCAATGCAACGCGCGCATCAGCCGGGTCACCCCCCAGTTCCTTGGCCACCGTTTTGCGCAGCACCAGTAGCATCGTGATCGACACACCCACAGCGACCACGGCAATCAGCATGGAGATCAGTTCAGCCCGGTCGCCGGCAGACTGGGTTTCCTTGTGGGTGAGGGCAGCCATCTCGCGGCTCTTGGCCACCAGCTCGATCAGCTGAGCACGCAGTTCGCGCCAAGCAGGGGTTTCTTCCTTCTTCAGCACCTCCATGGCCTGAGCCTGGTCAGTTTTGATGGCACTGAGCACAAGGGCCTGCTTGCTGGCTTGCTGGGTTCGCAGGGGTTCGAGCTCGCGAATCGCCGCGCTGAGGGCGGTGCCTGCCCCGGCCTGCTGCGCTTTGGCGTAGGCTTCGTCGTACTTCTTCTGGGCCGCTTCGAAATTCTCGTAAGCCTTCTTGTTGCTGGGGTCAATTACCACGTTGCGAAGGGCTTGCCCCATTTGGAGGCCCTGGGCATACATCTCATTGACGGTGTCGGCCGTGGCCTGTTCAGTCGTGATGTAGTGATCGAACTTGCCCTGGGTGCTCATCAAGCCCCACAGCGAAATCGCCAAAGCGACCAGGAACAGACTGGCAGGCGCCGCGGCGCAGAGAATCAAGCGACGATTGAAGTTCACGGTCACGCCCTTCTGTGCAGAAAATGGATACCAACGCCCAGCCCTCCGTGGAGAGAGCGGGTCGTAGGGGCATCTTCGACAGAAGCAAGGGCGAGCTTGACCGATCAGGACGGTAATAGTGCACAGGTGGGCGCACTATGCGTGTCGTTCAAGACATTGACACAATGTCAAGCGTCAATGTTCGTCGCGCGCAAAGCGTTCGATTCAATGAAGTCACGACGTGGTTCCACTTCATCGCCCATCAGCATGGTGAACACGCGGTCGGCTTCGATGGCGTCTTCAATCTGCACACGCAGCAGGCGGCGCACATTGGGGTCCATCGTGGTTTCCCACAGCTGTTCTGGGTTCATTTCGCCCAGACCCTTATAGCGCTGGCGGCCCACGCTGTTTTCGGCTTGGGTCATCAACCAGGCCATGGCCGCGCGGAAGTCGGCCACCTTGGCTTCCTTGGCTTTTTCGCCTTCGCCACGGCGCACCACAGCGTCTTCGCTCAGCAAGCCCTTGAAGGTGGTGCCGGCCTTGGCCAACGCTTCGTAGTCAGCGCCGTGCACGAAGTCAGGCGTGATGATGCTGTACTTGGTGTTGCCGTGGAAGATGCGGCTGATGCGCAGGATGTGCTTGTCGGTACGGGCATCGAACTCGGCCGTGACTTCGGCGTTGTGCAGCGCGGCCTTCAAGGCGGTGGCGCTGGCTTCGGCGTCGGCCAGGCTGTCGAGGTTCAGGGTCAAGCCGTTGGCAATGGCGCGCAGAGCTTCGATGTCCATCCAGTTGCCCAGGCGTTCGACCACGCTGTTGGCGGTCACATAGGCCTTGGCCAATTCCTGCAAAGCTTCACCTGTGATGGAAGGTTTGCCTTGTCCGGGCTCCACCACCGCACCATCCAGCGCCACCTTGGTCAGGTAGTCGTCCAGTGCGTGGGCGTCTTTCAGATACTGCTCTTGCTTGCCATGCTTGACCTTGTAGAGAGGCGGCTGGGCAATGTAGATGTGACCCCGTTCAACCAGTTCAGGCATCTGGCGGAAGAAGAAGGTCAGCAGCAGGGTACGAATGTGGGCGCCGTCGACGTCCGCGTCAGTCATGATGATGATGCGGTGGTAGCGGAGCTTATCGGGGTTGAAGTCGTCGGTGCCACCGGCCTTGCCGATGCCAGTGCCCAAAGCGGTGATCAGCGTGATGATTTCATTGCTGGTCAGCAGCTTTTCGTAGCGCGCTTTTTCCACGTTCAGGATCTTGCCGCGCAGAGGCAAGATGGCCTGGAACTTACGGTCTCGACCTTGCTTGGCAGAGCCACCGGCGGAGTCACCCTCCACGATGTAGATTTCGCACAGCGCGGGGTCTTTTTCCTGGCAATCGGCCAGTTTGCCGGGCAGGCCCATGCCGTCGAGCACGCCTTTGCGGCGAGTCATTTCGCGGGCCTTGCGCGCGGCTTCACGAGCGCGGGCGGCGTCCACGATCTTGCCGCAAATGATCTTGGCGTCTGAGGGGTTTTCCAACAACCAGTCGGTCAACAAGCGCGAGACGATGTCTTCCACCGGCGCACGCACTTCCGACGACACCAGCTTGTCTTTGGTCTGGCTGCTGAACTTGGGTTCAGGCACCTTCACCGACACCACACAGGCCAGGCCTTCGCGCATGTCGTCACCGGTCACATCGACCTTGGCTTTCTTGGCCAGTTCGTTGTCTTCGATGTACTTGTTGATGACGCGGGTCATGGCCGCGCGCAGGCCGGTCAAGTGGGTGCCGCCGTCGCGCTGGGGAATGTTGTTGGTGAAGCAGAGAACGGACTCGTTGAAGCTCTCGTTCCATTGCATGGCCACTTCCACGCCGATGTTGGTGCCTTGTTCAGACACCTTGTCACCCATGGCATGGAAGATGTTGGGGTGCAGCGTGCGCTTGCCTTTGTTGACGAACTCGACAAAGCCTTTGACACCACCGGCGTAGGCGAAGTTGTCTTCCTTGTTGTTGCGCTCGTCAACCAGGCGAATCTTCACGCCATTGTTCAGGAACGACAGTTCGCGCAGGCGCTTGGCCAGGATGTCGTAGTGGAACTCGTTGTTCTGGGCGAAGATTTCGACGTCGGGCAGGAAGTGCACTTCGGTGCCGCGCTTGTCGGTGTCCCCGATGATCTTCATGGGGCTGACTTCAAACCCGTCGCGCATTTCCAGCACGCGGTCTTGCGGCACACCCTTGCGGAATTCGATGTGGTGGACCTTGCCTTCGCGGCGCACGGTCAGGCGCAGCCATTTCGACAGCGCGTTCACGCAAGACACGCCCACGCCGTGCAAACCACCCGAGACCTTGTAGCTGTTCTGGTTGAACTTGCCGCCCGCGTGCAGTTCGGTCAGGGCGATTTCAGCAGCCGAACGCTTGGGCTCGTGCTTGTCGTCCATCTTCACGCCGGTGGGAATGCCACGGCCGTTGTCGACCACGCTGATGGAGTTGTCGGTGTGGATGGTGACGACGATGTCGTCGCAATGGCCAGCCAGGGCTTCGTCAATGGAGTTGTCGACCACTTCGAACACGAGGTGGTGCAAACCGGTGCCGTCAGACGTGTCGCCGATGTACATGCCCGGACGCTTGCGAACCGCTTCCAGACCTTCGAGGATCTGGATGCTGCCTTCGCCATAGCCGGTGTCGGCCGGGGCTGCAGGTTGCTGGTCAGGATTTGGCGTCACGTCGCTCATTGATGGGCCCTGGAATGAAAAAAGAGCCCCGACATGGTCGTCAGGGCTCTGGGATTTTAGCCTGTTTCCCCTGGTGTCCCAGGGAAGGAGCGGGCTTAGATGCGCATTGGCATCACCACGTACTTGAAGCCCTCGAATTCGGGGTTGGTGATCAGGGCCGAGCTGTTGGCGTCTTGCAGGGACACGGTGACCATGTCCTGGCTCATGTTGGCGAGCACGTCCATCAAATAACCCACGTTAAACCCGATCTCGAAGCTGTCGCCACCATAGTCGATTTCGAGTTCTTCCTTGGCCTCTTCCTGTTCGGCGTTGCTCGAAGCAATGCCCAGCACGCCAGGGGCGAAGTTCAGGCGCACGCCTTTGAATTTTTCGCTGGTCAGGATGGCCGCACGCTGCAAGCTGGCCAGCAAGGTGGTGCGGCCCAGGGTGATGTGGTGCTTGTGGTTCTTGGGAATGACGCGGTTGAAGTCGGGGAACTTGCCTTCGACCAGCTTGGTGACGAATTCCAGACCCCCGAAGTTGAACTTGGCCTGGTTGCCGGCAAAGCGCATTTCGATCATCTGCTCTTCACCGCCCTTGGCGTCGTCCTTCAGCAGGCGCTGCAGTTCGAGCACGGTCTTGCGCGGCAGGATGACTTCCTGCTTGGGCATGTCGACTTCCAGGTTGGCTTGGGCCAGCGCCAGACGGTGGCCGTCGGTGGCCACGAGGGTGAGGCTGTTGCCTTCGGCCACGAACAGGATGCCGTTGAGGTAGTAGCGGATGTCATGCACCGCCATGGCGAAGTGCACCTGGCTGATCAGGTTCTTCAATGTTTTCTGAGGAACGCTGAATGCGGGGCCGAAATCGGCGGCTTCCTGAACCAGGGGGAAGTCTTCAGCAGGCAGGGTCTGCAGCGTAAAACGGCTTTTGCCGCCCTGCAGGGTCAATTTGGATTGGTTGGCTGTCAGGGACACCGTTTGATCGCTGGGCAGGCTCTTGAGGATGTCCATGAGCTTCTTGGCACCCACGGTGATGGCGTAGTCGCCTTCGTCACCGTCCAGTTGTGCGCTGGTGCGAACCTGGATTTCCAGATCGCTGGTGGTGAGTTCCACATTGGCACCGGTCTTCTTGATGAGGACATTGGCCAAGATGGGCAGCGTGTGGCGACGTTCAACAATCCCGCCGACTGATTGCAGGGCGGATAGAACTTTTTCCTGAGCTGCTTTCAACACAATCATTTCATTCTTTCAAATTGGTCGTCGTAGTAGAGGGCGACTTTTTCTGTGCACAACGCTATTTTCTCTTGTTCCATCAACGATTTAGCCCTAGGACAAGCCTGTGGATGGCACCCGACATCGTTTTGGGGACAACAGACAACAACTTTGCCAAATCAACCAACCCTGTGGACAACCGGGTGCTTGTCCTTTTTTTATCCACAGAGCTATTGGCTTGACGTGTTGCCACGGTGTGTGGTTGTAACCTAAAAATGAGGTCTTATCCCTTGAGGGTCTGTTCCAGCACGTGCAACTGTTGATTCAGTTCAGTGTCTTTGCTGCGGTCGCCGGCGATCTTGCGGCAGGCGTGCAGCACGGTGGTGTGGTCGCGGCCACCAAAGAGTTCGCCAATTTCAGGCAGGCTCTTCTGGGTCAGTTCCTTGGCCAGGTACATGGCGATCTGGCGTGGGCGGGCAATGGAAGCAGGGCGCTTCTTGCTGTACATATCGGCCACTTTGATCTTGTAGAAGTCGGCCACTGTTTTCTGGATGTTTTCCACCGAGATCTGCCGGTTCTGAATGGACAGCAGGTCTTTCAGCGCTTCGCGCGCCAGGTTGATGGTGATTTCCTTGTGGCTGAACTTGGCAAAGGCCAGTACCTTGCGCAGGGCGCCTTCGAGTTCACGCACGTTGGCGCGCACGTTCTTGGCCACGAAGAAAGCCACGTCTTCGGGCATGTCGATGCCTTCTTGCGCGGCCTTCTTGATCAGAATGGCCACACGCATTTCCAGCTCAGGCGGCTCGATGGCCACGGTGAGGCCGGCGTCAAAGCGAGACGTCAAACGTTCATCGATGTTGACCAGTCCCTTGGGATAGGTGTCGCTGGTCATGATGATGTGCGCTTTCTTGGCCAGCAGGGCTTCGAAGGCGTTGAAGAATTCTTCCTGGGTGCGGTCTTTGCCGGCGAAGAACTGCACGTCGTCAATCAGCAGCAGATCAAGCTGGTGATACTTGGCCTTGAGTTCGTCAAAGGTCTTGCGCTGGTAGTTCTTGACCACGTCGCTGATGAATTGTTCAGCGTGCAGGTACAGGATGCGTGCATCGGGCTTGTCGGCCAGCAAGGCATTGCCCACGGCGTTCATCAAGTGAGTCTTACCCAGACCGACGCCGCCGTAGATGAACAAGGGGTTGTACATCTGGCCCGGCGCCCCCGCCACATGCAGGGCTGCAGTGCGGGCCATCTGGTTGGCGCGGCCGGGTACGAGGGTGTCAAAGGTCAATGCGGGGTTCAAACCCATGACCTGTGGGTGGCCTCGGGTGGGGGCAAGCTGGACAGGCGTGGCAGGCCCTGTGGATAAGCTGTTCAGTTGTTGGCTGGCAGCCTGAGCCGCCTGCACGGCCGCTTGCGAATTCGGTGGCAAGGCGCGGGTGGGCATGACCGCACCGGGGCGGGCCGTGGCGGCCGGGCGCAAAGCCAGTGCGAGCTCCAGCCGAATGGGCTGGCCACTGAGTTCGGTGAGGATGGCTTCCAGGCGTGCGCTGTACTGGGTACGCACCCAATCCAGAATGAAACGGTTGGGCACGCGCACGGAAACCAAGGGGGTGCCATCTTGTTCCGACACCTCTGCTGGAGGCAGCGGACGGATCCAGGTGTTGAACTGCTGTTCAGGCAATTCGGTGGCCAGTTGTTCAAGCGCGCGTGACCACAAGGTGCTCATGTCGGACGGCTGATTGACAGGAAATTCGGCGGCGCTCATGTTGTGAACAAGTGCTGGGCTGGGGCGCGAATTCTAAGCGCCGAATGAGGGGTTGGGAACAGGTTATCCACAGATTTTTGCCCAGCCTTTTGAACCTGTTTTTGGTGTAGACGATGCGAGTCTTGGATGACCCCATTGACCGCCCGCCAGAAATTTGTTGTAATCGCGGGTTCGTCCGGTTTGAATTTGCCGGAATGAGGCCCCACGGCAATTGCATCGGCGGGGTGGCAACACAAGATCTCGAAGGATCATCATGAAACGCACTTACCAACCTTCCAAGACCCGCCGCGCTCGCACCCATGGTTTCCTGGTGCGCATGAAGACCAAGGGCGGCCGCAAGGTCCTGAACGCTCGTCGCGCCAAGGGCCGCAAGCGTCTGGCTCTGTAATCGGTTTCGCACCGGTTTGACCGGGGCCTCGCTTTCCTGGGGCCCCTGTTCACTTCTACCTGACAGACTACTGTGCGTCGCCCAAGCCTGAAAGCCTCTGACTTTCAGCAGGCATTGGGAACCCGCCCAGTGGCTCGCACGAATCATTTCGTGCTGCATACCCTGCTGCGCCAAGGGCCATCTGCGCCCGTTTCCGCCAGCCCAGACCCCGAGTTGTCAACAGACGCCGCAGATGGCATGGATGTGCCTGTGGATGACTGGCGATTCGGCGTGGTCTTTCCCAAGCGACTCGCGCGTCGCTCGGTGACCCGTTCCCTTTTGAGACACCAGGCTCGTGAAGCCTTGCGTCGACACACGCCTGCTGTGCTGGCTTCGGGCCGCTTTGGTTCGGAGGTGTCGGGCTGGGTGTTGCGTTTGAAAGCCCCGTTTGATCGGCAGCAGTTCCCGTCTGCGGCCTCGGAAGCCCTCAATGCGGCTGTGCGCCAGGAGCTCGACGAACTTTGGAACCGTTTGATTGTCCGAAAGGCGCAATCATGATGGGCTCCATCCAGTCCGCCCTGGTGGCCGTGTTAGGCTGGCTGTCTCAAGCCGTGAACGCGGTGTTGATGGGGGTGGTTCGTGCCTATCGCTTTTTCCTCAGCCCTTGGCTGGGGTCGGCGTGCCGGTTCACCCCGACTTGTTCCCAATATGCTTTGCAGGCGCTGGAGCGTCATGGCCCGGCTGCAGGTTCTTACCTGGCAGCCCGGCGCTTGCTGCGTTGTCACCCGGCTTGTGCGGGCGGCCACGATCCGGTGCCCGACCAGGCACCCCGGCTGTTTTCCTTTTCTAACCCTTCGTCGAAGTCACCTCGCTCATGAACGATATGCGTCGCACCTTGCTGTGGTCGGTGTTCGCCTTCTCGCTGCTGATGTTGTGGGATGGCTGGTTGCGTCATACCGGCCAACCATCCTTGTTTGCTCCCGCTCCCGCAGTGGCTGAAGCCCCGGCCTCGGCTGCCAGCGCCAACAGCGTGCCGGCTCCCGGTACCGCTTTGAGCGCGGCTCAACCCGCTGCTGCTGCGGCTTCGGCTGCGTCGGCGCCTGCTCCGGCTGTGCCTCGCGAGCTGGTCACCATCACGACCGATGTGGTCAAGGCCACCATCGATTCCGATGGCGCCACGCTGGTGAAGGTCGAGTTGCTCAAGCATCAGGACCAGGAAGACAAGACCAAGAATATGGTCGTGCTGGACAAGACGGCCACCCACACTTATGTGGCGCAGTCGGGTCTGGTGGGCCAGTCGGCTGGCGAAGCGCTGCCAAACCACACCACGGCTTTCTCGGTGGTGTCGAGCGAGCGTGAACTGGCGCAAGGCGCTGATCAGCTGCAGGTGAAGCTGGAATCGGTGCCCGTGAATGGCGTGAAGCTGGTCAAGACCTACACGTTCAAGCGTGGCGACTACGCGATTGGCGTGAAGGAAGAAGTGGTCAACGCGTCGGCTGCCGCGATCAAGCCTCAGTTGTACGTGCAACTGGAGCGTGATGGCAGTGCGCCTCAAGCCGCGCAAGGCCCGGCTTTCATGGGCGGCCCGGTGGCTTACACCGGCATGGCGGTTTACAACGCCAAGGGCAAGTACCAGAAGCTCGACTTCAAGCACATTGAAGAAGGCAAGGCCGAGTTCGAGAAGACCGATGACAACGGCTGGGTGGCCATGGTGCAGCACCACTTCACCTCGGCCTGGCTGAACAACGACAAGGTGCCACGCGAGTTCTTCACCAAGAAGATCGCGACCAATCTGTATGCCACCGGCATGCTGTTCAACCTGGGTGAAGTGGCCGCAGGTCAAACCAAGGCGTTTGACAATGTGCTGTTCGTGGGCCCGCAGGAAGAAAACAAGCTCAAGGCACTGGCCCCCGGCTTGGAATACGTGAAGGACTATGGCTGGACGCACATCATGGCGGCGCCGCTGTTCTGGCTGCTCGACAAGCTGCATGGCCTGATCGGCAACTGGGGTTGGGCGATCGTGGCGCTGGTGGTGTTGTTGAAGGCCGCCTTCTACTGGTTGAACGCCAGTGCTTACCGTTCGATGGCCAAGATGAAGGCCTTGAACCCACGCATTCAAACCCTGCGTGAGAACCTGAAGGACGATCCGCAGAAGATGCAGCAGGAAATGCTGAAGATCTACCGCGAAGAAAAGGTCAACCCGATTGGCGGCTGCTTGCCCATCCTGATCCAGATTCCGGTGTTCATTGCGCTGTACTCGGTGTTGTCGTCTTCGGTGGAAATTCGCAATGCGCCGTGGATTGGCTGGATCACCGACCTGTCGGTGAAGGACCCTTACTTTGTCCTGCCTGCCTTGATGACCTTGTCGACCCTGCTGCAGACCTGGCTGAACCCCACCCCACCGGACCCCATCCAGGCCAAGATGATGTGGATCATGCCCCTGCTGTTCTCGGTGATGTTCTTCTTCTTCCCCGCCGGTTTGGTGCTGTACTGGTTCACCAACAACGTGCTGTCGATTGCCCAGCAATGGATGATCAACAAGCAGCTGGGTGTTCAGAACTGAACAGCCTGACCTGGCTTTGAAACAAAAACCGCCTGATGGATGTCAGGCGGTTTTTTTATGTGGGCGCCTGCTTGGTGCAGGGCCGCTTGGGTCTGGTTCAATCGGGGCGGCGCCGACGCAAGACGGAGGCGGCCACCAGCACTGAGGCGGCGAGCAAGGGCCAGATGGACAGTTCTTGGCTGGGCTGGCTGATGAAGATCAGTTCGTTAAGCAGGTTGGTCATGATGGGCTCCCGGTTTGTGTGCATGAATCGCCTGGACATTTCGTGCCATGCAATTTGAATGCCAATTTAAGGGTTAACCATGTATGGGGTGTGACGCCGGCTTGGCTTGATCAGAGCCACCGGGCTCAAGGCAGATGACAATCGAGCCCATTGCGATGGGCATGACAGAGGATGAGTGGGATGGCGTGGAGTGAACGAACCCAGCCGATTGTGGCGATCGCGACGGCTTCGGGCCGTGGGGCGGTGGGCATTGTGCGGGTGTCGGGCAAAGGCTTGAGCGGGCTGATTCAGGCCCTGGTAGGCCGTGAATTGCCGCCGCGTCAGGCGGTGTATGGCCCGTTTCGTGACGGCCATGGCGAAGCCATTGACCATGGGCTGGCGCTGTTTTTCCCAGGCCCGCACAGCTACACCGGCGAAGACGTGCTGGAACTGCAGGGCCACGGCGGCCCCGTGGTGATGCAGTTGTTGCTGGCTCGCTGCCTGGAGGCGGCCGCCGAGGCAGACCCAGGCACCGGTCGGGCCCGTTTGCCGGGTCTTCGCCTGGCCGAGCCGGGAGAGTTCACCCAGCGCGCTTTCCTGAATGACAAGATCGACCTGGCCCAGGCCGAAGCGATTGCCGATTTGATTGACGCCAGCACCGAGGCGGCAGCCCGGTCGGCCAGTCGCTCGTTGGGAGGGGTGTTTTCGAAGGAAATCGACGATCTGCGTGACCGCATGATCAACCTGCGCATGCTGGTGGAGGCCACGCTGGACTTTCCCGAAGAGGAAATCGATTTCCTGGAGAAGGCCGATGCACGCGGCAAGTTGCAGCGCATTGCCGACCAGCTCGACACCGTGTTGGGCCAGGCCAAGCAGGGGGCCTTGCTGCGCGAGGGACTGCAGGTGGTGCTGGCGGGGCAGCCGAATGCGGGCAAGAGTTCTTTGCTCAATGCCCTGGCCGGGGCGGAGTTGGCCATCGTCACCCCGATTGCTGGCACGACCCGAGACAAGGTGAGCGAGACGATTCAGATTGAAGGCGTGCCGCTGCACGTGATTGACACCGCGGGGCTGCGAGCCGACCACGAGGCCACCGATGAGGTCGAGCGCATTGGCATGGCGCGCAGCTGGGAGGCCATTGAAGGGGCCGATGCGGTGCTGTTCCTGCACGATCTGACCCGGTTGGACGAGGCGGTGTACGCGGCAGCGGACGCCGACATTGCCACGCGTTTGCCTAGCCATGTGCCCGTGGTGCACGTGTTCAACAAGGTCGATGCGCCCGGCGCGGCCACGGTGCCGGCGCTGGCTGAGGGGCAGGAGTGGGTGGCCCTGTCAGCCCGAACCGGACAGGGGCTGGAGGCTTTGCGCCAGACTTTGCTGCGGCTGGCGGGGTGGCAGGCGGCGCAGGAGGGGGTGTTCATTGCCCGCCAGCGCCATGTGCAGTCTTTGCGCCTGGCGCGCGAGCATGTGGAAACCGCACAGGCCCATGCAGCCCTGGCCGATGGCGCGTTGGACCTGATGGCGGAAGAGCTGCGGCTGGCGCACAATGCACTGGGAACGATCACCGGCGCCTTCTCGTCGGACGATCTGCTGGGCGAGATCTTCACGCGGTTCTGCATAGGCAAATAGCCTGTACGCAACACGTTGACCGCGCCTCGGTGGTGATCGATAGAATGGTCCGGTTACGCGCGTAAGCGCGATCTTTTGGAAGCTTGAGGCGAAGATGCAGGTTACCGAGCTGATTCAGGCGATTCAGACTTTGAACACGGAAGACGCCTTCCGTCCGCGACTGGATCCACAGCAATGGCGCACTTTCGGGCAGTATCTGACCCGACATGAGTTGCGCGCCGGTGACTTGCTGGTCAAGCAAGGCGACCACGATCGCACCGTGTACTTCCTGGGCCAGGGTTCCTTGCAGGTGTTCGTGACCGGGCTGGCGCCGGGTGCTTCACGCATTGCCATCTTGCGCCCGGGCGCCATGATCGGTGAGCCGGGGCTGTTTGCCGATGGCCCTCGTACGGCGAATGTAGAGGCCATGACCCCCTGTGTGGTGTTTGCCCTGCGTTTGCCGCGTTTTGAAGAGCTGGCTGCTCGCGTGCCCTCGGTGGCCGTGGAAGTGGTGCGGGCGGCGGGTGCCGTGATGGCAGTGCGCATGCGCGCCAACATGGCCAGGCATATTCCGTCGGCCTGACCATGGGGATTGGCAGCGGCGTGCGGCGCCCCACCATTCTGGTGGCGGACGATTCACCCCAGAACATCGAGTTGCTGTCTCGCATCCTGGGGCAGGACTACCGTATCAAGGTGGCCACCTCGGGCGAAAAGGCGCTGCAGATCGCTTATTCCGACGAGCCACCTGACCTGATCCTGCTCGACATCATGATGCCCGACCTCAGCGGGCACGAGGTGTGTCGCCGCATCAAGGCCAACCCCGACCGTCGCCGCATCCCGATCATTTTTGTGACGGCCATGTCGACGGTGGAAGACGAGAGCCTGGGCCTGGCCATTGGCGCGGTCGACTACATCACCAAGCCGATCAGCCCACCGCTGGTGCAGGCCCGTGTGCGCACGCACCTGGCTCTGTTTGACCAGACCCGTGAGCTGGAACGCATGGTGGCGCAGCGCACCAGCGAGTTGCTGGCCACACGCCAGCAGATCATTCGCCGCCTGGGGCGCGCCGCCGAGTTCAAGGACAATGAAACTGGCAACCATGTGATCCGCATGAGCCACATCTGCCGCCTGATCGGGCAGCAGGCCGGCCTGGGCCCAGAATCTTTGCAGCTGTTGTTTCAAACGGCGGCCATGCACGATGTGGGCAAGATCGGTATTCCGGACCAGATCCTGCTCAAGCCGGGGCCACTGGATGACGACGAGCGCAAGGTCATTCACAAGCATCCGCAGATCGGGGCTGACATCATTGGCAAGCATGACAATGAGCTGTTGGCCACGGCCCGCTCCATCGCATTGACCCACCACGAGCGCTGGGATGGATCCGGTTACCCGCAGGGCCTCAAAGGCGATCAGATTCCGCTGTTTGGCCGCATTGTGGCCATTGCCGATGTGTTCGATGCCTTGGTGAACAAACGCCCCTACAAGGACGCGCTGCCGGTGTCGCAGGCCTTGGCGATCATGACCGAGGAACGGGGCCGTCATTTCGACCCCCATTTGCTTGACTGCTTCTTGCAGCAGCAGTTCGAGATTCTCAAGATCATGGACCTGTACTCTGACGAGCGCGGGGCCATGACCGATGCCTCACCCCTGTGAGGCTGGGTTGAGCTGCTGCAGACATTCGGCTGCACGGTCGAAGTCGTATTGCTCCAGTGCCTGCTTGAGTTGAGACACGGTTTTTACCTGGTGGAGTTCCGGCCACAGTTGCAGGACCTCTTGTATCAAGTCGCCAGAGTGGGCATCGTTGTCGGCAACGAGCTCAGCCAGACGCACCCAATACGGTTGCAGGTTGGCATCTTGTGCCAGCTGCGAGGCTCGCTGGCTGGAGACGGCTTCGTTTTGCTGCACCACCAGGGCAATGTCATCGAGCACGCGGGGCAGTTCTTCGAGGGTCTGCTTCAGAGGCAATTGGCAGTCGAGCCCGTTGTGCAAGGCTTGTTCCAATTCGTTGGCGGCAGCCAGCAGTTTCTTGGCGCCGATGTTGCCGGCCAGACCCTTGAGGGTGTGGGCGACCTGGATGGCTTGTTCAGGGTCGTTGGCGGCGGCGCGGAACTCGCTTTCGAACTGGGATTGGGTTTTGGCAAAGCCTTTGAGCAGACGGCGGTAGAGATCGAGGTTGCCCATGCAGCGTGCCAGGCCGTCGACGGTGTCGAGAGCCGTGGTCAGCGGCAGCACGGGGCCGCGAGCTTCGGTCGAGGCGTGGCCCACCGCAGGGCGGGCAGGGGTGATCCATCGAGCCAGGATGGTGAACATGCTGTTGAGGTCGAGTGGCTTGGTGATGTGATCGTTCATGCCTGACTGCAATACGCGCTCGCGGTCTGCGGCCATGGCGCTGGCGGTCATGGCGATGATGGGCAGGTTGGACCAGGCGGGTTCCTCGCGGATGCGCTGCGATGCGGTGTAGCCATCCATCACCGGCATCTGGCAGTCCATGAGCACGCCATCAAACGGCCCGTCAGCACGGAGTTTGTTGAGTGCCTCGAGCCCGTTGACAGCGGTAATCACGGTCAGTCCGGCGCGTTCAAGCAGGTCGCAAGCAAGCTCTTGATTGAGGGGCTGGTCTTCCACCAGCAGAACCCGTGCACCGGCCAGATGGCGCTGGGCCTTTTGCAGGATCTTGCTGGTGTTTTGCACATTGGATGTGGGGGCCACTTCCTGACCGAGTGACTGAACCAGGGAGTCGAGCAGGGTGGACGGGGTGATCGGTTTGGTGATGACCGCCGACAGGCCCAGACCTTTCGCAGCCTGGATGGCCTCTTCCCGGGCAAAGGCCGTCACGAGCAACACACAAGGGCGATGCTGGGGGGGCATGGTCAGCGCACGTCGAGCGAACTCGATGCCATCCATGCCAGGCATTTTCCAGTCGGTGATCAACACCTGATGAGGTTGACCCGCCTTGTAAGCTTGCTCAAGCAAGGCCAAGGCTTGTTCGCCGCCGTTGGCGACGTCGACTTGCAAGCCCAGACGTCGAATCATCTCCCCCATCACTTCGCGGGCCGCGGGGTGGTCATCGACCAGCAGGACCCGTTTGCCTTGTAACTCGCTGGCCATGAGGGCGCGGCGGTTGCTGGCTTGTTTCTGAATGCCGAAGCGGGCAGTGAAGTGGAAGGTAGAGCCCCGCCCGGGTTGGCTGTCGACCCAGATCTGGCCGTGCATGAGCTCGGTGAGCTGGCGCGAAATGGTCAGACCCAGCCCCGTGCCCCCGAACTGTCGGGTGGTGGAGCTGTCGCCTTGGGTAAAGGGTTGGAACAGACGGTCGATCTGCTCGGGGCTCATGCCGATGCCGGTGTCGCGCACCCAGAAATGCAAGGTCACTTCACGCGGGTTCTGGCGCTGCACTTCGCAGCCAATCAAGACCTCGCCTTGGCTGGTGAACTTGATGGCGTTGTTGCCCAGGTTGATCAGGATCTGGCCCAGACGGGTGGGGTCGCCAATGAGGGAGGTGGGGATGTCGGGCGGGGCGGTGAACAGCAACTCCAGGCCCTTTTCTTCGGCTTTCACTCCCAGCACATCGGCCATGTTGCTGATGACGGTTTCGAGCTGGAAGTCGATGCTTTCCAGTTCGAGTTTCCCCGATTCGATCTTGGAGACGTCGAGCACGTCGTTGAGGATCTGCAGCAGGTTGCCGGCGGCGCGATGGGCCTTGTCGACGTAGTTGCGTGCGCGCTCGGGCAGGTGGTCGTCCATCAAGGCCAGATGGGTCATGCCCAGCACGGCATTCATGGGGGTGCGGATCTCGTGGCTCATGTTGGCCAGGAAGCGCGATTTGGCCAGGGCCGCGGCCTGGGCTGCTTGTTGCGCCGCCACGATGGCGGCTTCAGCCTGTTTGCGGGCGGTGATGTCTTGGATGATGGCGCACACCTGGCGCTTGCCGTCGTGATGGAAGGGAATGGCGACCACATCGGCGTCGAAGGGCTGGCCATGAAGACGGCTGTGGACCCATTCGAAGTGCATGATTTGACCCGACTGGATGCCATCGAGGATGTGTTTGAGCTTGGTCGCCAATTCGTCGTTTTGCGGGCTCAAAGGGGGACTCATCGGCGGCAGGTTGGGTTGGAGACCGATGAGGTCTTGTTCCTTCTCGGCCCCGAACATGGCCAGCGCGGCGGGGTTGCAGCGGGTCACCAGAAGGTCTTCGTCAAAGAAGAGGAAGCTGAACGGAGCATGCTCGAACACCGCTTGGGAGCGGGCATCGATCTGCTTGCGTTCGGTGATGTCAGCCCAGTAGCCGTTGTAGGTGAGGCTGCCGTCAGGGTGGTGAGTGGCCTGGCTGTGGCAGCTCAGCCAGACATGGCGGTCATGGTGGTGCAGCGCAAACTCGACGCCTTGAGTTGGGGGGCGCATGGTGGGCAGTCCCGCCATACGCCAGGGGCGAGTGGGGTCTTGTTGGAGGTCTTGCGGCGAGATGCCCAAGCGTTCTTCGAGGCCGCCGCCAATGAAGGTGAAGTGCCCCGGGCCTTGCACGGGTTGGTGGTAGCGGAACACGGTCAGCGGCAGGGCTTGTGCCATGTCCTGCAGCTCCTGCTGGGCCTGGGTGAGGGTGCGAATGCGTTGCGCCCGCTGGTCGCGGAACGCCAGGAAGGCATAGCCCATCAGCAGCACCAGCCCCATGCCGGTGCCCCAGGTGGCGACCACGCCCGACTCTCCCTCGGTGGGAATGAGACTCCACACTTGCAAGTGGCCATAGGCCAAGGGGTTGGACAGCACGAGATAGCGTTGCCCGCCTTTGCGGATGGTGGTGATGTTCTTGCCACGCACGTGAACCGAGTCGAATTCCCAGTCCAGCACAGAGGGGACTTTCTGGTACAGGCTCATGTAAGTGGCGTCTGCCACATTGCGCGTGGCAGGGGTTTCGATGCGCTGCAGGATGTCGTGGCTTTGGTTGCTCATGAGGACGACACCTTGGCCATCGGTGACATACAGGTGACGCGTGGCATCGCTCATCAGGCGCTGCAGGGCCTGCGATTCCTGCTTGACGACCACGAGGCCGCTGGGCTTGTCGGCGCTGCCGACGCGAGCTGAAAAATAGAAACCCGGCACCTTGGTGACACGGCCCACCAGGAACTGCGTGGCGCTGCCGTTCTCAATGGCTTCGGTGAAGTACTGCCGCGTGCGCCGGTTGCCCCCGAGGTTGTTGACGGCTGTTTCAAAGAGGCTGTCGCCGACGATGGTGCCGTAGGGGTCGGTCAGGTAAATCTGCGTGACCTGGAAGTCGATGGCGCTTTCGCGTAAGGTGTCGCTGATGTCGCGCACATCGGCCCGACGTGTGAGCTGGTCGGTCAGGGCTTTGCGCTCGGTGTCGGGCATGGAGGAGCTGGAGTCGATCTCGATGTGCGAGAGGAACTCGACCACATGACTTTGCCGACCCAAGGCGCGGGGCAGGGCCGTGAGTTGCTGGAAGGTCACTTCCAGCGATTCGTGCAGGCTGGTCAGGCGGTGCTGTCCGGCCTGGATTTGCTCGTAACGGTGCGCTTCGATGCGGTCCTGGATGATCGCCACGGCAGCGACCAGGACAATGATGGTCCAGATCACGGTGTACCGTGTCAGACGACGTGTTACCACTGACAGCGCGTTCTTGGGGCTGGCTTGTTCCATGGTCTCCCTCTCCTGGGAGACTGAGTGTGCCCCGTTTGCGTGACACAGCCTAGGGGCGTGACCCTTGTCGCTGTGTGATTTTTACCCTTTGAGCAACAAGCTTGCAGTTCGATTCAGATCCTGCGGCCGGCCGGACAGCACAAGGGTGTCGCCTTCGAGCAAAGGCAGGTCGTCGCTGGGGTCAATCACGGCACCCGAGGCACGTCGCACGGACACGATGATGACCTGGACGTCCAGATCTCGCAGCACGTCACCGAGCACGCGGCCCACACAAGCCGAGTCTTGCGTGAGGGTGACCGACGACAGGCGCTGCAACTCCAGCTCGTCGACGCTGTCGTCGTCGGCGCCGTGGAAATAGCCACGCAACAGACCGTAGCGAGCGGCCCGCTGATCTTGAACCAGACGGAACACCCGGCGAATGGGGACACCTGCCAGCACGAGGGCTTGTGAGGCCAGCATCAGGGAGCCTTCGATGGCTTCCGGGACCACCACCGTGGCCCCGGCGGTTTGCAGCTCATCGAGGCTGGCGTCGTCGATGGTACGGACCACCACCGGCACTTGGGGGGCGTGCTCGTGCACATGGCGCAGGATTTTGCGAGCCGAGGCGGTGTGGGGGTAAGTGACCACCACGGCTGCCGCCCGCGACAAGCCGGCCGCGCTCAGGCTTTGCAGGCGGGTGGCATCGCCAAACACCACGTTTTGTCCGGCGGCGGCGGCCTGGTGAACCCGGTCCGGGTCCAGATCGAGCGCCATGTAGGGGATGCGCTCTTTCTGCAGCAGACGCGCCAGGTTCTGCCCGCTGCGGCCGTAGCCGCAAATGAGCACGTGCTTTTCTGTGTTGATGGACTTGGACGCGATCTTGGTCATGGCCAGCGATTGCATCATCCAGTCGGTAGACGACAGCCGCATGACGATGCGGTTGCTGTACATGATGATGAAGGGCGTGGCCAGCATGGACAGCACCATGGACGCCAGCAGAGGGCTTTGCACGCTCAGGGGCAGCAGCTTGTTGTCATACGCCAGCGACAACAACACGAAGCCGAATTCACCCGCCTGGGCCAGATACAGCCCCGTGCGCAAGGCCACGCCGGTGGGGGCTCCGAACAGCTTGGCCAGTGAGGTGATGAGGCCGAATTTGAACAGCACCGGCAGGGTGGTGAGCATGAGCACCAGGGCCCATTGATCGATCAGGCTGTGCCAGTCGAGCTTCATGCCGATGGTGATGAAGAACAGGCCCAGCAGCACGTCGTGGAACGGCCGGATATCGGTTTCCACCTGGGGCTTGTATTCGGTTTCGGCAATCAGCATGCCGGCAACGAAGGCGCCCAGGGCCAGCGACAGGCCGAAGTGTTCGGTCAGGGCGGCCAGACCTAGCGTGACAAACAGCAGGTTGAGCATGAAGAGCTCTTCGCTCTTGCGGCGCGCCACCACGGTGAACCACATGTGCATCAGCTTCTGACCACCGGCCAGCAGCACCGCCAGCAGCACACCGGCTTTCAACCCGGCAATGGCCAACGTGCGGGTGAGTTCGCTGGCGCTGTCGCCCAGGGCGGGAATCAGCACCAGCAAGGGCACCACGGCCAGATCCTGAAACAGCAAGATGCCCATGACGCGGCGACCGTGTTCCGATTCCAGCTCCAGCCGTTCCGACATGAGCTTGCCGACGATGGCCGTGCTGCTCATGGCCAGCGCGCCGCCCAGAGCGACCGCACTTTGCCAGTTGATGCCCCAGCCCAGCAGGCCGCCATGGTGACCGAACTGCACCATCAGGTAGCCCAGGCCCAGGTGACCCACCAGGGTGCCGAGCATGGTCAGGCCCACCTGGCTGAAGCCCAAGCCGAACACCAGCGACTTCATGCTCTTGAGCTTGGGCAGGTTGAACTCCAGCCCGATGACGAACATCAGAAACACCACGCCGAACTCGGCCAGGTAGCGCACGCCGGCTGAATCTTTGGCCAGGGCGAGCGCGTTGGGCCCAATGACCACCCCTACGGCGAGGTAGCCCAGCATGGCGGGCAGGCGTAACAGGCGGCAAACCACCACACCGATCACGGCAGCAAACAGGTAAAGAAGGGTGAGGTCGAGCGTGGTGGCCATGTTGTCCCTAGAATCCCCTGATCGTACCCGGCACAGAGACAGGTTTGAACAAGATGGTTGCAACGACAACAACGCCCGCGCCCGAGCAGGATCGCGCGGGCATCGTGGCCCTGGCCACCCAGGCCCTGGACATTGAAGCCCAGGCCCTGTTGGGGCTGAAACAGCGTCTGGCCGGACCCAGTGGCGAAGCCTTTGCCCAGGCCGTGCGCATTGTGCTGGCCTGCAAGGGCCGCCTGGTGGTGATGGGCATGGGCAAGAGTGGCCATGTGGGCCGCAAGATCGTGGCCACGCTGGCCTCCACCGGCACGCCGTCCATGTTCGTGCACCCGGCCGAGGCCCACCACGGTGATCTGGGTATGGTCACGCCGGGTGATGTGGTGCTGGCCATTTCCAATTCGGGTGAAAGTGAAGAACTCACGGCCTTGCTGCCGGTGCTCAAGCGTCAGGGGGTGCCGCTGCTGGCCATGACGGGCCGCCCGGGTTCGTCTTTGGCGCGGCACGCCGATGTGGTGCTTGACAGTGCCGTCGAGCAAGAAGCCTGCCCGTTGAATCTGGCACCCACGGCGTCCACCACCGCGCAGATGGCCCTGGGCGATGCCCTGGCCGTGGCCTTGCTGGAGTTGCGCGGCTTCAAGGCCGAAGACTTTGCCCGCTCTCATCCCGGCGGTTCGCTGGGCCGCAAGCTGCTGACCCACCTGCGTGACGTGATGCGTTCGGGTGCGGCGGTGCCTCGGGTCAGCCCGCAGGCTGGCTTTGGCGAACTGATGAGCGAAATGAGCGCCAAAGGCCTGGGGGCGGCCGCCGTGGTCGATGCCCATGGCCGTGTGGCCGGCATCTTCACCGATGGCGATTTGCGTCGCAAGATTGAAGCGGGTGTGGATCTGCGCACCGTGCTGGCCGGTGAAGTGATGACCCCGGGGCCTCGCACCATTCGCGACGACGTGTTGGCCGCGGAGGCCGTGTCCCTGATGGAAACCCATCGCATCAATGTGCTGCTGGTGGTCGACGCCGATGGCGTGCTGGTGGGCGCGGTCAACACCAACGACCTGATGCGCGCGAAGGTGATCTGAGATGCGCACGATTGAACCCACCCTGAGTTTTGACGAGGCCCTCAAGCCCAAGGCTTCGCGCATCAAGGCGGCCATTTTTGATGTGGACGGTGTGCTGACCGATGCCACGCTGTACATCAGCGAGGCGGGCGAAACGCTCAAGGCCTTCAACGCGCTGGATGGGCACGGCCTGAAGCTGCTGGCCCAAGGTGGCATCAAGCCCATCGTGATCACGGGGCGAGATTCGCCTGCCGTGCGTCGCCGTTTGAAAGACCTGGGTGTGACCCACGCGGTGTTTGGTGCACACGACAAGCTGGCGGCCGCCGGCCCCTTGCTGGCTGAGTTGGGTGTGGCCTGGCACGAGCTCGCCGTGATGGGCGACGACTGGCCCGATCTGCCCTTGCTGGTACGGGCGGGCCTGGCGCTGGCGCCAGCCAATGCCCACGCCGAGGTGAAGGCGGTGTCGGATTACACCAGCGGCTTGCGTGGCGGCCAAGGCTTTGCCCGCGAGTGCTGTGACCTGATGCTGTGGGCCACCGGTGCCTATGGCCGCTTGCTGCATGGTCATCTGGAAACGCTCGACACGAACGTGCATGGCGGCCCCAAGGAGGGTCGGGCATGACCCTCTTCGAGCGTGCCGTTGCCGGGTTGCAGGCCAACTTGCCCATGCTGCTGGCAGCGGGGCTGGCAGGCTTCACCTGGTGGCTGATTCAAGCCACGCCGAAAGACGATGGGCCGGCTCGCCCGGCTCGGGTGGCCAGCACGCCTGACTATGTGTTGACCGAGGCCACGGTGGCCCGTTTCGATGCTCAGGGCCGGTTGCAGGGCGTGGTCGATGGGCAGGCCATTCGCCACTATCCGGGCGATGACCAGCTGCAGATCGATCAGATGGTGCTGTCGGCTCGCGATGAAAAGGGCCAGGGCCTGCACGCCGTGGCGCGTGAAGGTCTGGCCAATGGTCAAGCCGAGGTGGTCGTGATTCGTGGCGGCGCCAATGTGGTCGCCACCCCCGCGTCGGGTGCGGTGTCCGGGGGGCGTGCGCTGCGGGGCCCTGTGCGCTTGCATGGTGAAGAGTTCAAAGTGGACTCGCGGGCCCATGTCCTGACCTCAGACCAACCCGTCACCATGGTGCATGACAGCGGCGAGATCCGCGGCACGGCCTTGCGCTATGAGCAGCTCACCGGCATCACCCTTTTGCAAGGGCGGGTCGTGGGGCACTACCACGGCTTGCCTAGCCGTTGATGGGGGCCCCATGAGTCGTCTGGTTTTCATCACCGGCGCGTCCAGCGGCATTGGCCAGGCGCTGGCGGCCCGCTATGCGCGCGACGGCTGGCGCGTGGCCCTGGTGGCGCGTCGGGTGCTGGCCTTGCAGGACTGGGCGCGGGCCCAAGGCTTGGGGCCGGACCGTTGCGCCGTGTTTGCAGCCGATGTGCGTGACGAGGCGCAACTGCGCCAGGCGGCTCAGGCTTGCATGGATCTGTGGGGCGTGCCCGATGTGGTGGTGGCCAACGCGGGCATCAGCGTGGGCATCGACCTGGATTACGCCGAAGACCTGGCCGTGTTGCGCGATCTGATGGACACCAACGTGATGGGGCTGGCAGCGACGTTTCAGCCTTTCATTGGCCCCATGAAGCAGCGCGGTTCTGGCACCTTGGTGGGCGTGGCCAGCGTGGCTTCGGTGCGCGGTTTGCCTGGACACGCCGGGTACTGCGCGGCCAAGGGGGCGGTGGTTCAGTTATGCGAAACCTTGCGTGGCGAACTCAAACCCCATGGGGTAGCGGTGGTCACGCTGGCCCCGGGCTATGTGGCCACCCCCTTGACCCGCGACAACGATTACCCAATGCCCTTCCTGATGCAGCCCGATCGGTTTGCCGACCTGGCCGTCAAGGCGATTGAAGCCCGGGTGCGCTGGCGCGTCATTCCCTGGCAAATGGGGGTGGTGGCCACCGTCTTGAAGTTCATGCCCAGAGGGCTGTTTGATGCGGTGGTGGGGGCTCAGCGCCACCGCAAGAAACGCCGACGCGTCTGATCGGTCAATGGTGGCCGCGGCCATGCCCCTTGCCATGGCCATGCCCGTGGTCATGGCGATCATGGTGGTGATGGTCCTCGTAGTACACAGGGGCACTGTCACGCACAAAGTACACCGGCTGGTTGCAGGCTTGGTAACGCCCGCAGTAACGGCCCCATTGCTTGTAATGGCCGGGAGGCACGCGCATGTAGATGGGGCGCACGGGGTAAGCGGGGCGGGGGCCGATGATGACCGGTTCGGCATAGATGACCGCGGGCGGAGGCTGATTGCCGAAGTCGACACGACCATAAAAACCCGGCTGGTTCACGGACACGCTGACCCCCACATCGGTGGCGGCGAGGGCGGAGGTGCTGAGGGCCACGGCGCCGAGGGCGGCGAACATCCAGCGGGACAAGGTCTTGTTCATGAGAATCCTTTGATGCCTGAAAAACAAAAAGGCAATGCTTTAACGCATTGCCTTTCTCTCTCGATGACGTAACGAACGGTGAAGTTCGTTGCGACGTCTTCAAGCAGGGGTCAGATTAGTAACCGCCGCCGTAGCCGCCGTCACCACGGCCACCGCCGTAGCCGCCACCACCTTCGCGACGGCCACCGCCGTAGCCACCACCGCCTTCACGACGGCCACCACCGTAGCCACCGCCGCCGCCTTCACGGCCGCCGCCGTAGCCGCCACCGCCTTCACGACGGCCGCCGCCGAAGCCGCCACCACCGCCATTGCCGCCGCCGTAGGGGCTGCGGAAGCCAGCAGGACGCTCTTCACGAGGACGAGCTTCGTTCACGACCACAGCGCGGCCGGCAACGGGTTGGCCGTTCAGGCCGTTGATAGCAGCTTGGGCTTCTGCGTCAGAGCCCATTTCCACGAAACCGAAACCCTTGGAACGGCCGGTGTCACGGTCCATCATGACCTTGGCGGAGGTCACGGCGCCGTACTGGGAGAAAGCGTCATTCAGATCCTGATCGCGCACGCTGTAGGCCAAGTTGCCCACGTAAAGTTTGTTGCCCACGAGAGAGCCCCTTTCAATCTAACAAAGTAACCATGTGGAGCTTCTACCCATCAGGACCCATTTCCAAAGACGGTGCCGCTTCCAGACACAGACGAAACCATTATGAGATAACTAATCCTGTTCAGCTAGATATTTCAACCCTTATTTGTGCGCGAATGTCAACCACATATACCGCTTGTTGTACTTGATCGTCAAAAACAGATCCGGGCTTGCCCCTATGATCGACAGCCGCGACAGCGACTTTTATTCGATTTGAGGGTTTCGGGGCCGGCATGACGGACAAGCGATTTGACTGGTGGCGCGCCATGGCGCAGGTGCTCGGCAGCATCGAAGCGGTGCGTGACGGTCGCGCCATGTATGTGTTGCTAGCCGCATTTGCCGGCGCGGGGACCAGCATGGCCATGGCGCGTACGTCTCTGGCGCAGGGGCAACTCGCCTGGGCGGTGGGGCAGGGGGCGCTGGCCTTGTTCATCGCGTTCTACGGTAGCCAGGCCACGGGGCTGTTGCTGATGGACCGGGCCATGGGCCGGTCCCCGCGCGAAGTGGCCGATGCCGTGGTCGACGCGCTCGGTGTGGGGCACCGGGTGCTGGTGGCGCTGGCGTCGGTGCTGCTGCTGTTGGCCGCCGTGGCGGGCGTCATCGTCGGGCTGTTCTGGCTGTGTAGTCTGGCGGTGATCGGGCCCTGGTTGTATGCCCTGGTCCTGCCGCTGACCGTGATCACGCTGGGCGCCATGCTGGTGGCGGGGGCGTCCATCCTGGGGCCGTTGACGGGGCCGATCGTCTGGTCGGGGGCCACTTCGGTGCAGACCCTGCGTCAGTTGGGGCAGCTGTTTCGGCATCAGGTGCTGCGCGCGGTGGCCTTGATGGCCGGGCTCAGTCTGGTCACCGCCCTGGTGGGGGCCGGGGTCAGTCTGGTGGTGCTGCTGGCCGGACGGGTGATGGCCGAGTTGTCGGTGTGGATGCTCGGCGTCAACGTGCCTGCCGAGATCCTGATGGCCGGCTTGCTGGGGCATGCCGTGCATGCGGTCGATCCACAGTTGGTGTCGCCTGACGCGATGCCCTATATCGCCGCAGCGAACGTGGGCGGGGGCGTGGTGTTTGCCATTGCGCTGGTGTTGCCCACCCTGGTGTATCTGCGCGGGGTGTCTGAAATTTACCTGGCGCTGCAGGCCTCGCCTGTAGAAGCGGGAGGGCAGTGAGATGGGGGCCGCGATGATGTGTCCGTGCGGTCGAGGTGCGGCATATGCCGACTGCTGTGGTCGCTACCATGCCGGGCCTCTGGCGCTGCAGGCACCAGACCCGGAGTCCTTGATGCGGTCGCGGTACTCGGCCTTTGCCCTCGACTTGCGGCCGTATCTGCTGGCCACCTGGCATGCCGACCATCGGCCCGCCGAGCTGGAGCCGCCCGAGCCGGGTCTGAAATGGCTGGGCCTGGACGTGCGCCGGGCGCAGATGCTTGAGGCCGACCGCGGGTTGGTGGAGTTTGTGGCGCGCAGCAAGCTGGGCGGGCGAGCGCACCGCTTGCATGAGATCAGCGAGTTCGTGCGCGAAGGGGGCCGGTGGTATTACACCCGCGCCCTCCATGAACCGGGGCAGGGTTGATAGGCTGGCGTTAACGCTTCGGCCAGTCTGAGGCGTCGGCATCGAAACCGGTCTCGATTTCGAGTTGGGTGAGCCAGCGCATGGCTTGCTCCCGGCTGTTGCCGCACATTTCTTCCGAGGGTTGCAGCGAGCCACAGACGGCCGGGCGCTCCGGGCGGCCGAACAAGGTGCAACGCAAGTCAGCGTCGAGGCAGGGGCAGGGCATACCGGCCGGTTTGCCCTTGGGCAGACCGGGTAGCGGGGACGAGATGGACGGCGCCGTGCAGCAGGCCGCACAGCCGGATCGACAGTTCATGTCGACCATTGTGCACGGCCCACTGGGCTCCCCCTGTCTTTGTGGGGGCATCTTAGGGTGTGCAGTTTGGCGCGGCCATCCCTAATTTGTGATTTCGGACGGGGTCCAGTCAGCGCAATCCACCCGCTCAGGGCACCCCTTTTCGGTTCGGTGTAACCCTGAAGCGAGCCCGAATCAGTAAAATGCCGGGTTGCTCAAAAAATAGGCAAGAAGAGCCATGCTTTATCCCCAGGAATTCGATGTGATTGTGGTCGGCGGCGGCCACGCCGGAACCGAAGCCGCGCTGGCTGCGGCGCGCATGGGTTGCGCGACCCTGCTGTTGACCCACAACATCGAAACGCTGGGCCAGATGAGCTGCAACCCGTCGATTGGCGGCATTGGCAAAGGCCACCTGGTCAAGGAAGTGGACGCGTTGGGTGGCGCCATGGCGCAGGCGACCGACGAGGGGGGCATTCAGTTTCGCATTCTGAATTCCAGCAAAGGCCCTGCTGTGCGCGCCACGCGGGCCCAGGCCGATCGCATTTTGTACAAAGCCGCCATTCGTCGCCGGCTGGAGAACCAGCCCAATTTGTGGCTGTTCCAGCAGTCGGTCGACGACCTGATGGTGGAGGGCGACCGCGTGGTGGGCGCCGTGACCCAGGTGGGCATTCGCTTTCGCGCGCGCGCGGTGGTGCTGACCGCCGGCACCTTCCTGGATGGCCGCATTCACGTGGGCCTGCAGAACTACAGCGCGGGCCGGGCGGGTGATCCGCCGGCGGTCTCGCTGTCGGCTCGCTTGAAAGAGCTGAAGCTGCCGCAGGGGCGCCTGAAAACGGGCACGCCACCCCGCATCGATGGCCGCAGCATTGACTTCACCAAGCTCAGTGAGCAACCCGGTGATGGGGTGGGGCTGGTGGGCCGCTGGGGCGAATCGGCCCCCACGGGCCCGGATGTGCCGGTGTTCAGCTTCCTGGGGACACCCGATCAGCACCCGCGGCAGTTGCCGTGCTGGATCACGCACACCAACCAGCAAACCCACGACATCATCCGCTCCGGTTTTGACCGCAGCCCGATGTTCACGGGCGTGATCGAAGGGGTGGGGCCACGGTACTGCCCGTCGATCGAGGACAAGATCAATCGGTTTGCTGACAAGGACTCGCACCAGATTTTTCTGGAGCCCGAGGGCCTGACGACCAACGAGTTCTACCCCAACGGCATCAGCACCTCGCTGCCCTTCGACATCCAACTCAATGCCCTGCGCACCATGCCCGGGCTGGAGAATGCCTACATCTTGCGCCCCGGCTACGCGATCGAGTACGACTACTTTGATCCGCGTGAGTTGAAGTCCACCTTTGAGACCAAGGCCATTCAGGGGCTCTTCTTCGCGGGGCAGATCAACGGCACCACGGGTTACGAGGAAGCCGCGGCCCAAGGTTTGTACGCGGGGGTGAACGCGGCCCTGCAGGCGCAAGGCAAGGAAGCATTCACCCTTCGCCGTGACCAGGCCTATCTGGGCGTGCTGGTGGATGACCTCATCACCAAGGGCGTGACCGAGCCTTATCGCATGTTCACCAGCCGGGCCGAGTTCCGCCTGCAACTGCGGGAAGACAATGCCGACATGCGTCTGACCGAATTGGGTCGCGAACTGGGCTTGGTGGATGACGCTCGCTGGGCTGCCTTCAATCGCAAGCGCGATGCTGTTTCACGTGAAACACAAAGACTGAAGTCGACCTGGGTGCGGCCCGCCACCTTGCCTGCTGCCGATGCGGAGCGTTTGGTGGGCAAGGCCTTGGAGCGTGAGTACAACTTGGGCGATTTGCTGCGCCGACCTGGTGTGGACTTTGACAAAGTCTGCGAGGCGGCGGGCATTGCGGCTGCCCAGCAAGCAGCGCTGTGGGCCGAGGCAGGGCGAACCGCTTCGACCGAGGGGGGCGATGTTGTTTCACGTGAAACCATCACCCGCGAGGGCTTGCGCGCAGAACTCGGGGCCGCTTTGGCAGATGCCGTGATCGAACAGGTCGAGATCAGCGTGAAGTACGCCGGCTACATCGACAAGCAGAACGATGAGGTGGAGCGCGCGGCCTATTACGAGAACCTGAAGCTGCCAACCGACCTGGACTACATGCAGGTGTCGGCCTTGAGCATCGAGGCTCGCCAGAAGCTGAGCAAGCACAAGCCCGAAACCCTGGGGCAGGCTTCACGCATTTCAGGCATCACCCCGGCGGCGATTTCCCTGCTGCTGATTCACCTGAAGAAGGGGCGAGCCAAGGGTTTTGTGTCTCAACAGGAAGCGGCGGAGTCGGGTGCATCGTCTGCCTGATGAGGTGTTCAGGCGGGTGGACTCGCCTGGGGGGGGCGCAGTCAGAGTTCTGCGCGCTGGCGCCCAGCGAGCGCGTTTCGGCGCACAATTTGAATGACTTGGCGAGTCAATTGGGCGTGGCTCAGTTGAGTGCAATGGGTTTGATACGAGGCCGGGCCAATCGGATCCGGCCTCGTTTGGTTTGAGAAGGTATCGGGGTGAGCCTCTTGGGCGCGGCCTCATGGAGACAGTATGGCAATGGGAAAACGGGGGCCTGCGGGTCGGCGCGGCGGGGTCGATCCGACGGTGGTGTCGGCGTATGAGCTGCGCGGCGGGAAAGTGAGTGCGCCTCGAAAGGACGTGCCCACCGTTCGCAAGCCGCCGGCTCGCCCGCCTGTGGTGTGGTCGCAGGCGCAGTGGCTGGACGCCATGGCGCCCGTGCTGTCGCATGTGGGGCTGGTCTTGTCTGACCAGCAGCGGCAGCAATTGGCCGATTACATGGTCATGCTGGCGCATTGGAACGGCACCTTCAACCTGACGGCCCTGCGTGATCCCCAGGACATGCTCACGCATCACTTGGCGGACTGCCTGGCGGTGCTGGGGCCCCTGGGGCGTCATTTGGCACAGCGACCCGCGACCGACTTGCTGCGTTTGCTGGATGTGGGCAGTGGGGGTGGTTTGCCTGGGGTGGTGCTGGCCATCGTGCGCCCCGACATTCAGGTGACCTGCGTTGACACGGTTGGCAAGAAGGCCGCCTTCATTCGTCAAGTCGCAGCCGAGTTGCATGTGCCGAACCTGCGGGCGGAGCATGCACGCGTGGAGCAGCTGAAAGGCCAATACCAGGTCATCACCTCGCGGGCGTTTGCTTCTTTGGCGGACTTCGTGTCGCTGACCCGAGAGCTGCTGGCACCGCAGGCGGTGTGGATGGCCATGAAAGGCAAGCCTCCCGCGGAAGAGCAGGCCCAACTGCCTGCTGACGTCGATGTGTTTCACGTGGAACCATTGCAGGTGCCCGAACTGGATGCCGAGCGCTGCGTGGTCTGGATGCGCTTGAAGCAGGCGTAAATTTTTCATTTCTTCGGGTTTTGGCGGTCAACCGACCGATGAGGTCGGGGGTTAAGGGGGTGTTGCCCCATACTTTCAGGAGAACCTTTCATGGCGAACACCCTCTTCAAGCGCATTGCTCTGGCTGCCACTCTGATGACCGCTTCGGCCGTTGCGATGGCTCAAATGGCCCCAGCTCCCGCTGCGCCCGCAGAGCCCGCTGCCGCCCAAGCCCCTGCCGCCGCAGCCAGCAAGGCTCATCACAAGGCCAAGCACCACGCTGCCAAGCACAAGGCCGCTCACAAGAAGGCTGCGGCTCACAAGGCCAAACACAAAGCCAAGCACAAGAAGGCCCACGCCGCACACGCTGGCGCCAGTGCAGCACAGTGATCCAGAACGGATCTGATCCACGAAATGGGCCTGCGGGCCCATTTTTCATGGGCGACCGCTGCCTTTCTGGGGGGAATGTGTTCCCCCAGCCTCGGCCGGCTGTAGGAATGGCGTGATCAGCCGCGATAATTCCAACCATGCCGCACATCTTCTGCATTGCCAATCAAAAGGGTGGGGTGGGCAAAACCACCACCACTGTCAACCTGGCCGCTGGCCTGGCCAAAATTGGTCAACGGGTGTTGATCGTGGACCTGGATCCCCAGGGCAACGCCACCATGGGGTCAGGCGTTGATAAGCGCACCCTGGGCCAGACGGTGTACGACGTGTTGCTGGAAACAGCCACGATTGCGCAGGCGCGGTCGCACAGCGAAAAAGCGGGGTATGACGTGCTGGGTGCCAACCGCGAACTGGCGGGGGCAGAAATTGAATTGGTCAACCTCGAGCGCCGCGACCGGCGCCTGAAGACGGCCATCGAGGCGGCCGCAGCCGACTACGACTTTGTGTTGATCGACTGTCCGCCCTCGCTCAGTTTGCTCACCTTGAATGGCCTGACCTGTGCGCACGGGGTGATCGTGCCCATGCAGTGCGAGTACTTTGCGCTGGAAGGGCTGACCGACCTGGTCAACACGGTCAAACAGGTGCATGCCAACTTGAACCGCGACCTTCAGCTCATCGGGCTGTTGCGCATCATGTTCGACCCTCGTATCACCTTGCAGCAGCAGGTCAGCGATCAGCTCAAGGCCCACTTCGGCGACAAGGTGTTCGACACGGTCATTCCGCGCAATGTGCGCCTGGCGGAGGCGCCTAGCTATGGCCTGCCCGGTGTGGTGTTCGACCCCAGCAGCAAGGGGGCGCAGGCTTTTCAGGCCTTTGCCAAGGAGCTGGTCGAGCGCGTGGCCAAAGACCAGGCGGCCCGGGCCAAGCGCGTCTGATGCCGGTCTGAACGCGAACCCCGACCGCGGATGCCGCGGGCGGTCAGTTCGCCGGGCTCAGCGGCTGTTGCAGGCCGTTGGCCAGCAATTCGTCGAGGCAGCGCAGCAAGGCCAGCACATCGACCGGTTTGGTCAGATAGTCGAGGAAGCCATGGCGCTGGGCGGCTTGCAGGCTTTCGGGCAAGGTGTCGGCCGTCAAGGCCACGCGGGCAATGTCTCGGGTGTCGGGGTCTTGCTCCAGGGCCTCGACCAGATCGAAGCCACTCATGTCGCCCAGGTTCAGATCGACCAGCATCATGTCGGGGCGCTGCTGCTTCGCCTGTTCCAGAGCCGAGCTGCCATCGGTGGCGACCACCAGTTCCCACTGGGGTCGCATCTTGAAGGCCTGCTCCACGAGCAACACGTTGATTTCGTTGTCCTCCGCATAGAGCACGCGGATGGGCCTGACCGCTGCCGCCGGGGCTGGCAAGGCGGCGGGATCCGCACCGGAGGACGGTGGCGGAGGCGGCAAGCGGTCCAGCCGGATGTCGGTGTGCGTGACCATGGTCGTGACCGCAGGCGGTGCCGGGGCCTCCAACTGCGGCGTGCGCAGGGCACCTTGGCGTTGCTCTGTGACGTCGGCCGTGTAGCCGTACCAGGCGGTGCTGCCATCGGGCAAGGCCTGGGCGACGGCCTCCCCCGACAGCCAGCGCAAGCCCTGGGTGGGGTGGATGATGCGGTACTCGTATTGCACAGGTTGGCTCTGGTGCTGCAGCGAGGCTTCGACCAGACGGGTGACCGTGTGCAGGTCATCGGGGTGGACGCGCTTGTAGTGCGTGGTCCAGTTCAAGGTGGTGCAGGCCGGGTCGACTTCGTAGAGCTGCGCTGCGCGGGTGCTGGCGTAAAGCAGTTGCGGCTCGCCCTGGGCGGGCAACAGCACCTTGTAGATGGCGCCGGGAATGTGATCGAGGCTGCGCAGCAGAACATCGCGTTCGCGCAAGCTGCGTTCGATGTGCTTGCGGGTGCTGATGTCGTGCAGGACCGCCACGGCTTGGCAGGCCTGGCCCTGGGCGTCGCGCAGCATCGAGACGTGCCACTCGACCCAGATGATCTGGCCGTTTTGCTTCAGGCAGCGCTGCTCGAGTCGAAAGGATGGCAGGTGGCCATCTTGCAGGCTACGCCAATGGTCGAGTTCGGAAGACAGGTCGCCCGGGTGGGTGAGGGTGTGGCAACGGGTGCCGATGAGGGCGTCGCGTGCGTAGCCCAGCAAGAGGCAGGCTTTGTGGTTGATGGCCTGGATGTCGCCCTCAGGCGTGAGCAGCAACTGCCCGCAGGCACTGTGTTCAAAGACGGCTTCCCACAGCGCAGCCGCAGGCGCTTCGGGATGTGCCCGGAAGGCCTCGCTGGGATCGTGCGCGAGCGGGGAAGACTTGCCGGACATGGTGCCAAACCTCAGCACTTGACTCATACAAAGATTGTTGCATCTTGCAACACTTCTTGGGTGTGCAAGCGCCACTAGGATAGGGGGCATGACAACCCTCAATCCGTGTTTACCGACCCTCGTTTTATTGTCTGACTGGCACGATTGTGCCTGCGATGGATGGCAATTGGTATGGCCTTTGAGCCATTCGGATCAGGCTCGCTGGATCAAAGTCGAGCAAGACGACTGGCAATGGCCGCGCCGAGGCGACTGGATGATGCAATTGGACGAGGCCTTGCTGGCCGACACCTCGTTACAGGACCGCCCCGCGGTGCTGGTGGCGCAGGGCCTGGGCTGCCATCTGGTGGCGGCATGGGCCACGCACTCCCGGCATGTGGGCCGGGTGGCGGGCGCCTGGCTGGTGGCCCCGCCTGACCTCGATGCGCCCGAACGGCTCGAAAGCCTGCCGCCTCAGTTGCACGGATGGGTGAAGGTGCCGCGTTTGCCTTTGCCTTTCCCGGCACAGGTGCTCGCCCCCACCGATGCGCCCGACAGCTCATTGGCCCGTGCGCGTGAGCTCGCGGCGCATTGGCGCGCCGACTTTGTGACTCTGGACGAGCCCGCTGCCGCAGTCAAAGGCCCCTGGCCCGAAGGCTGGCCTCGCCTGCAGGGCTGGCTGGCCGAACGCCCCCAGACTTAGAGGACAATCACGCCCTATGGCAACCAAGAAATCCAAAGGCCTGGGCATGGGCCTGGAAGCCCTGCTGGGCCCCAAAGTCGAGGACACCCCTGCAGCAGCGGGCGGTGAAGGCGCACCCACGACCTTGCGCCTGGACGTGATGCAGGCCGGCAAGTACCAGCCGCGTACGCGCATGGACGAAGGCTCGCTGTACGAGCTGGCCGAGTCGATTCGCTCGCAGGGCATCATGCAGCCCATTCTGGTTCGCCCGATTGGCGAGGGCCGCTACGAAATCATCGCGGGTGAGCGGCGTTCGCGCGCGGCGCGCCTGGCAGGCCTGTCGGAAGTGCCGGTGCTGATTCGCGAGGTGCCTGACGAAGCCGCGGCCGTCATGGCCCTGATCGAAAACATCCAGCGCGAAGACCTCAATCCGCTGGAAGAGGCTCAGGGCTTGCAGCGCCTGACGCAAGAGTTTGGCTTGACCCACGAGCAAGCCGCGCAGGCGGTGGGGCGTTCGCGCAGTGCAGCCTCGAACTTGCTGCGCTTGCTGAACCTGGCTGAGCCCGTGCAAGGCATGCTGATGGCCGGCGACATCGACATGGGTCATGCCCGTGCGTTGTTGTCGCTCGACAAGGCCCAGCAGATCACCACGGCGCACGAGGTGGTGGCCAAGAAGCTCAATGTGCGCGAGGCTGAGAAGCTCGTGGCCAAAGTACAGGGTGCGGGTCGCCAGACGCCTTTGCTGCGCGTCAAGCAAGACAAGTCGCGTGATGTGGTGCGTCTGGAAGAAGAGCTGTCGGACCTGCTGACCGCGCAGGTGGAAATCAATGTCAAGCGCAAGACCAAGCGCGGCGAGCAGGGCGAGATCACGATCCAGTTCGGCAGTCTGGACGAGCTCAATGGCCTGATCGACAAGCTGCGCGGCGGTCCTCAGGACTGATTCGTGCGGACCTTGCCCTGGCCGGCTCCGGCCTTGTTGAGCTGGGCGGCGGCCTGGGCCCTGGCCTGGGCCTTGCGCCAGGCACAGGCCCCTTTGTGGGCGGTGCTGGCCTTGCCTACGGCGATGGGCGCGCTGCTGGCCCTGTGGCCCCGTGTGGCCGACACCACCTGGCGCCGGGTTTTTGTGGCCGCCGGCTTTCCGATGTCGGTGCTGGCCTTGGGGCAGGGCGGCGGCTTGCCCGCATGGGTGTGGCTGGCGCCCCTGGCTTTGCTCTTGCTGGCCTACCCCATGCGGTCGTGGCGCGATGCGCCGGTGTTTCCCACCCCGCACGATGCCTTGCTGGACTTGCCCGCACACCTGCCCCTGCCCGATGGCGCTCGCATTCTGGATGCCGGCTGTGGCCTGGGCGATGGTCTGGTGGCTTTGCGCCGGGCCTATCCACATGCCCAATTGCAGGGCGTGGAATGGAGCTGGATGTGGTGGGCGGTGTGCGCTGTGCGCTGCCCTTGGGCGCGCGTGCGCCGCGGCGACATGTGGGCGCAAGACTGGTCTGCGCTGGACGTGGTCTACCTGTTTCAGCGCCCCGAGACCATGCCGCGAGCCTGGGCCAAGGCGCGCCAGAGCATGAAGCCGGGTGCCTGGCTGGTCAGCCTCGAATTCGCCGCCACCGATGAACGTGGCCGGATCGTGGCCCCGACCGCGCAGTTCAATCTGGCGTCAGGCAGGCCGATATGGGTGTATCGCCTGCCGCTTGTGCAGGCTCGGCAGGGCCCGTCTACACTGCGGGCTTGATCCATTGAAAGAACCCATGTCCGCGCCTTTCTCGACCGACGAGTTCCGTTCTGCCCTGGGGCAGTTTGCCACTGGTGTCACCATCGTCACGGCGCGCGATCGAAACGGGCATCTGGTGGGGCTCACGGCCAACTCGTTCGTGTCGGTGTCGTTGGAGCCGCCTCTGGTGTTGTGGTGTTTGTCGTCGAACTCCTCGGCATTGCCGGGCTTCCAGGCGGCCACGCACTACGCCATCAATGTGCTGGCGGCAGACCAGCGCCCCCTGGCCGAACGCTTTGCTCGCAAGGGCATTGACCGTTTCGAGGGCACGGCCTGGCGGCCAGGCTTGACGGGTGCGCCCATCATTGAAGGCGCGATTGCCGTGTTCGAATGCACCCACCACCAGATGGTGCCTTCGGGCGACCATGTGGTGCTGATTGGCCGCGTCGAGCATGTGCAGCGCCGCATTGGGGCGCGTCCGCTGGTGTTTCACGGCAGTCGTTTCCTGACCGACCTGCCGACCTGAACCGGGATCAGTCAGGCGCGTGGTGACGGGCGCAGTGGTCTAGCAGGCGAAGCAGGCGCGCTACTTCCAGCGGTTTGCTGATGTAGTCGGCAAACCCGCGTTCACGCGCTTCTCGAATCTGGTCGGGCATCACATCGGCTGACAGGGCCACACGCGGAATGTTGGCGGTGGCCGGATGGTGAGCCAGGGCGTCGGACACATCGGTGCCATTCATGTCGCCCAGGTGCATGTCGAGCAGCAGCAGGTCTGGCGGGGAGGCCATGGCCATTTCAATGGCCTGGGCGCCGTTGTGGGCGATGTCGAGGTGCCATTGTGGCCGCATGCGCAGCACCTGGCGAACCAGCTCGACGTTGATGGGGTTGTCTTCCGCGTACAGCACGGTCAGCCCGCCGCCGTTGAGCGCATCGAGCCCACCGAAGCCTGACTGGCGCGGTCGCAAGATGGTGTCCGATGAGTCATCCTTGACCTGGTTGTCAAGGTAGGCCTGGGGCAGGCGAATGCGGAACTGGGTTCCGATGTCCGGGGTGCTGCTGACCTCGATGCGGCCCTGCATCAACTCCACGAGCCGCTTGACGATCACCAACCCGATGCCTGTGCCTTCAATGGCGGTGCGCTCGGCGCCCAGTCGGTTGAAGGGTTCGAAGAGATGGGCTTGCTGGGCTGGGCTGATGCCTCGGCCAGTGTCGCTGACCGAGATCACGACTTCGCCAGACACCGCCATGGCGCTGAGCATGATGCGGCCTTGCGGTCGGTTGTACTTGATCGCGTTGGACAGCAGGTTGACCAGGATCTGGCGCAACCGCACGGGGTCGACCATGGCGCGGAGATCCAACTCGGGCCGGGTGAGCTGCAACAGCAGGTGGGCTTCCTGGATCTGGTTCTGGACCAGCGCGCAGGCCTCCTGCATGACTTCGTCGATCGACGTGGGGGCCAGGGCCAGGGGCATGCTGCCGGCTTCGATCCGCGACAGGTCCAGCACATCGGTCAGCATCGCCAGCAAATGGGCACCCGCACGTTCGATGTGCTGCACCTTTTGCAGCTGGCTGTCGTTGAGGGGGTAGCGGGGGTCGACCCGAAGCAGTTGGGCAAAGCCCAGCATGGCGTTGAGTGGCGTGCGCAACTCATGGCTCATGCGTGAAAGGAATTCGGTCTTGGCCTGGCTGGCGCGCTCGGCGGCCTGGGCCGAACTCATGGCGTTCTGATAGCGCAAGCGTTCGCTGATGTCTTCGACGGCAGACACAAAATGCAGCGGTGTTCCTTGTTCGTCGCGCACCAGCACGGCCGTCAGTGCCACGTGAACGGTCTGCCCATCGGGGCGCACGTAGCGCTTGTCCATCTGGTAGCGGCTTTGCCCGCCGCGAACCGTCGCGTCCAGCAGGGCCATGTCGGCGGCGACGTCTTCCGGATGGGTCAGGTCCATCACGCTCAGGCCCGGCAGCAGGTCGCGGGGGCGGCCCACGATGTCGGCAAAGCGCTGGTTCACCTCCAGCAGCTTGCCTTGGGGCGAGACGCGTGCCAGGCCCACGCCGGCCACCTCGAAGATGTCGCGGTACTGCTGCTGATTGGCGCGCAAGGCCCCCGCCGTTTGCGACAGGGTGTCGATCGATTGCTGTTGGGCTTGTGCCAGCTCGGCCGTGGCCAGCAAGCCGGCCACGAGTGCCAGGCCCACTTGCATCGACCGCAGCAAGGCTTCGTCGTAGCCTGCGGCGCGGTTGGCCAGCGCCAGGACGCCGACGAGACGGGTGCCGTGCCGCAAAGGCCAGCCCATGACGCTTTGGAGCCGCTCGTCGCGGGGGGCGGGCTGGATCCAGGCTTGCTGGTCACGCAAGACGGTGTCCCAGACCTCACTCTGTTCGCGCAACAGGGCATCGCCACAGCCGCCCATCAGTTTGGGCTCATCCGGGTCGGGTGGCGTTACCAGCGTGGCGGCGAAAGCCAGGGGGCTGCCTGTCCAGGCCTTCAGGGCTGGCAGCAGGCGGTCCAGAATGGCCTTGGGCGTGTCGTGTGGCGACGTGCGCGAGGCCAGGGACAGGGCGACATCTGTGAAGGATGCACCTTGGGTGTCGGTGGATGCAGTCAGCATGCAAAGCAGCAATACAGTCACCACCGATGAGGCCTGGCGCCAGCGCCAGGTGTACTGCTTTGCAGGTGGTGGCGTACCCGCGGGGGTAGTTTACTGTTGGGCGGCCGCCTGGGGTGGGGTTTCGGGAGGCGGAGCCCCTAGGTTGTCCTGAAAACCGATGACCACCGATCGTGCGCGCCCCTCGGCTTTGGCTTGATACAACGCTCGGTCGGCGCGTTCGAGGGTTTCCCTCAGGGACTCCCCCTCAGGATGGCAGGTCACGCCCGCCGAGAACGTCACCGGCCGTTCCGGCAGCGTAGGCATGGCCGCTAACTGAAGCCGAATGCGCTCGAGTGCCTGCAGCATTTGGTCCGGCCCCGGGCCATGACCGGGCATCATCAACAGGAACTCTTCGCCACCCCAGCGGGCGAGCACATCGGTCTGGCGCAGCACGCTGACCGCGCACAGAGCAAAGTCTCGCAACACCGCATCGCCCACATGGTGGCCGTAGTGGTCGTTGATGTGCTTGAAGTGGTCCAGATCGATCAGGGCCAGGCAGAAGCCTTCGCCGGTGCGGGCCTGGCGCTCGCGTTGCAGATCGAGCAATTGCAGCATGTGTCGGCGGTTGACCAGCCCGGTCATGTCGTCTCGGATGGCGACTTCCTGCAGCATGGCCAGTGCCTGGCGCAACTCGACTTTCTGCTGAATCATCCGATGTCGAATGCGGGCAATGTAGTACGTGACGGCGGAGATGGCCGGCAGAATCAGCGCGCACAAGACGAACTTGATCAGGGCCGTTCGGCCATCGAGTTCTCCGTGTTCAAGCCACACCATGCCTGCCACGGTGGCACCCAGCCCGATGATGGTCAGGGCTCCGATGATCAGCACCTGTCGCGGCTCCAGCGTGAACACGCCCAGAATCAGCAACAAGGCGACCAGGGGCAGCACGGCCTCCCGGATGGGGCCGGCCATCACGTAGCCGGCCAGAATGGCGCCCAGCGCGAAGATGCTCTGAGGCACGTCCAGGCCAGGGTAGCCGATGCGGGTGGACCACCCGCTGCGCACCAACCCATAAAACACGAGCACACCGCTCCAGACATAGAGCAGCAGCCAGTACACGGGTTGGGCGGGAACGAGGCCCATCTTCACACTCAGCGCCAGCACGATGGAGCCAGCCGCATAGCCATAAATGGCGAACCAGCTGAAGATCAGCCGAGACCGGATCTTTGGGTCTCGGCTGATGAACACATCCGTGAGTCGGCGCAAAGTGTCACTCATGGCTGGTCGGGAGGCTCCTGTTCGACGCTGTCGCGATCGTCGATGACGGTGCAGTTGCGTCCTTGTTCCTTGGCACGGTACAGGGCCTTGTCGGCGCGCTCGATGCAGGCGTGCAGCAGCTCGCCTTCCAGATAGCCGGTCATGCCAGCCGAGAAGGTGATGCGCAGGTCGGGCTGCGAGGGCAGCAGCGGGGTGTCTTTCAGCGCCGTGCGCGCTCGCTCCAGTGCGATGTTGGCCACCTCGGCGGTGGTGTCGTTGAGCAGCAGCAGGAATTCTTCGCCGCCCCAGCGGGCCAGGATGTCGGTGTCGCGCAGGGCGCTTTCCACCACACTGGCGAACCGGTTCAGGACCTCGTCGCCCACGTTGTGGCCGTGCGTGTCGTTGATGCGTTTGAAGTGGTCCACGTCGAGCAGGGCCAGATAGAACTGGTGGTGCCCCGAGCGCAGCAGGCGCTTCTGGTGCTGGTTGAGCACTTCCATCATGTGACGCCGGTTGATCAGGCCGGTCAACTCGTCGCGGGTGGCCAGCTCCTGAATGCGGTCGACCGCCTCAGCGAGATCTTTTTTCTGCTGCTCCAGGCGCAGTCGCAGGGCGCTGAACTGGGCAGCCAGCGTGGAAATGGTTGGCAGGATCGAGGCAATCAGGATGAAATGCGCAATTTCCAGCGTCAGCGGATAGTGAATGGGGTCGGTGGCGCTCTTGTACACAATCGTGCCAGCCATGACCAGCACGGTAAAGGCCCCGACGATCTTGGCCGTGCGCGACTGCAGTGCAAAAATGCCGAAAATCATCACCAGGGCCAGCAGGATCAAGGTCGAGCCATGAACCGGGCCGGTGACTGCATACGCCGTGATGCCGATGGCCAGCCCGGTGAGCACCTGCGGCAGGGTCAGCGACGGGTCTTGAAAGCGGCGGTTCAGCCCGGTGCGCAACACCGTGTACCAGAACGCCAGATTGACGACCGCCGCCGTGCACAGCCACCACATGCTGCGGGGAGCCACGAAGCCCGCCCAACTGGAATAAACCAGCAGGACAACGCAAGCCACATAGGAATAAGCTGCCATCAGCGATCGCATGATGCGCAATCGCTGTTTGGGGTCTCGGCTGAGCACCCAGTCCGACAGTGGCAGGATGTTTTGAATGGGCATGATGCAACGCGATGCCAAGCACCGTGAATCGGTTTCGGCTGTTTGTCGGCGGTCTTGAGGACAGCCTGCGGTTTTTTCTGTCCGTTTGCTCCATTCGGTCGGGCATTCAAATTTATTGAAACGACCCGTGAAGTCGCCACAACCCCCAAGTGGTGAGCAGTCCTTAATCTTTCAACCATGGCAGCCGCTGAGGCAGCCCCCCGGAGAGCCAACCATGTCCCAGCTTTCACCGACACCATCTTCGCGTTACACCCTGCCGGCCATCGTCCTGCATTGGGCGCTGGCTCTGGGCATCCTGGGCGCGTTTGCGATGGGCGTGTACGTGGAAGACCTGCCACTGTCACCAGCCAAACTCAAGCTGGTGAACTGGCACAAGTGGGCAGGGGTCACGATCTTGTTGCTGTCGGTGGTCCGATTGGCCTGGCGCCTGAAAAGCCCGCCGCCGCCGCTGCCGGTGCGCATCGAAGCCCTCATGCCACGTTGGCAGCAGGTGGCCCACCATGCCACCCACCACCTGATGTACCTGCTGTTTTTCGTGGTGCCGCTGGCGGGATGGGCCTACAGCTCGGCCAAGGGCTACCCCGTGGTGTGGTTCGGTGTGCTGCCACTGCCGGATCTGGTGGCCCCCAACAAGGAACTGGCCGAGACGATCAAGGAAATCCATGCGATCGCCGCGTTTGCCCTGATCGGTCTGGTGGGCTTGCACGTGGCAGCGGTGGTGAAACACCAGCTGATTGACAAGGACGGTCTGCTCGACCGCATGCGCCCTGGGCGCTGAACACCGAAGGAGGGTGAACATGACAAGGCACATGACAAGCTGGTTGCGCACCGCCGTGCTGGCAGGTGCGGCCCTGGGCCTGGCGCCAGCGTATGCGCAACAAACCCTGGTGCCGGCGCAAAGCGAGGTCACGTTTGTGGCCAAGCAGCTGGGCGTGCCCCTGCAAGGCCGTTTCAAGACGTTTGCGGCCCAAGCGGCGTTCGACCCGCGCCAGCTGGCGTCCAGCAAGATCGGGTTTCAGGTCGATCTGGGCAGCGTGGCCCTGAATGCCGAAGCCGATGCGGAGCTGGGCAAGCCCGAGTGGTTCAACACCGCGCGCTTTCCCAAGGCGGTGTTCCAGTCCACCGCCATTCGCCAGGTCGGCCCGGGCAAGTTCGAGTTGAGCGGCAAGCTCAACATCAAAGGCCAGGCCCGTGACGTGGTGGTGCCCGTGCAACTGACCCAGGCCCAAGGCCTGAGCACGGCCATCGGGGGCTTCACCCTCAAGCGTCTCGATTTCAAGGTGGGCGATGGCGACTGGGCCGACCCCTCCATTGTCGCCAACGACGTCCAGGTCAAGTTCAAGTTGGTGTTGCAAGGCGTGCCCGCCCTGTGAGCCCGTCCTGAGAGTCCGTTTTCTCGGGCCTTTGTTTTCTCCCTCCCTTTTTTGACAGGAGCCTTTCCATGAACCGCACATTCGTTCAAGCCGTCATCGCCTCGTCTTTGCTGGCCTCGGGCGCCGCCATGGCCGCGGCCGACACCTACGCCATCGATCCCACCCACACCTTCGTGACCTTTGAAGCACGCCATTTCGGCACCTCGACCAACCGGGGGCGTTTCGACAAGAAGTCGGGCACGGTGTCGATTGACCGGGCCGCCAAGACCGGCAAGGTGGAAGTGACCCTGGAAACCGGTTCGATCAACACTGGCACGGCCGCGTTCGACACCCACCTCAAGAGCAAGGACTTCTTCAACGCCGAAGCCTTTCCCAAGGCCACCTTCGTGAGCGATCGCGTGGTGTTCGACGGCGACAAGGTCTCGGCCGTGATCGGCACGCTGACCCTGCTGGGCAAGCCTCAGACCGTGACGCTGACCGCCAGCAACTACAACTGCTACCAGAACCCCATGCTCAAGCGCGAAGTGTGCGGGGGCGATTTTGAAACCACCATCACCCGCAGCAAGTTCGGCATGGATTACGGCATTGCCTACGGCATTCCCGACAACATCCGCCTGCTGATCCAGATCGAAGCGGTCAAGCAGGACTGATGGCGCGCTGACCCACGTTCACACTTGAACGTTGCTGCTGTCTTGCGGGAGGTTGAGGCGATCGACCACCCGCGAGGTGGCGATCTGGAACGACTGGAAATGCAGTCCGACCTGCTCGGCCACAGGCTGCAAGGCGGCCCAGACCTGATCGGGGTGATCGACCGTGTCGGGGTTCAGCAGCAGGGCATCGACGGCTGCGCCAATGGCGAGCAGCTTTTGCACCGCAGGTCGCTCGTGAGCCCATTGACTGGGCACATGCGGGCGCGCGCGTACGCCGTCCGAGATGTCTTTCGACAAGCCCCAGGCCTGGCACAGTGCGGCGCCCAGCGCCGAGTGGCTCACACCAAAGGCTTCGATTTCAGCGGCGCACAGCAGGGCCTCGTCGGGCTCGGCGCTCAGGCTGGCGTAGCGCTGGCGGTCGTACGCAAACAGCACGGCGCGGCCACTTTCGGCGAACAGGCCCAGGGTATGGGCATGCCAGGGGTCCATGTCCAGCTGACGGGCAATGCGGCCCATGGCCAGGCCACGCACACCGGCGCGGTCCCAGATGGTTTGCAGCAGGGGGCTGGGCGGGAAGGCGCCGCGCAAGCCAATTTCGTAGGTCAGGCCCGCGACTTGGGCCATGCCCAGATAGCGAATGCCATCGTGCACGCTTTCCACCCGCTTGAGCAAACCGAACAAGGCCGAGTTGACGGTGCGCACCACGGCGGCCGATAGCGCCATGTCGGTTTCGATCAACGAGGCCATCTGGTCAATCGAGGCATCGTCATCGGCCATCAACAAAGACAGCTTGACCAGCGTCTGCGGACAGGCAGGCAGGTCGATGTTCAGATTGCGCAGCTGGGGAGAAATGCTCATGACAGACTCACGGAAAGTGGTCTGAGTCTAGGCCGACCCGGCGCGCAACCAAAGCCCAAAGTACGCTGGCAAAGACCGCCTATCTCGAATCGTTCACGGTCGTTACCACTCTTTCAATTGAGCTGGGACACCAATGGGCTGCTGCGCCGGGTGTAGCCGGGCAGACCCTGGCTGCGGCGGAACTCGCTGGGCGGCATGCCTTTCCAGCGGCGGAAGGCTTCGATGAAGGTGGTGACGTCGGCATAGCCCAGGCGCTGGGCGATTTCGCCGTGCGTCAGGCTGGCACGGGTCATCAGTTCTTCAGCCAGCGTCGAGCGCACCTCTTCCAGCAGGCTGCGGAAGGTGGCGCCCTCAGCCGTGAGATGGCGGCGCAGGGTGCGCGAGGTCATGTGCATCTCGGCGGCAATGTCTTCCATGTCGGGAATGCGGCCGGGCGTGCGCAACAGGCGGTCGCGCACCTTGGCGGCCATGCCGCTGCGGGCATAACGCGCCTCGATGAGTTGGCGGCACATCTGTTCGCAATGACTCAGCGTCTGGCTGACCGGTTCGCTCAAGGGTTGGGTGAGGACGTCGGCCGGCAGCAGGCTGCCGTCCTTGCTCATGCCGAACAGCGGGCGAATCCCGAAAAACTCGGTGTAGGCCGCGACCACCTCTGGCGCGGGCTCGGCGCGCTGCATGCGCACCTCGGTGTAGGGCAGGGCGCGCCCCAGCACATCGCGTTGCAGGGTCAGGATGGCGGCACGATCGCGGTCGAGCGCGAACTGGCGGATGTCGGCCGGCAGGTGATCCGCTTCGTAGGAGGAAACCAGGTGCTGCCCCAGTCGTTCGGTGCGCAGGCGGGTCAGCAGCAGTGTCTGGCTGAACATGCGGGTGGCCATGTTGATGGCGCTGACCATATCGGGGCTGCTGACCACCGCGTAGGCCCACAGCCCGAAGGTGTGCAGGTGGTAGCGGCTGCCAGCCAGCAGGCCCAGCGTGGGATGCTGGGGCAACAGGGTCACCAGGTTGCGGATCAGCTGAACCTCTTGCAAGGCTTCAATCTGCAATTGGTCGTTGTTCAGGTCATCGCGACTCAGCCCGGTCTGTGCCAGCAGGGCGTCCATGTCGGCACCCTGCTCCACACCGACTTGGGTGAGGATGCGTGCGGTGATCACGCTGCGGCGTATGTCCCAAACGTTGGTTTTACTGCTGGATTTGCTGCTCATGACCGGGACTGCTCTAATTGTTGTAGCAACGAGAGTCCCATTATGTGTGTCGGGATTGTCAAATGGTGTGACATCCCCCTTGGATGCGACTTCAGTTTAGGTGCCTAAACTTTCGTCTTTCCGGACAAGTACCAAGCCCTTCAGGTACTCCCCTTCGGGGAAGGTGACGGTGGTGGGGTGGTCGGAGGTGGCTTCCAGCCGCTTGAGGATGTAAGCGTCCACTTGCGCGTCCATGCCTGCGCCGGCGACGATCTTGTGGAACAACTCGGCCCCAATGCCGCCCGAGCACGAGAAGGTCAGCAGCAAGCCGCCGGGGTTCAGCAGCTTGAAGGCCAGGCGGTTGATGTCTTTGTAGGCGCGGCTGGCGCGGTCGGCGTGGGCGGCGCTGGGTGCGAATTTGGGCGGGTCCAGCACGATGGCGTCAAAGGTGCGGCCTTCCTTGATGAAGCGGCGCAGCGTGCCGTTCACGTCAGCGTCCAAAGCGGTGTGAGCGCTTGCTTCGTAGCCATTCAGCGTTACGTGGGCGTTGGCGCGTGCCAGGGCCGGGCCGGAGGAATCCACGCTGGTCACCTCGGTGGCGCCACCTTCGAGGGCCGCCACGCTGAAGCCACCGGTGTAGCTGTAGCAGTTCAGCACGGTCTTGCAGTTGAACTGTTTGACCAGTTTGGCAAACAGGCCGCGGTTGTCGCGCTGGTCCAGGTAGTAGCCGGTCTTGTGGCCCTCGGCCACGTCCAGCGTCAGCTTCCAGCCGTTTTCGGTGATGGTGACTTCGGTGGGGCGGCGGCTGCCGTCCGCTGTTTCGGGATGGCGCAGCCAACCCGTGACAGGCTGGAGACCTTCCAGGCCGCGCACACCGGAATCGGAGCGCTCATACACATAGGGGCAACCGGTGGCCTCCACCAGGGAGTCGGCAATGGCGTCCTTCCAGCGCTCGGTGCCGGCGCTGAGGAACTGGGCGCTGAGGATGTCGTCGTACTGGTCGACGATCAGACCGGGCAGGCCGTCGGCTTCGCCGTGAATCAGGCGGATGCCATTGCTGTCGATGCCCAGGCGGCGGCGCAGGGCCACGGCTTGTTGCACGCGGCGGGCGAAGAAGGCGGCGTCGATGCGTTCGTCTTCATTGAAGCTCCAGGCGCGCACGCGAATTTGTGAGCTCGGGCTGAAGGCCGCCCAAGCGAGGAATTTGCCGTCGTGCGACTGCACGCGCACGGTTTCACCCTGGTCGCCACCCCCCTTGGCAATGCTGCCGTGAAACACCCAGGGGTGTCGGCGCAGCAGGGAGCGTTCTTTGCCTTCGCGAAGGGTGATGACTTTCATGGCGGGACTCGTGGCCTGAGACAGGCAAAAAAGGGCAGGGATGCAGAACCCGCCATTGTCCAACAGCCGGGCGGGTTTGGGGGCTTTGGAAAGGGTGTCTGGCGGCTCAGGCTGCAGCCAATCGCCACAAGGACGTGACTTCGGCCGCGCGGGCGCGGTGCAGCGGGTCGGTGGCGTCGCTGGCTTTGGGGTGCTTGGGGCGAGCGTCCAACCGGCCTGCCACCACCAGCCCCGCCTCGCTGATCCACTGCAGCAACTGCTCACGTGTGCGCAAACCCAGGTGCTCGGCCAGATCAGACAGAATCAGCCACCCCTCGCCATCGGGACTCAGGTGGGCTTTCAGTCCGGCGAGGAAGCCACGCAGCATGGCGCTGTCGGGGTCATACACCGCGTATTCGACCGGCGAGGTGGGCCGGGCCGGCACCCACGGTGGGTTGCACACCACCAGCGGGGCCTGCCCAGCGGGGAACAGGTCCACCTTCTGCAGGTCGACCTGTTGGATCAGCTTCAGGCGCGTCAGGTTGTCGCGAGCGCAGGCCAGGGCCCGATCCGACTGGTCGGTGCCGATGACGCGGGCCACCCCGCGCTGAGCCAGCACCGCCGCCAGCACACCGCTGCCGGTGCCGATGTCGAATGCCAGATCGGCCTGGGGCGGCAAGGGGGCTTGGGCCACCAGGTCAATGTATTCGCCGCGCAGAGGTGAAAACACGCCGTAGTGCGTGTGGATGCGGCCTTTCAGTGCCGGAATCTCGACGCCCTTCTTGCGCCATTCGTGCGCGCCAATCAGCCCAAGCAATTCGCGCAGCGAGGTCACGTAGGCTTCGGTGCCAGGGCCATAGGCTTCCAGGCAGGCTTGCTGCACATCGGGCGCGCGGCGCAGGGGAATGGTGTGGTCGGCGTTGAAGGGAATCAGCAACATGCCCAGAATGTGAGCGCGCTGCCCCTGCTGCTGGCGGTGCTGGTGGAAAGCCTGAGCCGGGGTGTCTGGCTGTTGGCCCGGCTTGCCTCGGCGTGGGGGCTGGCGGTCCAGCCGCCGCATCAGGGCCTGCAGCAAATGCCTGGCGTTTTGAAAGTCGCCTTGCCACAGCAGGGCCGTGCCTTCACAGGCCAACTTGTAGGCTCGATCGGCGGGCATGCGGTCGTCGGCCAGCACCACACGCTTGTGCGGGGCGAGGGCGGCTTCCGAGCGCCACAAGGCCTCGTGGGCGGTGTGGTCGGCGTCGGTCCAGTGAAGGCGGGGGGCGGTGTTCATGCGGCGGCCAGTGTACGGGCACTCACTCGTCCGACCCGGCCGAGCCGCTGGGCTTGGCCCGCGGGTGCGCCGCGTCATACACCTTGGCCAGGTGCTGAAAGTCCAGCTTGGTATAGACCTGGGTGGTGGTGATGTTGGCGTGGCCCAGCAGTTCCTGCACCGCGCGCAAGTCGCCGCTCGACTGCAGCAGGTGGCTGGCAAAGCTGTGGCGCAGCATGTGCGGGTGCACATGGGTGGGCAGGCCCGCTTGTTGCCCGATCTGTTTGAGCCGGTTGCGCAACTGCATGGGCGTCAGGCGGCGCCCCAGGCGGCTGAGGAACAGGGCCGGGTCTTGCGGTGGCTTGAGCTGCTCGCGCACCGCCAGCCAGTGCTGCAGGGCCTTCATGGCCGCCTGGCCCACGGGCACGATGCGGCGCTTGCTGCCTTTGCCCAGCACATGGGCTTCGGCGGCCTGCCAATCGATCCAACCCGCAGCCTGTGTGGACGCTTGTACATCCAGGCCGAGCAACTCGGCACTGCGCAGGCCGCTGCTGTAGAGCAACTCGATCATGGCCTGATCGCGCGCGTGCAGCCAGGGCGCTTCGGCCTCGTTGCGGGCATGGGTTCCCGTGGTGGGCAGCGGAGGGGCTTCGGCCAAGGCCACGGCCTGGTCCACCGCCAGGGCTTTGGGCAGGGGCTTGGGGGCTTTGGGCGCCTTGATGCCCTCGGCCGGGTTCAGGCTGCACAGCCCCTCTTTGCCTAACCAACGCCACAGGCCGCGCCAGGCCGCCAGGGTGATGGCGATGCTGCGGGGACCGAGGCCTTGCGCGTGAAGGCGCGCCATCCAGCCGCGCACGTGATGGGGGCGAACCTCCGCCAAAGCCAGTCCATCGCGATCAAGCCAGGCCAGCAAACGGTCGAAAGCCTCACCGTACATCGCCACGGTTCGGTCGGCCAGCCGCTTTTGCACCGTCAGGTATTGCAGGTGCTCGCGGATCAGGTCGGCGGAGGGGCGGGGGTGCATCTGGGCATTGTCTCGCAAAGCCGTGAAACCTCGCTTCGCTTGGTTGGAAGGTGCTTGCACCTGATTGGTGCATTGGCGCCGCCGCGAGCTGACAGCTCCGAAGCGCCACGTTGGTGCATGCCATGCCGCAACAGGGCCAGCTGCCTTGGTGGCGCGACCTGGCACGCACCTTGCGATGTATCCCGCCATAAGGAGGCAGCCTCGCAAGGTTGTCTGTCGAAAGGGTCGCTAGGGTTCCGATGCTGTGCAGTGGTCGCCACACGCAGCGTGACTGGTCCGAGAGCGACCGGCCTCAAACACCCTCGAAGGTGTTCAGGCTCCACGGCGGGACAAAAGCCCGGGAGGAACACTTCGAGACGAGGTGGCCTCCTGGATTTTTGTCTCACTCATGCCTGGAGTCCGTGATGTCCAAAGCCTTCCTGTCTCGTCTGTCTTCGTGTGTCGTGGCGGGTGCCATGGCCGCTTCTGCCTTGTTCGTGGCCGCACCGGCGCATGCCGAGGTCAAGGTCGGCGTGTCCGACTGGCCGGGTTGGGTGGCCTGGTACGTGGCCGAGCAAAAGGGCTTCTTCAAGAAGCATGGCGCCGATGTGAAGCTGGTCTGGTTTGCCAACTACACCGACTCGATCTCGGCCTTGTCGGCAGGGCAGTTGGATGCCAACTCGCAAACCTGGTCTGACACCATGGGCCCCTTGGCCAAAGGCGTGCCCATCAAGACCATTCTGGTGAACGACAACTCGGCGGGGAATGACGCCTTGGTGGCGGGGCCCAAGATCAAGCGTTTTGCCGATCTGAAGGGCAAGACCATTGCCCTGGAAGAGTTCAGCGTGTCGCACTTCGTGTTGGTCAATGCTTTGGCCAAGAATGGCATGAAGGTGTCTGACGTGAAGATCGTCAACCTCTCGGCGGGAGATGCCGCCGCCGCCTTCATGAGCGGCCGGGTGGACGCGGCCGTGGTCTGGAACCCCTGGATTCACCAGATCGAAACCAGTGGCAAGGGCAAGGCCTTGTTCACGTCCAAAGACCTGCCGGGGCTGATTCCTGATCTGCTGGTGGCGCAGGAAAAATCGATCAAAGCCAAGCGCAAGGATCTGGTCGGCATGATCAAGGCCTGGTTTGACACGGTGGCCTTCATTCAAAGCAACCCCGACGAGGCCGCTGCGATCATGAGCAAGATCGTCAGCCTCAAGCCCGAGGAATACAAGGTCTTCTTGCCCGGCACCCGTTTCTTCGATGCCAAGTTGAATCAGGAAGCCATGGGCCCGGCCACCCAGCCACTGTCTTTGTTGGGTGTAGCGCCCACCGTGGTGCGCTTCCTGACTGACAACAAGCTCATCGAAGGCACACCCGATGTGAGCAAGGGCATTGACGCCACCCTGCTGGCCGATGCACTGAAGAAGTAAATCCAAGGCGCCGGCGCATGAACACCACTTCCAAACCGGGTGCTGCGGTGCCCAAGGGACCAGGTCTGTGGACCGTGCGGGGAGCCATTCCTCGCCAGCTCTATTGGGCGCTGGCCTTGATCGGTTTGCTCGCACCTTTGCTGGGGTGGTGGTTGGCGACCAGCGTCAGTGGCGCGGATACGGTCTTCCTTCCTTCGCCTGGCAAGGTTTGGGAGCGTGTGCATGACTGGTGGGCCACCGGTGGCTTGGGTGGGGACATCGCCATCTCGGTCTACCGGGTGGTCGGCGGCTTTGCTTTGTCGGCCGCGATCGCCTTGCCACTGGGCTTGATGATCGGCTCCTTCCGCGCGGTGCAGGCCCTGCTGGAGCCGCTCACCGACTTCATTCGCTACATGCCCGCGGTGGCCTTCATTCCCCTGGTCATGTTGTGGGTGGGCATTGAGGAGTCCTCCAAGATCGCCATCATCTTCATTGGCACCTTCTTTCAGATGGTGTTGATGGTGGCCGAAGACGTGCGGCGCGTGCCGCTGGCCCAGATCGAAGCGGCGCAGACCATGGGCGCCACCCGCACCGAGTTGATCGAAAAGGTCATCTTCCCATCGGCCAAGCCAGCCTTGCTGGACACCCTGCGTGTGACCATGGGTTGGGCTTGGACCTATCTGGTCGTGGCCGAACTGGTGGCGGCCAACAGCGGCTTGGGCTATGCCATCTTGAAGGCGCAGCGCTTCTTGCAAACCGACAAGATCTTCGCCGGCATCATCCTGATCGGCTTGATTGGCTTGATCACCGATCAGCTGTTCCGCCTGGCGCATCGCAAAGCCTTTCCTTGGCTGTACCTGAAAGGCTGAACATGAACAAGATCGACGTTCGCCACGTGTTCAAGCGCTTTGAGGGCGCGGCCACCGATGCCTTGCAGGATGTGAGCTTGAGCATCGCGCCCAATGAGTTTGTGACCTTTGTGGGCGCATCGGGCTGCGGCAAGTCCACCCTGTTGCGCACCATTGGGGGCCTGGAGCACCACACTGCGGGTGAGTTGCTGGTCAACGGTCAGCCCATTGCCGGGCCGGGGCCCGACCGCGCCATGGTGTTCCAGCATTACAGCCTGTATCCCTGGATGAGCGTGCGCGACAACATCAAGTTCTGTCGCCAGCTGCAGGTCCACACGAAAGACCGCAGCAGTGCCGATGTCGAAGCCGCAGCGGGTCGGGCCGACGCCTTGCTGCGCCTGATGGGCTTGAGCCAAGCGGCTGACGCCTGGCCCAACCAATTGTCTGGCGGCATGCAGCAGCGCGTGGCGATTGCCCGTGCGCTGATGGGCCGCCCCGACATCTTGTTGATGGACGAACCCTTTGGGGCCTTGGATGCGCAAACACGCGAAGTGATGCACGACCTCATTCGCCACGTGCACCGCCTGGAAAAGTCCACCATCGTGTTTGTGACGCACGATGTGGAAGAGGCCATTTACCTGGGGCAGCGCATCGTGTTGATGGCACCTCGCCCCGGTCGCATCGACACCATCTACGACGTGCCCCTGCCTGCCGAGCGCACGCAGGACATGAAACACGCGCCTGAGTTCCTGAGCCTGAAGCGAACCATTCTGGATCGCATCCGCGAGACCTCGGGCATGAAGACCGATCTGGACCTGTTGGACCAGTTGTCACGCACCGCACAAGTTTGAGTCGATTTTGAGCCCATTGGCGTTCCTGCGAACCCCAGAAAGCACCCACCATGTCAGAGCACACGTTGGACAACCCCCCCGTCAATCAACCCGTTGACGCCATCGCGCATTGGAAGCGCTTTGCCCCCGATCTGCCCGCTGAACAAGTCGTCTTCAGTGAAGTGGTGCCCGGTGGTGGCCATTGGAGCTGGCGCCTGAGCCGAGGCATGGCCTTGCGCTTTGTGGCCCTGGATGCCGGTGCCAATTGCTCGGTGGTGCTGTATGCCGCGCATGACAAGCTCGAGCGCTACAACATGCCCGACTCGCTCAAGGCGCAACACACGGCACACTATGAGCGCGGCCATGTCTTGATGAGTGACATGGGCCGCTCGATGGCCTCGTTCACGCAAGACACCTTGGGTTGGCATGACCCCCTGGGCGCTTTGCTGGACAACCGCCGCATGCACGCCCGTTATGGCCAGCAACGGTTCGAGTCGCATCGCAACGCCATGTATCGCAGTGGCCGCGATGGCTTGCTGATCGAGATCGGCAAACATGGCCTGAGCTCACGCGACCTGATCGCACCGGTCAACCTGTTCAGCAAGGTCAGTGTGGATGAAGCGGGGCGCTTCCATTTCCATGCCGACCACTGCCAGCCTGGTGCCATGGTGGAGTTGCGGCTGGACATGGATGTGATCGTGGCCATCTCGACCGCTCCGCATGCACTCGACCCGCGCGCCAGCTATGCCCCCGGCAAGGTCGGCATCGCGGCCTGGCGTTGTGGCCCTGCGCCCGCTGACGACTTCTGCCGCCACTTCCGACCCGAGTGCGCCCGCGCCCATCACAACAGCGACATCCTGGCTTTGTGCTGAAGAGACTGCATCATGAATCAGACCCTGACCGCTGACCCCGCACTGGCCACGCTGAAGGCCAGCCCCCTCGATCCGGCCCAAGCCACCTTGCGCCACCGACAGCCGGCCGGCGAGCCCTGGCTGACAGAAATCAAAGCGGGCCAAACGGTGCGCATCGTCGACCTGGAAGGCAATCAGGCGGTCGACATCATCTTCTACAACCGCCATGAGGTGGGCGAGCACTACAGCGCCACCGACACCATGTTGAACCAAGGCGGCATCTACCTGAGCACGGGCTCGGTGTTGCTGAGCAACGAAGGCCGCCCCATGCTCACCATCGTGGCCGACACCTGTGGCCGGCATGACACCCTGGGTGGCGCCTGTGCCTCAGAGAGCAACACCGTGCGCTATGCCCTGCAAAAGAAGTTCATGCACTCCTGCCGCGACAACTACCTGCTGGCCATGGCCCAGGTGGACGCGGGCTTGAGCAAACGCGACTTGGTGCCCAACGTCAACTTCTTCATGAACGTGCCTGTCACCCCCGAGGGGGGCTTGAAGTTTGACGATGGCGTGTCGGCGCCCGGCAAGTATGTGGAGTTTCGCGCCGAGATGGATTTGTGGATGCTGGTGTCGAACTGTCCGCAATTGAACAACCCTTGCAATGCCTACAACCCCACGCCAGTGGAGTTCGTGGTGTGGGATGCCTGCCATGTTTGACAAGGTTCTGATTGCGAACCGCGGCGCCATTGCGTGCCGCATCATCCGCACGCTCAAGCAACTGGGCATCCGCAGTGTGGCCATCTACTCCGAGGCCGATGCCGCCTCACGCCATGTGCGCGAAGCCGACGAAGCCTATTGCGTGGGCCCTGCCTTGGCCGCCGACAGCTACCTCAAGCAAGACACCATCTTGGCCATTGCCAAGCAGTGTGGGGTGCAGGGCATTCACCCGGGCTACGGCTTCCTGTCTGAAAACGCCGGCTTTGCCCAGGCTTGCGAGGACGCGGGCATTGCCTTCATCGGCCCTGCCGCCTCCCACATGCGCGCCTTTGGCCTGAAACACACTGCGCGTGAACTGGCCGAGCGGTGCGAAGTGCCCTTGCTGCCCGGCAGCGGCTTGTTGACCGATGTGCAGCATGCCCAACACGAGGCCGCCCGCATTGGCTACCCGGTCATGCTCAAGAGCACCGCCGGTGGCGGGGGCATTGGCATGCGCCTGGTGCGAAACGATGCAGAGCTGGCCGAAGCCTTCGCGTCGGTGCAGCGTCTGGCCAGCGCCAACTTCAAAGACGCCGGTCTGTTTCTGGAAAAGTTTGTGGAACAGGCGCGCCACATCGAGGTGCAAGTGTTCGGTGACGGCCAAGGCCAGGTCATCGCCCTGGGTGAGCGCGATTGCTCTGTGCAACGGCGCAATCAGAAGGTCATCGAAGAAACCCCCGCGCCCGGTTTGTCAGACGCACAGCGCACCACCTTGCACGCCACCGCGGTGCGCCTGGCCCAAGCGGTGAACTACCGCAGTGCCGGCACGGTGGAGTTTGTGTACGACGCGCAAACCGGTGCCTTTTACTTCCTGGAGGTCAACACACGCTTGCAGGTGGAGCACGGTGTGACCGAACAGGTCAGCGGCGTCGATCTGGTGGCCTGGATGGTGCTGCTGGCCAGCGGCGATCTGCCTCCCTTGGCCAGCCTGCAACCCCAACTCGAAGGCGCGTCGATTCAAGTGCGCCTGTATGCCGAAGACCCGGCGCGGCAGTTCCAGCCCAGCACTGGGGTCTTGACCGAAGTGGTGTTTCCCGCCGATGCCCGTGTCGACACCTGGGTGGAACGCGGCACCGAGGTGCCCGCCTATTACGACCCCATGCTGGCCAAGATCATCGTCACCGCTCGCAACCGTGCACAGGCGCTGGTCAAGCTCAAGCAGGCCCTCGATCACACCCGCGTGTCAGGCATTGAAACCAACCTTGATTACCTGCGGCAGATCATCCGCGACCCGGTGTTTGATCAGGGCAAGCAGATCACCCGCTTCCTGAGCACGCTGCGTTATCAAGCTCAAGCGCTGGAGGTGCTGGACGCCGGTGTGCAAACCACTGTGCAAGACTGGCCCGGCCGACTGGGCCATTGGGATGTGGGCGTGCCCCCATCCGGCCCCATGGACGCCTATGCCCACCGCGTGGCCAACGCCCTGGTGGGCAACACTCCCGATGCCGCGGCGCTGGAGTGCACCATGAGTGGCCCCACCTTGCGCTTTCATGCCGATGCCGTGATCGCGGTCACCGGTGCGCCGGTGAGTGTGAAGGTCGATGGTCAAACCGTGCCCATGTGGCAATCGCATCGCGTGCGGGCCGGCAGCGTGCTCAGCGTGGGGCGCGTGCAAGACACGGGTTGCCGCGTCAGCATTGCCGTGGGCGGCGGGCTGGATGTGCCGCTTTACCTAGAGAGCCGCAGCACCTTCACCCTGGGGCAGTTTGGCGGGCATGCGGGTCGCACCTTGCGCGTGGGCGACATGCTGCATCTGCTGCAAGCCGGGCAGGGCAGGGAAGGGGTGTCGGCGCCCACCGCGCTGGTGCCGGTCATTGCTCACCATTGGGACATTGGCGTCTTGTATGGACCCCATGGCGCGCCTGACTTTTTTCTGGATGAAGACATTCAGACCTTCTTTGACACGGACTGGAAGGTTCACTACAACTCCAGCCGAACCGGCGTGCGGCTGATCGGGCCCAAGCCGACATGGGCACGCACCGATGGGGGCGAGGCCGGTTTGCATCCGTCCAACATCCATGACAACGCCTATGCCATTGGCGCCATCGACTTCACGGGCGACATGCCGGTGATCCTCGGCCCCGATGGCCCCAGCCTGGGCGGCTTTGTCTGCCCCGCCGTGGTCGTGCAAGCCGAGCTGTGGAAGATGGGCCAACTGCGCCCGGGCGACACGATTCGCTTCCATCGCATCAGCGTGGCGCAGGCCTTGGCTCGGCAAGCGCAGCAAGAAGAGGCCTTGTCTAGCCTGGCCCGATTGGGTGAGGCCAGCCCCGCCACCTTGCCGGCTGTGCCGAAGGATGAGCATCAAGCCTGCGTCAGCCCCATCATCCACGAGCAGCCAGCCCAGGGCGATGCCCCCGCCTTGGTGGTGCGCCAGGCAGGCGACCGCTATGTGCTGATCGAACTCGGGGCGCTGGTGTTGGACATCGAGCTGCGCCTGCGCGTGCATGTGTTGATGACGGCCCTCCAAGCCCTGCAAGCCCAAGGCGAGCTCGACGGCATCATCGACCTGACACCGGGCATCCGCTCGCTGCAAGTGCACTTTGACCCCGCTCGTTTGCCCAGAGAGCAACTGTTGGCCGTGGTGCTGAAGGCGCATGCGCAAGCACCCGCTGTGGATGACATGGTGGTGCCCAGCCGCATCGTGCATCTGCCCTTGGCCTGGGACGATTCACAAACCCGCCTGGCCATTGAAAAGTACACCCAGTCGGTGCGACCTGATGCCCCCTGGTGCCCCAGCAACATCGAGTTCATTCGCCGCATCAATGGCTTGGACAGCACCGAGGCCGTGCAGAAGATGTTCTTCGACACGCGCTACCTGGTCATGGGCCTGGGCGATGTGTACCTGGGTGCGCCCGTGGCCACCCCCTTGGACCCACGCCAACGCCTGGTCACCACCAAATACAACCCCGCCCGCACGTGGACGCCGGAGAACGCCGTGGGCATTGGTGGGGCCTACCTGTGTGTGTATGGCATGGAAGGCCCCGGCGGCTATCAATTCGTGGGCCGCACGGTGCAAATGTGGAACCGCTGGCGCCATGGCACGCAGGCCGGGCCCGAATTCAGCCAACCCTGGTTGCTGCGTTTCTTTGATCAATTGCACTTCTACCCCGTCAGCGAGGCCGAACTGATGCAGTGGCGTGCCGACTTCCCGCTGGGGCGTCGTCAGTTGCGCATTGAAGAAACGCAGTTCAGCCTCAAGGACTACCGCGCCTTCCTGGCCCGAGAAGCCGAGTCGATTGCCACGTTCAAGGCCCAGCAGCAAGCGGCGTTTGAAGCCGAGCGTGAACGCTGGCGTGCAGCCGGTCAGGCTGAGTATGTGAGCGACGATGCCGAAACAAGCGCTACTGCCGAGGAAGACGACCGACCCGAGTCGGCCCACGCGGTGGCATCGGCCGTACAAGGCAGTGTCTGGCAGGTCCTGGTCAAAGAGGGCGATGCGGTCAAGGCGGGCGACACCCTGATCGTGGTCGAGTCCATGAAGATGGAGTTTGCGGTCACGGCGACCCAAGACGGCACCGTCTGGCGCGTGACTTGCAAGGAAGGTGGTGCCGTTCAGGCAGGACAGGACGTGGTGGTGTTGACATGAGTGAGAAGCCCATGGGGGTCGACCTGTCGACCCTGTCGTTTGATATTCAAACCCTGAGCCACGCGCTTCAGGGGGGCGCCATCACCCCGGTCGATGTGGTGCATGAAGTGCTGCGTCGCATCGATTCGGACCCGCACAATGCCTGGATTGCCGTGCACGATCACGACGTGCTGTTGCAGATGGCCGAGACCCTCTTGGCTGCTGGGCCTGAGGGCAAACCGTTGTATGGCTTGCCCTTTGCTGTGAAGGACAACATCGATCTGGCCGGCTTGCCCACCACGGCAGCCTGTCCTGCATACGCCTACCGGCCGCAAGACAGCGCCCATGTCGTGCAAAGGCTGGTAGAAGCCGGCGCCATACCGATTGGCAAGACCAATCTGGATCAGTTTGCCACTGGCCTCAATGGCACCCGCTCGCCCTATGGTGCTTGCCACAATGCCTTTGACCCGCGCTACATTTCGGGGGGCTCCAGTTCGGGCTCTGCCGTGTCGGTTGCGCTGGGGCAAGTCAGTTTTGCCTTGGGCACCGACACAGCGGGTTCGGGCCGCGTCCCGGCGGCTTTCAACAACCTGATCGGACTCAAGCCCACGTGTGGGTTGCTGAGCACCTCAGGGGTGGTGCCGGCCTGTCGGTCCCTGGATACGGTCTCCATCTTTGCGCTGACGGCTGGCGATGCGCACCGCGTGTTCGGCGTGGCCTTGAGCTTTGACCCGGCTGACCCCTATGCCCGCCCTGCCCAAGCGCATGGATTCGACTTCGGTCAAGCCCCAACGGCAGATGTGCGGATGGGTGTGCCCCTGAAGGCCCAACTCGAGTTCTTTGGTGATGCGGCTTATGCCCAGGCCTTTGACGATGCCGTGGAGCAGGCTCGATCCCTGGGGGTGCAGATCATCGAGGTCGATGTCTCCCCCTTGTTGGAGGCGGCGCGCCTCTTGTACGGTGGGCCTTGGGTGGCCGAGCGGTATCAGGCGATTCGCGAGTTCATTGAGGCCCAGCCCGACGCGGTGTTTCCCATCACGCGGGAGATCACGTTGGAAGGCGCCAAACCGCTGGCGGCCGATGCCTTTGCCGCGCAGTATCGGCTCAAGGCCCTTCAGCGCGAAGCGGCCACGCTGTGGCAGCAGGTCGATGTGCTGTTGACGCCCACCGCGCCAACACACCCCACGATTGACGAGATGCTGGCTTCGCCGAAGGCACGCAACACGGAGTTGGGCCATTACACCAACTACATGAACCTGCTGGACTGTGCTGCGGTGGCCGTGCCGTCCGGCTTTGTCCACGATCTGCCTTTTGGTGTGACCTTGGTGGCCCCCGCGCATCAAGATGTGCCGCTGCTGCGTCTGGCTGAAAAGTGGCAATGCGCCCTGCAGGGCCGCGCCGCCACCCTGGGCGCCACCTCGCAGCCTTTGCCCCAAGCCGACGTCGTGCCCGCTGCGGTGCCATCGGGACAGGTTCGCGTGGCGGTGTGTGGTGCGCACCTGCACGGTCAGCCTTTGAATTGGCAGCTCACCCAGCGTGGCGGGCGTCGGGTGCTGTGCACCCACACGGCCCCGGTCTACAAGCTCTATGCCCTCGACAGTGGGGGCGCCCCGGTCAAGCGCCCTGGCTTGGTCAAAGTCGGGCCCGACGAAGGCGGTGCCGCCATCGAGGTGGAAGTGTGGGAGCTACCCGTTCAGCACTTCGGCAGCTTTGTGGCTGGCATTCCGGCGCCACTGGGCATCGGCACCACGGTGCTGGCCAATGGCAGTACCGTGCCCGGATTCATTTGTGAGCCCGATGGATTGCGGGGGGCCACCGACATCACCGCGTATGGCGGTTGGCGTGCCTGGTTGGGCCGCCCCCAATGACGCAGTTCAGGCGCGCAGACGGGCCAGCGCCGCGCTGGTCAGTTGTCCCACCTGCTCCAGGAACTCCACCCCCATCTCGGCGGTGTAGCGGGTAGGATCGGGCGAACCCAGCACCAGCAGGCCGAAACACTCGCCCTCGTGGCGCAGCGGAATCATGGCCAGCGAGGTGACGGTGTGCGCGTCGTCCAGCCACTTGGCGGCCTCGAAATTGGAGTTGATGCCGCAATACGGGTGGGTCAGGCTGCCGGCAAAGCTGCGCACGTCGTCGCTCACATCTTGCGTGCAGGGCAGGTCTTTCAGGTGCGCATGCAGCGGGTGGTTCTCGGTGGACCACAGGCGCACGGCCGCCACCGGGATCAGGAAGCGATCACGCAAGGCGTTGAGCAACACATCGGCCAAGGTGGTGTCTTCGTGCGCCAGCAGCACGGTGTGCACCCATTGGTGCAGCCGATCGGCAATGGCTTCGTTTTCCTGCCCGTGGCGAATCATTTCAATGATGCGACGCTCCAGCCCTTTGATCTTGTCGCGCAGCATTTCCATCTGGCGCTCTTGCAAGGACACGGCACGCTGGCCGTGCGGGCTGGTCAGCTGGATGGAGGCCAGCAACTGCGCCTGACGTTCGAAAAAGCCAGGCGTGTGAATCAGGTAGTTCGCAATGTCGTCTTCGGTGATGCCTTGCGTGGTCATGGTGTCTACAGTGCTGCTCACAGTTGGGGTACCTCAATCTCGCCATCAAACACTTTGACGGCCGGGCCCGTCATCATCACCGATTGTCCGGGGCCAGCCCAGCTGATCGTCAGCCGACCGCCACGCATGTCGACGTCGACTGTCTGGTCCAACCAACCCAGTCGAATGCCCGCCACCACGGCGGCACAGGCGCCCGAACCGCACGCCAGAGTTTCGCCGCTGCCACGCTCAAACACGCGCAGCTTGATGTGGCTGCGGCTGACCACTTCCATGAAGCCCGCGTTGACGCGGCGGGGGAAGCGGGCGTGGCTTTCGATCTGCGGACCCAACTCGTCGACCGGGGCCTGATCCACGTTGTCTACTCGCAGCACGGCGTGTGGATTGCCCATGGACACCACGGCCACATTCACCGGGTGGTTGGCCAACTCGATGGGCCACAGTTCGCAGCCATGAATCAGCTCGGGTGTGAGGCCTTGGCCATCGAAGGGCACCTCGGCGGGCACCAGGAAGGGTGGGCCCATGTCGACCATGACGCGGCCGTCGCTTTGCAGCGTGGGCTCGATGATGGCCTTCATGGTTTGAACGCGGATGCGGTCCTGGGTGGTCAGGCCGGCATCGCGAACATAGCGCGCAAAGCAGCGGGCGCCGTTACCGCACTGTTCCACCTCGCCGCCATCGGCGTTGATGATGCGGTAGGTGAAGTCGGTGCCGGCAGCAGGGTTGCCGGGCTCGACGATCAGGATCTGGTCGGCCCCGATGCCGAAACGGCGGTCGGCCAGGAAACGGTATTGCGCCTCGCTCAAAGGCAAGGGCGCGCGGGTGGCGTCGAGCACGATGAAATCGTTGCCGGCACCATGCATTTTGGTAAAGCGCAGCTTCATGCCGCCATTATGGGGCGCCCAGGCGCGAGGTCAGGCAGGCCCTGAGGGCTGACGGGTCAATACAGACCGGGCTCGCCCTCGGGGCGGGTCTTGAAGCGCTTGTGCACCCACAGGTACTGAGCGGGTTGCTTGAGGATTTCCCGCTCGATCAACTGGTTCAAGCGAGCGGTGTCCGCTTGCGCATCCGCCGTCGGGAAGTGCGGGATGGCGGGCAGGAAGCGGATGCGCCAGCCCTGGCCCTGAGGCAGGGTTTCGGCAATCACGGGTTGCACCACCATGTTCAGGGCCCGTGCCATGCGAGATGGGGCCAACAAGGTGGCGGCCGGCACGCCGAAGAAGGGCACGAAGGCGGCATCCTGCATGCCGAAGTCCATGTCGGGCAAGTTGAAGAATCCGCGGCCTTCTTGCTTGATGGCGCGAAACAGCGGTTTGATGGAGTCGCTGCGCGGGAAAATTTCGGCATTGCCGAAACGCAGTCGGCCCTTCTTCATCAAGACATCGATGACCGGGTTGCTCTGGGTCTGGTAGATCGAGGCGCCTGGGCGCTTCTGGCACAGCAGAATCGAAGCGCCGGCCACATCCAGGCTCACGAAGTGAGGGCACAGCCACATGGTGGAGCGGCCGCTGGTCTGGTACTCGCGCTCGGCCAATTCAATGTCGCCTTCGACTTGAATGAGGCGCTTGATGCGTTCGGGGGGCGACCACCACAGCATGGCCCGTTCCAGCAGGCTGCGGGTCAACCAGATGAAATGCTCGCGTGCAATGGCCTCGCGTTCGGCGGCGGTTTTCTGCGGGAAACACAACTCGAGGTTGCGCAAGGCAATGCGACGGCGCGAGCCGGCCACACGGTACAGCACTTTGCCCAGGGCGGCGCCCAGGCGTGCCAGCACGGGCAGCGGCAGCCATTGCAACAGCCACAAAATGGCCAAAGCGAGTCGCACGCCCAAATTGCTCAAAGCGGACTTCATGTACCAGCTCCGGGTTTGGCATCCGCGCTGGTCAGAATCTCGGCGCGGGGGCCCTTGTAGCGGTTGTAGCCCCACAAATACTGCTCGGGTGCTTGCATGATCAGGTCTTCCATCAGCCGGTTCACGGCGGCCGCGGATTGTGCCGCATCACCGCCAGCCAGCACTTGCTCGACATCAGGAGACACGCGACTGGCGTGCACGATGTAGTCGCAACCCAGGCGCGCGCGCGCCACAGGTCCGAGCCGTTCGCCACGCAGCAGGACCACGGCGCAGCGGGTTTGCGCCACCAGTTTGGCGGCCATGGTCATGGTGTAGGCCTGGCGCCCGAAAAAGGGCGCCCACACCCCCATGCCCTCGGGCGGCACCTGGTCGGGCAGCAGGCCCACCGTCTCGCCGCCCTTCAGGGCCCGTAGCATTTGCCGCACGCCGCTCAAGGTGGCGGGGCTGGTCAGCATGCCGGGTCGGTTGCGTGAGTCGCGCATCATGTCAGCCAGCCAGGCCTGTTTGGCCGGCCGGTACAGCGCTGTGATGGGTTTGTGTTGGCCAAAACGCTCGGCGTAGGCCTGGGCCGTGACTTCGAAGCAACCCAGGTGGGGGGTGAGCAGCAGGAGGCCGCGCCCTTCGCTCAGGGCTTGTTCAACCGCTTCGGGGTGGCGCCATTGCACGCTGGAGCCCAGTGCCTGCTCGCGCGGGCGGCCCCACAGTCGCGGCAATTCGCCCACCATCTTGCCGGCGTGGGCCACGGCCTGCCAGCGCTGCCAGGTGCTCAGGCCCGCCGCTGTCGTGTGGGCGATCATGCGCCGCCGATACGAGGGCGACAGCCAGTAAGTCAGCCACCCCAGCAGGCTGCCTAGCGGGTGCAGCACAGCCAGAGGCCAGCGAGACAACAAGAAAAACAGTCGAGCCATGAACGATCAAGGTGTCGCAATTTGGCCACCGGCCTGCGTTGCGTCAAGGGATGCCACCGAATTACCCCCGATCTTCGCAGATTGCCCCGAAGGGATTTCGGTAGATTCGCTACACTGTACCCAGTCGCCGAGTTAACAGGACAACTTGCGGGGCGACTCAAAACAATGCCGCTAAAGCGTTCGCCGCTGATCGAGAGACTCCCCTCAGCCCTGGCGACGCAGCCGGTAACTGACTTGAACCAAGGAGCACTCTGTGGCGAACGATTACCTCTTCACTTCTGAATCCGTCTCTGAAGGCCATCCCGACAAGGTCGCCGACCAGATCTCGGATGCCATCCTCGACGCGATCTTCCAGCAAGACCCCAAGTCGCGCGTGGCGGCGGAAACCCTGTGCAACACGGGTCTGGTCGTGTTGGCGGGTGAAATCACCACCAACGCCCACGTCGACTACATCCAGGTCGCGCGTGACACCATCAAGCGCATTGGCTACGACAACACCGAGTACGGCATCGATTACAAGGGCTGTGCCGTGCTGGTGGCCTACGACAAGCAGTCCAACGACATCGCCCAAGGCGTGGACCACGCGTCGGACGACTACTTGAACATCGGCGCCGGTGACCAGGGCCTGATGTTCGGCTACGCCTGCGACGAAACGCCCGAGCTGATGCCCGCGCCCATCTATTACGCTCACCGTCTGGTCGAGCGCCAGGCCCAGCTGCGCAAGGATGGTCGTCTGCCCTTCCTGCGTCCCGATGCCAAGAGCCAGGTGACCATGCGCTATGTGGATGGCAAGCCCCACAGCATCGACACCGTGGTGCTGTCGACCCAGCACAGCCCCGAGTGGAGCCTGGGCGACAAGATGAAGCCCGAGTTCAACGAGGCCATCATCGAAGAGATCATCAAGCCCGTGTTGCCCAAGGAATGGCTGCAAAACACCCGCTACCTGATCAACCCCACTGGTCGCTTCGTGATCGGGGGCCCGCAAGGTGACTGTGGTCTGACCGGCCGCAAGATCATCGTCGACACCTACGGTGGCGCCTGCCCCCACGGCGGTGGTGCCTTCTCGGGTAAAGACCCATCCAAGGTCGATCGCTCGGCTGCTTATGCCGCTCGTTATGTGGCCAAGAACATCGTGGCCGCCGGTCTGGCCAAGCAGTGCCAGGTGCAAGTGGCCTATGCCATTGGCGTGGCCCAGCCCATGAACATCACGGTCTACACCGAAGGCACAGGCGTCATTCCTGACGAGAAGCTGTCGCAAATCGTGGCCGAAGCCGGCATCTTCGATCTGCGCCCGAAGGGCATCATCCAGATGCTGGACCTGTTGCGCCCGATCTACTCCAAGACCGCCGCCTATGGTCACTTCGGTCGCGAAGAGCCCGAGTTCACCTGGGAGCGCACCGACAAGGCTGCCGCCCTGCGCGCGGCTGCGGGTTTGTGACCGATTTGCCCCGGTTTTCCGGGGCCTGACGGGCTTGCGTGACTTTTGTCACTTCGCTGCCATCAGGATTTGCCGATAAGTCATTGGGGGTAAGTACTATCGTCAGATAGGCCTGCCCCCAAGGCATCATGGGTCCAATTGTTGTCGCCATGCGAAAGAAAATCTCGGTCAGTCAGTTGCGTATTGGAATGTTCCTCGACGAGCTCTGCGGCTCGTGGTTGGACCATCCCTTTTGGAAGTCGGCATTCCTGCTGACCGACCCCAAGCAACTGCAGCAGATTCAGGAAAGCCGTGTCAAAGAGGTCTGGATCGACATTCGCAAGGGGCTGGACGTGCTGGAAGCCGAACCGGCCCCCCATCACACCGAGCGATTTGATGACGTCGAGGTAGAAGAGACCGACCGGCCGCAACCTGACGTGCCCATGCCCCCCGAGGTTGTTGCCAAGCCTCAGCCCAAACCCTGTTCGGTCAACGAGGAACTGGAGCGTGCTTCCAAAGTGCTGGCCGGAGCCATGCCTGCCATGCGCAGCATGTTCCAGGATGTGCGCCTGGGCAAGGCCATCGACACCGAGCATTGCTTGCCCATGGTGCAAGACATCGCTGACTCGGTGCAGCGCAACCCAGGTGCCATTGTCAGTCTGGCGCGTCTGAAAACCAGCGACGACTACACCTACATGCACTCGGTGGCCGTGTGCGCCCTGATGGTGGCCTTGGCCAAGCAATTGGGTTTGAACGAGGTCGATACCCGCGAAGCAGGCATGGCCGGCTTGGTGCACGACCTGGGCAAGGCGCTCATGCCCCTCGATGTGCTCAACAAACCCGGTGCGTTGACGAACGAAGAGTTCGCCATCATGAAAAAGCACCCTGAGGAAGGCCATCGCCTGCTGGTCGAGGGTCGAGGGGTCGGGCCAGTGCCGCTGGACGTCTGTCTGCACCATCACGAGAAGGTCAACGGCACAGGCTACCCGCACAAGCTCAAGGGTGACGAAATCAGCCAGTTCTCCAAGATGGGTGCGGTGTGTGACGTCTATGACGCCATCACCTCGAACCGCCCCTACAAGGCGGGTTGGGATCCGGCCGAGTCCATTCAGAAAATGGCTCAATGGACCAAGGATGGCCACTTTGACGAGCGCATCTTCCAGGCTTTCGTCAAGAGCATTGGCATCTACCCCATCGGGTCGCTGGTCAAGCTCAAATCGGGCCGCCTGGCGATCGTGATGGAACCCGGCACCACCTCCTTGGTGTGCCCGATCGTCAAGGTGTTCTTCTCGACCAAGTCGAATGAGCCCATTCCGCACGCGATCGTCAACCTGGGTGATCCCAAGGCCAATGATCAGATCATTGCGCGAGAAAACCCGGCGACCTGGGGTTTTCCGAATCTGGAAACCCTGTGGTCCAAGCCCGCTTGAGTGGGACAGTCAGCCCCCCCAGCGCCGGCCCTCTCCGGCCTGAATCCTCAGCGTAAGCGATAACTCAGCCAGCCCAGCCATTCATGCAGGGCGGCTTCGCTTTTGCGCAGAGATGAGGTCTGCGGCAGTGCGTATCCCAGTCCGCCAGGGGGCACATACACAGAGTCCACCGGTGCGGCGCACACCTTGAAGCCTTGGCGCTCGAACGCCAGCACCGCGCGCGGCATGTGCATGGCCGACGTCACCAGGGTGACCGCTGATGCTTGGGCCCCCAGTAGTCGGCGAGTCTCCACCGCGTTGTCCCAGGTGGAGTCGGACCGGGTGTCCAGGATCATCTGCTCCTCGCGAACGCCGAGTCGCTGTGCCATCCGGGCAACCAACTGGCTCTCGTGAGCGCCCCCGGTGTTGCCGCCTCCGGCAATGACCAGGCGCCGTTCTGGGGTCATCAGCTGTCGGTCGTACAACTCAAACAGCCGGCGCAGGCTGGCCGGGCTCAAGGCGGCGAAATCCTGGTCGTCACGGGCGGGGCGGTCCAGGCCCCCGGTCAGCAGTACCAGCGGTTGCGAGCCATCGCTGGCGCACAGAGGGGGTTGATACGGCTGTGGCCCTTCCAGGCTTCTTACGAGCAGATTCGCACCCGCTGGCGTCATCAGCAGCACGCACAGCAACAACGGGGGCCAGGTGAGCCGCGCAGCCCGAGTTCCCCGCAGTCGTCGCAGCAGGGCATTGGCACCCAGCAGGATCAAACCCAGGCCCAGAGGCGACAGGAACACATGAAGCACGATGGAACTCGCTGATGCAAAAGTGGAGGGCCCAAAAGCGCCGCAGCGCTCCCTCGACGAGGTGAGCGCTGCGGCGGGTGGGTTTCAGTTTAGATCAGGTGCCGAAGGCTGTCACTTGATCAGGCTGAACCAGTTGGTGGGCAGTTGGATGCGGAAGGCATCACCGCGACCATCCTTGAAGCCCCAGTTGGCGGTGGCGAAGATGCGGTCACCGGAGAAGTCCAGGGCACCAGAGCCTTCGCTGCGATAGTCGTAGTAGGCGTTATAGGAGGTGCCCAGACGAACCACCTTGGAGGGGCGAGTGGCGTAGTTGTTGATCTCGATGAACAGGTTTTGGTTCTTACCCCAGTAGGCCGAGCTGGTGTCGTAGGTGTTCATGAACACCCAGCCCTTCTTGGCCTTGTTGTAGACCTTGCCGAAGTGCATGCCCAGGCCCCAGCTACCGCCGTCCAAGCTGCTGTAAGGCATGATCTTGGTGCCGCAGGTGTAGGAGTTGCCCGAGATCAAGGTGCACTTGGCCGTGGTGGCGTTGGCAATGTTGACAGCCTCGATCCAGTCGTTGCGGTTGTTCTGCGAGACATACATCTCTTCACCGTTGGGGCCCCATGCCCAGCCAGAGTGAGTGGCGTCGGCACCGATGCGGATTGGATCAGAGAAGTTGGGCAGGAAGGCCTTGGGACCATCCGCCACGGTACCGATGTTGGCGTCAAACCAGCCGGCGTAGGCACGTTCGAAGTGAACCACCACGCGGGTACCAGCTGGCGACATTTCCACCATGTTGGGGCGGGTGATGTACGGTGCAGCGGTGGCCGGCGTGTTGATCACAGTGCAAGGTACCACGGCACCAGTGCAGGAGCGCTGAATACTGCCCATCACGGCATTCGACTGCTTGTCATAGCTGAAGATGGCGTAAGGCAGATAACCTGCACCACGGGCGGTGTCCATGACTTGCCAAGCCCAGTAGCGAGAATCGTTGGACGAGTCGCCTTCGACGTCGTTCATGATTTCACCGTTGGCGGCAAACGAGGGGAAGTCCTTGCTGAAGTCACGGATGACCACGGGGGTGGACTGGGCACCGGTCGAGGGGTCGATGTCGGTGTAGTAGAAGGTCATGCCGGGCTTCTCGCCAGCCACTGCTTGGGAAGCAGGAATCGAGCGACCGACGAAGTACAGGCGGTAGGGGTTGGCACCCGAGTAGTCCCAACGCAGTTCGTTGACTTCACCCAGCGAACGCACCGAGGTCAGCGGTGTTACCTTGGGTTTGATCTTCAGCACTGTCATCAGCTTGTTGTCTGCCACACGGTAGACCCAGGCGCTGGTGCTGTTGTCGCCGTGAACCAGGACGAATTCACCGGTGGTGTTGGCGGCGGTGTAGCGCGAGTACACGATGCTCGACAGCGCGCTCTTGTAGCCGCCGTAGTCGTTGATCAGCTCAGCCTTGTCGGCGAACCGGGTCACCTTGAAGCCGGTCACAGGATCGGTCTGTGTGGCGCCCTTGGCTGGGTAGGTGCCAGCGTTGGGGATGCTGATCAGGCGGGTGTCTTGAATCAGCGAAATGTTGGCCGCAAATGTGGCGGTGACAGACGAAGCGGCCGAGAGGGTGACCGTACAGGTGTTGGTGCCGGTGCACGCGCCGCTCCAGCCGGCAAAGGTGTAGCCGGAGGCTGGGGTCGCAGTCAGGGTGACTGCGGTGTTGGCTGTGTAGTTGGTGGTGCACACCGTGTTGGCCGCGCAGTTGATGCCTGCAGGAGACGATACCACGGTGCCATTGCCGCTGGTAGTCACCGACAGCGAGTAGCTGGCAGGTGCTGGAGCGGGTGCTGGAGCAGGTGCCGGAGCAGGTGCCGGAGCAGGTGCCGGAGCAGGTGCCGGAGCAGGTGCCGGAGCAGGTGCCGGAGCAGGTGCCGGAGCAGGTGCCGGAGCAGGTGCCGGAGCAGGTGCCGGAGCAGGTGCTGGAGCAGGTGCTGGAGCAGTCATGGTGCTGCTGCTCGATGTGGTTGTTGTTTTCAGCAGGTAAGCCGATGCTTGGGCAGCGCTGCCGTCGTTGCTGGCAGAAGCTGTGGCGTCTCCAGCACCGCCACCGCCGCCACCGCATCCGGCCAGGACCGAGGCGGAAACAGACGCGGCAGCCAGTGCCAAGCGAGTTTTCAGAAGGGTTTCGATGCGAGACATATGGAATCCTTGGGCGTTCCTAAAAACGCAAACTGTCAAAAGGCACCGGCTGGTGCATGGCTCGTATGGTGCATGGGGCCGGCCAATGACATGTTTCGAGTTATTACTTCCCAGGTTGTGACGTCCTTCACGAATCCGGGCGCCGCTGATGCTGTTTTCCTAGGGGGCACTTACTGGAGCACCCCCCCTGTTTCAGGGGTGTTGCAATTGTTTGGTTACAAACTCCGGGGATCACCTCGGAATTCGTGAAATGGGCCACGACTGCTGCTGTGAATTAGTTGGCAAATACCATTTGTCGCCCCAGAAATATTCGGGCGCTAAAAATCCGTCTTCGATCAAAAGGCGTGATTTTTGCCCAGTTTTCCGGGTGCTTTTCCGGCGCAGGGCCAAAAGAGGGTGACGGTTCGTAACAGGTGGGGGAAATTCGGTCACCCCAGGCAGTCCTGATACACCTGCAGATACTGACGAGCCATCGACGTGGCTGAAAATCGTTTCTGTGCCTCTTGGCTTGCCGTTTGCCCCATCCGGTCTGCGCGATCGGGTGCGGTCAGCAGGTTGACCAGGGCCTGGCCGAGGGCCGCCGCGTCTTGCGGAGGCACGATCAGTCCGGTCACGCCAGGTTGAACAATGCGGTGTACTTCCCCCACATCGGTGGCAATGACCGGGCAGCCGCAGCTCATGGCTTCCAGCAGCACCATGGGAAAGGCTTCGATCAGTGACGGCAGCACAAAGGCATCGAGTGCCGAATAGATGAGCGGCGTGTCACGACGGTTGCCCAGGAGTTGGACACGGTCCTGCAGGCCAGCCTGTTTGATCTGGGCTTCGAGGGCGTGCTGTTCCTCTCCCGCGCCGACGATGAGAGTTTGGACGCCGCCCAGTTCGTGTGAGCGCTGTTGCAGGGCCTGGATCAGGAATCCCAGGCCCTTCTCGGGCGACAGCCTGCCCACGAAGCCGAGGACCGGGCGATTGGGGTCCAGGCCCAGTTGTGCCTTGGCTTCCTGTCTGGACATCTGGCGGGCATAGCGCTGAATGTCGATGCCGTTGTCGATTTGATGAACTCGACGGCTGGGCATATGGCGCCGAAGTTCTTCGGCTACGGGGGTGGAGACCGCCACGGCGGCATCGTTGAAGCGGGCCAGTTGCTTGTCCAGCGCAGCGTAGAACTTCAGCGCAGGGGTATGGGTCAGCCAGTTGTGATACGTGGTGACCAGCTTGAAACGCCTCAGCCAGCGGCCCGGCATGGCGTAGAAGGTGGTCTTGTATTTGTGGCTGTGCACCAAGTCGATGCGGTGCTCCCGTAGGTAGGCGTTGAGCTGCTGAAAAGCATGGCGGTCGAGTGGCCCGTTGCAGGGAATGCGGGCTACGCCTTGAGCATGCCCGTTCACGGCTTGCAGGATGTCAGTGTTGCCGCCATCGCCCGCATCGAACGCCGCAACGTGAATGTCAACGCCCAGCGCGTGCAGCTGGCGTACCAATTCGGCGGTCATGGACTCGGCGCCATGAAAGCCCGTGCTGCTGAGCAGATGCAAAACTTTCATGCAGCTCTTTTCTTGTCCAGTTTGTGCCAGAGGGTTGCCGCTGCCGATCGCATCTGTGGGTCGGTTAGCATGGCCAGGCTGAAGAACATCCCGACCAGTACGGCGGTGGCCCCCAGGCGGGCAAAGTGGTTGACCAGGCCAAACAGGGCGGTTTCATGTGCCAACAACAGACACAAGGCCGCTGCGGCACCTGCTTTTGCAATCACGCTGAGCTGAGGCCAGGCTCGCAACTCTTTGGGGCAGAACGCGAAGAAGAGCAGTTGCAAGCCCAGCAGCGAGATGCCGGTGGCATACACCGCCCCCATCATGCCGAAGTGGGGAATGAGAATCAGGTTGGCCAGGGCATTGACCAAGGCTGACACGATGGTCAGGACGAACACGGTCTTGGAGCGCTTGTGCAGAAGCAAGCCCTCCGCCGCGGCCCAGATGATGGCTTTCATCAGCATGACCACGCCGGCGAAGATGAACACCGGTGCGGCATCCGCCTTGTCTTTGCTGGCCAGCAGGGTGAGGAAGTCTGCGCCGCCGATGACCAAGCCGGTAGACAAGGCAAAGCAGATGAAGACCAAAGGGCGCAGCACCCGCTGCTTCACGGCGCGCACCGCAGCGGGGCCCTCGGTGGCAAACACGCGGGTGGCGACCGGGGTGAGGGCCTGGCTGAGGGCGGTGTTGATGAGCTGATCAATGTAGGAGGCCAGCGCAAACCCGACGCTGTAGATGCCGATGACCGCAAAGTCGTCGATCAGCCACTTCAGCATGAAGCGGTCGACGTACCACAGGGCGATGTTGGACAGTTCCATCAGGGCCAGCGGCAAGCCGTAGTGCAGGCCTTCCTGGATGTGCTTCCAGTCCCAGGCCTGGCGAGAAAACGGCAAAGAGGGCAGAACCCACACCAGCAGCCCGCCGATCACCAGGATGTGAATGAGCAATTTGCCCGCCAGGACGCCAAAGGCGGTCTGGGTGACCCAGATCAGCACCCCCAGGGTGGAGGCCAGTGTCAACCAACGCCAGACCACCGACAAGGTGGCATTGACGGCAGCCAGTTCCCGCGCCTGCAGGACGCGAAAGGCTAAGGCACCCCAAGCCAGTGGCAGCACCTGAGCCAGCGCCAGGAAGACCACGCCGGGGTGCTCAAGCCAACTCACCGCCCACAGAACCAGTGCGCTCAAGAGCGCGACGGCCCATCCGGCCAGGCCGAACAAGGCTGGCGCAAACAGGATGTTGGTGGCGTAGCGCTGCATGTCGCGCGCATCGCCTCGGTGTGGGTAAAAACGCATGGCGCCATCGCTGGCCCCCAGCTTCAAGATGGCCACCAGCACCAGCAGCCCAGATTCCCAGAAGCTCAGCAAACCGAATTCGGTGTTGCTCAGCAGGCGGGTGGTGATCGGGAAAGAAATGAACCCCGCAGCCAGGACCAGTACGTTGGACAAGGCATAGAACGCGAAGTTCTTGGCAACAGCCTGGTTGGACGATGCGGCAGTCATGCTGGTTGGGAAGAGGGGCGCGCACGGGCCGCCACGGTGTCGGCATACACCTTCATCAGGCCCTTGGCCACGGCAGCCCAGTCGTATCGCTGCTCAACCAGTTGGCGGCCACGTTGACCGATGGCGGTCGCCAGTTCAGGTGACTGCAGCAGTTGCACGATGGCTTGGGCAAACGCATCAGGGGTGTCCGCGGTGATGATGGTCTGTCCATTTTCGACCTCCAGCCCCTCGCAGCCGACCGACGTGGAGATGATGGCCTTCGACATGGACAAGGCATCCAGGATTTTCAGGCGTGTGCCGCCCCCGATGCGCAGCGGCACGATGTAGGCGGCGGCTTCGTCCACAAAGGGGCGAATGTCGTCGACCTGCCCCGCCAGATGCACATTGGGGTGCCGCGCGATCTCATGCACGACCGGGGTGTCGGGCTGCTTGCCGATCACGGTCAGATGAACATCAGGCACGACTTTGACCAATTTGGGAAGGATGTCTTCGCAAAAATAGCGGATCGCGTCGAGGTTGGGGAACCATGTGAAGCCACCGACGAACACGAGACTGGCAGGTTTGCGGGGGCGACCGGCCGTGGCGAAGTAGTCGGTATCGACCCCATTCGGAACCGAGGTGACCTGGGCGCCCGGGGCCAGTTGCCGCAACTGCTCGGCATCCAGTTCTGAAACGGCGACGACATGATCGGCCCGCCGACAGGCTTGCGCTTCGAAGGCCTTGAGCTTGGCGGCTTGATAGCGGAGGTAGGCGCGATGCAGGGGGCGCGTTTCTGTGTCGGCTCGGCGGTCGAGGATCACGTGTTCAACGTTGTGCTCGATGAGGGCCACGGGCGTGTTGCCGCACAGGTCGATGTAATCGGCCAGGTGCAACATGTCGAGGTGAACCAGATCGTAGTGATGCGTGGCCATCAGCCGCCGCATGCGTTCGCGCATGGCGGCCGTGCGGTATTTGACCACCGGCAGGGGGGCGCGGCTGAAGAGCTCGCAGATGGCGTCTTTGAGAATCTGGGTGCGCGCGCCTTCGAAGTAAAGCTTTTCGTACTCGACCACGGGGCAGATCGTGCGCATGTGCTCAATGCCGTCGAGGTCTTCCTGGGTCTGAACAAACGACAGCAGGTGGATTTCGTGCTCGCGAGCGGCTTGCTTGATCAGGTTGTAAGTTCGCAGCGCGCGTCCTTCAAACAGCGGGTAAGGGCTCTTCGTGGTGACGATCAGGATTTTCATGGGCGCGCCAAACGAGGTTTCTGCCAGGCAAACCTCGATTGTGCGGGAATCGGTGCGGCGGCACTACCGCTGAAGCGAGGGCTTTTTGCGACGAATGGCTGCTCAATCCCATTGGGATTTCAAACGCAGGAAATATTGCTCATACGCATGGTAAGTCAGGGCGCCTGCGGCCATGGAAGCGCACATCGCCATCACCAGATAGGTGCATTGCGTCGCAAAACTGGGGTGATGGGCCCATCCCCACTTCCTGGCCAAAGGCTGTAGCCACAGGCTGCCCAGGGGGCTGTGCACCATGTACATGCCATAGCTGTACTGGGCAATGGTGCGCAAAGGTTTGCCACGCAGGTGTGCCAGCCTTAGAGGCACCCAGCCAAAATCCGCCGCGACCAGATACAGAATCAATGCGGCAAATCCAGTGGCAAGCAAGCTATAACCCGCAATTTGTGGCCATGCACCAAACTGGCTGTAGCCGCGGGAGGCGAGTGCGCCAGCCCCTAGAAAGGCCCAGGGACTCATCCAGAGCAGGCGAGGGCGCTGCTTCAACCACTGCACGGCCTGAGGCCACTCCAGGAGGGCCGCGACGGCCCCACCCAGGGCCAAGGCGTCCATGCGGCATGGGGTCCACACGTAAGCGGCTTGTTCCGGCCAGCCATGAGCCAGCATGCCCCAACGCACACCCATGCTCGTCAGGGCCAATCCCAAGCAGATGTGAACGATGCGGCGCGGACTGGCCCCTCGGATCAACAGCGGCCACAGCAGATAGAACTGTTCCTCGACGGCCAGTGACCAAAGATGCGGCAGTCCGATGCCTTCGTGCGCAAACGGCTGCGTCAGGTTGATCAGAAAGGTCCAGGCGAAAATGTCTTGTGGATTGTGATGGGGGGGCAGCCACCCCAGGCTGGGTAGCACAATCAGCAGCAGAAATAGCGTGGCGTAATACAGTGGCCAGATGCGCAGACCACGGCGCCAGTAAAAGCCTCTGAGTGAATGCGGCCGGTTTTGTGCGCGTATCAGAATGCGTGTGATCAGAAAGCCGCTCAGTACAAAAAAGAGCTGGACGCCGATCCAGCCTCGATCCAGAACCTGATTGAGCAATTTCGATCCGAGGTCTTCAGGGGCTACCACCAGACGGAGGTTGTGGGGCATGACCAGCAGGATGGCCAATGCGCGCAACCCGTCCAGTGCGGCGATGTGGCCTGAATCAAGCGTGGGGGCTTCGGGAACTGCGCGACGAACTTCGTTCATCCCAAGATTGTCGGGTGTATTGGGGGGGCTATGAAATAATCTGCCGGCAAACGATCAGGTCGCCCCACTTATGTCAATGTCTCATCTGCGCGCAGATTTCCGCCGCTATTACGTGGTCAACAGCGGGTCATCCAAACCGGTTGCCGTGGTGAGGTCTTTGCTCGAGTACGGATTCCTGGCCACCGCGGTTTATCGCTATGGGCGATGGACTCGGACGATTCAACCAAAGCTGCTTTCCTACCCGTTCAAGCTGGTTTATGCGGTGTTGAACACCTTGGTCGAAATGCTCTTTGGCATCTACATCTCGACCAACATCGAAATCGGCCCCGGTCTGTACATCGGGCACTTCGGGGGTATTTTCCTGGCTGGCGACTTGGGTGCCAATTGCAGTGTGGGGCAAGGCGTCACCATCGGATTCAAGGGCGGCGGCAAGTCAACCCGCAGCCCTCGCGTTGGCAACAATGTCTACATTGGCACGTCGGCTGTGGTGATCGGCGACATCACGGTTGGCGATGGTGCGGTGATCGGCGCCAACACCACGGTGGTCAAGGACGTTCCACCGGGCTATACCGTGGTCAGTGCCGCCCCGCGCATGATTGCACCAAGGGATCAGGCCTGAGCGGGGCGTGTCGTCACCGTTCCAGCGCGTTCACCATGAACTTGTTCAGGGTGTCGTAGCGACCGACGGAAATCCGCGGGATGCGGAAGAGGCCATGTTGGGGGCGCCAGATGCCAGAGTCGGTTGACATGGCTGATGCAAAACCCATCTTGCAGATGAGTTCTTGTAAGGCTTCATTGTGATAGCCCGCGGGATAGGCAAAGTGCTTGGGTGCCGTTCCTGTCCATTTTTGCAGCTTGATCACGGACTGGCGGATGCTTTCCTCGGCAACCGAGAGGTCGACGTTGGTCAGTACTTCGTGGCCATCGGTGTGCGCGCCAATCGTGATGCCGGAGATCTTCGATAGGGCGCCGACTTCTTCTGGGGTGAGGGGCACCATGGCCTGTTTCCCCTTCTGCGGCAGCCTCTTCACGATCTGCTCCGTGACCGGGTCACAACGATCGGCCGGCAGGCGTTTGATGGCCATGAGCAACTTTTGCATACGCGCCCAGTTTGCGGCGCCACGGGTTTCGTTGAAGCGGTAGTGTTCCAAACCGACGTCGCGCAAGTCGAGGTCGATGGCCTGATTCGATTGCAGGTGGTTGACGATGCGATCGAACCAATAGGGCTTGCCGGTATCCACGTGACCGGTCGCGATGTAGAGTGTGACGGGCAACTGTTCTTGCTGCACGATGGGTAGCAGGTGTTCAATGTTGCCCCTGTGTCCATCGTCGAAGGTGAGCACGGCGTATGGCTTGTCTGATCGTGGCGAATGGATCTCCCGCAGTGCCTGTTCGAGATCGATGAGGGTGTAGTGCTTGCGCAAATAGTCGACCTGGCGCAGGAAGTCGGTGCGCCGAACGATCTGCCATACATCGATGTCCGTGCGGTCATCGCCGATGTCGTGGTACATGAACACCGTGATGCCGCTGCGCGCCAGCCGCCGCCGCAGTGGCAGGACCGGCCATGAGGCCAATACGCCGTACGCCAGGTTACTGATCAATCCCATCCCATCCCCTTTGGCATGGCCCGTCTCAACGCAGGCCTGCTGCTGATTTGTAGTGTCGCTCAAAGCGATCGAGCATGACCGGCAGGGCCATCTCGCGACGCACTTTGTTTTGTCCGGCCAGAGCGTATTGCTTCCGGATTTCCTCGTTGGACAACAAGAGATCCAGTTTTTCGGCCAGCGCCTGGTGATCTCCGACGGGGAAGACCAGCCCATCAATGCCGTCGAGAACCAGGTCCGGGTTGCCGCCGCCGTTGGACACGATGGCGGGGATGCCCGCTGCCATGTATTCAATGACGGCGTTCGACAGACCTTCGCTTTCCGAGCAATTACAACCAATGTGCATGATGGACAGATAGTCGGCAATGTCACCCTTGGCATGCCCGCGATGAACCCGGTCTTGCAGGCCCAGAGACTGGGCCAGTGCGAGTACCTCGTCCATGCATGGGTCGGCAGCATTGTTGGCGCCCACGAACAACAGGCTGATGTCGGGGTGCTTGTCGATCAGGGCGCGCGTGGCATGCAGCAGGGTGTCATGGCGCTTGATGGGGCGGTAGTTTGCAACCAGCGCAATGACTCGATGATGACGAGGGATGCCCAACTTGTCCTTCAGTGCCAGATTGGGGCCATCGCGGTGCAAGGCTTCCAGATCGACGCCGTTGTAGATCACCTCCAATCGATCGGCGGGGACGCCCTCGATTCGTTCGGTGAAGGCGCGCACTTGCGGCGAGTTGGCGACGATGCTGTCAACAAAGCGATTGGCAAAGCGCGTGGCTTTCAGATAGCCGGGCGTGATCCAGTAGCCGTAGTCCCGGCGGCTGGCCAGCACGCCTTTGACGCCTGCCAGACGGGCCATCAGCACGCCTACCACATTGGCAATGGGAAAGAATGTGTGGACCACATCGGGTTGGCGTTGCTTGAGCAGTCGCCACAACTTCCACAAGCCACGGTAGAACGCGGGTTTGGTGACGCCGCCGAGTTCAATGATGTGAACCCGACAGGGCAGCCACGCGGTGGCTTGAACCAGCCAGTCGCTGCGTTGGAACACGATCAGGTCGATTTCGTGTCGTGTGCTCAAGCCTTTGAGCAACTTCACGATCTGGCCTTCCGTGCCACCCAGATCATTGGCAATCTGGTCGATGATGATGGTGAGCTTCATGTCACTTCCCTGTGGGGTTCTGACCGTGGGGGCTGTTCGCCACGGTCGAGCTTCCCCATAAATGAGACTGCTTCTGGGTGACGAAGGAAATGAACCCCAGGACGACAAAGATATTCAAGTGAGCGAAGGTGACGGCCAGCCGCAGTATCTTGAAACGTTGCAGCGCAGGCACCAGCATGGCCAGCACCATGAGGAGGTAGCCACCGAGGTGCAGTGCCCAGGTGGCTCGAAAAAAGCCAGGTGCCTCGAAGGCCAGCACGCTGTGGCTGACGAAAGCCAGCAGCAGCGCCAGCGGGCACAGCACGCGCAGCATCTTGTGCGCCATGAAGCGTCCCCACAAGGGGTTGTGCCAGGGCGACAGCAGGGCCGGGTAAAGGCTGACCAGCTGGAAGTTGCCCGCCAGGGTGCGTACCTTGCGGATTTTTTCCTTGGCGGCGTCGGTGGAGGGCAGGTCGTACGCCAGGGCGCCGCCTTCGAACGACACGCGCCACCCCTTCATCGCCGCCTGCATCGGGATGGCGACATCGTCGAGGATGGTCTCCGCTGGAATGGGCGCAAAACACTCGCGCCGCAAGGCATACAGTGCACCGGTGACGCCAACGACCGAGCCGGTGCGAGCCTCGCTGTTGCGGATGAACTTTTCGTAAAGCCAATAGGCGCCAATGCCATCGGCAAAGGGCGAGCCATCGGCCTGCTCGAACACCAGTTCGCCACTGACAGCCCCAATGCTGGGGTCGGCAAAATTGGCCACCAGTTGAGACACGGCCTGGGGGTTGAGGCGCTGGCGCGCGTCGGTGAAGACGATGAGGGGGGCGGTGGTGTGGGCTACGCCGTCATTGAGGCAGGCCGCCTTGCCACGCCGGGCAGGGCATTCGAGTACCTCGACTCGCGGGTCATTCAGGGCACGGACCACGTCGGCCGTCCGATCGGTGGAGCCGTCGGACACGATCAGCACGCGCAGTTTGTCGGCTGGGTAATCCTGATTCAAGCAGGTCTGTACTTTGGCGATGATGCGATGGGCCTCATTGAAGCCCACCACGATCATGACCACCTCAGGAGTGTCAGATCCACGCAGCACGGGCTGAGGCCGCAAGCGCGTCATCAGCCAGAGTTGAAGCGGGTAGCCGGCGTAGGTGTAGAACACCAGGGCCAGAGAAAGCCAGAACAGCAAGCTCATCAGTAGTCCTTCGGGGCGCCCAGCAGCGCGCTTCGCAGTCGTTCATAGCCCCCGTTGCCGAGCAGTTTCTTGAAGCTGCGCAGGGCGCGATAGCGAAGCACTTGCTTGCCAATCTCAAGAGGGGCTTGGTCGATCCATTGGCACAGTTGACTCAAGGGGGTGGTGGCCAGCACCGCAAAGCGAGGCACGTCCCAGATTGGGTCTTGACCCACATGCCAGACGCCGACTCGCGAGGTGCTGACCAGGGCATAACCGGCCTGCTGTGCCAAGGCCGGTGTGTGGGGGCTGGTGCGACCACCTGGCGGGGCGTAGACCGTCACCACCTGATGCAGGTGTGCTTCGATCTCACCCTTTGAGCGGCGAAGTTCCTCGAGTTGTTCGGCTGGCGTGAGCTCATCCTGATAGCGGTGGTGGTGTGCATGCGACTGAATCGACATGCCCATGTCGAGCATGGCTTGCAGCTCCGGCCAGCTCAGGAAGTCCGGGGAGCCCACGGTGGCGGTGTTCACAAAGAAGGTGGCGCACCAGCCGCGCCGCGCCAAGGCCTGTGCCGCTTGTAGATTGGTGCGGTGGCCGTCATCAAAGGTGATGCCAACCGGGCGCTCGCCTCGGGTCAGTGAGCTTGGAATGCGTTCGACCGCACGAGCCGTGTGTCCGCGTTGGGCGATCGCGTCAAGGTGCTGTTCGAACACGTCCAGGCTCACCGCATAGTGCGGATCGGCGCCACTCAACTCGGTCGGTGACCGATGGGTGGCGTGATACATGAGGACGGTGCAGCGACTAGGCATGACTCAGTACAGAAAAAAGTAGGGGTCCAGCACATGGATGTGGTGATGCGCAAAGCTGGCCCGAATGTGCGAGTCGTCCATGAAGATGGGCGCACCATCAACGGTCGTTACCGAACAGGCGCCTTCATGGCAGAAGTCTTGGAACGGGTCCACGATTTCCGCTCCAGCTTCTTGAGCGGCTTTGGCGATGCGTGCATCGACGTCTTTGACAACTTGCTTGAGTTCGCTGTAATTTCTGACGCCAGATGCTGAGCTATCCCAGAACCACAGATGGCGATCGATGAGGTGCTTGGGTTCAACCAGAGGGCCGCGTGGGCTGCTTAGCACCACGACGACATGCTTGCCAGCCAGCACGAGGCTGCGCAGGCGATCACGCCAGGCGTCAAGCACCCACTGCGAATCGTCTGTCAATGGTGCGATGGTGCGGTGAGTGGGGTCGTCGACACGGTAGTAGTCGGGACGAACAGAGAATCCCTTCCACGACGCTGCCAGTACGACGGTGACCACTTCTGGGGCTTGCATGGCCTCGAAAGCCTCGTCGGCAAAGTGCGCGCAGTCGAGCGACAACCGATTGATCCCGGGTACCGGAGCGCAGCCCGACAAGGCCATCAAGCGAACCGTGTGAGCCTCGGATCGTCGAGTTTTCATGATCTCACTGATGCGGGGTGCATAGTGTTGCATGTGGCTGTCACCCACGAAAAGAACCGTGCCAGCTTTACCGCCCGGCCAGGTCTGGTCCCCAATGCTTTCCCAATCCGATTCGGCGGAGTCAATTTTCTGCACGACGGCAGCCTGTTGTGAATGCGATGGCAGGTGCCCCTTCCATGCGCCGAGGCCGAGTGCACCGAACGCAAGCAGGGCGAGCCAGAGATTTCGGGCATCTTTAGCCGCTCGGGTGGCTCGCGTGCTGTCGCGAAGCGGTGATTCAACATACCGGTAGGTAAGCCAAGCCAACAGCATCGCCGCCAACAGCAGCGTGGCAAGCGTGGCGGGAGACTCAGGCTTGCCGTCCGACCACAATCGATTCATGACCAGAATGGGCCAGTGCCACAGATACAGGGGGTAGCTGATCAGGCCGATGCCCACAATCCACCGCTGCGACAAAACCCATTTGTTGATGACGGCATCTTTGCCCGCGGCGATCAAGAGTGCCGAACCCACCACGGGGATGGCTGCGATGTACCCAGGAAACCCCATTCCCGAGGAAAACAAGGCGATGGATCCGATCAAAGCGGCAATCCCAGCCAGGCTCATCACGTGGCGTGATGGGGCGCGCAATGCGGTCCACATAGCCGGTTTGCGCATTTGCATGATCGCCAATGCGCTGCCGGTCAACAACTCCCAGAATCGTGTGACGGGTGCGTAGAAGGCTGCCGTGGCATTGTGTGTGGTAAGCCAGCTGCTGACTGCCAGACTGAGCGCGAGGAGTGCGATGGTGCTCCAACCCAACGCTTGAATGCTGCGTCTTCCGACTAGAAACACAAGCATTGGCCAAAGCAGATAAAACTGCTCTTCAACCGCCAGTGACCACAGGTGAAGCAGCGGCTTCAGATCAGAGCTGCTGTCAAAATAGCCAGATTCCTGCCACAGAGCCAAGTTGGAGACAAAGGCAGCCCCGGCGGCCGTGTGTTTTCCCAAGGCGCGCCATTCCCCGGGGAACATGATCAGCCACCCTGCAATGAGGGTCGCCAGCAAAACAGTCAACAAGGCGGGGAAGAGTCGGCGTGCTCGGCGAATGTAAAACTGGACGATAGAAAACCGGCCTTGCTGGGTTTCCTTGATCAAGATCGAGCTGATCAGGTAACCCGAGATCACAAAGAAAATATCGACGCCGACAAATCCGCCCGGCAGGGCATCGGGAAACGCGTGAAACAGCAGCACGGCGCCCACCGCGATGGCGCGCAGTCCATCGATGTCAGGGCGGTAATGGGCGATGTGGATGCTCATGTGCCTGCTCGCGCAACGGTCGGGTTACCGGATGGGATGGGCAATTCGGCGGTGTTGGCCGGCTGTTGGCTCATGATCCATGCCCGGTCCACCATGCCAAAGAACAGCCACAAATAGCTGCCTACAGCCAGTTGTGAGAAGCGATCGCCAAAGAGATTGGTGATCAAAGCGGCACTGAGGGCGGCTATCAGGCCCAAGCCCATACCTTGAAACAGCGGCGTGGAACCGATTCGGTAAAGGCGCCAGCCACTCCACCCTGCTTTGATGAAGAACATCGCCAACAGAATGCAACCGAAGATGCCTTGTTCCGCGGCCGTCTGCAAAAAATAGTTGTGGACATTGCGCAGCGGCAGGCCGGCGCTCGCGTAGTAGAACCCCTGGAAGCCGATGCCAAAAAATGGGTTCTCGTGGAACAGGCGATCGGCCAGTTGCCACACCACCAGACGCAAGGCGGCCGATTCCTCCATCTGCCCATCCGCCCCTTCGGTCATCTGGATCCGGTCCACCACGGATGACGGAAGCAACGAATCCCAAAACAGCAAGAACAAGCCGATCAGGGGCAACAAGGAGCGATAGCGGATCACGCCCACCACCATCAGGGCAAACAGAACGGCCACATAGGCTCCGCGCGAATACGAGAAGAACAGCGGATACAGCGAGGCGATGAATGTGACGAGATAGAGTCTGCGACGCCACTTATGCGTGTCGACGGCGAAAAGGCCAATTGCGATGGCCGAGAAGTGCGCGATGAACGCGGCGAAGTGGTTGGCGCCCAGCCCCACGATATAGAAGGAGCCGACGCAGCGGCGGTTGTAGGAAAAGGAGTCGCCTGAGGCGAAGTTGGCCAGTTCGCGCTGCGCCATGATGAGCAGCACCCAGCAGTACAGCAAGACCACGCGCCGGATGTCTGTTTCGGTACGAAACGCTGCATAGCCAACGTAATAGAGGGCCAGCATCATTGCGTAGTTGCGCCATTCGGGGAACAGGTCGTTCGATGATGTGAATGGCAGGGCCAGGTCATAGCGGATCGATGAAATCCACAATGCAAAGTAACTGCTGAGAATGAAAAAGAGTACGAACCCGTGGTTGGGGGCGCGTGGATCATTCTTGGGGCGCTGACGGTAGCCTCCAATCAATGCCGCTGCAGTCAGGATCGTCAGGGACATCGACCCGAGCGGCAGCTCGTGAGTGGGGTACCACAGTTGGGGAAACTGCACGAGCACCAGAAACATGAATGCCGCGGTCGAGGCCTTTTTGAAAAGGCCTTGACCTGCCGCCCAGAACACACCCAGATAAACCAGGTAGGGCATCACATAGAGTTTGAATGCGGCAAGCATGGGCGAGCTCGTGAAGGGGTCAGAGTTCGGAGCATGGAGGCCGCACACTGGGCGGACCGGCCTTCGTGAAGCCGGCCCACCCGACGCGCTGCCGGGTCAGTTCAACACGCAAGAAGGCCTTAGCCCTCCTGTGCCTTGCGGGCGCTGGCGACGTACCAGTCAGCGGCTTCGATCATGCCGGCTCGCACATCATGCGTGGGCTCAAAGCCCAGTTGGGTGCGCGCCTTGTCGATGTTGGCCAGTGAGTGGCGAACATCGCCCGCACGGAACGGGGCGAAATTGGGCTGCGGCGCAGCCGCAATGGCCTTCTTTTCGACCAGCATCTGGGCGATCAGGTCATGCAGCTGAACCAGCGAGGTGCGGTCACCCACGGCCACGTTGTAGACCTGGGGCACGTCTGGCGCCAGTGCGGCATAGGCTGCACGCAAATTGGCCTGAACGGCGTTGGCCACAAAGCAGAAGTCACGCGAGGTTTCGCCGTCGCCGTTGATGGTGCAGGCTTCACCGCGCAACATGGCGGCGATCCAGCGGGGGATCACCGCGGCATAGGCGCCGTTCGGGTCTTGGCGCGGGCCGAACACATTGAAGTAGCGCAGCCCCACGGTTTCGAAGCCATAGCAGCGCTGAAACACCTGCGCATACAGCTCGTTGAGGTACTTGGTGACCGCGTAGGGCGACAAGGGGTTGCCAATGACGTCTTCCACCTTGGGCAATGTGGGTGAGTCCCCATAGGTGGAGCTGGACGCGGCATACACAAAACGCTTGGCGCCGGCATCGCGTGCCGCCACCAGCATGTTCAAAAAACCCGTTGCGTTGGCTCGGTGGCTGTTGAGCGGGTCTGCAATCGAGCGCGGCACCGAGCCCAGCGCGGCTTGATGCAGAACCACGTCCACGCCTTCGCAGGCGGACTTGCAGGTGTCCACATCGGCAATGTCGCCCTGAATGAATCGGTGGTTCTGCCAGGCCGCTTCGCCGACCAGTTCGCGCACTTCATCGAGGTTGCGCTGGTGGCCGGTGGCAAAGTTGTCCAGTGTGGTGACCTTCTGGCCGTGGCGCAGCAAGGTTTCCAGCAAATGTGAGCCGATGAAACCAGCGGCGCCGGTGACCAGCCAGTGGCGGGGTTCGGTGGCCAGCTTCTGGGCCAGGTCGTTGTGCAGGGTAATCACAGGCGCCACACTCCGAAACCACGGGCCTTCAGCGCTGCGGCGTCGGCCGAGCACTTCACGTCCACATAGATGCCGCCGGCTTGCAGCTTGCTGGCGATGTCGTCCACGCTGCGTTTGACGAGGGGCTCATGGGCCACGGCCGACACAATCGCGGCTGCCTTGGGCAGGGCGTCCCAGCTGACCAGATCGACACCGTACTCGTGCTGGGCTTCGGCGGGCAAGGCCACGGGGTCGTGCACATGCACGTTCACGCCATAGCTCTTGAGTTCATTGATGACGTCAATGACCTTGGAGTTACGCAAGTCAGGGCAGTTTTCCTTGAACGTCAGGCCCAGCACGATCACGTCAGCGCCCTTGACGGCGGCGCCGCTTTGAATCATTTGCTTGACGGTTTGTTCGGCGATGTACTTGCCCATGCCGTCGTTGATGCGGCGACCCGCCAGAATGACCTGTGGGTGGTAACCCAGCATTTCGGCCTTGTGGGTGAGGTAGTAAGGGTCCACGCCAATGCAGTGACCCCCGACCAGGCCCGGACGGAAGGGCAGGAAATTCCACTTGGTGCCGGCGGCTTGCAGCACTTCCAGGGTGTCGATGCCGATGCGATGGAAGATCAGCGACAACTCGTTGACCAGCGCGATGTTCAGGTCGCGCTGGGTGTTCTCGATCACCTTGGCCGCTTCGGCCACCTTGATGCTGGAGGCCTTGTACACGCCCGCCTTGATGATGCTGCCGTAAGTTTGCGCCACGGTTTCCAGGGTCTCAGGCGTGTCACCCGAGACGACCTTGACGATGGTGGTCAGGGTGTGTTGCTTGTCGCCGGGGTTGATGCGCTCGGGCGAATAGCCCACGAAGAAGTCTTTCTTCCACTTCAGGCCGGAATGCTTTTCGATGAGGGGGATGCAGACCTCTTCGGTGGCGCCGGGGTAGACGGTGGATTCGAACACCACGATGGCGCCGGGTTTGAGGTTCTTGCCAACGGCAATGCTGGCGCCGACCAGGGGCGAGAAGTCGGGAATGTGGGCTTCATCGACCGGCGTGGGCACGGCCACCACCACGAAGTCGGCTTCTTTCAGTGCCGAGGCATCGGTGGTGGGCTTGAGGTGAACGGAGGCCTTCAGTTCTTCTGTGCTGATTTCGCCGGTGGGGTCCACAAAGCGGCAGTAAGCGGCCACCTTTTCTTCGTGCAGGTCCACGCCGATGGTCGGGTAGACCTTGCCGAATTCGACTGCCAGCGGCAGCCCCACGTATCCCAAACCGACAACACCTACTGTAGGCATAGTTCCTCCGACGATTTCAAGCAAATTTCAGACTGCGTAGTAGCCATAGGCCGAGTTGACCTTCTTGCTACTGCATTTATTGAGTACCGACATCACCACCGGGCACGTTTCCAGGGTGGCAAAGGCCTGCGCGACCGATGTCTTGGGGGTGCGGTCGGCCTCGACCACCACCACGATCTGACCCATGTGGATGGCCAGCACGCGCGACTCGGTCGAGGGCAGCAGGGGGGGCGCATCGAACACGATGATGCGGTCGGAATAGGTTTGTGCCAGCTCGTTGAGCAGCGATTCCATCGCACCGCTGGCCAGCAGTTCGGTCGTGTTGGCCACGCCGGAGGCCGAGCCCGCTGGCAGCAGGGTCAGCTTGGGCACATTGGTTTTCAGCATGACATCGGCCAGGTCGAGACCGGGCTGCGTCAGCACATCGAGCAAGCCTGGCGAGGGGGGGAGCCCGAGTCGGTCCAGTATCGCTGGGCGCACCACATCGGCATCGACCAACAGCACGGTGTGGTCCAGTTCCATGGCCAGGCTGATGGCCAGATTGATCGAGGTGTAGGTTTTGCCCTCGCCAGGCAGGGCGCTGGTCACCATGATCAGATTGGCGCGATCGACTGGTGCGGCGCCTTCGCCCGTGGCATTTTTCAGCAAGGGGCGCTTGATGATTCGGTACTCTTCCTCGAGCTGGCTGCGTTCGCGCCCGGGGACCAGAAACCCTCGCTCGCCCAGCCTGAACAGGTTGAGCTCCACCTGTTTGGAGCGGCGCTCGCTGCGATCTTCAGCAGAGGGCGCTTGCCCTGCGGAGGGCTCTGTGGCGGATGCCATCGGCGCGACGCTCAATTCGGGTTCGGGGGCTTGGGCGGCACCGGGGCTGCTGGTCGGGGTGGCCGGTGTCGTCGCGCCTGCGGGGCCATCCTCAACGCCAGCCGCACCCCAAGGCACGTCTATGCCGGAGCGGCGCAACTGCTCAATACGCTTGGCGGCCTGTTCAATGGTGTTCATCTGACGTCCTCAAAAACCGGAGTGCGTGATGATCCAAGCGACCCAGCACAGATGGGTGAACGCCATCGCACCGAAGATCGAGAAGAACTTGATGTTCTGGCTGCGTTGGGCCAGTTTGTCCGCTGGCGAGACAAACATCGACACCGAGCCCAAAACGGGGCGGCCGGATATTTCTCGCAACTCTGTGGCGGTGTGGAAGCTGGGAAAGAGTTGGCTCAACCCAAATGCCACGCCAATGCCGGCCACGATGGCTACGAACAAGGACGCCAGCGACAGAATCTGCCGGTTTGGCATGACGGCGCGCGGGTCGACGCGAGTGGGTTCCACCATCTTGAAGTCGGCCAGCTGAGCAGCCTGGTCGAGACGAACCCCGAGGAAGGCGGACTCCCGACGGGATACGAGCTGTTCGTAGTTCTTGCGCAGCACTTCGTAGTCGCGGTTCATTTGCGCCAGCTCGGCTTCGGTCTCAGGAACCTTGCCGGCCGTGGCCTTGATCTGGTCGAGGCGCGACTGCTGCACCGACAGCTGGGTGCGCAAGGAGGCCACCTGTGCTTCGGCTTCAGCCAGCGAGATGCGGATCTTCTGGTAGACGGGGCTGGTGGCGGCGCCACGTCCGCCGGTGCGCGAGGCGCTCAGTTCGGCCTGACGTTGGCGCTCCAGTTGCGCGATGGAGCGGCGCGTGGCGATCACGTCGGGGTGCTCGTCGGTGAAGCGACGCAGCAGGTCATCCAGTTGGCGCTTCTGGGCGTCCAGGCGCAAGGCCGTTTCCGAGGGGGCGGCACTGGGCGCGCCTGGGTCAGCTGGCAATTGCGGGTCTTCGTTGGACAGTTCGCGCTTGAGCGCGTCGCGGCTGTGCTCGGCGGCGCTCAGGTCCACCCGCAGTTTGGCGATCTCGTCGGACAAGGCGGAGGCGCGCGAGAAGTAGTCCTGGTTGGTGCCGCTGACCACTCCAAAGTTGCGCATCTTGAAGTCTTTGAGGCGATTCTCGGCTTCAGTCAGCTTGGTTTCGTAGGTGCGGATCTGGTCGTCGATGAAGCGACGGGCCTCCTCCGAGTCACGGCGCTTGCCGCCCACGCCAGAGTCCACAAACAGATCGACCAGGCCTTGGACGACGTGGTTGGCACGTTGGGGATTGGTGTCGCGATACGACAGGGTGTAGAGATTGTTGGTGGCCGGCGCGATCTTGATGTCCTTCATCAGGCGTTCAATTTCGCGGTCGCGCGAGTAGGCGTCTTTCTTTTTGTAGCCGATATTGGGCTGGTCTACCAGCCGCTCGATATTCGGGCGCGAAATCAGCGTTTTGGCCAGCATTTGCACTTGCTGGTCAATATCGGGCTGAAAGGCCAGGCCCGACATCAGCGGTTTCAGAACCGTCTGGGTGTCGACAAACACTTTGGCGCTGGCCTCATAGCGGTCGGACATGAGCGTGATGCCAATGGCCGCCAACACGGCCACCGGCCAGGCTACCGCCAGGGCAATCCAACGCCGCAGCCAGATTGCGAGGGCAATTTGGCTGATTTTCTGGACGATTTCGTTCATGCTTGAAAGACTACTCGGGCCAACGCAGGGGGATCTAGTATCTTAGAACCAGCTTTGCGGGATGATGACGATATCGCCAGGCATCATTTCGACGTTGGCAGAAATATCACCGCGCTTGAGCAAATCCTTCAGGCGCACGCTGTATTGCTTCCCGCCTTCGGCACCGCGAACCAGTACGGCGCCATTGCCGTCAGCAAAATCGGTCAGGCCTCCGGCTTGCAGCATCACGTCGAGAATGGTTTGCCCTTTTCGGAATGGCACCGACTGAGGTTTTCCTGCCTCACCCACAATTCGAATCTGCTCGGTCGAAACCCCTTGGAAATTGTTCACCACCACGGTGACCACGGGTTCGCGGATGAATTTGCTCAGGGCTTTTTCAATATCGCGCGACAGGTCGGCTGGATTGCGGCCAGCCGCCTGCAAATCTTCGACCAGCGGCAGAGAGATGCGGCCGTCTGGGCGCACGGTGATGTTGGCCGACAACTCGGGGTTGCGCCACACCACGATGTTGAGCACGTCCATGGCGCCGATCTTGTAGAGCTGCTCGGCGTTCTGCACCTTGGCCGGCGCTTCGGGATAGCGGCTGAGGCTGCCGCAGGCGGTCAAGGACACGGCGCCAGCCAGAGCCAGGCTCAAGGCGATGGCCGAGGGGCGAATGTATGAGGGCATGAAACGCAACGACATGGGGGGGTCTCCAGGAACACATCTGTTACCGCGATGCGATAAGTATCAGCGAAAGGCGCGGTGAAAATGGCAAAGGCTGCGCTTGCGGCCAAGAATCATTTTGCTTGGCGCAGGGGTGCTCTGAAAATCCCACGATTCAGGGCTGAATCGCCCTGTTGTCGCGTTGGTGTGTGGAATCGGTCACGGAATCGTGACCGATTTAAGGCGCACGCCAATTATTGGGTCGACAAACTCAGGCCGGCATGCTCGCGCAGCGGGTGGAAATGAATTTGTGGGTGGCGCTCGGCGGTCAGTCGCAGGTCGTAGGCCGAGGTCATCATGTAGGCCAGGGTGTCGGCCGCGTCCAGCGCCAGTTTGCTGGCGTTTTCGTCGGTGAACTTCTTCATGGCTTCAGGCGTGTCGGCTGTGATCCAGCGCGCGCCCGTGAAGCGGCACGGCATCAGGCGGATGTCGACCCCGTATTCGGCCTTCAAGCGGTGTTGCACCACTTCGAACTGCAATTGGCCCACGGCGCCCAGCAACATCGAGCCGCCCACCTCGGGTCGGAAGACCTGAATGGCGCCTTCTTCTCCCAACTGCAGCAAACCAGCTTGCAACTGCTTCGATTTCATGGGGTTGGCCAGTTCTACGGTCTGGAACAGTTCAGGCGCGAAGAAGGGCAGGCCGGTGTATTGCAGGTTGATGCCATCGGTGATGGTGTCGCCCAACTGCACGCCGCCGTGCGTGGTGAAGCCGATGATGTCGCCGGCATACGCCTCGTCCACTGCTTCACGGCGTTGCGACAGGAAGGTCACCACCGAAGTGGGGCGCAACTCCTTGCCGCTGCGTTGCACCTTCAGCTTCATGCCGGGCGTGTATTTGCCCGAGCAAACGCGCACAAAGGCGATGCGGTCGCGGTGAGAGGGGTCCATATTGGCCTGCACCTTGAACACCACGCCCGAGAAGTTTTCCATCTCGGGGGCGATTTCCTTGTGCGAGCCGTCTTTTTCGGTGCTGAAGCGGGGGCGGGGCGACGGCGCCAGGTCCACCAGCGCGTCCAGCACCTCTTGCACGCCAAAGTTGTTCACGGCGGAGCCGAAGAACACGGGGGTTTGCTTGGCAGCCAGGAATTGTTCGATGTCGAAGGCGGGCGCTGCTTCGGCCATCAGTTCCATGTTTTGCTCAGCCAGCTCCCACTCGTGGCCGAATCGAGCGGCCAGCTTGTCGCGGTCGCTCAGAGGGACCACTTCGTCGTCTTCTCCGCGCTTGTCGGCACCGGCGTCAAACAGGCGCATCGACTGTGTGCGCAGGTTGACGATGCCGCCGAATTGTTTGCCTTGGCCCACCGGCCAGGTCATGGGCACGCAGGGCATGCCCAGCTCGGCTTCGACTTCGTCAAGCAATTCCAACGGATCGCGGCCTTCGCGGTCCATCTTGTTCACAAAGGTGATGATGGGTGTGTCACGCTGGCGGCACACCTCGATCAGGCGCTTGGTCTGGGCTTCCACACCGTTGGCCGCGTCGATCACCATCAGGGCCGAGTCCACCGCGGTCAGCACGCGGTAGGTGTCTTCCGAGAAGTCCTTGTGGCCCGGGGTGTCGAGCAGGTTGACCACATGGTCGCGGTACAGCATCTGCATGACGGACGAGGCCACCGAGATGCCGCGCTGCTTTTCGATTTCCATCCAGTCCGAGGTCGCGTGGCGCGAGGCCTTGCGCGCTTTCACCGATCCGGCAATGTGAATCGCGCCGGAGAACAGCAACAGCTTTTCCGTCAGCGTGGTTTTACCCGCGTCAGGGTGGGAAATGATGGCAAAAGTGCGGCGGCGGCCGGTTTCAGGGGCGTAGGGGGACGAGGACACAGCAGGGCTCCAGCAGGCGCGGAGAGGACCAGACTGGGTCGTGCGCCCGCGCGAAGGCGCCAATGCTAGTCGATTAATGCAGGTGTGGGGCGATGAGTTGATGCCGGCCGGCTAAACTGGGCAACCCAGCGCTTAACGCACCCCATGAAATCCAGTTCATTTTCGTTTGGCCCGCCTCCGGCCCAGCTCGCCCAGGCGAAGTTCCATCAAGCGCTGACCTTCCATCAGGCCGGGCAGTTGGCTGAAGCGTTGGCAGCCTACCTTCAGGTCATCCAGGTGCAGTCCAAGCATTTCGATGCGTTGAACCTGGCGGGGGCGATTTCATTGCAGCTGGGCCAGGCTCAGCAGTCAGTGGACTTGCTGACCAGGGCGCTGAAGATCGACCGCCAGCATGCGGGTGCGCATAACAACCGGGGGGCGGCGTATCAGCAGTTGGGCGAGTGGGATCTGGCCATGCTGAACTTCAACAAAGCCCTGGCTCTCGACCCCGAGTCGGAGAAGGCCTATAACAACCGGGGCAATCTGTGGCTGCGGTTAAAACAGCCGGAACAGGCTTTGCACGACTTTGACCGAGCTCTGGCGGTCAAGCCCGACTACTTTTCTCCGCACAACAACCGGGGCACGGCTTTGGGCGATCTTCAGCGGTACGCGGAGTCGCGCGCCAGCTTCGATCAGGCCATTCAGCTCGCGCCTGGCTCCGTGGAGGCTCACTGGAATCTGGGCATGTCGTGCCTGCGTCAGGGGGAGTTTGAAACCGGTTGGCGGGAAACTGAGTGGCGTCTCCAGCGCCCGGCCCTGGTGGGGCTGCAGGAGAGCTACCCGGCGCCCATGTGGACGGGTGTCGAGCCTCTGGCCGGCAAAACCATTTTGCTTTGCCATGAGCAAGGATTGGGCGACACCATTCAGTTCTGTCGCTATGCGGGTCTGGTGCGAGAGCTGGGCGCGCGCGTTGTGCTGCTCGTTCAGCCTGCGTTGGCGGCGCTGCTCAAAGATTTGCCCGGCATCGACGTGCTGGCGCAGGGCGATGAGGTGCCCGCGTACGACTTCTACTGTCCTTTGCTGAGTTTGCCCATGTTGTTCAAAACGGATCTGAGCAACATTCCCCGGCCGCCCGATGTCATCCATCCGAGCCCGGCGCGGGTCGCGCAATGGCGTGCCCGGTTGGGTGAGTCCGGCAAGCCGCGTGTCGGGTTGGCGTGGAGTGGCAACCCTTCGCATGTGGATGACTTCAAGCGCAGCATTCCCCTGCAAGAGTTCGTTGCCTGGCTCTCGGACGACATTCAATGGGTGAGTCTGCACAAAGAGGTGCGTGACGCCGACATGGTGACGCTCAAGGCGCATCCTCAGATCTTGCACTTTGGCGATGAGTTGCATGACTTTTCCGACACCGCGGCCTTGTGCGAACTGATGGATGCGGTGGTGTCGGTCGACACCAGCCTGGCGCATCTGGCCGCCACCATGGGGTGCCCCACCTCGGTGCTGGTTGCCTGCAACCCCGACTGGCGCTGGCTGCTGGAGCGTTCTGACAGCCCCTGGTACCCGAGTGTCACGTTGTACAGGCAGCCCGAGTCGGGCGATTGGGCTGGGGTGTTGCAATCTGTCCGATCTGACCTCGGGCGACTGGTGACGCACTGATCAGGCGCCCACCAAGGCGCGGGTCCGTGTTAAAAACAGGCCTCGCACTGGATCTCGGAGACATCTGGCTTGAACGAAATGCTGTGTCGCGTGTTTGGATGGACTCCCGGACAAGCGGCGTCTCAAACAGAAATCTACATTCGCTCCATGATGGCGGTCGCCGTGATCGGGGCGGCCGTGCACGTCATTTTCCTGTGTCTCTTTGCGGCTTTGGGTGTGCACCCACTGGCCGTGCTCAACGTGTTCAGCGTCGCGGCCTATGTCGCCGTCTTTTTCCTGGTGCGCAAGCGGCCTCTCCTGATGGAGTGGGTCATGGGTGCCGAGATCTGCTTGCACGGTATCGCCGCGGTCTACCTGATCGGATGGGAGAGCGGCTTTCACTTCTACATCATGCTCATCGTTCCCATCGCGTTTGTCAGCGGGGGGGTAAGTGAGCGCGGTGCCATGTGGGCGCGTTGGGTCTGGGGTGTCGGCAGCGGTGTGCTGTACATCGCGCTGGACGCCTCCGTGCGCCATGCCATGCCAGCTTACCCATTGGCTTCGGCGGTGGTCGGTGGTTTGCGTGCCTTCAATCTGGTGTCGACCTTCGCGATCCTGGGTGGGTTGGCGGCGGTCTACCGTGTGCTGTTGCTGCAAGCTGAATCGGTGCTGCGTTTCCAGGCTTGCACCGACCCACTGACGCAATTGCAGAACCGGCGTTCGGTGCTGGATGTGGTCCAGCACGAGGCGGCTGCCCTGAGTCGAATGGGGCGGCCCTTGACCGTCATTCTGGCCGATGTCGATCACTTCAAATTGGTCAACGACCGGCATGGTCATCAGGCCGGAGATGCCGTGCTGCAAGCGGTGGCGGCCGTGTGCACGACCACCGTTCGCCAAATGGACCATGTGGCGCGCTGGGGCGGTGAAGAGTTTCTGGTGGTGCTGCCGGCGACTGATTTGCCTGAAGCCCTGCTGGTGGCCGAGCGACTGCGTGCCCAAGTGGCTGCGCAGGTGTGCCAGTCGGCCAAGGGCCCGATTCCTGTGACCTTGACCTTGGGCGTGGCGCAGATGCGCCAGGGCGAATCGGTCGACCAGCTCATTTCTCGGGCCGATCAGGCCTTGTATCAAGGCAAGCAGGCGGGGCGTAACCGGGTGGTGTCGTCCGGCGGCGAGGCGAATTCCCCTTGATTTCCTGGGCATTTCTTGTCTTGTGAGGCCAAGGGGCGCCCGCTATAATGAGTTTCCGCTTTCGAGGAGCGTTGCAAGGTCGTGCGTGTCTGCCACGGCCCCAGGCTCGAAAGTCTTGTCTTTTGCAACGGCGCTCACCCGCATGTGTCCCGCTGGGTGAGTTGTATCTGTCGCGTCCTTCCGATGCGGCGCGCGTTCCCGGTCTGCACGGCGGCTTCTACCCGTTTGAGGAGCTCAAGTCATGTCCAAATCCCTGATCACTGAACACAAGGGCGTCGAGTGCGTTGTCGCCGACATGTCGCTGGCCGCCTGGGGCCGCCGCGAAATCAAGATCGCTGAAGCCGAAATGCCTGCGCTGATGGCCATTCGTGCCGAGTACGCACCCAAGCAGATCCTGAAGGGCGCGCGCATCACCGGCTCCTTGCACATGACCATCCAGACCGCCGTGCTGGTTGAAACTCTGCAAGCCCTGGGCGCTGAAGTGCGCTGGGCTTCGTGCAACATCTTCTCGACGCAAGACCACGCCGCCGCCGCTTTGGTGGAAGCAGGCACCCCCGTGTTCGCCTACAAGGGCGAATCGCTGGAAGACTACTGGGACTACACCCACCGCATCTTCGACTTCGGCCCCAAGGGCACCGAAGGTGAAGGCCCCAACATGATCCTGGACGACGGTGGTGACGCCACCCTGCTGATGCACCTGGGCAAGCGCGCCGAGAAGGACATCACCGTTCTGGACAACCCCACCAGCGAAGAAGAGCGCATTCTCTACGCCTCGATCAAGGCCAAGCTGGCGGTGGACAACACCTGGTACACCCGCAAAGCGGCTCAGATCATCGGCGTGACCGAAGAGACCACGACCGGCGTGCACCGTCTGAACGAAATGAGCGCCAAGGGCACCCTGCTGTTCCGCGCCATCAACGTGAACGACTCGGTGACCAAGTCGAAGTTCGACAACCTGTATGGCTGCCGCGAATCGCTGGTGGACGGCATCAAGCGCGCCACCGACGTGATGATTGCCGGCAAGGTGGCCGTGGTGTGCGGTTACGGCGACGTGGGCAAGGGTTCCGCTCAAGCCTTGCGCGCCCTGTCTGCCCAAGTGTGGGTGACCGAGATCGACCCGATCAACGCCCTGCAAGCCGCCATGGAAGGCTACCGCGTGGTCACCATGGACTGGGCGGCCGACAAGGCCGACATCTTCGTGACCACCACCGGCAACCGCGACGTGATCACCTACGAGCACATGGCCGCGATGAAGAACAACGCCATCGTCTGCAACATTGGTCACTTCGACAACGAAATCCAAGTGGCCAAGTTGGAAGAGAACTGCGAGTGGGAAGAGATCAAGCCCCAGGTGGACCACGTCATCTTCAAGGATGGCAAGCGCATCATCTTGCTGGCCAAGGGTCGTCTGGTGAACCTGGGTTGCGGCACCGGCCACCCCAGCTACGTGATGTCGTCGAGCTTTGCCAACCAGACCATCGCCCAGATCGAACTGTTCGCCCACCCCGATGCTTACGACATCGGCAAGGTCTACGTGCTGCCCAAGCACCTGGACGAAAAGGTGGCTCGCTTGCAGCTGACCACGCTGAATGCACAACTGACCGAGTTGACCGACGAACAAGCGGCTTACATCGGCGTGCCCAAGCAAGGTCCTTATAAGCCCGACACGTATCGCTATTAACCCCCCCTACGGCCTTCGGCCGCCCCCCAGGGGGCACCGCCAGTGGACCAGCGAAGCTGGCTCCACGGCGGTTGCTTGGTTTGGGTGGTGAGGTCACCTTACAAGGAATTGCATGCCACGCGCAGACCAACTGATCGTTCAACAAGGGCTCGCGCCCACCCGCTCCGCCGTGAATCGCTTGGTCGATGCCAGCGCGGTGCAATGGCTCAGCCCCAAAGGCTGGGTCCCTGTGCGCAAGGCGGGTGAAGACCTGCCAGACGATGCCCAGTTCCGCGTCACCAATGACGATGAGCTGCGTTGGGTGTCGCGGGCCGGGCTCAAGCTCGAAGGGGCGCTGAGCCAGATCGAGTTGAACGTGTCCGGCATGCAATGTCTGGATGTGGGGCAGAGCACCGGCGGTTTCACCGATGTGCTCTTGACGCAAGGCGCCAGCCGCGTGGTGGGTGTCGATGTGGGCCATGGTCAGTTGCACGACAAGCTCAAAGCCGATGAGCGTGTGGTGGCCTTGGAAAACATCAACGCCCGCGAGCTTGAAGGCAGTGCCTTGGCCGATCATGCGCCAGAAGAGGGCTTTGATCTCATCGTGGCCGATCTGTCATTCATCGCCTTGTCGAAAGTCGTGCCTCATCTGGGCCCGTGGCTCAAGCCCGGTGGTCAGGTGCTGTTGTTGATCAAGCCTCAGTTCGAAGTGGGCAAGGAGCATGTCGGTAAAGGCGGGGTGGTCAAAGACCCGGCGCAACACGCGCGCGCCCGCGACATGGTCCGCCGTGCCTGTACCGATCTGGGCTGGAAGGTCCACAAAGGGTTCGCCAGCCCCATTCCCGGCGGAGATGGCAACCTCGAATTCTTTATCTGGGCGCAGTCGCCTGTTGAGCCCGCCGCTTGACGGTCGGCGTCCTGATTCGATTGAAAGTCTGAAAGCATGAGCAAGCCTGCTGCCTCCTCGTTGCCCGTGAGCTTCGAGTTTTTCCCGCCCAAGACCCCCGAAGGGGTCGACAAGCTGGCCGCTGTGCGCCAACAGTTGTACCCCTTGAAGCCGGAGTATTGCTCGGTGACCTATGGCGCCGGCGGATCGACGCAAGACGGTACGATCCAGACCGTGCGGGCCATCCTGGCTGAAGGTGTGGACGCCGCGCCGCATTTCTCTTGCATTGGGGCCACCAAGGCTTCGGTGAAGGCCCAGCTGGAAGCCTTCCAGGCCGATGGCATCAAGCGCATCGTGGCCCTCAGGGGCGACCTGCCCAGTGGCTACGGTGGCTTTGGTGAATTCCGCTACGCCAGCGAACTGGTGGCCTACATTCGCGAGGCCACGGGCGATCACTTCCACATTGAAGTGGGGGCCTACCCTGAAATGCACCCCCAGGCCAAAAGCCCTGCGGCAGACCTGCAAGCCTTTGTCACCAAGGTCAAGGCCGGAGCCGATGTGGCGCTGACTCAGTACTTCTTCAACACCGACGCGTACTTCCGTTTTGTCGATGAAGTGACCAAGGCCGGCGTGCAGATTCCGATCATTCCCGGCATCATGCCCATCATCAACTCCACTCAGTTGATGCGGTTTTCCGATGCCTGTGGCGCCGAGATCCCGCGTTGGATTCGCACGCGCCTGGAAAGCTTTGGCGATGACAAGGCCTCGATTCAGGCCTTTGGCCTGGATGTGGTGACGGAGTTGTGCGAGAAGCTGCGCGCTGGCGGTGTGCCGGGCTTGCACTTCTACACGATGAACCAGGCCGGGCCCGTCAAGGCTTTGTGTGAGCGCCTGAATCTGGCTTGACCAGGGGCGTCCAACGACGCGTCTGAAAAGACTTGGGGGCGGTTCGATCATGCCGATCGACCGCCCCCAAGTGTTTAAAGTAACCGAGATTTAGTTGCCGGTGTAAGGCACGGTCTCGAGGGCATTGCCAGGCTGGATGCTGGCGCAGTTGTTGGGCGCAGCCACAGGCCCAAACAAGCCGCCGAATCGGTCATTGACCCACAGCATGGCTTGGGGCAACCACGACACCATGGATGTGAAGTGGCTCAAGGAGTACTCGACGTGCTTGATGGTGACGCCTTTGGCGCAGTACTGGCGAGCCAGGGTGCGAACGTCGCCAGCCAGCATCACGCCGTCACCCTTGCCCCAGATGGGCGAAGCGGGCGTGCCTTCCAGTTCACCACCGGTGCCTTGGCCGATGAACATGGGGATGGTGGGCGTGCCGCCGGTGCCCATCACGATCTTGTTGACCGCATCGACATAGGGCTTCAGCTTGGTACGGTCTTCGTACTCAGGCTTGACGAGGTCTTTCCAGTACGTATTGGGGTATTGCAGCAGCACGTTGACGATGGAGGCCTTCTGCATCTTGTTGTAGATCTCCATGCCCTTGGGCGACAGGTACTGGGGCAGATCGATGCCGTATGAGCGGCTCACGCCGATCAGAGCCATGGGGGCAATGCCGCCCCACATGGGGGTGCCTTGAACGTAGTCGAGGTTGTGGTTGGGGTGAACCAGCACGCCACCGATGGCGACGCCCACCAGGTTCTTGTTCACGTCGGGGGCATAGGTGGGGGCCAGTTCAGCAGCCCATTCGGAAGCGATGGCGCCGCCCGAATAGCCAATCAGAGCCACTTTGGCGTTGCTGGACAGGCCGATGGCGGGCGAGTTCTTGGCGGCGCGAATCGAGTCCAGCGTGTTGTAGCCGTATTCGGGGCCGGCTGCGAAGTCGGCTTTCTGACCTTGCGTGTCAGAGATGATGACGGTGTGACCCTTGATCAGGAAGGGCGCGATCAACGCGGTTTCCACGCCGGGGATCAGATCACCCAGGGTCTTGCCGCCAGCGATGGCCCACGAAGGTTGGTCAGCCGGGTTCAGCGAGTCGTAGAACGACTGGTACGAGACGACCTTGTTCTTGTTCGGGCACAGCAGCGAGCAATTGGGCTTGATCACGGTGGTGACGTTCACCGCGGGGCGCAATTGCGCATCGGTGGAGCGGTACAGCAGCTGGGTGGCCTTGAAGCCCAGCGACAGGCCCAGAATTTGGTAGTTGACGACGCGGGTGTTCAGCACCGTACCAGGAGCAATGTTCGCCAGCGGGGTGGCGCCGGTGTACTGGTAGAAGGGGTCGTCTGCAGGGGAGGTGGCTGCGCTGGCCACGCTTGGCAGCATCACGGCTGCAGCAGCGGCCGCAACGAGCGATGGAAAGAAGCGTTGGGTGCTGAAACGGAAGCTCATCAATGTCTCCTGTATTTGAGGCATTGATCGTGCACCGAGAAGTGTTGTCCGTTTGTCTTGTGATGGACAAATCACGGGTTACTGATGATGGTGATTGTCTGGGGGTTATGGGTGCCAATTGGTGCCGTTTAACTCAAGGCGTTGTGGTTGCGTCTCGGTTGCCGCCGGGCGATGGCGTCCTCAGCGCCTCTTTGTACATCTCGGGCCAGTTCTCATAGCCAGCCAGCGCTTTGAGTTCGTCGAGGTTCAGGATGGTGATGCGACCATAGGCCAGCTGAATCCACTTCGCATCGCTCCACTTGCGCAGGATGGGGTTCAGCGTACTGCGCGCCATGCCCAGGGTTTGGGCCAGCTGTTCCTGCTGGATGTCGATGTGGGGGCGGTACGTGTCCCTCAGGCCCAGCCCGGCTGCCTGAATCAACAGTCGGCGCGCCACGCGCTGTTCCGCCGGCGATTTGACCATTTCATCCAGCACAAAAAATGCGATCCGGAGCTTGGCGGATAAAAGCATCGAGATGTGGTGCCAGCCCTGCGGCTCGTCCTGTAGCCATGACACCAGAGCCGGCCTGGGAAGGTGCAGCATGGTGCAGGGCGCGTCGGCTTTTACCGTATGCGTGTACGGGCCACCGTCGGCCAGACCCACTTCGCCAAACCAGGCTGGCGGCGTTAAGTGAGCTAAAACGCCCTCGTTGTCAGGGGCGAGCTCGTTCATGGCCAGCGCCACGCCGTCCAGCAGGCAGTACAGACCGTTGTTCGCTTGTCCTCGGCGGACGATGCTTTGCCCAGCCGGGATGTGTTTGACGATCCCGTAGGTCAGGATCTTTTGCTGCAGTGTGTGCGGCAGCTTGGTGAACCAGGGGTCTTCCGCGAGTAGCAGAGAAGTGTCGGGCGCCAACTTCATGTCTCCTTCGGTCGCTTGCTTCGAGGGGGAATGCGGGCGGTTATAGCTCAGGCAAAGGGGGCATGCCATGGAGAAGATGGGCATACCAGCGATGTCAGGGGTTGTCTTGTGATGGCTGAATCACATTTGCATCAAATGGGTTCCTGTGTGCTGCCTTATGCGGGCCGTACACATGACCTGCTTCAAATGCGAGGCGTTTTCTGATCTGCATCAAGGACAGGGGTAATCCCTCGGTTTGTCCCTTCTGCCTGAAGGGGCAACTTGATTCAGAACAACTTCTGAAGGGGGGGCTCTTGATGCAATGAGCACATGGATTCGCGATGTGCTGAGTCCAACGTTTTCCCGCTTCACATAAGAAGGATCGACCATGAAGAACCAAACCGCTCTGTCCCGTCTGATCGCTGCCGCTCTGGCCGTGGCCGCCATGGCTCCTGTGGCCGCTCAGGCCGAAGGCAATTTCCTGGTTCGCGCTCGCGCCGTGGGCATCGCCCCTGCCAACGACGGCCAGAACGTGCTCAACGCCGAGGTGGAACTGAACAAGAAGGTCATCGCCGAGGTCGATTTCACCTATTTCTTCTCGCCCAACTTCGCGGCTGAGCTCATCTTGACCTACCCGCAAAAGCACAAGGTCATGATCAATGGCGCTGAAGCCGGTTCGCTCAAGCACCTGCCTCCCACCCTGACGGCCCAGTATCACTTCCTGCCGACCGGCCAGATTCGTCCCTATGTGGGCGCTGGTGTGAACTACACCAACATCACTGCAGTGGATCTGCCCTTGAACCTGAACCTGGATCGCGGTTCGTTCGGCTTCGCCATCCAGGCCGGTGTGGACGTGCAGGTCGCTCCGCAGGTCTTCGTGAACTTTGACATCAAGCAGGTCAACATCGAGACCAAGCTGCGCACTGCAGCCGGCGCCGAGGCCGGTACGGTCAAGGTCAACCCGGTTCTGGTCGGCGTGGGCGTCGGCTACCGCTTCTGATCGTCTGACGTCATCCGCGTGCGCGGTCTGATGACTGCGTGCGCCCGCCTGTGCAATCGTGCAGGCGGAGATCGACCTCTGTGCTTGGCCAGCCTTGTGGTGGGGTTGGCCACACCCCATAATCAGCTGCATAGACGACCACCGTGTGGTGCGTTCGATTCGAGCAAGGGGAGTGTGTGAGCAGCAGAGGTCGGTGGGTTTGTGGTGTCCTTTTGGGCGCGTTGGGCTCGTGTGGATGGCTGCCAGGTATGGCCGGTGCAGCCACTTTGCCATCCGAGTCAGAGTCATCTGTGGTGGACGCGGGGGCTGAGGGCTCAACTACGACCGACGCCATTCTGGAATCGACCAGTCGTACTGTACGCTCCACCGTCGAGTGGCTTGCCCGCGGCATTGATGGCACCTTCGGTGACAAACCTTTTTCCGAGGGTGGCAAGGTCAGCGATGGCCGCATTGGCTTGAGTCTGCTGACTCGCGAAGACCGTTCTGCCTCGACCAATGTGCGCTTCAACGCACGCTTGAGGCTCCCCAATCTAGAGCGTTACCACTACCTGTTCATCGGGAACGATGATCGGCGGGCCATTGTCACGGACCAACCCGGCGAGATTTCTCAGCAGGAATTGATTCGGCAGAACACCCGTGCCGATGATTCCTTCTTTGCCGGCGTGGGGGTGTGGCTGGAAGAGTCGATCGACTTGCGTCTCGGCTTTCGCGGGGGCTTGAAGCCGTATGCCCAGGCTCGCTACCGTCGTCCTTGGCAACTGGGGCCCTCAGACCTGATCGAAGTCAGGGAAACCATCTTCCTGACGGTGGCTGACCGATTCGGATCGACCACGGCCTTGTCGTACGAGCATGGCTTCAGTTCAGACGTGGCCCTGCGCTGGTTGAATGCGGCGACCGTGACTCAAAAGTCGCGCAAGGTGAATTGGGCCAGCACTTTGGGTCTGTATCAGTCTTTTGGCAACGAGCGTGTGCTGGGCCTGGAGGCACTGATGAACGGCGTCGGTGGGGCCGAGGTGCCAGTGGCCGACTATGGCGTGCAGGTCAAATGGGACCAGCCCGTTTACAAGCGGGCCTTGTACGGCGAGGTGGTGGTGGGGCACTTCTGGCCCCGACCTACCCAGGCCAGCCCCCGAGAAGGGGTCTGGGCCTTGGGGGGCGTGATCACGCTGCGGTTTTGACGCGGCGACGGGCGGCCACGGCAATCACCAGACCAGCCAGCGCCAGAGCGTAGGTTTCTGGCTCAGGCACGGCTGCTGCGAACGCCTGACCCAGAACCTGGTGAGCCGCGGCGGTGGGGTGCACCCCGTCCCAGAACAGATAGTCGTCCGGGTTGGCGCACAGCGTTTTCTTGGCGGCATCGAAGCAGGGCAAGGTCGTGACCTTTCCGCCCTGAGCATTCATGATGGCGATCTGCGACATCAGGAAAGCCGAGGTGTCGAAGGTGCGAATCTGAACGCCGGCGAGATTTTGCTGCAACTGGCTCAGCCCGTTGCTCAGCAGCGAATTGAAGTACGCCGATTGCTGGCTGGCAACAAACGCAAAGCCGGGGTTGTTGACATTCACGCCCAGGGCCATGGGTGTCACGCCCAGATTGGGCATCAAGGGCACGAAAAAGTCGCGAGCCCCCATGTTGTACAGGTCGTGAATGTTATTGAGCAGGTTGTTCGATGCATTCGGCGCGGTGCTCGGGTTGAGCATGTCGGCGAAGAAGTCGTTCGGGCCGGCCCAGACCATGTACAGAGCCGAAGCGTCGGCGTGACCGCCTGTGAGCATGCCGTACTGGGCGACCTGGCCTGTCACACCTGTGCCGTTCAAGGCATCACCCAGGTAATTGGTGGTGCCGGTTTGTGCGCCGCCATAGGCATAGTCGGTCAGGCTCAGGCCCAAAGTCTGGGCCATCACTTCAACGGCCACGGGGCCGTTGGAGAAGCGCCCGTTGAAATAAGGCGCGGGCGGCTGGCCGATCAGATTGAAGAGATTGCCGTTATCAGACAGGCTGTCGCCGAAGGCGATGATCTTGGAATAGCTGGCGCTGGCAGGCGCGGCCAGGCAGGCGGCCATCAGACCGGCCAGCAATGGGGAAACGTACTTGTTCATCTCGTGTCCTGTTGTGGTGATGTGGCTCGCCTACACACAAGTAGGGCCATGTGACACGCATTGAAGCGACTTGAACAAGAGGGCGTGAGCGGGTTAGTCCTGAACCCTTCCCTGACTTGACCGAATTCCCCTTACTTGCGGGGGCTGTGTGGGATCCATCAGCCGCCGTAGGTGTGTTGCTCTGTGATCACCGCGAGCAAGGGTTGGTCGTGCGCTTGAGCTTGCCATTGGGTGCCGCTGAGCAGTCCGTTCTGCCAGGCCACGCCGATGGCGGTGATGCCAGGGTGGGCCGACAGGTAGCGGTCGAAATAGCCGCCGCCGTAGCCCAGGCGCCAGCCGTCTTCCGTGAAGCCGACGCAGGGCACCAACACCACATCAGGTTCGATGGGGCGACCCGACGGGGCGGGAATGCGGCACTCGTCCACCGTGTCGGGTTCCTGGCCATTCCACTCGCGAAAATGCATCTCGACCGGGGCGCGACGCGCAAAAGGCAGGGCCAGGCGACAACCGGTTGCGTCTTGGGCCAGCACAGCGAGGTCCCTTGGGTTAAATTCCCCCTGCATTGGCCAGTACACCCCCAGGCACATGGGTTCCAGTTGTTCCACCACCGTCAACAGGCGAGCCTGTAGCGCGGCTTGAGCCTCCAGAGCTTGAGGGGTGAGGATCCAGGCTTGGCGATCGTTGAGCAGTTGGCGGCGCAAGGCGCCACGATCCAGGGGGGAGAGGTCAGGCATGACAGAGAGACACAAGGCAAATCAATTGATCAGAACAAGCAAGTATGCAGTGCTGCGGCCCATGGCAGCAGCGGTGATGGCGGTCGCGCTCGGCCTGGGCGCGGGCTGGGTGGCACCCGTGCACGCCGCAGACGGCGATGACAGCACGTTTCAGGAGGCTCGTGAAGCCTGGCGAGTGCGCGACAAGGGCAAATTGCTGGCCGCCCGCAACGCCCTGATCGCCGCAGGCCACCCATTGGCGCCTTGGGCTGATTATTGGTGGGTGCAGGCCCGCCTGACTGAGTTGGGGCGCACGGAGGCCGACGAGTTTCTGGCCCGGTGGCCTGATGCTTATGTGGCCGATCGCTTCCGCAATGATTGGTTGCAGGAGTTGGGGCATCGCGGCGATTGGGCCACCTTCTTGCGCATTCAACCAGGCTTTCGCATGAACGACGACCGTGAGGTCGTGTGTTGGGGGGTCCTGGCCAGGCAGCAATCGGGGGCCCTGATGGAAGGGCCGGGCGATTGGCGCGAGCAGGCGCGTCAGGCCTGGTGGGCTCAGAAAGATCCGGACCGTGGCTGCGATGCCATGGCTCAGGGTTTGTGGGCGGCAGGCGTGCTGACGGCTGACGATGTCTGGCGCAAGCTGCGTCTGGCTGTTGAAATCGACCGTCCGAATGTCGTTCAGCAATCCGGCAAGTTGCTCGGCGATGTGATCGGGCAAGCCATTGCTCGCCTGATGGCGCAGCCTCAGGCGTTTCTGGCGCCGGGAGCCGCGGCCGGTGGGGGGGCGCTGCAGCGTGGCAGCGAGCGGGATCTGCGGCAGCCGCCTGGCGCCGCCATCGGTCCGACCCCTGCAGGCAAGAAAGCCAAGGGCAAGGCCAAGGGGAAGGCGGCCAAGTCTCGACCCAGCCTGGCGCCCATGCCTCTGGCGATTCCTGCTGAAGCGCAGGGGCCCTTGAATCTGCTGGCTTTCATTCGCTGGGCCAATGTCGACCCGGTGGCCGCCGCACAGGCGATGGCCGATCCGTCGGCACGCATTCGCTGGAAGTGGCGTGCCGAGGAAGCGGCCTGGGCCTGGGCGCAGCTGGGCCGGGCGTTCGCCTGGCGCCAGATGGCCGATGCACCGGTCTACTTTGAGCGGGCTTTGGCCGACAGGGCCCTGGCCAATGTCAGCAACCAGCCTGAGTTGGCCAAAGGTTTGGGCAACTGGTCTGCGGAAACGCTGGCCTGGATGGCGCGCGCCGGTGCGCGTTCGGCCACGGCGGGCGACGCATCCCGATGGACGTTGGTGGAGCAGGCGGTCGATGCGATGTCGCCCGAACAGTTGACCGATTCAGCGTGGACTTACTGGAAAGCGCGAGCCTTGTTGGCGCGGGCCGGCCAGGGCGCGAATGACCCCACGCGGCAAAAGGCGCGCGAGCTGATGGCTCGCATTGCCAGTCCGCTGCACTTTTACGGGCAACTGGCGGCAGAGGAGTTGCATGGCGCCCCCGCCAAGGCCCCGCCGCGGCCCGCCGCCCCCAACGAATTCGAGTTGGCGCAAGCACGCGCGTTGCCAGGGGTGGACCGGGCCTTGCGGCTGTTCGCCCTGGGGTGGCGCAACGAGGCGGTGCGTGAGTGGAATTTCACCGGAGGCTACGGCAAGCCCGGCGGCTTGAGTGACCGTGAGCTGATGGCGATGGCCGCGATTGCGTGCGACCAGGAAATCTGGGATCGCTGCATCAACACCAGCGACCGGACCCGCCAGGAAATCGACCTGAACCAGCGTTACCCGATGCCGTTCAAGCGCGATGTGCTCGCGGCGGCGCGCGATGTGGGGCTGGACCCGGCCTATATGTATGGGCTGATGCGGCAGGAGTCGCGCTTCATTGTCGCGGCCAAGTCCAGCGTGGGCGCGTCGGGTCTGATGCAGGTGATGCCGGGTACGGCCTCCTGGACGGCCAAAAAGCTCGGCATTCCCTACACGCCCGACCTCATCACCGATCGGGTGACGAATTTGCGCATTGGTGCGGGCTACCTGAAGCTGGTTCTCGATGACCTGGGGGGCTCGCAGGCGATGGCCGCCGCAGCCTATAACGCCGGGCCCTCGCGGCCGCGCCGCTGGCGTGAAGGGGCCAAGGTCGATGCCGCGGCTTGGGTGGAGAACATTCCCTTCAACGAAACCCGCGACTACGTGAAGAAGGTGTTGGGCAATGCGGTGGTCTATGCCCACATCATCGACGGGGTGCCGATGAGTGTTCGCAAGCGTCTGGGCGCCACCATCGGGCCGCGTGCTGCCAGCGCTCCGCCGCCTGAGGCTGATCTGCCCTGATTCGCATGGGGCCCCAAACAAAAACGGCCCCGAGGGGCCGTTTTCGTGGCTGATTCGGTGGAATCAGGCGGCTGCCAGCAGCATGGCGGTGTCGAACGCGCTGCTCATGGGGGGCAGGTTCATGATCATGGGCTGAGGGGCGTTCTTGGACACCTTCACGGGCTTGGCCGCAGGGTCGTTTTGAGCCACATCGGCCTTGTCCCAGTTGCCAGCCGACTCTTTGCCCGACACAGCAATGGAATAGAACACGCGGAACGCGATCTTGCGCTCGCCCCAGAAGTCGGCGGCGTCGCGGAAGGCGTCGAGCAATTGCTCGCGGGTCTCGCGGTCGAAACGCGAACCGTCTGGCAGCAGTTCCAGCACCACGACGAAACCAGGCTGCGGACCCGACTTGTGAACCAGATCGGTCATGCAGTCGTACAGGGCATCAAGGTTCTTGCCGAAATGGTCGGGGAACAGGAAGTCGCGGGCGATGATGTCCAGCACGTCCTGCTTGTTCTGGGCTTCGGCCAGATTCGTGTACAGGAAGTGTTGGCCAGCTGCTTGGGCTGCCTGTTGCAAGTCTTCCGGGCGGAATGCGCGGATGGATTGAACGATGTTGGGTCGAACGGATTGCAACAACATGATCGCTTGGGCCCTGGTTGCATGAAGAGAGTCTGCATGCCCTCAGGGACTGAGTTGAGGGGTCAAGGAAAGAACGAGAAAAGAGCGAAAACCGACAAGTTGCTCAGCGCCGGGGATCAATCACAAAGAAGCTGCTGTAATGATCCGCGGTGTAGAAACAAGTTTCCGGTTTTTGAACATCTTTACCTCCACACACAATGCGACGGGGACCGCGGTCCCTGACACCTGGCGTGCGAACGGTGTATTCACGATAAAAGCCGCGCGGCTGACGCGGTAGGATTCTTTCCCGATTGCCAAAAACGATGCCGTCTTTGGCATAGGCGAAAGGACCGCCTGTGTGAATGCGTCTGTGAACCTCCTGGGCCTGCCTGGGCAGGGATGACAGAGGAACGGCAGACAGTTGGGACTGTGTGACTTCGGGTTCGGGGGCGCGGCGGGCCAGCACATCGCTGACAGGCCCGAGAATCGACCACCCGATCGCGAGGGCACACAGTGCCTGCTTCACCTTTCGATGGCTCGAGACAGCAGCGCCCGATGCGGTTTCCGTGGTGTTCGGAAGGGTCACCATGATGCTGTGTTTCCAGCCTTGATCAGTCAGCAATTCGGCGATTCGTGAAAGCCGTGATGCTACCGAAAAGGGCCAAAAAGCTCAAGGCCCCGGGGCGCGAAATAGGGCGCACCCGGGGCCTTTTGGTGGGGGGTTGACAGTTTGTGATTTAATGAAAGGTTCGGTTTAACGCACCGCGTTCGCGTCGGCCACCGTCATGGCGGTCATGTTCACAATGCGTCGAACCGTGGCCGACGGGGTCAGGATGCACACCGGTTTGGCCGCTCCCAGCAGCACCGGGCCCAGTGCAATGTTGTTGCCCGCCGCGACCTTCAGCAGGTTGTACGAGATGTTGGCGGCATCGATGTTCGGGCACACCAGCAGGTTGGCTTCGCCGCTCAGGGTGCTGCGCGGCATCAGTTCCTGGCGATAGGGCTCGTCCAGGGCGGTGTCGCCATGCATTTCGCCGTCGATTTCCAGCCAGGGTGCCTGCTCCTGAATCAGTCGCAGGGCATCGCGCATCTTCACTGCCGAGGGCTGGTTGCTCGAGCCAAAGTTCGAGTGCGACAGCAGGGCGGCCTTTGGGCGCTGGCCAAAGCGCATCATTTCCTCGGCCGCCATGATGGTGATCTCGGCCAGTTGCTCGGCCGTGGGGTCGTAGTTGATGTGCGTGTCGAGGATGTTGACGGTGCGGCCCGGCAGGATCAGTCCCGTCATGGCGGCGTAGGTCTTCACCCCAGGACGCTTGCCGATGACCTGGTCGATGTAGTGCAGGTGCAGGGCCGTCGAGCCCCAGGTGCCGCAGATCAGGCCGTCGACTTCGCCCTTGTGCAGCAGCATGGAGCTGATCAGGGTCAGGCGGCGGCGCATCTCGATCTTGGCCATCTGCTCGGTCACGCCCTTGCGGTCGGCCAGGCGGTGGTAGGTTTGCCAGTAATCGCGGTAACGTGGGTCGTTTTCGGTGCTGACGATGTCGTAATCGACGCCGGACTTCAGTCGCAGGCCAAAGCGCTCGATGCGCTGCTCGATGACTTCCTTGCGGCCGACCAGGGTGGGGCGCGCCAGGTTTTCGTCGACCACGATCTGGGCGGCGCGCAGCACGCCTTCGTTTTCCCCCTCAGCGTAGGCGATGCGCTTGTTCTTGGCGCGCTTGGCCACGCTGAAGATGGGCTTCATCGTGTGACCTGAGGCGTACACGAAGCTCTGCAGCTTTTCCGTGTAGGCCGCGTAGTCGGTGATGGGGCGAATGGCCACGCCCGAGTCCGCTGCCGCCTTGGCCACGGCCGGGGCAATCTTGATCATCAGGCGCGGGTCAAAGGGCTTGGGAATCAGGTATTCCGGCCCGAAGCTCAGGGTCGCGCCCACATAGGCGGCCGCCACCACGTCGCTCTGCTCGGCCTGGGCCAGTTCGGCAATCGCGTGCACGGCCGCGATTTCCATCTCATCGGTGATGGTGGTGGCCCCGGAGTCGAGTGCCCCACGGAAGATGTAGGGGAAGCACAGGACGTTGTTGACCTGGTTGGGGTAGTCTGTGCGGCCGGTGGCCATGATGGCGTCGTCGCGCACCGCCTTGACTTCCTCGGGCAGGATCTCGGGCGTGGGGTTGGCCAGGGCGAAGATGATCGGCTTGGCGGCCATCTTGGCCACCATGTCGGCCTTGAGCACGCCGCCGGCAGACAGGCCCAGGAACACGTCGGCGCCTTCGATGACTTCGGCCAGCTTGCGCTGATCGGTCTTCTGGGCAAACATGGCCTTGTCTGGGTCCATCAGTTCGGCGCGGCCTTCGTAGACCACGCCAGCCAGGTCGGTGACCCAGATGTTTTCGCGTGGCAGCCCCAGTTTCACCAGCAGCTGCAAACAGGCCAAGGCGGCCGCGCCGGCGCCAGAGGTCACCAGTTTGACTTGCTTGATGTCCTTGCCAACCACCTTCAGGCCGTTGATCAGCGCCGCGCCGACCACGATGGCGGTGCCGTGCTGGTCGTCGTGGAAGACCGGAATCTTCATGCGCTCGCGCAGCTTGCGCTCGACGTAGAAGCAGTCTGGGGCTTTGATGTCTTCGAGGTTGATGCCGCCGAAGGTGGGCTCGAGGCTGGCAATGATCTCGACCAGCTTGTCGGGGTCTTTCTCGTTGATCTCGATGTCGAACACATCGATGTCGGAGAACTTCTTGAACAGAACGGCCTTGCCTTCCATCACAGGCTTGGCGGCCAGGGGGCCAATGTCGCCCAGGCCCAGCACGGCGGTGCCGTTGGTGATCACGGCCACCAGGTTGCCCCGGCTGGTGTACTTGAAGGCCGTGGTGGGGTTCTCTACGATTTCTTCGCAGGGTGCGGCCACGCCAGGCGAGTAGGCCAGGGCCAGGTCACGCTGGTTGGTCAGTTGTTTGGTGGCGCTGATGGCCAGCTTCCCCGGGGTGGGGAACTCGTGATACTCAAGCGCGGCCTTTTTGAGCTCGGCGCGTTTTTGTTCGGGGGTCGTCATGTAGGGGTGCCCTTTCGTGGCAGAACCCCGATTCTAGGAACTTCGGCGAGTGCTTGTGGCCCTTGCTTTTAATTCTCCAAGTAAAAAGGCCCGGCGGGAGCCGGGCCTGTCACGAATCTCTGGTCTCAGAAGGAGCCGCCGAACTGCAATAGCGCGGAAATTTCGCGGTCTTTCGCGTAGGCCGCAGACAATTGCACACCGAAGAGGCTCAGACCTGCGGTCACGGTGCCGTACTTGGCTTTGAAATCGTTGCGATAGCCGGCGCGGATCTTGGCCACACTCCATGCATTGAGCTCACCGCCAATGGCCCAGATCTGGCTGGCTTCGCTGCCTTGTCCCACGACCTTGTTGCTGGTCAGGTCGAGGTCGGATGTGACCGTGAAGAACTTGTGGGTGTAAGCCGCGCCCACGCGCAACTGGGGCGCCATCTTGACGTCCTGGGTCACGTCAAATGTCTTGTAGGTGTGTGGGATGAGGTTGCGCACCACGAGGCCCACTCGGACATTTTCCAGCTGGCCTTGCTCAAACTGCTTGGCAATACCGACGTCCAGGTTGACACTGGTGTAACTCTTCTTGTTTTTGCTCAGGCTGATGGAGTCCGCATCCACCGAGGTGTCGGTGGCGACCGTGGTGACTTGCTGAATCTTGGGGGTGATGCCGACCATGAAGGTCTGGTCCTGCAGGGTCAGTTCACGGGCCATCGAGACACCGATGTCGGTGACCGATACGCCCAGGACGTGGGCCTTGGACTGCAGGTCGCCGTTGCCCAGAATCAGGTCGCCGTTGGAGTCAATCACCTGACGCGCCTTGGGGCCGTTGGTGTTGTTGTTGGCGATGATTTCGTTGGTCGCGTCGACGATGTTGGTGATCGTGGTGTCGATCTGATTCAAATCGCTTTGAGCCACATCGGTGGTGATGCGGGCAAAGGTTTCATTGGAAACACTGAATGCGGCCTTGTATTCCCAGCGAGGGATGGCCAGAGCCAGTGTGCCGCCGGCACCCAATTGAAACGCCTTCTGATTGACTGCATTCAGGTCACGCAAGAGCTGATCGGATGCGGTCTTGAGGTTCTGGGCCGATGTTTGAAAGGCGGCTGCATTGTCGTGCGAGTTCAGGTAGCGATCGAGCTGATTGGAGAAGTTCGTCGCAGCTGAGTCAAAGCCATCGATGGAGCCGTTGTCGTTGAAATCCTGAACGCTTTTCACCGCGCCGTCGTTGCCCGTGGCACGAATGCCAACACTGGGGGCGATGAAGGAAAAGCGGGTGGTGTCGCTCTTGATGGCCAGCAGGGCCGGGTTGTACAGGCTCGCGGCTGCGTGCTCCGATGAGGCCACACCCGCGCCCCCCATGGCAAATCCGCGGGCCTCGAACGGCGTGAATGGCGCGGCCAGACTCAGCGTCGGGGCCAGCAAAGCGCCAATTGCAATGCAGATGTTCGAGCGTGACACCATGAGGAGGTTTCCTTGCGTTGAAAAGTTTTGTAAATGGATTTTTCAGTATAGGTGGCGCCTTCCCAGGCAAGCAAGCGCACGATCGCTGCAATAACAGAAGTAAGCGCGACTATTTCTGAATTCACAAACTCTCGGAAATCGCCTTCAACAGAATCGGTACGGAAACGGGCTTGTGCAGCAGCCGCAGTCCTGCCTCGTGGGCTTCCTTCAGGCGGCTGTCCGCGGTGTCGCCGCTGATCAGAAGGGCCGGCAGGTCGGGCCAGACCTGCCTTAGCTTGCGTATGGCCTTGATGCCACTTTCCTGTCCGCGCAAACGGAAATCGGCCAGAACCAGATCGGGACGATCCGAGACGGCTTGCTGCATGGCTTCGTCGGTGGCGGCCACGGCGGTTACGCGGCAGCCGTGCGCCTCCAGCAGGCTTTTCATGGCCATCAGGATCGAAGGTTCGTCATCGATCACCAGCACATGGCAATGCGGAATCGAGCAGGTAGATGGCGGGGCGGAATCGGGTTCCTCCGCCACATTCGAACTGCGTGCGAGTGTCAGGGTCACGCGGGTGCCGATGCCGGGCTCCGATGTCAACGACAGCGGGATCCCCAGCAAACTGGTCAGCCGCCGCACAATGGCCAGCCCCAGGCCCAATCCGCGTGTCCGGTCTCGCTCTGGGTTGTCCAATTGGTAAAACTCTTCGAAAACTCGCTCGGCTTCGCTGGTGGGAATGCCGCGCCCGGTGTCCTGCACGATCAGGTGAACAGTGCGGCCGGGTTCGGCTTGCGGCACCTGAATACGCAGCCAGACTGAGCCGGCATCGCAGTACTTCACGGCGTTGTCGAGCAGGTTGCGCACGATGCGTTCGAGCAGCAGCGGGTCGCTGTCAACATACACCTGCGGTTGCGATGGCAAATCCAGCGTCAGTTGAAGCTGCTTTTGCTGCGCCAATGGGGCGAACTCGTCGTGCATTCGATGTGCAAAGCGCACGATGTCGACCGGGGTGCAGCGGGCGGTGATGATCCCGGCATCGAGCTTGGAGATGTCGAGCAGGCCCGTGAGTTGATCGCGCAGCATGGCCAGTGCGTCATCCATTTGCCCGATGATGTGGCGAGCTTGCGGGGTGAGCGCATGCGTGTGCAAGGCTGCAGTGAACAGCGTCAAGGTGTGGAGCGGTTGCCGCAGGTCGTGGCTGGCGGAGGCCAGGAATCGCGTTTTGGCCGCGTTGGCTTCTTCTGCTTGCGTCAGCGCCTGACGCAAATCTCGGTTCAGGCGCCACTGTTTGATCTGCATGGCAATCGAGCGCTGCAGCGAACTGTAGGCGCCACGGGCGAGGGAAATCAGGATGCCGAGATAGGCGAGCAGAAACAGGGCCATGGCCAGCCCGATCCATCGGCTGGCTGCGGCCAGTGGCGTGACGGCCCAGGCCAGCGACAGCGACAACATGGTGGGCAGCGCGAAGGCCAGAAAGATGCGTGGCTGGCCCGCAGTGGTGCCCACGGCACCCGTGGTGATCCCGGCCATGATGAGTGTCACCACCGATCGCTGGCCTTCGGTCAGGTAGGGAAAGAAGGCTGCTGAACCCGCGTGGCACAGGCCGTTGAGTGCACTGAGCGCGATCGCCATGCGAATGCGCCGCGCCATGGGGCGACGCGACAGCGGCAGGCGAGACAGGATGCGCCAGCGCAACCCCTGTGTGAACCAGATGGAGATCGCCCAGGTCAGCAAAGCCCAGTGCGGGGCGCTGTCCCACGCCATGATGCAAACTACTGCGGCGGCGGCACCCACTGGCCAGGGTACTTTGGTGACCTGATTGGCCAGCAACAGCAGGATCTGGTGGTCAACCGACATGCGCCGGGGCACATCGGACGGGACGGGGGGGGGGGGTGTTGGCCGGCTGCATGGCCCCAGATTATTCCGGGCGCAGCGGTTGGAGATCTTGAAAAAGTTGCAGCTCGTGGGCGCGGTACATGGCCTGGGCGCGGTTGTTCACCCCCAGCAGCTGGTAAACGGTCCACAAATGCGCCTTGACTGTGCCTTCGGCAATGCCGATATCGCGCGCAATGACCTTGTTGGGCTTGCCTTGCAGCAGACCTCGCAGTACCGCCAGTTGGCGTTGACTGAGTTGGCTGGTCAGGGGGTGGCCGTTCGTTTTGCTGATCGAGCTGGTCTGCAGCGCTTGAGGCGGAAGGTAAACGCCGTGGGCCAGCACCAGTTGAATGGCCTGCTTGGTCACGGCCACGTTGGTGCTTTTGGGAATGAAGCCGCTGGCCCCGGCCTGAATGGTCTGGGCAATCAGGTTGGGGTCGTCTTCGCCGGAAATCACCACGATCGGCGTGTCCGAAAAAGTGGCTTTCATCTGGTTGAGCCCGTCGAGCCCGTGAACGTGCGGTAGGTGCAAGTCCAGCAGCACCAGATCGAAGGTGCGATCGCGCAGAGCCAATGCGTCGAACAGGCTGCCCACCTGCTCGACGGACGCCTGAGGTGCCAGCCCCACGATGAGATTGCTCAGGCCATCTCGGAACAAGGGGTGGTCATCGACCAACAAGACGGACAGATCAGGACTCATGCCAAGGGGGTGGCGCTGGGCAGGTAAGTTTGCGGTGGGCCAGAGTGTAGCGGTCGCAACCCAGGTCTGACATCCATTTCATGCATAAATACGGACGAAATCGTCCATGTTGTCCGAATCTCCGCGCTTGCTCAGGAAGTGCGATGATTGATGCCATGAGTCTGGGTGAATTTGATCTGATCGAGCGCTACTTCTGGCGCCGCGCGGGCGAGGGCCCGCATCGCGCAGTCATCGGCAATGGCGATGACTGCGCCGTCATTGCGCCAACGCCGGGTATGCAACTGGCCGTTTCTACGGACACGCTGGTGGAAGGGCGACATTTCTTGTCCACGGTCAATCCTGCACGCCTGGGGCACAAGGCTTTGGCTGTGAATCTGTCTGATCTGGCCGCGTGTGGTGCGCGGCCTCTGGCGTTCACACTCGCGCTGACCTTGCCGCGAGTAGATCAGGATTGGTTGTCAGATTTTTCTCAAGGCTTGCTCGCGCTCGCAGATGAGCACGATTGCGAGCTCATTGGCGGCGACACGACTGCAGGGCCTTTGGCCATTGGCATCACGGTCATGGGCGAAGTGCCGGCCGGACATGCCTTGCTGCGCAGTGGGGCTCAGGCGGGGGATGACATCTGGGTGAGTGGCTGGCCGGGCGAAGCGCGACTGGCGCTGGAAGCTTTTCGCGGCACCTTGCACCCGGGGCTGATGCCGCATACCTTTGACGCGGTGCGCATGGCGATGGAACTGCCTACCCCTCGTGTCACGTTAGGGCAGGGGTTGCGGGGTGTGGCCACCAGCGCCATCGACGTGTCGGATGGCCTGCTGGGAGACCTGGGGCATATCTTGCGGCGCAGTCGGGTGGGCGCGTCGCTCATCCTGGATGCCTTGCCGATCAGCGCGCATTTGCAGGAGCGTCCCTCTGCCGAGCAACTTGACTGCATTCTGGCGGGTGGCGACGACTATGAACTCGTGTTCACCAGCCCACCCAATCAGCGTGAAGCCGTGCGCGCACTGGAGCAGCAACTGGGCTTGCTGTTGACGCGCATCGGCCGCATTGAGGCCGAGCCAGGCTTGAGGCTTTGGCGAGGGGAGCTAGACCAATGGGAGGGCGATCCTGCCTTGAAGCCGGTCGACAATCGGTGGACCTCGTTTGACCATTTCAAAGGGACGCCATGAGTGTCTATCGCCACGACGTTGAAGACGCGCAAGAGGTGGGGGCGCCTCGGCGTGCCAATGCGCACCTGCTTTGGAGTCACCCCGCGCACTTCATCGCTTTCGGCGCAGGCAGTGGCCTGAGCCCCATCGCCCCGGGCACTGTGGGCACGCTTTGGGGCTGGATCACATTTGCCGCCTTGCAAGCCCGGTTTGGCTTCGGGCCTCAAGCGGACCTGGCTTGGGCAGGGCTGCTGGTGGTGAGCTGGTTCGTGGGTTGGTGGGCTTGCACCCACACCGCCCGCAGTCTGCGGGTGGCCGATCCTGGTTCGGTTGTCTGGGACGAAATCTGGGCCATCTGGCTCGTGCTTTGGGTGGTCACCCCCATGGACTGGAAGGGGCAGTTGCTGGCGGTGGTCACCTTCCGCATTTTTGACGCGCTCAAGCCGGGGCCGGTGCGCTGGGCTGATCAGTTATTCAAACAGAAGCCCGGTCAGCCCATAGGCTGGGCGCAAGGATTGGGCATCATGTTTGACGACCTGGTCGCCGCCTTGTGTACCTTGCTATTCCTGGCCTTGGCGGTCGCTTTGCGTCAGGGTGGGGTGGGTGTCACCCTGTTGCCGTGAGGAGGAGAGCTTGGCTTCGCAACCGTGTTCGCTTCCTCTGTCAGACCTCGCGCAGGCGCTCCTGGCGCGCGGTTGGATGATCGCCACCGCCGAGTCCTGTACCGGCGGACTCATCGCTGCCAGTTGCACTGACCTGGCTGGTTCCAGTGCCTGGTTTGATCGGGCCGTGGTGACATACAGCAACGAAGCCAAGGCCGAGTTGCTGGGCGTACCGCCAGATCTCATTGCTGCGCATGGCGCGGTCAGCGAGTCGGTCGCGCGTGCCATGGCAGAAGGCGTGCTCCAGCGCTCGCGCGCCCAACTGGCGGTGGCCGTGACGGGCATTGCCGGCCCCAGCGGGGGCACGGCAGACAAGCCAGTTGGCACCGTGTGGCTGGCCTGGGCTGAGCGTGGTGGAGTCACCCAAGCCGTGTGTCAGCACTTTGATGGCGACCGCGCCGCCGTGCGCTGGGCCACGGTGCGCTGTGCGCTGGAAGGGCTGTTGCAGCGTATCTGCTGAGCAATCTGTGTTTTTGGCAGATGCTTAGAAGGAAATAATTGTTTTGCGAATAAGTAATGCCTTTCAAAATGCGTTGATCGCATGAGGAGAGGCGTCATGAATTTTCAGCAATTGCGCTCGGTGCGCGAAGCCGTTCGTCAGGGCTTCAACCTGACCGAGGTGGCCCAGGTTCTGCACACGTCGCAGCCCGGGGTCAGTCGCCAGATTCGCGAACTGGAAGACGAGTTGGGCATCGAGTTGTTCATCCGGGCAGGCAAGCGCCTGACCGGGCTGACCGATCCCGGCACCCAGGTGTTGCCCATCATCGAGCGTTTGCTGGCCGATTCCGACAACCTGCGCAACGCCGCCCGTGACTTTTCTGCGCACGACGCAGGCCCCTTGTCGATTGCAGCCACCCACTCGCAGGCTCGCTACGCCCTGCCTGCCGCGGTGCGCGACTTCCGTCAGTTGTATCCCCAGGTCACCTTGAGCCTGCACCAAGGCTCGCCGAAACAGATTGCCGAAATGCTGCTGTCAGGCGAGGCCGATGTGGCCATTGCCACCGAGGCGCTCACGCAATATGAGCAGTTGGTGACCCTGCCCTGCTACCGCTGGACCCACAGCGTGGTGGTCCCTAACGGACATCCGTTGTTGGATGGGCAGCCGCTGACTTTGGAGCGCTTGGCCAAATACCCCTTGGTGACCTATGACGCGGGCTACACCGGTCGTTCGCACATTGACCAGGCGTTCGAGCGCGCCGGCATTCAGCCCAGCATTGTGCTGACCGCCATGGACGCGGACGTGATCAAAACCTATGCCGAACTGGGTTTGGGGGTGGGAATCGTGGCGTCGATTGCCTACGACGAAGAGCGCGATCGCAACTTGCAAGCCTTGGATGCGGGTCATCTGTTCGAAGTGAACATGACGCGCTTGGCATTCCGCCGCGGTGCATTCTTGCGCGGCTATGTCTATGCCTTCATTGAAACCTTCGCGCCACCTCTGACGCGTCAGGTCGTCGAGCAGGCTGCCGCCCAGGCCAGCGCGGCCTGAGCAGGGGCAACCTGCTCAGGGCCTGGATCAGGCCTTGCGGCGCTTGGCTGCTACGCCCGCCACGGCCAGACCCGCCAACACCATGGCGGTGGTGGTGGGCTCAGGCACAGCAGGAGCCGCCTGGTCAATGTAGAAATTGTCCATACCGAAGCAATAGGCGTTCTTCGAGGTGATCGTGAACGACGTGATGCCCAGGAAGCTGGGGCCCATGTACATGCGGGCAATGCCGTCGCCATCCGCACCGAAATAGTCCTTGGCGAAGCCCCAGTCAGAAGAGGGCAGCTTCAACGAGGTGCCGTTGGACGCGGTGATCCACGAATCTTCCAGACCGCTTGCTTGGCCACCGCCCGTGGTGGTGTTGGAGGTCAAGTCGAAATAGGTCAGATCGAATGCCTTGCCATCCACCTTGGTGAAGGTGATGGACGTGATGCCGTCGTCCCAGTGGGCGTGGATCACGTCGTTGCCGACAAAGCCGCCTGCACCGATGGAGTAGTAGTCGCCAATGATGCCGCTGGTTGCGCCGTTGAACGACACCAGAATGCCGTCTTCCTCATAGCTGGCCACGCCGTAGTGGACCACGCTGTTGTTGGTGGTGGCGGTGGCGCCGCCAGCCAAGGTGACCACACCACCGGTGAAGTCGATGACCACGGCATGAGCTGCCGGGGCAGACAAAGCCAAAGCGCTGGCCAGAGCCAGAGCGCTTGCGGTAAAGGTTTTCATGAAAGGCCTCTCTTTGATTGTGAACGTGCCACTGCCGCCTCGCGTGGGCGGTTGGGCCTCACATCCTACGGTGCGACCTGCTGCAGGCCTACCTGCAAACTAGGGGGGCGTCGTTTGTTATTGACCTGGGTCAGGCCAGCGCGGGCTGGGAAACAGCCGCTCCAGTGCGGCATCGATGATCAAGCCCCACAGGCTGTAGAGCACCGATCCCAACAAGGCATCCCAGAAACTGTTGACCTGGAAGCCTTCAAGCAGGCCGGAGGCCATTTGAAACGTCAAGGCATTGATGACGAACAGAAACAAGCCTAATGTCAGCACGGTCACCGGCAAGGTCAGCAAGATCAACAACGGTCGAACGAAGGCGTTGATCAAGCCCATGACCAGCGCGGCCCACATGGCTGCGCCAAAGCTCTTGACGTGAATGCCCGTGTCCCACTGAGTGATCAGCACCAGAGCAGCTGCCAACAGCAGCCATCGCAGAATCAGCTTCATGGCGCCATCATAATCAGGACCCGATCCTTCTGCCTGAGGAGTACACGATGTACACCCTGCACATTGCCAACAAGCTGTACTCGTCGTGGTCGATGCGACCCTGGGTCTTGATGCGCCAACTCGGCATTCCCTTTCGGGAGGTGATGCATCGCTTCGGCGATGTGGCCGATTGGGCTGCTTATTGCCAACTGGCGCCAAATGGCAAGGTGCCGTGCCTTGAAGATGGCTCCACTGTGGTGTGGGACTCGCTGAGCATTGTCGAATACCTGGCTGAAGCCCACCCCCAGGTGTGGCCCGACGATCCGCTGGCGCGGGCCTGGGCTCGCAGTGCTGTGGCTGAAATGCATTCGGGCTTCCAGGCCTTGCGCCAGCATTGCTCTATGCATTGCAACTGGCGCGTGCGACTGCATGAGGTGCCTGATGCGGTGCGCCGAGACGTTGATCGCATCGAGGCCCTGTGGCAGCAAGGCCTGACTCGCTTCGGCGGCCCCTATCTGGCCGGAGAACGGTTCACAGCAGTCGATGCGTTCTACGCTCCGGTTGCCATTCGGTTTCAAACCTATGGTCTGGCACCTGAGGCCAGCGTGAGTCCGTACTGGCAACGCCTGTTGAATGAGCCTGCGGTGCAGGCCTGGCAGGAGCAAGCGCATCAAGAGCCTTGGGCTGATCCAGCTCATGAGCAAGACATCCTCGCGGTGGGCGTGGTCTGGCAAGACTTGCGTGCCGGCGGCGTTTGAGTTACATCAAGCGACTGAGGACCGCCTCTTGAAGTCTGGGTGCGGGTCTCTATATTTCAGTCATCGCAGTTCTTGTTTGAACCATCACTTCAAGGAGTGTCACGATGAGCCTGCTACCTGCCCGTACCAGTCTGTTTGACGACCTGTTTCGTGATCTGGCGTCCGGCTACTACATCAAGCCGCTGCATGGCGATCCTTTGCCTGCCCAGATCAAGATCGATGTGAAGGAAGTGGGGAACGCCTATCAAGTGCAGGCGGAAATCCCCGGGGTTCCCAAAGAAGACATTCATGTGGAAGTTCATGGCGCCCTGGTTACCTTGCGTGCCGAGGTCAAGCAGCAAGACAGCCAGAATCGAGACGAGCGTGTGCTGCGCAGTGAGCGTTACTACGGCAGCGTCAGTCGCAGTTTCGAGTTGCCAACCGAAATCGATGCGGCGGAAACCACCGCCAAGTTTGCCGATGGCATCCTGACGCTGCAATTGCCGAAAAAGCAGAAGTCACCGAACGGCAACCGCATTCGCATCGACTGAGCGAAGACGGAGCGTGGAGGGGCCGCCCCTCCCGTGCGTGGGGCGTAGGGGGTGTGCCATCATCGGCCCATGCACAGACATCCTTCTCTTCCCCTTTGGTCCATGGTCGCGCCGCTCGCGGCCATGGCAGTTTTGGCCGGCGCAAGGCTTGGGTTCGGTCAATGGTATGCCTTGCTTTCGGCGGGTGCCTTGTTCGCGGCTGTGACGGCCGCGGTTCACCATGCCGAAGTGGTGGCGCATCGTGTGGGCGAGCCCTTCGGAACCTTTCTGCTCGCGATCGCGATCACCGTCATTGAGGTGGCGCTCATCGTGTCACTGATGATTGCCGGTGGCCCCCAAGCAACCGCGCTGGCGCGTGACACCGTGTTTGCGGCGGTCATGCTGATCCTGAATGTCATGGTTGGGATCTGCCTGCTGGTGGGTGGATCGCGCTTCCATGAACAGCAGTTTGGCCGGCATGGTGTACATGCCAGTCTGGCAACCCTGTCTGCCATTTCCGTGTTGACCATGGTGTTGCCCAACTACACGACCACCACGCCCGGGCCCTCATACAGCCCGAGCCAGCTGGCCTTCATTGCTGTGGTGTCGTTGGTGCTGTACGGCACGTTCGTGCTGGTCCAGACCGTTCGCCATCGCGACTACTTTTTGCCGGCCGATGGGCGTGGTCTGACAGAAGAGGCGCATGCCGAGCCGCCCTCGGGCCGGGTGGCCTTGGTCAGCTTGGCGCTTTTGCTGGTCAGCCTGGTGGCGGTGGTGCTCTTGGCCAAAGGATTGGCGCCCCTCATCGAAAAAGGGGTCATGGCACTGGGGGCTCCGCCAGCCCTGGTTGGCATCATTGTGGCCATCGTCGTCTTGCTGCCTGAAGGGGTGGCCGCTTTTCGAGCTGCGCGGTCGAATCGGCTGCAAACCAGTTTGAATCTGGCTCTGGGCTCGGCGCTGGCCAGCATCGGGCTGACCATTCCTGCAGTGGCCATCGTGTCGTTGGTGACGGGGTGGACCTTGACGCTGGGCTTGGACCTGAAGTCCACCGTCTTGCTCATGTTGTCACTTTTGGTCGCCACCCAATCGTTGGGTACGGGCCGCACCACGGTGCTGCAAGGGGCGGTGCACTTGGTCATTGGCGCGGTGTATCTCTTTACGACCATCGTGCCTTGATGCCGCCTGGCAGAACCCATTTCCGCATTGCGAAGCTTTTTGTAAAAGCCAGGGTTTTCACCTAAATTTCACACACATTTCCGGCTGAATCGTGCAAACTGCACAGCATAAAAAGGCGAAAACGCCTATCGGGAGTGTCGTTTTGAAAACCCTGACTGTGAATCCGTCACCCAACACACATGCGCGCCGGTTCGTGGCGCATGGCGCTGCCAAGGTCGCCGGCAACGCGCAAAGCCATGGATCTTTGCCCTTGCCTGAGGTGACCTACGTCGATTGGTCCGAATGGGAGCGCGTGGCGGCCAAATCGCTGCCCCCAACTCATCAGGATCTGCTGGCTCCCGCCTTGCGCAAACCGACCCGTTGAATCAGCCCGTCTGAGGGGCTTCCCCTCCTTGTCCAGCCCCTTCGATTGGTGGGCTGTGATGCGTTTGTGCCCGGGCTACACTGCCGCCGAACAGACAAGCGGGGGAGTGAGCCGTGTGGAAGTTTTCAGGCCATCGAATGCTGGTAAAGGCCTCGGTGTGGGCTGTGCTTGGTGGGGTGAGCGCGCTCGTGCACGCCCAGAATGCGGCGAAGCCGGCAGCCGTTGAAGCTGAGCCAGTCGATCTCTATCAGCTTGGGTTTGCCGCCTACCAGAAGGGCAGCTTCGATCTGGCCGTCAAAAAGCTGGAAGCGCCAGCAGCCGAAGGCAATCAAGACGCCTTGTTCTACCTGGCCGAATCGGTGTACTTTCATACTGGCCGTGACGGGCATCTGACGCAAGCCTTCAACCTTCACAAACTGGGTGCCAAGGCCCGTGATCCACGGTCGATGTTTCGCTTGTCAGAAATGATGGCGGTCGGGGTACCTGAGCCGGCAGACATCAATCAAGCCCTGGCCGTGTTGGGCCAAGCCGCAGAAGCTGGTTACCAACCCGCGCAGTTGGCCTACGCATCGTTTTACAAGGCGAGGGCTTTGGTCAACGAAGAGGCTGCCTTGTTGAAGCACTTTGAGGCGGTCATTGAGACCGACCCAGCGGCGGCAGGTACACCTGGGCACGCCTTTGGCGTCGCCCCGCAAGCCACCTGTGGCGACCTGCAGCAAGCCGCGATGCTCTCGAAAGTGGCCAACCAACTGTACGTAGGCTATTTGCATGAACTGCTCAGGGGCTACTACGGCAGCGAGCCTGATGGCGTGATGGTGCGCCCCCATCTGGCTACCTTCTATGCGCACGTGATCGATGCCGGCCGAGCCTGGTTTGATACCTGCCGAATTGCCGCAGGGGTGGGGCGAGAGGCCCGCACGACCGGGCGCCGCGTTCAGCAACACGGCTTGACCGAGTTGGCTGATGCTGCGGGAGCAGTCAACGCGACACGCTGGCTCCTGCCCTTTGAGCCCGACGCCTCTGCTTACCGCCTCGGTGCCGAAGTGGGGCCAGCGGCCTTTGCCAAACACTCACAAGCATGGAAGGCTTGCCCGCGTGGTGTCTTGCTGCAGGCTGTTCAAACAGCCAATCAGCCTGATCTGAATAAGCAATGTTTGCCAGTCGAGTACGGCATGGTGGCCGCAACTGGCCGCAGTCTGAAGGCTTCGCTGCCAGAGACCAACGGGTTCGTTCCCTCACGCTTCTATCCCGAGGTGCAGGTGATTGGGCAGTTTGGGAAGGTGTTTTATTTGTGGCAGGAGTGAGGGTGTATGACTTACTCGGGAGTTTGACTCGGTACCTTTGCGGTAAGTCGTTGGCCGATCTGTTTTTCTATTTTTGCAAGTAGTGACTGTTGGACGAGGGCTTGTGTCAGTACAGGCAGAAGAAATGCCGGTACAAGAAGTGTGGGGACGCCCCATGCAACAACAGAAAAAACCGGATATACCTTGTATAGGCTGAGGCCCAATACCATACAGACGAGCCCAGAAATGGCTATAGGCACGCCAATTTTGGGACTCAATTTTGTAACGACAGTAGGTGGGTAGTCTAAGAAAAATCTACTGAACTCTTCCAAGTCTATTCTGTTGCCCTTAATTGTATTTAGTATCTCTTTTCTGGAGTCGATGGATATCGATTTGTAATATCTGTAAGACTTGACTGAATTTAGTATTGCTGTCGTTGTGATTGCCGCTATGGTGCAGGCCCCAAGCCAGCTTGTAGGTGGAATTACAAAAAATATTGGGGATCCGATTCCTATCATAAATGCTGATGCAGTGAAGAGGAAAGATCCCTTCGCCAGGAGAATGTATCGAGCCCCCATATTTTGGGCAATCCATATTGCAGCTAGCGTGACCGCTAGTGCTGTGGTGATGGCGGTCGCGATTAGTATTGCTGGAGTGCTGCTTGCTGATCCAGATATTTTTTGAGATATGGCGACATAACCTGTGGCGCCACCAGCAATGAGAAAAATGCTGCAGAAATATAGATTCCAATTAACTTTCATCATCGCGCCAAACTTGCCGCTCGTTCTTTGAGTGAGAAGCTAGAGTCAATCATGTCCACGATAGTGGCGGCAGCTATATAGCCGGCAACGGCAACCAGCCCTACAGTTGCGGCGGATTATGGCTGAAATGGAAGGTTGGAGCGGTGGGTGGGGGCGTCGGAAGTAGAGAACGCCAGGCCAGATATCCCAAGAATGCAGACCTGCCGGCTATGTCTGCCTTGATGGGCGCCGAATAGTCGCTGGCGGCACAAACGTTTGCCAAACAATCCCAGGTTCGGAAGGCGCTGTCCTTGCATGTATTGCTGTATTCGGCTTAACCCGCGAGTCAGCCTGCAGTTCCATCGCGATGTTGAATCAACTGTAAATTTACTTAGGTGATTGTGAGCTATGGATTAAATCGATGGCCCATTGGCTTGGCTGCCTTGCGAAGTGCTAAATCAAAGTTTGATTAGGGCTCAATTGGTGCATTCTTTTTCCGCTCAATTTCTATCTTCTCAGATAGCGTCATGGCGGGAGATGCACTTTGTGCACCGAATCATTGAATGCTAATGTGTGAGCCTTGAATTCGCACAATGAACATGCCGTCATGGCCATTTGGGCCAGTGTGTTCGTCGCTCATTTGAAGAGTCTTCTCGGCAGTGGTAATAGCTTGTGTATCACCGCTCCAAATGCGTAGGCCTAGACTCTAGGTAAGACTATTCGGTAGTTTTTCTCGTAGTGTGGCGAATGCTTTCTCCCCCCAGTGGCGCGGTGGTTCCAGCAGTTTTGGGCGGAAGGTAGTCGTGGTGCTTCAACATCTCGAAAAGAGATTTAAGACAGAGACTCAAAAAAGGGCGGTCTCGGCAAGGTTAACTATGACAAAGCGTAGGCCTCGCGTCCCCGCTATGGCATGGCTGACCAGTAGCATGATTAACAAGTCCGAATGGAAGTTTGGTCATAGATGCGCTGTTGGCTCTTTATGACTGCCCTGCGTGGTGCTGTCGCCGGGGGAGCCTTGGTGATTAAGCAAGGCAAGTAGGCCTTCTTTGGCTCAGTCACGTCGGATTGGCTGAGCCCACGTCACCAATCTCTGTTGCGCTTATTGATCTGGTTGGTAGACTGCCTTGCATTGGTAGACAGGGCCGTCATCCAGCCGAAAGGTAAAGAAAAACTGGCTGTCTTTCTTTGACTTAAAGGGCCAGTCTGGCGTGGGGCCAAAGCGCTCAAAGAAAGCCGTTTTGTTGTTGAGCTTGACGGACATTTTCTTGTCACCGTCGGAGAAGGTAGCCGGTCCCCAGAGGCGATCGATGTGATTGGTTTTTGGGGTGGGATATGTCTCCAACTCCACGCCAATCAGTGCAGTCACAACGTCTTGCGTTAGATCAGGTGGGAGCTTTGCGCCATAGGGCCCCCCGACTCCGACGCCAATTTTTTTGGTTCCAGCAAGGCAGCGAAATATCTCGCTTCCACTGAACTGATTTGCAAAACGGTTCCCCGTTGTATCCGCATTACATTGAATTTGAATGGCCGAAAGGCCTATCAAAAAGACGAATTTGTGGAGCTGCATGTTTAATCGTTCTTAAACCAAAAGGCCTCCTTCGGCGCACTGACCTAGGATCGGGTGAGCCTGCGTCATCAATCTTTGTTGCGCTTATTGATCCGGTTGGTAGACCGCCTTGCATTGGTAGACAGGGCCGTCATCCAGCCGAAAGGTAAAGAAAAACTGGCTGTCTTTCTTTGATTTAAAGGGCCAGTCAGGGGTGGGGCCAAAACGCTCAAAGAAAGCCGTTTTGTTGTTGTTGAGCTTGACGGACATTTTCTTGTCACCGTCGGAGAAGGTGGCCGGGCCCCAGAGCGATTCGATGTGATTGGACGTTTTTGAAGGGTAGCTTTCTATTTCAATCCCAAACTGATCCCTCCGCAACTCATTGGGCATATCGGTAGGCAATTTGGCGCCATAGGGAAGGAGCCCCAAACTTAAACCTAGTTTGGCCTTTCCAAGGTTGCAATCAAAAGTCCCACTTCCGCTGAACTGCGATTCAAATCGAGCAATAGCATTTGGGTGTGTTTGATTTGGTGCCGCCGACGCAACGGTCGCGGCAGCGAGAACAGCATAGAGGATCAATCCGCAGAGGCGTGTTGAGCAGATACTCGATGATTTCATAGCCTTTTGACCCAAATTCCAATAACCTTGCGATGACGCCCTTCCATTTGCTTGGGCCCGTTCGGGCGTTCTGTGCGTGGCGTTCTTGAGATAAAGTCGCTGGCGACAGCCGGTGTTCCCTCATCATCGATACGAACTTCAATGTGTCCGTCAGGCGACCCGTCAGTAGGGCGGTAGACAATCACGGCTCCAACCGGCGCATCCATCGGACCTTCGATGCCGTTGTGTGGGCCGTCAAGCAAGTTCTCATAACCCTGTCTTGCCAACTCCGGTCCTGCGTCCTTCGCGTGTTCTCCCGCCAAATAGCAACTGACCAGTCCACTGGCCTGCAGCGCGATCTTCACATACTTGTAGCAGCGTCCGATGGAAGTGGTTCTGCCCTTCCTGTACTCCGTTATCGCTTCCCCATTGCGTGACTTGATCACGGCAGCTGGTCCATTCAGTGGGACACTCTTTTTCCCATACCCCGCATTTCGGAGCAAGATATCTTGTAGGGCCTTGAGTCGGTCTTCAATGGGCGGCAAAGGTTTTGGGGGCTGGGCGATTTGTACGGGGTTCCCCTGCGAGTTGCGATGGGAACCGCTGGGCCGTGAGTTGGGCTTGCCGGCCAATTGATCGTTACGCTTGTCCTTGACCGTTGCCTTCTTGTGTGAACCCGCAGCGCCCGCATGCGGCTGCAACGGTAGTTCTAGCAATGTACGCGGACTCACCAAGGCCACAGTCATGGGTGTGTGGGCCGCAGTAAAGCGCACGATCTCCTTGAATCCGCCCTCAATCCGCTCAACCAGCACGGTGAGTTCGTGCCCCGCCGAGAAGCCTCCCACGAACGGGCTGCTGCCAAATGCATCGGTCACGCCTCGGTACACTTCCTTGCCCTTGGCCAGTAGCTTAATGCCAAGCCCAGCGATGGGGTTCTTATCCTTGTCCACGACTTGCACGGCGCACTTTGCGCAGCAGCCGAGGTTGTACCCCGCAAACCGTTTCATATAACTGGAGACTTTGGTTCCGTTGGCATCGGCTGCGTTGATCGTTCCGCCACTCTTGAGGAAGGCGATGACGCCGGGATGCTTGGCGTTGCCAAAGCCCTTGAGGTGCGCTGCTGCTATTAAGCCAGACTCTGTAACCTCGACACCACCCACTGTTTTGCCAATGTAGCCATCCAGCTTGTAGCGATGCATGCGTTTGCACAGCAGGGCAACCCAGTCACGTGCAGCGTGGTCTTGAATCTCGGGGGAGGACAAGAACACCTCTTTGGACGTCGCGCCATGCTTGCCCGTCCATGCTCCCGCCCAGTCGTACTTGAACTTGCCGTTTGCGCCGACGTTCTTGCTTCCATCGGCTTTGTAATAGCCAAGATCCACCAGCGCATCTTCGCCAAATTGGTATTTCCCTAGATAACCGTATTGGTTGACGATGTGCGCATTGCCGCCCCCTTCGCTTTCAAACAGAGCGTCAAGGAACTCGCTCAGGCCGCCTGTGGCGTCATTCATAGGCTGCACTCACTTTCTTGCAGCGAGCAATATCTTGTGCTGTTCGTTCTGGCAATTTTGCGACTCGCCTCAGGGTTGCCAAAGCTGTGGCGGATGGACTGCCCAGAATGGTTTCTTCGCAGTGGCTCCAAAGGAGTGCCCCCATTTGGTTGGATGCAGGGCTGTAGTACAGGCCCATGCGCTCAATGTCACATCGATGTGATTGGCAGGTCACATGGACAACGCTGCTTTGCCCGTCGATGTCAAGGACCTCGCCTTGCGTGCTGGGACCCGAGGTGATCCGGGAAACAAAGGTTCGTTCCAGTTTGACCTGCCCAGCAAGAAGCGCATTGAACGTGCTGCTGTAACGTTTGACCTCTTGCGGATGGGCCTTCCCGAAGTCACTACGCGGATCACGAACATCGAACAGGTAAGTGCCTGCAAATACGTTGGCGGTTGCAGCAGATTCATTCGCGACGGGAGTGCCTGCCTTGGCTGAACATCCAGAAATGGCGAATGCCAAAGTGGTGGGCACCAATGCTGACTTCAGCCAATGAATAGGGGTGGTTGACATGGATATCAGTTGTTGATGGATTCATCTGCATCGAGATGCACTGACCAATCGCCTTCGCCCATCAAAACTTTGACGGTGCCAGAGGCTACGGAATTGAAGCGGGCCGTGATGCCGTGGCTGTCAGTTTTGCCCCTGATGGTTGAGCCATCCGGCATCAGGGCTTTATAGCCAAGAGAGTCTTGCGAGTCGATTCCAGCGATGAGATCAGCTGCGTCTAGCTGAGTACTGAATCGGTCTGGCAGATTGCTAGGAATAGGCATGGGTATGCCGGAACGGGATGCACTCCCACCCCCCGCCAACTCCTTCATAGAAGCCTTAAAGCTCGCCGCGCCGCTGGTCCCAATCTCAATATCCCCGCCATTGATCTTGATGTAGCCACCGCTGCCGTTGAGCATGAGGCTGCTGGGGGCGCTGATGGTGATGTTGGCGGTGGTGCTTTGGATGTCGATGGCTTTGGCGGCAGTGACGGTGATGCCGCCGCTCTGAGCTTGGGTGTTCACGTTGCCGCTGGCTGCATGCAGCTTCATGCCCGTGTCTTGCACAGGGTGCTTGCTGTCTTTGGCTTCGCCACGAGTGAAGAGGCTGATGCCGTCTTTCACGGCCCAGGCGGTGTGGCGTTGGCTCAGCAGGTTGGCATCTTGAGTCGTGCTGATGGCGGCTTGGCCGCCTGCACTGACCACGGTGTGTGCCGGTGTGTGGCTGGTGATGGCGCCTGGCGCACTGGCGATCAGGTCGGGTCTTTCCAGCGTGGGAATGTGGTGCTCACCTTGCTGCGCGGTGCCTTTCAGGCTGCTGATGGTCTCGCCCAGCGCGCCGATCACGGGCAATTTCTCTGGGGCGGCCTCGTTGGGCAGCTTGGCCAGGTGTGTTTGGGCGTTGGCGGCCAAGGTTTGCACCAGCTCGGCGTGGCTCTGCAGTTGACTTTGCGCTTCGCGGGTGTCGGTGGGTTTGCCTTGGCTGCCTTGGGTGCCACCTCGACGGGCGTGGCCGCTGATGTGCAAGCCTGATGCGGCACGCACGGCGCCATAGGCTTGGGTGTGCAACTCCAACCCTAGGCCACGCGGGGCGAGGCGTTGGTTGTCATGCTGTTGCAGCAGATGGCCCATTTGCAGCCAGGTCTGGTGCTGGGTGGTGTGTGCCAGCACACGGCCTTGGGATGGGGTGTTGTCCATCACCAATTGGTTGAAGCCACCGCTGCCGCTCTGGCTGGCGTCCAAAGATTGGGTTTTGATGCCGGCCAAGGTGGCGTTGTGGGCATGCCCTTCGTGTGAGCCGGCTTGCGCATCACCTGGGAACCAGGCTGGGGCATTGGCTTGCGCCACTTGGTTACCTTGCGCGTTGGCGGTACCTTGACCGTTGTAGGTGGCGCCGACCACGATGGGGCGGTCGATGTCTCCCTCCACAAAGGCCACGACCACTTCCTGCCCCACCCGAGGGATGAATACGCCCCCCCAGTTGGCGCCAGCCCAGGCCTGGGCCACGCGTACCCAGGTGCCGGCAGTCGCATCGCCCGGGGCGTTGTTGGCGTCGGCGCTGGGGTGTGTCAAGCGATGGCTGCTTTGAGCGCCGCGTTGCCAGTGGAACTGCACTTTGATGCGGCCGTCGCGGTCGGTGTGGATGGGCTCACCGCTGTGGCCCACGACGATGGCAGTTTGGGTGCCGTGAACGGTGGGTTTGCCGCGCGCCAGCATGCGCACGGGCACGTTGGCGCGCTGGGCGGTGAGGCGGCATTCGTAGACGGGATCGTTGCTGTCGTTGGACAAGCGGCGGCTGTCATCGCTCAACAGTTTGCCGGGGCCCAGCAAGTGCATCAGACCGGCTTGCGCATCGGCGCTGAGGTTGTTGCGCACGCGGTGGGTAGCCGACAGCACCACGAATTGACCGTCGTTGCCGAGGCTCAGAAATTCGTCGTGGTCAGACAACTCGAACTTGGTGCCCGGCGCGATCGTGCGCACGGTGCCTCTGCCCATGAACTGCTTGCGTTGGTTCGACAGGGCTTGCAGTTGTACCTCGGCGCGGCGGGCCACTTGCTCTGCGGTCTCGTACGCATAGGCGCCGGGCTGATCCATGTGGTTCAGCGCCATGGGCTGGTCGTGCGCTGCATCGGCCTCCAGGCTGGCGCGTTGGCTGTCGACCATGCGGTAGTCCCAGCTGGCGGTGTGCAGTGCAGTGGGGGCCACGCGACGCAGGCTGTGCCATTGGGTCAGGCTGTCTTCCTTCAAGGCCATGCCGCTTTGCGTGTAGCGGATGTGGGCTTGCGCGTTGGGCTGGAAGGCGCCGTTGTGGTCGGCCAGGACCAGGGTGTGGGCGCCCAGGGTTTGGGTGTCGCCGGGGTTACCTTGGTGGTCAAACCAGGCAAACAGACCTTCTTCGGCCCATAGGCGCTGCAGGAAGTCCCAATCGCTTTCGTTGAACTGCACGCACTGTGAGCGCTTGGCGTAAACCGCTTTGTCGGCCAGCTCCCAACGCCATTGCGGCACCAAGGCACCTTGGGCGGCGTAATCGGCAAACACCGATTCGGTGATGTCGATGACGCTCATGTCCTGGAAGACATAGGCGTCGTGGCGGTGGCGCAGGAAGTGCGTCCACGGTTCGATGGTGAGCCGGTAGCGGGCATAGCCGCCGTCGCTGCCCAGCAGTTGCATGGCGGTGACGTGGCCGTGGAAGGGGCGTAGGTTGGCTCGGCTGTGGGCGGTGAGCAGCTCCAGCAACACGGGCTGCCCGATGAGGTCGAGCGGGGCGATGTCGGCGCGGGTACTCAGGGCCAGCAGGTCAATGGCGAAGCCGGTGTTCGCAGGTTCTGCCGCATTGGGGCCGATTTGCTCGGTGATTTCAGCTTTCTCGGCTAGCAGCACGTCCAGTCCCAAGGGAGTGTGCAGGCGCAGCAGGCGGGTGTGCTGGTTGGGGCCGAGCGAGCTGAGTTCGGCCAGCAAGCCGTCAAGCAGTTGGCGGGCAGCGCTATGCAGCGCAGCCGTGATGCTGGAAAGGTCGGTCATCCGAGGTCCCTGAATTCTTTGTGGCCAGACATCATTGGCGGTCTGGCGGTGAATGTGGGAAGGTATCGCAATTCAGGCTTGGTGCCACGGCCGGTCCCCCCGCATGGGGGCACTGAAAACGCACCAAGTTGCAAGGAAATGTTATGGCGTGGTTGCCACGGTTCGATTGACCTTGGCTGGGGCTTTGGCACACTGGTTGCATCATCTTCGGCATGCATTCCATGAAGAACGATTCAGCAGTTCGCCCACCCGTGGTGCTGGTGCCAGCCTGTCAGCGGGTGCTGGGGCGTCACCCCTTCCATGTGGCTGGCAAGAAGTATGTGGAGGCCATCCGGTTGGCCGGGGCGGTCCCTTTGGTGATTCCCGGGGCTTTGCCAGAGGAAATTCCCACGCTGCTCTCTCTGGCCGATGGGGTGCTGCTGACCGGTTCGCCGTCCAATGTGCACCCCAGCCACTTTGGCGAGGATGTGTTGGACCCCAGCTTGCCGCTGGACCCTGATCGGGATAATTTCACCTTGCCGATGATTCGTCAGGCCTTGGAAAAGGGCATGCCCTTGCTGGGCATATGCCGAGGCTTCCAGGAGGTGAACGTGGCCTTGGGCGGGACCTTGCACCAGGCTGTGCACAGGCAGCCCGGCTTGATGGACCACCGTGGCGATGGCAGCAAGCCCGTTGAGGAAGAATACGGCTTGGCGCACCCGGTGCAGATGGTGCCGGGCGGCTTGCTGGATCAGATTCTGGCGGGGCTGGACGACTCGGTGCTCAAGGGGCACCAGTTCATGGTCAACAGCTTGCATGGCCAGGGTGTGAACCGCTTGGCTTCGGGTTTGAGGGTGGAAGCCTTGGCCCCCGATGGCGTGGTCGAAGCGTTCACCTTTGACGGGCCTGGCTTCAACTTGTGCTTGCAGTGGCACCCGGAATGGTTGGCAGCCAGCAACCCCGTGTCGCGCCGCATATTCGCGGCGTTCGGGCAAGCGTGTGAGGCGTATGGGCGGTACCGCAACGCGGTCCGCCCGTCAGTCTCTTCGACTTACTGAGGAAGGGTGAGTTTCAGCAAGGAGTTCGACTGCTTGGGATCGAAGGTCCAGACTTCGGCACCCATGGTCTGCTCGGTGGGATAGTTCCACACTTCCATCACGATACGGCTGGACGCGCTGAACGGCTCACTGATTGCGGCCATCGACCAAGCCCCCGCTGGATCGGTTGCGTAGGTCCCGACTTCGATCTCCGTGTTGGATTTGAGGTTGCGGAAACGAACAGGCGTGCCCACGCAGTCCGAGCGAGTGGCCAGGGGTTGGCAGTAGACGAAGTTATCCCAGGCAACCTCGTACTTGTTGACGGATGCCACCACGCCAATGGTCATTATCTGGGTCAACTGGGTCTGCAGCGTGTTGCTGGTCAGCGAATACTTGAGCAGGCTCTGGGTTTGCGTGTCAGTGCCTGGACCATCTCCGCGCAGAATCAACAGGTCTTCGCCGCGCAACACCATGCTTTGGTCTTCCTGGTGACGGGTGTAGCTGCCGAGTTTGTTGAGATTGCCGCCAACGGGGTTGACCTTGTAATAGGTCAGGTTCTGTGTGGACGGGTTTTGGGTGACGATGACCAGATCGTTGCCTTGGCGAAGCCAGTCATCAATGGGGTCCATGACTGAGGGCAGGGTGGCGATGTACTGAGTGGTTGCCTTGTTGGCGTCAACCAGTTGCTCCAGGCGGCCATCGTTGAAGAGAACCAGCGTTTTGTCCAGGTAGCCAAGGACGTCGCGCACATAGGCCTGCCCAGTCGATGACGTCACCCGTTCACCAAACTGCAGCTTGCCTGCGACGATTTTGGTGGTGTAGAGCGCGTTGCCGATATGAAGCAGCTGAACGCCAAGCTTGGCATTCACGAAAGTCTTGACCTTGTCGTTGATCGACAGGACGCCCGCAGGAGCGGTAATGTCGTACAGAGGGTATTGCAAGTCTTTGGTGTAGGCCAGCAGGGCGTTTTTGCCCAAGTCGTATACCAGGGTGGCTGTCGCGGTGAGCGTGCCATCGGCGGCGTAAACGCCCCCCGTGGCGTAGCGCATGACAGACAAAGGTGGGGTAGCCGAATACGACATGCTCGATGTCACCTGCACGGTGTCGCCGGGCTCACTGGTGTTGCAGTCCAGGTCTGGGCCAGGCGTTTGAACACGCAGCAGCTCGCCGTCGATCTCATGAACATCGGTGTCCTTGATGCTGCAGGCTTGCGTCAGGTTCGAGATCTGGACGGGCTCAGGCAGTTCGGCGAGGTGAAGGTCGATGCGAAAGACCTTGCCTCCTTCGATGTAATAAACCGCGCGCTGGCCCTTGAGCGAAAAGTCATCCGCTGCGAAGTCGATTTTGTAGTTGTGGATGATTTCGAATTGGCTGCCCCGGTAGCTCGGCCCCAGCTTGACTTGCTTGGCAACCGTGTTCGATTGGGTGTCGATGATCAGCAAGCGTGCGCGCTCGTCGGGTTTGGAGAAGTCGCGCTCGACCACGTAAGTGGCCACGAAGCGGTTGCTGTTCAGGCCCACGGGTGGCAACGGTGCGGGGTCCTTGTCTACGACAGGGACGGGGTCTTTGACGTTGCTGGGCGAGGCGGGACTGTCACTGCCGCCGCCGCCGCACGCGGTCAGCGCAAGGATCAGGCTGCTGAGCAGCATTGCGCTGCCAGCGCGTTGAAATTGGAATGGTGTAGACATCGGGGCTCCCTGAACTGCTGCGCTCTCAGGCGCGGGGCAGATTGTGGCGGGTGTGCCTGTTTGTGCCTATCACCCAAGTGGATGAACCGGGTATCGGGCCTGACCGAAATTCCCTACTTGAGCCAATTCAAGATGGGTGCCCATTCCTCCAGGTCTTTGGAGACCTGATGCGGCATGACGTCCCACAGGGTCAGCCCATGGGCCGAGAGGTGCACGTAGTTTTGCGTATCGCGCAAGATGGTCAAGGCCGGTACGCTGAGCGTGTCGAGGAACTCTTTGAGGCGGTCGGCCGCGGTGGTGTTGTCGCGCACTCGGTTGCCTACCACCGCCAGTTCAAGGCGGCCCTCGTTGTGCAGGCCTGCGACTTCGTTGATGAATTCCAGCGTGGGGTTGATGTCGAACATGCTGGCTTGCAGCGGCACCAGCACTTTGTCGGCCTGAGCCAGCACCCGGGCCAGTTTGCGGCCGTGCAGTCCGGCTGGGGTGTCGAGCACGATGTGAGACGCCCCCCTGGGCGGGCGCGAGACGTTGTCGCCATCGATTTCCCAGGTCAGGATACGCGGCATGTCGGCCGGGCGTTGGCGCAACCAGTTGCGAGAGCTTTGCTGGCGGTCGATGTCGCCGAGCATGACGGTGCGCCCCTTGCGGGCGAGATAGCCTGCAATGTTGCTCGACAGCGTGGACTTGCCCACGCCGCCCTTGGGGTTGGCGACCACGATCACCGGCATGACTGCTGCCCTTGTCCTTGGCTGGGGTAATGAAGCCCGTTATTCTGGGCCATGCCGCCTGCCACTATTTGTAAGTTTCGTGAGGATCCGGGTAATCCCCACGGGAGTATTCGGACGCGATCGCCGCGGGTGTCCGGTTTTAGGTTGTTGACATGGCTCAGCAGGGGGCTATGCGCTTGAGCGAAAATACCGCCATGCCAATCCTTGAGCTTGATGTTGTTTGCCTGTGCGCGCAGTGGTGCGGAACGTGCCGCGAGTACGCGCAGACTTTTGAGCAGCTCAAAGCGGCTTTACCAGGACACCGCTATCGCTGGATCGACATCGAAGACGAAGCCGATGTGATTGGCGATGTGGATGTCGAAACCTTTCCGACCTTGATGGTGGCTCACAAGGGCGTGGTGCTGTTTGCCGGGCCGGTTTTGCCGCGCTTGGCCGATGCTCAGCGTCTGCTTGAGGCACAGGTCGACCGATGGGAGTCGGGCAACCATCGCCCGGTCAGTGGCTTGCCGGATGACCAGTTTCTGGCCTACACGGAGCTGGCACGTTCGCTGTGATGCTCAGAGCATCATGGCGAAGTCAGAGTCCGCGTCTTCGGTTTGGGTGCCTGGCATACGCCAGCCTTCAACCCACCCAATGAATTCATCGGCGGGCATCGGCTTGGCGATGAAATAGCCCTGGGCTTCGTCGCAACGTTGGTCGGCCAACAGTTTCAGGGTCTGGGCGTTTTCAATGCCTTCGGCCACCACGGTCAGACCCAGGTTGTGCGCCAGGTCAATGGTCGAGTGCACGATCTTGGCGTCTTGCACATCGCTTTCCATGTTCATGACGAACGAGCGGTCGATCTTCAGCTCGTCAACGGGCAGTCGCTTCAGGTAGGCCAGCGAAGAGTAGCCGGTGCCAAAGTCGTCGATGGACAGCTTCAGACCCATTTCGTGCAAGCGGTTCAAGGTCTGGAGGGCGCGCTGTGGGTCGTCCATGATCGCGCTTTCGGTGATTTCGAGCACGAGGCTGCGACAGGCGGTGCTGTGCTGCTGCAAGATGCGTTCGATCTTGCTGGGCAGGTCCTGGTCCATCAGATCGCGGGTCGACAAGTTCACCGCAATCTTCAGATCGAGCCCGGCCACTTGCATTTGTGCGCATTGGCGAGCCACCTGTTCGATCATCCACATTGTGATCAGGCGAATGAAACCCGTTTGCTCGGCAAACGGAATGAACTTCATCGGTGGAACCATGCCACGCGTGGGATGCTGCCAGCGCACCAGTGCTTCGGCGCCCACAATCTGGCGGGTCTGCAGGTTGACTTTGGGTTGCAGGTACACGCGCAACTGATCGCGGTCGATGGCCGCGCGAAGTTCGCTGATCAAGGTCAGTGACTCTTCGCTCGACGAGTCGAGACCTGGGTGATACGTGACACAGCCTGACTGGTTCTGCTTGGCCGCATACATGGCCATTTCGGCGCGGCTCATCAGCACGTCGACATCCAGACCATGGTCGGGACTGCAGGCAATGCCGATACCGGCGCTGAGGTCGACTGTATGGTCATCGAGCGAGAAGGGGCGCTCGAATGCCTGCAAGATGCGGCGCGCCAGCAGTGATGCCGCGTGCGGGCTGGTGCCCGGCAGCAAGATTGCGAATTCGTCACCACTGAGGCGAGCCAGGCCGTCTTCGGGAGCCAAGGCTTCGCTGCGCAGGCGCTCGGCCACTGCTCGCAGCAAGCGATCGCCAAAGCGATGTCCCAGCACATCATTCACATGCTTGAAGCGGTCCAGGTCCATTAGCAAGATGGTGCAAGGCGAGTTGTCCTGGCGCGCACTCACAATGGCCTGACGCAAGTCGGTGCGGAACTGCTCGCGGTTGGGCAGGTCTGTCAGCGAGTCCTGGTAGGCCAGACGGCGGATCTCACCCTCGCGGGCTTGAATGGCCTGGCGCATGGTTTCGAACGACTGGGCCAACTCGCCAATCTCGTCTTGCGAGGACACATGGACCCGTGCGCCGTAGTCGCCATGTTCAAGGCGACGCGCCGAGGTCGACAGCACACGCAGCGGGGTGGTGATGCGGCGGGCCGTGATGAAGCTGCCAATCGCAAACACCAGCGCACCCACGCCGCTGAGGATCAGCAGGTTGAGCTTGAGTTGCTTGTACGGTGCGGTGGCCTGCGGAACCGATTCCATCAGCAGGGCCACAACGGCAGAAGACCCATGGCTGTCGGGCAAAGCCATGGGCATGACGCTGAACTCTTCCTGGTCCACCAGAATGGCCAGATCCTGGGTGGGGTCTGCTTTCGGGCGAGACCAGTCTCTGATCAGGCTGGCCGATGCGGCGGCGGGCAGCGTGGAAGCGGTGACCGCGGTGCCCCCATCACGACGCTGCAAGACCAGGGCGACCTCGAGTTCCGACAGGTCTTTCAAGTCTTTGAGCAGCTGGTCGGTGACCTTGAAGCCCATGCCAACCCAGCCAATGATCTGAGGTGCTCGCACCGGTACGGCCACGATCTGATAGGGCTGGCCGTCGATCACCTCGATCTGGTGCGCGCTGTGGGCGTTGTTGCCTTGTTGCGCATACGCCTTCACGGCGTTGACCATGGACTGCGTATTGGCCTGGCTGGCCGTGGCTTTCAGGTTGAACTGGGCGTCGGTGAAGATGGCCACATGTGCGTGGATGCGCTCACCATGGTTGACCAGAGCCGATTCGATGGTGGCCTGATCGGCGCTGGCAATGGCCGAGCGAAAGCCATAGTCCGAAGCGAGTACCCGCGTGGCTTGCTCCAGGTTTTCCGTCTTTTGCGCCAACAGGCGCTTGAGCACTTTTTCGCCATTGACCAGGGCCGTGTGAATCGAGGCGCGAGCGTTGCGGTTCAGGCTGTCCTGGATGAACCAGAAGCTCAGGGCCTGCACGATCAGCAGCATGCCCAGATAGACCACCACGATGCGGGCTTGCAGCCGACGGGGGTTGAATTGGGGGAAGGGCATGCCAGCAGCCGCTCGGGTCGTGGGGAAGCGGGGGTCAGCTGTTGAGGGGAACCGGGTTTGCGCGCGGCGCGTCGGGGCGGTCGTTGCCGCCGCTGGCGCACCAGATGCTCATGGCTGGCTGGAGCCAATCGATGCGCGAGCTGGCGGGCAAAGGCTGTGCCTCGTCCTTCAACAGGGACGGGTTGCACCACTCGGGAATGACGTGGGTCGCGATAACTGCTTTTTCGACGGCGTCCATAACCTTGCCTTTGAATCCAAGCGCTCTTACAGGTCTTTGGGATATCGGCAAAGGTACCGAACCCTTGATGCCAGCACTTGGGCTATGAAGGCGGGGAATGGGCCTTATTTCGTGCGCTTGTTCACGCGCGTGTCGATTCTTGTCCTTGAGCGACGTCAGCGAGCTGCAGGGCCAGGCGGCGCAGGGCTTCCCAAGGGTCTTGTGGCCATTGGGGATGACGCAGGCCTTTGACGATGCCGTCCACCGTACTGGCGGCAGTGACCAGACGCACCAGGGAAGCCGCTTTCGTGCGCGGCAGGATGCGTTCGTAAAGCCGCTCACGCGGGCCCCAGACGCGCTGCTCTCTCAGCACCATCGGAAGGGGCTTGCCGCTGTCGAGGGCCTGGCGGGCGCGGTGCAGACCCAGGATGTCGTCGGCCAGGGCCCAGTGCACCAGCACTGCGGCTTCGCCTTCGGCCTGCAGGCCGTCAATCATGCGCAGGGTGCGGTCAATCTGGCCAGACAGCACCGCTTCGCTGAGCTTGAACACGTTGAAGCGGGCGACGTCGACCACGGCCTCTTCGATCTGTTCGATCGTCAGGGTGCCAGGGGGGTGCAGCAATCCCAGTTTGACGATTTCCTGATGCGCTGCCAGCAAGTTGCCCTCGACCCGGTCAGCAAAGAAGGCCAGGGTGCGTTGCCCGGCTTCGCCTGACTCGACCTGTTGCCCTTGCGCGGCCAGGCGCTGGGCGATCCACAGCGGCAGGGCTTGGCGTTCAATGGGGTCGCAGCGCAGGGTCACGCCACAGCCGTCGAGCGCGGTGAACCAGGCGCTGCTTTGCTGGGTCTTGTCCAGGCGAGGCAGCGTGACCAGGGTGAGCACGCCGTCGTTGCCGGCTGCGGCTTCACAATAGCGCTGCAGGGCCGCAGAGCCGTCCTTGCCCGGCTTGCCTGAAGGAATCCGGATTTCGATCAGTTGGCGATCGCCGAACAGCGACATCTCGCTGGCAGCGCCCAACAGGCTGGCCCAATCGAAATGGGCGCCGCTGACGGTGTGAACTTGTCGTTCAGTAAAGCCCGCCGCTCGCGCAGCAGCCCGGATCTGATCGGCCCCCTCCTGGCTGAGCAAGGCTTCGTCCCCGTACAGCGTATAAATGGGTTTGAGGGCCGATCCCGCTTTTTGCAGGTGGGTACTGAGCTGATCAAGGCGCAGTTGCATGGGGGCTCAGCGGGTGGTGGCCGAGGCAGCCGATGCTGCCGTAGCAGCACTGGCTGCGGCCATCGGGGCAGAGGCCGAAGACGCTGCCGACTCAGGAGAGGCAGCCGGCGCCACCAGCTGGGTTGGCTTGATCGCCACCAGGCGACGGATCACCTGGTTGACGATGTCGGTTTGCATGGCGCGGTGCAGGGCCTCGAACTCGTTGGATTTGGCCAGGGCGTCCTTTTCGTTATAGGTCAGGGCGTTGGCCAGTTCGAGTTTGGTCGGGGGGATCAGTTCCGAACCGTCGCTGCGCAAGATTCGGTAGAAAAACCGGGTGCGGGCCACCATGTCGCGCACTTGACCGTAGGCCGTGGTGGTCGGTACCACTTCCTCGCGGGTGTCTCGCAACACCTCGAGCACGATGTGGGTGGTGGGCACGGTGGCACTGGAGGCAGACTGCGTGGCCTCCAAGGTGCTATCGACCACGGAAACCCCGGTCGATTCGATGGCGCGCGCGAGTTCGGCTGCCAGCTGCGAGTTGCTGGCAAAGCCGGTGAGCTGGATGGTCTTGAAGCTCATCTGCGGTGCGGTGCGTAGCTGGAAGCCGCACGCCGCCACCCCGGCGAGCAACAGCGCCGATGCACAGAAAAGAGTCAGTCGGCGCAGGGCTTGACGCATCAGATCACCACGTTGACCAAGCGGCCTGGCACCACGATGACCTTCTTGGCAGGCTTGCCTTCGGCAAACTTGGCAAAGTCCTCGCTGGCCAGTGCAGCTGCTTCAATGGCGGCCTTGTCGGCTTTGGGGCTGACCTTGATCGAGCCACGCAGTTTGCCGTTGACTTGCAGCATCAACTCGATTTCGTCTTGCACCAAGGCTTCTTCCACCACGGTGGGCCAGGGGGCGTCGAGCAGGTCGCCGCCTTCCTTGGCTGCGAAGCCAAGGTCTTCCCACAGCACGTGGGTCAGGTGCGGGCAGGCGGGGTACAGGCAGCGTAGCAAGATGCCAAAGCCTTCGCGCAGCACGGCCAGGTCAGCGGGCGTGGTGCCCTTGTGGGCTTCCAGCGCATTGAGCAACTTCATGCAGCCCGAGGCCACGGTGTTGTATTGCATGCGCTCGTAGTCGTACGACACTTGCTTGAGCACCACATACACCTCGCGGCGCAGCGCTTTGGCTTCGGCGCTCAACTCGGCTTGCACCACGGCACCGGCGTCCTTCAGGGCGCTCAGGTTGCGTGCACCAAAGTTCCACACGCGCTTCACGAAGCGGTGCGCGCCTTCCACGCCCGCGTCGTTCCACTCCAGCGTTTGCTCAGGGGGCGAGGCAAACATGGTGAACAGGCGGGCTGTGTCGGCACCCATGGTGTCGATCAGCTCTTGCGGGTCCACGCCGTTGTTCTTGGACTTGGACATGGTGCCCACGCCGCCGTAGTCCACCGCGCTGCCGTCGCTCTTGAGCTTGGCGCCGTTGATCTTGCCGTTGGCGTCGAAGGTGTTCTCGACTTCGTGCGGCCAGAAGTACTCGATGCCGCCTTGTGCGGTGCGACGCGAGTAGATGTGATTGAGCACCATGCCTTGGGTCAGCAGCTTCTTGAAGGGCTCGTCCACCTTGACCAGGCCCAGGTCACGCATGACCTTGGTCCAGAAACGGGCGTACAGCAAGTGCAGGATGGCATGCTCAATGCCGCCAATGTACTGGTCCATGCCGCGGTTGCCTTCGGCATTGGCCGCGCCCATCCAGTAGTTGGTGCGCTCGTCGACCATGGCGTTGGCGTTGTCCGCGCAGGTGTAGCGCAGGAAGTACCAGCTCGAGTCCACGAAGGTGTCCATCGTGTCGGTTTCGCGCTGGGCGGGCTTGCCGCACTTGGGGCAGCCCACGTTCAGGAAGTCAGGGCGCGACTTCAGTGGGTTGCCGCTGCCATCGGGCACCACATCTTCGGGCAGGCGCACGGGCAGGTCTTTTTCCGGCACGGGCACGGGGCCACAGCTGTCGCAATGGATGATGGGGATGGGGGTGCCCCAGTAGCGCTGGCGGCTGATGCCCCAGTCGCGCAGGCGCCAGGTGGTCTTCTTCTCGCCAATGCCTTTGGCGATCAGGATCTCGGCGACCTTGTTGACGGCGTCTTTGTAGCCCAGGCCGTTGAGCGCATCCGAGTTGACGCACACGCCCTTTTGCTTGTCCCCGTACCACTCGGCCCAAGCGTCGGCGCTGAAGGTTTCGCCTTCCACGGCGATGACCTGCTTGATCTCAATGCCGTACTTCTTGGCAAAGGCGAAATCACGCTCGTCGTGCGCAGGCACGCCCATCACGGCGCCGTCGCCATAGGACATCAGCACATAGTTGCCGACCCAGACCTCGACCTGTTGGCCGGTGATAGGGTGGGTCACGAACAGGCCTGTGGGAACGCCCTTCTTTTCTTGCGTGGCCAGCTCAGCCTCGGTGGTGCCGCCCTTCTTGCATTCTTCAATGAAGGCTTGCACCTCGGGCTTGCTGGCTGCTGCGTGAACAGCCAGAGGGTGCTCGGCGGCCACGGCGCAGAAGGTCACGCCCATGATGGTGTCGGCGCGGGTGGTGAAGACCCACAGCTGACCGTTGTTGATCAGGTTGCCTGTTGCATCCTTGATGTCATGCGCAAACGCAAAGCGCACGCCTTCAGACTTGCCGATCCAGTTTTCCTGCATCAGGCGCACGCGCTCGGGCCAGCCGCTCAGGTAGTTCTTGTCTTCGGGGTTGGCCACTGCGCTCAGCAGCTCGTCGGCGTACTTGGTGATATTCAGGTAGTAGCCAGGGATCTCGCGCTTTTCCACCAGCGCACCCGAGCGCCAGCCGCGGCCGTCGATCACCTGCTCGTTGGCCAGCACGGTCTGGTCGACCGGGTCCCAGTTGACGGTCTGGGTGCGGCGTTCGCAGATGCCGGCTTCCAGCATCTTGATGAACAGCCACTGGTTCCACTTGTAGTACTCGGGCTGGCAGGTGGCGATTTCACGCGACCAGTCGATCGCCAAGCCCATCGCCTTCATCTGCTTCTTCATGTAGGCGATGTTGTCGTAGGTCCAAGCGGCAGGTGGCACCTTGTTCTTCAAGGCCGCGTTTTCAGCCGGCAGGCCGAACGCATCCCAACCCATGGGCATCAGCACGTTGTGACCGTTCATGCGCAGGTAGCGCGTGAGCATGTCGTTGATCGTGTAGTTGCGCACGTGGCCCATGTGCAGCTTGCCCGAGGGGTAGGGCAGCATGGAGCAGGCGTAGAAGGCCTTCTTGTCTTTGTTTTCGGTGACGCGGTAGGCGTCCTTGTCGTTCCAGTGCTGCTGGGCACGGGCCTCCACGGCACGTGGGTCGTAGGTCTGGTTTTCTTGAGTAGCGCTCATGAAGGGGTCACCGCAAAGACAAAGGCAGGCTTGCAACCCACCTCTGTTCAAAGGAGTGGGCCTCGGCCTGAAGGAATCAGACCGCCATTATAGGAAGCCCCCTTTGTTTGCTATTGAACGGCTTGGCACTTGCTTGCACTGCAAGTCAGCTCTGGGCTGGCGGGCAATCCTTGTGGGCAAGCAAGATTCTTGTCTTGAGCTGGGTCTGCCGACTTGGCCTCCAAGGCCAGTTCGCGTTGCTTGGCTGCCGCGCTGCTGGCTGCGGCGGCTGTGGGAGACACCAGCAAATAGGGGTGATAAGACACCGAAGTGCATTGCGCTGTAGGGCTGATAAACATCAGGGTTCCACATTGCGAAGTGCTTTGGCAGGGAGTATCGGTTGCCAAAGCTTTGGCTTCGGCCTCTTTGGCGTTGGCCTGCGCGGCCTTGGACTGAAAATCCTCTCCCTCTGAGCCACCCCCACATCCCGCTAAACAGCCGAGGATCAAGGTGGCAAGCATGACAGGCACGGACGAGAACGCGCTTTTGGGGCTCATAGGGTTTCCTGAATTGATGTGTTGTGGTGTGAGTGACGGGATTCCTCAAAGAATCAGCACACAGACTTGGACCATCTGTGTGCCGCAGGGTCTGATCGACGGGTTTGAAATTGGTTCAAAGCTGTGTGAAGTTCAGGCCAGACCTTCGGCCTTCAGTGCTGCTTGTACCGCGGGGCGGGCGGCCATGCGAGCCATGAAGGCGGTCAGATTGGGCCAGCCGCTCAGGTCGAGCTTGACGAAGCCCGACCAGTTCACCACGACGAACAAATAGGCGTCCGCCACGCTGAATTGGCCAAGCAGGTAGTCCTTGCCGGCCAGTTGCTCGTTCACGTAGCCCAGGCGGCGCTGCAGGTTGGCGCGAGCGATGTCCTTCATCTCGGCGGGCGCAGCCGGGTTGAAGAAGGGGCTGTAGTTCTTGTGGATTTCGGTGCCAATGAAGGTCAGCCAGCTCTGCAGGTGATAGCGAGCCAGAGTGCCGTTGGCTGGGGCCAGGTTCTTCTGTGGGACCTGATCGGCCAGATATTGGACAATGGCCGGCCCTTCAGTCAGCACCTCTCCGGAGTCGAGTTGCAGGGCGGGCACATAGCCCTTGGGGTTGATGGCCAGGTAGTCCGCACCGCTGGCGGTGACCTTCTTGGCCAGATCCACCACTTCTGTTTCGTAGGGCAGGCCTGCCTCTTCCAGAATGATGTGGGGAGACAGCGAGCAGGCGCCAGGCTTGATAAACAGCTTCATGACAAGGACCTCGGTTCATCGGTTTGAACAAGAGGTCGATTGTCGCTCGGGCCGGTATGTCCCGACCCTAGTCAGGGCTTACTGCTGCGTGCCCGAGTTGAACGCGCGTTGCGCATCGGCCAGCGCTGCTTCCAGAGCCGCTTGGGTGCGCTGCCCTTCAGGGCGAGCTTGCCATTCGGCAAACGTGGTGGCCACGAGGCGCTTCTGCTCGGTGGCGCGTTCGGCTTCGGCCAGCAGCTTGGGGTTGTCTTGTGGCGGACCCAGTTTCAGCAGTTTGGCCTGCATTTCGGTGATGCGCTGCTGGCGGGCGGCTTCGTTGGGCTCACTTTCCGTGATCAAGACGGTGTTCATCAGCATGGCCTCGCCAACGGTGAATTCGCCTTTGGCGAGACGGGAGGGAATTTCTTGCAGCAAGGCTTCGGCGAGCGACGCGCGTTCTTTGGCCGATTTGCTGCCTTCGGTGGTTTGCCAGTACTCGAAGCGTTTCTGGTACTGCAGGTAGTCGGCCACGCGTGCGGCTTCCGCTTCGGCTTGGGGCATGGTCTTGCTCAGCGCGCCTTTGAGCGCGTTCCAGTCGGCCTCAGGGAGGTCGGCGGGGCGAGTGGCGGTGAGAACCGATCCTTGGGTGTTCCCGCTCGCGGCGTTGCCATGGTTGCTCTCTGAGCCTGGGGTGAACCAGCCGCCGTTGGAGGTGTTGCTGGCCTGTTGGCCACTGGCGCTGTCTTTGCTGCCCATCCACCACCAGGCAGCGGCGGCCACGGCAGTGCCGCCGATGACAGCGAGGAACCAGGGGCGTTGCCAGAACTTGTTGTTTTGGTAGGTGATCATGGTGCGTCAGGAAACCGATGAGCCTCGGTTATACAAACAAAATGAGCCATCACAATGAAAAAGGTCCGGCGCATGCCGGACCTGTGTTCGCCCGTGCGCAGGCGACCAGACTGAAGTCAGATCAGTTGGCGGGCACGTAGGGCTTGGTCGACACGGGGGTACGCAGGCCAGCCTTGACGATGATGTTGATCTTGCCGAAGTCGGTGTCCTTCATCAGTTCAGGAGCGAAAGCAGGCAGCTTCAGGGCATTGGCCAGAGGAGCGATGGCTTCGGGGATCAGGTACAGCTTGTCCAGGATTTGAGTGCCGGTGACGCTCAGTGGGAACTTGTACTTCAGGGTCAAAGCTTGGGCTTCGTTGAACGAGTACACAGCCATTTGAGGAATGGTGGTGCCACCGATGGGTGTGAAGTCAGCCAGGACCTTGTGGTTGATGAAGTCGATCTTGAAGTTGGCAATGGTCACGCCAACCTTGGCGCCGCGATAGATGCGAGCGATTTCCAGAGCCGAGCCGGAAGCAGCGCCCGAAGCGATCTTCAGGCTGGAGTTGATGGTGATGCTGGTCACGGGCAGGTTGTAAGAACCGACTGTGGCCGTGGGGGTGGCGTTGCCCAGAGGGGTGACCGTGATCGAGAACAGGTCGTACTGAGTCAGGGCGTCGTCAGAGAAATTCTGGAACGAGTCAGCTTGAACGAAATCGGTGGGGATGGTCAGGGCGCTGGCGGAAGCAGCGGCAGTGGCCATGACAGCGGCGACAGTAAACGAACGGAAGGACAGCAGGCTCATTTCGAACTCCTCATGAAGGCCTGTCGTCAGGCCACGTTGATATGGACTCTATGCTCGCGGCACGTGCCCCGTTATGCGACCCTCGAATGAGGGGCGCTTAAAGTGGGCGGGGAATATGTCCTGCCAGATTCGGTGCATTGGTGGCGCGTTCGTGCGAAAGGGATTAAGGGGAATCCAGTGGTCTACGTAGATTCCCCAATCACTTCACCGATCAGTTGGCGGGCACGTAGGGGGTGGTCGACACGGGGGTGCGCAGACCGACCTTCACCTCGATGTTGATCTTGCCGAAGTCGGTTTCCTTGGCCAGAGGCTCGGCAAAGGCGGGCAGCGACAGCGATTTGACGATCACGGGCAGGGCTTCGGGGGTCAGGAACAGCTTGTCGAGGACCTGGGTGCCGTAGACGGTCAGGGGGAACTTGTACTTCAAGGTCAGCGCCTGGGCTTCATTGAAGGTGTAGACAGCCATCTGGTTGACGGTGGTGCCGCCAATGGGGGTCACGTCAGCCAGAACCTTGTGGTTTTCAAAGTCGATCTTGAAGTTGGCGATGGTCACGCCAACCTTCTTGCCGCGGTAGATGCGGGCGATTTCCAGTGCCGAGCCGACAGCCGCGCCCGATGCCACTTTGAGGCTGGAGTTCACGGTGATGCTGGTCACAGGCAGATTGAACGAGCCAGCCGTCGCGGTGGGGGTGGCGTTACCCAGAGGGGTCACGGAGATGTCAAACAGGGCGTACTGGTCCAGCGCGTCTTGCGAGAAGGTCTGGGTCGAGTTCGCTTGCAGCGATTCGGTGGGAAGGGTCAGGGCCGAGGCGGATGCAGCGGCTGTGGCCAAGGCGGCGGCCACGGTGAACGAACGCAGCGAGAAGGCGTGCATGGTCATGAATAACTCCTGTGTGACACCCGAAGAGCGGGCTTTGTTGAAAGGCGTTAAATGCTCGTCTTGGTTGAGCCAGATGTCACAGAGGGAATTCAGGTTGATTGATTGACGCAGGGTGAAGTCGCGTCAATCGGTGCAGAGATGCCGTTTGGGCGCGATCCGTCAAGATGCGGATTGCCATGGTTCGGCAGGCATTCGCCCCCCGTTGCGCTTGGTTGCAAATCGGGGGTGTTGAATCAGCGTGCGCTGGCCTGACGAACGGCGTGTTCCCACTGCGCCATGCGCTCTTGGGCGCGATCGGGCGACAGAGTCGGGTAGAAGGTCTGGTCGGCTTGCCAGAGGCTGGCAATGGCCTGCGTGTTGGCATAGACGCCGGTGGCCAGACCTGCCAGGTAGGCGGCGCCCAGCGCGGTGGTTTCGACCACCTTGGGGCGCACCACCGGAATGCCCAGCAGGTCCGCCTGGAATTGCATGAGCAGGTTGTTCACGCAGGCGCCACCGTCGACGCGCAATTCACTGACAGGGCGTGCGCCTGCTGCAACCGCGTCGCGACTCATGGCTTGCAGCAGAGCCGCGCTTTGGAAGGCAATGGACTCGAGTGCTGCGCGGGCAATGTGGGCCACGGTGCTGCCTCGCGTCAGGCCCACGATGGCGCCGCGGGCGTCGCTGTTCCAGTAAGGGGCGCCCAGGCCGGTGAAGGCGGGTACGAACATCACCCCCCCCGAATCGGGCACGCTTTCTGCCAGGGCCTGAACCTCGCTGGCGGCCTTGATGGCTTGCAGACCATCGCGAAGCCACTGCACCACCGCGCCGCCTATGAAGACGCTGCCTTCCAGGGCGTAGGCGGGTTGCGTGTTGATCTGCGCGGCGGACGTCGTCAGCAAGCCGTTGGCCGAGGTGTGGGCGGCTGCGCCAGTGTGCAGCAGCATGAAGCAGCCGGTGCCGTAAGTGTTCTTGGCCAGCCCCGCTTCGAACCCCGCTTGGCCGAACAAGGCCGCTTGCTGGTCGCCCGCGATCCCGCCCACGGGCAGGCTGGTGGGGGTCGACAGGCCCATGTCCTGCCAGACCTGGGCATCGATCTCGCCGTACACATGGCTCGACGGATGAACCTGGGGCAGTACGCTGCGGGGAATGTTCATCAGCGCCAGCAGTTCGTCATCCCAGTCGTTGGTGTGGATGTTGAACAGCATGGTGCGCGAGGCGTTGCTGACGTCGGTGGCGTGTACCCGGCCGCCAGTCAGATTCCACAGCAGCCAGCAATCGACCGTGCCGAAAGCCAGTTCACCTCTTTCTGCTGCGGCGCGGGCGCCTTCGACATGGTCCAGGAGCCACTGCAGTTTGCTGCCAGAGAAGTACGGATCGATGATCAGCCCGGTTTTCTGGCGGATCGTGTCCGCCAGACCTTGCTCGCGCCATTTGGCGCATTGTGGCTCAGTGCGACGGTCTTGCCAGACGATGGCGCGCGCCACAGGCTGGCCCGTGTCGCGGCGCCACAGGACGGTGGTCTCGCGCTGATTGGTGATGCCCACGCCGCGCAGCGCGCTCAGGTCATGACCTTGTTCGGTCAGCTGGCGCAGGGCTTGGGCAGCGGTGTCGCGCTGGGTGCGCCACAACTCCAGCGGGTCGTGTTCAACCCAGCCAGGTTGGGGGTAGTGCTGGCGAATTTCTTGTTGCGCTGAGGCAAGGATCTGGCCTCGTTCGTCGAAGACGATGCTGCGGGAGCTGGAGGTGCCTTGGTCGAGCGCAAGAAGAAGTGCCATGGTGTGTCAGGGGGCAATGGTCAAGGCCACCTGGGCCTCGTGCAACAGTTGGGTGATGAGCTGCGGTGGCAGCGCTTCGGTGAACACGCGGTCCATCTGGTCCAGGCTGGTGACCTTGGCCAGGGCCTGCTGAGAAAACTTGCTCGAGTCAGCCACCAGCCAGGTTTCGCGTGCCTGTTCATGAACGGCTTCGATGACGGGGCGGTCACGCTGGTCGCGATCGCGAATGGTGCCGTCGGGGTCAATGCCCAGTGCGCTGATGATGCCGATGTCGACCTTGTATTGCTTGAGGAACTGCACGGCGCTTTCGCCTTCCAGGGCGTTGTCGCGACCGCGCAGCATGCCGCCTGCCACATGGACCTTGCAGTCCGTGTGTTCGCTCAGTAAGGTGGCGACATGCAGGTTGTAGGTGATCACGGTCAAGCCTGGCTTGTTGAGCAGTTCGCGGGCGACGGCCTCAACCGTGGTGCCTACGCCCATCATGAGCGTGGCGCCATCGGGAATGGCTGCTGCCACCGAGCGGGCAATCCGCGCTTTGGCGTCGGCTTTGAGGGCCTGTCGTTCCCGCCAGGCCGACACGGCCGGAGCCTGACGCGGCAAGCTCACCCCACCGTGGAAACGCAGCAGCATGCCGGCCTCGGCCAGGCGCTGGACATCGCGGCGCACGGTTTGCATCGTCACGTTCAGCCGTGAGGCCAGTCGTTCGACCGAGACAGCGCCTCGAGCGCGAACTTCTTCCAGCAAGGCGACCTGACGAGGGTTGGGCGACCAGGATGTGGGTGCGTTTGACAAAGCGGGGCTCCGAATCCAGCATTTTTCACTTGATCCGGTGAGCCTATCGCAAATTGTATGCGCAAATGGCAACAAAAACGAATAAGATCGCGCTCATCTGATTGTTTGTTTGTGTTCGTATTTGTTGGCGAACAACCATATTGATGGAGTCTGCTGTGTCGGCATCAACCGCTTCTTCTGCTTCAGTCGCCGGGGGTTCCCTGCCCGATCTGGCTTGTGATGTGCTGGTGATCGGCGGCGGCATCAATGGCGTGGGCACGGCCCGTGATCTGGCCGGTCGTGGCTGGAGTGTGTTGCTTTGCGAACAAGACGACCTGGCCAGTCACACCTCCTCGGCTTCGACCAAACTGATTCACGGCGGCTTGCGCTACCTGGAATATGGGGAATTCGGACTGGTGCGAAAGGCTTTGGCCGAGCGTGAGCGACTCCTGCGGTCGGCGCCTCACATCATGTGGCCGCTTCGTTTTGTGTTGCCACATGATGCATCGATGCGGCCGGCCTGGATGATTCGTTTGGGTTTGTGGTTGTATGACCACCTGGCCAAGCGCGAATTTTTGCCCGGCTGCAAATCGGTTCGATTCAAAGGACATGCTTTGGGGGCGCCGCTGGCGTCTCGCTGGACCAAGGGCTTCATCTATTCCGATGGCTGGGTTGACGATGCCCGCCTGGTGGCTTTGTGTGCACAAGATGCGGCCGAGCGTGGCGCACGCATCCTGACGCGGACCCGTTGCGAGGCGGTGACGCCGCATGACGGGGGCTGGCTGGCGACCTTGGTTCAGCTTGACCCGCATTCGGGTCAGGAAGTCTCGCGTCAGACTGTACGGGCGCGTTCCGTGGTCAACGCCGCAGGCCCCTGGGCAGAGCGCGTGCTGCACCAGCACATGGGCGTCAGCGGTCAGGAGGCGGGGCGTGGCAAAGACGAAAAGCTGCGCCTGGTCAAAGGCAGCCACATCGTGGTGCCGCGCAAGTTTTCCCACGACCATGCCTATATTTTTCAGGGACAAGACCGTCGCATCATCTTCGCGATTCCCTATCAGCAAGACTTCACCTTGATTGGCACCACCGATGTCGAGCACAAGGGGGAGCCAGGCAAGGCGGTCATTGACCAGGACGAAATTCAATACCTGTGCGAGCAAGCCAGCCGCTATCTGAGAGATCCCGTCAAACCGAGCGACGTGGTGTGGACCTTCTCGGGGGTTCGTCCTTTGCTGGACGACGAAAGTGGCAATGCCGCTGCGGTGACCCGTGACTACAAGGTGCAGGCTCAGAGCCTGCCCGCGCCCTGGCTGACCGTTTGGGGCGGCAAGCTCACCACCTTCCGTTTGCTATCGCAAGAGGCCGCCGACAAGGTGGGGCAGTTGTTAGGTGACGTCCGCGCACCTTGGACAGACACGGCCATCTTGCCAGGGGGCGATTTGCGCAGTGTGGTTGGGAACCCTGTTCATCCGGTGCAAGACATCAACGAGTTTGCGGCTGCTTTGCGCCAGCGCTGTCCCTGGGTGGACCCGGCCGTGCTCAAGCGCTGGGCGCACACCTATGGCAGCCGCACCCTGGTGTGGCTGGACGGCGCCAGGCGCAAGCTGGATCTGGGCGCCGAGGTCGCGCCGGGGCTATTCGAGCGAGAGCTGAATTACCTGCGGCAACACGAGTGGGCTCTGACGGCCGAAGACGTGCTGTGGCGCCGAACGAAGCTCGGTCTGCACTACACCGCCGAGCAGCGTGCCGCGGTGGCCGACTGGATGGCTGCGGTGCAACCGCGGGCTCAGCGCAGTGCCGCCTGAGTTTGCTGGTTCTTGCGCCACTGCAGGGGCGATTGCCCTGTCCATCGCTTGAATGCACGTGTGAACGCACTTTGTTCGGAGTAGCCCAGCAGCTGGGCAATGTCCGATATCGGCAGTCGCCCCTCCTGTACATGGGCCAAGGCACTTTGCCGCAGGGTGGTCTCCCGCAAGTTGCGGAACTGATGGCCGCGCGCCGCCAGTTGACGGTACAACATGCGAGGGGAAAGCTTCAACTCATTGGCCACGCTGGCCAATTCAGGAACCCCGTGTTGGGCCAGAAGTGCCATGGCCTTGCGAGCTTGTTCCACGATATCGCCTTGGGCGGGTAGCGATGCCAGCGCCGCTTGCACCTGATCGTCCATCAGCTTGAGCAGATGCGGGTCGTGCTGCTTCAATGGCCATTGCAGGCAGGCCAGAGGCAGGCACAGCCGGGTCAGGGGTTGGCCAAAGCGAACCCGGCACCCGAAAAAGGCCTCGTAGGGTCTGACATCGTGAGGTGGCGGGTTGACAAAGTCCACCTCGGTCAAGGGTAGGGCTCGACCACACAGGTCGCGGGCAAACTGAACGATGGCCGTTACGCCGGTCTCGTCGAACAGGGCGCCCGGGCGCCCCATGGTCACGCCCCAACGCAACTCCAGTTGGGTGTCGGTGGGGTGCAGGTCAATGGGGTTGATGTCGTGCAGCAGGCGGTGGTAGCGCTGAATGCGGGCCAGGGCGCCCCCCAGGTTATCGCAGGCCCGCAGTGAATAGCCCAGTGCCCCCAGATGCAAAGGCCGCAAGGTTTGGCCCAGGTGAAGGCCCAGCAGCGGGTCTTGCAGCGCCGTGGCCGAGCGGATCAGAAACTGGCAGTAGTCCTCTGCGCTGACGCGTGCCAGGTGATCGGTGCTGGACTCTTCCAAACCATGGGGGCGCAACGAGGTGGGGTCTACACCTTGGGCGCGCAAGTACACGCACAAAGCCTGAACCAGGGTGTGCGGCACTACACCGTGAACGGCGCTGCGGACATGGATGCGATCGAGCATGGACGAAATTGTCAAAAATCAAGAATCGCCGGTCAAGACGGGTTAGACCTGCCTTGCCTATGCTTCGGGCTGGATTTTTTTGGATTAGGGGCAGGCATGTCTGGATCGCATCCGCGCAGCATTTTCATCACCGGAGCCGCCGCCGGCATTGGCCGAGCGGTGGCCGAGCGCTTTGCGCGCGAGGGGTGGTTGGTTGGCTTGTACGACGTGGACGAGGCTGCTGTTCAGGCGCTGAGTCAGCAGTTGGGTCAACAGTATGGGGCGGGCCGGGTGGTCGCTGGCCGGCTGGATGTGGCCGATGCCGAGGGCTGGGCTCAGTCGCTTGCGGCCTTTGCGCAGGTCACTGGTGGGTGCCTGGACGTGCTCTTCAACAATGCCGGTGTGGCCGTGACGGCCCCGTTTGGCGAAGCCCCGCTGGCGCGGCACCACCGCCTCATCGACATCAACCTCAAAGGCGTGGTCAACGGTTGTCATGCCGCACTGCCCTATTTGAAGCGCACGCCGCAATCGCGGGCCATCAACATGTGTTCCGCGTCGGCCTTGTATGGTCAGCCCATGCTCAGCACCTACTCGGCCACCAAGGCCGCTGTGCGCAGCCTGACTGAAGCGCTGGACATCGAGTGGCAAGCGCATGGCGTACGGGTGCTGGACGTGTTGCCCCTCTTTGTGAACACCGCCATGGTGCGCGACGAGGTCAGCAAGATGAAAACCGTCAAGACGCTGGGCGTACGGCTCACTGCGGAAGACGTGGCGGGCACGGTGTGGCAACTGGCACGTCCCCTGTCTGCCAGGGGGCTGCCGGTGCACTCGCCCGTTGGGCTGCAGACCAAGTTGTTTTACATCGCGGCCAAGCTCACGCCAGATGGTTTGAACCGCTGGATCACGGCCAAGCTCGGTGGACATTGAAGCGAGTTCACCTGACACAAAATCGATGCAACAAACCACCCATGACCGCTCCTGATTCCACCCTGGCTTTGGCCGGCATGAAGCCCCTCACCGACTTCGATGGCGCACGTGCCGCCAACGCGCCAACCGAGCGCCTCAAGGAGGTTCGGCGCCGCGCGCTGGCTTTGCGTGAGCGCATGATGGCTGAGCCCGAGGTGCTCTTCTACCGCAGTTTCAACTTGATCCGAGCGCCATACCCGACCTACTACGCGTTCTCTGGCGTCTTTGCCGACAAGGGATTCAAGTTTCCTTTGGTCCATTTGCTGAACCGCCTGTTTGTGGTTCAGTACCGTGACCACAGTGGCCAGGTCAAAACCTTGGTCATGTCGCCTACCGATCACGATGCCAATCGGGAAACGCCGTTCTTCAAGCGCCTGGCCAGCCGCGTGCCCGAGGTGTTCGCTCCCTTGCTTGCGCCCGTGTTCAACACGGTCGAAGGGGCGCTGGCAGCCTGTGGCATTCGACCGGATCAGGTCGACTACATCAGCTACGACCATTTGCACACGCAGGATGTGCGGCGCTGGCTCGGATCAGCGAATCGGCCGGCCTACTTTCCCAAGGCCAAGCTGTTGGTGCACAGACAGGAATGGGCTTCCACCCGGGCCTTGTTGCCCATTCAGGCCGATTGGTATTGCCCGGGTGGCATCGATGGCATTGCGCCAGATCGAGTTCTGCCGTTTGACGGTAGCCTTAGCCTGGGGCCGGGGGTGGCTTTGATTCACACCCCAGGGCATACCGAGGGCAATCATTCCCTGGCGGTTCGGGTGCCTGACGGCATTCGTGTGACCAGTGAAAACGGGGTGGGGGCCGATGCCTACGAGCCCAAGCACTCGCGCATCAATGCCGTGCGGCGCCATGCCTTGAGTACGGGGGTGGAGGTGATCCTCAACGGCAACACCTTGGAGGGCAGCAACGATCAGTACATCTCCATGGTGCTGGAGAAGACGTTGGCGGGCCCGTCGGCCCATCCCGATTACCCGAACTGCGCCACGTCCAGCGAGCGCACGCCCTTCTGGCTTTTCCCGGGGGATGTGGCCAGCCATCTGTTTGGTGAGGCGAACTTTGGTTCGCCCCTTAAAGGCTGACCGGGTCCGTCTTATTGCGGCATCAAGATGTGGCCTCGTGTGGACGCCACCGGCTTGGTCGGATCGTCTTGCCACACGTTGACCTGCACCAGGGACACACGGTTGCCTTGGCGCACCGTGATGCCTTGGGCATAGGTGTCGATGGGCTTGGCTGAGCGCAGGTAATCGATCGAGAAATCGATGGCCTTGGGGATCGCTTTTTCGATCTGTGGGTTGGTGGCCACCATGTGCATGATCATGGCCGTTTCCGCAAACCCGGCCAGCACGCCACCGTGCAGTGCCGGCAGCATCGGGTTGCCAATCAGGTCGTGCTTGAAGGGCAAGCGGAAAATGGGGCCCGCGTTGACTTGCGGGTGCTGCATCACCCCCAGGAAGTCGACATAAGGCGAGCGCCCCTCGGGGATGGCGGGTTGGCTTGATTTGGCCGCTTCCGCAATCGCCTCCATCGACACGACGTGAATGGGCGGGGGTGCCACCGCAGGCTTGTTTGTGCTTGGGGTGGGGGCGCTGCCATCCAGGTCTTTGCGACGCGAGTTGGCGGTGGCCCGCATGAAGGTGGCGTTGGCCACAGCGATGATTTCGTCGTTGCCGGGCTGGCGCAGTTCGCCGCGCACAAAGGCCACGCTGCGCGACAGTCGGTAGCAATGGGCGTCGCAGATCAGGTTCTTGCTGGCATCGGCCGAGCGCAGGTAGTCCATGCGCAAGTCCAGCGTGGCAAACGGCTCGAGCTTGTCCAGCGCGGTGCCCACGGCGATGCCACAGGCCGTGTCAGCCAGCACGCTCAGGCACCCGGTGTGAATGCGGTTGCGTTCGATGTCGCCGCTCCAGGTCGGGCGCGCGGGCACCATCAGGCTGGCGCGCCCCTTTTCCAGGTGCGTGACCAGCATGCCCGAAGCTTGAGCGTAGGGAATGGTTTTGATGAAGTGGTCAACCCACTGGAAAGTATCTGAAGAGTTGGGGTCAGATGCGAACAGGCTCTTGCTCATGCGAACTCTCGAAAAAGAATCAGGACTTCTTGGGGTTCAGTCGTACTTCCAGGCCCTTGTCGGTGACCTGAATGTGCCCCACCTCGTAGCCCATGCGGTCTGCGGTGCGCAGGTCTTCGGGTTTGAATTGGTGAACCGGGAAGTCTTGCAGCCGGTCTTCGGCGATCCACGCGCCCAACTTGGTCAGATAGCGCTGCATGCCTGAGGGCAGGCCGGCCAGGTTGATCTGATCGACCGTGACCCGTGTCAGACGCAGTGTCAGGTCTTTGGGCTCGAACCGCAAGCCAAAGCTCACGCCGATGGTGCCCTGGTAGGTCTTGCGGAACAGGTTGTCGGTGGCGCTGAGGTCGAACTCGGTGCCCACGCGGTTGTCTTGCGGCTTGAATTGCAGACGAGGCGCCTGGGCCTTCACGTCGAGCAGGTCCAGGATGCGATTGGTGACCGGAAAGGGCTTGGCGATTTTCTCGCTGAGCTCTTCCTTGGTGATCACCACCGTGCGGGGGCCCAGGATGGAGGCGCAGGCCGCCAGCGACGACAGCGCAGCAAAGCCGCCCCAGCGCAGGGCAGCACGACGAGACATCTCAAACATGGACAAGGTTCAACCAGCCGGCCATTAAGGAACAGGTGTCCATTGTGGCAGGGTCAGCACCTCTGTGCCGCGCAGCCGTGCGCGTTTGGCCAGTTTGAGCAATGCGGCGTCCTTCGAAAACAGCCATTTTGCTCCCACGTGCAGGGCCAGGTCGATGAAAACCTGGTCGTCCGGATCTTTGCAGCGCAAGGGTCCGCGCGGGGGCTCGTCCACGAACTCGGCATGCTGGAACACGGTCAGGGTCAGCATGGGGTCGGGCTGCCAGGCCTTCAGGTAGCTGCGTGGCCACACCTGGTGCCATTCTTGTTCCATCGAGGGGCATGCCACCCAGCGCCACTCGCCACGCAGAATGGCTGTCACGATGGGATCGGCCGCGGGGTCCTTGAACACGCGCCAGTCCAGCAAGGCGTTCGTGTCGAGGATGACGATGGGACGCGGGTCGGTGGGGCTCATTCGGCGCGGCTGATCACGCCGCCGCCCAGGCAGACCTCGCCCTGGTACAGCACAGCCGACTGGCCGGGCGTGACCGCCCACTGGGCTTGCGGAAAGCGCAAGGCGATCTCGCTGCCGCTGGCCAACAAGATGTCGCAAGGGGCGTCGGCCTGGCGGTAGCGTGTCTTGGCGCCCATGGGCTGGGTGCCCACCGCAGGGCCGCGGCCATCCACCCAGCTCAGGTCATCGGCCAGCAGGGTGTGTTGCAGCAGCCAGGGGTGGTCATGGCCTTGCACCACGTACAGGGTGTTGGTGGCCATGTCTTTGCGGGCCACGAACCAGGGCTCGTGCTCGCCGCCGCCGCGCGGGGCGCCTTTTTCTTTCACGCCGCCAATGCCTATGCCCTTGCGTTGGCCCAGGGTGTAAAAACTCAAGCCCACGTGTTCGCCCAGCTTGCGGCCCCGGTCATCCTTGATGGGGCCGGGGGTGTTGGACAGATAGCGGTTCAGAAACTCGCGGAACGGGCGCTCGCCAATGAAGCAGATGCCGGTGGAGTCCTTCTTCTTTGCGTTGGGCAGGCCGATTTCGGCGGCGATGCGGCGCACCTCGGTCTTGGGCAGCTCGCCCACCGGGAACAGGGTTTTGCTCAACTGCGCCTGGTTCAGCCGGTGCAGGAAGTAGCTCTGGTCTTTCAGCGGGTCCAGCCCTTTGAGCAATTCGAAGCGCTGGCCGCCCTCGTAAGACGCGTCGGCCACGCTGCGCACCCGGGCGTAGTGGCCGGTGGCGATCTTTTCAGCGCCCAGGCGCATGGCGTGGTCCAGAAACGCCTTGAACTTGATCTCGGCGTTGCACAGCACATCGGGGTTGGGGGTTCGACCGGCTTGGTACTCACGCAAGAACTCGGCAAACACGCGGTCTTTGTAGTCGGCGGCGAAGTTCACGTGCTCGATCTCAATGCCGATCACGTCGGCCACCGAGGCTGCATCCAGGAAGTCTTGGCGTGACGAGCAGTACTCGCTGTCGTCATCGTCTTCCCAGTTCTTCATGAAGATGCCGATGACTTCGTGGCCCTGTTGCTTCAGCAACCAGGCGCTCACTGCCGAATCGACCCCACCACTGAGGCCCACCACCACGCGTTGCTTGGAAGACATCAGGAACGAGATACCTGGGCTGGAGCCGAGAACACGCTGTCGTGCACGTTCAGAATCGACAAGGGATAGCGCTCGCCAGCCAGATAAGCCTCGATGCATTCGATGACCAGGGGGCTGCGCATGCGGTGCGGCTGAGCACGGATCTCGTCGGCCGTCATCCAGACCGTGCGCAAAATGCCTTCGTCCAGATCGAGCAAGGGATCGGCTTCCGACACCGTGCCGTGGAAGGCCAGGCGCAGGTAGGTCGTGTCTTCGCCGTTGCGCGTGCGACGGAAGCGCGACATGAACATGCCCACGAAACCATGCGGCGTGAAGGCGCGGGCGGTTTCTTCCAGCGTTTCGCGGATTACCGCCTGCACGGGCGACTCGCCAGGGTCCAGGTGGCCTGCGGGGTTGTTGAGCAAGATGCCGTCGGAGGTGTCTTCTTCCACCAATAGGAACTTGCCGTCGCGCTCGATCAGGGCTGCGACGGTGACATTGGGCTTCCAGCGCACCTTGTTCGGCGTGGCCGACACGGCGGGCTGGGGAGCGGTGGCCAAGAGTTCCGCGGTCTTCATGAGGCCAGCATTATCCGCCATTGGCATGACAAATGCATCGGCGTTTTCCTGCCTGCTTGTGATGCCATGGTGCTACGCCTGGGTGACAAACGCTCAGAATTTGACAATCTTCGACCTCAGATTGAGGGGGTGTCGATGCCGACAGCCGTTTGACGGCAGGCATACGGCGGAAAACCCTGGAATGTTGTGTATGCTGGCGCGTTTGCTAACGTCGACACAACTCAGTCATACATAGGAGACCCGTATGCTCATTGGCATACCCATGGAGACCTTCGCGGGTGAAACCCGCGTGGCCGTGACACCGGAGACTGTCAAGAAATTGAAGGCTCAAGGCCACACCCTGCGTGTGCAATCTGGCGCCGGTGTCGCTGCCAGCGTGACCGACGAAGCCTATGTGGCCGCAGGCGCTGAAATCACCGACGCCGCCGGTGCGCTGGGCGCTGACATGGTGCTGAAGGTGCGCTCGCCCAACGCCGACGAGCGAGCCCTGATGAAGCCGGGCGCCGTGCTGGTGGGCATGCTCAACCCTTTCGACAAGGAAGGCTTGCAGGCCCTGACCGATGCCAAGCTGACCGCTTTTGCGCTGGAAGCCGCACCCCGTACCACCCGTGCGCAGAGCATGGACGTGCTGTCGTCGCAGGCCAACCTGGCCGGCTACAAGGCCGTGATGATCGCCGCGGACAAGTATCAGCGCATCTTCCCCATGCTGATGACTGCCGCAGGCACCGTCAAGGCTGCCCGCGTCGTCATCCTGGGGGTGGGCGTGGCTGGTTTGCAAGCCATCGCGACGGCCAAGCGTCTGGGTGCCGTGATTGAGGCGTCTGACGTGCGCCCCTCGGTGAAAGAACAAGTCGAATCGCTGGGTGCCAAGTTCATTGACGTGCCCTACGAAACGGCCGAAGAAAAAGAAGCCGCTGAAGGTGTGGGGGGCTATGCACGCCCCATGCCCCAGTCGTGGCTGGACCGCCAGAAGGTGGAAGTCGCCAAGCGCGTGGCGCAGGCAGACATCGTCATCACCACCGCTCTGATTCCCGGCCGTGCCGCGCCGGTGCTGGTGTCCGAAGACATGGTCAAGGCCATGAAGCCTGGCTCCGTCATCGTTGACTTGGCCGCGCCCGCTGGCGGCAACTGTCCGCTGACCGAAGCCGGCAAGACCGTGGTCAAGCATGGCGTGACCCTGGTGGGCGAAACCAACTTGCCAGCGCTGGTGGCGGCTGACGCCTCCTCGCTGTACGCACGCAACGTGATCGACTTCCTGAAGTTGGTCATCAACAAGGAAGGTCAATTCCACGTTGACCTGGAAGACGACATCGTCAAGGCGTGCTTGATGTGTCGTGACGGCCAATTGCTGCGTGCCTGATTGGCGCAGCCGGCCCTGTAAGGAGTATTGAACTATGCAACGCGTCATGCTGCGTGCCAAGCTGCACCGCGCCACCGTCACCGAAGCCGATCTGAACTATGAAGGTTCTTGCGGCATCGATGAAGACCTGCTCGACGCAGCCGACATGAAGGAGTTCGAGTACATCGAGCTCTACAACATCAACAACGGCGAGCGTTTCTCGACTTATGTCATCAAGGCACCGCGTGGCTCTGGCGTGATCTCGCTCAACGGCGCGGCGGCTCGCAAGGCCCATGTGGGTGACCTGTTGATCATCTGCACCTATGCGCCCATGACCGATGCCGAAGTGTCGACCTACAAGCCCAAAGTGGTTCTGCTCGACGAACGCAATGCGATCAAAGAAATTCGCAAGTTCGATTGATTTCAGCTGACTGATCCCAACTGATACCAACCTACCAGGAGACAACGCGATGGAAGCCATTTCCCACGTCGTCATCAACCTGACCATTTTCGTGCTGGCCATCTATGTGGGCTATCACGTGGTCTGGAACGTGACCCCTGCACTGCACACGCCTTTGATGGCCGTGACCAATGCCGTTTCGGCCATTGTGATCGTTGGCGCCATGCTGGCCGCAGCCCTGACCGTGACGCCCTTGGGCAAGATCATGGGCGTGCTGGCTGTGGCGTTGGCGGCGGTCAACGTGTTCGGGGGCTTCCTCGTGACACGCCGCATGCTGGAAATGTTCAAGAAGAAGGACAAGAAGGCGGGGGCCAAGTAAATGAGCATGAACCTGATTGCACTGCTGTACTTGGTGGCCTCGGTGTTCTTCATTCAGGCCTTGAAGGGCCTGAGCCACCCCACCACCTCCATTCGCGGCAACGTGTTCGGCATGACCGGCATGACCATTGCCGTGTTGACCACCATTGGCCTGATCCACGGCCAGGTGCAGGCCCTGCAACTCAACTTCGTTGAAGGCATTGGCTATGTGCTGGCGGGTCTGGTGATTGGCGGCGGCGCCGGTGCCGTGATGGCCAAGCGCGTCGAAATGACCAAGATGCCTGAACTGGTCGCCTTCATGCACAGCATGATTGGTCTGGCTGCGGTGTTCATTGCCGTGGCCGTGGTGGCTGAGCCTTATGCCTTCCAGATCGTGGCCAAGCCCATTGGTGACGCCATCGCCGAAATTCCGGTGGGCAACCGCCTGGAGTTGTCGCTGGGGGCGGCCATTGGTGCCATCACCTTCTCGGGTTCGGTCATTGCCTTCGGCAAGCTGAGCGGCAAGTACAAGTTCCGCTTGTTCCAAGGCGCGCCCGTGATCTTCAAAGGTCAGCATATGCTGAACCTGGTGCTGGGTCTGTTGGCGATCGGTCTGATCGGCACCTTCATGGCCACGCAGCGCATGGACCTCTTCGTGGCCCTGATTGCGCTGAGCTTCATCCTGGGTGTGCTGATCATCATCCCCATCGGCGGTGCTGACATGCCCGTGGTGGTGTCGATGCTCAACAGCTACTCCGGTTGGGCGGCTGCGGGCATTGGCTTCTCGCTGAACAATCCGATGCTGATCATTGCGGGTTCGCTGGTGGGCTCGTCCGGTGCCATCCTGTCTTACATCATGTGTAAGGCCATGAACCGCTCGTTCTTCAACGTGATCCTGGGCGGCTTTGGTGGTGACGCGGGTGCGGCCGCTGCCGGTGGTGCGCAACAGCAGCGCTCAGTCAAGAGCGGTTCCGCTGACGATGCCGCCTTCATCCTGGGCAATGCCGAGTCCGTGATCATCGTGCCTGGCTACGGTCTGGCTGTGGCGCGCGCACAGCACGCCGTGAAGGAGCTGGCTGCCAAGCTGACCGAAAAGGGTGTGAACGTGAAGTACGCGATTCACCCTGTGGCCGGTCGCATGCCCGGTCACATGAACGTGTTGCTGGCCGAAGCCGAAGTGCCCTACGACCAGGTGCACGAGATGGAAGACATCAACGCCGAGTTCGGTCAGGCGGATGTGGCCATCATTCTGGGTGCCAACGACGTGGTGAACCCCGCTGCGCACGTAAAGGGCAGCCCGATTTACGGCATGCCGATCCTGGAAGCCTACAAGGCCAAGACCGTGATCGTGAACAAGCGTTCGATGGCCTCTGGCTACGCTGGTCTGGACAATGAGCTGTTCTACATGGACAAGACCATGATGGTGTTCGGTGACGCCAAGAAGGTGGTTGAGGACATGGTCAAGGCGGTTGAATAATCCAGCCGTTTTGGGATGATTGAAAGCCGGGCTCAGCGCCCGGCTTTTTTATTCGTGCGTGCCCATAATGGCGGCATGTCGAAGATCGCTCGAAATGACCCTTGCCCTTGCGGCAGTGGCAAGAAATACAAGCAGTGCTGCATTGACAAGCCTCAGGGGGCTCAAATGGGCGCCACCCGTGCGCCTGTTTTGTCCTTGGCGCAGCAATACCAGGCTGGTGTGCAGGCGTTCCAGCGCGGGCGATTCGCCGAGGCAGAGGCTGTCTTGAAGGCGGCCGCGAAAATGGCGCCCAAGAATGCCGATGTGCAGCACTTGTTGGCCGCGGTGTACCAGGCGACCCAGCAATGGTCCGCTTGTGAGGGCGCGATTGCGTTGGCCTGCAAGCTGGAGCCGAAGAACCCGCGTATTCAATTCACTGCAGCCGACGTGGCCCATCGTCAAGGGCATGTCGACACTGCGATTGCGCATTACAGAGCGGCCCTCAGTGTGCAACCCGATCTGGTTGAGGCCTGGTTCAACCTTGGGAATGCGCTGCGGGATGCGGGGCGATTGGCGGATGCATGTGAGGCCTACGAGCGAGCAATCAAATTGCGGCCTCAGTTTGTCGAGGCCCTTTGCAATCTGGGCGATGTGAGGCGACAGCAGTCTCGCTATGCAGAGGCATTGGCCGTGTATGAGCGAGCGTTGGAGGCGCAGCCCCATCTGGGGGTGATTCACTCCAAAAAGGGTTTGGCTTTGCAGCGCCTGAGTCGTCTGCCTGAGGCCTTGGAGGCCTTTGAGCAGGCCTCGGCATTGGCGCCGCAAGATGCGCAGGCATTCAGCAACTGGTTGCTGGCGTCTCAATATGACCCGAGTTTGTCGGCCGCCGCTTTGTTCGATCGGCATCGGCAATTCGCGGAGCACTTTGAGCAGCCGATGGCGCCCCGACGTTACACACACACCGGTTGGCAGTTCGCAGGGCGACGCATCCGCCTGGGCTATGTGTCACCCGATTTGCGTAAGCACTCGGTGGCCAGTTTCATCGAGCCGATCATGTTGGGTCACGATCGCACCCGTTTCGAGGTGCATGCCTATTACTCGAATGCATTTCAGGATGAGGTGACGGCCCGCATTCGGGCCGGGGTGGAGCATTGGCATGACGTGGCTGCCTTGAGTGATGAGGCTTTGGCTCAACGCATACATGCAGACGGCATCGATGTCTTGGTCGATCTGTCGGGGCACACGGCGGGCAACCGTCTTCGTGCCTTTGCGCTCAAGCCCGCGCCCGTTCAGGTGACCTGGATTGGCTATCCAGGGACCACCGGCCTGCAGGCCATGGACTACCGTCTGACCGATGCGTGCCTGGATCCCGATGGGGCGGATGGGTTGTGCTACACCGAGTCCCTGGTGCGTTTGTCGACCTATTCCTATTTCTCGCCACCGGCAGGCGCGCCCGATGTGGGGGACTTGCCCTGTGGCCGTCGGGGTCACATGACCTTTGCCTGCTTGAACAACACAGCCAAGATCAACGCCCAGGTGCTGGCGTTGTGGGCGCAAGTGCTGCATGCGGTGCCCTCGTCCGAGTTGATCATCGGCAATGCCGACGAGCCGGCCTGGCGCGATTGGGTGCTGACGGTGATGGGCTCGCATGGCATCGAGGCCCAGCGCATCGTGTTGAAGCCGCGCCTGTCCTCGCAGGACTATCTGGCGCTGCATCAGGACATCGATCTGAATCTGGACCCCTTCCCGTGGAATGGCGGGACCACCACCATGCTGGGCTTGTGGATGGGGGTGCCTGTGATCACGTTCGCGGGCGACCGGCCTGCGTCCCGGCTGGGCGTCAGTTCTCTGGCTTACGCGGGGCTGGAGGGGTTTGTCGCCACGTCTCCGGCTGACTATGTGCGATTGGCGCAAGCCTGGGCAGAGAACCCGCGCGACTTGGCGAGTGTTCGCGCTGGTTTACGAGATCGAATGAGGGCGGCCCTCGACAAGCCTGCACATGATCTGGTGGCGGAAGTGGAGCGCGCCTACGAAAGCATGTGTCAACGATTCGCCGCGCCATCTTGATGTGCCCCGATGGGGTAGCGACTTCAATCCAACCGGGCCGAGGCCCGGTTTTTTCATGCCTCCGCCGTGTGGGGTTCTGAGTGATAACCCCTCTCCCCATCTGGAAAGCGGACATCTAAGATGGTGTGATGTGAATATCACATGCCCTGGTGTGTGAACCAATATCAAACCGACGGAGACAACACATGACATCAAAAATGGCTCAGGGAGGAGCTTGGTTGGCCGCGTGTCTGGCGAGCGGGGCGGGCATGGCCTTCGCTTCTGATGCGGGCATGCCCGATTGCGCGGGTGTCGCGGGTGCGCGCGTGGTGCACGAAGGCTTGGGCGCCATGGAGTCGGCTGCGTTCTTGCCTTCAGGCAAGCTGGTTTTCAGTCAGCCATTCAGAAGCAAGCTGATGCGAAAAGACAGCTTGACGGCTCAGCCGGTCGAAGTGGCCTCGGGCATCAGCATGCCGGGTGGCATCGTGGTCAACAGCGAAACCGAGGTGGTCATCGGTACGGGCAACGGCGCGGGCGGTGTGGTGCCCTCTCTGGGCTTGGCTGGGTTGGCGCGCGTGAATCTGGTTCAGGGGCAGGTCACGCCTGTGGTCAAGGGCTTATCGATGGCCAATGGCGTGGTCAGGGCGCCGGATGGCAGCTACTACGCCTCGGACAACCTCGCGCTCAGTCTGGATCGTGTCAGTCCGAGTGGGGTGGTTCAGCGCAAGTGGCTCAACCTCAATAGCAACGGGCTGGCGTTGAGCCAGGACGGTCGTACCCTGTTCGTCAACCAGTTCATGCCGGCAGCCATCAAGGCGGTCAACCTGGCAGACGGGGCGGTGACTTTGCATGCCGCGGTGCCCCTGCAACGCGCGTTGGCGGGGTTGGACGGCTTGGACATTGATGTCCAAGGCAATCTCTATGTAGCAGCCTACCTCAGTGGAGAAATCTGGCGTGCGTCGCCTGGTGGTCAACTGTGTCGTTTGGCGCAAGGCCTGAGCTTGCCCAGTGCCGTGGTGGTGGGCAAGCCTGGGCAAGGCTTTGCGCCTGACAGCGTGTATGTGCTGTCGTATTCCGGGCGCATGTATGAAATTGCGGGAGCCGTTCCAGTCGCCCCCTGAATATTCCCGGGGGCGTTTGCGCCAGCCTGCGACAATGCGACATGTCATTTGCTGCCCTAGGTTTGTCGTCCCCCCTGGTTCGTGCTGCGGCCGAACAAGGGTTTGAAGTTCCCACCCCGGTTCAGGCGCAAGCCATTCCAGAGGTGTTGCGCGGGCACGATGTCTGGGCTCTGGCGCAAACCGGCTCCGGCAAGACCGGGGCTTTTGCCCTGCCTTTGCTGGATCAGATTGCGCATGCGCGCCGCACAGGTGCGAAGCGCTTGCATGCACTGGTTCTGGTGCCCACACGAGAGTTGGCCCAGCAGGTGGGGGACGTGTTTCGATCGCTGGCGCAAGGCCTGCCCGGGGCCTGCAAGGTCGTGGTGGCTCACGGTGGGGTGTCCATCAACCCCCAGATGATGGCGCTGCGCGGAGGAGCCGACGTGGTGGTCGCCACCCCGGGGCGATTGCTGGATCTGGTGGAGCACAACGCCCTGAGTGTGTCGCAACTCCAGGTCTTGGTGCTTGACGAGGCGGACCGTTTGCTGGACTTGGGTTTTGCCGACGAGTTGGGCCACATCCTGGATCTGCTGCCCGCACGGCGCCAGAGCCTGTTTTTCTCTGCCACCTACGACGATGAGGTGCAGTCCTTGGCGCAAGCGCTGCTGCATGAGCCGGTGTGCCTGGACGTTGAGGCCGAGTCAACCTCGGCGCCCGACATCACCCAGCGGGCTGTCGAGGTGGCAGCCCCGCGGCGAACGCCTTTGCTGCGACATTTGATTGAATCGCAGGGCTGGGAGCGCGTGCTGGTGTTCGTGGCCACCAAGTACGCCACAGAGTTGGTGGCGCACAAGCTCCACCGTGCAGGCATCGCTGCAGCCGCCTTGCATGGCGACCTGAGTCAAGGTGGGCGCCGCGCCGTACTCGATGCGTTCAAGGCCCGAACCCTGCGTGTGGTGGTGGCTACCGATGTGGCGGCACGCGGCATCGACATCGTCGGGTTGCCGGCGGTGGTGAATTACGACCTGCCGCGCTCGCCGGCTGAATACGTTCACCGCATTGGTCGTACCGGGCGCGCGGGCGAGTCCGGTGTGGCGGTCAGCTTTATCGTGCCCGACCAAGAAGCGCATTTCCGTTTGATTGAAAAGCGGCAAGGCATGCGGGTGCAGCGTGAGCAACTGCCGGGCTTCGAGCTGACCCCCGAGGAGCGTGAGGCCCAATCCGCCACGGGCGTGGACGCCGATGCCCCCAAGGGGCTGGATCCTCATGGCGGCATCAAGGGCCGCCGCAAGAGCAAGAAGGACAAGTTGCGCGAAGCCGCTGCAAGGACACAACAAGGGCGTTAAAGCATTGTGCCGACCGGATCAATCCGTGCGGAATTGTTCACATTCGGGTGCGGCAGGGTTTCGTTGGGCTAAGTGGCGAGCGCGCGGTGCCGACAACTTTGCTAATGTCCGATACCTGCCTGTGTATTCGCCCCTAGATGACCGGATTGCCGCTGAATTCGATTGACGACCGCTTGTACGTCCTGCGCACGCGCTGGGACCTGTACGTCGTCGACGGCCGCTTCGATCAGTTCATCGAGTTTGCGGTGGCGATCAACAGCCTGGCGGAGCACTTCAATCGCATGCGCCTGCCTGGCTTGATGCGCCTGTGCGAGGGGCTGGAGAATGCGGCGCTGCTTCACCTGGGCACGCCGGCAGATCATCCGATTCCTGATCAGGCCCGAATGGCCTTGCAGCGGCAGGTCGACGCTTTGCTAGGGGCGGTGGCCACCGCGCGGCCTCAAACCGCCGAGCGCAGGGCGGCTGAGGCTGCCGTGGCGGCGCCAGCGCATGACGTTGACTGGATCAAGCCCCGTTCGGTCTGGTTGGTGGGTTCGCCCGAGCGGGCTGAAATGGTCGAGGCCTTGTGTGGCCAGTTGCGCTATTTCGGTTTTCTGGTCTCTATGCTGCCTTGGGGCGGCGAGTTGCCGACCGATGACATGCCTCTGGCGGTGTTGTTCGTGCCGGGGCAAGGGCCCATTGGCGAGGCCGAGTTCGAGCACGTGGCCGCTTTGCGCGCCCGCTGTCCGGCCAGCCAACTGTTCTACCTGGGGGTAGAGTCGGCCATTGAACCCATCGTCAAATTGATGCGGGCTGGGGTGGATGTGGCCATTCCGTCCGACGAGCAGGCCTCGCGCGTGCTCGATCGCATTCTCGACCTGGTGCTGCACGTCGAGCAGGAGAAGCACCGGGTTCTTGTGGTGGAAGACTCTCGCGTGGCGGTGGCGTTGATTCAGCGCACTTTGGCCCAGCATGGCATCGACAGCCATGCGATTCGTGACCCAAGCACCTTGCTGGATGCGCTGGAGTCGTACCGGCCTGATCTGATCCTGATGGACATGCAGATGCCCCGCTTCAATGGCGTGGAGGCTACCCGTGTGCTGAGGCAGATGTCGGCTTACAGCACCGTGCCCATCGTGTATCTCTCGGGGGCCACTGATGTGGGCATGCAAGTTGAAGCCCTGCGTCTGGGGGGCGACCAGTTCCTGACCAAGCCCTTCAACCCGGTGTTGTTGGCCGCGGTGGTGAAAACCAAGATCGAACGTTTTCGGGAAACGCTGCGTTCGACGCGCCTGGATGGTCTCACCGGTTTGTTCAATCACACGGCGGCCAAGTCTCGCTTGAGCGCCCTGGTGAATCAGGCGGGAGATGGCTCGGCGCTGACCGTTGTCATGATCGACATCGACCATTTCAAGGGCATCAATGACACCTACGGGCATCCTGTGGGAGACCAGGTGATCCGTGCGTTGGCGTGGTTGCTCAAGGGCCGATTGCGGGCGGGGGATCTGATTGGTCGCTATGGTGGTGAGGAGTTCCTGGTGGCGCTACCGGGCGTCACAGCGGACCAGGCCAAGGTGGTGATTGATCGCATTCGCGCCGATTTTGCGGCCTTGCCGCACGCACATGCTGGCGGCGCCTTGCATGCCACCTTCAGCGCGGGCATTGCTTCCCTGCCTATGCTGGACACCGCAGCCGGCTTGACCGAAGCCGCCGATGCTGCTTTGCTGCAGGCCAAGCGCCTGGGCCGCAACCGGGTCGAGCACGCGCAGCCCATGTGAGTGTCGGGCCCGAGCGGGTCACTCGGCCGACATCGCGCGCCACAGGATGTTGAACAGGTCGTCGAACTGCTCAATCAACGGCCGCTTTTCACGGCGCACAATGTGCATCAGCACAATGCGGCCGATCATGCCCATGAAGATGTCGAGCAGGATCTTGGAAGACACGCGGTTGTTCAGCACGCCCCGAGCCTGACCATCTTTGAATACGCCCAGGAAGGCGCCCATCAGTTCGGGGCTTTCGTAGATGCTGATGTTGCGGTGCCGTGAAACAGGTACCGCCGTGAACAGCAGCAGCATGACGGCAGGATGCTTGTCCATGTAGTCCAGCGTGACCCAGCAGGTTTTGCGCAGTCGCTCGCGCGCGTCGTCAATGCCCTGCAGGTGATCGATCATGCGCTCGGCCAGACGCCCCAAGGTCACATCCAGCACCGCGTAGACCAGCACCTCTTTGCTGCCGAAGTACTTGTAAATGGTCTGCAGCGACACGTTGGCTTTGCGCGCCACGTCGATCAAGCTGACCTCGTGGAAATCCTTGTCTGAAAACAGATCAAGAACGGCCTTTTCGATGCGGTTGAGGGTGTCGCCGCGCATCCGCGCCAGGATCGCGCGGCGGTCGGTGGGGTTATGGGGCGGGGTGGGGGATGCCTCTGTGCTCATGAGAAAGGCGTGTTTCCAGACTGGAAATCCATCTTACCAAATGAACGATCGTTCGCAAAAATGGGCGCAATCCTCTTGCCCGATGGCCATTGGGTGTTCAAGATAAGACCCATGCCAATGACGCGATGCCTACGGGCATAAGCTGCGACAAGCGTCACACATGACGCCATCGACAGGCTGCCGATACGGGTTTTTACTGACGGTAATTGTAATTACCGTTTGAGCTTATTCGGTGCATTGGCGATCCGGATAGACCGATACCGAGGAGACATTTGTGGCGATTCAATGCTTTACCCCCACCTGGATGACCGATGAACACAAGATGCTGTACGAGTCGGCATCGCGCTTTTTCAAAGAGCAGTGGGGCCCCAAGGATGAAGCCTGGCGTGCGCAAGGCATGATGGATCGCCAAGCCTGGCAAGAGGCGGGTGCGAATGGGTTCCTGTGCGCTTCCATGCCGGAGGAATATGGTGGCGCGGGCGGCGACTTCGGTCATGAAGCGGCGCTGATCCTGGCGCAAGGTGAGGCGGCCATTGGTGGCTTCGGTGGCTCGCTGCATTCCGGCATCGTGGCGCCTTACATCCTGCACTATGGCACTGAAGAGCAAAAGAAGCGCTGGCTGCCCAAGTTGGCCACCGGCGAGTTGATCGGCGCCATTGCCATGACCGAACCGGGCACAGGCTCTGACTTGCAGGGCGTGCGCACCCTGGCCCTGAAGTCGGCTGATGGGGAAACCTACAAGATCAACGGCAGCAAGACCTTCATCACCAACGGCCAGTTGGCCAACCTCGTCATCGTGGTCTGTAAGACAGACAAGGATCAAGGCGCGCAGGGCATGTCCTTGTTCGTGGTTGAAACCGAAGAGGCCCCTGGCTTCCGCCGTGGTCGCAACCTTGACAAGATTGGCATGGAGGCGCAAGACACCTCTGAGCTGTTCTTCGACGACGTGGTCGTGTCCAAGCACAACCTGTTGGGCGAGCAAGAAGGCATGGGCTTCTTCCAGCTGATGCAAGAGTTGCCTCAAGAGCGCTTGATCGTGGCCGTGGCTGGCATCGCCGCCATGGAATTGGCCATGAAAGAAACCCTGGCTTATGTGAAAGAGCGCACCGCCTTTGGTAAGCCCATCTTCTCGTTCCAGAACACGCGCTTCAAGCTGGCCGAGTGCCAGGCATTGTTGATGGCTTCGCGCGCCTTGGTCGACGCGGCCATGGTCTCGCACCTGAAGGGCGAGTTGGGTGTGGATCGTGCCGCCTTGATCAAGTACTGGATCACCGACAACCAGTGCAAGCTGATCGACGAGTGCCTGCAGTTGTTTGGCGGCTATGGCTACATGAAGGAGTACCCGATTGCTCGCTTGTATGCCGATGCCCGCGTGCAGCGCATTTATGGCGGCACCAACGAAATCATGAAAGAGCTGGCGTCACGTTTCCTGTGAGCCGGCCATTCAACTTACCTCATTCCAAGGAGCTTCCATGATCGAAGCCTATATCTACGACGCCGTCCGCACGCCACGCGGCAAGGGCAAGAAAGACGGCAGCCTGCACCAGGCTACGCCGGTGTGGTTGTTGCGCACGCTGTTGCAGGCCATGCAGCAGCGCAATCACCTCGACACCTCATTGGTCGACGATGTGGTGCTGGGCTGTGTGACCCCTGTGGGGGAGCAGGGCGCTGACATCGCTCGCACCGCCGTGCTCGACGCCGGTTGGTCTGAAACGGTGGCGGGCGTGACCTTGTCGCGTTTCTGCGCATCGGGCCTGGAGGCCATCAACCTGGCCACGGCCAAGATCATGTCGGGCATGGAAGACATGGTGGTGGCGGGTGGCGTCGAGTCCATGAGCCGCTGGGCCATGGGCAGCGACGGCGGGGCCTGGGTGATGGACCCCCGCGTGAACAATGATCTGGCTTTCATCCCACAAGGGGTGAGTGCGGACCTGATTGCTACCTTGGAAGGCTTCAGCCGACAAGATCTGGACGCCTATGCCGCCGAGTCGCACCGCCGTGCGGCCGTCGCGCAAGCCGAAGGCCGTTTCAGCAAGTCTGTCATTCCTGTCAAGGACATCGCTGGCTTGATGCTGCTGGATCGTGATGAGACCGTGCGACAAGGCACGTCGGTGGAGTCCCTGTCTAAGCTGAACCCGTCATTCGAGATGATGGGCACCATGGGCTTTGACGCCACCGCTTTGGACAAGTACACCACCATCGAAAAGGTGAACCACGTGCACCACGCGGGCAACTCGTCGGGCATTGTCGACGGCGCTGCCTTGTTGCTGTTGGGTAGCAAGGAAGCCGGCATCAAGGCGGGCTTGAAGCCCCGCGCCAAGGTGCGCATGGCTTCGGTGATTGGCTCCGAGCCCACCATCATGCTGACGGGCCCCACACCGGCTTGCCAGAAGGCGCTGAACAAGCTGGGCATGACCCCGGGTGACATCGACCTGTGGGAAGTGAATGAGGCTTTTGCCACCGTGCCGATGAAGACGGCACGTGACTTGGGCGTGTCTCTGGACCGCGTGAACGTGAACGGCGGCGCCATTGCCTTGGGTCACCCCCTGGGGGCCACGGGCGCCATCATTCTGGGCACCGCCCTGGATGAGTTGGAGCGCACCGGCAAGGCCACCGCTTTGGCCTCGCTGTGCATCGGTGCCGGCATGGGCATCGCCACCATCATCGAACGTGTTTGAGGAGACCCAAGACATGTCCATCACATTTGACATCGACGACAACGGCCTGGGTCTGGTCACCATCGACATGCCCGGCCGGGCCATGAATGTGCTCAACCCGGACCTGACCGAGCCCTTCGAGGCCATCGTGTCGCGTCTGGAAAAAGAGCCTGAGATCAAAGGCCTGATCATCACCTCAGCCAAGCCCACCTTCATTGTGGGGGCTGACATCGATCAGTTGGCCAAGTTGACCACGGCAGAAGAAACCTTCCGCCTGTGTGAGGACCTCAAGGCCATGATGCGCCGTATGGAAAAGAGCGGCAAGCCTGTGGTCGCCGCCATCAACGGTACGGCCCTGGGCGGCGGTTTGGAGCTGGCCTTGGCTTGCCATGCCCGCATCGCTTTGAACGACCCCAAGCTCAAGCTGGGTCTGCCCGAAGTGAAGCTGGGCTTGCTGCCCGGTGGCGGCGGCACGCAGCGTTTGCCCCGCATGATCGGCATTCAGAAGGCGTTTGAGTTGATCACCCAAGGCAAGGAGCTGACCGCCGCCAAGGCCAAGGAAATGGGCATCGTCAACGACATCGCTGAAACGCGCGATGAGCTGCTGGCCAAGGCCCGCCAATGGTGTCTGGACAACCCCAAGGCCGAGCAGCCCTGGGACAAGAAGGGCTTCCGCTTCCCCGGTGGCGACAGCAAGAGCCCGGGCGTGGTGCAGATGCTGGCCATTGCGCCTTCGATGGCCAATGCCAAGGCGCACGGCAACTACCCTGCGCTGACCCACATCATGTCTTCCATCTTCGAAGGGGGCTTGCTGGACTTCGATGCGGCCTGCCAGGTGGAGTCGCGCTTCTTTGCCGCTTGCGTCACCTCGCAGGTGTCGAAGAACCTGATCGGTACGCTGTGGTACCAGCTCAACGCCATCAAGAAGGGCCAATCGCGTCCCAAAGATCAGCCGCAAAGCAAGGTCAAGAAGGTCGGTATCTTGGGTGCCGGCATGATGGGCGCAGGCATTGCCTATGTGTCGGCCAAGGTCGGCATCGATGTGGTCTTGCTCGACACCACGCAAGAGAATGCCGACAAGGGCAAGGCCTATTCGCAAGGCTTGCTGGACAAGGCGGTGGCCCGGGGTCGCAGCACGGTAGAGAAGCGCGACCAATTGCTGGCCCGCATCCAGACCACGACTTCCTACGAAGACCTGGCTGGCTGCGATTTGGTGATCGAAGCGGTGTTTGAAGACCGTGCCATCAAGGCCCAATGCACCCAGAAGACTGAAGCCGTCATCGCGGCAGACGCAGTGTTTGCGTCGAACACATCCACCTTGCCCATCACCGGCTTGGCCACCGCCAGCGAGCGTCCTGCCAACTTCATCGGCCTGCACTTCTTCTCACCCGTGGACAAGATGCCACTGGTCGAGATCATTGTGGGTGAGAAGACCTCGGACGAAACACTGGCCCGTGGCTTTGACTACGTGCTTCAAATTGGCAAGACCCCTATCGTGGTCAACGACAAGCGCGGCTTCTACACCTCACGCGTGTTTGCCACTTATGTGATGGAAGGTCTGGCCATGTTGAGCGAGGGCGTGCACCCCCGTTCGATCGAGGTGGCTGGCTTGAAGGCGGGCATGCCCATGCCGCCGCTGGCCCTGCAAGACGAAGTGTCTTTGAGCCTGTCGCTGCACATTGGTGCGCAAACCAAGCGTGATCTGGAAGCTGAAGGCAAGACCATGCCTGAGCATCCCGGTAACGCCGTGCTGACCGTGGTGGGTGAGCAGCAAGGCCGCATCGGCAAGAAGGCGGGCAAGGGCTTTTATGACTACAACGGCAAAGAGAAGTCGCTGTGGCCTGAACTGACCAAGCTGTTCCCCACGAAGGCCGAGCAACCTTCTCAGCATGAGTTGGTGGACCGTTTGATGTTCATCCAGGCCAATGAAGCCGCCCGCTGCTATGAAGAGAAGGTGGTGCGCTCGGTGGCTGACACGAACATCGGTTCGATCTTTGGTTGGGGCTTTGCACCTCACCAAGGCGGCGCTTTGCAGTTCATCAACGCCATGGGTGCCCAGCGCTTTGTGGAACGTTCGCGTGAATTGGCGCAGCGCTATGGCGACCGTTTTGCGCCGGCTGCCATCGTCGTGAAGCAAGCACAAGAAGGCGGGTCGTTCAAAGATGAGTGAGACCACTGTGGCCACGGGTTTCGTTGACTACTTCAATGAAACCCACCAGATGGCGCGCCAAACCGCGCGCCGGTTCATTGAGCAAGAGGTCAAGCCTCACATCGATGAATGGGAAGAGGCAGGCACGTTTCCGCGCGAGTTGTACCAACGTGCTGGAGACTTGGGTCTGCTGAGCATTGGCCACCCCACCGCCTTTGGCGGCACGGGCGAGGCCGATGTGTTCCTGAAGGTGGCGGTCAGCGAAGAGCTGATGCGCAGTGGCTCCGGTGGTTTCGTGGCCAGCATCGGGTCTTTGGACATCGGCTTGCCACCCGTGTGGCGGATGGGATCCGATGCGCTCAAAGACCGCGTGGTGCCACAAGTCTTGTCTGGCGAAAAGATCGCTGCCTTGGCCATCACCGAGCCCAGCGGCGGCTCGGACGTGGCCAACCTGAAAACCCGTGCGGTGCGGGATGGTGACCACTACGTGGTCAATGGGTCCAAGACCTTCATCACCTCGGGTACGCGGGCTGATTACTACACCGTGGCCGTTCGCACCGGCGAGCCCGGTTTTGCAGGCGTGTCTCTGCTCCTGATCGAGCGCGGCACACCCGGCTTCACCCAAGGCAAGCCGCTCAAGAAAATGGGTTGGTGGGCCTCTGACACGGCTGAGCTGTTTTTTGAAGACTGCCGTGTGCCGGTGGGCAACCTGCTGGGGCCTGAGAACTCGGGCTTCTTCACCATCATGGCGAACTTTCAGGCTGAACGCCTGAGCCTGGCCATCATGGCCTACATGACCGCACAACTGGCGCTGGAGCAGTGCCTGGCCTATGTGAAAGAACGCACCACCTTTGGCAAGCCCTTGTCCAAGCATCAGGTCATCCGCCACAAGTTGGCCGAGATGGCCACCAAGGTGGATGTGGCACGTGAGTACGCGTATCGGTGCGCGGCCCGGATGGCTGCAGGCAAGCAGGCCATCACCGAGGTGTCGATGGCCAAGAACTTTGCCACCACGGTGGCTGATGAGGTCACCCACGAGGCGGTGCAGATCTTCGGGGGCATGGGCTTCATGCGCGAGTCCCTGGTCGAGCGTCTGTATCGCGACAACCGCATTCTCTCGATTGGCGGCGGCACGCACGAAATCATGAACGAGATCATCGCCAAGCAGATGAATCTCTGATTTGAGACCCACACCATGACCCAAGCTGTTTTGCCCGCGATGTTGTCGGGCCTGCGCGTGCTCGATCTGTCGCGCAACCTGCCAGGCCCCTTCGCCACGCGGATGCTGACCGATTTGGGCGCCACCATCATCAAGGTGGAACCACCTGAGGGCGACCCCACGAGGCCGCTTCAGGCCTTGTTTGACGCCTTGAATCACGGCAAGGAATGCCGGCGCATCGACTTCAAAAATGCCGGTGAGTTGCAGCGTCTGCGCGATTGGACGCAAGACGTGGATGTGGTGATCGACAGCTTCCGACCAGGCGTGATGCAGGCCATGGGTCTGGACCATGCGCGCCTGGCTGAGCGCAACCCCAAGTTGGTCATGGTGTCGATCACGGGCTATGGGCAACAGGGGCCTTGGGCAAGCAAAGCCGGGCACGACTTGAACTTCATGGCCATGTCTGGGGTGCTGGATCAAATGCGCAGCCCCAGCGGCGAGTTGGCCTTGTCCAATGTGCAATGGGGTGACATGGCCGGGGGCAGTTCCATGGCCTGCATGGCTGTGCTGGCGGCCGTGTTCGAGGCCCAGCGCACAGGGCGAGGGCGCGCTTTGGATGTGAGCATGGTGCATGGGCTCTATGCGCATCTGCTCATGCCCTTGGCGACCGGGCAGTTCATGCAAACCTTCACGGGCCGCTGGCCCGGGGCGGGGGAAGACCTGCTCAATGGGGCCTTGCCTTGCTACAACCTGTACGCCACCGCGGATGGGCGCACCTTGGCGGTGGGAGCGTTGGAGCACAAGTTCTGGCGCGAGGCCTGCGCGGTCTTGGGTCGGGAAGACTGGGCCCAGTTGCATTGGCAGCGGGGTGTGCTGCCGCATTCGCCAGAGTCGAATCACCTCAAGGACGAGGTCGCGCGCCTGATCGCGAGTCGCCCGTTGGCGGTGTGGGTGGAGCGCTTCGATGCGGCCGACTGCTGCGTGACGCCAGTGTTGACCTTGGCCGAGGCGCAGAGACACCCATTGTTCGAAGGCGACACGAGGTTGCCGTGGCAAGAACAGGCTCAGCGAGGCTGATCTCGCGCGGAGCGCCAGCCTCGGGATGAGGCTGTTACATCTTTTTTGAAAGATGTTGTCAGGAATGCGGGGGTGTCCACGACTAAGAGGGTGTGTGCCGAGGTCGGCGCACTTTCAAACACTCTCAAAGGACTGACATGAACCTCAAGACCATCGCCGCATTGGCGGCCTCCATCGTGGCTTCGACTGCATTTGCTACTGCTCCTGCGGACAAGAAGTGCGGTGCCGGTACCTGTGGCAAAAAGGAAGCCTCGGCCAAGATGCCCAAAGAGGCAGCATCTGAAGCCTCTTGCAGCAAAAAGGAATCAGGCTGCTCAAAAAAGGAGGCCTCTTGCAGCAAGAAAGAAGCTTCTTGCAGTAAGAAGGAGGCATCTTGCTCCAAGAAAGACGCCAGCTGCAGCAAGAAGTGAGCGAGGCGTCACCATGTTGGGATTGGGCTACCGGCGCGAAATGGCAGGCTGGGACATGGCGGCCGTGCTGGCTGACTTCTTTGAGGTCGTGCCAGAGAACTGGGTTCACCGGGATCGTGCGCCCCTGAAGGCCTTGATCGAGTCCGGCCGGCCCGTTCACCTCCATGGCGTCTCTCTGAACCTGGGTGGACACGGTGCTTTGCGCACCGACTTCCTGGCGGACTTGCGTGAGCTGATCGATGACCTCGGGGTCATGCACTACTCGGATCACCTCGCCGCCAGTGGCGATGCGCATCAGCTCTACGACCTCTTTCCTATTCCCTTCACGGAAGACGAGGTGGTGCGCGTGGCCGATCGCATTTCACGTGTGCAGGACCAGTTGGGCCGACGCATGGCGGTGGAAAACAGCACCTGGTACACCAACGTGGGAGAGATGAGTGAGGCGGATTTTCTGATGGCCGTGGTGCGTCGGGCCGACTGCCACATCTTGCTCGACTTGAACAACATCGTGGTGAACCACAAAAACCACGGTGGTCTGGATTTGGCTGAGTTCGTATCGCAGGTCGATCTGGATCGTGTGACCTACCTGCATGTGGCCGGTCACGAGTTTGATGCCCGCTTCGGCCTGTTCATCGACACCCACAGCCAAGGCGTCGAACGCCAGACTGCACAAGTCGCCCGGCATTTGCGCGAGGTTCGCGATCTGCCCATTTTGCTGGAGTGGGACAACGACGTGCCTGATCCTGACACCATCAACCGGGAGCTGGCATGTCTGCGTTCTACGACTACGTAAGGGGGCGGACCGATGCGGTGCCTCAGGGGTACACCGAGGCGGGCATGCGGGTCTATCGCTACCTGGTGTACTTAGGGGCGGCGCAAATGATTGAGGCCCACTTTCCGGCCCTGCGATCTGAGTTGGCTGACGAGGCGTGGCGCACCTTGATCGAGGGGTTTGTCCGACAGTCGAACTGGACCTCTCACTACTACGGAGATTTGAAAGATGAATTTCTTGCTTTCCTGGCGCGAGAAAGCGCTTGAGATCGGCGCTGACCTCGGCCTGTTGGGGCTGCGCATCTGGATTGCGCAAGAGTTCCTTCAGTCGGGCCTGGTCAAGGTGTCGGGTGGATGGATGGCGCCGGAATGGTTTGCGCATCTGGACTTTCCAGGCTTGGTGGCTTGGTTGGGGCCTGATCTGAACTGGGTGGTGGCCGGGTGGGGTGAGTTGGCGCTCGGTGCGGCCTTGATGCTGGGCCTGTTCAGCCGTGCTTCTGCCGTGGGCTTGCTGTTCATCACATGGGTGGCGGTCTACACCGTGCACTTTGATCTGGGGTGGGCTGGCTGGAATCAGATCGAGACCGATCAAGGCCAAGGCTTCAAGGTGCCTCTGATGTTGGGTTTGATGTTGCTGGCGATCGTGACGCAAGGCCCGGGGCGTTATGCTGTGGATGCTTGTCCCGCACTGGTTCGGCGCTTTCAAACCGCCTCTGTGACTCAATGACCGAAACTGAAGCTTTGGCGCAATGGACGCGTGACTGGCGCGTGTCCATGCTGCGCTTTGCCCGACTTCACATCCAACCCGATGAAGAGGCCGAAGATGCCGTTCAGGACGCGTTGTTGGCCGCTTGCACCTGCGATGCGCAGGCCTTGCGGTTGCGCGACCCTCGCCCCTATTTGTTTGGCATTCTGAAGAACAAGGTCACTGACCGCTTGCGGGCCAAGTACCGCCACACGGCCGTGATGGCCGATGGGCCGCATGATGAGCTCGATGAGGAACTGTTTGACGAGCGAGGGCACTGGCACAGTGGTGTGGCCCCGGCCACTTGGTCGTCACCTGAAACGCATCTGGTCTCCCACCAGTTTTTTGCGGTGGTGGACATCTGTGTGAACAAGTTGCCGGACAAGGTGGCGCGTGTGTTCAGCATGAAGGAGTTGTTGGAGCTGGAGGCCGATGAGGTGTGCCAGACCCTGGGCCTGAGCCGGAGCGATTACTGGCAATGCATGAGCCGTGCGCGCAAGCAGATCCAGTTGTGCCTGAACCAGAGCTGGTTTGAAGGAGCTCAGCCATGATGACCTGCCGCCAGTACGTTTTCTCACTCACGTCGGGCTTATTGGATGAGGCTTCCACCCGAGTACGGCTGGAAGCCAAGGTGCATCGCTGGATGTGTCCTTATTGCCGGGCCTTTACCAAGAACGATCAGGCCTTGGGGCAGATTCTGGCTCAGTATCGAGAACAGGGGCAGGCGTTGAATTCCATTCCTGATTCGCGCGACCAGGCATCAGATCAAACGGATTCGACCAAGAGGTAAGCCACGCGATACGACACCGTGATCCCATGCGGGAACTGCCGCAAGACCTTGGCCAGTGGGGCTGGGCGATGGCCTTCGCGCGGCGTGTGGGCCCCGATGTGTTTGATCGCGCGAACGAAGTCGAGGGCCTGAGGATAGGACTCGGTCAGGGTTTCGATGTGGAGGGTCGCGCCATGTTTGTGCGCCCACCGCTGAAGGCAGCCTTCGCCCAGAAATGGCAGGACACCGTCTGACAAGCCCAAGGCTTGATGTGCGGCCTTCCATTCAGCAAAGGTGCCGTCTATCAGGGTGGCAATGGCCAGCCTTGCGCCTTGGCTGTGCAAGCGGCTGCACACGGCCAGGGGCTTGTCCAGCCATTGAAAGGCCAGGCTGGAGGTGACCAGGTCGTAGCCGTGTGCGTTGGCGGTTTCGGCATCCAGCGTGCTGAACTGTGTGCGTGCCAGTTGGTCTGCCGAGCAGGCGGCCTGGCAGGCTTGCAGCATGTCGGGCGCCAAGTCGGTGGCATGCAGTTGCGCGCCGGGGTAGGCCCGCAACAAGCGGTGCGTGAGGTTGCCGGTGCCGCAACCCAGTTCCAGTACGCGCTGCAGTTCTGGCCAGCGCGCATGAATGCGTTCAGCCAGATGCTGTGCCGCCGTCTTCTGAATGTGGGCGTAGTCGTCGTACTCGTGGGCCGCTTGGCCAAAGCGGGCCTGGATGCGTTGCTTATCCATGGCCAGGCCTGTTCACGGTAGTCACGAAACGGCGAATGGCCTGGGCGCACCAGTCGGCGTGTGCATGGCCCAGCGCGTGGCCGCCTGTGGGGTGCCAGATCAGTTCGGTGTGCGGTGTGCTAGACCACGTGGTGGCGGACAAGGCCGGCGACACGATCACATCGTCTTGGGCCGCCAAAGCAAGGTGCGGCAAGGCCAGCGACTCGAACAGTTGGCTGACATCCATGTCAATCAAGGCGGTCAGATCATGCTGGAGTGCCAGCAAGGTCAGGGCCTGGTCTGAGGTGGGCAGGCAATCGGTCAATTCGCAGCGCGACAGGAAATCGTTCAGCACCTCATGGGGGGCTTTGCCAAACACTTTGACCATGCGCTCGACCACGCGGCGTGCCTGGCCTGCATCGTCGGCATGGCGGGCGCAAAAGTGCGTGAAGCCGCACAGGCTGACGGTCGCGGCCCATTCCGGCGCGCCTTGGTGCTGGCGGGTGTAGTGCAGGGCATCGGCCCAGCCTTTGGAATGGCCGATGGCCACCCATTGATCCGCCAGATGCCAGGGCGTATTGCACGTGCCACCGAAGTAACCCCGATCGATCACGGCATGGGGGTAGTCAGGCAAAGCCGCACGCAGCTTGTTCCAGAAGGCGCTGCTCAAGCCCCAGCCATGGAAGAAGGCCAGCCCGATGCTCATACGCCGGCCAGCGCGTCAACCAGCGCATCAATCTGTTGCGGGGTGTGGTGGCTGGCCAGAGCCATGCGCAAGCGAGCGGTGTTGGGCGGCACGGTCGGCGGTCGAACGGCAGACACATTGATGCCCCGTTGCTGGAGCTTGTCTCGCGCCTGCAGCGTGCGCTGTTCATCGCCCAGGATCACCGGGACGATGTGGGTGGTCGATGCGCCCGTATCCAGCCCCATGGCTTGCAAGCGCTGGCGCAGGTCGGAGGCGGTCTGCATCAGGCGGGTGCGCTCAGCTTGCAAGGTGGGCAGCAATTCCCAGGCCTTGAACATGGCCGCCACCACCGCCGGCGACAGCGCGGTCGAGTAGATGAAGCCTGTGCAACTGGTGATCAAATAATCTTTCACCGCCTTCGAGCACGCGACATAGGCGCCCGAGCCACCGAGCGCTTTGCTGAAAGTGCCCATGGCCAGCTCAATGGGCTGTGTCAGGTCAGCCGTCAAGCCGTACCCGTTTGCCCCCATGACACCCGTGGCATGGGCCTCGTCGAGGTAGACGAAAGCCTGATGTTCGCGTGCCAGTTCGGCCAATGCGGCCACGTCGATCACATCGCCATCCATGCCGAAGACCGACTCGGCCACGATGAACTTGGGTTGATCGCTGTGGGCGTGTTTGTCGAGCAGTTCGCGCAGGTGGGCCAGGTCGGCATGGCGAAAGCGAATCTGCTTGACGTCGGCCACTTTGAAGGCGTGGTGCAGGCTGGCGTGATTCAAGCGGTCGCAAAACACCAGTGGCTCGGCGCCCAGGACCTTGGCGTTGATCAGGGCGGCCAGCACCGTGGCATTGGTCTGGTAACCCGAGCCGAAGATCAGGGCGCTTTCGGTGTGCTTGTCGGCGGCAATGCGGGCTTCAAAGGCTTCGTACAGGTCCAGATTGCCCGACAACAAGCGCGAACCGGTGGCGCCGGTGCCGTATTGATCCAGCGCGCGGTGGGCGGCGGCGATGACCTCAGGGTGGCGAGACAAGCCCAGGTAATCGTTGCTGGAAAAGTCGGCCAGCCAGTGGGCCGAGGGCGCGGGCAGATGACGTTGCAGGCCCTGTGCGGCAAGCTGCGCACAGTGGCGTTCGTACTGATGAAACACGGCGGTCATGCCAGAGAAGGGCCCCATCCAGATGCTGGTCGAGGGGCCATTCTAAGCGGCCCTCCGTCAGCGTGCGGTGGCCAATTCCTTGCGGTAGCGATTGAGTTCTTGAACGCTGGCGAAGCTGCGGTCAAACAGCAAGCTGAGGTTGTGCAAGATGCGCTCGACCACCTTGTTTTCCCACACCGCGTCGAACTGGATTTGCTTGTCGAGCCAGTGCTCCAGCCAGGCCGGGTCAGGCAGGCGCGACTGCACCGTGTCGCGTGGGAAGAGCTTTTGCGAGACGTGCAGGTTGGTGGGGTGCAAGGCTTGCGCGGTGCGGCGCGCCGAGGCCATCAGTACGCCCACTTTGGCGAAGGCGGTGCGGGCCTCATCGCCGAAGTTCTGCAAAGCGCGCTTCATGTAGCGCAGGTAGGCCCCGCCGTGGCGGGCCTCGTCTTTGGCCAGGGTTTCGTAGATTTTCTTGATGACCGGTTCGGTGTGCCATTCAGAGGCGCGGCGGTACCAGTGGTTCAACCGGATCTCGCCGCAGAAGTGCAGCATCAGTGTTTCCAGGGCGGGTGCGGGGTCGAACTCGAAGCGCACCTCGTGCAATTCCTGTTCGGTGGGAACCAAGTCGGGGCGGAAGCGTCGAAGGTATTCCATTAGAACCAGTGAGTGCTTTTGTTCTTCGAAAAACCAGACACTCATGAATGCGGAAAAATCGCTGTCGCCGCGGTTGTCGCGCAGGAACATTTCCGTGGCAGGCAGGGCGGCCCATTCGGTGATGGCATTCATCTTGATGGTGTGGGCCTGCTCATCCGACAGCTGGCTGGGGTCGAACTGATCCCAGGGGATGTCGGTGTCCATGTTCCAGCGCACGGATTCGAGCTGTTTGAAGAGTTCTGGGTAAAGCATCAAGGGTTCTCCAATGGGCCTGCTGTGCCAGCCTACAAGCCGCAGATGACGGTTTGATGTGCAAGCGTACGCAACTGAGCATGATGTGCGGAAAATCGATAACCCTATACCTCGTGAGGTGAGTGAGATGAGTTCCTTTCAACTGATGCGTCGGGCCTTGGCCTGGGGCGGCTTGGCCGCCCTGATGGGCGGGGTCTCGGCCGGGGCTTGGGCACAGACCTCGTCTGCGGCCACCGCAACGCCCGCCAAGCCCGCTTCTGCGCCAACCCCAGCGCCAACGCCCGCGGCCTGCTCGCCTTTGCTGAACAAGACCTTCCTGCGCTTGCAAGACGAAAAGCCGCAGTCGCTGTGCCAATACAGCGGCAAGGTGGTGCTGGTGGTGAACACGGCCAGCAAGTGTGGTTTTGCGGCGCAGTTCGAGGGACTGGAGGCGCTTTACGCCAAGTACAAGGACCAGGGGCTGGTCGTGTTGGGCTTTCCCTCGGCCGATTTCATGCGCCAGGAGTACGACACTGGCAAGCAGATTGCCGAGTTCTGCCAGAACACCTACGGGGTGAAGTTCCCGATGTTCGCCAAGAGCCATGTGTCGGGCGAAGACGCCAACCCCTTGTTCGCCGAGCTGATTCGCACCTCAGGCACGCGACCCAAGTGGAACTTCTACAAGTACCTGATTGGTCGCGATGGCAAGACGGTGCAGGCTTTTTCGACGGCCACCAACCCCAAGGATGCCGAGTTCATTTCAGCCATTGAAAAAGAGCTGGCGGTGACCCGCTGATTGGGTGGCGGCAAAAAAAAAGCCCTGCTGAAACCAGCCGGGCTTTTTGAGCTTTTTTGCTTATTCTGAATGGCGCGCCATCGAGGGTGCGCTTGTTGTTTTCCTCTCCCTTGATTTGTGTCCGTGTGACAGCACTGGCGCGACTGTAGTGCCCATCTCACTGCCCCCGCATCCCCCGCTGGAGGGGGGTTACCCGGGGGTGAAACAAAGTGTGTCGCCCCCCCTGGGGACGCATGTGTGAATGGGCGACAAGGGCCCTTGAATGAGGGGTGGGCTGTGCATTTGCGCACACGCCGACCGATACCCTGGGCCGTGTCCCTCAAGTTGGGGGATGACGGGGCCGATGGACAGACCATGATGGGCTTGATGTCACGGGAACCATCCCTATGTGACAAGCAGGTCCAGGACTCAGGAGTACTGTCCATGCACATGCTTTACAACTCTGACAACTATGCGGTCGTTCAGATCGAGATGTCGCCTCAGCCAGACGAGGCCATGGTGTCATCTGCCACCCCGCTGACACGTGGGGGCTACGAGATCGTCGACAAGTTTGCCCGCAAGGAGTTGTTCATCGAGGGCGCCATGGCGGAATCCTTCAAGGAAGGGGTCGAGGCGCTGATTGAAACTTCGCCCAGCACCGAAGAATTCGACGCTTATCTGGAACGCTACGCCGGGATGGCTTTGCAACCAGTTGTGATGCATTGACGCTTTTCGCTTGAGCCTGCCGTGGCCGGCTCAAGCTCTTGCGAATTCCCGTCGAAATCCGAACAACGAGAGAAGTTGGACTCGGAGCGCGTGAAGGAATACGCATGTCGGACACCCTTTTGCCGTTGCCATTTCACTGGCCTGCTTTGCTGGCGGCCTGGGGCGTGGCCGTTTACGGCATCTTCCTGTTGACCCGGGTCATTCGCCGCATGCAGGCGAGTGATCGCGATGTGGCATTTGGCTGGTGGCTGGGCGGAACCCTGTGCATTGGCACAGGCATCTGGGCGCAGACCTTTCTGGGGCTGTTGGCCATGCGCTGGCCCATCAAGATGGGATACGTGCCTGCGGTGGTGCTGGCCTCCTGGCTGCCTGCGGTGGTCATCAGTGGGGCGGTGATCTGGTTGCTGTCGTTGCCGCGTTTGAACTGGCGTTTGCGCGCCCTTGGCGGCGCGTTCTTTGGCGGTGGCTTGAGCCTGATGGTGGTGGTCGATGTGGCGGCCATGCTGGTGCGTCCGCAGCTGGTGTGGCGGCTTGACGTGGCCTTCGCGGGCGTCCTGCTGGTGTTGCTTGGTTGTGCGGTGGGGTCGGTATTGATTCGACGCGATTTGGCGGCGCAGGCTGCCTGGCCGCGCTTGCTGCTGTCCGCCCTGGTTGTGGGCACCCTGGTTCGCGCGGGGCAGTCGGTGCTGGTGGCGGCTGTGTCCGTGCCGAATGGGGCGCATTGCTTGAGCGTCGATCAACTGTCAGGTGAGGCACTCGAGTGGCTGCTCTCCGCTACGGTGTTGATGCTGTGTGTGCTGGTCCACATGGGAACGGTTCTGGATGCACGTGTGCGAGGGCAGCGAGACCAACTCGTCGAGTCGCTGCAGCGGGCACAGACCGACCTGGAGGCCGCTGCCAATCGAGATCCGCATTCTGGTTTGCTCAACCGCTCAGGCTTCGAGTCGGCACTGCGACACAGTCTGCAAACCGGCAGCACGGCGCGTGCCACGGTGTTTCGGGTCAATCTGGATGGCTATCGCGCATTTGTCGAAACCTATGGTCATGCCCTGGGTGACAACCTGATCAAGCACCTGTCGGGGCGACTCAGAGGGGTGGTGCGCGAGCGCGATGTACTGGCTCGGGTCGAGGCCGATGAGTTCCTGTTGCTGTGTGAAGGCATGGGCGAGGTTCATGTGGCCAGCCAGTTGGCGCAACGCCTGGCCGATATGGTGCGAGAGCCTTGTCTGGTTGACGAGGTCGACATCAGTCTGACGTGCTCGATTGGCATTGCGCAGTATCCCGACAGCCCCAGCGTTGAGCAATTGCTGAGCCATTCGATGGATGCCATGCAGACGGCTCGCAAGGCGGGAGGGGCCGTGTATTGTGTCTACGAGCACGGCATGGATCGTCGCGGATCGGAGCAGATCGACATGCAGCGCGACCTGCGTCATGCGATTGCCCGGCAAGAGCTGATGTTGCATTTCCAACCCAAGCTCAAGACCGATGGCGCCTTGGCCGGTGTGGAGGCCTTGCTGCGCTGGACCCACCCCCAGCGTGGCTCGGTCAGCCCCGCTCAATTCATTCCAGTGGCCGAGCGCTTTGGCCTGATCGGCGAGCTGGGCTTGTGGGTGCTGGACGAAGCCTGTCGGCATGTGCGACATTGGCTCAATGCGGGGCTTGAGATCCCGGTGGCGGTCAATATCTCGGCGCACCAGTTGCGTCAACCCGATCTGCCGCAGCGTGTGCGTGAGGCCCTGGCCCGACATGAGGTGCCACCCCGCATGCTGATTCTGGAGATCACAGAGTCGACCGCGATGGACGACATCGAGGCGTCCATTCGGGTGTTCGACATGCTCGCTGACATCGGTGTGCAGCTGTCGATTGACGACTTTGGCACAGGCTATTCCAGCCTGAGCTATTTGCGGCGCCTGCCAGCCAAACAACTCAAGATCGATCGCGCCTTTGTGCGTGACCTGGACAGCAGCCCCGATGCCCAGGCCATTGTGGAGGCGGTGGTGCGCTTGTCGCATGCGCTCGGTCTGAAGGTGGTGGCAGAGGGCGTGGAAACCCAGCCACAGGCCGACATTCTGATTCGCTACGCCTGCGATGAATTACAAGGTTTCCTGTATGCCAAACCCATGCCAGACAGTGCCCTGCAGGGCTGGTTGGCCCAACGTGCCTCCTTGCCCACCGTGGCAGCCAATGCGTCTGACATGTCGGCCCCGGTGGTGGCCTGAGGGTGAGTGAATTGAGCATGATCGAGCCTCAGCATGAGTGGCTGACCACCGCACTGGCCTGGGTGCTGGCGGTGGGCACGGCCTATGTGTCGCTCGACATGGGCAAGCGCGTGCGTGCAGCCGACGTGGTGCTGGCGCGCGGCTGGATGGTCATTGGGGGCTTCATCCTGGGCCTGGGCATCTGGTCCATGCACTTCGAAGGCATGGTCGCGCTGCGCTGGCCTGTGACGGTGGGCTACGACCCGGTCTGGGCCTTGTTGTCGTTCGGATGTGCGATGGCCACAGGCAGCTGGGCTTTGTGGGTTTCAAAGAAAGACACGTGGCTGCAAACACCGTGGGCGCAACCCGCGGCCGGCATGGCTGTCGGGTTGCTGGCTGTGCACTTCACGGGTCTGACGGCTTTGCAGATGTCGCCCGCCGGCATCTGGCAGTGGCCTTGGGTGCTGGCCTCGGGTGTGCTGGCCTACGCCACCGCCACCCTGACCTTCATGGTCACCCCTTTGCTACGAGGCGCTCGACGAGCTCTGCGGGGTTGGCGCCAGGCAGCGTCCGCGCTGCTGCTGGGCACCGTTCTGTTTGGTTTGCACCTGGCCAGTGTGGCCTCGCTGGCCTACCCGGCTGACGCGGTCTGTCTGAGCCTGGATGGGTTGCCAGGGCGATTGCTGAATGTGCTGGTGGTGCTGGCCTGTGGGCTGGCGTTGGTGGCGACCTGGATTGCCTCGCGTCTGGATGCTCGGCATCAGCAACGCACCGCGCACCTGAGCGAATCGCTGCAGCGTGCCGATGCGCAGCTGCAGCGTGTGGCCCAGGTCGATGGCCTGACTGGTCTGGCCAACCGCCTGGTGCTGGAAGACCATCTGACCCGAGCGGTGCGTCGTGCCGAAGAGCGGCAGCGGCGTGTCGCGCTGCTCTATATTGACCTGGATGGCTTCAAGCCCATCAATGATTCATTCGGGCATCACTTTGGCGACAACCTCCTGTGCGCCGTGGGACAGCGGCTCAAAGAGGTTGGGCGACGCGGCGATACCGTGGCCCGCATTGGTGGCGATGAGTTCGTGGTGCTGGTCAATGGCAATCCCGATGCGGCGTCAGCGGCGCTGGTCGCCGGCCGTGTGCGAGAAGCCTTGCATCGTCCGTTCGAGATCGATGGACGGGAGGTGACATTGTCGTGCTCGATCGGGGTCGTGATGTACCCGGATCATGGCCCCAAGGCCAAGTTGATTGCGCGTGCCGATGCGGCCATGTCTTCGGCCAAGCATTCGGGCGGCAACATGCATTGCTTCTATGAAGAGCGCATGGAGCACGATGCCCAGCGTGCCGTCGAGTTGCAGCGTGATCTGCGCCGCGCGATGCAGACCCATGAGGGGCTGAGCCTGCACTATCAACCCAAGATCGATGGTCGCACCGGCCGAGTGACCGGTGTGGAGGCCTTGTTGCGCTGGCAGCACCCGGAGCGTGGTGCCATCAGCCCGGTCGAGTTCATTCCCATTGCCGAGCGCTTTGGCCTGATCGGCCGCCTGGGCCAGTGGGTGATCGATGAAAGCTGTCGCCAGATCCAGGTCTGGATGGCCATGGGCTTGCGCATGCGCGTGGCCATCAATCTGTCCGTGCATCAGTTGCGGCAGGCCGATCTGGCCGAACAGGTGCAGGCCTCGCTTGATCGGCATCAGGTGCCGGCCGAGTTGATCACCTTCGAGATCACCGAATCGGCGGCGATGGAGGATCCACAGGCATCGTTGCGGATCTTCGAGCGCTTGGCCCAGATCCACGTGTCCTTGTCGATTGACGACTTTGGCACCGGCTATTCCAGCCTGAGTTACCTGCGCAAGCTGCCCGCCCGGCAGTTGAAGATCGACCGCAGTTTCGTGCAGGACCTGGAGCGAGAGGAAGATGCTCGCTCGATCGTCAAGGCGGTGATCAAGCTCTCACATGCGCTGGGCCTGGAAGTGGTAGCCGAAGGGGTGGAAACCCAGGCCCAACAAGACATCTTGCGTGGCCTGGGTTGTGATCAGTTGCAAGGCTTTTATTACGCGCGCCCCATGCCCGCTGACAAGCTGCAACTGTGGGCGCTGGGCGATGAGAACCACTTGCCGGGCGACGCGAGTCAGGGGCAGATCCGGCCGGATTTCAGCGATTCGCTGTTTTCGCCCGACGAGTCGGACGAAGACTCACACTGAGTCCGACGGCAGCGGAGCGCCGCAGTGCCAGCAGTGACGGGCGGCATCGAGATGGCCTTCGGTCAGGCAATGCACGCAGCGACGCGCATGCGTGGTTTGGCCCGAAGCGGGCCCTTCCTTGCGTGATTGGCGTGCCGTCAGCTCTGCCGTGACGATGCCGGTGGGCACCGCCAGCACACTCCAGCCCAGCAACATGACCAGCGCCGAAATCAGCCGGCCCAGATCGGTTTTCGGGGTGATGTCGCCAAAGCCCACCGTGGTCATGGTGGTGATGGCCCAGTACATCGCGGTGGGGATGCTGGTAAAGCCGTTCTGCGGGCCTTCGATCACGTACATGGCTGTGGCCATGAGCAGGGCCACCATCAACACGAACGAGGTGAACACCAGGATTTTGCGACGGCTGGCCAGCAAAGCCAGACCGAGAGTGGTGTATTCGGAAACATAGCCCGTGAGCTTGAAGACCCGGAAGATTCGCATCAGGCGCAGGATGCGCACATCGAGGAAATACAGTGCGTTGGGATCGATCAGCGCCAGATAGGACGGCAGCACCGACAGCAGATCGATGAGGCCGTAGAAGCTCAGCGCGTATTTCAGGGGGCGGTTCGTGCAGGCCAGGCGCAGCAGGTATTCCACCGTGAAGGCGGCTGTGAAGAGCCATTCGAACATGTCCAGCTCAGGGCCGAAACGGGCGCGAACCGATTCCATGCTGTCCAGGATGACAGCCCCCACGCTGATCAGGATCAGGCCGATGAGCACCTGGTCGAAACGCCGTCCGGCCACGGTGTCTGATTCGAAGATGACGGTGTAGAAGCGGCGGCGCCAGCCACCCAGGGGTTTGTCGAGGTCGGTGTGCATTTGACATTTATACGCCGACTGCACCCCCCTGGTGCGAGCAAGCCCGGTGGCAACTCTCTAAAATGGCGACATGAACACCGCCGCCTCCCTTGCTTCCCTGCGCCCGCCTGTCGAGCGTCGCCCCTATACCCGTGCGGCCCAGTTGCCGGAGATCATGCGCCAGCGCATTGTGGTGCTCGACGGCGCCATGGGCACCATGATCCAGCGCTACAAGCTGACCGAGGCAGACTACCGCGGCACCCGTTTTGCCGAGCACCACAAGGATGTGAAGGGCAACAACGAGTTGTTGCTGCTGAGCAAACCCGAGGTGATTCGCGAAATTCACGAGCAGTACCTGGCGGCTGGTGCCGACCTGATCGAAACCAACACCTTCGGCGCCACCACCGTGGCGCAGGAAGACTACGACATGCCCGAACTGGCCTACGAGATGAACCTCGTGGCCGCACGCATGGCCCGCGAAGCCTGCGACAAGTACAGCACCCCTGACAAGCCCCGTTTTGTGGCCGGCGCCATTGGCCCGACCCCCCGCACGGCCAGCATCAGCCCTGATGTGAACGACCCGGGTGCCCGCAACATCGATTTCGATACCTTGCGCCAGGCTTACTACGAGCAGGCCAAGGCACTGCTCGAAGGCGGGGCCGACGTGTTCCTGGTCGAAACCATTTTCGACACGCTCAACGCGAAGGCGGCCATTTTCGCTTTGGACGAGCTGTTCGAGGACACCGGTGAGCGCCTGCCCATCATCATCTCGGGCACCGTGACCGACGCGTCGGGCCGCATCCTGTCGGGGCAGACCGTGGGGGCTTTCTGGCATTCGGTGCGCCATGCGCACCCCCTGGCCATTGGCTTGAACTGCGCATTGGGCGCCACCCTGATGCGCCCCTACATCGAAGAGCTGTCGAAGATCGCGGGCGACACCTTCATCAGCTGCTACCCCAACGCTGGCTTGCCCAACCCGATGAGCGACACCGGCTTTGACGAAACCCCCGAGATCACCGGCGGGCATGTGGAGGAGTTTGCCAAGGCGGGCTTCCTGAACATCGCAGGGGGCTGCTGCGGCACCACGCCTGATCACATTGCCGCCATCGCGCGACGTGTGAGTGCCTATCAACCGCGCTGCCTGCATGGCAACAGCACGGGCTTTCTCAGCGGCCTGAAGGTGGCTTGACTGAGGCGGGCCTGTCGCAGGGCAGCTCAGAAAAACGTGGTTTCGGAAGGTCGGGTGGCTTCGCTGCCCGTCGAATCATGGCGGGGCGCAGGCAGGCCCTCATGGGCGGCATGTTCGTCCGCGGTGGTGTAGGTCTGTTTCAGGTCCGCCAGCCAGGTCTGGGGCGCCAGGTGCACCGATGACATGTCTGCATCCTGGCTGAGGCAGTGGAGCAACTTGTCCTGGTTGGCGCCGGTGTGTTCCAGAATCTGATTGATGCGGTCTTGTGCTTGAACCGACACCAGGACCTCGTCGATGTCCTGGCAGATCACGTGACCGTGCGCGCAGAGTTGGTTGGTCTTGTCGATGAGTGCGGTCGCGGTGTGGTGGATGTTGCCGATGACCTGCTCAATCGTGCCGCTGGCCTGTGTCATCAGAGTCTGGTCGTGGATGCTGACCGTGTGGTAGCTGCGCTGGGTTCGTTTGATGGCGGTGTTGACTTCGCCGATCAGTTGGCTGAGTCGGTCGCCGGTGTGGGCTGACTCCATGGAGAGGTGACGAACCTCTTTGGCCACTGCGGCAAAGCTGCGCCCCCGCTCGCCGGCATGGGCCGCTTCGATGGCCGCATTGATGGACAGCAGATTTGTCTGGCGTGCGATGGCGCTCACGTCGTTGGCCATGTCCTGCAGCTTGTCGACGAAGCCATTGATGGAAACGATTTCCTTGAGCAGTTGATTGCGAAGATCCAGCGCGGATTTCAGGTCGTTCAGCAGGCCCGACAGCTGTACCTCGGTGTCGGTCAGTGTTTGCACCAGCGCATCGTCGTGGCCGTCCTGGCTTGACGCCATGGTGGCGCACAGCTGTTCGGACATGCTCGAAAAGCGCGTCACCAACTGTTCGGTGGCCGCATTCAATTGCTCGCGGGCGGCGTGTTGTTGCCGGCTCCAGATCGGCAGCACAGCCAGGCACAGCGAACGCAAAGGGGTTTGATCTGGCGTCGGTGAGGCCTGAATTCCAGCCGAGGCGGGCGTTGATTCTGATGTCTGGCGGGGCGGGCGGCTTAGCCAGAGGGTCAGCGCCGTGAATATCAAAGTCATGACCCAGGCCCATTCAGGTCGCTCGGCGGCGGTAGTAATGCAGCCTACGCCGGCCAGCAATATGCCCGCAGGTTTTAGATTGAACAGCCCCATTTGATTGATCAGCAAAGGGGGAGAAACTGCGACGCGCATCCTCCTCATGGCATCAGCCTTTCATTTGGCAAAAATGGGGTGGGTGGTATTTAGAAAGCAGGTATGACGTATTCGGTTTAAATTGATTTTCCTTGATGGACGTCAAGCCCAATTTGCTGATTTATATAAAATATCGGGTCGATTGTCGGGTATTGCGTCTGGGTATGTCAGGTTTTGCTTACCCTGCTATGTAATTAGTTTGGCGATAAATATTTTCGGCCTGGATATATTCAATCCGTGGCTGTTTTCTAATAATAAATACTGTCTCCCGGTTATTTGTGATCGCGCACTGGTGATTTATTTGCGCGGGTGTGCGTGGGGGTGTGAAGTTGGTGTTTTGACAATGCAGTACATCTCGATTCCAAGAACCCTGGCGCTGATTGATGACGATCCCGAGTACTCGGCGTCGCTGTCGCAGTACCTTGGTGCGATGGGCATGCAGGTGGATGTGTTTGGCGACAGCAACGATCTGCTGGTGCATGCGGATCCCTATGGCTACCAGTTCTATGTCGTCGATCTGACCTTGCCTGGCATTGACGGCGTGGACTTGATCAAGCTGCTACGCCGCCGCACCTCCGCTGGCCTGGTGGTGGTCTCCGGGCGTGTCGGGGCGGATGTGTTCAAGAGCGTCGTCCGAGCCGGCGCTGACATGTATCTGGCCAAGCCCATCGAGCTCGAGTGGGTGGCCTTGGCCATTGAGGCGGTGCAGCGGCGGGTGATGCCGGCTTCGGCGATGGCTGCCGAGTGGCGATTGGATCGCCGAGCAGCGCAGCTGGTTGCGCCCGATGGGGCCCGAGTCGATCTGAGTGAAACCGATCAGGCCGTCATCGAATGCTTTGTCGAGGCGAACGGCGAGGTCGTCAGTCGCGACACCCTGCGCCAGCGCATCGGTCGTCAAGACGGGCGTGTCGACCCCGATGAGAGCCCAGACGGCCTGAACGCCACCATCTATCGCTTGCGCCGTCGCATCGAGCGCGCGACTCCCTTGCTGGTGCCGCTGCAGTCCAGATCGCGGGTGGGCTATGTTTTCCGGGCGGCACTGCGCGCCGCCTGAGCGGCGCCCGTCTCACGACGCGTAGGGGTCGTCAAAGCCCAGCGCGGCCATGATGTCACGCTCGCGCGCTTCCATGGCCTGAGCCTCATCCTCTTCGAGGTGGTCCCAGCCCTGGGCGTGCAAGGTGCCGTGCACCAGCATGTGGGCGTAGTGGGCCAGCAAGTCCTTGTTCTGTTCCTGGGCTTCCTTCTCGATCACGGGGGCGCAGATGACCAGGTCGGCCATGACCACAGGCTCATGCGCGTAATCGAAGGTCAGCACATTGGTGGCGTAGTCCTTCTGGCGGTAGTCTCGGTTCAGGCTCTGGCCCTCCTCGGCATCGACCATGCGCACGGTGATCTCCGCGTCTGACTCCAAGGCCGCACGAATCCAGCGCATGACCTTGTGCCGCGGCAGCAGGTCACGGTGGCGCTTGTCGGCAAATTGCAGGCTCAGGCTCAATTCGGGTTTGGCAGCAGTCATGGAGCGGAAGGCGTAGTACGGGCAGAAGGGGTAGTCGGCGTGCGTTGGGCTTGGGTGGCAGCTTTGTCTTCAAAAGCCTGGGCGCGATCGTAGGCTTCCACGATGCGGGCCACCAGGGGGTGGCGGACCACGTCGCCCGAGGTGAACCGAGTGAAGGCCACGCCGTTGACCTTCTTGAGGATACGCTCGGCTTCGATCAGGCCGCTTTTGGCGCCACGCGGCAGGTCGATCTGGCTGACATCGCCGGTGACCACCGCGCGTGAGCCAAACCCGATGCGGGTCAGGAACATCTTCATTTGCTCCGGCGTGGTGTTCTGCGCTTCGTCCAGGATGATGAAGGCGTGGTTGAGCGTGCGGCCGCGCATGAAGGCCAGGGGGGCGATTTCGATCAGGCCCTTTTCGAAAGCCTTGGTGACGCGGTCAAAGCCCATCAGGTCATAGAGGGCGTCGTACAGCGGGCGCAGGTAGGGGTCGACCTTCTGGGTCAGGTCGCCGGGCAGAAAGCCCAGGCGTTCCCCAGCTTCCACGGCCGGACGGGTCAGGATGATGCGTTGCACGCTGCTGCGCTCCAGCGCATCCACCGCGCAGGCCACGGCCAGGAATGTCTTGCCAGTGCCGGCCGGGCCGATGCCGAAGCTCAGGTCGTGATTCAGGATGTGGCGCAGGTATTGCACCTGGTTGGGCGTGCGGCCGTGCAGGTCGGCACGGCGAGTGTGCAGGGTAGGGCCCTCGTGCTCCTCGTCGGGCAGGGTCGAGGCCTCGTCGGCGTGTTTGCCCTTGTGCTTGTGGGTGGCCAGCGACGAGGTCACGGCCAGTTGAACCATCTCGGGGCTCAGTGGACGGGCGGCCTGCGCGTACAAGGCTTCCAGCAGCTCCACCACGATGGGAGGCACCCCGCGGGCGCCTTCGATGCGAAATTGCTCGCCGCGGCGAGTCAGGGTGCAGTTGAACGCCGCCTCGATGGTGCGAAGGTGTTCGTCCAGCGGGCCGCACAGGTGAGCCAGGCGGGCGTTGTCTGGAGGGGTGAAGCTGTGGCGCAGTTGCATGAAGAGGGGCGCAAAAATAAAGAAAGCTTGCAAATTGTCGCTTGCCCCGGGTTCCAAGGGGAGACATATCTTGCAGAATGATCCGATCACATGCCGCACATGGGGTGCGGCAGGGTGTCGGAGTGTTCCTTGAAAATGTTTCAACGTGGGTGGCAGACCCTGATCCAGCGCTTCCGATCGACCGAAATCGGCGGCGAAGACGATGCCGGTGAGGACGCGGCAGCGGGCTCGGCGCCTTCCGGTCGACTGTGGCTGTTGCTCGCCATGGGCTTGGCGTTTTCCTTGTTGGTCGCCTGGGCCATGGTGACCATCAATGCGGAAACCCCCCGTCTGGGAAGGCCGGCAGGTAGCCCCTCCGACGACCAGATGCAAGGTCTCCAGCAGGCGCAGGCCGTGGCGGCCGACACGCCGACCTTCCCGGGTGATCAGGAGGCCCGTGCGGTCAACTTGCCCGATGACTGGTCCAACTCGCACCCGAACTACCAGGGGGCGGTCTGGTATCGCTTCGATTTCCAGGCCAACCCCAGCAATGCGGTCGAGGACACCAGCCTGATCGGGGCTTACATTGAGCGCGCCTGCTCAACGGTCGAGGTTCATCTCAATGGACACCTGGTCTACCGAGGCGGGCGCATGACCGAGCCTTACTCGCGGCAATGTGCGCAGTCGCACGTGGTGCCGCTGCCCACGTCCTTGCTCAAACATGGTGGTAACCAGTTGGACTTGAAGGTGGTGGGTTACCCCATCAAGCGGGTCACCGCGCGTCAACGCGCTGGCGGGCTGGCCGTGGTGCAAGTGGGGCCGATGGAAGACATTCGTGCGCTGCACAACAGCTATGCCTTCTGGACCAGCACGTTGTCGCAGGTGCTGGGTGGGGTGTTGGGCGTGCTGGGTCTGTTCGCCTTGGGCTTGGCTTGGGTGCGCCGCCTCGATTACCTGGTGTTTTTCGGTTTGTTGACGCTGGGCTGGTCGCTCATTTCCGGTCAGTTCTGGCTGCAGGACACACCCATCGATAACACCGCGATGGAAGTGCTGTTGGCCATGATGTTTGCGCCCATGACAGCGTTTGCCATCAAGTTCTTGCTGGGCTATGCCGGCCAGGGCATGCGCTTTCTGTCTCGGGGCAAGCGCCGGCGTCAGTTGAACTGGGCTTTGTGGGCGCAGTGCTTTTTGCTGCCCTTGAGCCTGCTGGTGGGGCCGGATCGCCTGTTCCTGATTGCACGCATCTGGTATGTGCTGTTCGCGCTGGAGATCTTTGCGGCCATCGGGTGCTTCCTCTGGGTCACGGGCCAGGGGCGCCGACCCGAGTTCTGGTTGATGAGCGGTGCCCTTGGGGCCGTGGCGGCGGTGCTGGGCATCGAACTGTCGTACCAGAACGGGGTGGTGCGCCTGTGGGGCGTGCACGTCACCCATCTGGTCATGCCCTTGCTTTACGCGGCGGTGGCCGTGCGCTTGATCCAGGTGTATGCGCGGGCCCTGAAAACCGCAGAAGGCGCGCGCCAGCAACTGGAAAAGCGCGTGCAGGAAATCAGCGCCGAGATCGAGCGCAACTTCAACCAGATTGCCGAATTGCGTGTGGAGCAGATCGCCGAGAAAGAACGCAAGCGCATCGCCGCCGATCTGCACGATGACCTGGGTGCCAAGTTGCTCACCATTGTTCACACCAGCGACAACGACCGCATTTCCACGCTGGCGCGTGAGGCGCTGGAAGAAATGCGTCTGTCGGTGCGGGGCCTGACTGGGCGGCCCATGGTGTTGTCGGACGCGTTGGCCGACTGGCGTTCGGAGGTGGTGTCCCGACTGGGCCAGGCGGGCATCGAGTGCGAGTGGCGTAACCCCAACGACACGATCGAAGAGCCGCTGTCGTCGCGCACCTACGTGCAAACGACCCGGATCGTGCGCGAGGCGGTCAGCAACATCATCAAGCACAGCAGTGCCTCGCATGTGATCATCCAGGCGGACGTGCACCTGGATCAGCATGATTTTGTGTTGCTGATCCAGGACAACGGCAAGGGCATTCCGCTGGAACTCGACAGCCGGCCCGACCGTGGTCACGGCATGACCAGCATGAAGCACCGGGCCAAGCAGCTCAATGGCCAGTGCCTGGTCGAGTCGGGGCCGGGCTTCGGCACCGTGATTCGTTTGACCCTGCCGTTGGAAGTTGCCACCATGCAGGCTCCCAAGCCTGCATCTTCTCCCGCAGCGGCGGCTGTGGCTGCTAGCATGCGAGGTGCGGCAGTGGCGTCGGGGTACTCCTCGATCTTTCCTGCCAGCTCCCAATTTTGATACTTGAAGTGAGGCCCCATCCATGAAGCAAATCCTGTTACTTGAAGACCTGCCCGAAATTCGTGCGTGGCTCAAGACACTGGCACTGCAGGTGTTTCCGGATGCCCAGATCAGCGAAGCCTCGCGCATTCATGACGCGCTGGAACTGGTCAGTGCCATGCGCTTTGACGTGGCCATGATCGACCTGGGTCTGCCCGATGGTTCGGGCGTGGAAGTGGTGCAGGCCTTGCGTGAGAAGCAGCCCGATGTGCAGTCGGTGGTCGTGACCATTCACGACGGCGACGACCACCTCTTCCCCGCGCTGCAAGCAGGGGCTTTTGGCTATCTGCTCAAGGAGCAGTCGCGCGAGCAGTTGGCTGAACAGCTGCACCGTATCAGCCAGGGCGAGCCACCGCTGTCGCCTTCCATTGCGCGTCGCGTGATTCAGTACTTCACCGCCCAGGCCCGCATGCAGCCGGCCCAGCAGCCCGACACCGTGACCCCGCACGTGCAGCTGACCGACCGCGAAAACGAAGTGCTGCTGCGCGTGGCCAAGGGCTTCACGCTGCCGGAAATCGGCCAACAGCTCAACCTGTCGCGCCACACCATTGCCGACTACGTCAAGCAGATCTACCGCAAGCTGAACGTGTCCTCTCGTGCCGAGGCCGCTCTGGAAGCGCAGCGTCTGGGCCTGTTCCGCCGCTGAGTTCCTGCCGATGATTTCCCGTCTCGTGGGGGTGCTGGCTGAAAAGGCGCCCCCTTTTGTGCTGGTCGACGTCAACGGCGTGGGCTATGAAGTGCAGGTGCCCATGAGCACCTTCTACAACCTGCCCGAACTGGGGGCCAAGGTCACCTTGCTGACCCAGTTCATCGTGCGCGAAGACGCACAGCTGCTGTTCGGTTTTCTGACCTCGGGGGAGCGCGAGTCCTTCCGTGAGCTGATCAAGATCAGTGGCGTGGGGCCGCGCATTGCGCTGGCTTTGCTCTCGGGTTTGAACACCGACGAACTGGCGCAGGCCGTATCGGCCCAGGATGCCTCGCGCCTGGTCAAAGTGCCGGGCGTGGGCAAGAAAACCGCCGAGCGTTTGCTGCTCGAACTCAAAGGCAAGCTGGCTCCGGTGCTGTCCAAGCCTGGGTTTGCTGTGGCGGGCGACACGCAAGGCGACATCTTGCAAGCCTTGATCGCGCTGGGCTATTCCGACAAGGAAGCGCAGGCGGCGCTCAAGCAGTTGCCTCCCGATGTGTCGGTCAGTGATGGCATCAAGCAGGCGCTCAAGGCCTTGGCGCGCTGACGAAGGCGGGCGGCTTATGGCGGCGCGTGTTTCGGGGGCGGGTTTGGCGAACTGGCGAGCCGCTGTGCTTGTCTGCGCGGCATTCCTGGCGCCAACTGCCTCCTTGGCAGCCCAGGCTGGGCCAGGCGCCATGCCACCGGCCCTGCGGCAATGGACCACGGCCCAAGGCTTTTGCGACTGGGTGACCCGCCGCTTGCCCAATTTGCCCCACGCCGTGTGTGCCGACGCCGATCTGGCGCAAACATCGGGTCGTTCGGTGCGGGGGCGTCCTTTGTTGCTGCGCGATGTGGTGTCGCCCCAAGCCCGATTGAAAGTGCTGGTGCTGGGTGGCATGCACGGCGATGAGCTGTCGTCCACCTCGCTGGTGCTGCACTGGATCGCCACCGCGCGCGAGATTCCGTCCAATGTGCATTGGCGCTTCGTGCCCTTGATCAACCCCGATGGCATGTTGCTGGACCGCCCTCAGCGGACCAACGCCAATGGGGTGGATCTGAACCGCAATTTCCCCACTCCCAATTGGGACAAGGAAGCCTCGTTCTACTGGAACCAGCGTACCCGCAAGGACCCGCGCCGCTACCCGGGGCCCAAGCCCTTGTCAGAGCCCGAATCTCGCTGGGTGCACAACGAAATGGACCAGTGGAAGCCCGATCTGATTGTCTCGGTGCATGCCCCCTATGGCGTGCTCGACTTCGATGGCCCTACGGTGCCACCAAAGCGGCTCGGGCGTCTGTACCTCGATCAGGTCGGCATCTTCCCGGGCAGTTTGGGCAACTACGGTGGCGTGCACCGCAAGGTGCCGGTGGTGACCATCGAGCTGCCTAGCGCGCTGCGCACCCCGCAAGACGCGGAGATTCGCCAGATGTGGCTCGACCTGGTGCGCTGGACCGCCGAGCGCCTGGGCGCAGACTGAGCCGCCGAAGCGGCCCGGTCTGGCATTAGGCGTGGGGTGGGGCCGCTTGCGTGGTCGGCAAGGTCGACAAGATCGTCAACAAGCGCGTGATCTGCAAGGGCTTGACCAGGTAGTGGTTGAAGCCGGTTTGCAGGGCCTTGGCGATGTGCTCGGGCAAGGCGTCAGCGCTCAAGGCAATCATGGGCAGATGGCGGAATTGCGATTGGGCACGAATGCGTCGGCACAGATCCAGGCCGCTGCCGTCGGGCAGGTTGATGTCGACCAGCGCCACATCGGGGTTCATCGACTCGATGGCGGCTTGCCCTTCCGCTGCGGTTTCAGCCGAATGCAGGCGCACCTGTGGGTAGGCGCTGAACATGGCTTCGACCAGACTGCGATTGAGTGGGTTGTCTTCGATGTGCACCACGCGCAGCGGTGGCAGCATGACCGGGGGCTCGCTGCTGCGGTTGGTGCCCAATTTGTTCGGGCTCAGGCCTTCGGCCAGGGGCAGCTTCAACGCAAACACGCTGCCACGCCCCAAGGTGCTGCTGACTTCGATGCTGCCGTGCATGAGTTCAGCCAGGCGCTGTGACACAGCCAGACCCAGGCCGTGCCCGCGGGTCTTGGTGCTGCCGGTGTCCAGGCGGGTGAAGGGCTTGAACAGGCGCGTCAGATCGTTTTGTTCGATGCCGAAGCCTTGATCCTTGATTTCAACCACGCCGATGCGTTCGTCTTGCGACATGTGCGCATTGAGCCAGACGGTCGAGCCTGATGGACTGAACTTGATGGCGTTGCTCAGCAGGTTCGACAAGATGGCGCGGGTGTGCTGGGGGTCGGCCCACACAGGGGGGCATTGGCTGTCGACCACCACCGTGATTTCCTGGGAGGTGGCTTCGTCTTCCAGCGAGGCGCGGATTTCCTTGAGCATGATGCCCAGGTCGATGCGCTGCGGGCGAATGCCCACGGCGCGCTCATCCAGCCGTGCATATTCCAGTGCCTGATCCAGCAGCGAGAGCAATTCCTGCCCAGCCGTGTGGATGTGACTGATCTGACGGCGTTGGGCCTCGGGCAGCGAGCGGTCGTCGAGCATGTCGAGCAACTGCGTGAAGCCCAGAATGGCATTGAGCGGCGAGCGCATGCTGTGGCTCATGCGTGAAAGGAATTCCGCTTTGGTGGCCAGCGCCACTTCGGCTTGCAGGCGCAAGGCGTGCTCGGCTTCGGCGCGGCGCGCGGCGCTGATGTCGGTCAGCACCTCGATGTAGCGGTTGATCTGGCCTTCCGGGCCCATGATGGGCTGCACCGAGCGCTCCACCCAGAAGGGCTCACCGTCTTTGCGGTGGTGGCAGACCTGTACCTTGTCGACCGCCTGGCCTTGCGCCAGGGTCTGGTTGACACGGGTGATGACGGCGGGATCGGTGTGTGGGCCGCTGAGCAGCTCTTCGGTGAGCTGGCCGTGGCACTCGGTCAAGGTGAAGCCGGTGAGGCGGGTGAAGCTGGGGTTGACCCATTTGATGCAGCGCTGCGCATCGCAGATCAGGATCGCATCGGTGACACGATCGGCCACCAGCGCCAACTCCTGGTTGGTACTTTGGGCGCGCTGCAAGGCCACTTGCACTTGCTTGAGCACTTGGCCTTGTTGTTCGAAGGCGTCGTGCCTCACGTGAAGTTCGTCTAGCAGTCTTTGGGCGTCGTCGGCCATGGTGTCAGATACGCCAGTAGGCAGGGATGAGCGTCGGGCGGATGTACTTCCTCGCCAGGGCGCCGGGTCAGTGGGTGACACGGGGGTGAAGTCGGTCATGGCAAAGCTCCTGTGGCAATGCGCCTTCGGAGTCTTTAGTGTAGGTCTTTCAGACAAGATCTGCCATGAACGGACACTGGGGGAAACGTGGGCGATGCGCCGCGTTAATCACGACTCAGTGCTGGCTGCTCATGCTCAGGCGGGCCTGGCGTGTATTGGCTAAAACCTCAAGCAGACGATGGATTTGCAGCGGTTTGACCAAGTACTCGTCAAACCCGGCTTCCATGGCCGCGGCGATGTGCTGGGGCAGGGCATCGGCGCTCAGGGCGATCAGCAGCGGCTGATGCCGTTCGGGCTCGGAGCGGATGAGGCGGCAGATGTCCTGGCCGGATCCATCCGGCAGGGTGATGTCCAGCAGCACCACGTCCGGGACGGTTTGCTCGATGACGGCCAGGCCCTCGGCGACCGTGCCGGCCAGGGCCACGTCCACCTGCGGGTAGGCGCCCAGCACGGATTCGACCAGGCTGCGGTTCATGGCGTTGTCTTCCACGTAGACCAACTGCATGGGCGGCAGCGCGGGGGCGTAGTGCTGGGCCTCGAACTCGTCAGTGGAGGGCAGGGTGTCTTGCAAGCTGAGGTCCGCCGGCAAGATCAGGCGGAAGGCACTGCCCTGACCGACATGGCTGTTGACGGTGATGTCGCCTTGCATCAACTGCGCCTGACGACGCGAGATAGCCAGGCCTAAGCCGTGCCCGCTGGCCATGGCGCGCGTGGGCTCCAGCCGGGTAAAGGGCTGAAAGAGCAAGGGCAATGCATCGGCGGCAATGCCCACGCCCTGATCCTGGACTTCGATGAAGACCTGGTTGGGGTTGTGCGGGACGGGGCCGCAGCGCAGCCAGATGGTGCGCTGGGCTTGGCTGTACTTGATGGCGTTGCTCAAGAGGTTGAGCACCACTTCGCGCACACGTTGGGGCTCGGCCCAGGCAGCGCAGGGAGAGGCTTCCAGGGTCAGCGTCAGCTGTTGTGCGGTGGCGCGGTCGCGCAGCATGTCGACCGCATCGGTCAGCACCGGCAGCAAGTCCACCCGACGGCTTTCGCAGGGCTCGGCGTGGTGCTCCAGATGGGCCAGTTGCAGCGCTTGGTCGACGAGGGACAGCAACTGTTTGCCGGCCTTATGGATGATGTCGAGCTTTTGCTT